>CAVRPF010000001.1:0-17605 GCA_963723015.1 Bryobacterales bacterium
GGTGCGTGTCAACAAGAATGAGACACACGGCATGAAAATTTAAAGAGTATTTTCCTCCTAAGGCGGCTTATTGATCCAGGGGAGTGGTAGCGGGCGGCCGGGAGGCTGGCGGACGAAGCGTTCGGGATGGGCTTGGAAGGCGGCATCCAGGACAACCTGGCGATGCCCAGGAGACGGCGGCTTGACCGAAATGGACCATGGCGGGTGTCATCAAGGCCAAGCCGGAGTGGTGGTGCTGGTGGTTGTACCAGCGGAAGAAGGACTGGCAGAAACCACGGGCATCTTCGATGGAGCCAAAGCGATCCGGAAAGTCTGGGCGGTATTTCAAGGTGCGGAACTGGCTTTCCGAATAGGGATTGTCGTCGGAGACATGCGGACGGCAATGGGTCTTGGTGACGCCCAGGTCAGCCAGCAACAAAGCCACTGGTTTGGATCATGGAAGAACCGCGATCCGCGTGAACGGTGAGTTGGCCGGGCGCGATGTTCTGCGAGTGGCAACTATGTTGGATGAGCCGCTTGGCCAGTTCGGAGCTTTCGCGGTGGGCGATCATCCAACCGACGACGTACCGACTAAAAACATCCAGAATGACGTAGAGGTGATAGGCGGTCCACTTTGCCGGGCCGCGCAGCTTGGTGATGTCCCAACTCCACAACTGGTTGGCTTGCGTGGCCAGCAGTTCCGGCTTCTGATACGGCGGATGGGTGAGTTGATCACGGCGTTCGCGGCTTTCGCCATGCGTTTCCAGCAAGCGGTACATGGTGCGAATCGAGCAATGAAACCGGCCTTCATCGAGCAGGGCCGCGTAGACCTGCGCGGGGGAGCAATCCTGAAAACGCTCCTCATGAAGACAAGCCAGCACGGCGGACTGTTCGTTTTCTGAAAGCGCCCGGGGTGAATGTCGCCGTGCGGCCATAGGCCAAGGAAAGAGACGGCGTCTCCGACGCCGGTACCAAGTGGCACGCGGAATCGACAGTGCTTGACAGGCTTGCTTCACGCCCACCGAAGGACGGAGTTGTTCCAAAGCGGTCATGATCACTTCTCCGTGCTGGGGATCTCTGGAAGCCGCCGACCCAACAGCTTGGCCACTTTTTTTTGAACGTCGATGACGATCTGGGCTTTCTCCAGCTCTTCCTGTAAGCGCTGATTCTGGCGCCGCAGCTTTTCGTTCTCGCCGGCCAGCGGATTCCGCCGAGTCTGCGGACCCCGTTTCTGAGAAAAAGCTTGGTGCACAGCGGCATCGCGCTCCTTCCGCCAAGCGTGCAAAGTCGAGATAGATCCCTTCCCCCGCAGCACGGCGCCGATGACGCCGTGCCCCGTCGCGCGATCCACGTCTTCCAGAATCCGCTTCTTATCTTCCGCGCTGAACTTGCGCCGCTGTGCCTTCTCCGGCACCTCCGGATCAGGCGAACTTGCTGCAAAAGGAACTGCCATTCTGGCTTCGCTCACGATGATTCTCCTGGCCACCCCGCTCTGTAATTATGGCCGCGGATTCTGTCTCATCGATGTTGGCACGGAGGGTTCCGCCCGCAACAAGGCGCGTCGATCCTCGTCCCACGCGAATGGTGCGCCGGGGTACCCGAGGTCTTCGGCCCAGAGTTTCAAGGAGCAACTGGTATACGTGAGCTCAAGTACGCGTGGAGTGACAAAGGCAATGTCGGGCGGCCCGAAAGCGGACGGCGGCAACACCGCGAATTGTTTCAAATAACTGTACGTGAGGTGGGTACCTCCAATCGAGAGCCGCGCGATGTAATCGAATGCAAGAGAAGTCCACAAGGCTAGGCTCACAGGGAAGAGAGCCCGCGAAACGTTTTGAAAAAACAACGGCGCGGTGTGGCCCACACCTACCTTCGGCAAAACACTTGCAATGACGGTCCGTTCGTTCGCATCGGGTTTTGAGACGGGTGCGGCGGACTTGGATTGTTGCGCGACGGTGCGCTGGACCAGCGAGGTAAGCAGCGGAGCGGCCGCGAGAAAGCTCCGGCGCCCCGTATTGTGATCCGGCATGTGGGTTTATCATACTCCAGAGGAACATTTCGGAGTCACGAGTCACTCGGCCCGATTGAAAGCGTACAGAGTGTGGCAATTAAAAAGTTTTTCTAAACTCGACCCCGTAGGTGGGTTTTACTTGCGTAGCGGTGATCGCGGTAATGCGGTATTGGAGTATCAGCGGCAGCTTAAAACGTCCCTTAGAGAGGAACGCTCCTATATCGCCACTGGCTGCTACGCCGCCGGCAAATGTTGCGATGGTCGCGCTGCCGGTGGTGGTGGCGCCAATGCTTCCGATCCCAATGAACTCCCAATTGCCATGCACCGCCAGATGGTATTCCAGCCCACTGCGCAGCGTGGCATAACTGGTTCCCGTGTGGGCGACTGTATCGATATCGGTGACCACGAAGGTGTCACTGTTCCCGATGCGAACCCCGAAGCCGGTAGTAGAGGCCGGAATTTTGCCGTAATAGTCGTAGCTTATGCCAGTCTCGGCGAAATAGGAGTAAGTAACGGCGGTCTGCGCGGAGACCGCCGCTATCGGCAGGAGAGCGGCGAAATAATGCTGAAAAGCCTCACAGAGCTCCCGCGTACCACCAGTTCAGGCATTTCCAGTCAACGGCCTGAGTTGGAAAAATGAGGTACTCGGTGAGGATACCCGCTGCGTTCTCATGATCCACGCTGCCGTCGGGATAGGTGAAATCCAGGTACGGGACTTTGGCGCTCTGCATATACGGCCCAGCGCCGGTCCATCCGGTCTCCGGGTAGTCCATCGATAGCGTCGGGTGCAGACCTATGCTCTCGAGATGCACCTGGAGTTGCTTGCCAGCATCGGGCGTGGCGCAAAGATCCCAGTTAATCGGCGCCGGAGGAAACCTGCCTGTGGTATCGATTACATAAACATTGGTAAGAAAATCCGCCATTGTGACGGTGAAGGCCGCGGGCGCGGCCTGTTGCGCGGGTACTGACGTAGATGGATCGGTCATTCGAGTCTCTTCTTCTCTCTCGCCCTGTTTCGCGGGCGCGCGTTTAGATTGGTTGTGTTTGATCTCAGGGACGCGAAGTAAGGATCTGCGCGCCTTTAACCGTAAGATTTGTGACCGGATTAAGGTTCCGGTAAAGCACGATTCCGTTTAGGGCATAGCCCAACAAACGGTCGTACCAGTGCGGCGTAGTGATGCGGTTAATATTTCCGGCGGTCCCGGATATATCGTCGCCAATTCGATTCCAGGTGTGAAGCATCGGAGGCAGCGCTCCGCGCACATCCTGGCTCATTTGGCCGACATTCAAAGATGCCCGCTCAATGCCTTCGGAAACTCCAACATAGCGGTTGAAGACACAATCCGGATTGTGGTCGCAATCCAGATAGAGAGGCAATGCATCGTTCACTTGCCCTGTAATCGACGCCGCGTGTGTGAGCGAGGGTTTCAGGTCCTGGTGGAGTGAGTCCACAGTAGCTAGCGCGGTATCGACGCGTGCTAGCGTATCCCCCAACCGGCGATCGGCAGTGGCGCGGATCGCCTCGGCTTCCGCGATTACGTCTTGCCGGAGCGCGCCGGCTTCTCGCTCGGTTCGAACCAGCAGATCGCGGCGCGAGGCGGCGACCTGTCAAGAGGCCGGCCCGCATCGCGCCGATTTCCGCAATCAGCTCGGCGCGGGTTTCTTGAATTTCATTGGGCAGCGCCGCCACCGCCCCAGTGGCGGCGCGCACCAGAAGACAGCCGTAAACCGCCAGCGACGCACCTGCCACCAACAGAATGCATGCGAGGGTTTGCTGTAGCGTCTTCATGACTAAAGAATCGCATCCCGCCTTGCGAGTATCCCGCAACCGTTAGACCTAGGCTGTTGGAAACAAGGGGGAAATAGTGTGCAGATTTCTGTGAATGCCAAATGGCGGCGATGCGCTTCGCCACATATGGGGATGAAAACGGGCGCGAGCGGAGCGAACCTATAGGGGTCCGCTGGGGCGATATAGGCCGGCTTCGGTCTGGTGCTAACTCATAGCCCGTGCGTGAATGTGGTCGGGGCGCGCTTTGGGAATTTATGATTGAGGCTCCTGCCGGCAGGTGGGAAGCCCGCTAGGGAAAGTCCGATTTCTTCCAGCGTCCCTCGCCTCCAGCGGCGGGAGGATCGTATGTCGAACGTAGTATACCGCCGTTGCTGTGGAATGGACGTCCATAAGGACACGATCGTAGTTTGCGTATTGCCGCCGGATGGAGTCGAGGGGACTCCGGCGCGCAAGAGTTACCGCACATTTCGCAACGATTTATCGCGCATGCGGGGCTGGCTGAAACTGCTGAAGGTGACCGAGATCGCGATGGAATCGACGGGCGTCTACTGGCGCCCGGTGTGGAACATTCTGGAGGATCATGGTTTCCGGCTGCTGCTGGTCAATCCAGCCCAGGTGAAGGCTTTGCAGGGCCGTAAGACCGACCGGCGCGACGCCAAGCGCATCGCCGAATACCTGCAAGACGGTCGCCTGGATCCGAGTTTCGTGCCGCCGCACGAAATCCGGGAACTGCGGCAGTTGCTGCGCCACCGCCTCAGTCTGCTGCAGCAGCGAGGCGAGTCGCATAACCAGATTCGGGACCTGTTCGAGACCGCCAATATCAAGCTGTCCTCGGTAGCGAGTAACCTGCTGGGATTGACCGGGCGCTCCATCATTGAGGCAATGATTGCGGGCGAGGACTCGCCCGAGTTGTTGGCCTGGAAGGTGAAGGGCAAACTGCGCAAGAAAGAAAAGGAGGTGAGGGAATCACTCAAGGGCTGCTTCAACGAGTTTCATCGCACGATGCTGAAGACTCACTATGCGCTCCTATCAATTTCTGACCCGGCAGGTGGAGGAGTTGGAAGCGGAGATCGCGCGGCGGATGCAGCCCTATGCGGAACAGGTGAATGCGTTGGCGACGATTCCGGGAGTGGAGAAGATTGCGGCGTGGCATTTGATCGCGGAGTGGGGGCCCGACATGTCGGTTACTCAGCAGCTTTCCGCAAACGGCCGTTGCAGCCAAACGGGCTTCGTGCCCCCGACCCCGAAAAACCCACTCCAGGTGCGAAAGTGAGGTTAGGCTTTGTCGAGTTTTGAAGACCTCAGGCATGGCGGGACGGTTCACCCGATATTCGCCCGAGCGAAGCGAAGCTTAAGGGAGTGATGGCATACTGCGGATCTACGAGATACTTGATCCTTAGCCGCCAGTCAACCGCCGAGATTTAGTCGCAATGCCGTATCGCTGAAGCCAGCCATATATTAAGGCTGGATAATCGGTCGCACCTGATTGGCTGTCGAGGCTGTCGAAGCGGGTCGCCATATGCCTTCTGGTTTGTGGCTCTCGAGCGCGACTACTCCACTGGTTACTTAATGAAATCTCCTCTTGTAGAAGAGGTTCACCATGATCTCTCCGTTTACATCCCGTTCCGCGACTGCCGAGTAACGCGGATTGATCGCCCATTCCACGCGTATGATCTCCGGATTGCTTTGAGTTACATCCTGGATATAGGTGAATGTAATATCGCGCGTGACTTGCTGTTGTAGAGTCAAGGTCGCGCCGGGAGTATTGCTGGTCCCGACGATTTGCGGATCGATACTTAATTTGCTTACGCCGAACAGCCGCTGCAGTCTCCCGGAAACCGGGTTCGCCACAGCTTGGCCCAGCACGGTCGAAGCGCCCGATTGTTCTACACTTTGCTGCGGCGCCGCCGGCTCGTGCGCCGCGATAACCGGATCGGTGGTGGGCGTCTTGCCCGACGCAAGCAGCGATACGATTTGCTGAAACGGCATCGGTGGATCGGCCCGGTACGAGAGCTTCATCTTATCCATGGGACCGGAGACGCTAAGCGATACATCAACTCCTTGCACGGTGGTTTCGAGGTCGACATTCAATATCGGATCGATCTTGTTAGCGTTGAAAAAGGAGATGGTCCCCTGGTCGATGGTGTACTTGTTTCCAAAGAACACCACATCCCCTTCCGTTACCGTTACGCGCCCCATCATGCCGGGGTTATCCGGCGTGCCCAACAGCGTCAGATTCGCGTCGGCCTGCAGGTTCTGCGTGAGCGTGGTTCGAAATTGTACGTTGGGAGCGGTCAGTATCCGGATGTCGAATCGCATGCCGGCCAGCGGCCCGGTCGCCGGGCCGGACGTGGAAGGCGGCGCGGCAGCCGACGTGAGCACATTGCCCACATCCGCCCCGGAATGCAGCGAGACGTCCACGATGCTTACCGATCCTGTTACCAGACTGCTGGCAGCGGTCCCGTTAACCGATAGATTCGCATTGATCTCGGTGGTTATGGTCGGCGGGTATTGAATATGGACGCTGTCCAGCCGCCGCTTGCACGCGGAACTGCATCTGCGGGCCGCCATAGGCCACCGTTCCCGAGAGCGTCACTTTCCCGCCGCCGCTCTCGCCCGCGATGTTCTGGATGTACGCCTCGGTTCCCGTGAACGCGATTGATCCGGTAGCGTTGGAGATCCCATTCGGCATCTCCAGCATGTTGAAGGACGCCTTTTGCAGTTGCAATTGCCCGGTGACATCCGGACTGGCCGCCGTGCCGTTGACGCTCGCGTTCAGCGCGATCGATCCGGACGAGTAAATCTCCGGGCTGAAGGCTTCCAGCATCTCCAGATTCACATTCCCATCCACGCGCAAGCGCAACGCTTGCGGCGCGACAATGGATGCGGTTCCACTCACCGTCAGATTGACATCCCGGCCAGACAAGCGAAAGTCGCGCACGGTCACCGTGCCGTTGTTGAGAGCGGCGACGATATTGCCCGTGTTCTTCAAATCCAGATTGACGCGCGGTTGCGGGCCCAGGGCCGCGGCGGGCGTCGAATGAGCTTCGAGTTTCGTTAGCTCCAGGGTTCCGCTTAGCTTCGCGGTATCGGTCGCGGGACCGGAGACGGACACTTGGCCCTCGAGTGTGGCATCGAACGGCTGCGGCGGCGCCGTACTCAGCAACGGGCTCAAGCCGCGATAGGTGACATTGGAGAAATTCAAGCGCGCGTTAACAGGATAATTCGCGGCAAGCTGTACCGAGCCGTCGGCTTTGATCGTGGAGTGCGCCAGATCGGAAGTGAGATTGAAATCCACGGTATTGCCGCGCGTGGAGGCGGTGGCGGTCAAGTCTCCCAGGTTTTGCCGGTTGATCGCGATGCCGGTCGCGCGGAGATTTGCGTTCAGCGTGGAGAATAATGGGGGGGCATCCTTCTGAGGCGGGCAGCTCCATCGGCGGTGAGTTGCACCACGCCCCCAAGCGTGGGCTGAGACTGCTTGATTGCGCGCACGCCAGCGAGCTGGATCTGATTGCTATTCACGTGGAAGCGGGCATCGCCGTCCTCCAGATCGTTGGCAGGGTGGGTGAACGAAACGTTCGCATCGAGATATGCGGGCCCATCCTCCAAATGGAATCGCGGCACATCGAGGGACGTAGTGCTATAGGCGACATCGGTCTGCAAGCGCGTGAATGGTTCGTGATATGCCGAGCCGTTGGCAATGGTGAGGCTCGCGTTCGCATGAGGATCTTGCAAAGTGCCGGAGAGTTGCGCGGTGAGGCCAAGCGTGCCCGTAACGGGCAGATCGCGTTGGCCGGCGACGGCCAGCACGCGATCGATGGGAAGATTGGAAATCGAGGCGTTCGCGGAGGTGCGGTGATCGCCGTTCAGATCGGTTTCTCCGTTGATGCGAGTGTTGGAGCCCGCGAAATCGGAAACCACGTTGTAGCGCAGCGCGGTTCCGGCGGTACTCGCGGTAGCCGTCAAATCGCCGAGGGGTTTTCCCTCCATGGCCAGTCCGCGCGCCGCCAAATTGGCGTTCAGGTTGCCGATAGTCCACCTGGCCGGCGCGCATATTGGCGGTGGCATCCGCATTGAGAGAAATCGCTCCGCGCAATCCGGGCCGGTCTTTAACGAGAGATTGAAACTGCGCCAACTGCACCTGATTGGCGGCCACATGGCCGGTGATGGCGCCTTGCTGCAGATCGTTCGGCGGATGCTGAAAGGCGCCGTTAGCGTCGATGCGGGAAGCTCCGGCGACCAACGACAGCGTGGGAACGGTAATGCTCCGCTCCGCCATGCGGGCCTGCAGCGTGAAGGTGTCGTACTTTTCGCCTTCGATCAATCCGTTGGACGCTGTGACATCCACGGTTCCCGCCGGACTGCCGATGGTTCCATTGACGTGCGCGTCCGCAGTGAAGGCGCCGGTCACCGGTATAGACGATTCGCCCGCCAGCGCCAACACGTCTTTTACGTCGGCATTGCGGATGGTGGCATCGGCGCGCAGCGGAGATGTGGGCAGCGGTTTCCAATCGCGTAAGCCTGCGCTGGCCGAGAGCTGCATCTGCAGTGTGTCGCGGGCCACCACGGCATTCGTAATCGCCACGCTCGACGGAGACGCGGTGAGCGCAGCCGCGAAACGGGTGAACGGCCGGCCCTGCGCGCTAAAGTTATTGACCGCGATGTCTCCGGCGATTTGCGGCGCGCTCAGCTTGCCGCTGATGGTGGCGTTCAACGTGGCCGCTCCGCCCGCATTGAGCGCCACCGGGATCTCGCCCAAAGGTTGAAAATCCGCGAAGCTTCTCGAAACCAGCTTGACTTGAATCTGGCGCCCGAGCTGCCCCGAAAGATCGAGGCGCGTGTGCGGCAGCGCGACGTAGGAGGCGCCGAGCGTCACCGTATCGGCGCGGCCGTTGTAATCGGCGTTGATGCGCCCGGAAACGGGCACCTCAGCCGCTCGGCGGGATGCCGTGGGCGCGATCGCGAGATTGACGCGCCCCGCGAGATCGCCCATATTCTTGACGTTTCCACTAGCCGCAACCGGGCCCGAGATGATGCCGTTGTAGCCCAATGCGCGGCCCATCAAGGTACGCGATATCGGCTCGATAGCGAAATTCTGCAATCGCCCATCAACTTGAAACGCGGTCATTTCATCCAGTGAAGCGGCGCCGGCAAAACGGCCGCCCAGAACGTCCAGACGAAGATTGGCGAGCGCGATGCGGTGAGGGTCGGCGGTTACGGCGGAATCCAGGCTCACATTGGAAATCCGCATCGTCCCCTGACGGAACGCCACCTGCCGCGCCTCAATATTTCCCGCGGCGTAATAGTTGCTTTGCGCATCCAGCCGGACCGATCCGCCCAGTTTCACCAGACCTTCGGGCCGCGCGCTTACGCGCAGCAGCCGTCCGAGCTCGTTCAGATCGATGGATGCATTGAAGTTCGCGCCGCCTCCGCCGTTAGCTTGCTTTAAGCTGCCGGAGGCTTCCAGATTGGTCCGTCCCAGGGTAATACGCGCGCTCTGAATCGCGATGGTTTGCTGGTCCATCGTAGCCGCAATATCGGCCAAGAGCACGCGCGGCCCGTGCGCCAGATCGAGCGGAATCGTCAAACCCGCCGCGCGCCGGACTTCATCGAGCGCCACCTGCGCGTTGAGATGCGCGGAGGTTCGCGGAGCGATCAGATGGTCCATGGCGCCCGATATCACGATGTGAGATTCGGGGGTAGTGAACTGCGCGTTGGTGAGTTCCAGCCGGTCTTTCAGCGCGGTTACGGGCAGCTTAATGTCTACGTTGAGAGGCGTATTGCCGGCCGACTGAATGTGCAGCGGGCTGATATCGATTTCGCCTTTGTAAGACGGGTTGAGCGCGTTATACCCGAGCTGCGCGCGGAAGTTCTCACCCCTCGCATTGAGGGCGGTCTTCTGCATGCCGAACGTGAAGCTGCCATTCCGCAGGTCGAATTTGCCAATCGCCAGATCGACGATAGTTTCGAGGCCGGTCTTATTACTGCTCTTTGCCTGGACCTTGGGCGCCGGGATGTTGGTATGTCCATCGGGATAGACGATTACGTTGGCTTGAGGAGTGTCGAGCAACAGATAGGCAAGATCCACGAAGCCGTGAAACGGTGAAAGGAGTTTGAGATCGACCTGCACCAGATTGGCGTGAAACAGCGGCGGCGATGGCGGCTGTTCCAGACCGTGGATGGTGAAATCGCGGACCTGCGCGCGGAGATGGCGGACATCGAACGTGAAGGAGCCAATCTCGGTTGTGCCGCCGGTCGCGTCTTCGACCGCGCTCACGATCTTGGCGCGTACCGTGTTGCGGAACCATTGCGTCTGCATGACGATGAGCGCCGCGACAATGACCGCGATCACCAGCCCGGCGAAAGAGGCAAGGACGATCAAGGCGATGCGTTTGCCTCGGGTCATTGGAATGCCTCCTGCTTGAAGACAATGCTCGTGTTGGCGCTTTGTTGCTTGAGCCACGATTCCATTTGCTGGTCCACGGTCTCGGCCGCGGGCTGCGCGCCCTTAGCGGCGCGGTTGGCGCTTTGGCCATCGGTGGGCGTGGTGGGTATCGGACGAAAGCGCTGATCGGTAAAGCGGAGTACCGTGAATTCCCACAGCAGATGCTGCTTTTAGAGCCTCTTCGGTCACTCCATATCGAGTGAGCGCGGCGCGGTAGAGCGGGATCGAAGCGAAATGCTCCTGGCGGAAATCGCCGCAGTAGCGAGTCCGCATCGGTGGCCGGGGACTTGAAGCCGGTGACTTTCATTTCCTCGCGAAGAAGTTCCTGATCGACCAGCCGCTCGGCGGCTTGCTTGCGCTGCGCGGCCGAGAGATCGAGCGCCTTACCGGCCTCGAGCTCGCTCAGGCGCGCTTCGTCGTCTACTTCGCTCTGGGTGAATACGGTCTTGCCCACCACCAGAGCGACTCGATCGACCACGGCGGCCGAACTTAGCGCTAGCGTTAAGGCGGTCAAGACAGTATATGAAACGCAACGGGTTTACTCATCAGAATGCCTGCCCTATGGAAAAGAAAAACTGAAAATGGCTTACGCTCTGGATCGCCGGCGTGGCCGTGATTGGTGATCAATTGCTGATAGGTGCCGTTCAAGCCATGGAAGCTGGGTGGATTGATGCTGTATGCAAGATCGAGCCTGATGGGGCCTACCGGCGTCCGGTAGCGGATGCCGAAGCCGGCGGCATGCACCATATAATTGAAGTCTTCAAGATTGTTCTGATGGACGCGGAACGAAAGATAGCTGAGTCCGGTATAGATATTCCCCATATCGTGGAAGAAAACGCCACTGATGTTGTCGCCCATTAAAGGAAAACGCAATTCCGTAGAGTGGAACAGCAGAGCGTTGCCGCCCAGCGGGAAGCCGGTCAGCGTGTCGCGCGGACCCGCCTGGTTATCCGGAAAGCCGCGCATGGAAGTGCTTGCCGCCACCAAAGAACCGATCCGGCAGCGGAATATAAGTGGAGGGTATAAAGCCGGCCGCGAGGCCAAACGATTTGATTACTCCAAATTCGGTATTACTGGCGAGAGTATAGGTTCCATGGAACGTCTTGTAGTAGGAGTTACGGCCCAGGAAGCGCAGGAAGTTCTTGTTACCTCCGAAGTAAGTCTCGGCAAGATCCACGTCGACGCTGTTATAAATGCCTCGATGGGCATTGGTGGGGTCGTCGCGCCGGTCCTGAATGACGCTCGATCCAATCTCCGCCACATGCGATGTCTGCGAATAGAGCGGAATCAGCAGCGGGTTGATCTTTAGCGTGCTCTGGTCGACTTTGGAGTCGCGCCAAGTATATCGCACAGTGTATTTGGTGGGCTTGGAAAGCTTTTGTGAGTATTGTACGGACCCTTCATAAGTTACGGCCGTGAACGTCAATACGTCGCGAGTATTGTCGTAGAGCCCGGTCACGCTGATGTTACGCCCCTCCACGTCCTGGTATTGCGGCGCCAGATAGTTCAAAGAAAGGCGGCGGTCCAGTGTGGAATAGCGGCCCTTAAAATTCAGGCTTTGGCCTAATCCCCAAAGATTGAGGCGGCTGAATTCCAAATCGGCGTTGGGAGCGAATCCCGTAGTTCCGGCGGGCGCGTTGAGGCTGGATTGGCTGCCGCCAAATCGCGCTATCTGCGCTCCCAAGCCGAAAGCCGTGTAGTATCTGTGCCCTTCAGTAAAATGGTAGAGAACATACTTATCCTGGATATCGCCATCGGGATCCTGAATCGCCATATCCACCTTGTCGAACACTCCCAGATTGTATAGCTGCCGCTGCATGTTACCCATGGCGGTCCATGAAAGCGGGTCGCCGGCTTTCACGCGGATGGCCGGCGCGATCAGACGCTTTTTCGTAGTGCGCATCCCGGTAATCACCACATCCCGGACGGTCTGCAAGCGGCCCGCGGTAATGTCGTACTGCACGGCCACCTCGTGGGCGCCGGGTCCCGGAGAAGTGTGGTATTCGAAGGCGGCATCGGGATAACCGGCCGACTGATATGCCATAAGGATATAGTCACGATCGTTAGTGGCACTGGTGTCGCTAAACGGCTCGCCGGTTACGGCGGTGAGTTGCGAAAGAATAGCTTGCCGATGCGGAAGATCCAGGCCATTCACCTGGATCGACGAGACCAGGTATTGAGGCCCTTCGTCGATAGTGAAAGTTACGCCCACATCGCCCTTCTTGCCTTTGTAGTCGTTCACGGCGGACGAGGTTACTTTCGCATCGCGAAATCCGTTGTCCTTGTATAAAGCCACAATGGCCTCTTCATCCTTGGTTGCAAAGCTTTGGCTATATCGGCCATGGCGCAGCCGGATGAAGCCCTTCGGCTGCGTGTACATACGCTCCTTGATGTCGGCCGTTGGGAAATAGTGGTTACCCTTTATAATGACGGCCGCCACGCGATGCCGCTCGCCCAGTCCGATGCGATACGTGATTTGCTCCAGGTCGGCGGAGGGAGTGGCCTTTTGAAATCCACCTGAACGTCAAAGTATCCCTGGAATTGAAAATAGTCGCGCAGATTGCGCGCTCCACTTACCAGCAGATCGTTGTTCACCGTCTGTTCCTCGAACACCGGAACATATGCCTTCAGCTTTCCGCGCGAGATCTTCGCCTCCTGCGCGGTGATTTTGACTACCGGGCCGCCGTTGGCCTGGATGGTTGGTTTTACCTGATTCGTGGGCGCCAGATAGTCGCGTTTCTCTAGTGTTACCGAGGCGGTCAGACGGTCCTTCTTGGCGTATTTGTTCAGAATGTTGCGCACGCCGTTTTGTACGTTGGTATCGGTGGCCGGCTTCCAACGGAACCAGCCCTTGTATTTGGCCGCGCGCGCGATCTGATCCTCGGGCAGGCGGGTATCGCCCTCGATCACGGGCGTAGTCAGGCGCGCGCGTTTGCCGCCCTTCACCTCAAACGTGATGGATACTTCCTGATGGACCTGGTCGCGCTCGATCTTCGGCGTAATTTGTGCCTGATAGAGGCCGTTGCGCTCGAGTAATCCGCGCATGCCTGTGACAGCGGTCTGCAGATCTTCTTCGTGGAATGGCTGGCCTAAATCGAGCCTGGCGGCATTTGCCAATTGACCTTCGCTGGGCGGCACGCTAAGCTTGCCGCGAGCCTCAACCGGTCCAATGAACCATTGCTCCGTGGTGCGGATCACCAACTCCACTCCTCCCGGAGCGGGATCGGCGTCCACGTCTATCGAGGAGTAGCTGCCGGTGGCATATAGGCGTTTTATCGCGGCGCGGACGTCGCCGAGATGTAAGGCGTCGCCAGGTTTCCAAGTGAGGAGCCGGTTCAGGTCGTCGGAAGCGACCGGTTGAGCTGGCGGGTCGAAGCGGACGTTGAGAATTTTCGCATTCTCATACGACGCGCGCGGAGCGACGTCCGCCGCGGTCAGCGCCCCCGAGCTCAGCGTGCAGACACACGACAAGCGTAAGACTTTGATAATCCCCGACGTCATACTAGCGGCGTTCCCCGTGCAACTCAGATACCCTGGTACTTAGGTTGGCATACGGCGCTTTGTCCATGATTGCCGTCCTGTACGAAACCGGACACGGGGACCTGCCGGGGGAGTGCGGAGGTAAACATCCGTACATCGAAGCTCATGAAAGGTGCATAGGCGCACCTCCCACTGCGCTTGTCAGTGTGGCGGGATACGGACTTTGATGCTGGCGCCGCGGCCGGGGCGGGAATCCAACATCAGATCGGCATTGAGAGAACGAGCGCGGCGTTTCAGGCTCTCAGGTCCCAAGTGCAATAGCTCCAATTCCTCCAGCGAGTAAGAGCCGGCGAAGTTGAAGCCTTGGCCATTATCGTCAATGGAAATTTCCAGCCCCCGGCCCGTTTTCTCCATGCCACCGCCACCCGCGTAGCGCCGGCGTGCTTCTGCACGTTGTGCAAAGCTTCGCGGACAATCTGCAATGCTTCGATATTCGCTTCTCCGGCAGGCCCGCGGGCGCGTCGGTCCCAATGAAGGTCACGGGAATGCCCGTTTCCTTCTCGAAGGTTTCCGCGGCGCGCCGCGCATGGCCACGATATTGGCGCCATCCATATCCACGGGACGCATACTGTTGAGGAAGGATCGCAAATCGCGGGTCTGCTGCTGCGCCAGAATTTGCAATTGACGCAAATCCTCCATACCGGCAGCGATGTCGCGAGTGAGCAGCTTGCGTAAGATCTCGAGGCGCATTTGCAAACTGATGAAACTTTGCAGCGGACCGTCGTGAAAATCGGAAGCGATGCGCTGCCGTTCGTCTTCGGCGGGCGTTAGCCGCGGCACGCTTGGTTTCCTGCGCCAACTCCTTCAGCCGCTCGATCTCACTCGTCCTGTTTCCGCTTGTTTACGGCGCAGCCACAGGCCAGCGCGCCGGCCACCAACACGGTGCTTTCGAGTCCGCTCACGTCGCTGACTGCGGCGCCGCGCAGAACATGGCGGCGACCACGGTGACCACCGATACCTCGATGGCGCCATGAAAGAGATCGCTTCCGTCAGCGCGTAAAGGAAAAATGCCGAGGCCAGCCACTCCATTGCCGGCCCGCGGCTGGCGACGATCAGAAAATAAATCGCATCCCCGAACAGCGCCAGCAGACCCAACATACCGCTGCGCGGACGCCCGCTCAGCGCCGCGAAAATGCTATAGACCAGAAAGAGGCCGAGCACGCCTCATAGAGCGCCGGTTGGGGAGGCGGATCGAAATAGACCAGGCCTATGGCCGCCAGCGCGAGCGCGGCCCGCGCCCAGGCCATGGCTCTGCGGCCACATAGTTTCCGGCGGAAATGGCAAGGGTTTACTTCCTATAAAGGTAAATGGAGTGGCTGCGTCCCTCGCCGTCGTCGGCGATGGATTCGACCTTCTCCGGAGTCCAATTGCGGAACTCGAAATCGTGCGCCACTATCCGCGCGCCCTTCTTCAATTGCCGGTCGAGCAGCGGCTGCACTTTAGCGTCGATCGATTCCGGCATCAGGTAGACCGTCACCAGATCGGCCGAGCTGTAATTCTGCTCCAGCAGATCGCCGTTCACGATGCGGGCCGTTTTTTCCAGCCCTAGCTTGCGGATGCGGTCCATGCTTTGCTTGCAGAGATCGCGATCGATTTCAACGCCAACCGCGTCGGCGTGAAATTTTTGCGCGGCCATAATAACGATGCGTCCATCGCCAGAACCCAGATCGAACATTTTCTCGCCAGCTTTGAGGCCACCCAGTTCCAGCATTTTTTCGCGATAGTCTGAGGAGTTGGATAGTACGGCGCAAGCTCCTGGCCCGCTGCGTTTTGCGCCGGCAAAGCGGAGCAAAACAGTGCCGTAAGGAGAAGAGTTTCCATTCCGTTACGTCATCACTTGCCCCTTCGGGAAAGTTCAAAAACGCCGTGCGCATTGGCGCTATCATGGCTTACTCTCGCATGGCCGTCTCAAGTCAAGCCAACATCGACGAATCCACATTGGTCGCGCAAGCCCGTGTGGGCGATACTATTGCGTTCGGCGAGTTGGTGCGCCGTTACCAGGGCAAAATTTTCCGCCTGGCGCAACACATTACCCAAAATCGGGAAGATGCGGAAGACGTTTTGCAGGAAACCTTTCTCAAGGCTTACGAACACCTGGATCAATTCCAGGGCAACTCGAAATTTTACACCTGGATCGTCCGCATTGCGGTGAACCAGGCGCTGATGAAGCTGCGCCGGCGCAAGGCCGATCGATCGGTATCGCTGGACGAAACCATCGACACCGGTGAAGACAATATCGTGCGCGAAATCGCCGCATGGGGCGAAGATCCCGAGGAGCGTTTCTCGCGGGAAGAGTTAGGCGAAATTCTCGATTCCGCCATTAGGGCCTCGAACCGCCATACCGCTCCGTGTTCGTGCTACGGGATATCGAAGATCTCTCGACTGAAGAGACCGCCGAAGCCTTGGGGCTTTCCATTCCGGCGGTAAAGAGCAGGCTTTTGCGGGCGCGCTTGCAATTGCGAGAGAAACTGACCCGGCAATTTAAGCGCAAGGGAGACGACGCCTTTGCTTACATGTAAAGACTTTCTGCGGGAACTGAGCGATTACCTGGACGAATCGCTCGATGCCCAGGTCCGGGCGCGACTGGAGGAGCACATCACTGCTTGCCCCAACTGTTGGGTAATCGCTGATACCACGCGCAGGACCATACAGATCTACAAAGGGATGGACCCGTATCCGGTGCCGCCCGATGTAAAGGAACGGCTGATGGCGGCCCTGGAACGAAAGATGGCTGCCAAACGCGGGCTAGCCGGTTAGGCTAGCCGCCGCTGCCAACCTGCAGGCTGTACTCGCGTACGGTTTCGCCGGACGTAGCGCGAGCCGCACGAAATACACGCCGCCTTTTTGCGCTGGAATGTTGACGGAAGCCGCCGCCCCGCCACTCTGGAACGTGCCCTTCCACACTAGATCCACCATTCTGATCCACCAACTCGATGCGATAGACAGGCGAAGCGCGAGTCCGGTAAGATCGAGATCTAACCGTAGCGCGCGCCGGGAAGGAGCGGTTGCAAGATTCGCCGTGCCGCGCATCGTCTAGATTACCGGAACCGGCGCCTGATTGCTGGTGCGAACTAGCGGCAATGTCACCGCCACAACAGCAAGCAAGGCAACTGCGGCGAACGTAGGTATGAGCCGCGGGAAGAAGCTCCAACGCTCCGTGCGTATGCGGGCACGCGCTCTCACTCAGCAAGAATGCTGCGTGCGGCGCTCTTCATAGCCACTCGTTATAATGTTCTACTTCTATTGAGACGCTTCTTGGCAGAGTCTGGCAAGCCAGCAGATGCATTTCCACGAGGTCCTACAGACACCCCGGCAGAGATCCTGCCTGGAATAGCGTTCGAGATCGTCCTCTTCGATATGACTCGTTTTTTGAAGCTTCAATTTTCGCCTCCGGTGCGATAGTAGGCCGGATAGCGGAGAAATTCTCACAAATCACTTTCTGCTATAGGAGTGGCATCGCGTGGTGATTCGCCAGCCGCCGCTTGCCCAGTTCGCCGAAACGAGCCTTGGCTCTTGACTTGATCAAGCGGAACTGAGTTCCAGTTCAAATCCATCTGCTTGACAGATTTGTTCCGCCGATTCCTCGTTGAGGTAGAAACGGGTAAGCACCTCACGGTCGCGCTTGGGAATGCTCTTCCAAGATACGCATCGCCAGACCCATATTTTCGCGTTCGATCGCTTCCCGCTCCGGGTTTGGGCGCTGGTCGGATACAGACTCCTGAAAATCCACGTCGACGCGGTTGCGGCGCACATAAACAGCGCGGTCGATATGCGACGCCACCTGGCGGCGGACCACCGTATGTACATAGCCCATCAGCCGTTCGGGTTCGCGCAGATCGCCGCT
>CAVRPF010000002.1:0-29446 GCA_963723015.1 Bryobacterales bacterium
GCCCGCAACAAGGCGCGTCGATCCTCGTCCCACGCGAATGGTGCGCCGGGGTACCCGAGGTCTTCGGCCCAGAGTTTCAAGGAGCAACTGGTATACGTGAGCTCAAGTACGCGTGGAGTGACAAAGGCAATGTCGGGCGGCCCGAAAGCGGACGGCGGCACACCGCGAATTGTTTCAAATAACTGTACGTGAGGTGGGTACCTCCAATCGAGAGCCGCGCGATGTAATCGAATGCAAGAGAAGTCCACAAGGCTAGGCTCACAGGCAAGAGAGCCCGCGAAACGTTTTGAAAAAACAACGGCGCGGTGTGGCCCACACCTACCTTCGGCAAAACACTTGCAATGACGGTCCGTTCGTTCGCATCGGGTTTTGAGACGGGTGCGGCGGACTTGGATTGTTGCGCGACGGTGCGCTGGACCAGCGAAGTAAGCAGCGGAGCGGCCGCGAGAAAGCTCCGCCGCCCGTATTGTTATCCGGCATGTGGGTTTATCATACTCCAGAGGAACATTTCGGAGTTTCGAGTCACTCGGCCCGATTGAAAGCGTACAGAGTGTGGCAATTAAAAAGTTTTTCGAAACTCGACGCCGTAGGTGGGTCTAACTTCGGTAGCGGTGATGGCGGTAATGCGATATTGCAATACCACCGGCAGCTTAAAGCGCCCCTTAGAAAGAAACGCGCCGACATCGTAACTGGTCGCCACCCCCCCCGCAAAGGTAGCGATGGTGTTGCCGTTGGTTGTAGCGCCCAGCTACCAAGACCGATGAACTCCCAATTGCCCTTTACCGCCAGGTGGTATTCCAGTCCGCTTCGCAGCGTTGCATAACTCGTCCCCGGGTGGGCAAGTGTATCGATATCTGTGACCAAGAACGTATTACTATTTCCGATGCGAACGCCGAATCCGGTAGTAGATGCCGGAACTTTGCCGTAGTAATCATAACTTATACCGGTTTCGGCGAAGTAGGAGTAAGGAACGGCGGTCTGCGCGGAGACCGCCGCCATCGGCAGGAGAGCTGCGAAAATAACGCGGGTAATCGTCACAGAGCTCCCGCGTACCACCAGTTCAGGCATTTCCAATCGACGGCCTGAGCCGAAAAATCAGGTATTCCGTCAAAATGCCGGCTACGTTCTCATGATCCACGCTGCCGTCGGGATATGCGAAATCCAGGTACGGCACTTTGACGGTCTGCGCGTATGGGCCAGCTCCCGTCCATCCCGTCTCGGGCCAGTCCAAGGTGAGCGTCGGATGCAGCCCAATGCTCTCAAGTGCGCCTGGAGTTGCTTCCGCCGCGGGCGTGGCGAAAAATCCCAGTATGGGCGCGGGTGGAAACACGCCGGTGGTATCGATTACGTACACATTGGTAAGAAAATCCGCCATGGTAACCGCAAAGGCGGCGGACGTGGATTGCTGCGTCGGTACTGTAGATAGATCGGGCATTTGAGTTTCTTCTTCTCTCTCGCCCGGTTCGTGGGTGCGCGTTGTGATTGGTTGTGTTTGATCTTAAGGACGCGAAGTAAGGATTTGCGCGCCTTTAACCGTAAAATTGGTAATCGGGTTAAGGTTACGGTAAAGCACAATGCCATTGAGGGCATAGCCGATCAAACGGTCGTACCAATGCGGTGTCGTGAGCCGGTTAATATTTCCGGCGGTTCCTGATATATCGGCGCCAATTCGGCTCCAGGTGTGAAGCATCGAGGCAGCGCGCCACGCACATCCTGACTCATCTGGCCGAAATTTAGAGATGCGCGCTCAATGCCTTTGGAAGCGCCGACATAGCGGTTGAAGACACAATCGGGATTGTGGTCGCAATCGAGATAGAGCGGCAACGCATCGTTGACCTGCCCGCAATTGCCGCCGCGTTGTCGAGCGAGGGCTTCAGATCCTGGTGGAGTGAGTCCACGGTAGCCAGCGCGATATCGACGCGCGCAAGCGTATCCCCCAACCGGCGATCGGCAGTGGCGCGAATCGCCTCCGCTTCCGCGATCACGTCTTGCCGGAGCGCGCCGGCTTCTCGCTCGGTTCGAACCAGCAGATCGCGGCGCGAGGCGGCGACCTGGCTCAAGAGGCCGGCCCGCATCGCGCCGATTTCCGCAATCAGCTCGGCGCGGGTTTCTTGAATTTCATTGGGCAGCGCCGCCACCGCCCCAGTGGCGGCGCGCACCAGAAGACAGCCGTAAACCGCCAGCGACGCACCTGCCACCAACAGAATGCATGCGAGGGTTTGCTGTAGCGTCTTCATGACTAAAGAATCGCATCCCGCCTTGCGAGTATCCCGCAACCGTTAGACCTAGGCTGTTGGAAACAAGGGGGAAATAGTGTGCAGATTTCTGTGAATGCCAAATGGCGGCGATGCGCTTCGCCACATATGGGGATGAGAACGGGCGCGAGCGGAGCGAACCTATAGGGGTCCGCTGGGGCGATATAGGCCGGCTTCGGTCTGGTGCTAACTCATAGCCCGTGCGTGAATGTGGTCGGGGCGCGCTTTGGGAATTTATGATTGAGGCTCCTGCCGCCAGGTGGGAAGCCCGCTAGGGAAAGTCCGATTTCTTCCAGCGTCCCTCGCCTCCGGCGGCAGGAGGATCGATGGCGAACGTCGTATACCGCCGTTGCTGTGGAATGGACGTCCATAAGGACACGATCGTAGTTTGCGTATTGCCGCCGGATGGAGTCGAGGGGACTCCGGCGCGCAAGACTTACCGCACATTTCGCAACGATTTATCGCGCATGCGGGGCTGGCTGAAACTGCTGAAGGTGACCGAGATCGCGATGGAATCGACGGGCGGCACTGGCGCCCGGTGTGGAACATTCTGGAGGATCATGGTTTCCGGCTGCTGCTGGTCAATCCAGCCCAGGTGAAGGCTTTGCAGGGCCGTAAGACCGACCGGCGCGACGCCAAGCGCATCGCCGAATACCTGCAAGACGGTCGCCTGGATCCGAGTTTCGTGCCGCCGCACGAAATCCGGGAACTGCGGCAGTTGCTCCGCCACCGCCTCAGTCTGCTGCAGCAGCGAGGCGAGTCGCATAACCAGATTCGCGACCTGTTCGAGACCGCCAATATCAAGCTGTCCTCGGTAGCGAGTAACCTGCTGGGATTGACCGGGCGCTCCATCATTGAGGCAATGATTGCGGGCGAGGACTCGCCCGAGTTGTTGGCCTGGAAGGTGAAGGGCAAACTGCGCAAGAAAGAAAAGGAGGTGAGGGAATCACTCAAGGGCTGCTTCAACGAGTTTCATCGCACGATGCTGAAGACTCACTATGCGCTCTATCAATTTCTGACCCGGCAGGTGGAGGAGTTGGAAGCGGAGATCGCGCGGCGGATGCAGCCCTATGCGGAACAGGTGAATGCGTTGGCGACGATTCCGGGAGTGGAGAAGATTGCGGCGTGGCATTTGATCGCGGAGTTGGGGCCCGACATGTCGGTTTTCCCGGACGCCGAGCACTGCGCCAGTTGGGCTGGGGTGAGTCCGGGAAACTGCGAAAGCGCGGGCAAGCAGTTGAGCAGCCGAACCAAGAAGGGCAACAAGTATTTGCGGCGGATCCTGACGCAGTCGGCGTGGGCGGCTTCGCACTGCAAACAGGGATATCTGAGAGCGTTCTTCCACCGCGTCAAAGCCAGGCGCGGGTGGAGCCGCGCGGTGATTGCGGTTGCGCATAAGATTCTAGTGATCGCCTATTGCGTGCTTAAGACGGGAGCACCCTATCAGGATCTGGGGAACGATTACTTCGACAAACTGCATCCCGAGCGCACAGCGAAGAGATTAGTGCAAAGGCTGCAACGCCTGGGTCTGACGGTTTCTGTGGCGCCATCGGCAGACCTAATTCCCAGCATTTCAGAAAGCTAGCGGCTAAAGCTTTCTAGGGACTGGAAAATTGGGCCACGAATAAACACGAATTAACACGAATAAGGAACACGAATACTATTTGAAATCGATGGCGTAGATCTCTTCGATTCGGGTGGAGTGCAGCACCAGGGGGGAGCCGTCCGGACTGACGCCGGACCAATTGATCTCAGAAGCTGGGTACGGCGCCAGCCGCTCGACAGCGGCGTCCATGATGCGCACGCGGAACAATGCCCGGCCGGCATCGGTGACCGCGCTGAAATGGACGAAGCGGTTATCGAGCGACCAAACCGGATCTTCAATGCCGTGCGCCGTAACCAGCGGCGTCCAACGGCGCCGGGCGCAATCGAACAGCGCCAGCGATTCCGAATTGGCCGCCACTGCCACAATATACCGGCCGTCGGGGGACCAGCGGGGCGTCCACTTGCCCTTCGATTCCGGCAGAATGGTCTCCGTTCCGGTCTTCAGATCGAGGAAGCGGATGAGCATATCGCCGTCGGAATGGCGACTACGTAGTTCACCGAAGACCAGATAACGGCTGTCGGCCGACCACGACGGCACGCCCTGCTCCAGCGCGTCGCCCGGCTTCGCTTCTCTGGGGCTCTCCGCCGGAAGCGCCGACAATAAAGATTCGGTTCGGTTGATTCGGGGCCTCGGCCATGAAGGCGATCCGGCGGCCATCGGGCGACCAGTGCGGCTGGTAGGCGCGCAATGGAGGCTGGGTAAATTGCCGGCGCTCGGATCCATCGCTCTTACAGACCCAGAGAGTATCGTCGGTGACGCGCCGGTATGCCGCCCGCGCGCCGTCGTTAGAAAAGCTGACGTCCACCGCCGGGACGTCTTTCCAGAAGGCCGTAAATTCGCGGCGGCTCGCGTCATAGCGGTCCAGTTGATTTTTCCACGTCGATCCTCTGGCAAAAACGGTGTTTCCGCGCGCGGCGGTTGCCGGAAAATCGAAGCTCATCGGATTGTTCGTAAGCTGTACCGGCCGTCCTTGGCCCCCCGCGCCATCTTCCCGCCGGATCCATAGGTTCGAGGACCAGGGGACGCGGCGGCCATCTCGCTATAAATAAAGTACCGCCCATCCGCGGTCCACACCCGTCAAGTAAAGCGAATCGAGATTTCGATACGATCGGAAGCCGGTGGGGATTGCTTCCATCACGGTTGGCTTCCCAGTAACGGTCGGTTTCGGAAATGGGATCGAATACCGGGAAACGGATGCTGACTCCCATCGGGGGACCACGCCAGAGTGCGCGGCAGGCCGCTAACGGGAATTGTTCGAACATTCGGCCGATCACCGAGATCGCGAACGATCAAGGCGCCGTTCCGCTCCGATTCGGTAACCTCGGCGATGGAACGCCCGTCCGGCTCTTCAGAATCCCTTCAGAATTGCCTCAGAACATCTTGCTTGTCGAGTAGCCACTTCTAGCAATATACTCCACTCAATCTAGCCTGTTCACCATGCGGCTTGCACGTGGCGGCGGGAAAGATCCGGAGTTCTCGAATGACAATGTTCCACATGCCGCTGCGGCGAAGAGTCGGCCCCGCAGCGCTGACCGGCGCTTCGACTTCACGGCCGCAATCAGTTTCACCGACGGATCCGAGGGCAGTACCATCAACCCTCCTGGAAGATGGCGCAGCAGAACGGAATGTAAGGCTTTTCTTTTGGCGTGGGCTCATTCGGCGCTCAGCCATCAGAATCCAACAGGAATGAAGTGAAAAAAAAAGGAGATTGGACATGAAGACGATAGCAAAGACGAAAATAGCCCTTCCAAAACGCATCTGGGTCTTCTTGCTCTACGCACTGGCCGCGTTAATAGGTTCCAATACGGCGCGGGCAGTTACCATCTTTTCCGATAATTTTACTGGATCGACCCTTAACCCGGCGTGGCAAGTCCTACCGGGACAGGGTAGCTACACCGTCGGCGGCGGACAACTGCAATATTACAACGACGGGCCGCAGACAGCCACTACGGGCTGGTATAACGCGGCTCTTACATTAGCGCTCCCTTTACCGGAACGAATTGGGAGATCGACACCAAAGCCACCTTCAACTTGGACTGGCTCGACAGTTCGGGCAACTCTTCCGGAGCACAGGGGCCGGAAGTGCTGGTAGCATTTGATCCCGCGGTAACCACCAGCAGCTACGGCGGCCCCGATTATGCGGGCAGCGATTATGCGGTGATCGAGCGGGACATCGACGCATGTACCGGTTGCACCCCAGCCAATTACCTCTTCGCGGGCTATGGTGCAGTGGGTAACAGCAACTTGCTTAGCCCCTCAGACGCGGGGATTCCTCCTAAGAACAATATTGGGACGGGTACCTATTGGTATCAGATCATAAGGAACGGCGGGACACTTACGATCAACTACAGCTATGACGGTATCCACTTCGCCACGGCTTTCTCGGCCCCGTTGGCCGATCCTTCGAGTTCGTCTAACGAGCTGCTGTTGGGTGGCAACACATGGGAGACGGCTGGCTCCTATACGGATTACGCTTACGTCACCATCACGGCCCCTAGTTCCGCGCCCGAGCCCGAAGGCCTCGTGCTTTTGGTCGTAGGCGTATTAGGGATCGCTGTAAAGCGCTTCCGGCCAAGAGCTTAAATGGGATTGCGAGCCGGCTGTGAGGTTGCAGCCAAATTCGTTTTGCAGGCGGCGTGTGCGAACGAGCCGATCGATTTCGGCATGATGGCCGGATCCGTTTCAGATTCTGGCGAGCCGCTCAACGCAGGAATTGGGGAGACGCCAGCAGATTGAGGCGCACGTGAGTGAGACGAAGTCGCCCCCGTAGCCGCGTTTCATGGCGCAGCCAATTTCACCGAGGGATTCGAAGGGGCGCCATCAACCCTCTTCGACACGATGCAGCAGAACGGAACTGTAGGCTTCTCTTCGGCTCGGGGGCATTCGGGCGCTCAGTCGGTAGAAATCCGACAGAGAATAAACGTTAAGAAAGGTAATTGGACATGCATACGATTCGTGCAAAGACGAAAACGGCCCCTCTGAAACGCAGCGGGGTTTCCTTATTGTGCGCAGCGGGTATCGTAATGGTTTCGAACACGGCACGCGCAGTTACTATCTTTTCCGACGATCTTACGGGATCGACGCTGAACCCGGCGTGGCAAGTCCTACGTAGCGGCTACCACCGGTTCCTAGTTTCGGGGAGCGTACTGCTCATCGCAGCCTTCGGCGCTGCGGTCGGCCGCGCTGCCGCAGTCACATACGATATCAACTTCGCGCCGTGCACAAGCGTCGCGGAGTCCTGCGGGCCGGTTTCGGGCTCCGGAATTGTTCTCCCCACAAGTGGGTCGTTCACATACGATTCAATAACAGAAACATTTTCCTCGTTTTCCGTTACCTGGAATGGTTTCGTTTTCAATACTCTCGCCCTCTCCGCGAGCAGTCCACTCGATTTCTTTTCGGGCCCAAGCTGTATCGGCGGTAAGACAGGTGCGGCCGCTTCATTTGCTGTGCTCTCGGGCGCATGCTTCCCTCCCTCTGGAAACGGTGACACCGCGTGGGTCGCAGACAGGATACCAACCGACAGTCCGACCTTCGAATTTCTAACCGATGATCCCGAAGAGGGACAAGGCGGGATCAGTGCACTGATAGACATAAATGAAACCTGCTGTGGAGGCACCGGCCCAGCCCTCTCGAGCGGCGTTTGGACAATCACCGCGGTAATCACGCCCGAGCCTTCAGGCTTCTCGTTACTGGCAATTGGAGCTGTAGGGTTATTGGCATGGGGGCTGTGTAAACGAGCGACTGGGAATCTCCCCTTGGCGCCGCGACTTCAAACGTTTACCAAAAAACCAAGATAGCAGCTGATGTTGCACCTTAGATTGAATGCTGCGCCAGCAGTCAGAACGCGGTAATCTTTTTGTTCGACACTGACTCTTACCGTGCCCCTTCCCGGCCAATCGCGCCGCCCGGGCCGGTCACAACATCGAGAGTGGGAATCAGATCATGCTGGTCGCGGACAGCAATGGCGTAAGCACGTCGGCCGCGCCGGAGCCGAACTTCGTGTGGCTCCTGGGCGGCATTCTGGTAGTTCTTTCGGCTGGCGGTGTGGGTAAGAAGCTGAGATCCAAACACTCAGCGAAAAGGCACGCGGGGCAGTCATCATGCGGATTGTAAAGGCCGGTTCCTCGGACGATAAGGCTGGTTGCTGTGAGATTCACGAGCTCGCCTATAGGCTGGAGAAAATACACAATGAGATCCAATGCCTCCGGCTCGAGATTGAACTCTGGGCCGCTGCACGAGAGCCGGGTTCCCGCCACACTGAGGGTGAATCGCCTGAACAGGTAAACTTTCTGCATTCTCTGCCACATACTGGCGGCTCTGGCGCTTGCACTCGCCGGGCAGCACATCCAAAAAGCCGGAGAACGGTCCATATATGTTCAGATTAGTGGGTTTACTTGCGGCGGTAACCGCTGCCCTGATCCTCGCCGCTTGCCAGCGGGAACCCGCCGCGCCCGCCAGCGCCGCCATCGACCCGAATAAGTACTACGCGGTGTTGCTGAACAACAACTCCGTTTATTTTGGCAAGTTGGAAGGCTTGAGATCCGGCTATCCGGTGCTTCGCGAAGTTTTCTATGTGCAGACCAATGTCAATCCGGAAACCAAAGCCACGACAAATATCCTTGTGAAGCGCGGCAAGGAATTGCATGGACCGGATCGAATGATAATCAATGAAACATCCATCGTGTTTGTAGAGCCAGTCGGCGCGGATTCGAGAGTGGCTCAGTTGATAGCGGAATCGAAGAAATAGAACGACCGGCAGTGCGGCGCGGCCGGCGAATATCAACTGAACGTCACCGTTCCCCAATTAGCCGACGGAGATCAACCCATCCTCGCCAGCATCGGGGGCGTGAGTACGCAGACCGGATTGGCGATTTCTGTCAAGAACTGAGCTGCGCCCGAAACCCGAAGCTCCCGCCGCGCCGCTAACGGTCGAATGATGGTTGATGACGGGCAAGGTTAGCGTCGTAATTGAACAGGACGAGCACGGGTATTATGCGTGATGCCCGGAATTGAAAGGGTGCCAATCCCAAGGTAAGACCGTCGAGGGCAATGTGCGAGAGGCAATCGAGCTCTTCCTGGAGACCATGAGTGATGAAGAGCGCTCGGCCGCGTTAAGCCAGGAGATTCTGACCACCGCCATCGAAGTTCATGCCTAAGCGGCCGCGGCTGACTGCGGCTGATGGAGAGGCTTCGAATAAGACCCACAGCCACCGCGCCGACTGACGCCGCGTTGATGGGTTCGCGGAGACTGGGCGTTCCGCGCGAGAACCGGAAAACGCGTTCACATGAGTGTGAACGCGGCACGCATGAGTGCGTGCGCCACGATGCGCGCCCAAAACCATTGTGCGGAGTCAAGGACCAGCGAAGAGTTTCCGCAGAGAGGCTTTGACATAAGCGCACAGCCTCCGCGCGCACTGAGGTCGCGTTCATGCTTCGCGGAAACTGGGGCGTTCCGCGCAATGACAACGGCTTCTCTCTATACCCTTACCTTTTTTCGTACGCTTTCTCGAATTTATTGCGGCTGTTGAACACTTTGAACGACCCGTCTTTTTCGGCCGTCAATTTGATCCATTTGCCCTCGCAGACTTCTTCCACGTTGGCTATAAACGAATCGGCGGAATTGTTCTCTTTGCCGGCGGCGATGGCGTAATGCAATTGCCACAGGTCAAGCCCCGGGTCGCTATGCAGCGTCTGAAATATCGCGACGCTGCCGCCTTTGCGGGCGCCGTTATTCATGATGGCAACGCGCGGGTGCAGCGCCCGAACGAATGGCATCGAGCTGGACTGGTCCAGACCGTGGTGGGAAACCAGGTACACATCCACGGCGCCGATCTTGTTCACCGGACAGGCGAGCTGGTAATCTTTGTCCTTGGTGAGATCGCCCATATCGATCATGCGGAAACTGCCATAGGTGATCAGCAAGCCTACGGAGCGTGGGTTCTCCGTGGCGTCGGCCGCCGGTTGGGTAAAGCCTTCGCACGCGGGGTTGGGCTGCCCGGCGCCCGGCAGCGGCGAGGCGATCAGGTCGCCATTCGACGAGAGCACCTTCACATCGAGACCTTTGATCGGAATCGTATCGCCAGGCTTCGCCAGAATATGCCTGCCCTTATCGCGGAACGCGCTGTACTCGTTGAAGCGGACGATGTCGGCTTTATCGGTCTCGCTGTTGGGCCCATGATCGACGAAATTTACGATCGGCATTTTGCCGGCAAGCTGCTGCACGCCGCCCACGTGATCGGCGTGGTAGTGAGTGATTACGAGGTAATCGATCTTCTTCACGCCCGCCGATTTCGCCGCCGCCGCGATGCGGTCGGCGTCGCGATGATTGAAGCCCGCCCACCCCGTATCCACCAGCAGCGATTCGCCGCTGGGCGCGACGAATAAAGTAGCCTGTCCACCCTCTACGTCAATCGCCAAAACCTGAAGACTCCTGGCTGCGGGCAGGGCCGCCGCGCAAGCCAGCAGCAGTATGGCTGGACACAACCATTTCATGGCGAAATGGTAGCACGGCGGGTATGCCACAATGCCTGCGTGAAGCTCGCGATTATCGGACATGGCCACGTAGGGCGTGCGCTGGCCCGCCTCCTTCAACAAAAGCGGAGGGATTTCCCCTTCACCATCACGGGAATTCACACGCTGCGCCATGGAACGGCAGTGGATGCCGCCGGTCTGCCCGATGCGCCTGAGTTCGGCCCGCGGATAGCATCGATTGAGGAGTTCCTCGAGGCCGCACGCGCCGATGCCGCGGTGGAATTAACCACGTTGAATCCATCCACCGGTGAGCCGGCGATTTCCCATATTCGCGCGGCGTTCGCGCGCGGCATGTCCGTGGTCACGGCGAATAAAGGACCCATCGCGCACGCTTTCGCCGATCTGCGCGACCAGGCCGCGCGCGCCGGAGTCGGCTTCCGCTTCGAATCGGCGGTGATGGATGGCGCGCCCGTATTTAACTTGTGGGATGGCTGCCTGCCCGGCCTGCAGGTGCTCGGCTTCACCGGCGTCCTCAATTCCACGTCGAAGGTGGTGATCGAAACCATGGAGCGCGGCGGCAGTTTCGAAGAGGGCTGGCGCGCGCGCGCGGCTTGGGCATCACCGAAGGCGATGGCGCCTACGACATTGAAGGCTGGGACTCGGCCGCCAAAGCCGCTGCGTTGGCCAACGTGTTGATGGACGCGCGCGCGACTCCACAGCAGGTTTCGACGCGCGGCATTGCGCGTCTGACGCCGGCGCGCGTACAAGAGATGGCGCGCCGCGGGAAGACGGTGCGGCTGATCAGCCGAGGACGGCGCGGTAGGAGCGGGATTTCCTTGCGTGTCCGAGCCGAAGTGCTGGATCGCTGCGACCTGCTGGCCGCCACGCCCGGAACCACGAACCTGATCCTGTTTCACACCGATTTAATGGGGACCTTCGGCACGGTCTCGATTGAGCCGAAAGTAGAGCAGACGGCTTATGGCGTGTTCAGCGATCTGGTGAATCTGATGCAGCGATAACCCCAGGTCGATCCAATCCATGATTTAATTTACAGAGACCCCAATTTCACATCGGGTCGAGACTTCAGAAGGAGATTCTATGTTTCTTCGTTTGTTGTTAGCCTCGGCGCTCGCGGTTGGCCTTGCGTCGGCCCAGCGCGGCGGCGGGGGCGGCGGCGATATGGGCGGAGCCGGGGGCGGAATGGGCGGCGATAGCGGCATGGCCGGCGGCGGTATGCCGAGGGCGCAGCGCCAGTCCAAGGCGGACATCGTCGCCGACAAGCTGCATTTGAACAAAGAGCAGAAGGAGCAAGCGTTGAAGATCTTCGCGGCGGCGCAGGAAGAGGCGGCGCCTATGAACGAGCAGATCCGCCAGGGCCGCAACGCGATCACCAGCGCCATTCTGCAAGGCAAAACCGGTGAGGACCTCAACAAAATGATGGCGCAATATACGGACCTGATGGTGCAGAAGGCCGCGGTAGAAGCCAAGGCCTATGGCAAGCTATACGCGATTCTGGACGCCAAGCAGCAGGCCAAAGCGGCGCCGGTATTCGCGGAGCAGATGGACGGACTGTTCGATGGCGCCGGCCGCGGGCGCGGCGGCAATCGCGGTGGAGAACCGAGGTAAGGGTCATGTGGACGAGACTATTCATTATTGGAATCGCCGTCTCTACCCTGGCCTTCGCGCAACGCGGCGGCGGCGGGGGCGGCAGCAAGGGCGGCGGCGGCCAAAGCCCCATGATGCAGGGGGGTAGCACGAGCCGCATGGACCAGTTCACCGCGATTCTGAAGCTCGATAAGGACGAGAAGAAGCAGATCAAATCTATCATGGACGACGCGCAGAAAGAGGCGACGCCGGTTAAGGATCAGATGGAAAAAGATCGTCTGGCGATCGCCGAGGCCATTCCCGGCGGCAAGCAGGTAGAGATCGACGCCGCGGTGAAAAGTTATGCCGCCGCGGAGACGCAGATGGCGGGCATCGAGATGAACGCTTTCGCCAAGATTTACAACGCGCTCGATAAAGAGCAGCAGCAGAAATCCCCGGCGATTTATCAGATGATGCCGGGAATTTTCAAGGGCAAAAACTGGAACCAATAGAGTGGGCCGATCTGAAGAAGCTGGATCGGATGGATCGGATCTCGACAGGGGTCGGACCGGATGGGATCGCTCGGGCGAAGCGAGGACCTTGCTGGTTATTATTCCTTGCTCACTAACAAAGGCGGCCGATCCGCATATATTGCGCGGATCGGCCGCCTGAAACTACACTTCCGGACAGCTCTTAGGTGGTGGCTCGCTTTGCTACGAACTGAGTGGTCGTAGGCTCTCCACCGCCCCGCCCAGGACGCGTAACGTCGAGCTTCAGCGTGTCGCCCTCGAGCGTACCCTTGTACGTTGTGACGACGGTAGTGCCACGCATATCCTGGCTGGTCTTGAATGTTACCGTGTTACCGTCTACTTTGCCCTCGGTAATATCGGTATCGACCGGACCGTTCTGGCCGTTCCGGCTAATTTTTCCAGTCAGGTTGTTGCCATCGGCTTTCAGGGTGATGGTCACCGGGGTGGGGTTTCCACCTTGGCGACCGGGTTGGTCGTAGGTCCATTTGCCACTAACATCCGCCGCCATAACGGCGAATGTCATGACGCACAAAATCGCAAGTACAAAAAGCAGCTTTTTGGTCATAGTAATTGTTGAGGCGTAACCTCCCGAACAGATGTTACCACCTTCGGGGTAGAATAGATTTTGCCGGAAATCCGAGTGTCCGTTATAATTCCTACACTTTCAGCGGATTCGAGGCTCTCGGAATGTCTGGAATCGCTCACTTTGCAAACCCGGAGCGACTTCGAAGTGATCGTAGTGGACAACAGCGGGCAAGGACGGGTGCGCCGCAACAGTTCAGTGACTCCGCCCATGCGCGTCATTGAAAACTCACGAAATGTGGGTTTTGGCGAGGCTATTAACCAGGGACTCCGCGCATCGAGCGCCGCCTTTCTGGCAACGCTCAACGACGACGCCGTGACCCGTCCGGACTGGCTGGATGCTCTGGTAAAGGCAATCGACGCTCGGCCGGATGCGGGCATGTGCGCTTCGCAGGTGCGGCTATTTGGTGAAGACCGGCTCGATTCGGCCGGCATGTTGATTGCGCGTGACGCCAGCAGTAAACAGCGCGGCCATGGCCGTCCCCCGGAGGATTTCCCGGTGATCGAAGAGACACTGTTCCCGAGTGGATCGGCGGCGCTTTATCGCCGCACGTTGCTCGAGGAAATCGGCGGGTTCGATTCTGGTTTTTTTCTTTATTGCGAAGATACCGATGTGGGCCTGCGCGCCCGTTGGGCCGGATGGAAATGTCTCTACGTTCCGGCCGCCGTGGTAGAACATCACTATTCGCACTCCGCCGGCCGGGCGTCGCCTGTAAAGGCCTACTACGTGGAACGTAATCGCCTTTTTGTGCTGGCCAAGAATTTTCCCGCGAGAATGCTGGCCGTGGCGCCGTTTGCATCGCTGGCGCGGTACCTCTGGCACGCGTGGTATCTGCTGCGAGGGCGCGGCAGCGCGGCGCGTTTCCGGGCCGAGGGCAATCCCGGGATCAAGATGCTGTGGTACGTTATTCGGGCTCATGGCGCGCTGCTAGCCGCTTCGCCCAGGCTGTGGCGGCAGCGGCAAGAGATTCGCGCGCAAGCCAAGATCACGCCGGCGGTGTTCAGGCATCTGCTGCGCAGCCACTCGATCGGCGCCAGGAGGGTGGCGGCGTTGTGAACTATCCCCCCGGCCCTGGATCGCTGCTGGTAATCGTTCCGGCATTCAATGAGGAAGGCGCCATCGGCGGCGTGGTGGATTCGGTGCGCCGCTACATGCCCGATACGCCGGTGCTGGTGATCGACGATTATTCGGCCGACGCCACTATATCCGCCGCGCGCGCCGCCGGGGCTGAGTTACTCTGTCTGCCGCATCATCTTGGACTGGGCGGAGCGGTGCAGGCCGGGTATAAGCTGGCGTTTGAGCTGGGGTTCGAATATGTCATCAGGGTGGATGGCGACGGCCAGCACGATGCGGCCGATATCCCGCGCATTCTCGAAGCTCTCAAGACCTCGGGTTGCGAAATGATCATCGGCTCGCGATTTGTGGAAGCGAGCGGTTCGTCTGCGGGATTCTTGCGCGCGCTGGGCATCCGCTTCTTCCGCGTGGTGCTTCGCCCTATTTTAGGGAAGCGGGTGCATGACCCGACGTCCGGTTTTGTGGGAGTCAATCGGCGCGCGCTGCAGGTATTCAGCCGCAGCTTTCCGCTGGAGTATCCCGAAATTGAAGCGCTGGTGGTGCTGCAGCGCGGACGATTCCGTTTTGAGGAAGTGCCTTGTAAGATGCGCCGGCGGATGACGGGGCGATCGTCAATCACCGCGCGAAAATCGTTCTACTATATAGCCCATGTGCTGCTGGGCGTATTTATGAATGTACTGAAATACGACCGCCGGTTGCACCGGGGACCGGATGCTGGAGCATAAATGGATCGCCTGTTAAACGTCACTACGGTCATCAGCGTTATCCTGCTGCTGATGGTGCTGTTTTCCATCCGGCGCGCGCATATTCGGGTGGAATATTCCATGAGTTGGCTGCTGGCTTGCTGCGGGTTGCTAGCGCTGTCACGCTGTCGGCCGGCGCTCGATTTCGTGGCCAGACACATTGGACTCGGTCCCGATTCGCCTCTGGCGCTGTTTCTGATCGGCGGCTCGGTTTTTCTGATTATGTTCTTCCGTTATTCGATGATCGTATCGCACCTGCGCGACGACAATATCGCGCTCGCGCAACGCGTCGCGATTTTGGAATTCCACATTCGCAATTCGGGCGGCCATAGTTCAGGCAAACATGAGTAAGAAGATAGCGCCCGCGCCCCGATGAAACCACCACTGCGCGTGGGCGTCAACGCGCTGTATATGATTCCGGGTGGCGTAGGCGGGACGGAGATTTACCTCCGGGCGCTGCTGCCGGCGCTGGCGGAAATCGATCCCGTCAATCGATATTTTGTCTTTACCAATTGTGAGACCGGCGCGGACCTGGTTCCAGCGGCGCGAAACTTTACGCATGCGCCACAGCGATTTCATGCCGCCTCGCGGCCGATGCGCATTCTGTGGGAGCAGACGATGTTGCCGCTAGCCGCGCGGCGGCTGCGCCTGGATGTAATGTTGAATCCGGGCTTCACGGCGCCGCTGCTCTGCACGTGTCCCCAGGCGACTGTATTTCACGATTTGCAGCACAAGCGCCATCCGGAGTATTTCCGCTGGTTTGACCGGCCGTTCTGGCGACTCTTCTTATATTGGGCGGCGCGCCGGTCCAACGTGGTGATTGCCATTTCCGCCGCTACCGCAGCCGACTTGAAGCGGTTCTATCCGCGCTTGCCGGAATCGAAGATTCGCATCGTGCCACAGGGAGTCGACCCGGTTTTCTCCGCGATAAGCATGAGGCGGCGTCCCGAGCCGTTCCTGCTGGCAGTTTCGACGTTGCACCCGCACAAAAATCTGGACGGCCTTCTGCGCGCGTTTGCGATCTTCCGGACGCGGCGGCCCGATTTTCGGCTGCTGGTTTGCGGCATGCACGGTTTTTCTACTGGTCCGCTACAGGAGCTACGGCGGTCGTTGGGATTGGAAGAGGCGGTGGAATTTCCGGGCTGGATTCCGCGGGAGCAACTCTACGATCTCTATGCGCGCGCGTGGGCTTTCCTCTATCCGTCGCGCTTCGAAGGTTTCGGTCTGCCGGTTTTGGAAGCGATGGCGGCTGGAATCCCGATGGCGTGCTCGGATGTAGAGCCGATGGCGGGATTGGCGGGCTATGCGGCGCTAAAGTTCGAGCCGAACGACGTGGACGCAATCGCCGCCGCCATGGTCCAGCTTACAGAGGATATGGAATTGCGCCAGCGGTTGGCCGAAGAAGGGCCACGGCAGGCGGCGAATTTCTCCTGGAAGGGCACGGCTAAGGGGACGCTGGCGGCGCTGATGGACGCGTGCTCTGCTAGCAAATAGGCGGGCGCGCGGCCCGCGACCTATAATGGGTGCGCCCGATATGCGCGCTTTTGTACATTCCCGGATTTTCATCCTCGCGTCGCTCGCAGGCTGCTGGTCCCTCCCAGGCGCGCAGCTTCCGCTGCGCCATTACACCACCGCCGATGGCCTGGCGAATAACGGGGTTCTCAGCATTGCGCCGGATTCGCGGGGATTTCTGTGGTTCGGTACCGCGGAAGGGCTTTCACGGTTTGACGGCTTCGGATTTTCGAATCAGACCAGGAGCACGGGTTTACCCCATTCCATGATCAGACAGGTGCTGATCGGCCGCCATGGAAATTACTGGCTGGCCACACCCGCGGGCCTGGTACGGTTCCGGCCGGATCTTCCGCAAACGAGCACGGATCGGATGATGGTCATCCGGCCGGACGGCAAGGCTGAGGCCGCTAGCATCGAGGCGCTTCTGGAAGACCGCGCCGGCACGCTGTGGTGCGGAACGGAGGCCGGACTGTATGCTCTCCGCGATACGGCCAGCAGGATGCCACGGCTCGCCGAAGTTAAAATTGGACTGCCGGGAATGGTCGGCCCCGCTGACGATGCCACCGCCCTGGCGGAAGATGCCGAGGGTGGTTTGTGGATCGGAGCGGCGGATGGAACCCTGTACCGCCGCCTGCCCGATGGACGCGTAGAGCGCCACCCCACTAACTTACGACAGCCTCATGCCGAGATTACGCATCTGTTCGCGGATCGAGAGGGCCGCGTGTGGTTGGGAAGGACCGGCAGCCTTTCCCGGTCCATGCCTGCTTCGCACCCGGGTGCGAATGGATTTGAACGCCTCTCCGGCCCAGGCCGAACGCTGCCGGACTCGCGCGTCTTCGACATACTCGAAACGCGGGAAGGCGATATCTGGGTGGCAATGTATCGATATCTCGCGCAGTTTCCCGCGGACGGAACGCCCGTAAAAATGTGGACTAAGAAACACGGGCTGCCCAGCCGCGGGTTCGGGGCGCTTGCCCAGGATCGGGACGGAAACTTGTGGATGGGAAGCAGTGACACAGGCGCGGTCAAACTTGCTACAGGCGGCGCCCTGACGTATTCGATGAGTGATGGGATTGGCGCGGACGGGGTAATCTCAATCGGCGAAACGCGGCGCGGTCAGTTGTACATTGCGGGCCGTCTGGAGGCGGAGGGCTTTCGGATCGCGGCTCGCTCGGGCGACGCTTTTCAGGCCATCGTCCCGCGGGTTCCCGGAAATGTCTCCTATTTTGGCTGGCGGGCCGCCCGCGTCATTTTGCAGGATCGCGCCGGCGAATGGTGGCTGGCCAGCAGTCAGGGCCTGTGCCGTTATCCCCTCCTGGAAGACACTTTGCAGCTTGCCCATACCGCCCCTAAAGCGGTTTACACCACGCGCGATGGTTTGCTCAGCAATGTAGTGATCCGGCTTTATGAGGACCGCGATGGGAATATCTGGATGGGGAACGAAATTGCGAAAGCAATGGCGAAACTGGTCTACTGGCGCCGGAGCGAACAAAAGTTCGTCGAGATTGCCACCGATGGCGAACTGGTCAACCCCTCCGCGTTCGCCCAGGACAGCGCCGGGCATGTTTGGATCGGCGATGCGTCTGGCCACTTGTGGAGGGTGTCGGACGGGCGTGCTTCTACGGTGGAAGTCCCGGCCGGGAGCACAGTAATCCGCAGCTTGTTGCCGGACCGCGCCGGACGCATGTGGGTGGCGACGGCCGGCCAGGGATTACTGCGCTTCGACCAGCCCGCGGACACCAGCCCCAAGTTCCGGCAATACCTTTATGCGGACGGACTTTCCAGTATCGACCTTTATAGCCTTGCCGAAGGTCTCGACGGATCGATCTATATCGGCCATGGAGGCGGAGTGGACCGCCTCGACCCGGACCTGACGCACATGCGGCACTATACCTCGGCGGATGGCATCGCGCCCGGACAGGTGGTTGCGGCGTATCGCGACCGCGCGGGCGTCATGTGGTTCGGAACCAATCACGGGTTAACGCGCCTCGGCCCGAGTAACGGCCCGACTAACGGCCGAAGCAGCGGTTCGCCGCCGGTATGGATCACTGGAGTCTCGATCGCCGGCCGCCCCGCGCCGGTTTCGGAAGCGGGCGAATCGAGTGTTCGGCAGGTGGAGGTGCGGCCAGGGCAGGAGCACATTCAGTTCGACTTCGTGGGGCTGAGCTACTCTCCAGGCAACGTATTGCGCTATCAATACCGCCTGGGGGAAGACCCATGGAGCTCGCCGATCGATTCACGGTCGGTACACTATGGAGCTCTCGCGCCGGGGCGCTACCGGTTCGCGGTACGCGCCATCGACTCGGATGGCGAGGCGAGCCCGGCGCCGGCGACCGTGGAGTTTCAAGTGCTCCCGCCGCTGTGGAAGCGCGCATGGTTCCAGGGGCTCGTTATTATCGTGGCGCTCGCCGGCGCGATCCTGGCGCATCGCGCGCGCACGGCCAGGCTGATTGAACTCGAGCGCGTTCGCACGCGCATCGCCACCGATCTGCACGACGACATTGGCTCCAGTCTTTCGCAGATCGCCATCCTCAGCGAAGTCGCGCATCAGCGCTCCGCGGGAGGCAGATCGGGCGAGCCTATCGAGCGCATCGGGGCGCTTTCGCGCGAGCTCCTGGATTCAATCGGCGATATCGTTTGGGCCATCCAGCCGCGCAAGGACCACCTTGGCGATCTGGAACAACACATGCGCCGCTTCGCCGCGGAAGTGCTTTCCGCGCGAAATGTGGAGATGCATTGGCCAGTTAGTTACTCCGGCCGGGATCTCGAATTGACCCCCGAACTGCGCCGCCAAGTCTACCTGATCTTCAAGGAAAGCGTAAATAACATCGCGCGCCATTCACAAGCCACCGAGGCAAGCATCGCTTTGCAGGTTGAGAAGCGCCAATTGACGCTCCAGGTGAGCGACAACGGGCGCGGCTTCGAGCGTTGGGACGCGGACGATGGCAACGGACTGAGGAGCATGAAGCTGCGCGCCCTCCGATTAGGTGGTGAACTGCAGGTGCGCTCAGAGCCGGGCCAGGGAACCTCCGTGCTGCTGCGGGCGGCGCTACCCCGGTGAGGCGGGGCTACCTGCATAGGTAGTAGCTGTATGGAGCTTCGGGGGTAAAGTAAGTAGTGATCCGGGTTGCCATCATCGAGGACCAGCGAGAGATCCGCGAAGGATTGAGAGAGCTGATCGATGGGGCTGGCGATTTTTGCTGCTCAGGGGCATTCGGCTCCATCGAGGAAACCTTGCCGAAGATCGGCAGCGATCTCCCCGATGTAGTGTTGGTCGACATCGGGCTGCCCGGCAAGTCCGGAATTGAGGGCATCCGGCTCTTGAAAGAGCGCTATCCCGAGTTGGAGCTGGTGGTTCTGAGCGTCTTCGACGACGACCGCCGGGTGTTCGAGGCGATCTGCGCAGGCGCTTGCGGTTATCTACTGAAGAGGACTTCTGCGCCGCGCCTTATTCAGGGCATCCGCGATGCCGCCGCGGGCGGGTCTCCCATGTCGCCCGAAATCGCCGCGCGCGTAATCGCCATTTTCCGGCAGGCTCGCCCGGCGCCCCTCGCGGATCACGATTTGACGCCTCACGAAGTCCGCGTGTTGAAGCTGCTGGTGGATGGTCACAACTACAAAACCGCCGCGGTGGAATTGAGAGTCAGCGTCAACACCATTTCATTCCACATGCGGCGTATTTACGAGAAGCTCCACGTGCATACGAAGTCGGAAGCGGTAGCCAAGGCGCTGCGGAACCAGATTGTCGGATGAAGCTATCCGGCTTTTGTGGGGCGGCGTCGAAAAGGCATGCAAGTCTTTGAAATACGGGGGCAATGCGAGTGTTTTATCGCCACGTGGGCCGCAGGCCGATGTCGACAGGTTGTCAACCTGCGGCCGATTGTCAATCGGGCGACCGGGTCTGAAATAGCCAGAGCCAACTGGCAACCAAACTCAAACAGATCCAAAGCAGATACGCATGTTACTACCTAAATGAGTGGTGACGGTCCACGCCCGAACCCTCATACTCGATGCACGTGGCGAGGCACTCCGGCCATCAACAGAAAGAGAATTCGAAGAGGAGCACAAGTGAGCACAACATTAGGGCGGCGGTGGTGCGGCAAGTGTTAGAGGGGCATTTTGCGCGGTGGGCCAAACCCAGGGCGCCTGCCCTGCGGACGACCAGCGCACGATGGAAGCCGGACCGGGTACTATGCCGTTAATTTTGGCGCCGATGCGCAGGGGGACAAGGGATGGACCGTGTTTGCACCTTCTACCCTGCTTTCGCGGGACCTGCTCGGGCGGATTGTGCTGTGGAATGCCGACGGGATACGTGGGATCGTCGTGCCGCTCGGCAACCCGCATTGGCAACTTCAATTTCGAAATTACGTCCCGGGGCAACTGGGGGCCGAGGCGCCCTGAGTAACGGTTGGGGGGAACACATTAACAGAGCGGGTGAACCTTGGGCGGGCGCCCCCGGGCCGATTCGGCGGCATCTTGGTGTGGCGCCCGTTGACCGTTGCAAGCTTAAGAAGAGAGGGAGATATCGTGAACCTTTTGCGAATGGATTTCATTACCCGGCGCGCCGGTTGTTACGCAGCGGCGATACTGTGTGTTACCCTGCCTCCGGCCACTCTGCACGCGCAGGCGCCCCTGGCCGACACGGTCATCACTTTCGACGATTTGCCCGCGAACACGGCTCTTTCCAACCAATATGTCTCGAAGGGAGTTACGTTCGGCTATCCGCCTTATTCCTCGCTGCCCTTAAACAGTCAAATCCCGCCGGGTATCCACTGCTGTTTCCCGGTTGTCGTTACGGCGCCGCCCGGTCATGCCACCCAGGCGGCGAATATCAGCATTGAGGGAGGGGAAAACTTCCTGCCGGGTATGTCCGGCGCCTTTACTACTTTTCGCCAGCGGGTCCAGGCAACGATCGGTGGATTTTCGCCCGGAGAGCAGTCCAGCGTTACACTCTCCGTCTTTAACATCAACGGTCTGCTGGTTGGCAGATCGGATACCCGAAGTTTGTCCGCCGGCCCGGTGACGCTGATCGCTACGATTGGCTCTGCCGAACCCAGCATCGCGTACTTTATTATTCAGACAACGATCGATGAGAGCCCGATTTGGGTAGACGATCTCACCTTCGATAATCCGGCAACTCCTCCTCCGGCCGATTTCACGCTGAGCGATCCGATCGGAGCTGCCGGATTTTGGATGTCACGCGGAACCTCGGCCTCGCAAAATATCGTGATCACTCGACTGAACGGTTCCAACGGCAATATCGCCTTCGGCACCGGCGCGCTTCCGCCGGGAATAACGGCGTCGTTCACGCCCAATCCCGCGCCCGGCGTTACGGGTTCGGTCGCGCTTACACTCACCGCCGCTCCGGATGCCCAGCTGATTCGCGATGCCATTATCTTCGTCACCGCCTCACCGGCTACGGCGGCCGCGGGACAAAATTCGCGTCAGGACCAGGTTCATGTCAATCTTTTTCCGCAGTTCAGCATTTTCGGATTGGCGGACACACTGAATCTCTTCCCTTGTACGCCAGCCGATGTGGAACCGATCTATTTCACGAAGGGTGTCGGATTTAACGAGGAGGTGGTGCTTTCCGTTCACGGGCTTGCTTTAGACGGAACTGCGGGCCCCCTGCCGAAAGGCCTCACCGCGAGCTTTTCTCCAGCCTCGTTCGTGCCGGCTGGAGCCGAATTTGAAGTGTTAGGTCTTACCATCAATGCCGATTTTTCATTGCCAGACAATGCGCTAAAAACAGATATGGTGCTGATCATCCAAGGCTCCACTCTGGGCGTTACGAAAGGTCCCCTCAAGGTCTTTCCGTTCTTCGCGACTCCTGTTGAAATCGGGAGACTCAAACTTCACATCGTCCCTCCAGTGATCGATAGCTTGACGCCTTCAGGCGGCCTGACTCCTCAATCGCTGAAGCCCGGCACTCAAGTGCTGATGAGAGGTAGCGGATTCTGCTCCAACGACCAGGTTCAATTTGGAAGTATCTCCTCGCTAGTGGTTCCGGCCCCCGCAATCACCAGCACGGAGATCCTCGCAACCATCCCCCGCACCGGCATACCGGGACCGATCACTGTGACGAATCCCGCCGGTGCGCAGTCTGCCGGCTCGCAATTGTTCCCGGTAGACACCTACCGCAACACGGCCGCGTTCAGTTTCCGCAATTACAAACCGCACATCACCTTCGACGAGATGACCACTGCCTTTGGCAGGGACCAGACATATGACACCATCGACTTGTGTCTTATTGGTTGCGAGTTCTCCTTCCGCGATCCGGGAGCAATGATACTGAATGCTATAGCGAATGCCATATTCTCAGGCGCTGAAGGCGGTTCGTGTTTTGGTTTCGCGCTCGCGAGCCAGCGGTTTCTAAAGGGACAGCGTTCGTTGGGCGACTTTCCGCGCCTCCCCGGAGGCACAACGAGCTTTGCGCTCGACTCCCCTAATTTGCCGGGAGGGAAGGGAGGGCCCTCCGGACCATTGACCGAATACATCAATTCGCAGGTTGTAAGCCAGCTCAGCGAGCAGGTGGTCGGTTCTTACTTAACGACCGTGCTGGGCCAGAATTTTATCGGCGCCACGAACAGGTTCAACACCATTCACGAGGAAATCCGTGCCGCTTTGGCAGGCGGCGACCATCCCATGATCTTACTGAACCACGGCATAACGGGCGCCGGGGGACACGTCGTCGTGGCATACGATCTCCTGGATGTCAGCCCCGGCGATGCGTTCATTTACGTCTATGATTCCAACTCCCCGTACCTATCCGTGCCGACCACGGACGTCCCAGAAGTAGGGCGAAGCCGAGTCGAGATCTCGAATGACCGCTGGACGCTCAGCGACACTGCGACTAATCTGAACGGGCCGTTGACTTATCTTGTCGTGATGCCGTCCTCGAGCGTGCCGGTTCCACCGACAATCCTTGGAGCCGGCTTGGGGAGCACCATCTTGTTCGGTAGCGCCAATGGCGCCATGCCCGCGCCTCACACCACCCAACTGGCCGACACCACCGGACACACTCTCTTCGATTCGAGCGGTCAATTGAACGCCAATCCAGCAACGCGACTCCAGGCCGCGCCATTCGCTCCTCTGGTGGGATCTGCCGCGACCGAAGAAGCCTTTGTGGTTTCACGCAACGCGGGCGCAATCGTGCAGACCCTACAGGGCGCCGCAGCGGCTCCGGTTCACCATACTCTGATGGGCTCAGGTATCGTCGCCACCATCGACACGGCGTCTGAAGTTGGAATCTCAGATCAGATTCGCTTCGACCCAGCCGGAACCGTCGGTTTCCAGGCAGGAGGCGGCCAGAAGCCGCTCACTCTAAGTGTGCTGGCGCGCGGCGTGACTGGTGTCCAATCCGCCGTGGTCACCTCTACCAGCGCGCAAGGTGGTTCCGACGAGTTGCGCTTCGACCCGGGTAGATCCCAGGTAGTTTTTCATCACGAGGGCGCGGCTATGTCGTTTCGTTTGCGGCTCACCTCGCTTCAGAAGAATGGATCTCCCGCAGCCTTCGAAAGCGGTCCGGTCCAGATCGCGGCCGGTGAAACCGCCACGTTTACTCCAGCCAACTGGAGCAGCCTGAATTCGATACCCATGACCCGGCGAAGCCCTGGGGGCCGGGAACGCCGCACCGTTCTTCGTAACCAGTCCTCGACCCCTGCACCAGGCCGAGTCGTAGCCTTGGACTTAGATAACAAGATATCGAGGGGATTGGGGCCGCGTTCTCTCGAAATCATCAGCCGCCTCGGCGTAATTCCTCCCGATAGCCAGGTATCGGTGGCCTGGACCGTGAGCGCGGCAGGGCGTAAAATCGCACAGCATTTCGAAACCCTCACGGATCTTGAACTTGTCCCCGGTCTTCGCCGCGATCGATTTCCGTTCGAGGCGCCGCAACCCGGTCACTACAAGGTCCGCGCCGATCTCGTCGTCATGACCGTTAACGGTGTCGCCTCGGTTGCCCGCACTAGCACCCGCTCCGCGCATCTTCGGATTCGGTAAAGGACCGAAGGGTTGCAAGAAAGAGAGCAAACACATGAAAGCGACATTACGAATTTGCCTGCCGGCGCTATGCTTGGCTGCGGCACTGACCGCGCAGTCATCTGCGCCGCGTTTCACCGTCGTCGATATCGGCACACTGGCAGGGGGCGCCACCTGGAGCTTTGCCAACTATTGGAACGACAATCGCCAGATTGTCGGGAGCGCGGGTCTCGCCGATGGTACGCAACAGGCCGTCGTCTGGGAAGGACCGTTTCGGATCGACTTAGGCACGCTGGGATTGAATAGCGGAATCTTCGGAATCACCGCCGACGGACAGGCTTTAATGATTTCCGGCGAAATCAATAAAAAGGATCCCAACAACGAGAACTTCTGCGGGTGGGGCACGGGTCTGGCGTGTGCCGTCTTCAGTTATCAGCGCGGCGTAATGACTCAGTTCCCCACACTGGGGGGGAACAATGCCAATGGCAGCAACATCAACAATAAAGGCGAGATTTGCGGGACGGCGGAGAACACCACTTGCGACACAACTTGCCCGGCGCACATTCCGGTAGGCGGAATATCGGATAAACAGGCGCAGAACAAAGAAACGCGCCAGGAAAGGGGCCGAAGATGTTAGCGGAAGCGGAGTTGCTGCCTCTTATCGATCGCTCCGGATTCATCTTTCGGGGAAGAGTCGGCCGGCGGCGATCGTCGGACCTCCGACTCACCGGCGCCGCTCGGGAAACAGTACCGGTGGTTATAGAGGAGATTCTACTGAGCACCGAATCCTTGCGGGGGCTTACGGGAAAGGAAGTGACTCTCGTCAGTGAAGAACCGGCTGCAATGGCGGAGGGGGCCCGCTTCGTCTTCTTTGCAAACTTCCAGGTCCTGGGCGACCACGCGCTCCTGCGCGAGGTCGGCCGTATCGAGCCCTCGGAGGATAATCCGCAGCTTGCTCAGTTGGTCAACGGGCGGCCCTTGCAACGGCGGGTGGCTGCCGCCGACCTGATCGTCATGGGAAATGTGACCATTTGCAGCCAGGTGGAAAAAAGTCCCGGCGCTAAATCGGAGCACGACCCCGACTGGTGGGTTGCGCGGGTCGCGGTGCAGTCGGTGATCAAAGGTGAAAGCGCCGCGTCGGAGATCGAGGTCTTATTCGCCAACAGCATGGATATCGCCTGGTACAAGTCGCCCAAGCTGCGGGAAGGCTTAAGCCGCATTCTGATTCTTCGCTACCTGGAGGCAAGCGAGGCGCCCCAGGAAGTGGCCCGATCGATTTATCAAGTCATCGACCCGCTCGACGCGCTCCCCGTCGAGCGCCTTCCCGAAGTGCAGCGCGCGAACGAACGCGCAAAAGGAGCCCGCTAAAATGCCCGACCATATAAAGCTTGTCAACATGATCCCCGTTTTTCAGAGCGGGGAGACCAACCAGGATAGTGAGCCGAATCTCGCGGTGAATCCGCTCAATCCCCTGGAAATGGGGGCCACGGCATTTACGCCAAGCCCGAATTTGGGAAGCGCCAATTCACCGATCTTTTATACGAGCGACGGCGGCGACACATGGAGCCTGCTGGACATCATCGGGGGTACGCCAGTCCGGGATCAAACGCTCCGCTTTTCGTCGAACGGAATATTGTATGCGGGAGTGCTTTGGGGGGCCGGAGGCTTCCCCGTAATCAATTTCGATATCCTGAGGACCAATGACTTCACCGGTAAGACCCTGATGACGGGACTGGCTTCGAGGACAAACGACGACCAACCTTTTATTCAGGCGGCCACGGTTCCCGGGCCCGGCCTCGGCGCAGGCGAGGACCGAATTTACGTTGGCAGCAACGACCATGCATCGCCGAACGTCCCGGCAACCATCGACCTTTCGCTGGACGCAGCGCCCCAGTTTCCAACCACCAGCACGGTCGTGATCGAAAGCCGCACTGTCGGACGCGATGGTCCTCAGACGCGGCCGGCTATCCACAGCAACGGGACTATCTATGCCATTTATTACGCCTTCATCACCGCCTCTGCATCCTGTGACGTGGTCATCGTGCGGGACGACAACTGGGCAACCGGCGCTACACCGTTCGATGCGCTCGTCGATGCCGGCGATTCCAAACGGGGCGTTCGCATCGTCACTGGCGTGAACAATCCCTTTTTTGGGGTCTCGGCGAACATCGGCCAGCAGAGGCTCGTGGGGGATCTGTCAATCGCAGTCGATCCCAACAACAGCGCCACCGTGTACGTTTGCTGGGGAGATCTGGCCCCTGGCGGGATCCCCCTGCTCCATGTCCGCAAATCTTCCGATTCGGGCGCTAGCTGGTCCGCCGTTGACATCGAAACGATCATCAACGCGGTGAACCCAGCACTGGCGATTAACAACGGCGGGAAACTTGGCTTTCTCTACCAGCAGGTCAACTCCAACGAGATCCCCCCGCGTTGGCAGACCATAATCGAGTTGACGACCGATGACTTCGCTTCCGTCGCAACTCATGTCCTCGCCGACACGCCAGCGTCTACGCCAGTGAGTACCTACAATCCGTATCTCGGCGACTATCTGTACATGATGACCGACGGGTTCGACTTCCACGGGGTGTTTTGCGCAAACAATACCCCCGATATGAACAATTTTCCGAGCGGCGTGGCCTATCAGCGCAACACAAATTTCGCGACCCGCACGCTGCTCAATACGGACAATGCGACTCCGGTTCCGATCTCGATCGATCCTTTCTTTTTCACCGTCACAGAGGCCGCTCTCAACTTCATCACGGGACTGGTTACCGACACGAACGCAGCACCGATCGTCAATGCGTCGATCGGCGCGGGCATCGTGGGACCGCAGGCATCGACGGACTCCAGGGGCCGCTACACCCCTCGGTTCCCCCTGGCACTTACGACGTCTCGGTGTTCGGAGGCGACAACACTCTGACCGCCAGCGCCAGCGTGACCGTGCTAGAGTTCGTTGTGTTAACGGTCCAGAATTTTGTTCTTCAGGACGCGTTGCCGATTACGGTCGAGGGCCTGGTTACCGACATGGGCGGTAATCCAATACCGGGAGCAACTGTCGATTTTCACGGCGACATCAGCACGGATCAAACAGGCCATTACAGCTTCACTGAAGTGCCGAACACATCCATCACGGAAATAAGCCTGGATGTGCGTGCCACTGGTTTTGTGTCAACCAGCCTCAATATCGACGCAGCCAATGGAGCGACGATCATTCAAAATTTCGTTCTGGAGAAACAGGGCGTCTTAACCGGCCACGTTACCGGTCCCGGGGGCACGCCCTTGGGTGGCGCAAGCTTAATTTTAGGAACTTCGCAGGCTTTTACGGATGTCACAGGATTGTACAGCATAATGCTGGATCCCGGAGAGTATACGGTCACGGTGGAGCTGGGAGGTTTCAGAACGATTACAACCTCCACCCCGATACTATCTGGCGAGACAATCGTTTCCGACTTCGTTCTCGACAAGGCATTGCCTGGCAGCATAACAGGATTCGTTACCGACGACGGCGGTAACATTATAGGCGGCAAAGTCGTCGCAGCAGGCCTTACCGCCACTCGTAATGCAGACGGCAGCTACACACTGGCCCCGGTACTTCCGGGCTCGGTTCAGGTTACGGCATCGGCCGGTTTTCGCTTTATCCCCGAGACGGACACCGTAGTCGTTAATGAGGGAGAGGCGACAGTTCTGAACTTTGCTTTGGTGTTGAAGAACCCGAACTTTTGATAATTTGGGTATCTTGAGCCTTGAGTGAAATTACTACTTACACAAGTGGTGACGACCCGCATCTGACCCCTCATACTCGATGCACGTGGCCCGGCGCTCCGGGCCGCCTACAGGAGAGGACATATGAAATCGACACTACGGATTCTCATGCCGGCTTTGGGGCTGGCGGCGGTGCTGAGCGCGCAATCATCGGCGCCGCGATACTACGTAATTGACATCGGCACGCTGACAGGCGGCGCCACATCGAACACTCCAAACTATTTGAATGACAATCGTCAGATTGGCGGGGGCGCGACTCTCGCCGATGGTACACAACAGGCCGTCGTTTGGGAAGGACCCTTTCGGATTGACCTGGGTACGCCGGGATTGAACAGCGCAATCTATGGAATCAGCGCCAGCGGCCAGGCTTTGTCGATTACCGGCGAGATCAACAAGAAGGACCCCAACAATGAGAACTTCTGCGGGTGGGGCACGGGTCTGACGTGTGCCGTCTTCAGTTATCAGGGCGGCGCGAGGACTCAACTCCCCACACTGGGAGGCAAATAACGCCAATGGGAGTAACATCAACAACAATGGCGAAATATCGGGCGTGGCGGAAACCGCCACTCGCGACACCATTTGCCCGGTGGGCGTTTCCCTGGATGGGACCGGGCCCTACCTTTACGACTTTGAGGCGGTAGTTTGGGGACCGGGCGGGCGCTATCCGGGAATTGAAGCCGCTCACCGGCGATACCGTCGGGATGGCATTGTGGATCAACGATAATAGCCAGACCGTGGGCGGTACCGGTACATGCGCTACCACCGTGCTCCCTCCAATACCATTTGGAACGCATGCCGTGCTCTGGGACCCGGACGGCACGCCGCACGACCTCGGCAACCTCCGGCCTCAACGACCAAGCCACTCCTTTTCAGGACTCTGATGCTTTCCTGTGGAACCAACTCCACCGGAATGCGGGATCTCGGCACGCTGCCAGGCGACGCTACCAGCGTAGGGCTGGTAGTTAACGAAGCCGGCGATGTGGTCGGAGAGTCCGACGATGCGATGGGAAACGCTCGCGCGTACCTGTGGCACAACGGCGTGATGAACGATCTCAACCATCTCACGTATGGCTCGTCGTTGTATCTGTTATGCGCGCTCGCCATCAATGCCCGTGGCGAGATCGTGGGATTCGGCGCGACCAAAACGGGCGATATCCATGCGTAAGTAGCAACCCCGGTCAACGGCCCCGGTCGCGTCTCCGCTGGTGGCGGCAAGCGCTCAGATGGTGCTGAGTGAAGATATCCGCAAACTGGTTCGAGAGCGGCTGCCGGTAAGCCGGTTCGGGCGGCCGAAGACACAGGCGCCGAATAACGACAAATAATGAGCAGCGGTCTACGGGTACGGA
>CAVRPF010000003.1:0-150625 GCA_963723015.1 Bryobacterales bacterium
CCGCCAGCCGCGCAAAATCCCTTCATCTCCGGGGCAGGCGACGGACCGGCTTTCCCCAGATAGCGCGCGACCGCCACTTTGTCGGCGGCGCTAATGTGCGCGCCGATTGCCTTCATCGACCCCGTCTCCAGCGCCTTGACGATGTCCTGCCAGGGCAGATTATGCCAGCGCTTCCGGCAACGGCGCATGCGATTCGCTGTTGGCGTCATGGCACTGAATACAGCGCGAGATGAAGACCGCCTGCCTTCCTGTCCGCTGCACCCTGCCGCCAGCAGTACTCCGATTGCCACGCTTCGCGTTATAGCTCATGTCCGATCTCTCCATGTTGGTGACGGCGTTCAATCTACAATTCGCGCGAGGCAGCCAGCACTACCCGCTTCCCCGACCGGTCCACGACGGTCAGATTTCCACCCTCCAGCTACGACGTCGTCGATCCGGTTGAAACCTTCAGGCACCCTCGCATAAAACATCAGAAAGCGGGTCTTCAACTTGGCTTTCGCCGGCAGCCAGCGGAACGTCGGCGTACCGAAGAGCGGGCTCATCGCCACCGTCTCCCGATGCGAAATATCGAATGGCTGAGTGGAAAATTCCATGCCGCGCGCGGCGGGCGTCGCCCGTGTAGTTCATCCAGCTCATCAGCCATGGATAATCCGCCGACGGAAAGACATAGCCAAACAAGAGATGCTTGTCCAAATTGAGCGCGGTGACGAATGCCAGCTTGCGCTTCGGGTCCATCTGACAACTGGCCAGATCCAGATAGTTTTCCATCGGAACCAGCCGCAGGTCGGCCTGGCTGAATTGTCCTTGGTGGGCGCCATCGGCCATTGAAAATCGCGATCATACGCCAGCCGTCCTGGAATTCCTCCCGGCTTGAACGGCCGCACCCGGCAATTCAGCGCCGGCATATCGACCACGGTTTTTCCCCTCTCCAGAAACGGCGGGCCGAGGGTGGCGTGTTCGGCCCAGGAAATCGGCCGGTCTACGGCAACCCCGCTCTCCAGGTCGCTCGTGACATATACGACGTTTTCGCCGTCCACCATAGCGATCGGTTCGAGTAAGCGTTTCTTGCGCCAGCGGAAGGCGGTCTGGAAGACAACGGAGCGCACGGGCCGGAATTCTGCGACGCGATCGACCTTGACGGCTGCTTGGAGGCCTCGCCGTGGAAAGGCATACCTGCGGCGCGCTTCCTGTTCGGACGGCGCGCCGAAGCCATCAAGCGCAAGGAAATGACCCATCGACGCTAGAGGGCTGATAGCGGGTCCCCTCGCGCAGAAAAGTTTGGCGAACGTGCCCCCGGTCCCTGAGGATGGTCAACTCCAGCCGATCGTTAGCCAACACGATGTCCGGCGGCCGGGGCCCCGGGCTGAGCGTAGGCCGGCATCACGGCTATAAGATAGGCGGCCAGCCGCGGGATCGGTTTCATAAATTCATCCCATTGTATCCTTCGTCTTGTATCCTTCGTCGATTTGCGCTAGCACTAGAAGCACGCCAGTGGGCAACCAGCTCGCGTTGTAGCGGCCATAGCGCACGTCGAATATTGCCGAATTTATCTTCAAACGTCGGTCTAATCTAAATGCGGCGTCCAATAGAACGCGAACCATGCAAGGTCGGTAAGTCACTGAAAGAGTGAGTTTTGAAAGGCGGTGTAGCCGGCCCAAATAGTACGGGCTTTAAATTATGTACTAGTATCGTTTGAAAGTAACTAAGGTAATTCAATCGCTCTAAAAGATACAACTTGAACTTATAGTATCTCCAGGAGACTTATACTTGATGAAATTTTTCAACGTTCTGGCATCCGCCGCGCTCTTCACCTGCGCGTCGGCTTACGCCGCAAGCTTCAATCAGTGTCCGGCTGTGAATAACGACACCACCGGATGCGAATTCTTAATCACCGTAACAGCTTCCTCAGGCGGAGCCGCTACGGCATTTACGGTTTCAGTTTCCAGTCCGGACAAAGGTCCGTACGATGGGGCGGACGACACCTTGGTTGGTGTACAAAACAACAGCGGTCACGTTCTAGACTCTATTTCGATCAGCAGTCCGAGCGATATTTTTGCGTTCGACGGCGATGGCGCCTGCACTTATATCCACTGCTCCGGCGGCGCGGATACAAGCGGTTATGCAGCCGCGGACATGACCTTCACCGGAATCAACGCCGCGATGACATCAGGTACCATAAATTTCGCCGGGGGTATCTCCGTAGGTGGCTCTAATTGGTTCAGCCTGGAGGACGCTCTAACCGTAGGCGCAATACTTCCGGGTACCCCTGAGCCGGCCTCGATGTTCTTGCTGGGCCTGGGCCTCACTGGAATGGGCGCTTTCTTCCGGCGCCGCGGTCTCAAGAAGTAATTCGTCTTAATACCTCCTCTCTATGTATGTGAATCGGCTGTAAGATCGTGGAAAATGGAAAGCTCTCCGAGGGCTTTCCAAACCCCACTCGCCCCGCTCCGCTTCTAAAGAACTGTGTCATTATTGATGGACTGTGCGGGCCGCAAACTCCGAACAAGCCAGTCTCCGCAAAGAGCTTGGACTCCGCGACCTCGTCCTTGCCCAGATTCTATGCGTCGTCGGCTCCACCTGGGTCGGCGTCGCGGCCAAGCTGGGACGCGCCGAAGCCGCCTTCTGGCTAGTCGCCATTGCGCTCTTCTATCTGCCGCTGGCCGCGGTGGTCATCTATCTCAACCGCCTGATGCCGCTCGAAGGCGGACTCTACCAATGGGCCAAAGAAGGCTTCGGCGAAATGGCCGGCTTTCTCACTGCCTGGAACCTCTGGGTCTATGCGATCGTGAGCACGGGCTCGATAGTCTTCGTCATCCCGACCGATATTTCTTATATGATCGGCCCTTCGGCCGCGTGGCTTCCCGCCAGTAAACTGGCTACGCTCGCGCTCACCGGATCGGTAATGGCGGCCATCGCCTGGGTAGCCGTTCGCGGACTCGATATCGGCAAGTGGCTGCATAACATCGGCAGCATGCTGATCCTCGTGGCGTACGCGATTCTGCTGGCTCTGCCCCTTTGGGCGCTGTGGCGAGGGCGCATCCCGGCTACGCTCCCTTCCCCTGGCAAGTTCCCAAGCTCGATTGGTTCGGAGTCGCCATCTTCGGCCAGATCACCGTAGGCGGTCTTAGCGGCTTTGAGTATGTCGCCATCCTGGCCGGCGAGTGCCGCAGGCGCTTCGCGCACTATCGGTCAATCGGTGGCGATATCCGCGCCCATCATCGCGCTCATGTTCATTCTGGGGACCAGTTCGGTGCTCACCTTCGTTGGCAACCAACCCATTAACGTGATCGGCCCGATCCCGCAGACGCTGCGCGCGGCGGCGGGAGATTCGGGGGTTGCGGCATCGGCCGTGCCTTTCGCTATCGCGCTATTGGTGGCCCGCGCCATCGCCGCCGCCAGCCTTCTGCTGACCGGTCTGACGCGCCTGCCCATGACCGCCGGATGGGATCACCTGGCGCCGCGTTGGTTCGCGCGTCTCCATCCGCAATGGCGGACGCCGGTGAATTCGATCCTATTCGTAACGGCGGTGGTGATGGCGGTCATCCTCCTGAGCATGTTGGGCGTGCGCGAGCAGGAGGCCAGCCAGTTGCTCGCCAACGCGTCCATCGTACATTATGCCATCGCGTACGTAGCGCTGTTCGCGCTGCCCGTTTTCGGAAGCCCTAAGCTGCGGTCGGCCGTCCCGGGGTGGCTGAAACCCATCGCGCTGGCGGGCATGGGTGCGAGCGCGATCGCTTTGTCGATCGCCGTCTATCCCATTGTCGACGTGGTTAGCCGCGCTTCCTATGCCGCCAAAATTTCGGGAGTGGTAGCGTTGACGAATATCGCCGGCATAGCTCTCTATCGCGCCGGCAAGAAGCGTTCGCGGCGCGCGGTATCATTGGGCTGAAATGCCCACCATGACCGCCATTCGCGCTCCGCGAGGCAGCGAAATCACCTGCAAAGGCTGGCATCAGGAAGCCGCCTTGCGGATGATACACAACAATCTCGATCCCGACGTCGCCGAGAATCCCGACGAACTGATCGTATACGGCGGCACCGGCCGCGCCGCGCGGAGTTGGGAGTGCTTCCACGCCGATTGTGCGCGCGCTGCGCTCCTGGAAAACGACGAAACGCTGCATCGTGCAATCGGGCAAGCCCGTCGGCATATTCCGCACGCATTCCCGAAGCGCCGCGCGTGCTCATTGCGAATTCAAACCTGGTGGGCCATTGGTCGAATTGGGATCAATTCAACGCTCTGGAGCGCTCGGGCCTGACCATGTACGGGCAGATGACCGCCGGATCGTGGATCTACATCGGAAGCCAGGGCATCGTGCAGGGGACGTACGAAACATTCGCCGCCGCTCGGCGCGCAAGCACTTCGGCGGATCGCTCTGCGGGCAAGGCTGGTCGTTTCCGGCGGCATGGGCGGGATGGGCGGCGCGCAGCCGCTCGCCGCCACCATGAACGGCGCCTGTTTTCTGGGCATCGATGTGGATCCGCACGCATTCGAGAGCGGCTGGAAACCGGGTACTGCGACGCAGGCCCGGGATCTTGACGAGGCGCTGCGCGTCTGGATGACGCGCGAAGAGCCGGCGGAGCGCTGTCAGTGGGACTGGTCGGCAATTGCGCGGACGTGATTCCCGAACTGGCGCGCCGCGGCATTGTGCCCGATATCCTCACCGATCAGACCAGCGCGCACGATCCGCTGAACGGTTATGTGCCCAATGGCATGTCGCTGTCGGCGGCGCGAGGCGCTGCGAGATCGCGATCCGCAGGAGTACATCAAGCGCTCCCTCGCCGCCATGGCGTGAGCACGTGGAAGCGATGTTGGCGTTGCAAAAGCAAGGCGCCGTGGCGTTCGATTACGGCAATAACATCCGCGCGCAGGCGCAAGAAGGCCGGCGTCGCCAATGCGTTCGATATTCCCGGCTTTGTTCCTGAATACATCCGGCCCTTGTTTTGCCAGGGGCGCGGGTCCGTTCCGTTGGGTGGCGCTCTCGGGCGATCCCGAAGATATTTACCGCACCGATCGTCTGGTGCTCGAACTCTTCCCGCGCGAATGAGACGCTGGCGCGCTGGATCGCATTGGCGCAGCAAGCGCATCCACTTTCAAGGGCTGCCGGCGCGCATCTGCTGGCTGGGCTATGGCGAGCGCGCCGAGTTCGGGGTGGCGATTAACGCCTGGTGCGGCCGCGGCGAAGTGAAAGCGCCTATCGTGATCGGCCGCGATCATCTGGATACGGGATCGGTGGCTTCGCCCTTCCGCGAGACTGAAGGCTATGCGCGACGGTCGGACGCTATCGCCGATTGGCCGCTGCTCAACGCGCTGGTCAACACAGCGGCCGGCGCGTCCTGGGTATCGATTCACAACGGCGGCGGCGTTGGCATCGGTTACGCACAGCACGCCGGCATGGTGGTGGTGGCCGACGGCACGGAAGAATGCGAGCGCCGGCTGCAACGCGTGCTGACCACCGACCCGGGTATAGGCGTCATACGTCACGCCGACGCGGGTTACGAAGACGCCATCGCCTTCGCCAAAGAGCATGCCTTCAAAGCGCCCGTCAGAGCCGCGACCGTGAGCGGGCGGTGTCATGAGTAGCCCTAATCCGCTTGCCGTAGTCAACGCCCGCCAGATCGTCACACTTGCCGGCCCCGCGCGCCCGCGTATCGGACCCGAAATGCGCGAGCTCGCCATCGTCGAAGACGGCGCTATGATCGTCCGCGATGGCCGCATCGAAGCCATAGGTCCCAGCTCGGAAATCGAGATCCCCGCCGATGCCGGCATCGTCAACGCGGACGGCCGGATAGTGCTGCCTGGTTTCGTCGACGCTCACACTCACCCGGTCTTCGCCGGCACGCGCGCGGATGAATACGAACAGCGTGCCCAGGCGCCACCTATGCCGAAATCGCCGCGCGCGGAGGCGGCATTCGCTCAACGGTGCGCAGCACGCGTGAAGCGAGCGCCGCAGAACTGTTGCAATCCGCCAGCCGCTACGTCGAGTGGTTCCTGCGCGGCGGGACCACCACGATCGAAGCCAAATCCGGCTATGGGCTATCGCTCGACGCTGAGCTGAAAATTCTGCGCGTCCGTTCGCGATCTCGCCGCAAGGCGGCGCCTGCGCTATGTACCCACGTTCCTCGGCGCCCACGAGATTCCCGATGAGTACCGCGGCCGCATGGACGACTACGTTGCCTTGGTGGTGCATGAGATGCTGCCGCGCGTGGCTGCGGAGGGTCTGGCGGAATATTGCGACGTATTCTGCGAGCCCAACGTCTTCCCGCCCACTCAGGCGCGCCTCGTGTTGAAGGCCGCGCGCAGCCTGGGCTTGGGGCTGCGCCTTCACGCCGATCAATTTACCGGCGATGCGGGCGCGCAGCTTGCCGCTGAGCTTGGCGCCGTCACCGCCGATCACTTGGAGGCTACCTCCATCGATGGCCTCAAGGCGCTTCGCGCAGCCAACGTGCAGCCGGTGCTTCTGCCTGCATCCGTATACAATCTTGGATCCGCCCGCTATCCCGCGGCGCGGACGATGATTTCGCTGGGGATGGCGGTAGTGCTGGCTACGGATTTCAACCCCGGCTCCTCGCCCACGGCATCCATGCCCATGGCGCTCTCCCTGGCATGCACGCAAATGAAAATGACACCCGCCGAGGCCATTACTGCGGCGACTATCAACGCAGCGTACAGCCTGCGGCGTGGGGGTGAAATCGGCTCGCTCGAGCCCGGCAAGCTGGCCGATTTCGTCATACACGATTGCGCCGAGTACCGCGAGCTGGCATACTTCTTTGGCCGCGAGCCGGCGCGCGCCGTGTATATAAGTGGCGAGTGCGTGTACCCGTAGCGTCGGCAGTACCGGCAATTTTTTCTTCATGCGGCATACCACTGTCGAAGTGGTGTGTAACCGCATTACCTGTAAGCGATTCATTCTGCAGATTTGGCCCCGGACATGCAAATCCTCGTCAGCGCGCCACATTCGACATTCGACTCTAAAAGGAAGAGAAAAATGCGAAGACTACTTACTATTGCGACTACGGCGGCTATGTTTACCGCCCTCGGACTTGCGGAAGACTGGACTGGCAAGCTGCTCGACAGCTCCTGCCTTGACCAAAAGAAAGAAGCCACTACATGCCAAGCCACTGCCAGTACGACCGCATTCGCCCTTGACGTTTCCGGCAAAACCTATCGTCTGGACGATGCCGGTAATCAAAAAGCCATGAAGTCGATCAAGGACCGGGCCGATCGATCCACCAACCCGACGGCCGCGGCTGGCCCCGTTAACGCCAAGGTTACCGGGACACGCGACGGCGACACCCTCAAAGTGGAAACCATCGAAGTTCAGTAATTCTATCGGGAACCGTTGAGAACAGTACCTGAACGGTTCCCGCATCTCCTCGACTTTTCATTGGATTTTTACTCGTTCCGGTGATCGAAATGGCATTCTCAAACGTCTAATCAGTAGCATGGACGTGAGAATGATATCGAACCAACCGGAAGCAGCCCAGCTTACGGCGTTGCGCGCCAGAACGGACAGGCAGCTCATCGCTCTGATAAACAATAGGCTTGATCGCGGTTTGAACTCCGATCTTGCCGCGGCCGAGCGGATCTATCGGGAAGTCTCGCGGCTGTTGCCCGTGGTATATAGCGCGACGCCAGCCGAACGCCGCCGTCTGGAAGCGAAACTCGCCCGTCTGAGCGAATCGCTGAACCGCATCTGCACTTCCGTCGCCTGATAATGGCGGACCAGACTATTAGCGAAAAGATCCTCTCCGCTAAATCCGGAAAAACTGTTTTCGCGGGCGACGTCGTGGTCTGCCCTGTCGATTGCGCGCTTGGTACCGACGGCTCGGTACCCATGGCCATCGACTATTTCGATGCGATGGGCGGCTCGCGGGTGTTGAACCCATCCGCAGTAGTTTTCGCTTTGGATCACTATGCGCCGGCGCCGAGCCGTCACACGGCGCAGCTTCACGAACGCATGCGCGAATTCGCCGCGGCGCATGGCATTTTGCTGTGGGAGGTGGGCGAAGGCATCGGCCATCAGCTGGTAGTGGAAACCGGACGCGCATGGCCCGGCGGGCTCGCCGTCGGCGCCGATAGCCACGCCGTGATGTACGGCGCGCTCAATACTTTCGCTACCGGCATCGGGTCGTCGGATCTTGCGGCCATTTTTATTTCAGGCGCAGTTTGGTTGCGCGTGCCGGGGTCGATTCGCGTTACGCTCACAGGCGAGTTGTCCGCGGGCGTGTATCCGAAAGACATTGCACTGGCACTGGCGAAGCAGCTGGGCGCCGATGGCGCGGTCTACCAGGCACTGGAATTCAGCGGCGCCGGCGCCACTGTGCTCGATCTGGAAGACCGTCTGGTGCTGAGCAATCTCTCGGTGGAAATGGGCGCGAAGAACGGCATCTTTGCCGCGGATGACAAGACGTTTGCATACCTCAATAGCGTAATGGCCGGCCGAAAACGTTCGAGCCGCAGGCGGCCGATCTAATGCGAGCTACAGCCGCGAAATTGAGATTGCGCTGGACCGAATTGACTCCCCAAATTGCCCTGCCGCATGACGTCGACCGCGTCGTGCGGATCGGCGAAATCGTCCCTACGCCGGTGCAGATGGTATATCTCGGCACATGCACGGGAGGCCGCGTGCGCGACTATCGCCAGGCGTTAGCCGTGCTCAAGGCCGGCGGCGGCATCGCCCCAGGCGTGCAACTCGTGGTCGCGCCCGCGTCCCGTACGGTTCTCGAAACCCTGGCGTGCGATGGGACGCTGGCGGAGTTCATCGCGCTGGGCGCCGTAATCGGCACGCCTGGCTGCGGCTCCTGCTGCGGTACGTGCGGCGCTATTCCCGGCGACAACGTCAATGTAATCTCCACCGCCAATCGCAACTTCAAGGGACGCATGGGCAATACCGACGCATCCATCTATCTGGCATCGCCCGCAAGCTGCGCCGCCGCCGCGGTGCGCGGCGTGGTGACAGATCCGCGGGAATTTCTGGCGTGATCCTGCGCGCGCGCGTTTTCGGTAACGGCATCAATACCGATTACATCATCGCCTCGCGCCGCAAGCGCGAGAGCCTCGATCCGCAAGCGCTACGCCGATACCTCTTCGAAGAGATCGCGCCGGATTTCGCCGCGACCATTCAACCAGACGATGCGATCGTGGCGGGCAGTAATTTTGGCTGCGGCTCGGCCATGGAAGTCGCGGTGACAGCGCTCCTGGGCGCGGGCATTCGCGCGGTGCTGGCGCGCAGCTTCGCGCGGACCTACTATCGAAACGCGGTGAACAATGGATTGTTGCCGGTGATCTGCGACACCAGCCGCATCCGCGAAGGCGACCGGCTGCGCGTGGCGAATAGCGCCACGCTCGAAGTATTCAACCAGACCACGGGCGAAGCCATCGCCGCCGAAGCGCTGCCGCGCATCATGCACGATATCGTTGAAGCGGGGGGCCTGGTTCCATATTTCCGTCAACACGGCCGCTTTCCGGTTTAGCAGTTTCGCCCGATACAATAAAGCGATGGCGGACCGTCTAATCGCCAAACAGCTCCGCCGCATGCGCCGCGACTGGGACGATCGCGCCCGGGAAAATGCGCGGCACTACGTACTGACCGGCCAGACAAACTGGTCGGACGATGAGTTTTATCGGGCGGGCGAGGTGACTATGCAGGAGGACATCCTCAACGACCTCGATAACATCTGCCAGGGTAAAAATCCGAAGGAAATGACTGTCCTCGAAATCGGTTGCGGGGCGGGGCGGGTGACGCGCGCTTTCGCCAATTTCTTTGGTCATGTCTATGCGGTGGATATCAGCCGCGAAATGGTGGCGCAGGCGCGGCGCGCGGTGGCTTCGTTCCCAAACGCGCGCGTGTTTCGCAACAACGGGAAGGACTTGCGCGCGCTCGGCGGCCATTGGTGGAATCCTCTTGACAGGGGCCGCGCGCCGCAACTCGATTTCGCATTTTCGACGATGGTGTTTCAACACATCCCCAGCCGCGACATCGTCGAAAGCTATGTGCGCGAAGTCCATCGCCTGCTGCGACCGGGCGGCTTACTGAAATTCCAGGTGCAGGGATCTCCCGATGTGCCCCTGCAACCGGAAGAGACATGGGTAGGGGCTTCATTCAGCGAAAAGGATGCGCGCCGCATGGCCGCGCGTTGCGGCTTTGAAATGCGCTATCAGTCAGGCGCCGGCGAACAGTATTTCTGGCTCTGGTTTTTTAAGCCTGCCTAATAAATCGTAAAGTCAAACCCTAAGCTTCATGGGCGTGCTTTTTTCGGCGGCTGGCCCAATACTTTTTCATTCTTGCCGAGACTTCCTCGCGTTCCTCGGCGCTCATGGATTTTCGTCCACGGCGCTTTCCGGTTTTCGTCGTTGGCGGAATTCCACCGCCCGCGGCGCGCTGCAAATCTTCAAGCGAAGCGATCACGCGCTCCAGCTTGTCTTTTTCGGCGTATAAATCTTGAATTGCTTTATATAGATCCATCGCAGCTCATCGTCGTCCTCTGCCAGCGCTTTGGTCACACAGCGCTAACACTTAGAATGTTACATCGGATGAGCTACTTAATTCTATAGACGACTGCCCATTATCGTATTAGAAAAGGCCAATGTGGTACTAGCTTAAAACCGAACCGAGTAATAGCAAGGTACAACGCTCCAGCTAGCAGCAATAGTACTCCAAGTACAATGGTTATTGCTTTACCCCACGGAAATCTTCGTTGCTCCCGATGCAGTACTAGTAAGTAACTGGCGAATATACCCACATAGAAAAGCAGGCACATCGGGAGTGCGAATAACATAAGATTAAATACATCCGGCGTCGGCGTCACTACCGCGGCTACGATAAAAATGATCAAAATCGCGTAGCGGCTGTGATTCATCAAAAAAGACGGCGTCACGATTCTAAGCAGCGCCAGAAAAAAAATGAGAACCGGCAGTTCGAAAACTAATCCCGACTCCCAGGACCACGTTCACGAAGAGATCGAAGTATTCGGTGATGGTGACCATGGGTACTACATAATTGCCGCGCCCAAGTCCTAGCAGGAAAGTTAGTCCAAAACGAAACGCAACGAAATAGCCGAACACGCCACCCAACAGAAACAGACCCGCCGCCGAGAGAATGAACGGAGCGGCCCAACGCCGTTCCTTTTTGTAAAGTCCCGGCGAGACAAAAGCCCAAACCTGGTAGAGCAGCCATGGGCAGGAGAGAAAAATCGCGCACACAATCGGCAGCTTGAACCAAATGATATTGAAGACTTCCATCGGTTCAATCTGCGTCAGATTCGGCGTTGATACCCTAGCGAGGTGAGCGCCACCCTTGCGGGCTTCACGACGAAATTCCAAAGCTGTTGGCTGAAGAGAAGGCTTCCGCCGAAGGCCACGGCCACGCCGATCAGAGATTTGATGATGCGCGATCGCAGCTCTTCGAGGTGCTGCAAAAAGGACATGCGAAGCATGCCCTCATCGTCCTCGTCGCCGCCGTCTCCGCCATCGCTAGGTGGACCCGGCGGGGGCCTTCTGCCCGATTGGCCAAAGCGCCGCCGGGTCGCTTCAATTGCGCCGGCGGCACTGGGGATTGTCAAGCCGCGGGACAGACTCCCCGCCGGGGGAGCCGCGCTCCCCTGAGGTTCATCAATTGGATTCATTCGCTATACGTTGTGCTCGGCTGGGGCCGTTTCCGTATTCGTAGAGGCGGTTGTAGACGGATGTTCCTCGAGCGGTTCCTCGAGTAAGAGGGGCTCCGTTTCCGATCCGCGTGCGATAACGCCTTCGGGCGCCATAGCCGACGGTGATTCAGCGTCCTGAGTTGCGGATGCGCTTTCGATGGATGGAATGTCAGCGGGAGATTCGTATGTCTCGGATACGTATGAGCCATCGTGATGTTCATACGAAGAATGTTCATACGACGAATAGTCGTAGTTATAGGTATCCAGTTGAAGCTCGTTGCGAACTTCGCTCAACTTGGTCTCCGCTTCCAGAGATTTCAATTCCCGGTCGAAGGTGGACTTCAGTTCATTGGACGCCCGGCGGAATTCGGAAAGTGCTTTACCGACTTTCCGGCCAAGCTCCGGCAGTTCTTTCGGACCGAATAGCACCAACGCCAGTAGGAAGATGAAAATCATCTCCGGGGTGCCTAGCGTGCCGATCATCGGATTTTCTCCAAAAAGCTATACTCCGCATTCATCATATCACGCCGCTCGCCCATGCCTCCCAACTCCGAGCCGATGCGGAAGGCCAACTGCTCGATGTCATGCCGTGCCCATCGTAGGCGCGCGTAGGGAAGGGATATGGCCTTCGACTTTCGCAAGATTTGTTAACAAAAGCACCCTTATGGACTGACTATGGTGCTGAATAAGACACCTTCCACCGGCCTCAGTGCTCCCATTCACCGCACGAGTGTCGGCGCATTATCTATACTGCGAGTCGCGTGGCCGTTCCGGAAGGTCTGCGGCCCATCATTTTCAGGAGCGTGGAGCAACGATGAAGACATCTCAACGAACACTTGTTACCGCAGCCGTTCTGTTTTTGGGTTTTGGCCTCGCCAAGCCCTCATTTGCCGTCAACGGCTGTACTAACCAGTATTTAATGGGCACGTACAATGCGCAGATTTCCAGCGTAGGTTTTACCAACGTGCTCAATACTCTCAATGCCAGCTCAACTGGCACAACCAGCTCAACCGGCAGTACGGGAACCACGGGCAGCTCCGGCGCTTCGGGGACTACCGGCAGCACGAGTTCGACCACCGCATTGCCCGGGGGCTTCGGCGGCAATCCGACGAGTATCAATGGAAATACACCCGCCGTGAGCCGGTTCTATTTCGACGGCGCCGGCAATATTGTCGGCACCACATCCAGCTCTGCCGTATCTTCGACCGGCCTTACGGCTGTCGGTACGTATTCGGTGAGCAGTAACTGCACCGCTACGATATCTCTAAACTCCGGGCAGCACTACAATGCCGTCATCGTGAATGGCGGCAATGAGGCGCTATTCCTGCAGTCGGATGCCGGCGCCAACGGAGCCACGGGAATGTTGCTGCGTTCCAACAATAGTTGCGTTGCGCCGCTCTATCCAGTTAGCTTTGGTTTCAGCTATTACGGCGCTACCGCCGCCGCGGCCACCGGGACGACCGGGACCACGGGCACAACCGGAACCACGGGCACCACCGGCACACGGGCACAACCGGAACCACGGGCACAACCGGCACGACCGGCACGACGGGCACGACCGGCACAACCGGCACAACCGGCACAACGGGCACGACCGGCACAACCGGCACCACGGGCACGACCGGCACAAGCGGAACCACGGGCACGACCGGCACAAGCGGAACCACGGGCACGACCGGCACAACGGAACCACGGGCACGACCGGCACAAGCGGAAGCACGGGCACGACCGGCACAACGCGGAACCACGGGCACGACCGGCACAACGGGCACGACCGGAACCACGGGCACGACCGGAACACCACCGGCACAACCGGAACCTCAACCGGGACCGCCTTTACTCCGCAGTCGGCGATCGGAGTCCTGAGTCTCGATGGCGCTGGAAACTTCACCATCACCGACTACGTTGAGACTGGAGCGGCCTCCTCGCAAACGTTGAGCGGGGCTGGTACGTACACCGTGAACAGCAATTGCAGTCTTAGCCTGCAATTTGCTACTGCCCCGGCGGGGACGAGCGGCGCCCTTGCCGCGCCTTCATCGCTTACCATCTTGCTTGGTGTAGGGCCGGCGAGTAACCAGGGGCAGACTACGTACAACGGCGTAATTTCCATTCAGCCGACCAGCGGCAACGTCATGGCTGGCACGATTATCAGCCAGTAACGGGCCTACGGCAAAGTTTCACGCAAGACTTTGTCGCTTTGCTCCGTCCGGAACTGTCGCAATTTTTCGCGCAGTTCCGGACGGCTATTTGCAAGAATCGCCACCGCCAGCAATGCCGCGTTGCGAGCGCCTGCCGGACCGATAGCCAACGTACCCACTGGAATTCCCCCAGGCATCTGTACCGTCGAGAGCAGCGAATCCAAACCCTTGAGCGCGGCGCTTTCCATAGGCACTCCCAGAACCGGCAGCAACGTATGCGCCGCGCAAACGCCTGCCAGATGAGCCGCGCCGCCCGCGGCCGCGATAATCACTTCCATGCCCCGCGACTCCGCCTGGCTGACGTACTCCGCCGTTTGCGCCGGTGTACGATGCGCCGAAAGCACCCGGCACTCGTGCGCCACGCCGAACGCCTTCAGCGTCTCATCCGCCTGACGCATGACTTCCCAATCCGACTTGCTGCCCATGATCACCGCTACCAGCGGTTTGGAATCCGTCATTTTTTATTGCTCCAGTGTCATTGTTCAGGTAGAACAGACCATCAGCCTTAATGCGGCCGGTCAAGGCAGACGATGATGAAACCGATCGTCTGCCCTACTTTTATTGTCCCTGCGCCAGTGTAAAGCCGGGCTTGCCGTCGAAGGTGCGCAAGGTTTGCGTCGCCGCAATCTCAATTCCAGCGGCGGAGAGGCGCTGCAGGACGGCGAGAATCTTGTCCATGCCAATCGACCCCTCTGCCATAAAGCGGCAACGGAAGCTATCCGTGCAGAAGGTCTCCGCGCGACCCGCGGGCCAGACCTTGACGCCGCGATTATCGATCATCTGGAGCTTGAGTCCCTCGCCCGCCAGCTTGCCGGCAGCCTCGGCGAGCGCATTGGGATTGCGCGAAGGCCAATAAACGAACGCGTCCACTCCCTTCAACTCCATCTGGGCCGAACTGGGCGCGATTACATTCTCCAGCGCCTTCCCATCGCCTTTCGCATAACTCACCGCCTTTAACCGGTCCGGCTTCCGGCCCAGGCGCGCGATCACCGCGGCGGCAAACTCCTTGGTGCCTACCTTTTCAGCGCTCACGCCTTCGGTGTAGATATCGTAGGTGTGGATTCCATCCTCAATCGTGCGCAGCCATGCGTTGTGTACGCGCTCCGCTGCCTCGGGCTGATTGATATGCACCAGCATCAGCACCGCGCCTAACAGCAGGCCCGACGGATTTGCCAGATTCTGGCCCGCACGCCGCGGGGCGGAACCGTGGATGGCCTCGAACATGGCGCACTTCTCACCGATATTGGCGGAGCCGGCCAGCCCTACCGAGCCGGCGATCTGCGCGGCCACATCGGAGAGAATATCGCCGTACAGGTTGGGCATCACGATTACATCGAACGCGTCCGGCGTATCGGCCATTTTGGCGGCGCCGATGTCCACGATCCAGTGCTCATTGGCAATATCGGAATAATTCGCGGCAATTTCGTCGAAGATTTTATGGAAGAGACCGTCGGTCATCTTCATGATGTTGTCTTTGGTAAAGCAGGTGACCTTCTTGCGTTTGTGCAGGCGCGCGTATTCAAAGGCGTAGCGGACAATCTTTTCCGAGCCCGGCCGCGAGATGAGCTTGATGCATGACATCACTTCCGGCGAGAGTTGATACTCGATGCCGGCGTATAAATCCTCCTCGTTCTCGCGCACGATGACCACGTCCATATTGGGATGCTTGGTCTCGATGAACGGGTGATAGGAGACGCACGGACGCACGTTCGCGTAAAGGCCGAGCATTTTGCGCGTGGTCACGTTGAGGCTCTTGAATCCGCCGCCCTGGGGAGTGGTGATGGGAGCCTTGAGGAACACCTTGGTGCGCAGCAGGGAATCCCAGGCGCTCGGCTCAATTCCGGCGGAATTGCCGCGCAGATAAACCTTCTCGCCGATCTCGATGGTTTCAATCTCGAGCGCCGCGCCGCCGGCGTCCAGAATCCGTAGCGTGGCGTCCATGATCTCCGGACCGATGCCGTCGCCGTGCGCGACGGTAATAGGGGTTTTAGTAGGCATAGGGAAACTCCACGATATCAAATCGTGTGAACGCCTTCCCGGCGCCGGCCGCTCGGGCCTCGGTAGAATAAAACACAGCATGGACGATCCCGAGGCGCTGGCGCGAATGCGCGCCGACTGGAACGCGCGCGCCGGCGAAGACGCCAATTACTACGTCGCATTCGGCCGCCGCAATCAGGACGAAGAGGAGTTTTTTTCGACCGCCGCCGACGTGGTTCGCGACCTGGAATCGCAACTCCCGCGCCTTCGCGGAAGATCGGCCGCGCTGGAGATTGGCTGCGGCCCCGGGCGCCTGCTGCGCCCCATGAGCGCCCACTTCGGCGAGATCCACGGCGTGGATGTCTCCGACGAGATGGTCCGGCTAGCTGGCGAGCGCCTGCGCGATACGCCCAATGCGCACGCGCATCGCGGCTCCGGCGCGGGCCTCGAGATCTTCGCCGATAATAGCTTCGACTTTGTCTATTCCTACGCCGTATTCCAGCACATTCCCATCCGCAAAGTGGTGTTCGACTATCTTCGCGAGGCGTATCGCGTACTCCGCCCCGGCGGTTTGCTGCGCTGCCAGTTGAACGGTCTGCCGCCGCATGCGCGCGCCTACGATACCTGGAGTGGCGTCCGCATCGCGCCCGGCGAGATCGCGCAATTTGCCCGCGACCAGGGCTTTCAACTGCTGGCCCTCGAGCAGATCTGGACGCAGTACATGTGGATCACCTGCCGCAAGTGGGACGCTTCGCAACCGCCGCCGGCCGGACCGCCGCGCATCCGGCATATCACCGACGCTATCACCGGAGAGGCCGCGGCCCCGGTCGCGGGCCCCATGGCGTCGCTCTCTTTGTGGATCGAAAATCTGCCCGGCGAGTGCGATCTGAACGCCATCGCCGTCGGCGCCGACGGCCGCTCCTGCCGCCCCAGCTATATCGGCGAGCCCGCGCGCGATGGCGTCACCCAGGTGAATGCGGAGTTGCCGCCCGGCCTGCGCACCGGACTTGTGCCCGTCGAACTATTTTGCAACGCCTATGCGCTGTGCGCGCCCGCCTGGATGCGCATCATTCCGGCCGGACCTCCCGTGCCACGCCTCGTCTCTATTACCGATGGCGTCAATCTGCTCTCCGGAAACCTGGTCGGCAGCGGCATTGTGAAAGCTGTGATGGCGGAAATCGACCGGCCCGATGTCTTTCGCGCCGCCGTGGATGGGATCGAGGCCGCCGGCATCGAGACATTTTGCGTCGATCCGTTGTTCCAGCGCTACGAGTTCAACTTCCCCCTGCCCCCGCGGTGTGGGCCGGGCCGGCATGAGGTCCACGTCTCTCTCGGTAGGCGCGAATTCGCCGCGGTTTCTATTGAGGTGGCTTAAGAGTGCGGCGCGCGCTGCTGGGCGCCTGTCTGGTTCTGGCCGCATGCGGCCGCGTTCCGCAATATCGCGTGGTCCGGCTGCCCGAGGGCACGATGGATATCCGCGAACCGCTTGTGGTGGACGCCCACACGGAAGTCCGCGGCTCGCCGCGCGGCAGCGCCATTCGCATGGCGGACGGCTTTATCGGGCGCGCCGCCATTCTGATCCGCGGCGACGGTGTTCTACTACACGATTTCGCAATCTTCGGTAACCGCGAGCGGCTGGAGGTCCGCTCCGGCCTGCCTCCCTATGACCAGCCATTTGCCACCTTCACCAAGAACAGCGGAATCCTGGCGGACTCGCGCACGTCTGTCGCGATCGACAACCTGCAGTTCCACGATATGGCCGGTTTCGCCATTTTGATAAGCCGCGGGCCGCAGTATCTCCATCGAGCGCGTCACGGTTGAGAACAGCGGCTCGCGCGACAGCGTAGGCTTCAATAACGCGACCGGCGGCATTCTATTGGAGGAGGGAACCTCCGATTTCCTGGTTGCCAACTGCGGCTTTCACAACATTCGCGGCAATGGTCTGTGGACGCACTCGCTCTTCCGGTCCGCTCGCAATGTCCATGGCGTTTTCGCCCGTAATGTCTTCGAGACCGTTGGCCGCGATGCTATACAGGTGGGCCACGCCACGGAAATGCGAGTCGAAGACAACCGCGCCACGCGCATCGGCTTCCCAGTCGAAATCGTGGACGCTCCCGGCCGCGCCATCCCCGTAGGCCTCGACACCGCCGGCGACGTGGACCATACCGCATACGTTGGCAACCGGATCGGCGAAATCGACGGCAAGTGCATGGACCTCGATGGGCTGCACGATAGCGAGATCCGCGGCAATCTTTGCGTGAATCGGGGACCGCCCGATGCGTATCCGCTGGGCAACTACAGCATCGTCATGAACAACACCAACCCGGAAGTGCATACCAGGAATATCCGCATCGTGGACAACACTCTGGAGAGCCCGGTCTTCGGCGGGATTTTTGCGATCGGCGACGGCAACCTGATCGCTCGCAATCGCCTGTGGAATATGAATACGGCGCACTGTAATGACAACATCGCTCATTATGGATGCAACTATGCTTCAGCCGACCCGGAGCTTCTTGAAAGCGGCATCTACCTGGGCCGGGGAGCGGAGCGGCCCGCGCCCGCTCGCGGCAACATGGTTGAGGGAAATTGGATTACCGGGTGGAAAATGAGAGAGCATTGCGTGGAAACGGCGCCGGATATTCCCAAGGGATCGAATACCGTGCGCCATAACTTCTGCCGGTAAACAGCTCGGCCAGCATCCGCCGGAACTCGACGAGCCTATTATGCTATGGGCCAGCCTGGTATTGCATGAAATCCCGCCTCATTTTTTCCCCGGCGTGTCTTTGGCATCTGCACCCGCCACATATTGCACAATCACCGAGATTCTCCGGTTCGATGCACTATCCGGGTCGTCCGGATGCCGCAGTTGCCGGTCTGCGTAACCGCGCACCTGCGCCACCTGATTCGGGCGCAATCCATGCGCTTCCATCAGCCTTCGGGCCGCATTGGCGCGGTCGGTCGATAGCTCCCAGTTTCCGTAAGTGGCGTCCCCGCCATAGGGCTTGGAATCCGTGTGCCCTTCAATTAGCAGTTCGTTTGGAAGCTTGCCGAGTTCCTGCGCCAACCCCTCCAACAACTCCGACCCGCCGCTTGAGGGCAGGGGCTTGCCCTTTTCGAAGAAGACGCCGGCCTCCGATTCCAACAGTTCGATGCGCAGGCCATCCGAGGTAATCGTGATCTCCACATGATCCTTAAGGTTGTTGAAATCGGGAACCTTCATCAGGGCCTGCTGGATCTTCTCCCGCAGTTTGTGCATATCCGTCTTCGGTATGTCGATGCTATGACCCAGGCCTGCCGCGGCCGTGCCGGTCAGTTTTCCCGGACCCGAAGGGTTATTGAAATACGAGCTAACCGCCTTCTTTACGTCCTCATCGGCGCCCATCAGCCAGAGCACGATAAAGAGCGCCATCATGGCTGTGACGAAATCGGCGTAGGCCACTTTCCAGGCGCCGCCGTGATTCCCATGCGCGCCTTTACGCGGACGCTTGATGACGATAACTTGCGCTTTGACGTTTTCCTGCTTTACCGCTTCCGGCATGATTATGCCGCCTGCGGCTTCGCCGCTTCGGGCGCAGCCACCGCCGCCGCTTTACCGCCGCCCTTGCACGCCGATTCCATCTCCTTAAAGGTCGGCCGAAGGCTATTAGGTATGGCCCGCCGCGCCAGTTCCACTGCCATCATAGGACTTTGGCCCTTTACAAAGGCCAGCGAAGCCATACGCAGAAATCCGAAATACGCGCCTTCGGCGTCGTTCTGCTTGCTCATGGCCGCGGCGATGGGACCAAAAACTCCGTAACACATCAAAATGCCCACAAACGTGCCCACCAGCGCCGCCGCTACGTGCTGCCCGATCTCTTCCTTGGAGCCGCCCAGAGACCCCATCGTGATCACCACCCCCAGCACGGCCGCCACAATTCCCAATCCCGGCAGCGAATCGGCCATTGCCGAGAGCGCCGCCACAGGCTCGTGCGCCTCGTTATGGTGCGCTTCCAAATCCACTTCCATCATGGTGTCGATATCCATCGGATCCACCACGCCCGAGACCCCCATGCGCAATGTGTCGCACAGGAAATCGAGCGCATGGTGCGACTTTAGGAATTTCGGATATTTGGTCAACACCGCGCTTTTGGCAGGGTTATCCATATCCTCCTCCAGCTTGGCGTTTCCCGCCTTGCGCGCCATCGCAAACAGCTCGTACAGCATCTTAACGTTTTCGGTGTAGAACGCCTTAGTGTAGGGACTGCCGGAGAACACCGCCGCCATCGCCTTCCCTAGCCGGATCAGCGCCGGCAGCGGATTCGCCGTGAGCACGGTACCCAGCGCCGCTCCCACTATGATGATCAGTTCCGAAGGCTGCAACAGCACCAGGAGCTTGCCGTGCTCCATCATGTAGCCACCTACTATAGACGCAAAGACCAGAACAATGCCAATAATGGAAAACATCTTGTGGTTGTGATGACCCTCGCTACCCTATCGGCCATTCGAAGGAGAGTCTTTATCCATTTTTCGCTTGCCATATCCGCAATTGCCTGAAAAAATGGGCCTGGGTTGGCACACTATGCGAATACGCGTCCTCGGCATCGTACTGGCGGGTGGCAAAGGTACCAGACTTCTTCCATTGACCAAGGAGCGCGCCAAGCCGGCCGTGCCTTTTGGCGGCAAGTATCGAATCATCGATTTCGTGCTCAGCAATTTCATTAATTCGGGAATTTATTCCATCTACGTGCTGACCCAGTTCCGCAGCCAGTCGCTGCTCCAGCACCTCAACGAGGGTTGGCAGTTCGGCGGTCTGCTGAAAAATCAATTCATCATCCCCGTGCCCGCGCAGATGCGCTCGCCCGGCGAGACCTGGTACAAAGGCACCGCGGACGCCATTTACCAGAACATCAACCTGGTGGAACAGTCGGATCCCCACGTCGTGGCGATTTTCGGCGGCGATCACATCTACCGCATGAACATCATGAGCATGATCGAATTCCACGTGCAGAAGGCTGCCGAGGTTACCGTGGCCGCCATTCCCGTGGACCGCAAACATGCCGCCGAGTTCGGGGTCGTCGAGACCGCCCCCGACGGCCACATCCTCGCTTTCCACGAAAAGAACCCCGAAGCTCCTACCATGCCTGGCGATTCCGAGCGCGTCTACGCCTCCATGGGGAACTATGTTTTTTCCACGCGCACGCTGATCCGCCTCTTACACGACGACGCCGCCGAGCCCGCCAGCGCTCACGATTTCGGCCGCAACATCCTGCCCAAATTGGCCGGCAAATCCGAGATGTTCGCCTACGATTTCAAGACCAACCGCATTCCCGGCGAGCCCGCCGACGCCGAACCCTATTGGCGCGACGTGGGCGCCATCGACTCGTATTACGAGGCCAACATGGATCTGCGCGCCATCACCCCCGCGTTGAATCTATATAACCGCGAGTGGCCTCTGCGCACTACCGGATATCCCGACCCGCCCGCCAAATTCACCTTCGATCAGGAACAGCGCCGCGGGCAGGCCATCGACTCGATTGTTTCGGGCGGCTGCATTCTCTCCGGCGGCATGGTCCGCAACTCCGTCCTGGCGCGCGGCGTAAAGGTCCACTCCGGCGCGGTCGTCGACGAGTGCGTCATCCTGGACAATTGCGACATCGGACGGCGCGCGCGCTTACACCGCGTGATTTTGGATAAGAATGTCCGCGTTCCCGCGGACGCCGTCATCGGCCACGACCACGAGGTGGACCGCAGGAATGGCCACTATGTCACCGAAAGCGGCATTGTAGTGGTGGAAGGCGATCGTACCGTCGTAAGCCTCAGCGAGATGGTGGTCTAGCACCGGGCGCTCGATGGAACAGAGCATCCTCGCAGGGATCGCGCATTACGGCTACGTGGCCGTTTTTTTGCTGCTCACACTAGGAATTGTCGGCTTGCCGGTCCCCGACGAGACTCTGCTCACGTTTAGCGGATACCTGGTGTTTAAAGGGAATCTCTCCTTCCCCCTGGCATTCGCTGCCGCCTGGGCGGGCAGTACCTGCGGCATCACCATCAGTTATTATCTGGGCCGAACATTTGGACTCACGCTGATCCATCGCTACGGGCGCTATGTTCGCATTACCGAAGATCACGTGCTTAAAGCGCATGCCTGGTTCGAGCGCGTCGGCCACTGGGGCTTGACCTTCGGATATTTTGTGCCTGGCGTGCGCCACCTGACCGCTTACGCCGCCGGGATGAGCGAAGTCGCGCCGCGCCAGTTCGCGCTATTCGCCTACAGCGGCGGCTTTCTTTGGGTGGCGGCGTTTCTCTCGCTCGGCTATTTCCTGGGCGAGCGCTGGAGAACGGTAGAAAGCCGGATTCACGGATACGCGGTGGTCTTGACGATTGCAGCCGCACTCGCGCTGGCGGCATATTTCATCTGGCGGAAGTGGTTTCGGGGTGGCAGGCTACGGCCGGCCAAGCCTTAATGCCATGCGAGCATCTCCACACGAAATTACTCGAGCGCTGGTACTCAAAGGCGGACGCGCAAGTACCATTTGTGCGATTGGGCGCGTCCACACTATTATGGTTGAAGGATGAGATTCGCGGCGCTGTTCTGCCTCAGCCTGGCTCCCTTGAGCCTGGCTGAATCTCCGGGGTTCTTCACGCCGGAGCATCGGGTGTCGGGCATCGGCGTGGAACGCGACGACATTTCGCAAGAACTGTTAACGGTCCGCACGGGCCGGATGATCGAATCGCAAACCTTCAGCATCATGCGCGACCCGCAGGCCGTACCCGGCGCGAAGCGGATCACAGGCGATGCCAAGCTGCAAGCGCTGTTCAAAGCGGCGGGGCAGCGCAGCGGGCTGCCCGCCACGCTGATCGAGGCGGTCTCTTACCTGGAAAGCTGGGGCGATCCAAAGGCGGAGAGTCCATCTGGTCCTAAGGGAATCATGCAGATTTCCGCGGCTACGGCGCGGGCGATGGGCTTAAAGGTGGTGGTCTCCACCCGTTATAAGATCACGCGCGAGAAGGTTCCGGTGAAGACCGCAAGCGGCAAGCCCAAGTTCAAAACGGTCACGCACAAGACGCCGTACGTGGTAACCGTGCGCGACGACCGCCTGACGCCGGCGCGAGCGATACCGGCGTCGGCGGTCTATCTGGCGGGTCTCGAGCAGAAATTCGGCGGGCGCGATTGGGCGGTATTCGCCTATCACTGCGGCGCGGGCTGCGCGGCCGAAATGCAGGATCTGACGCGGCGCGCGCGCGGGATCCCCAAGGATCAGATCACGGTTCCGCGCATGTTCTTCTCTTGCAATCCAGCCTGGAATCGCGAGCTGTACACGGCGATTCAGCAGCAAATGCAGCGCGATTATTCGCCCACGTATTATTTCCGCGTGGCGCGCGCGGAACAGTTGCTGGCGCTATACCGGCGCGATCCGGTGGCGTTTGAGGAGCTTTCCACGACTTACAAAAGCGATTTCGTAGCCACGGGCCGGGCGCCTCATCGCTTATCAGTCTGGCTGCGGCGGGACGACCTGGTGTTCCACAGCAACGACGATATTCGGACCGACGCAGGCAAGCGGTTGGTGCGCGCGTTGAATCGTCCCGACTTTTTCGGATACAGCTTGAGCCTGACGCCGGATTCGGCTGCCAATATCGAATCGTACTCCCAGGCATCTGCGGCGGCTGTGGGCACGCTGATGTATATTGCGTTTGAAACGCGGAGGCTGCACGAGGCGCTCAACCCGAAAGGCGAGAAGTTTCTGCCGCTGCCGGTGAGCTCGCTGGTGGAAGCGCAGGATTCGCCCCATCAAGGCGGACGAGAGATACTCGCGCACAGCTCCGGGCAGGTGTTCGATATCGATTACTCAGGATTGCCGCCGGGCGAGCTGGAGTGCCTTCGGTTCGTGCTGGACGATTTGGGATGGGACGGTTATCTGGGCTTTATCGACGAGGGCCGCGATAATCTGCACATCGGATGCTCGCCTTCAACGCGCGATTTCTTCGCGACGGTATTTCACGAAGCGGCTGGCAAACTGGCCGCGGAGTGACGCGCGGTTAGTTATCGACGTTCCACACGTCAAAATGGAACCTCTCGGGCGGAAATAGCCCCTCAGCCTGGGGAACCAGATGCGACCACGTCTGATAAGCCGTGGTTGCGAGAGTCGAATTCAGATAAAACAAAAACTGGCTGGATACGCAATCGATGGGCGGCGGCTGGCGAAAGGCGAGGCGCATGCCGACGGCGCGATCGAGCGCGATTCCCGGAGTGGAGATGTGCTTTTCCATGAGCAGTGTGACAAAGCTGGCGCGGCTGGCATGCGGCCAGACATCCGGGTGCAAAAGCTTGCGTAGCGCGTCTTCGCATTCGAACGTGATCTCGCATTGGCGAATCCATTCCAAAACCGAATCGCCCCAAGACCAATGGGTAAGCAACCGCTTATATTGCTCGCTTAATTGTAGAGCCAGGTCGTACTTGCGCTGTTCAAACCGCAACTCGTCGGCGTCGGCGGCCAGCATATCCTCGGCCTCCGGCATAATGGACGCCAACGCGCAATCGGCCTCCTCCGCCGGATGATCCACAGCGGCATGGACAAGCAGCGGGGGGAGCTCGTGCGTTCGGCTGCCTGGAATATCAATGTATCTTCCACCGCTCATGGGATTCCCCCTCACTATATATATCGACTGATCTACTATGTCTTCTGTTTCAACTCTGTTTCAGGATTAGCACGTAATCAACCAAAGTGAGATAAAAATGTTTTAATGCAGGCAATGGAGAAAAGTGATGGGCGCACTGGCAGTCGCCCCGGCTGGCTGCCAGAGGACTATCCGATTGGATTGTACTAGTCCATGGTATGATCCGTTTGCCTATGAACGGATACTCCATCGGCGTCGATCTGGGTGGCACCAACCTGCGCGCGGCCGCGATCGATTGCAGTGGCAAACTGCTCGAAAAGATTGCGGGGAACACGAATTTTTCGGAAGGACGAGACGCGGTATTAGGGGACATAGTCGCGGCCATGTCGGCCTTGCGCGCGCGGCATGGCACGACGGAACTGGCCGGCATTGGCATTGGCGTGCCGGGATTTATTCAGTTCCACGAAGGCATTGTGCGCAATGCCAACAACCTGCCCTTTCTGGAAAATTTCGCCATGCGCGATGCGCTCGAGAAGCAATTGGGCTCGCGCGTGATTCTGGAGAATGACGCGAACGCCGCGGCTTTGGGCGAAAAGTGGATGGGGGCTGGGCGCGAGACCGACGATCTAGTACTGCTAACCTTGGGCACTGGGATTGGCGGCGGAATTATTTGCGGCGGCCGCATTCTGCGCGGATATCTAGGCATGGCGGGCGAGTTGGGCCACATCACGGTTGTGCCGAATGGGTACCCATGCGGCTGCGGGAGTCAAGGATGCGTGGAAAAGTACAGCTCGGCAACCGCGCTCACCGCCATGGCGAGGCTGCTGCAACTGGGACACGATCTTACCGCTAAGGACGTTTACGACATCGCGCAGGGTAGCGATGAACGCGGGCAAAAGGCGCGCGAGGTCTTTCGCGTGATGGGCGAATCGCTGGGCATTCTGCTGGCGAATCTGGTGAATACGTTCAATTTTCCGCTCTATCTCCTAAGCGGTGGGATGCTGCCCGCGTGGGATCTCTTTGCGCCGCCCATGCTGCGCACCGTGGCGCAGCGCTCTTATAGTTATCGCACCACGCAAGGCACACGCATTATTTCGGCTACGCTGGGCAATGAGGCGGGCCTTTTCGGGGCTGCGTATCTTCCGTGGGCGGAGCCGGCGGGGACCGCGTCCTGACGCTTGATCGACAAGCCGGCCATAAGGCGATTCAGTCAGAAGGAATAAGTTGGCGAAGTTATGAAATGCTCACCAGCGCATGGATCGCTTGCAACCTTCGCCAAAATCCCGCCAATAGATCCAGCCGCAGGGCATTCGGCCCATCCGACAGCGCCTCTTCCGGCCGGTCATGCACCTCCACAAAAATGCCGTTCACCCCCACAGCCACGGCGGCGCGCGCCAGCGTCTCGATAAATTGCGGTTGTCCACTGGAGGCGCTGCCCGCGCCGCCTGGCAACTGCACGCTGTGGGTGGCGTCGAAGACCACCGGCCATCCGGAATCGCGCATGATCTTGAGGCCGCGCATGTCCACGACGAGATTGTTGTAGCCGAATGACGAGCCGCGTTCTGTCAACACCACCCGATTGTTTCCGGTGGAGGCTACCTTTTCGGCAGCGCGATGAATATCGTGCGGCGCCACGAACTGGCCCTTCTTGATGTTCACGATTTTTCCGGTGCGGCCGGCGGCGATCAGCAGGTCGGTCTGGCGGCAAAGAAAAGCGGGTATCTGCAGGATATCGGCGGCTTCCGCGGCTACTTCCGCCTGCGCAGGCTCGTGGATATCGGTCAGGACCGGGAATCCGTCGCGGCGCAAGCCGGCCAGGATGCGGATCCCTTCGCGCAGTCCGGGTCCGCGGTAAGCGTCGCCGCTGGTGCGGTTGGCCTTGTCGAACGAAGCCTTGAAAATGAACTCGCCCACGGCGTCGCGGATCGCTCGCGCCATGAAATGTACGTGCTCTTCGCTCTCGATGACGCAGGGGCCGGCGATCAATACCAGTGGGAGGCCAGGACCGAACGCGCCAAAATCAATCGACACGCGAGTACTGAGGCTCACGTGCGTGAGGCTCACCTGCGTGAGGCTCCCTGTCTGTCGCTTCCGCTACCTCCGAATGGCGCGCGCGATTTTCGTAAGACGCCTTAATGAACGCGGCGAATAGCGGATGCGGCTCCATGGGCTTTGACTTAAACTCCGGATGAAACTGGCAGCCCACAAACCACGGATGACCGGCAATCTCACAGATTTCAACGAAAGCCCCGTCGGGCGTCTCGCCGGTGATGCGCAGCCCCGCGGCGCGCAACTGTTCTTCGTATTCGCGATTGAATTCGTAGCGGTGGCGGTGGCGCTCATGTATTTCGCGCGCGCCATAGGCGCGATAGGCGAAACTGCCCTCCGCCAGGCGGCACGGCCAACTTCCCAGACGCATGGTGCCGCCGAGCTCATCGACGCCCTTCAATTCTCGGAGCTTGAAAATCACGCGATGCGGCGTGCCAGGATTGAACTCGGTGGAATCCGCTTCATCGAGTCCGGCCACGTTGCGTGCGAACTCAATCACCTGCGTCTGCATGCCAAGGCAGATGCCGAAGAACGGCACTTGGCGCTCGCGGGCATAGCGAATGGCGTTCAACATGCCATCGATGCCGCGCTTGCCAAAGCCGCCGGGCACCAGGATGCCGTCATAACCTGCCAACTGGCGTTCCCAATTCGGGCCCCTGTATGCCCTCGGCTTCGATCCAATGAATATGGACCTTGAGCTCGTGAGCGGCGCCGCCATGCACCAGCGCTTCCTTCAGACTCTTGTAAGAATCTTCGTACTCGACGTATTTGCCGACGATCGCGATGGAAACCTCGCCGCGCGGGTTGCGTATGCGTTCGAGCATGGCGATCCAGCGGCTCAGGTCGCGCGCGGGTGCGTGGATTCCCAGGAGGCGCAGGATCATCTCGTCTACGCCCTCGCCCGCGAACACCACCGGCACTTCATAGACCGAGCTCACATCGCAGGCGGTGATGACGGCCTTCACGTCCACGTCGCAGAAAAGTGCGATCTTCTCTTTCATCTCGGCCGGCAGGAAGCGCTCGGAGCGGCACAGCAGGATATCGGGCTGAATACCGATGGCACGCAGTTCCTTGACGCTGTGCTGGGTGGGTTTGGTCTTTAGTTCCTGGGCGGCGGCGATCCAGGGGACCAGCGTCACATGTACAAAAAGCGTATTCTCGCGGCCTTCTTCGTGGCGCATCTGGCGAATCGCTTCGAGAAACGGCAGCGACTCTATATCGCCGACGGTGCCGCCGATCTCGGCGATCACTACATCCACATCGGCGGCCACGCGCTTCATGGCGGCCTTGATTTCGTTGGTGACATGCGGGATCACCTGGACCGTTTTGCCCAGATAGTCTCCGCGGCGCTCGCGCGTGAGGATCTGCTCGTAAATGCGGCCGGAGGTGAGGTTGTTGCTTTGCGTGAGATGGGCATGAGTGAAGCGCTCGTAGTGGCCCAGGTCGAGATCGGTTTCGGCGCCGTCGTCTGTAACAAAAACCTCGCCGTGCTGGAACGGGCTCATGGTGCCGGGGTCCACATTGAGGTACGGATCGAACTTCTGGCACGTGACCTTAAGGCCGCGGCTCTCGAGCAGGCAGCCGATCGACGCGGCGGCGATGCCCTTACCCAGCGATGAGACCACGCCGCCGGTTACGAAAATGTACTTGGCCATTCAATGCACCTCCGTAACGGCTTGAGAAGCCGCTGCAAATAAGCGGGACACCCGCTCCAGGTCCTCCGGCGTATCCACGCCCACGGATTCGTATTCGGTTTCCACCACGCGGATGGAATGCCCGTTCTCCAAAGCGCGCAACTGTTCCAATTTCTCGGCCTCCTCCAGAGGGCCAACAGGCAGCAGCGAATAATTCAATAGAAAATCCCGCCGATAAACATATAATCCTATATGTTTGAAGTAAGGAAACGGCGGCGCGTGCGCCGCGCCGTGGTGAGGTATGGCGCTACGCGAAAAGTAGATCGCGTCGCCGGCGTGGTTCGTGACCACTTTAACTACGTTGGGATCGGCGATTTCGCGGGAATCCTCGATGCGCTTCTTGAGGGTACACATGACGATTCCGTCATCGTGCGCCAGCGGCAGGATGGCCGCGTCTATTGCCATCGGGTCGATCAGCGGCTCATCGGCCTGAATGTTTACTATTATGGCGGCGTTATCCGCGGAGGCCACTTCGGCCACGCGGTCTGTACCGGAAATATGATCGCTGCGCGTCATTCGTACAGGCGCGCCGAACGCGCGTGCAGCCTGGAATACTCTCTCGTCGTCGGTGGCAACGATCGTGCTCGTCAGGTAGCGCGCCATGGCCGCGCGTTCGTAAACGTGTTGCAACATGGTTTTTGAGGAAATCGGGACGAGTACTTTGCCTGGGAAACGTGAGGAGTGAAACCGGGCGGGGATCACGCCCAAGATTTTACGCGGCACACGCGATCATACCATGAAACGCCTATGCTAGACTTTGGTCAGAAAGGCTGGCTGGCCGCCATGCTGCCCTCCTCCCGCAAGCTGTTGGTTTTTACCGCGATCTCTGCAGTCGCCGCGTTCGGCGGATTCGCCGCGCAGCAGGTCACTATCTCCCCCCGCCCCAAGCCGTCGGTGAAAGAAGAGGAGGTCCTTCCTAAGGCCGATATTCGCGTCAATACCACGCTGGTGCTGATTCCGGTCACGGTGACGGACCCGCTGAACCGGTTCGTGACGGGTTTGGAGAAAGAAAATTTCAAGCTGGCGGAAGACAAGGTGGATCAGAACATCACCAGCTTTTCCAGCGAGGACGCGCCGATTTCGGTGGGCGTCATCTTCGATTGCAGCGGCAGCATGAGCAACAAGATGGAGAAGTCGCGGCAGGCGGTGGCGCAATTTTTCAAAACCGCCAATCCCGAAGACGAATTCTTTCTGGTGCAGTTCAATAATAATGCGCAGTTAGTGCAGCCGTTCACGCATAACCTCGAGGAGATTCAAAACCGCCTGACCTTTACCCAAGCCAAAGGCCAGACCGCGCTGCTCGATGCCATTTATATGGGCCTGCATGAAATGAAGAAGGCCCAGAATCCGCGCAAGGCGTTGTTGATTATTTCCGACGGAGGCGACAACAACAGCCGTTACACTCCCACGGAAGTAAAGAACCTGGTGAAGGAAGCGGACGTCCAAATCTATGCAATCGGAATTTACGAAATGGGCCCGTCCCGCGGAAGAACGCCGGAGGAGGCCAATGGGCCGGCGCTGCTGACCGAGATTACCGAGCCGACCGGCGGACGGCAGTACGAAGTGGATAATATTAACGAGTTACCGGACGTGGCGGCCAAAATTGGCGTGGAACTTCGCAACCAGTATATTCTTGGCTATTCGCCGCAGAACCACGAACACGACGGAAAGTACCGGCGGGTGCAGGTGAAAATCATTCAGCCCCGCGGCCTGCCGCCGCTCCGCGCGTACTGGAGAACCGGCTACTATGCTCCTCCGCAATAAACAAATTAAAATAAATAGAACAGGCGCTACCGCCTGTCAACTCTGGCACTGCCATATGCGACCATATTTGCTGATTGGAATCTTGAGCTTCTCTTTGACTGCCGTTGCGCAGCAGAGCGCAGCGCGCCAACCCAAACCCACAGACCCCCAGACATTAGAATCCGGAACCGTATTCCGCGCCGACACCCGGGAAGTAGTGTGTCCCACGACGGTGGTGGATAAGGCCGGGCACCTGATTATCGATCTTCCCAAATCGGCCTTTACGGTTTACGAAAACAAAGTGCCGCAGCAATTCACCATGAAGCGGGAGGATGTGCCGGTCTCGCTTGGATTGATTATCGACAACAGCGGCAGCATGCGTGAGAAGCATAAGAAGGTAGAAGCCGCTGCCATTGACCTGGTGCAGGCCTCCAACAAGGACGACGAAGTCTTTGTCGTGAATTTTAACGACAGCGCGTATTTGGACCTTCCCAACGAGAAAGATTTCACCAACGACATCGAAGAGATGAAGGAAGCGTTGGCGCGCATCGACGCCCGCGGGGGCACGGCCATGCGCGACGCGGTGAACATGTCCATCGTCCACTTGAAGGAGAAAGCCCACCGCGACAAGAAGGTGCTGGTGGTGGTTACCGACGGCGTGGACAACAGCAGCATCGTTAGTCTGGAGGCGCTCGTGAAAGTGGCGCAGCAGAGCGGCGTGTTGATTTATGCCGTGGGCCTGTTAAGCGAAGAAGACCGGCGCGACGCGACAAAGGCGAAACGGGAGCTGACCTCGCTAACGGAAGCCACGGGCGGCGAGGCTTTCTTTCCCAAAGAACTGGCCGACGTAGATCACATTGCGCAGGAAGTCGCACACGATATCCGCAACCAATACACTATTGCCTACACCCCGTCGAATACGGCGCTCGATGGAAGCTTCCGCGAGATCAAGATTACTGTGAACGCTCCCGGACACCCCACGGTACGCACGCGAAGCGGATACTACGCTACTCCCGATCAAGCTGCGCCCAAGACGCCCGGTTCCTCTAAGTAATGCTGCGGTTGCTGTTGCGTATGACTCGCGGCTACCGACTGCGGCCATGGCACAGTCCGTATCTGCGGTGGCGGATCGAAACTTACTCCGGGCTGCACGCGGAAGCGATTACCTTCCGCCAGTTTTGGGCATTCCTCTGGAATTCGCGGCGGGAGTTGCTGCGCTACTTACGTTGGGCCGCGCGTGGACAGGTAGTCCTGTTGGTTCTCGCCGGCCTTCTGGATGGAGGGTACGGTCAGGCGCAATCGGCCGCGACTCGACCATCCTTCGAAGTGGTTTCCATCAAGCGGCACGAGGCCAGCGGTCGCCATAACATTGCTGAAACCTCGAAAACAGTTGTTCATCCCGGAATTTTAACCATGTCGTTAACGAGCGCAGCGGGCTTGATCGAATTCGCGTATGGCTTGCAATCAACCGGACAGATTAAAGGCAGCAAACCCGATTGGCTGAATCGTGAGTGGTACGACGTCATCGCGAAAGCGGGTTTTTCGGCGGGTACGGAAGAATTGAAGCAAATGATGCAGACGCTGTTGGCGGATCGCTTCCAATTGAAGTGCCGCCGGGCGATTAAAGAAGACGCAGTGTACCGCGCTGCTTCCCGGTAAGAAAGAAGCTTAGGCCAGCTGCCGATGAGGAGATTCCCGAGTTCAATTCGCTACCTATCCACACGCGCGTTGGCGACGAGATCATATTCACGTACACAGAAAAGAAAATATCCATGGCTCAACTGGCCGATTGGCTGTCCTCACGATTTGGCCGGATTGTTGTGGATAAGACCGGAATGCTGGGGGCATTTAGCTTTACGCTTTCAGTTACAGCCGACCAGGCGATGAGCGTCGATGAATTCATAGGCGCGCCATTCAGGAGCAGCTTGGCCTGAAGATCGAATCTCAGAGTGCCCAGGTCGAGAGTTTGATTATCGACCACGTCGAGCGGCCTTCGGAGAATTAGCGCCGTCCTTCAATAACTTACACTGGCGCGTGGGGTAGATTCAGGCCGCGCTGAATTTGCCCTCGATAGCCGCCGGTTCCTGTCGGCGGGGCCGGTGCGAATTTCCCGATAGCGATGGTTCCCCGGGGTTGGCATCAGCCTGAAAGAGACAACCCCGTTCAGTCCCGCGTGGCGGGCCACAGCGTGGTCCTGGAGATGGCCCGCCCGTTCGGCCGGGGCGGCGGTCCACCCACCGGTAACAACAGAGGCGGCCGTGCGAGGTGGGCTGGGAGAAAGTGCTGCAACTGGTGGTGGCGTGATGAAGTCTTCAGGCGCTCTCACCGGGGCCTGCTGGTGTTTGTTACGGGTCTTCCGAGTGGGAATTTGTGAGCGAACGACTCTCCTCGTCGCAACGGCGGCAATCGAGTTCGTGGCCGATAAATCCGGCGCGGCCTTCCGGAGTGGTTACCCAAGGCCGGTTGGTAAAAGGTGGGTTGTGCCGCACGTGTTGCGTGTGCCCGCATTCGAGATCCGCGATCCAATCGTTAGCCTCGTCCTGGTGAAATCCGACAATCTTGCGACGCATAATCCCATTTAGCATGTTTACAAGGTTTTTACCTGATTCAGACCTGATCGAGCGCGAGTAATTGGTATCTTCACTATCACCATGCCTGAACTTATCAGCAAGACGCTGTTCCCCCGATGCCTGTGTGCCGGCGTGCTGTCGATCGCATTTGCCGGTTGGATGAATGCCGCGAACGCATATTGGTACATAATCTGGTAGCCAACAAACCCGGTATAGCCGATCACACCGATCCGAATCTGGTCAATCCCTGGGGTAATGGCTTTACCTCGGGCAGCCCGTTCTGGATCGGCAATAATGGCAGCGGCACTTCCATGCTCTACGACGGAACGGGGACGGCTACCGCGCTGGTGGTGCAGATGATGCGAATATGAGCGCGATAACCGTTACCGGCGCCTCCACGAATCCCGCGGTGGCCTCCGGTTTTGCTCCCTTCAACCGGCTTGTCGGCCAGGACGCGCAACTGGTTGGCAACGGATTTCGTCGGCGGCAATCCGCCGACTCAGCTCAATGGCGTCAGCGTGACCGTAAACGGCGAAGCGGCGGCGGTGAGCTATGTCGGTCCAACCCAGATTAATTTCCTTGTGCCCACGGATATCCAATCGGGCCCGGCGGAGTTTGTGGTGACGAATAACGGCCTGGCTAGCGCGGCGGTTAGCGCGATCATGAGTTCCACGGGCCAACGTTGTTTATTTTGGGTCCGGCAGACGCTACCACTGGCAACGGCTTTATCGCTTCGGAGCATGCGAACGGTTCCATAGCGGGTCCGCCCGGCCTGCTTACCGGCATCGCCACCACGCCATTCAATGCGGGCGAAATTATGGTGCTTTATGGAACCGGATTCGGCGCCACCAATCCCGCGGCCCCGAACGGAACACTCCCGACGGCGGCTCTGCCAGTCGCTCTACTGCCTGCGGTTACGGTGGGTGGAGTGCCAGCAGAAGTCAGCTTCGCCGGATTGACCGGACCGGGGATCTACCAATTCAATGTGATTTTGCCAGCGGGAACCACTGTTGGGGGCACTGGAACGGTGGTTGAAGTTCCCGTAATCATGAGCATAGGCAGCGCGCAAACGCAACCGAAAGCAGTTGTGGCGGTGACCGGCGGGCAATAGTTAACCGTGCAATAGTATTAAGGCCGGGCATGGCCCGCCCTCTAATGCGAACTCGGCTGCTGACGTTGATAGCTTGCGCCTTGTGCCTTATGGCCCAGGAAACTCCTTCGCGCCCGCGCGCCGCCGATATCGGATTGAAGCCCGGCAGTCTCCCGCCCGGCCCCTTAGACGCGATCACAGATGTGGCTGGAGTTCGCGTGGGCCATACCACGTTGAATCGCGGCGACTCGATTCGCACTGGTGTCACTGTAGTCTTGCCGCATGGGGGCAATCTCTTCCGCGAGAAAGTTCCCGGCGCCGTGTTTGTCGGCAATGCATTCGGGAAGCTGGCGGGGTCGACGCAAGTGGAGGAGTTGGGTGAAATCGAGACCCCCATCGCTCTCACCTCCACGCTCAACGTTCCGCGAGTAGCCGACGCAATCCTCGACTATATGCTGGCGCTGCCGGGAAACGAAAACGTCCGCTCCATTAACCCGCTGGTTGGCGAGACCAACGATGGATATCTCAACGATATTCGCGGACGCCACGTGGGCAGCGCCGATGTACTGGCCGCGATTCGATCGGCGCGCGGCGGCGCGGTGGAAGAAGGCGCGGTAGGCGCGGGCATGGGTACGGTGGCGTTCGGGTTCAAAGGCGGCATTGGGACGGCATCGCGCAAGGCCGGCGGCTATAGGGTGGGCGTGCTGGTGCAGTCGAATTTTGGCGGCACGCTGACGATGAACGGCGCGCCGGTGGGACGCGAATTGCGCTCCAGCGGGCCGAACACAGGGAACGGATCGTGCATGATGATCGTCGCCAGCGACGCGCCGGTGGACGCGCGCGAGTTGCGGCGCATGGTCGCGCGCACCATCTTCGGCCTGGCGCGCACCGGCTCCTCCGGCGCCAATGGCAGTGGCGATTATGGGATCGCCTTCACCACTCAGCGTAATCCCGCAAAGCTACTCACTAACGATGAGCTGTCGCCCCTATTCCTGGCCGTGATAGAAGCTACCGAGGAAGCTATTTATAACTCGCTTTTGCGCGCAGTCACGGTTAGTGGCAATGGACACACAGTGCAGGCGCTGCCGATCGATCGGACGGTGGAGATCCTGAAAAGATACGGGGCGATTACGAGCCGCGGCAAGTAGGGCGGCGAGCGTTGCATCGTTGAATTCGGATTCCAATTTGGCTCCTGGAGCAATGCGCCGCCGATTTCCAAGTGACAACGACTTACCAAAACAAATGTCGCTCCGCTTACCGCCGAATGCCATTCCGAATCGCCCTTATCCAATCGGAAAGTAGCGGGACGTGAACTCGGCGTCGAATCGGCGGCGCTTTATGGATATTTTTTAGCACGAAGACAATCTCGGCCGCTGGTACGCGCGTCACAACCGCGTCCACTGCGGCGTAACGCAACACCCGGGTGGGATCGATAATGAAGACGGCTGGCTTGGCGATGCCGCCTTTCTCTCGCGAATTGTAGATGCCCCAGTCCCGAACGACGCGATGTTCCGCATCGCACAGGATCGGAAACGGCAAAGAGAGGTCAACCCGCAGGGCCTCCGATTTCTCGGGTGCATCCACCGAGACCGCCACCAGGCTCGCGCCGGCCGAACGGATTTCCGGATAGCGCTCCCCGTAGTCCGCCAACTGGCGGAGGCAGAAAGGTCACCAATTACCGCGATAGAAGAGTAAGACCAGGCGGCCGTGCGAGATCAACTCCGATAACCGCCGCGGCACTCGCGTCGAGTCGGGCAGTTCGAATTCCTGCGCGAGTTCGCCCACGGTGGGAATTTTGGCCACCGCCAAGCTTAACACTCCGGCTGTATGTTCCAGACTACACGCGCCTGCCGATCTGCTCTCCGGGACCGGGACTTCATCCCCGCAAAGTGATTCCCACCAGCGCCAGCGTCAGCCCGATCATTACAACCACCGTGACCCAAGACCAGGTATTGAACCAGCGCGGGTTGGTCCATTCGCCCATCAGGTCGCGCTTGTTGATCAGCAGAATCATGAAGATCAGCACGAACGGCAGCAAGACGCCATTCAGCACTTGGGAAAGAAGAATCATCCGCACCAACGGAAAGCCGGGAATCAGAACCACGCCCGCACCCACGACGATTAGCGCGGTGTAGAGGAAGTAGAAAATCGGCGCCTCGCGGATGCGGCGATTCACGCCGGCCTCAAAGCCCAGGCCCTCGCAAACGGAATAGGCGGTGGAAAGCGGCAGAATGCAAGCCGCGAAAATCGACGCATTGAACAGGCCCGCGCTGAATAGCAGAAAGGCGTATTGTCCGAACGGCTTGAGCGCCTGCGCGGCCTCGCCGGCGTCCTGTATATCGCGCGGATGCACGCTGTAGATTGCGCCCGCGCAGGCCACGATGATGAAGAACGCGATCACATCGGTCAGAATGCAGCCGACGATCACTTCAATGCGCGAGGCCGCGTACTCCTTGGCCGTCACGCCTTTCTCCACCACCGCCGATTGCAAATAGAATTGCATCCACGGCGCGATTGTCGTGCCCACCATGCCGATCAGCATGTAGATATAACCGGGTTCCAGGAGCAGCTTCGGCTCCACGCTGCGCACCGCGGCCTCTTTCCAATCCGGCTTCACCAGGAAACCGGAAATGATATAGGTGACATAAAAAACGCACGCAAAGAGGAAGATTTTTTCTACGCTCCGGTAGTTGCCCTTCACCACCAGGAACCAGACCGCCACTCCCGCCAAAGGAACGGAGATGTACCGGCTGATGTGAAACAGCTCGAGCGAGCTGGCGACCCCCGCGAATTCCGCCATGACGTTAGTAAGATTGGCCAGTACCAGCAGCGTCATCATCAAAAACGTCAACCGCAAACCGAACTCTTCCCGAATCAGGTCGGAGAGGCCCTTGCCGGTCACCGCGCCCATGCGCGAGCACATCTCCTGCGTGATGATCAGAACCACCGTGATTGGGAGCAGGGTCCAGAGCGGCAGATAGCCGTAGCGCGCGCCGGCCGCCGAGTAAGTATAAATGCCCCCGGAATCGTTATCGACGACGGCGGTGATAAACCCCGGGCCGAGAACCGCGAAAAATACCGCAATCTGGTAGCGGAACCGGCTCAGAATTTTCGGCATCCGTCACTTTTCCCTCAACACGGAGATGATGTCGTCGGCGGTGATCGCGCCCGCCAGTTTACCGTCTTCGGCGACCACCGGGAGCGTGAGCAGGTTGTACTTGTCGAACAATTCGGTGACGCGGTCCTGACGCTCGTCGACGCTCACGGTAATAAGAGTGCCGGCGGCCAGCTCTTTCAATGGCGTGCCGCCATCGGAAATGAAGAGCCGCGCCAGCGGAACGGCGGCCGTCAATTTCCCTTCCGCATCCACCAGGAATAACGTGTTCAGCGTTTCCAGCAGATCCTCGTTGCCGCGCAGCGCGCTCATCGCGTCCTTCACCAACGCATTCTCGTGCAGCGAGACATACTCGGTGTTCATCATGCCGCCGGCGGTATCGTTTTCGAATTCCAGCAGCTCCTGAACTTCGGTTTTTTCGGCGGAATCCATCTCCTCCAGAATTTCCTCCGACGTGGCTTCTTCCAGTTCGGAGAGCGCATCGGCGGCTTCGTCGGGCGCCATTTCTTCCACGATATCGGCGGCCTTCTCCGGCTCCAGCGATTCGAGAATACTGGCCTGCATCTTGGGATCGACCTCGGAGAGCGCGTCCGCCGCCACTTCGCTGTCGATAGTTTCGAAAATCGCCTCGCGCTCGGCGGGGCTCAAGTCTTCGACGATGTCGGCCAAGTCCGCGGGGTGCATGTTTTCCAGGCCCTGATAGGAGATGTTCAGCCGCAGGCGGCGCAGCGGATCGGGTTCCACTACGTTGCAGAAATTCCAGCGAATGGAGTTGGGCGGAATCCACTTTTGCAAACGGCGCACCCAGCGCGGCGGCGCTACGCCCTGGAAGAGCCGCCGGAAAATGCTGCGCAGGCCGATATCGATTTCTACCACGGCCAAAATGTCGTGCGGTCCGTTGGATTGAATCTCCAGCGTAAGATCGGTGACGCGCACCACTTTGCGGCCATTGACATCGATAATCTGCTGGTCCAGCAGATCGCGCGCGATGCGCAGCATGTATTCGTCGTCATGATAGGGCACGAGCAATTCATCGCTGAGCTGGATGCCGCGACCTAGCGCGACCGACCGGACCTGGTCATAGCGTACTGTGAGCCACGATTCGCCGCCGCCCACCAGGTAGCGGTCGATGCGGGAAGGATTAACCAGCGGAACCAAAGCGGCGTCGCGGACGCGTCCGATGCGCCGGCCCTTCAGGTCGAGCACCGGCATCCCTGTCAATTCGGTGAAGTACAGGATATGGTCCGCCATGGAAACGTCCGCGCGCCAGATAGTTCGAGCGCGTGTACGGACAGGTTCCGAAACGGTGCTGGATGTGCGCTCTACACGGCTATTTGACGCCATTTTCAATATGGCGCATCGGTGGGCGGGGCCGCAAGGAGAAAGTTAAGTCTACTCTCTCGGCGCTTATAATTAAAATAATCCAACATGATGTCGACCAGCCAGCCCATCAAAGTTGGTCCGCTTAAGCAGAGTGAACTCGGAGAGGCGGACCGTATAGTCCGGCTGGCGTTCGGAACCTTTCTGGGATTGCCCAATCCGCTCGACTTCATGGGCGACCGTAACTTCATGGCGCCACGCTGGCGCTCCGCCCACGTCAAGGTAATTGCGGCGCGGGAGGGCGCCCGCCTGATCGGATCGAACGTAGTCACGCGGTGGGGGTCGTTTGGGTTCTTCGGACCCCTGACTGTGCTGCCCGAGTACTGGGACCGCGGCGTGGCGCAGCGCCTGCTCCAAGCCACCATGACGATTTTCGACAGGTGGGGCGTGCGACACACCGGGCTGTTCACGTTCGCCCAAAGCGCCAAGCACGTGGGCTTGTATCAGAAGTTCGGCTACTGGCCGCGCTACCTTACTGCGATCATGACGCGCGCGCCACAGGCTGATTCAGCGCCCGGGTCAGCGCCGCGGGCGGGACGCGCGAATGCGCCAGCGTTGCTATCTGCCTTCACCAGGAACCAGCGCGAACAGGCCATCCAGTCGTGCGCGAAACTCACCCACAAGATCGACAAAGGACTTGACCTGACCGGCGAGATCCGGGCTGTCCTCGCGCAGCGCACGGGCGAGGTCGCGTTGGTATACACGCGCGAGGTTCTGGACGCTTTCGCCGTCTGCCTGAATGGACCCGGATCCGAGGGCGGCGAGAAGACATGTTACGTCAAGTTCGGCGCGGCCCGTCGCGGTACGGGCGCGGGTGAACGTTTCCACAAATTACTAAATGCTTGCGAGGCGTTTGCATTCTCGCGCGGAGCGACCGTAGAGGCGGGCGTCAACCTGGCTCGCGAAGATGCGTACCGGCGCATGCGCTCCCGCGGATATCGGACGGTCACGCAGGGTGTCGCCATGCAACGTCCGCACGCGGAGGGATTCAATCGGGCCGACGCCTATGTGATCGACGATTGGCGTTAATCGCCAGACCGCCGCCACGGATGCCAATTTATCGCTGATTCTCTTTCAGAATCTTCTTCCTCAGCCGGATGGACTGCGGCGTGACTTCGACAAACTCATCGTCGCGAATGAACTCGATCGCCTGCTCCAGGTTCATCGCGCGCGGCGGCACCAGCCGGATGGCGTCGTCGGCTGTGGACGCGCGCATATTGGTGAGCTTCTTTTCCTTGACGATGTTGACGTCCAGATCGGCGTCGCGCGCGTTCTCGCCGACGATCATCCCCTCGTAGACTTCAGCCCCGGGCGCCACGAAAATCTCGCCGCGCTCCTGCAGGTTGAAGATCGCATGCCCGGTCGCCTTGCCCGCACGGTCGGCCACCAGCGATCCGGTGGGACGCATGGAAATCTCGCCCTGCCAATCGATGTAGCCGTGGAACAGCGAGTTCATCAGCGCGGTGCCGCGCGTATCGGTGAGAATCTCGCTGCGCAGGCCGATCAGTCCACGGGAAGGAACGTGAAACTCCAGGCGGACGCGCCCCGACCCGTTGTTCACCATTTTGCTCATCTTGCCTTTGCGCGCGCCCAGTTTCTCGATCACCACGCCGAGAAAGCTTTCGGGGCAATCGATCACCAGCAATTCGAGCGGCTCGCGCAGTTGGCCATTCTCCGAGCGAGTGATGATTTCCGGCTTGCCCACCATCAATTCATATCCTTCGCGGCGCATCATTTCGATGAGAATCGCTAGCTGCAATTCTCCGCGGCCCATCACCTTGAACGTATCGTGGCCCAGTTCCTCCACGCGAATGGATACGTTGGTGAGCAGTTCCTTGTCGAGGCGGTCGCGCAGGTTGCGCGACGTAACCCATTGGCCCTCGCGCCCGGCGAAGGGCGACGTGTTGATGGTGAACGCCATGGCGATGGTGGGCTCGTCGATATGGATGGGCGGCAGAGGAACGGGCGTTTCGGCGCTGGTCACGGTCTCTCCAATGGTGATGCCTTCGACCCCCGCGATAGCCAGCAGGTCGCCATATTGCGCCACGCTTTCATCCACGCGCTTCAGCCCCTCGAACGAGTAGAGCTTGGTGATGCGCGTCTTGTGCATGGAGCCGTCGCGCTTGGCGATAGCCGCGTCGCCGCCGCGCTGCAGGGTGCCATTAAAAACGCGCCCGATTCCCAGGCGTCCAAGATAATCGCTGTAATCGAGATTGGCGATCAGCATCTGAAACACGCCTTCCGGGTCTCCCACCGGCGGCGGGATGTGCTGCACGATCGCATCGAACAGCGGGCGCAGATCGGTGGAGTCGTCTTCCAGCGACTTCTTCGCCACGCCGGTCTTTGCGATGGTGTAGAGAATCGGAAAATCGAGCTGGTCCTCCGTGGCGTCCAGATCGATAAACAGGTCGTAGATTTCGTCGAGGACCTCGGGCACGCGCGCATCCGGGCGGTCGATCTTGTTGATCACCACGATGGGCGGCAGCTTGGCCTCAAGCGCTTTCGATAGCACATACCGCGTCTGCGGCAGCGGCCCCTCGCTGGCGTCCACCAGCAGCATGACGCCATCGACGATCTTGAGCGCGCGCTCCACTTCCCCTCCAAAGTCGCTGTGGCCGGGGGTATCGACGATGTTGATCTTCACGCCATGATAGCGAATGCCGGTGATCTTGGCGAGGATGGTGATGCCGCGCTCACGCTCGAGATCGTTCGAATCCATCACGCGCTCGACATGCTCTTCGTTGGCGCGAAAGATGCCGCTCTGATTGAGCATGGCGTCGACCAGGGTCGTCTTGCCATGGTCGACGTGCGCGATGATGGCGATATTGCGGATGGATGGATTGCTGGATTTCATTTGGATTGCGAATGACTGCGATTTACTTGAGTTCGAAGAGCTTGGTCTCGTCCCGGCCTACGGCGGTTAGCAACCGCCGCGCAGGATGACATCCTGCCCCACAAAGGCTGTTATCCAATTACGCGATGCTCTATAAGTCTATCATGCGGCAAGCGCGGCCCTATTACATCTCCCGTCTACCTTCCATCGCTTTTGAAATCGTAACTTCATCCGCGAATTCCAAGTCGCTGCCCACCGGAATTCCCATGCCGATGCGAGTCACCTTCACCCCGAGTGGCTTCAGCAGCCGCGCCAGGTAGACCGCCGTAGCTTCGCCTTCCACGGTAGGATTGGTGGCGACGATTACCTCTTTAATTTCGCCCTGCCCGATGCGTTCCACCAGGCTCTTGATCTTCAGCGCTTCGGGACCAATGCCGCGTAGCGGCGAGAGCGCGCCGTGCAATACATGATAGCGGCCTTCAAACTGGCGCGTGGTCTCGATTCCGGCGATATTGTGCGGTTCTTCCACCACGCAAACCACGCTCGCATCGCGGCGAGAATCGGAGCAGTATTGACAAATCTCGCGGTCGCTGATGTTGTTGCATACAGCGCAAAGCCCGAGCTTATCCTTTACATCGAGCAGGGCCTGTGCGAGCTGCTCGGCGTTCTCGCGGCCCGCGCGCATGATATGAAAGGCCATGCGCTGCGCCGATTTCTGGCCGACGCCCGGCAGACGCTTGAACTCATTGATCAGCCGCGCCAGCGGTTCGGCGAAATCGGGCATTTAGAACATGCCCGGCGGCAGGCCCATGCCGCCCAGCATGCCTCCCATTTTCTGTTTGGTCTCCTCGTCCACTTTCTTGACGGCTTCATTACACGCGGCGACAATCATATCCTGCAGCATCTCGACATCGCCGGCCACTTCGGGATCGATCTTCACGGAGAGCAGATTCTTCTGCCCATCCATTTGAACCGAGACCATGCCGCCGCCGGCAGTGGCCTCCACCTTGATCAGCGCGATCTCCTGCTGGAGCTTTTCCTGCATCTGTTGCGCCTGGCGCATCATCTGCTGCATATTTCCGGGCATTTTCATGTAGCTGCTACTCCTTGAGATTGCGAACTTTGCGGATCTCGCCCCCGAAAACTTCGCGGAAGCGTTGCACTTCGGGGTTGGCCAGGGCGCGCGTGGCGGCTTCCTCCTCCGCCGCGGAAGCCGCCTTGGCCGGCGTCGCGGCGATAGGAGTTGCGGTCTCCGCGCCCGCATCGCTCAGGAAAACCTTGATGCGCATTGGCCGCTGCGAAATTCGTTGGACGGCTTTGTTGAGATCTTCCTGCCGTAGCGCCAGCGCGTAAGCTTTGGTAGTGAAAATTTGCAGCTCGCCGCCGGTTTCGGCCACGCGCGCGTTCTCGATAGCGTCGGCTGTAAAGGGCATACCCAGTTGCATGAGAGCCGCATGGAGCTGCGTGCGCCAATCGCCAACGGCTACCGGCTCCGGCGAAGCCTGCGCCGCCAGCGCGTTGGCGCCCGAGGATTGAGTTTCGACGGGGCGCGCAGAAGTCTTCCTGGCCCGGTCGAGCTCGAAAGGGGAAGGCCCGGTGCGCGGTGGAGCCGGGGGGGCCGTGGATGGTCCGGCCGCCGCCTTTACCGGAGTTGCAACTGCCGATTCACTCGAGAGCCCGGCCAGCGCTTGCTCAATCGGTAGCAGACGGCCTGCCTGGACCAGCCGCACCAGGCCGATCTCCAAATGAAACCGCGGCTGCAGAGAAAACTGCAGATCGCGAAATATATCCAGCGTGAGCTGCAGGTAGCGCGTCAAGTCCTCTTCGGAAAACCGCGCCGCGATTTCACTCATGCGCTGCCGCTGCGCCGGCGACGCGGCGATCAGGCGCGCGCTCAGCGCGCCATCGGCCGCCGCGATTCGCGCTACCAGCAGATTGCGGATATAGCGCGCCAGCTCGCGCGCAAAGTGCTGCAGGTTATGGCCGTTGCGCTCCAGCTCGTCCACCGCTTCGAGCATGCGCCGCGAATCACTATCGGCCAGCGCCTGAGTGACGCACTCCAGCGATTCCAGCGAAAAGGCGCCCAGCAGACCCCGGACTTCCGCCGCATTGAGCTTGGCCCCACAGCACGCAATCGCCTGATCGAGCGCGGAAAGCGAATCGCGCACGCTGCCTTCGCCAGCCTGCGCCAAAACGGCCAGCGTATCCTCGCCCGCTTCGATACCCTCCTGCCCGCAAATCCAGGCCATGCGCGCGATCAGGTCGTCGAAATCCACTGAGCGGAAATTGAAATGCTGGCAGCGCGAAGCGATGGTGGCCGGAATCTTGTGGGCCTCCGTGGTACACAGCACAAATACGGCCCATTCCGGCGGCTCTTCGATGGTCTTGAGCAGGGCGTTGAAGGCTTCGCTGGTGATCTGGTGCGCCTCATCGACGATGAAGATCTTATAGCGGTCGCGCGCCGGCTGATAGCGCACGTTCTCGCGCAGTTCGCGCATTTCATTGATGCCGCGGTTCGAGGCCGCGTCGATCTCGATCACGTCCACCGCCCCTCCGGCGGCGATTTCGCGGCAGCTCGCGCATTCGCCGCAAGGCGTCGCAGTGGGACCTTGGATACAGTTCAAACACCGCGCCAGAATGCGCGCCACGGTGGTTTTGCCGGTGCCGCGCTGTCCCGAAAAAATGTAACCGTGCGCGATCCGATTTTGCGCGATGGCGTTTTCCAGCGTGGTCTTAACGTGCTCCTGGTTGACCACGTCTTGAAACGTTTGCGGCCGGTATTTTCTGGCGATTACCTGATACATGCGGAGGGTTTATGCCAGGCCCCGGGTAATCCGCGGCACACGAACCGCGCCACTACCGTTGCTTCCTTCCGGACCTGGCGGGGTTTGCAGCCGTCCGTTGCACGGAGCCCGAGACCTGACAAGAAACCATCGTAGCATGTGGGATTTTGGCGGCTGATGGATCCATGCGAGCATGTTCGGTCAGATCATAGGCGGTCGCGATCCGGAAGAAGGCTACGTCTACGGGATTACAGAGAGCTTAGCGATCACCTGCGATGGTCCTCTGCCCGCTTCGGCATTGGTACAATCGTTTTGAAAATGGAGCTCGCCATTCAAATCCAAATTGAGGAATTGCCGGAGGGCGTTTATCTGGCAAGTTCCGGCGACCTGCCGGGCGCTGGTGGCGCAGGGAAGGACAGTTGCGGAAACGCTCGATATCGCGCGCGATCTTGCGGCTAAGCTAATTGAAGCCCGCCGTCAAAGGGATGACGGAATCTCCTTCCCCACTGCTGCGGGGTATCGCGACTACACCATCGTGGTTGCCGCATAGGTGGCTCGGCTCGCCGGTTTTCGATATCGCGAAGCAGTTCGGAAACTGCGCGCCTGCGGATTCCAGTTTGACCGTCAAGCCGCCGGTAGTCATGAGATCTGGTATTTTGTTGGATTCGATCAGCCGGCGTATGACCTTGTGGCTGATGCCCAGCCGCTCGGATGCCTCCTCCAGGGTGACGGTCTGACGGGGTGCTAGAGCAGCGTTATAGGCGGGCAACTCATGATAGCTACGGAACGAGCGGACGCGCCCTTCGTTCCAGGTGTTGCCTGTTCCGGTCTTTAGCCCTAACCGATTTAAGGTCGCGGCGATCTGATCATCCGGAAACTTGCCTGACATCCGGCGCAGGACTTCAATCGTTTCCAGATTTGTGCAACGGCTGTGCCTGCCGGTGAGATTCTTCTTCATACGAAGCTCGGAGTGCCGGCCTCCGGTCCAGTGAATCAGCAACACGATCTCACTGGCGGCATCGTCCACATCGGCGATGATCTCTTCAATCAGAATCCGGACGATCCTCTGCTTCAGGCGCATGTCTGTTGCCGGCGAGTTCCACACGGCAGGCAGGTCCTGCGCCAAGCTGCAGAGCGTCTCTTTATCGGGAATCCGACTAGCATTGGCCGGCAGCACGTTGTCGCGCAATCGCTGTTCCACCTCTCCTACGGTGGAGAGAGCTGCATTCCAACGCGCCTCCAGTTCCCCGGCGACCAGACGGTTATCCGGATCGACGGATTCATATCGCCGAGCTGCAAGGCGCGCCTGATAACGCGCTTGCTCCAGCTCCATTGACAGCGCGCGGTGCCGTTGGCTTTTTTGTTCGGCGGCACGTGTCGCGACTTCCAATGCTGCCTCGATGGCGTTGCCTTCCACCGCCTTGAGGATCTCTGCCGCGACGTCGCGATCCGGTTTCAATCCGCCGAACGAGATGCACCAGTCCGTGCCGTGATTGATCTGCGCTCCGCGGCAATGATAGCGCGGCACCTCGCTATGCGTGCCGCTGTAGGCTACATGGAGCATCCTCCCGCATCGCCGGCAGCGCACCAGCCCGGCTAATAAGCTCCGGCCTCCACGACCGGCCTTCGGCTCCATGCGCGATTTCATATGCGCGTTATCGGAAAGCATCGCCTGGTTACGTTCGAACCGCTCCCAAGAAATGTAACCGGGATGATGGTCGCGAATCAAGACCATCCATGTATCGCGCGACTTGAAATGCCCCTCGCTCTTTCGAGCGCGTCCATCGACAACCTTGGTTCGGGATTCCGTTTTGCCGAAGGCATAGGCGCCCGCGTACATCGGATTCCTGAGCATGTGCCAGATGGTGTTGTACACCGGCAGCTTCCAGACGACGTCATGTCCCGGCGTATCCAGAACCAACGCGGGCAGATTCGTATTCTCGCCTCGAAACCACAGCAGCACTTGGCGGGCGCTGCCCAGTTCCACCATTTTGGTGAAGACCAGATGCACTGCCTCTTGCACGCGCCGGTTCGGGTCGATCTCGACTTTGCCGTTGGGAGCCCATCGGAAACCGATCGGCAATCGGAACTGAAGTTCCCCGCGGCGGGCCTTCTGGCGAATCGCCTCCAATGATCGTTGGCGCAGTAAGTTTAGCTCGAACTCACTCATCGTTCCTTTGAGCCCCAGCAATAGCCGATCATTGAGGATGCCCGGATCGTAGACGCCATCTGGATCGATCACGATGGCGCGTACCAAACCGCAGAGTTCGATGAGATGATGCCAGTCTCGACCGTTACGGGACAGGCGTGATGCCTCAATGCAAAGCACGGCGCCAACCTGTCCCGTGCAGACTTCGGCAACCAGATGCTGGAATCCAGGGCGCTCCACCTGGCCGGACCGAGAGCGTCCGAGATCCTCGTCGATGATCTCGACCTGCTGGAAGCCAAGTTGGCGAGCGTGGTCCGCCAGGCCATATTGCCGGCGCTGGCTTTCCTGATTGTGAATCACCTGTCCAGGCGATGACTGACGAATATACACAATGGCCCGTCGCTTCAAATGGTCCGCTGATATTTTGGGATTCATGCATTCTCCCCCGAATCTGGCTCACTCGGTTCGGTGGGTAACCGTAGCACTAACCACTACACGACAATTCCAAATCATCCAGGTGATATTCCTGAAGGGACTGTTCGCGCGATTTTGAAACAGGCAGGCGTCGATCCCGATGTCTTTTTGCGGGCCTGAGCGGGAATATGAGTGCGGATTCGTACGGGCCAACCCAATAAACCTGAGGGCCTGTAATTTCACTTTTTACTGCCCGTCTCTCCTTTCCACGCCCATGCGCCCGTCCCGCATTGGCGTACAATCGCAATAGTGAGAATCGCAGCGCTCCTCATCTTAGGGGCTTCGTGTGTCCGCGCCTCCGCGGACATGCCGATGACGCTGATTTCGGAGAGCGAAGCCGAGCCGATCCACAGCGCCATCCTGCGCAAAGAGGCGTGGACCCAGGATGCCGTGCGGCGTCTGCGCCTGGAAGCCGATAAGCGCTACAAGGAAGGCCCATGGACCGTCGCCGCCGACCGGCCCAATAATATCGTTCTCGATCCTCACGATTATTACAGCGAAGCGCCGTACTTCTGGCCCGATCCCGATCATCCGGGCGGTCCCTATATTCGGCGCGACGGCCGCGCCAATCCGGACCGCTTCCTGGCCAACAAGAATGCGTTGAACGCTATGAGCGATGCCGTCTTCACACTAGGCTCGGCGGGGTTTCTGCTCGACAATCCGCAGTATGCGCAACGCGCGGCGCGCGTGATCAATATGTGGTTCGTGAATCCCAAGTCGCGCATGAATCCCAGCCTGGAATATGCACAGGGCATCCCCGGCAGCGTCACCGGCCGGCCGGAGGGGATCCTCGATGGGCGGGTATTCATCCGCGCCATTCAGGGGATGGAATTTTTGGCGGCGACCGGCGCCTGGGATCCCAAGGATCAGGCGGCGGTTCACAAGTGGTTCGAGGATTATCTACGGTGGCTCACGCACAGCAAGGCGGGTGAAGACGAAAAGAACAGCGGCAACAATCATGCGTCGTGGTACATCGCGCAAATGGCTGCGGTGGCGAATTATGCCGGCGACAGCGCGGCGCAACAGGCGTCGTTTGCGTTCTACCGCGACAACATCTTTCCCAGGCAGATCCGGAAAGACGGCAGCGCGCCGCGGGAAGAAGCGCGCACCCGTTCGCTTTCGTATTCGGCGTTAAACTTGGAAGCGTACGCCAATATATGCCGGATCGCGCAAGAGCAGGGTGTGGATCTTTGGAATCTGCAAACTCCCACCGGCGCCAATCTGGGCTCCGTCATCGATTACCTCGCGCCTTATTTCACGGATCCGCGCAAATGGGCGAAAGAACAGATAGTGGATTTTCAAGCCGATACCGTCTACTCTCTGGCATTTGCCGGCATTGGCTTGAAAAGACCCGATTACGTGGCGCTGTTCCGGAAATTAGAGCGGCCCGAAGGCGCATGGACGGCTTTTGTGGATCTGATCGTCGGGCGGTGGGAGGCCTCCGGCCATCAGGCCCGCCACTGACAGTGTGTAGTTAATATCGGTTTCTCGCTATCGGAGCCAACATGGCGTTCACGATGGCTTCTTCGGTGGCCTGCACCACAGCCTCGAACACCGGATTTAGCAAGTCGTTCGCCAGCATGTCGACCTTAGTCGCGCCCGACGCAGCGGCGGTGCGCGGATTGGCCGTCGAGAACGCGATGAAGATGTCGCCCGATCCGTTGCCCGAGGTAGATCCCGTCCGCGCCAATCACTCATGTCCTACCGGCGCGCCGGCGATCCGCAGTTGCCGCCGGTTGTCGCAATTGCACTCCGGCGCGGCCAGACCGTGGTCACTCCCGTGCGTACCGGCTGGCGCGCGGCCTATTTTGGGCTATCACAGACGACGCACAGATTGCGAGCACACACAGCAGGAAATTCATTATGTATTCCGCCTTACTTGCCTAACTTAGTCGCGAGATCATACATGAAATCCACCGACTCATAGAACGATTTCACCAGAATTCGCTCGTCGCGGCCGTGCGCCCGGATGTCATCCTCATCCATGAATATGCCGCTCACTCCGTAAGTCGGAATGCCGGCGCCGCGCAGGAACACGCCGTCGGTTGCGCCTGTCTCCATCTTCGGAATCACGCGTAGACCAGGCCAGTATTTCTCCGTGACGGCAGTCACAGCGCTCAACACCTGGGGACTGATGGGCGCGAACGAGCTGGGTTTCGCAGGCGTCATCACCGATACTTGAATCTTCGGATCGGCCAGCACGCCCACTAACGTCCGCTGAATCTCCTCTGGTTTATCCACGGGCAGCAACCGGCAATTGATCACTGCCGTTGCCGATTGTGGCAGTGCATTTTCCGCATGGCCGGCAGTAAGCATGGTCGCGACGCAAGTGGTGCGCAGCAGCGCGTTATAGAGCGGCGTCTCGGAGAGCCGCGATACCGCGGCGGCATCGTTCGGATTCTGCGTAACGGCTTTCATATCGGCCGCCAACTGGCCGCTGAAGACCGTGGACATGCGCTCGAAATAAGCGCGGGTCACATCGAAGAGATGCACCGGAAAATCAAATGCGGCAAGGCGCGTCAATCCGCCGGCCAGGTGGTAAATGGCATTATCTTTGCGGGGTAGGGAGCTGTGCCCGCCCGGATCGGTCGATTCCAGCTTGAATGTGAGGAATACCTTCTCGGCCGCTTGCAGGCCCATGTACATGCGGCGGCCGTTTTTGAGATCGCCGCCGCCGGCGTCGGCGTTGATGCAGTATTCGGCATCGATCCAATCGCGGTGATTCTTTATCAGCCATTCTACGCCATTCCATTGGCCGCCTTCTTCATCTGAAGTGAGCGCCAGAATCAGATCGCGCGCGGGGCGGAATCCCTCGCGTTTCATACGCAGAAATGCCGCGACCAAGGTGGCGTCATCGCCCTTCATATCTTCCGTGCCGCGGCCGTAGAAGTATCCATCGCGCTCTAGAAATACAAAGGGGTCGAACGACCAATCCGAGCGCTTGGCCTCCACCACGTCCAAATGGCCAATGAATAGGATGGGCCGGGCTCTTTGCGGGCCAGCGCCGGAGCCATGCAACCGCACCACGAGGTTGCCCTTTCGCGGCGCCGGAACGCCCAGATGAATATCGCTTTCCGGATAACCGGCCTCGCGGAAGCGCGCGGCCATGGCTTCAGCGGCGCGAGTGTTATCGCCGGCGGAATCGGTGGTGTCGATCTCGATCAGTTGTTGGAAAATGCCGCGCGCGGTTTGCTGCCACGAATTGGATTGCGCGAACAGCGGAACGGCCGCAAGCAATGCGGCTAACAGGCGCATGACCTATGATACGTAAGGGAATGAACGAATGCGACGTGGTGGGCGTAGGTCTTAACGCAACCGACACGCTGCTGCTGGTTTCGCACTTCCCGGCCTATGCCGGCAAGGCGGCCGTACCACCGCGAGATGATGAGCCCGGGCGGCCAGGTGGCCAGCGCCATGGTAGCCTGCGCGCGGCTGGGGCTGCGGGCCAAATACATCGGCGCCGTGGGCGATGACGAGCGCGGGCGCATCCAGATGGAGAGCCTGCGCGGTAAGGGCATCGATCTCGATCACGTGCAGCTTCGGCGCGGCTGCGCGAATCAATCCGCATACATTATCGTCGACCAATCGAGCGGCGAGCGTACCGTATTCTGGCGGCGCGACGACTGTCTGCGCATCCATCCCGAGGAGATTGCGCCCGAGCAGATCGCGTGCGCGCGTCTGTTGCATATCGATGGGCACGACACGCCGGCGGTAGCGCATGCGGCGGGGATTGCGCGCCAGCGCGGCATACCCGTCACCGTGGACGTGGACACCATCTATGCCGGATTCGACAGCGTGCTACCGAATGTGGATTACCTGATAGGCAGCTCCGAATTTCCCGCCGGCTGGACCGGTGAGCAAGACCCGTTCCGGGCGCTGGAGATGCTGCAGAACGAGTACGGCATGCGCGTCGCCGCCATGACCTTGGGCGCGCACGGCGCCTTGGCGCGCTGCGAGGGGCGCTTCGTCTATTCGCCGGCATTCGTCGTGAATTGCGTGGATACCACCGGCGCCGGCGATGTGTTTCACGGAGCTTTCTGTTATGCGGTCTTGCAAGGAATGCCGATCGCCGAATCGCTTGAATTTTCCAACGCCATGGCGGCCTTGAATTGCATGGCGCTGGGCGCGCGCGGCGGCATTTGCGGCGTGGATGAGGTGCGGGCGCTGATGGCGCGCGCGGAGCGGCGGTCGCACGCGGATTTCGGGGGGTAGAGGCGATTGGCGTAATTTACACTGCCGAGTTCCAGATGGAACATATACATATACTGGAGCCGACTTCTAACGACACGGTCACGGTCTACGGCTTCTCCGGCTGAGCCCGCTTGCGAGATGCTTGCCGATTGTCTGCCGCGCAATTTGGCGAGCGCGTAATCCGGGCCGCAAGCGCTCGCGATCGGTAGGCGATCGGCGACCCGAAGAACCCAGAAGATTGAATCGCTATTTGAGCGGCGCAGCCGGCGTGTTTCCTTACCCTTCTGCTATGCTGATTTTGCAAGGAATGCAGATCGGCGAATCTTTCGCATTTTCCAAATAAATGTTCCCCATACGCGACACACAGCCGAGTTACTCGAAGCCTGTCGTCACCACGGTCCATCATCGCCATCAACATTCTGATTTTCCTTTACGAAGCTTCGCTCGATCCCTACACGCAGAACGCGTTCATCGCGCATTACGGATTGGTTCCGGTCAACTTCCATTTCTCCGCCATTTTCACGTCGATGTTTCTGCACGGCGGCTGGCTGCACGTGTTGGGCAATATGTGGTTCCTGTGGATCTTCGGCGACAATATCGAAGATATTCTGGGCCATGAAAAGTATCTGCTGTTTTATCTGTTGTGCGGCGTGGCGGCCGCGATCACCCAGGTGTTTTTCAGCGCCGATTCGCGCGTGCCCATGGTGGGCGCGAGCGGCGCTATTGCGGGCGTGATGGGCGCGTACATGGTCAAGTTTCCACACTCGCGAATCGTCACGCTGATTTTTTTCATCTTTATTACTTTCATCGACGTGCCCGCGTGGTTGATGCTGATCTATTGGTTTGCGGTGCAGTTCTTCAGCGGCATCGGCAGCATTGGCTACTCCACCGCATCGCAGGGCGGCACGGCGTTCTTTGCGCACATCGGAGGGTTCCTAGCCGGCATCGTTTTGATCAACATGTTAGGCACGCAGCGAGCGCTACTCGCGGCGAAAGGATCTTTACTGGTGAAACTGGACGTTCTGGCGATCGCGGCGCATCCCGACGATGTGGAACAGACTTGCGGCGGGGCCTTGATGCGCATGGCGGGCCGCGGCTATCGCGCCGGCGTGCTGGACCTGACAGCCGGCGACATGGGCACGCGCGGCACGCCCGAGCGGCGCGTGGAAGAATCGCAGGCGGCGGCGAAAGTGATGGGACTGGCGTGGCGCGGTAATCTGTATTTTCCCGACGCGCGGCTGGAAAACAATATCGCCGCGCGCATGACGTTGGCGGTCAAGATTCGCGAGCTCAAGCCGCGCACGGTGATTCTGCCCTATTGGGAGGCGCGCCATCCCGACCATTACCGCGCCGGCGAATTGGGCTTCGAGGCCTGCTTTTTGGCCGGCCTGAAGAAGCTCGACGAATATTCGGAACCGCACCGGCCGTTCAAGATTCTGTATGCCAGTCTATACGCGGATGTGAAGCCGTCGTTTATCGTGGATATCAGCGCGGAGTTCGAGCGGCGCATGCAGGCGCTGTTCTGCTACGTTTCGCAATATGGCGAAACCGGGGAGGGCGGAGCGTTATTTCCCAGTGAGCCGGAGATTCGCGACCGGCTTGGTTCCATCGCGCGCTTTTACGGTAATCAGATCGGCGTTAAGTTTGGCGAGCCGTTCGTGGTGAAAGAGGCGATGCAAATCGACGACATCGTCTCCATGCCGGTGCGCTCGATTTAATCTATGGCGCCGCTCGATTTCCCCCATGCCGCGGGCGCATTCGGCGCGGCCTTTGTGGCGGGCGCGATCAATTCGGTGGCGGGCGGCGGCACACTGGTTTCGTTTCCCACGCTGATCTGGCTGGGGCTCAACTCTATCACTGCCAACGCCACCAGCACTGTTGCCATCTGGCCCGGCACGCTCGGCAGCATGATCGGATATCGCGGCGAGCTGCGCGCGGCCGAGCCGCGATTCCTGGCGCTGATCGTACCAAGCTTGATCGGGCGGAATAGCGGGTGCGGTGCTGCTGAAGCTCACGCCCTCGACGATGTTCGACCGCATCGTGCCGTTTCTGATTCTCTTCGCGACGTTGCTGTTCATGGCGCAGGAACCGATACAGCGAAAGCTTAAAACCGCCGGCGGCGAAGCGCGGCAGTCCACTGGGTGGGTGGTGGGGTCGATGCTTTTTCAACTTGGCGTGGGCCTGTACGGCGGCTATTTCGGCGCGGGCATCGGCATTCTGATGCTGGCCGCGTTAAGCATTCTGGGCCTCAAGGATATGCACGAGATGAATGCGCTGAAGGTGATTCTGGCCGGCGCTATCAACGGCATTGCGGCGGTGTATTTCATCTACGCGGGCATGGTCTATTGGCCGTATGTGTTGGTGATGGCCGTAGGCGCGATCGCGGGCGGATACGGCGGCGCCGGCGTAGCGCGCAGGCTGGGCGGGAGAACAGTGCGGCGGATTGTTATTGGCATCGGGTTCGCCATGGCGGTCTCGCTGTTTATGCGGTAGATGGGAAAGCCGCGGCGGCAGCGTACAGCAAGTGCCGGAATCGTGGAGTTGCTATTTTGCGCCAGATCCCGATTCGACGGGGTATCCGTGGTCGATCCAATCGGTTTTGAAATTGGTTGCCACGTGCATGGCGCTCACGCGGGTGAATCCCATCGATTTTAAGAGCTCGATCGCCGGATTCACGTTAGGGCACTTGTCCCAAGGGCAGCATCCGCAGTAAATCACGATTTCACGATCGCGCGGCAGATCGACAGCGGCCGCTTTCAGGAGAGCGAGGCCCTCCGGCCGGGACGCCGGACCGGCGTAGGTCGCGCCGGGAATATGCTTGCTCCGATAGAGAACATTGGGGCCAACCTGAAGAATAACTGCTTTTGACCCCTTCGCAAGCTGTTCGGCCAAGTCCTTCGGCTGCACAAGTGGTATATCCGCCGCCATCGCTGCGGCTATCAATAAGACCATCGATAACTTAAGCATATAAGGCCTCATCGGAAACAATAGGGTTTGTCCTGCGCGAGCCCATTCGCGTTCAGCCCCGCTATTTGGGCGATCTCAGCGTTAATCGCATAAACTTTCAGACTCGAAAGGACGCTTTCCGTTCCAGCCCGCTCAGGATCGCGCACGCCCGCATATACCTCGACAATAGTTACGGGACAATATGCCAAATCGCTAGCATCGAGGACCAGTTGCGTCAGGAGTTCCCGCCGCCTTCGCTTGCCGTTCAGCGCGTCGAGAATCACTGAAATATCGAGCAGGATAATCACCATTACGATCCCTGAGAGCTACCAGCTTCTTATATCACTTTTCATCTTATTGTCTCAGGGTTTCAACGTAAGCCGCTGCGCCAGCCGCCATTCAAATGATCCTCATCCTTCCAAATAACGTTTTGTGACCGAATCGCAGCGGCGCTGCCAGTGCGACGCTTTTGTGAGGGCTAAACGACTAACCAGCGCTGTGGCTGCGATCGTTCCATCGAACCGCCAAGACGCCAAGCGTTCCTGCAGGGATTCCATAAGTTGATGAGACCGCGGAGGCGGTGTGGGCGGCTCTGGGATCAGGGCCATGATCTCACCAGCCACAACCGCGGCCGCTCCGTCCAGCGGCTCAACGTTCCCCGATTCAACAGATGGGCCAGCCGTGCTGCTTCAATACTCTCCCTGTCGACAGCTTCAGCGCGGCGCCATAACAGAGCGTACCCGCGACTTCGCTCCATTACCGTAATGGCCGAACTGTGGATCTCCTGACGAACCAGGTATTCTCACATCCACTGGCGCACCTCAGGCATTTCAGAACGTCCCAACCAGCTCTCGGCGCTGGTATCGAAGAGCAAGGGACTGCCGGCTGGTTGACCATTTCCTATTTCTCAGCCGCAGACTCAAGGATGTTCCGTTCAAAATGAACATTTCTTCATCGGAGAAGCCGGAACGCCTTGCTGTACTTCTCCAGCACTTCATCTCTTCGCTGCGCGGCCATTTGCAGGCGGAGGCCCTCATTGAGAGCCTCCGTGATTACCGAACCCAGGTTCACTTTTCTTGAATGAGCGATTCTTTGCGGCTCGGCAAGAGACTCGGCCGGCAAGGTCAGTGTTGTCCGGCGCGTCCTGACTCGGGCAGGAGACTCGCGACTCATTGATGCAATATAGCGTTTCCGGTGAATTGGCCGCCTTGTAGTGGCGGCCGCATCCGGCGCGCATCATTCCTGCCATAGCGCCGACAACGGATCCGCTGTGCGGCCCGCCAGGGCGGGCAGCAGGCAAGCCACCAACGCGACCAGGAGCAGTACGCCGCGACTGTCGCCAGATTCGCCGCATCCAGCGGACTGGCAAAAAAGCATCGACCGGAATAACCGGGTCAGAGCGATCGCGCCTACCCAAGCCGGCAGGCATCGTAATACGCTCCACGCAGTTCCTCAAATCGCTACCCGCTATTTTCAAAACCCCGGCTCCAATTCCGGCAAGACATCCCGCTCCCGCGCCACCCACACGTAGATCGCCGGCAGCAGGAAGATGTTCATCAACATCGCCACCATCAGGCCGCCCACAATCACAATCGCGAACGGCCGCTGCGAATCCGATCCGATCGCGTGCGATAGCGCGGCCGGCAGGAGGCCCAATGTTGCGACCAGCGTGGTCATCATGATGGGCCGCAACCGCAGCACCGCCCCTTCCACCGCGGCATCCACTACCGAATGGCCGCGCACCCGAAGCTGATTGATGTATTCCAACATGATCACGCCGGTTTGCACGCAAACTCCGAAAAGCGCCAGGAACCCCACTCCGGACGATACGCTGAAGTGCGTATGCGTCAACAGCAGCGCCAGCAGGCCGCCTAAGGGCGCCATGGCGATATTCACCAGCATTAGAGCCGCCCACTTGAACGAATGGAACATGGTGTACAGGATGATAAAGATAACTAAAATCGTTATCGGCAGCACGATCGCGAGGCGCTTTTGCGACCGCTGCTGGCTGGCATATTCGCCGGCCCAATCGATACGGTAGCCTTCCGGAAGTTTTATATCGCGGCCGACTTTTTTGATAGCCTCCTCCACCGTGCCGCCCAGGTCCCGGCCGCGTACGCTGTACTTGATCGCCACGTAACGGTAGTTTCCTTCGCGGTAGATCTCGGAAGCGCCGTCCAGCGTCTGCACTTTGCAGAGCTGGTCCAGGGAGACGCGCTCGCCGGTAGGCGCCAGCAGGCGCACGTTCTCAATCGCCTCGCGCGTCTGGCGGTAGGGCGCCTGATAGCGCGGAACGATGTCGAATCGCCGCTCGCCATCCAGCACCTGGCTTACGGCGTTGCCGCCCACCGCCGTCTGGATCGCGTCCTGCACATCGGCCACATTCAGGCCGTATCGCGCGGCTGGCGCCGATCCACGGTGAAGGTCAAATTGGGCTGCCCAATTACACGGAACAGACCGAGATCCTGCACACCGCGAATGCCGCTCATGATCCTCACAATCTTATCGCCGGTCTGCTCCAGCAGCTTCAAATCGTTGCCATAGATTTTAATTGCCAGTTCGCCCTTGACCCCGCTCACGGCCTCTTCCATGTTGTCTGAAATCGGCTGCGAAAAATTCCAGAGGACGCCCGGCAGCTTCTCTAATTCCCGGTCCATGGCCGCGATCAGCTCCACCTTTTCCTGGCGAAATACCGGCCGCCATTGCTTCTTGGGCTTTAAATCGACGAAATATTCCGTATTGAAGAACCCGGTGGTATCCGTGCCGTCGTCCGGCCGCCCCACTTGCGAAACCACCTGCGTGACTTCCGGAAAGCCCGCCAGAATGATCCGTGCCTGATTCATCAGCCGCGTGCCTTCAGCCGGTCCCGTGCTGGGCGCGAACGTGCCGCGCGCCCAGATAGCGCCCTCGTCCAGATGCGGCAGAAACTCCGAGCCTATAATGCCGCTGCCCAGCAAAAACCCCGCCACGACTACGTTCGCAACACCCACTCCAACCGTTACCCAACGTGCGCGGATCGCTATCCGTACGGCGGCGCGATACCGCTCGGTCAGCCAGCGCAAGACCGGGTTCGCCCACTCGTAGGCGTCGTGGCGGAACATAAAGCTAGCCAGCACCGGCGCCACAATCATGGAAAAGGTCAGCGCACCCAACAGCGCGAACGCTACCGTCCAGGCCATTGGCTTGAACAGGCGTCCCTCCACGCTCTGGAGTGTGAATATGGGCAGGTAAGCGGTGATGATGATGCCAATCGCATAAAATACCGGACGCTGCACTTCGTGAGTGGCTTCGCGAATGCGCTCCAGCATGGGGCGGATGTCTCCTTCGCGATTCAGGTGGCGCACGATATTTTCGATCATCACCACGGCTCCATCTACCACCATGCCGAAATCGAGTGCGCCTAGCGATAGCAGGTTCGCCGGAATATGCCGCAGATCGAGGCAAATCGACGCGAACAGTAGCGAGAACGGAATCGTAATCGCCACGATCAGCGCGCCGCGGATATTTCCCAGGAAAAGGAACAGAATCAGCGCCACCAGAATAATGCCTTCAGCGAGATTGTGCAGCACCGTTTCCGTGGTGAAATGCACCAGATCGCTGCGGTCCAGAAAGGGAACCACGCTCACACCATGGGGCAGAATCTGTTCATTCAATTCTTTCACCTTCGCGTGAATGGCCTCCAGCGTCGAATCGGAACTCGCGCCTTTGCGCAGCAGAACGATGCCTTCCACCACGTCGTCGTTATCGACGATCTTCCCGTCCGCGCGATGAATGGCTTTTCCAATCCGCCCCAACCGGATCTTCGGCCCTTGCACCACGCGCGCGATATCCTGGATACGCAGCGGCGTGCCGTTCTGGGTCTTGATAACCGTCTGCCCGATATCGTCCACATGTTCGAACAAGCCCACGGACGCGGACGTTGATCTGCTGCAGATCCAGCTTCAATGAAGCTGCCGCCGGCGTTGACGTTGTTGTTAGCCAGCTGCTGCTCTATCTGGCTGAGGCTCAACCCGTAGGCAACCAGCTTATCGGGATCGATCTGAACCTGATACTCCTTGGTGATTCCGCCGAAGCTGGCCACGTCTACGACGTTGGGAACGGATTTGAATTGTTTTTCCAACACCCAATCCTCCAGCGCCTTCAGCTCCATTAAGTCGTACTCCGGGTTAACGCTCTTCAGCGTGTACCAGAAGATTTGACCTACCGGGCTGTAGTCGGTGCCGATCTGCGGTTGCAGATTCTCCGGGAGCGTCACCGACGAGAGCCGCTCCAGAACCTTCTGGCGATTCCAATCGTTGTCGGAATCGTCGTCGAAGATCAGCATCAGGCTCGACAGCCCCATGAGCGATGTCGATCGCAGATGCTCCAGATGCGGCAAGCCGTTCATGACGATTTCAATGGGGATGGTCACCTGCTGTTCGACCTCTTCCGCGGCGCGGCCTGGCCACTGCGTGATCACCTGAACGTAGTTGTTGGCCACGTCCGGGTAGGCTTCGATGGGCAGATTGCGAAACGAAATGACGCCCCACGCGAACAGCAGAATCGCGATGGCCGCGATCAGCAGCCGGTTATTCAGGGCAAAGTCGACCAGGCGCCGGATCATACAAAAAAGTGGGGGGCTGGAAGCGATTAGAGCTGATTCAGAGTCGCGCGCATTAGCAAGCGGTTTTTGGAGGTCTCAACAAACTCCTAATTACGAATTTAACCGCGGCTCCGTCAGCCCGCCACTTATCTTTCAGTGCTTTCGCATGGCGCCGATCAGATGCAGGCGACAACCGTTCGGATGTTCTGACTATCTTCTGGCGGTAGCGCGGATCTTTTGGCTGAATCGCTTGGAGGAGCCGCGCATCGGTCCTAACCTTTGAGTTGACCGGGCGCGCATGGATCGCACACGTCTTCTCTTAGTCGACGATCATGTACTCTTCCGCGAGAGCCTTGCCCGCTTGCTATCTTCAGAGCCCGATTTCGAGGTAGTTGGACAATGCGGCCAAGGCGCTGACGCTCTGGAATTCTTGAGCCAGATACCGGTCGATTTGATGCTGCTCGATTTCAATCTGGCCGACTTACAAGGCGGCGAAGTGGTCCGTTTAGCGCGGGCTACGGGTTACTCCGGCAGGATTCTAATCGTCACGGGAGCCATCGACGCAGCGCAATCCCGCGAGGTGTTGCAGACAGGCGCCGCTGGAATATTTCTCAAGCACAATCCCGCCGGATCGCTATTGCGGGCCATCCGTGTGGTTGCTGCCGGAGATTCATGGCTCGACCAAAAGGTAATTCAGTTCCTGGCAACCAGCGCGCCCGGCGTCGTGAATCCAAACTTTGAAAACACCCTGACGGATCGCGAAAGGCAGGTCCTGGCGGGCGTGCTCGAAGGCCTGACCAATTTCAAAATCGCGGCCCGCCTGGGCGTTACAGAGGGCGCCGTGAAATCCACGTTGCAACAACTCTTCGAAAAGACTAATGTACGGACGCGCAGCCAACTCGTGCGGGTTGCGGTGGAAACTTCCATTGGCAAGCCGGGCGGCGCCTGACCCACGCAGCCGCTGTCGCCCGCCAACAAAGCGCCACCGGCGCGTTACAACAAGGCAGACGCGCGCCGGATCAGGCGATTGGATAATCGGCCGGCCGGCCGGTAATCGCGCTCCATAGCTGATAGTAAACGGCGGTCTACACGGTCGCGTGGAAGGGTCAACCCGCGGCGACACTGGGGAAGGGAACTCTCTCAATCGCCGTGTGAAAAAGGGCCATCCGGCAGTTGGCTCCCCAATTGCCATGTACCCCGCGATGAGCTTCAGTCCGACGCTGGATATCGCTGCGCCCGCCGAACCGCCGCCAGTCGCGCGCGAGAGCCGGCTGATCGCGTGGCTCGCTCCCGATCTCGCCTTGACCTTCGCGCTCATCACTCTGTTTGCGATGTTCTTTCTTTTCGGAGGCGCAACCGGTCTTTTCCGCGATCCGGAGACTGGCTGGCACATTCGCAATGGCGAGCGGATTCTCGCGACCGGGGTACTGCCCCACGCAGATCCATATTCGTTTTCCAAGCCGGGCCAGCCGTGGGTCGCGTGGGAATGGGGCGCGGATGTGATGATGGGCGCGGCATATCGGATATCCGGACTGGCAGGCGTCGCGCTGATGTTTGGTCTATCCATCGGGGCGGCGGTCTGGATGTGGTTCCGGTTGAATCGGGCGGCTGGCGGCAATTTTCTTCTGGCGTGCCTGTTCTTCGTGCCGATGCTGCCAACCACGACGCTGCACTGGCTGGCGCGGCCCCACATTTTCAGTTGGCTGTTCCTGCTGGGGACGGTGTGGTTCTGCGAACGAATGCCGGATCGCGTGGGGTGGCGCCATTTCGCCTTAACTGCAGTAGCTGTGGCCGTGTGGGCGAACCTGCACGCCAGTTTCTTTTTCGCGCCACTGATCGCGTTAGTTTATGCGGCGGGAGCGTATCTGCGGCCGTTGATCTGGAAGGTTCATCGAGACAGCCGCGCGCGTGCCTACCTTCTGCTGGCCCTAACGGGTTTGGTGAGTACGCTCGCGAACCCGAACGGCTGGCGATTGCATCAACATGTCCTCTCTTATCTCGCCGATTCCAGGCTGCTCGCTCAGATCACCGAATTTCAGTCCTTCAATTTTCAGCAAGCGGGGGGCTTACAGGTGACGCTCGCCCTTGCCATATGCTTCGCCGGAGGTTTTGCGGCGCTGGCGGAGCGCAAGCCCGAGCGCTTCCTGCTCTCGATGCTGTTGACGGCGGTAGCGCTACGCTCGGTGCGCGCCTTGCCGGTCGCAGTCTTGCTGCTGCTGCCGCTGGCGAGCGGATCGATTACAGCGGTGCTCACGCGCGCCGGCAATCTCGCAGCGGGATTCCGCCGCGGACTTCACGGTGTGTTGGCTTATGGGGACCGTCTGCATGCCATCGAGCGCCGGTTTCACGGATTAGCGCTGGTCCCACTTGCCGCGGTTCTGATCTTTGCCGCCATCCACGCGCAGGCGGGGTTTGCGGCCAGCGAAGTGCCCATCGCGGCATCCGCGCGAGTCGCCTCCCTGCCGGCTAGCGCCCGCATTCTGGCAACAGATACATTCGGCGGTTATCTGATTTACCGTTTCAACGGCGAGCGCAAAGTATTTTTCGACGGCCGCAGCGACTTCTATGGCGCGGAGTTCTCAGAGGGATATTCGCGTCTGGTAGACGTCAGGCCAGGCTGGCGCAAGGAGTTTAACCGATGGAACTTCACCCACGCGCTGCTGCCGCCCGGCTGCCCGTTAGTCGCCGCGCTCGAAGAAAACGGTTGGCAGGAGATCTATCGCGACCGCACCGCCGTTCTGCTCAATGGTAGGCCGCGCCTTTGACTGCTGCTATAACACATGATCATGAATGTCCGCGCTGCGTGCCTCAGATCGTCCTCATTGCCCTAACCGCGCTCACTCGCTTCGCATTTCGAAGTCATTACCTCTATGACATCGACTCGGTCAACTTCGCCCTGGCTTTGAAGCGCTTCGATCCGAGCGCGCATCAGCCGCATCCGCCGGGCTATTTTCTCTATGTGTGTCTGGGCCGCTTGGTTAACCTGATTTTTCACGATGCCAACGCGGCCCTGGTGGCGATCAGCATTGCATTTAGCTGCGGCGCGGCGGCGCTGATATATGTTCTGGCCGATAACTGGTTTGGCCGCAAGGCTGCGCTCTTCGCCGGCATGATTTTTGTCTTCTCTCCGCTAGGATGGTTTCACGGTACAGTTGCGCTGACTTACATTGTCGAAGCTTTCTTTTCGACTCTCATCGGATATCTTTGCTGGCGCATCTATTGTGGCGGCGCCGGGTTCATCGTGCCCGGCGCGATTGTGGCAGGCATTGCGGCTGGTTTCCGTCCCTCCTCACTCCTGCTGCTGGGGCCGTTGCTGCTGTTTTCGATGTATAAATCCAACCGCAAGCAGATTGCATACGGAATGGCCACTTTGTTCGGAACCCTCCTGGCATGGTTCATCCCGATGATCGGGATCAACGGAGCGGCCGGCTTATATATCGTCGCTGGCTTCACTATGGCTTACCGTACCCGGGAGGACAACGGTTTTCAATTCCTCGATATCGAATTCGGTCGCACGCGCCGTTATGATTGTCGGCATTTATGGGCTCTGTTTCGGTTGCGCCGCGATACTTCCATTCCTGGCAAGGAGCGGGAACGGAGACGCTGGCCCCGGCCGGGGTAAAATCGCGTTCACGTGGCTATGGATAGCGCCGGGCTTGCTATTCTTCACCCTCATCTACTTGAAATTTGTGAACAGCGGTTACCTTCTGTTACTCGCTCCGCCGGTTTGCGCGTGGATGGGTCTGTGGGCCTCCAACTGGTATACGAATTTTCGCTGGACGCCAGCGGTAAAGATTCTGATTGTCGCAGGTTGTGCCGCGGCTAATATCGGGATTTTCCTGTGGGCGCCTGTGTACTGCTCGTATGCGGAGGTCAGGCGCTTCGAAACGGAACTCGAGGACGTGATCCGCGAACTCCCGCGAATCGCGTCCCCCGGGGATACGATGATCGTCGGATTCGATTCGCACTTTCTTGGTTATCGACACGCCGGGTATTATCTGCCCGGCTATCTCACGGTTCAGTTTCCGGAGGTCCGGCTCGCTTCGGGAACGCGAGTTTTTGCGATGCAGGATCGGGATACCACGATTGAGAGCCGGTTGGCTACCGGCGCCGTCCATAATTTCGTCCTGTTTCCGCTGCCGCTCGGCGATAGCGAGTACCAGGATTACATTGCGCTGGTGCGCAAGCGATTTCCTGCGCAGGAACTGCGCACCGTGGTCCGCAGCGGGCATGAGTTTGCGATAGGACCGGTTACAGATCTCGGCTTTCTCTTTCCCGTCGCTGCATCCCGCGGCGGACAGCAAGATAGCTATTAGTAGACAGCCGTTAACATCAACGGCCCCGGGAAGCCTGCACGCGCGCCCCTAAGGCAATGATCTTAAAGGATCGCGCAAGAGGTGGGCAGTGGCTTTCTAAATGCACAATCACACCGGAGCACTTTGTGCGGCAGTTGCTAACCTGCTGCCGATGCGGGGCACCTCTGGGCCCGGCCTGCCGCGAGACGTCAAGGCTGCCCGCTTTCAGTCGGCGCCCGCCATGCCGCGCGGACTTGGCTCCCGATCTCGAATGCAGTAAGAAATCCAATCTAAAGCATGCCCCACTCCGACCCGTCGCTCCCGATTATTGAAACCGGACTCACGCTGATCGCCGTGGCGTCCGCGGTCTGTTGGCCACGCATCGGGACTGTCTCGCTAGCCAAAGCCGAGCGATGCTTCAGCCATCTGGCGCGACGGCGCGGACTGTCGGTGCTGTCGGTCGGCGCCGCGGCCCTACTAATCCGCCTGGCGATTCTCCCGCTCGCGCCCATTCCACAGCCATTTATTCATGACGAATTCGCCAACCTGCTGGCCGGTGACACGTTCGCCTCGGGAAGGCTCACGAATCCGACTCATCCGCTATGGGTGTACTTCGAAAGCTTTCACATCACCCAATTTCCTACCTACATGTCGATGTATTTTCCGGCGCAGGGCCTGGCGCTCGCGGCAGGGAAAGCCCTGGCGGGCAATCCATGGTTCGGGGTCTGGCTTACCGCCGGGTTGATGTGTGCGGCCATTTGCTGGATGCTGCAAGGTTGGCTGCCGCCCGGCTGGGCGCTGCTGGGCGGAATGCTGGCGGTGATGCGGCTCGGCCTCTTCAGCTATTGGATCGATAGCTATTACGGAGGCGCCGTCGCTGCGACGGGCGGTGCATTGCTGCTCGGCGCGCTGCCGCGTATGCTGCGCCGGGCGAGGATTCGCGACGGAATTTGGATGGCGATGGGAGTTGCCATTCTCGCCAACAGTCGTCCCTATGAAGGCTTGCTGGTGTGCATTCCGGTTGCCTGTGCGCTCTTATGGCGCGTAATTCGAAACCCCCGGCCAACCGTTTACCGCTTCCTCCGCCGGGCAGCGGCGCCGGCCGCGCTTTTGGTTACTGTGACCGGGATGACCGCTTACTATAACTATCGCGTCTTTGGCAGCGCCCTAACACTTCCTTACCAGGTAAATCGAGCGACTTACGCTTCTGCGCCATTTTTTTTCTGGCAGCAACCCCGGCCCGAGCCGGTCTACCGGCATCGGGTCATTCGCGATTTTTATTCCAAATGGGAAATGGGCGATTATCGGAATGCGCACACGCTAACTGGATTTGTAAATGGGACCGCGCAGAAACTGGGAACGGCGCTGTTCTTCTTCTTCGGCATTGTATTGCTACCGCCGCTGATTATGTTGACGCGCGTGCTCCGCGATCGGCGGGTGCGTTTTCTAATTGCCGCCGGCGCCTTCTACGGCATTGGCTTAAGTGTGAATGTCTGGCTATTTCCGCACTACCTGGCTCCGTTCACGTGCGCAACATATGCCATTCTCTTACAGGCCATGCGCCACCTCCGCGCGTGGCGTCCCGATCTCCGGCCGTTGGGGTTGGCTCTGGTGCGCGTAATACCGGTACTCTGCCTCGTGCTGGCCGGACTGCGGTTATATGCCGGTCCCCTTAACCTTTCAATCCCTCGCTGGCCGTCGATGTGGTACGGCACCGAACCGCTCGGCCTTGCGCGCGCGCGCGTTCAGACGGAACTCGAAAGCTATGCCGGCCGCCAACTCGCCATAGTCCGGTATGCGCCCACTCATGCGCCGTTCGACGACTGGGTCTACAATGCCGCCGATATCGATAACTCCGAAGTCGTCTGGGCGCGGGAAATGGAAAATCAAGACAATGCGGAGTTACTGGAGTATTTCCACGGCCGCAACGCGTGGCTGGTGCAGCCGGATTCCGATCCGCCAAGAATCTCGCCCTACCCGGGGCAAAATTAAAACGGCTCGGACTGACCTACTGGCCCCAGTCGGGGCTGGTATTGTTCCCCTGCGTAGTGAGTTGCCGCGCCTGCGAACCGTCCGATAGAATGCTCCAGATCTGGTGCGAACCGCTGCGATCGGAGCTGAATGCCAGATGCACTCCGTCGGGCGCCCACGTGGGATTCTCATTCTTGCCCGCCTCCTTTGTAAGTTGCACATACTGCCGCGACGCTGCCTCCATCCAAAAGATATTGAAGCTGCCGGGCGCGTAACCTTGCGTCCAGGCGAAGGCCAGGTGCTCGCCATCCGGATTCCACGCGGGATTCACGGCCTCGCCGATGCCATTGGTGAGGCGCTCCGGCTCCCCGCCATTGGCGTTGATGGTATAGATTTGGGGCGTGCCGCTCCGGTCCGACGTAAACGCAATCGTAGAGGGATTCTTCGGATTCACCTTCGGTTCCACCAGAATCGATTTCGAGGCATCGATCACACGGGCGCCCGCGCCATCCACATTCGCCATATAGATGCGGTAGCCATCGTTCACGGAGGAATCGAAGACGATCTGTTTTCCGTCCGGTGTGAATGCAGGGTGAGCGGCGTAATTGCCCGCAGGGTTCAGAAACGTCAACTGACGCAGAGGATCGGTGGAATACAGATAGATGCGCGCCGGCTTGTCCTCGCCCGGATAGGCGGTGCAGGCCAGTTTTGAGCCATCGGGTGAAACAGCGGGCGCCGTAGCGATGAAGTTGATTTTAGTGATCTGTTTCTGATTCGAGCCATCCGGGTCCATCGCCCAGATTTCCTTATGACCGGTGCGGTCGGAGACGAAGTAGATGTGCGTGCCGAAAAGCGATTTTCCGCCGAGAGCGGCCAGAATATCCGCGGCGAAGGCGTGAGCGGCTTTGCGCGCGCCGGTTTCGTCCACCGAGCCCAGATAGCGAGCTGCGATCACTTGCGCATGGGCAGGCGTGTCTTGATGCAGATCGAATAGATACCCGTAAGCTACAAACACGCCGTTCTGCACCGCCGCATAACCAAACGCCAGGTAGTTGGCCGAAACCGGCGGCCCGGACCAGTCGGAGATCCAACGGCCGCCGCCGTTCCGCGTGGCGATGGTCTCACCGGCGCGCCGCGATTTAGGCAGGGCGGCAGGCGCAGCGGGCTGCTGGAAATCGGATGGTTGCTGAGGAACGAACAGGGGATAAAGCGTCTTCGCCGCCACGGTGACGATGCCCGAACCGGCGATATCCCCCCACAGCGTCTGGTTAAACGCGGTCATCAACTGTTGAGCATCGTCGGCGCCGCGAAAATCGGGAATGGCGATGATTCTCTTCTGCGCCTCCTTAACCACTTCGCCGCGAAAATCGATCTGCTGCGCGCCCAATAGAGCGGCGGCGGCAACAGCCGGAGTGAACCAGAAACGTATCCCCATTACCCTGAGAGTAACGCGAGTCGGCAAGCTAAGTACATGGTTTCGCAAATTCCGTCACGTATGCGAAAACCGCTTGCTGACGCGCGCGGCTCTGACCGGAGCCGCGACCGTAACGGAGCGGTCTTCCTGGAATACGTTAGCGAACTTCCGAAACGGTGTACTAGGGTATTGTGCTCGTGCGGAAGCCTGTTTGCAGCTTGCTATAGCGTGGGGCGGACTGCTAATCTGCGGCCGATAGTCGTTCGGTCCCTGTGTTTTCCCTGGTTGCGTTGGGCTGCGCAGCTCTACAAGAACGCCTGGATTAACCGCTTCTGCACATCCTTCAGGCTGGAATGGGCGCTATCGAGCTCTCCCACTTTTTCGCGCAGTTCGCGGAACAGCTTGGAGCGTTCGGCGCCGCTCTGAATTACCAGCAGTAACTGCTGGTTGTCCCACGGCTTTTCCAGATATTGAAATAGCGCCACCTGATTGATCGCCTGGATAGCGCTCTGTTTGTCCGCGTGGCCGGTGAGCAGCACCCGGCTGGTCTCCGGCTGCGATTCCTTGATCTTGCCGAGCAACTGAATCCCATTCATCTTGGGCATCAAATAGTCCGAGACGGCCACATCCACCCGGTTGGCGGCGGCAAATGCCGCGGCTTCTTCGGGTCGGTAAACGCATGGATATCGAACCCGGCCTCCAGTTGCAGGAACGCCCGGATGCTGGTGATCACCATCTCTTCGTCGTCGGCGATCAGCACGGAGGGTTTATCGCCGTCCGGGTTCAAGGCGGGTTCATTCATGGCTGTTTGCTCCTGCTCTGTCGCACCGGGATTCGGACGTGGAAGGTGGTCCCCACGCCCACGGTGCTTTCAAATGCGATCGAGCCGCCGTGCTTCTCTTCGACGATTTCCTTGGCGATTGAAAGGCCCAGGCCCGTTCCTTCGCCGACGGCCTTGGTGGTAAACCCGGCAGCGAAGGCTTTCTGTTGCTGCTCGTGCGTCATGCCGCGGCCGGTATCGGCGATGGAAATATGCACAGTCTCGCCGGCATTCTCGAGCTGCGTACGCACGGTGATAGTCCCCTGCCCCTCGATGGCTTGACCGGCGTTCACCAGCAGATTCAGAAACACTTGACTCAGCATTTGAGGGTAGCATTCCACTTCGGGCAAATCGGCGAACTCGGTCTCCACGGCGATGCGCTTGCGGAATTCGGCTTGGGTTAGCTTGATGGTGTCGCGCAGGTGTTGGTTTAGGTCGGCTTTGCGCGGCTCGGCGCCGTCGGTGCGGGCGAAAGTCTTGAGCCCGCGAATCACCGCGCGGATGCGCTCGCAGGCGATCTGGTCCACGGCCGCCAACTGTTGCAGCGTCGCGACGTCTGCCGCGCCTTTTCCGCGCTTGCGGGGTCGCCTTCCGCCAGCAGGGCGTCGATTTTTTCCAGCGACCGGCGCGAGCACTTCGTTATTGGAAAATATCGACCCGAGCGGGCGTATTGATTTCATGCACAATCCCCGTCAGAAGACGCCCAATGGAGGCCATCTGGTGGAGTTCGGCCGCGGATGGGGTCATTGTTCAACCAGCTTGCGGAAACGCTTGACGAGCGTGGAGAAAATCGCCGAGGTAATTTCGCTGTTATCGGAAAGCAGATCGTAAAAGTCGTCGCGCGCGATGCGCAAAAGACGCGTGTCTTCGAGTGTCCGGGCCGTAACCGGCATGGGGTCGTTTTCGTCGAAAAGCGCCCACGCGCCCAGCACGTCATTCTGTTTGGCGACGGTCAGCGCTTCGCCGTTCCGCGCCAGCTCCACCGACCCATCCACAATCACATAGAGAGCGTCCACCGGCTTGTCGGCTTCGAGGATCGTGCGGTTGGGCGGAAATTTCACTTCCTGGGCGATGGAAGCGATGCGGGCCAATTGATCGGGGGTCAGGTTGCGGAGCAGTTCGACGCCTTCCAGGGCGATCACTTTTTCGACGATGTTGAGATCGGGCATTAGCGTGAGACTCGTCAAGCCGCCAGCGCGGCTTCAGCCGACCGCGCCACTTCGGATACCTCGGTCCCCAAACTCTCCGCCGCTTGCGCGATCTCCGGCGCCAGGCTGCGCAGGTTAAGATCGGCCGCCGCCGCCATGGCACAGGCGCATAACCACGGATCCCCGGAGCGGATCAGTTCGCGAATCGCTTGTTCTACCGTCATCGGCTCCACGCCAAAGAGCTCGCGGCCGCGGTCCATGCGATGCTCCGGCGCATCCAGCAGCGGAATCAAAATGCGCTTTAAGTCGCGTTCCAGGATATTATCGAGAAACTCCAGCGCCGCTGTGTAGTCCTCTGAATTATCGCGCGAAACGGCGCGATATACGGCATAAATCTCTTTCGCGGGATAGCGTAGGCCCAGCAGCCTGAAAACGCGCTCCAGGATTCGCTTCAGACGGTCCTCAATCGAACGCGCCAGCAGTTTCGCAGGCCGGCGGTTTTCCACTTGCGGGTCCTGGAAAGGATGCAGCGCCGCATAGAGCTCAAAGTAATGACGCGCCTCTTTGAGGATCTGATCGCGGATGAAAGTGTTCTCGAAGCGCAATCCGGGCGCGCTTTCATGCAGCCGGTTAAGCGCCTTGAGAACCGCTGTGCGAATCGAGAGATCCCGATGTCCGGAGGCGGCGATCAGAATATCCGCCGAGCGCTGATCCACAATATTCTTGAGTACGCGCGGTACCTGGCGGCGCAAACGCACCGGGCTGGTCTCATCCAGCAGCAAGTCGCTCAACGCCGCCGCAGATGGAGGGGCCATATGCGGCCAAGGCAGCGATGGCGACGCCGCGCACGCGAGGACGATTGAGCGCCGCCATCAGCGTGAACACATAGGCCCGGTCGCGGGACTGTCCGGCGGCCGTACACGCGGCTTCGGCCGTCGCCGGATCGGGATCTTCGATCAGACGGTTCAAAATATCCTTGTCGGGCCAGGCGCCCGCGCCACATGCGGCGGCAGCCAATGCGCGGCGGCCAGCGTCGCCCGACGATGCCATGCGTTCCAGCCATTCGCCTGTTATCAAGGTCGAGGCGAGATCGGAATAGTTTCGCAGCGCGTCGATGGCTGCGGCCGCCACCGCGAGATTGGGATCGTTAATAAGTTCCGCGGCCAAGCGTGCGCGGTCTGGCGCAAGGGCCAGAGCATAGGCGACTGCCGAGCGTGGCAGCGGCCCGGGCGCGCCGGATTGCACCGCGCGGATGGAAGCGATTGCAGCTTCCAGCACGACATCGTCATGGCGCGCCAGCGCGATCTCGAAAACCTTTTCGCGGACTTCCGGAGAGTTCGAATGTAGCAATTGCCGCAATAACGGCCCGGCCTCGTATCCTGGGGCCTCGCCCAGTAGCGAGAGAGCGTAAGCGGCCTGCCGCGGATTGCTGCCGCCGGCCGTAGCTTCGAGCAGCCGTACCGTCGCGCCATCGGTCACGTTGAGGCGAACCTCCTCGAAATTGAGCCGCCGCGATTCGATGCGCTTGCGAATCGTGGCCACGTATTCCCGGCGAGCGATGTGCGCCAGCAAGACCCACGGAGCGCACAGGCCCATTACCACCATCGAAATACCTTTTACCCCGAGGTGCAGACCCGCCGTGGTCAGAAAAATCAGCAGCACGCCGCCAATGCCGCGCGAAAAACGGTCCACGCAGATATCGATGAAAGCCTTGATGCGGTTGCGCAATTCGAGCGGCAACGGCATGTAGAGCAGTTCCATCCCGGTGCGGTTCATCGTATAACGCGTGGAGGCTTCCGTCAGGCGTACGGCGCTGGCGGATACAACGCTGGGCGCCACGGCGGTGGCAACCGATGAAATTGCAATCGACCAAGGCGCGATCTGCAGCGTTCCACCAACTCCAAAGCGATTCACTACAGCGGCAGTTACAAATAGCTGGAAAATGAACTCAGTGAGGTTTAGATATAGACCGTAGAACTGCCCAAAGAACGCGGTCAGATTGTCGCCGGTATGACCCACCCGCGCCATCGCTTGAAACTGATATTCCACTAAGGTATCGACTAGATAGGTGACCACCAGAATGGCGACGATGATTTGCAGATGGCGGATGCGGCCAATATCCCGCAACATTTCGACGAATGAAAAGTCGGCGGATTTCTCTTCTACGGCGCGTGCGTGTTTAACGGCCGGCGCTTGGGCAATGGCCACCCGGAAGGCAGCATACGCCAGGATCACCATGACGGCGCTAGCCAACAGCAAATTACGCGTACCGACCAATTTCGCAGTGCGGCTCGTGAACTCGCCGCCGAAAGCCGCGCCGAGCACCATCGCCATGCCCAGTAAGGGATAGAGCCGTTTGGCTTCGCGGGCATCGAACAGGTTACTCGCCACCAGCCAGCCCTGCGATACCAGAACGATGCTGAAGAGCCCCACCCAGATATTGAGAACGTAAACCATCCAGGGAAGGTGGACCAGCATCCACATGATTACCAGTGAAGCAACCGACAGCGACATGGTCCAGAAGACTGCTGTTTGCAGCGAACTGCGCGCCGCGACGCGGCTATAGAGATACGCCAGCACGCCCCCAAATAACGCGATCAGAATGTACAAGCCCGGAAGTTTATCCACGTCAAACTTGGTGAGGAACATGCCGCGCGACACCGGCTTAAGAATGTAGTAGGCGAACAGAACGAACATCAGGTAGAAGAACATAGCCCAAGTGCGCGTATGCTCACCGGGCCTGATGTCGAACATTTGGCGCTGAAGCGCGCGAAGCCGGTGCATCGGCCAGTCAGTTGCAATTAGAAAACCAAAGTACCGTCATGGCGCCTCGCGGCACTTCCGAAAACCCACTGATAGGATGGGTGTTTGCAGCTCTCGCCGCCAGCGCGGTTCTATGGGCTCCATTATCCGAGGAATATGTGTTAGCGGGAGTCACGCTGGTCGTGCTCGCGGCCGTGGCGCTTGTTCCCTTTAAACCCTGGCACGCATTCGGGCTTGGCGTGACCACCGAAGCGATGTACTTTGTGGCACGGTACTGGGTAATTTCGTCCGTGTCTGGGCAAGGTGAAGGTTCTTACATCTTTTTGGCGATCCTTACCATTGTCGCAACGGCCATCACTGCTTCGCGCTATGCCCGCCGCAAAGCATATATTGCGGCGCGACAGGAGGCGATCCGCACAGCGGAGGCGCTTACGGGAGCCCAGTTGCGGGCTCAACTCGCGGAAAATGCGATCTCGATCGGCAAGCTGGCCGCCGCCCTCAGTCATGAGATTAATTCGCCCCTTGGCGCACTCCGCAGCGGCATTCAAACTCTGACGACATTAATTGCGCGCCAAAGCGATATCTCCGAGGTCACCCGAGAACTGTTCGCCAGCTTGCAGGAATCGGCGGCGCGGATCGATGAAGTGATGCAACGGCTGCAACGCTTGGTGAACCTGGAAGAAGCCGAGCTGAAATCCGCGAATCTCAATGAGCTATTGATGGACCTGACGCAGTTGCATGCAGCGGAAATTCAGCGGCGCCAAGTACGCGTGCAGTTCGATCTCGAGCAATCTCTGCCCACCCTCACCTGCCGTCCGCAGTTACTCACTGCGGCTTTTTCCAGCATGTTACGCAACGCTATTGAGGCTGTCAATGGCGAGGGACGTATCGATATCTCCACCCGCCTACGTGAATTGGAAGTAGAAGTGATAATTCGGGACAACGGCCGTGGGATGGCGCCGGAAAAAGCGGAAAGTATGTTCGACCCCAGCTTCAAAGTGGCGGGCAACCGCGTTTCCAGCGGGAACTGGAGTCTGTTTAACGCACGGCAGATCGTGTACGAGCACGGCGGCATGATCACAGTGCAAACGGCCGAAGGCGCCGGTACCAGCGTACATATCACGTTGCCGGTAAGTGGAACCTAGTACCGAATAAGTCTGTTATATCTTTCGCATATCACCGAGCCGTAACTCACGTCCTATCGCGGCTCATGACAGTATGAACAGTCGACGCTGGCCTTCTTCTGGTAATGACAGTTCATGCACGTTCCCATGTTCAGGTTGACTTCCTTATACAGACGGTCGCGCTCCGTTACTTTGCCGTGGCAGTCTTCGCACGTATTCTTCGCCTCAAGGTGAGCGCGGTGACTGAAGTTCACGTAGGAAGGAATCTCATAGATCCGCACCCAGGGAATGGGCTTGTTCTCCTTCGCATATGCCGCGAGCTTCTGGATAGACGGACTATCCGTCTTAATGGCCGAGTGGCACTGCATACAGACCGATGCCGCGGCGATGGTCATGCTCTCGCCTGGATCGGGACTCGGATGACACATCTTGCACTGCAGCTTAAGATCGCCCGCATGTACCTTATGACTGAACGGAAGCGGCTGCTCGGGCCCTTCCGCAGCTATCGCGTGCAATGCCATTGTCAACATCGGGATAAGCACGATTGAACGTCTCATCCAATTCAATTCACCGCGTACGGCGCCTTGAGCGCAAATGGCGCCACCTCAATATCGAACCGGCTGCCGTTGGCGCGGACCATCTGGAATGTACCGTGCATCGTCCCCGTGGGAGTTTTGAGAGGACACCAGGATGAATATTTGAAAGACTCGCCCGGCGCAAGGATCGGCTGCTCTCCGATGACTCCAGGACCGCGCACTTCCTCGGTGTGATCGAGCGCGTCGGTGATAATCCAGTGCCGGCTTAGCAGTTGAACGGTTTCCGCTCCCTGATTGGTAATGCGGACGGTATATTGGAACACCCAGGCCCCTTGCAGCGGTTGAGAGTTCTCGATCGAGTATCTCGAAAGTACCTCCACGCGGACATTATCGGTGGTTGCGTCCGACATCGGACCTAATTGCGAAAGTAGACCGGGCATAGTGGCACGTTCATGATACCGCGATCGCGCGCGCTTTGGCTCAGAGCACCGCCGGGATATTGCACTACGACCATCTGCGATCAATCCAGGCGTCGCTCTCCATATCTCGACCCGAGCTTGCGGACGTGTCGCCAAGCGCCGCATCGCGATCGTTAGCCGTGATCGCCAGGCGCGCCGGCGCGCAGCGGCCGCGCGGGCCCAATCGCAGCGTTTAGCCGTCTCGACAAGCGGTCTCCCAGCTTAGAAATCAAACTGATCGATATTCGCCCTATTAAAAATCACCGGCTTGCCCAGAATCACTTCGCTGCCGCGGATCTCGATCCGGCCTAATCTCCCGGCCTCGGAACGCCGTAGCTCCGGCTGCCAGCTTGTTCTCCGCCAGAAGCGTGGAGGTATAAACCGTCAGGTAGCCTAGGTCGCGCGTATTCCAGAGAACCACGGCCTGCACCACGCCATCATGGACATACTTCTTACATAGATTCGGCAGCGAAAGGCCGATCACGAAGACGTCCTTGCGCCCGGACTGCTGCACCGCCTCGGCCGAGCCCGGAACGGCCGGCGCGGCGATGGACATAATCAGCCTGCACGCTGGGCAACGCCTTCAGAATCACCTGCGTCTCGGAAAATGCTTTGTCGCGGTCGTCGTCGCTGGGACGAATGGTCGGCAGTTTCAGGCCGGGATATTTCTCTGCCACGCGCTTCTTAATCGCCTCGATCCACAGGTTCTGATTGGCCGCGCTCAGCGCCCCGGTGACGATGGCGAAATCGCCTTTGCCGTTGAGCAGCCGCGCGGCTTCGTCGGTCAGCGTGTTGCCGATGCCCTCGGGAGTGGCCTGGTTGATGAAGAAATCGCGCGCATCCGGCTCCGCGTCGGCATCCCACGTCACCACGCGGATGCCGTGCTGCGCGCCTTCCGCAGCACGGTGGAGATTCCGGCGGCATTCTCCACGCTACGGCGATGGCATCCACGCGGCGCGTAATCCAGCTTTCGATCACTTCGTTTTGTTTCGCCGCGTCGAGACCGGTGGGGCCGTCCCAGATCAGATCGACGCCCAGTTCTTTCGCCGCCTCTTCGGCGCCCACGCGGCAACTGACAAAATACGGATCGCCTTTCGCCTTCGGCATCACGGCGATCACCGGGCCGATGGCCCGCGGCCGGGCGCACTGCCCGAGGCCGCACCCGCACCCGAATCCGGCGCGCCGGTCTTCAGCCAGTGCACCAGCCACACATTGGTCGCGGCGACGATCAGCGATCCCGCGATCACCGCGGCGCACAAGACTGCCAGTTGAGAGTTTTTCATGGTGTCGGATTCATCCGGAACCGATAGTATGGACGCTTCTATTTTCGCGCGGCCACGCAGGCGGCCTAGCGCGATGGTTGCGATCAGCACAGTTCCGGTGAGCACGCCCGCTCATCTCGGAGGGTAGCGCGGCCAGACGCAAACCGTTCTGCAGAATCGGAAATCGAAAACAGCCCCAACAGCGTCCCCCAGATCGTGCCGCGGCCGCCGAACACGGAAGTGCCGCCCAACACCACGGCGGTAATCGCCGCCAATTCGTAACCCGAGCCTGCGTCCGATTTCGCCTGCCCCAAGTGCGCCACATACACGATCGCCGCCAGCTCGCAGACCGGCCCGGAGAGAAAATAGAGCATCGCCAGGCGCCGCTGGACGGGCATCGCCCGCATAGCGCGCGCCCGCTGGCGCTGAACCCGATCGCGTAGAGCGTCCGGCCGATCGCGGAACGATGCAGCAGAATCGCATACGCCGCCAGCGCCACCAGAAAGATTGGGAACTGCACCGGAACCACGCCGCCCAGATAGCCTTGCCCCAGCCAGAGGAAACGAAGCGGGAAAGCCGGAATAATTCACCGAGGCGTGCGTCGATGCCTTCGGCGATGCCGCGGAACAGAGAGAACGAACCCAGAGTCACGATCAGCGGAGGAATATTCAACCGCGTGATCAGCGCCGCGTTCAGCGCGCCGCCCGCGCAACCGGTCAGCAGCGCCAGCACCGCCGCCACCGGAATGGGCAGACCGCCGTCGTGCCATGCGGCGCCGAACACGACTGCCGCCAGGGCCATCATAGACCCCACCGAGAGATCGATTCCGCCGGTGATAATGATGGGCGTCATGGCCAGCGACAAGCAGCCCAATTCCACGCTGAGCCGGATAACCTCGAAGAAATTTTCCGCGCGTGAAAGAAGTTTTCGCCGATCGCGGAGAAGATCGCGATCTCGAACAGCAGCACCAGCCCCAACGCCCATTCGCCGTTGGGAAACCAGCGCTCGCCGCCAGGCCCTATGCTCGATCAGCGGCAGCGAGATCTGCATTGCGCCTCCATTGTGCGATCGAGCGGCGTCCATGGCGAAACCGCCGCCAGAATGATGCCGCCTTCTATCGCGCGCTCCCAGTAAGCGCTGAATCCGAGAAACGTCAGCGCGGGCCCAATCAGTCCCAGCAGCGCTACGCCCGAGCACGGCGCCCAGCATGGTTCCGCGTCCGCCGGTGATGGAAACGCCGCCCACCACCGCCGCCGCGATCACTTTCAGCTCCAGGCCCAGCCCGGCATTGCTCGGGATTTGCTCGAAGCGCACTGCATTCAGCGCGGCGGCGAATCCGGTCAGCGCGCCGGTAAGCGCGAAAACGCCGAACACTACCAGATTGCGGATCGATTCCCGCCAGCCGCGCCGCGTTGGCATCCGAGCCCGTCGCGTAAACCGCGCGGCCCGCCGCCAGATAGCGCAGTCCCCAGCCCGTGATCGCCGCGATAACGGCCGCGGCCGCGCAGATCGCGATCCATTCGCTGGCGGCTTGACGCAGGCCCGAACCAGTGGAAGCCGGGCGGCAGGTTCTGCACCCACGCGCCTTGCGTAACCCAGCGCAAGCCGTCGCGCAGCGCCACCATCGCGGCCAGCGTAACCACGATCGAGGGAATGCGCACCCAGGCCATCAGCGCGCCATTGATCGCGCCCAGCAATGCGCCCGCCAGCAGTCGCCGCTATGATGCGGCGAACATCGGCAATCCGGCCATCGCGAAAACGCCCGCCGCCACGCTGCAAATCGCGAATTGCGAGCCCACGGAAATATCGATTTCGCGCGGCGATCACGATCAGCGTCATGCCCACCGCGACGATCAGCGCCGGGACATTGGCCAGCAGCAGGTCGCGCAATATTGGCGAACGTGAAGAAAGCCGGCGCCAAGCCGCCGCCAGCACCGCGCCAATGGCAACGATCGCGGCCGCGATCGAGAACTCGCGCTGCCGATTACGCCACAGCTCGCCACACCGCATGCCACATGATCATGCCGCGTCAGCCTCCGTGCCCCAGCGCCAGCGCCAGACAGTTCTCCTGCGTGGCCTCTTCGCGCGCGCAAGCACGCCCGCGATTCTCCCCGCGTGCATCACCGCGATGCGGTCGCTCATCCCCAGGATTTCCGGCAGCTCCGAAGAGATCATGAGAATCGCCAGGCCTTGCTCGGCCAGGTCCACAATGAGCCGATGAATCTCCGATTTCGATCCCACGTCGACGCCTTGCGTGGGTTCATCCAGAATCAGTATGCCGGGCTGGATGGCGAGCCAGCGCGCCAGCGCTACCTTCTGCTGATTGCCGCCGGAAAGCGAGCCGGCTTCGCTTGGATGCGATGGCGTCTTCACCCGCAGCGGCTCCACGTAGTCGCGCGCCAGCGCATTTTCCGCCTTGATGTCGATCAGCCCGTGGCGGCTGACCGCGTCAAATTTTGCAAGGCTGATGTTCGCGGCGATCGGCATCGGCATCACCATGCCATGCTGGCGCCGGTCTTCCGGAACGTAGCCGATCGTGCTCGCGGATGGCATCGCCCGGCGAGTGGATCCGCACCACGCGCCCGTCCAGCCGGATCTCGCCGGCTCTCGCGGGCGTCAAGCCGAAGATCGTCTCCGCCAACTGCGTGCGGCCCGAACCCACTAATCCCGCAAGCCCCAGAATTTCGCCCGCGCGCACCTCGAAGCGAAACGCCGTGGATCCCCGCCTCGCGCGAATTCGATGTGCGCACATCCAGCGCCACGCGCCGATGGGCACGGCGCGCTTCGGAAAAATCGCGCTCGATTTCCCGCCCCACCATCATGCGAATCAGCTCGCCGCGCGAGAGGCCCTTGGCATCGCGCGTGGCGATGCTTTCGCCGTCGCGCAGCACCGTGACGCGGTCGGCGATGGCGGCGACTTCTTCCAGCCGGTGCGAAATATACACGATGCCCGCGCCTTCGCCGCGCACCGCGGCGATAGCCTGGAACAGCCGCTCCACCTCGCGCTCCGTCAGCGACGCCGTGGGCTCGTCGAGAATCAGGATCTTGGACCGCGCGCCAATGGCCTTGGCGATCTCGACAATCTGCTGCTCCGGCATGCTCAGCGTCGAGACCCGCGCCTCGGGATCGATCTCCGCGCCCGCGCGCGCCAGCGCCTCGCCGGCCTGCCGCGCGCGCGCCTTCCAATCGATACGCCGCCAGAGCCCGCCCGATTCCAGGCCCAGCGCGATATTTTCCGCCACCGTCAGATCGGGAAACAGCGCCGGCTGCTGATACACCGCCGCAATTCCCAGCGCCTGCGCCTGCTCGGGGTTGTGCTGCTCCACGATCGCGGCCGTTCGATGCGCAGCACGCCCGAATCCGGCGCCACCGCGCCGGTAATCGATTTTGATCAGCGTCGATTTCCCCGCGCCGTTCTCGCCCACCAGCGCATGCACTTCCCCGGGCCGCAGATCGAACGAGACGGCTTTCAGCGCGCGTACTCCGGCGTACGATTTCGAAATGCGGCTGGCATCGAGGAGTCGCATGACAGGAAATATGAGGATAGCTTACCCTTGTGTGGCGTCGGAAGTTATGTGGCGTTGGTGCCAAGATCATTGCGGGCGCGCTTTTCAATGTACGCTAAACAATCTAACCTACTCCAGCACCACGATCTTGCCCAGGCCCAATCCCTCAATCTGATGCTCGATCATCTCCCGGTCCCCGACCAGCAGCAGGATGGCGGCATCCGGCCGCGCATATTTGCGCGCCGCCGCATTTGCTTCCGCCAGGGTTACCGACGCGATTCGCTCAGGAATGCTGCGCACATCCATCACCGGCAAACCCGACCACCACTGTCCTGACATGAGATCGACGATAGACCGAATTGTCTCGAACTGTGAGGTGTACTCCCGCACAGCCTGGTCGCGAGCGTTCTCGAACTCCTGTGCGGTGATCGGCCGTTCGCCCCCGATTCCGCGCAGTTCCTTGGCTAACTCGGTAATCGCGATACCCGTCTTGTCGGCCTGCACGGGGCTGCTGGCCACCCAAAGTCCGTATCCCGGTCCTCCCGCCAAGCCCGAAACCGCCCAGTACGCCATAGCCTTCTCTTGCCGAATGTTTCGCTGCAGGCGCGCAGTGCCGCCCCCGCCCAGGACTTTATCTGCCAGTGACAGCGCCAGGTAGTCGGGATGATTGATCGGAACGGCCGGGACCACCTGCACCACCATCGTCTGCTTCGACCCTTTGCGGTCCACCAGAAAAACCCGGCCCTCTTTGGGCTTGGCCGGCGGATTAGCTGAGCGGCCCTCCGTAGACCCTTTCCAGTCGCCCAACGACCTGGACGCTAGCGCCACCGCCTCGTTCAGCGTGATATCGCCGCAGAGGAACAAGGCCGCTACATCCGGATTCCAACGCCGCTTGTGAAAGGCAGCTACGTCGCTCGCGGTCACCGTTCGGAACTTCTCCACGGCGTCCGGCCCGCTCCGGCCGAATGGATGATTTTCGCCGAAGAAAATCCCGTTCACGTAGCCGAGAAAATTGTCGATACCGGTGTGTGGTCCCTGGTATGCCTTGATCCAGTCGTCCTTGGCATTGTCGACCGCCCATTTCGGGTACGTCGGATTGCGGACGAGGTCCGCGAACAACTGAAACGCAGGTTCCAGGTTCTTCCGCATGGTCTGGAAGCCCATCGCGGTATTCAGGTCGGAGTTGCCGTTGATCCGAGTCGCAATTCGGGATTGCTCTCTTTCGATCTCGCCGTCGTCCCGTGTCGACGTGCCCTTCGTCAATAGTGCGGCCGCCAGCCCGGCCAGAGCCGGTTTGTCGGGTGGTTCGTCCAGCGTGCCGGCTCGAAAATCCAACTGGACCGACACTATGGGAAGGTCATGCCGCTCGACGACGTAGATCTGAAGGCCATTGTCAAGCTTCGCCGTCTGAATGTCCGGGGCGCGGTACGGCTTGTCCGGCTGAAGCGGCGGCGCTTCAGAGCGGTTGGGCACTGTCACGCCATCGGGCCGCTTAGGTAACGGACGGACACGCATTACCAGCAGGTTTGGAGTGGTCAGCCACCGGCCTACTGCCTCCTTAACGGCGTTCGCCGTGACGCGGCTGAAACGCTCCACCCATTCAGGCCAGTGCTCAATACCGCCGTAATCTTGCGCCACATCTTGAAGGACGCGGGCCCGATCGTACAGTCCCTCCAGACCGGAGATCTGGCTATATTCCCGGTCGTTCCGGGCACGGGACAACTCCTCATCCGTGGGACCGTCGCGCACCAGCCGCGCGATCTCCTGGTTGACTCCCTCCCGTACTTGTTCGAGCGTCGCCTCGGGCTGTGGATCGATTCCGATCGTAAACATCGACGCGTCCTGGAGCACCTCCCGGCTGACCGCCACTCCTTTCCACTGGCGCGAGTGGTCCTTGCCGTTGAGCCGGTACGTTCCGTCCGTCAGGATGAAGACCGCAAGGTCGAGTGCCGCGTCGTCCCGGCTATACTCTCCGGGTGTGGGCCACACGAAGTTGATCCGCTCCGTTTGGACGCGGTCGCGCATTTCGACCAGCTTCGGCGCGCTCAGCCGGGGCACCCAGACAGGCGCCTCGGCCACGCCCAGGCCAGGCGCCATCGAGCCGAAGTATTTCGCGATCCACGGCTTCACTTGGGCCGGATTGAGGTCCCCCGCCAGCATGATCGTAAGACGGTCGGAGGTGTAATACCGGTTGTAGAATGCGATGGCATCCTCCAGGTTCGCTGCGCGCATGTCCTCGTCCGAACCCAGGGAATCGTGCTGGTACGGGTGCCCGGATGGAAAGATGTTGGCCTGCTTCTGCCGATCCACGCGCCGGTCGGTTTCATTGTCATGCCCGTGAATCTCATTGCGCACTACGTCCCTCTGCCGGTCGAGTGTCGTCTGCTTCACTGCCTTGGTGAAATTAGCGAATCGATTCGCCTCCATCCAAAGGATACGTTCCAGGCGGCTCACTGGCGCCGTCTCGTAGTATTCGGTGTAGTCGTAGGCAGTGCTGGCGTTCGCTCCAGTGACGCCGAGTTCCACAGCGCGCGCCAGGTAGCCGTCGACAAACAGCAGATGCTCGTACAGGTGGGCATAGCCGTTGTGCCCCGGAGGTTCCTGTTTCGACCCGACGCGGAAACGCAGATTGACGTGCACCACGGGAGCCCTATGGTCGGGCTGCAGTATGACCTTCACGCCGTTGGGAAGCTCGTAGTGCTCGATTGGTAAGTTGGCAAGTTGGCCAACGGCAGGCAAGGCGAACAACGACGCAATGATAACCAGGCGGAGCATGCTGATCCATATTACTTCGAGATCGATATTGGCAAGTCGAACGAGACGGATTTTAGCGCGCGTACCCCGGCGTACGACTTCGAAATGCTGCTGGCTTCGAGGAGCGGCATGACAGGAGATATGAGGATACGCTTACCCTCAGCGCGCCACAACCACTACTCCCCACGGTCCGCCGGTACACTTGATCTTCTTCGTCACCTTTTGCGTCGCCAGGTCGACCACAGACACATCGTTCGAAGGCCCATTGGCGGTGAACAACGTCTTCGCGTCGGGAGACAGAGCCATGCCCCACGGTCGCTGCCCGACTTCAAACGATGTGACCGGCTGGTTGGTGGCCGTATCCACCACGAATACTTTCTGGCCGCGGCCGGTGCTCACATAAAGCTTCGACGCGTCGGGCGATAGCAACACCGCCATCGGCTTAATCGCTCCCGGTTGGCCCAGCCGGATGGTCTGCATCGGCTCCATCTTCACGGGGTCAAACACCACCACTGAGCCGTCGTTTTCGGCGTTGACATAACCGTGCGAGCCATCCGGCAGAAGCGCAATCGAGCGGGGACGACGGCCTACCTTGAACCGCTTGATCAGTTTCCCTGCGGCGGGGTCTATCGCCGCGATCGTTCCCTCGTCTTCCGAGGTTGCATAGACAAGTTTGCCGTCCGGAGAGACCTTGACGCCCTCTGGTTCCTCGCCGGTCCGGATCGTCTGTGTAACTTTGCCCGAGGTCACATCCACAAAGCTGATGCCGGATGCGTCTTCGTTAGAAACGTATAGCGTTCTGCCATCCGGACTTATATCGAAGTTCTCCGGGTCCGATCCGCCCTCCATAGTGCGCACCAGTTTATTACGCGCGACATCGAAAACTCCAATAGCGTCAGCGCTTTTATCCGGAGGCGGCAGCGTGCTCTCATCCACGCCGGGGCCGGCGGGAGGCGAGCCGCTCAGCGCCACGTATATCGTACGCCCGTCCGGACTGGCATGGATTCCGCGCGGACGTTTTCCCAGAGGAATGGTGGCCGCCACCTCCATAGCTGCGGAATCGATCACCGTCAGATCGCCCGAGGTTTCGTTGGTGACATAGATGCGATAGCCGCCCGATGGCCGCCCACAACCAACCAGCAACAGCGCCGCGGCTATCAGACACGCCGCCTCCAATAGACATGCCTTGGACAAGTTCAATCTCCTCGAAACGTGAAGGTCAAATCTAACTTCCCGGACGGCGGCACCGTCACCTGCTGTTCCTGTGTTCCCAGCTCTTCCTGCCAGGCCGCGACGGTATAGGCGCCGGGCGGAACGTTCGCAATCTCGAATGCGCCATCTTTTCCCGTAACGGCGAAATACGGATGGTCCACCACTCCGATCCACGCTTTCATCCATCCATGGATATTGCACTTGACGCGAATCATGATTTCCGGCCGGATAAACCTGCGCGCCAGCGGGGCCGCGCCCGGCGATTGGCTGTGGTTCCATTCGCGGTTCAGGTGCGCGCGCGGATGAATATTGTGGGTCACCGGATCAGAGTTCGTCACATTCAGCATCTGTCCGGTCTCGATTCCCAGAACCCTCGGCTGAAACCAGCAGCCGTGCTGATCGATCACAGCCGCCTGTTCCGGCGGGCGGAAATGCTTGCCTTCCAAACCGCTCTTAATGTAAACGAATACGTTCGCCAAGCCGCCGCCGCGACTTACCGCGATCCGATCGTCATACACCGGGGTGGACCCGTGCAATCCGGCGCACTGCGGATCTTCGTCCATATCGATCTTGATGGGCGCCGGCCGCTTGCCCGTGAAGAGAATCTTACCGGTCAGCGTCGCCGCGGTATTGGGGTCTACTACCGTGTAGACAATCGGCTCCGTGGCCGCCTTTTTCGGCGCGGGCGCGCTGGAGCAGGCCGCCAGCAACGCGAACACTGCCGTGCAGCCGATCCGGCGTCGATAGTTACTCATGCTCCTCCTGATCTGGCGGACCCGAATCGGCCGGGATAGTGCCGGTGAGCGCCTGCAGGAAGATCACCAAATCCGTGCGATCTTGCGCGCTCAGGTTGATGCGCTGGATCGCGGGGTCGAGTTGCGGGTTGGAATCGGCGCCGCCGGCGTAATAGTCCACCACTTCCTTCAACGTTCTCTCGCTGCCATCGTGCATGTAGGGCGCGGTCAGCGCGATGTTACGCAAGGTGGGGGTTTTGAACGCGCCCCGATCCGCCTCGACTTTGGTTTGCAGGTAACGCCCCAGGTCAGTCAGTTCGCCCGTGGCATTGACGCCCACGCCGATATTGTGAAACTTGCCATCCATAAGTAGCGCGTACTCCTTTTCGATGAGGTGGCACGCGGCGCAATTGCCGCGCGCCTGATCGCGGAAGGCCGCCAGGCCGCGGATTGCGGCCGCGCTCATCGCCGTACCATCGTGGCCATATTGATACCGGTCGAAGGGCGAATCGCCGCTCAGCAGCGTGCGCTCAAAGCTGGCGAGGGATTTCGCAATCTTATCCATCGTGATTGGACCGCGTCCGAATGCCTTCTCGAACAGCGGACGGTATGACAGATCGGATTCGATCTTATGGACGGATACATCGTGCGGCTGGCCCATTTCGATGGGATTGGCAATCGGGAAGCCCGCCTGATCTTCCAGGCTGACCGCGCGCCCGTCCCAGAACTCCAGCGTATTGTATGCCGCATTCAAGAGCGTCGGCGCGCTCCGCTGGCCGGTCTTCCCGCCAATTCCTTTGGCCAGCGCCAGCGCATCGGTAAAGGCGTGGTCGCGGTTGTGACACGAAGCGCAAGCGATGGAGCCATCGGCCGAGAGCTGCCTGTCGTAGAACAGTCTGCGGCCCAAGCGCTACGGTTTCGGCCGTGGGCGGATTGTTAGCGGGCGCGGTCACCGCGGGCAGGCCCAGTGGCGCTTCGATGCGGATCGGCGCTCCCACGGGCATGGAGCCGATCTGCTGTTTGCCGGACATTCCGCAGCCAATCTGTAGCCACGCAGCTGCAATCAGCCAGAGGTGTGGCCCGCGCAAAGGGCTCATCTATCGATAGTAGAACAATGGCGGCCAATCGAGGGCTTGGAGGGGCGGGGTTGCGGTTGCAGCGGGCTGCGTTGCCGTCGGGCTTGCTTGCAGTTAAGTCTGACAGAGATGGCTTTTGGACCTGCCGCTTGGCGCCGCTTTGCTTTTGATTCCGCTGTGCGCTCAAGTTCTCTTGAGCCGGGGAGTTCCCTCAATCGGTTGTCCCTTACCGCTTCCGCTCGTGATGCCGGTGTTCTTGGGTGTTCCGCCGTCGCTCGTTATTTTTATTCCCAGTTTGGTTTTTTGCATATGGTGTCGCCCTTTCTTTCGGGGGAGGGAGATCCCCGTGAAGCGAACTGCGGTGGCGTTCGCATTCGTGGCAATCGCGTCCGCGGCTGGGTTCGGTTTTGGCTGGCATTACGGCCTTGAATATCAGGGCATGACCTATACCGTTACGACCGCTCTCATCAGTTTGGTATGCTCTGCCGTTCTCGCGCTGATGCTGATTCTGTCGCGGCGGACCATTTCTCTTCCGTTTAGTCTGGCATGAACTTTCTATTAATTGCGTGGGCCTTTAGCTTATGCGTTCCCGTATCTTGGGAGAGCTGCCTTAGCGTTTGGCTACGGTAATCCGCGGGGCCACGCCGTCGTCACCGATTGCTCGGAGTTGCCCGCCCATTGCCGCATGCAGGACTGCGCGGCGATAATACAGCTTATGATTGCGCTACTGCGCGGCGTATTGTTGGAGAAGCATCCGAATCAGGCTGTGGTGGAAGCCGGCGGCGTAGGATACGATGTGACCATTCCCGTTTCCACATTCACGCACCTGCCCGCGACTGGCTCCGAGGTGCGCTTGCGAATCCACACGCATGTGCGCGAGGACGCGTTGGCGCTCTACGGGTTTCTTACGCAGGACGAGAAAGCGCTATTTGAAAAGCTCATTGGAGTGAGCGGCATCGGGCCCACGCTGGCGGTGAAGGTGCTCTCGGGCGTCACGGCGGTGGACTTGGTGAATGCGATCCGGCGCAGTGAGGTGGAACGGCTGGTGCGTATTCCAGGCGTGGGCAAGAAGACCGCGGAGCGCTTGGTGGTGGAATTACGCGACAAGTTGCCCGCGGTTACCGGCGAAGAACCGGCAACGGCCGCCGCACCGGCGCTTTCGCTGGTGGAACAGGATGTTCTCTCGGCGCTCCTCAATCTGGGGTGCGCGCGTCCGCAAGCCGAGGCCGGCGTGCGTAAGGCCAAGGCCGCCGGCGCGCCTGCGGATTTTGAGCCGCTCTTCCGCCGCGCGTTGGAACTGGTACGGTAAGAGCACATGCCGGGCCGCGCGTTAATTTCAGGCGAACCACAACCCGAAGAGGCGCAGTTCGAAGCGGGATTGCGTCCGCGGCGCCTCGCCGACTTTACCGGTCAAAGTAAGTTGAAACAGAATCTCTCGATTGCCATTGAGGCCGCCCGCAAGCGCGGCGAAGCGCTGGACCACGTGCTGCTGTATGGTCCGCCGGGCTTGGGAAAGACAACGCTGGCGTCCATTATCGCCGAAGAAATGGAAGTGGCGTTCACTACCACTTCCGGACCGGTCTTGCAGAAGAAGCTCGATCTGACGGGCATTCTGAGCAACATTCGCGCGCGGCAGGTCTTTTTTATCGACGAGGTACATCGTCTTCTGCCCGATGTGGAGGAGATGTTGTACTCGGCGCTGGAAGACTTCCGCGTGGATATTCTGGTGGGCGCGGGGCCGGGCGCGCGGACCCACTCGCTGCCCATGCCGAAGTTCACGGCCATCGGCGCTACCACCCGGCAAGGCCTGGTGAGCGCGCCGCTCCGCGGACGCTTCGGGCTGGTATTGCGGCTCGACCCCTATCGGGTGGAAGAGTTAAAAACCATCGTGAACCGCTCGGCGCGCCTGCTGAATGTGGAGATTGAGGACGCCGCGGCGGAAGAGATCGCGCGGCGCTGCCGCGGAACGCCGCGCATCGCGAACCGCCTGCTGCGCCGCGTGCGCGATTATGCGCAGGTGCGGGCGGAGGGACGCATCACCATGCCCGTAGCGCAAACCGCGCTGAACCTGCTGGACGTGGATCGATACGGTTTGGATGAGATCGATCAGAAAATCATGCTGACGATTCTGGAAAAATACCGCGGCGGTCCGGTGGGCGTGAACACCATCGCGGCGTCCATCGCGGAGGAGGCGGAGACCATCGAAGAAGTGTATGAACCCTACCTGATTCAGCTTGGATTTTTGAACCGCACGCCGCGCGGGCGCGTGGCGACGGAGCTGGCGTTCGAATACTTCAAGATCCAGCGCCGCGCCGGGGATGGAGCGCAGCCAGGTTTGTTCATATGAGGCATCGTTCCCAAAGCAGGGCGGCATTTCCGCTGTTCGCAAGAGAACAGAGGCAACTACGCCGCCGCCCAGCGGCGGTCAACCTGTAATACTTGGCGTGGCGGTTGTTTTCCGATTCTCCCCAATAAGACTCGAGCCACCCCGCCGCTTCCATTCGATGCAGCGCCGAGAACAGCGATCCCGGCTTCACCTGGAAAGTGGCGTTAGTAATCTGGCCGATTCGATGAGATATGCCGAGCCCATGCATCTCTTGCGACGCCAGCGCCTTAAAGATAAGGAGATCCAGAGTTCCTTGCAGCAGGTTAGTGGGCTTCGCTGGCATTCTATAGACACTCCATACCATGAGGCGAGCCGCCGCGCGATATGGTCGAGGTGCGGAAATTACTCGTGAGATAACTATTCGCCTGCGGCCGGATCTCACTCGCATGCTATCCCTGACCGTTGGGCGCCGTCTCGCCATAGTTGGCGTAAAGATGGTCAACGGCGCCCATTCCCGAGGTCACTTGACCACCGGCGCGAAACCTGCGGGCTCGGGTTTCGGGTAATTTCGTGCAGATTAACAACCACATGGATCGCGAATCGTCGCACCCGCCACGCCCCTGTGAGACTCAATAAGTGGTGGAACCGGTACTAGTATGTTCGTGCGAGCTCACGCCTTTCTCACCGGTAGATGAAATATCTTCGGCGCCGGTTTGCTTCAACAGATCCTTCGCGCGCGAAATCTCGTCGGAAGTGTCACAGTGTACGGACAACAGAACGCCACCGTCCTTCAGCCGTCCTTCGTAACGTTTGGCCTCGTATTCCGGGATCCCCATGCCCACCAAGGCTCCGATAAAACCCCCTACGGCTCCTCCCGCGCCCAGACCTGCAAGGGCGCCCATTATAGGACCGGCCGCAATAAATGGTCCAAGTCCTGGAATTGCCAGAGCGCCAATACCGGAGAGCAAACCAAGAGTACCTCCCAGTACGCCGCCGGTAACCACGCCCGTGGTCGTTCCCTCGGGCGCCTTAGTATTCTTTTCGTGTGCAAACTCCTTTGTACTCTGTTCATCGGGGAGGAGCACTGAGATATCGTTTTGCGAAAAACCGGCAGCGGATATGGTATCCACTGCCCGTTCCGCTTGGGAGACCGATCTGTAAATTCCGAATGCCGATGTGTTCTTACCTGCCATGGTGTAGCTCCTTGTACCAGAAATGGACAACTAATGCTTAACTGAAATCTGATCGGTCACTTTATCCGCGCCGCCCGCAACCGCGACAGCCTTCCCTACTACGGCATGTCTTTCTTCTTCCGACTTTACGGGGCCTTTTAGGGTAACTGTGCCGTTTTGACAGATCACCTTAACATTGTGGGCGTAACTGGAAAGTGACTTGTCGGATACGATCGATTTGCGTATATCCTTGGCCAGCTTGGTGTCGGACGCGTTCGCCTTTTGCTGGTCCGCTGTAACCGCTCCAGGATTTCGATCGCGTTGGTTTACCTTCGTATTATCCGGCGGCGTTTGCCCAAAGCAAAGAGCTCCCGCGATAGTAAACGCAGCCGCCAAAATCATCTGTGAGTACCGCATAATATTCGTTTGTTCCTTTCATTCCTATGCCGCGCCAGACGCGGGTAACCTCTTCAGTCAACCGGCCTTGTGGTCGGCGCTTCTAAACGACTGCCTGACACATGCAAGCAGAATGCCGTGCAGAGCGGAGCCGGCGGCTATTTACAAAAAAGATCTTTACTATGTGTATCAACACGCGCTAAACGGGATGGGTTCGCAGGGGAGAGCAGCCACCGTGGCGGCGCTTTTCAAAGCGAATTTTAAGGAGGTTAGAAGATCTCTCTCGCCCGAGTCGCTTAGCGGGCACTCAATACGAAGACGCGAGCCGCCGCGCACCAAAAAAAAACCGGCGGAAGCGCTGCTTCCGCCGGGGCACGTCGATCTAATTCGACCCTGTATTGATAACTTCTTGGTCCCCTTCTCATCGGGGCAGCTTTCACTATATCACTCTATGCTGGCCTTCTTGATAAAGTCCAGATGCGGAAATTTGCTCGTGAGATAGCTATTCCCCTGCATCTGAATCTGACTCGGATCTGGTCCCTGACCGTTGGGCGCCATCTCGCCGTAGCCGGCGTAAAGATCGTCCACGACGTCCATTCCCGAGATCACCTGACCAACCGGCGCGAAGCCCTGCGGGTTCAGGCTCCTGCTATTGTCGTGCAGATTAATAAATAACTGCGTGGATCGCGAATTCGGCATGCCAGTCGCCGCATAGGTCAGGGTTCCACGCGCGTTGGGTTGTGTGGGCCGATCGTCCGGTATATTTACCGCGGCCCAGGTACGGTTCGTCGAGGGATCGCCATTGATGCCGAATTGCACCACAAAGCCTCGGACCACACGGAAGAAGCGGTCGCCGTCGTAAAATCCAGCCTTAACGAGCTCATACAGATGGTCCGCTCCATGCGGCGCCCAATCGCGATGAACTTGTACCACGAATGGCCCTCTGGAGGTGTCGAAGTCCACCTTATAAGTATCCGGCGCGGGGCCGGTCTTCGCCTCTTCCTTAGCTCCACTATTCGTAGAGGAAGAGCAACCGGAAATGGTCAGACTTACTGCCGCCAGTGCGATCCAAAGCGTTTTGCGCATCGATCACAGTATGCCACGGCCGGGCTATTTTTTCGCCACCACCGGTTTGGTCGGCTGCCACGCCACGGCCTTCTGCTCGGCTGCCGCAACCACCGCCGGCGGCAACTTCCCGGCTAGCTCGATGCGCGCCTTCTCGGCCGATTTTTCGCCGTGCCGCGCCGCCACCGTCCACCAGAAAAAGGCTTGCGATTCGTCCTTTTCCACGCCGCGTCCGGTCGCATATCGCCAGCCCAGACGCGCGGCCGCCGGTGCATAGCCTTGCATTGCCGACTTTTGCACCAACTTGAAGGCCTCCGTCTGATCTTTCGGCACCCCTTTGCCATCGGAATACAGCCGCGCTAAATCGAATTGCGCTTCTGCGTGCCCCTGGTCCGCGGCGAGGCGGTACCAGTAAGCGGCCTTGGCGAAGTCGGTCGCTGTGCCGTACCCTTCGATAGGCATCCAGCCTAGATCGTCCTGATTGTCCGCATTTGAGCCATTGGCCATCTGCATCCAACGCAACGCGCTGGCATCGTTGGCGGGAATTCCCCAACCTTGCGCATACATCTGGCCTAAGCTGTACTCGGCCTGTGCATTCCCCTGCAGCGCAGCGGCTTCATACCACTGCTGCGCCACCTGCAGATCGCGCAGCACTCCCAGACCCTTCGCATAGAGCAATCCCAGATCGTATTCCGCTTCGGGCTGGCCTTTATCCGCCGCGGCCTTCCATTCCCTGAAAGCAGTTTGATAATCGCCTTTCTTGAAAGCGGCCATTCCCGCCGCTACATCGGCCCAAAGCGTACTGCCGGCCAGAGCGGCTACCCCAATTCCTAACGCCACGTTACGCAAATGATTGCCCATATCCCTGTCCTTTCGGCGTTGAAAGCGCCTTGCTGCTTCTACGCTTATCACAAAAAAGGTTACAGGGGGTAGGAAATATTTTTGTAAATTTATTCGGTCCTCAGCTACAGGCCGTCGACGAGCCCGAGGCAGTCGGCGCATCGGTGACCTCTTGTACAGCCGGAAAATAGACGCGGAATGTCGCGCCCTGTCCCAGCGCCGATTCCACCTCAATCGCGCCGCCGTGCCCTTTCACAATGCCCAGCGTAGCCGCCAGGCCCAATCCGCGTCCGGTAAATTTAGTGGTGAAGAATGGGTCGAAGATACGCGCCCGCGTGGCTTCGTCCATGCCATGGCCAGTATCGGAAACGGAAAGCACGACGTAAGCGCCCGGCGGCAACGGCTCGCCCAGTACGTTCGCAGGGCCGCTGCCTGCGATCACCGTGCGCGCAGACGTGGCAGCCGCTACCGATCCACCCGCCTCGCCCACCGCTTCCGCGGCATTGATCAGCAGGTTCATTACAAGCTGCTGCACTTGCGCCGCATCCGCCTCCACCTTCGGCAGGCCCCGCGTTAGCGAAAGGCGCAGCGCCACATTCTTGGATACGGACGACCGCACCAGGGTGGCAATCTCCTCGACTTCACTCGACAGATCCAGGGCCCTTACCACGAACCGCCCGCGCCCCGAATACGCCAGCATCTGGTTGGTCAATTGGCTCGCCCGGTCCCCGGCCACCCGCAGCATGTCCACCAATTCCCGTCCTGCTGCGCCTGGAGGGAAATAGTCCTCCAACAGCCCGGCCGTCCCTACAATGCCTACGAGAATGTTATTAAAATCGTGCGCGATGCCGCCGGCCAGAACTCCCAAACTCTCCAGCTTGGCCACCTGCCGCAGCCGCTCCTCGCCGCGCTTGAACTCGGTCACATCGCGAAACACCAACACGGCCCCACGCAGCGCGCCGCCTGGATTACGAATAGGGGCCGCACTGGCTTCCACCAGGAACTCGGCGCCGGTTTTCGACGTCAGCTTGCTTTGCGCGCCCGGCGGCCGGAAGACTTCACCCTTCAGCGCGGTCCGCACCGGCGAGGCTGAATGGCGCGCGCCTGTATCGACCTGAAAAACCTCTTCGACCGGTTTACCCCGCGCTTGCTCTTCGCTCCAGCCAGTCAGCCTTTCCGCCATGGAATTCGTCAACTGCACCGCGCCGGCCGCGTCGGTGGTAATCACGCCATCGCCGATACTATAGAACGTGGTGCGCAGCAATTCGCGGACTTCGCTTGAATTGCGGTTGGCTTCCGCCAGTTTCTCGATCAGCGACTCCCGCTGCTTCGCCGAGCGTTCATTGGCGATGAATGCGCCAATCACTAATAGCGCCAATACCACCACCCCGCCCATCGTGACGAAGCGCGCCTGGCCTGTGTGCAGCCGCATGGCGGTTCTCGAACTGGTCCAACGTTCCTCTGCATCGGCCGCGATTTGATTGCAAACCGCGCGGATCTCATCCATGGTCTTCTGCCCGCGCCCACTCGCGACGATTGCGAGCGCCGCCGCGGCCCCCGCCGCATCGCGCGTCTCGATGGCCAACTTCAATTCCGCCAATTTGTCGGCGATCAGCCCATCTAACTGCTGAACGCGGGTTTGTTGCATGCGGTCGCCCGGAACGCCTTGCCGCGCCACGGTGGACCGCAATTCGCGCAGATCCGCGGGCAGGGATTTTATGGCGCTGCGGTATGGCTCCAGGTACTCCGGGCGGCCTGTCAGCAGGAAACCACGCTGACCGGTCTCGGCGTCTCTCACCCAGCCCAGAACGCGCCGGTCCAGATCGAGCACGCGTGAAGCGATCTGGCCTTCCTGCCGCGACCGCTCAAAATCGCCCCAGACGCGCTCGGAAAAAAACGCAATCGCGCCCAGTGCGGAGAAAGCTAATACGAGCGCCACCGCGCCGGCCGTACGCAACCCGCCCGCGCCGATGGACCATACAGCCATGGCTTTCAGTATATGCGTATGTTCATTCGCTCGTGACCCAGGTGTTGCGGCCATCTCGGGCGCACTATTCACGCCGGAGATGCGATCGCCGCGCGCCCGCAATTCTTCTCATATAATCGGATCAATGAAAGCCAAACTAAGTCTCACGGTCAATCTCGGCGCGTCTTTTTTACTGGCGGCGGGCGCGGCCGCTATCCTGGCGCCCGATGCCACGACGCAGGGCCGCGGCGCCGCCACCGCTCAACAGATTGCGGCGCGCAACGCGACCGAGGCGGAACTCGAATCCGTCGCCGTCATCGACCGCAAGGTGATGGTCCCGATGCGCGATGGCAAGCGCATGGCCACCGATATCTACCGCCCGAAAGATACGTCCAAAAAATACCCTATTATCTTCGTGCGCACGCCCTACAACTTCAATTTCTGGGATGTGCGCGCCGGCGCGCCGCGCGCCATGAATGCCGAACTCGATGCCGTGAAGCGCGGCTACGCTTACGTGGAGATGAATGAGCGCGGCCATTTCTTCTCCGAGGGTAACTACGATATTCTCGGCGCGCCGCTGTCTGATGGCACAGACGCCATCACGTGGATGTCGTCGCAGCCGTGGTCGAACGGCAAAGTAGGAACGATTGGCTGCTCGTCCACCGCCGAGTGGCAGTTGGGCGTTGCGGCGCAAGGGAACCCGGCGTTTGCCGCCATGATCCCGCAAGGCTTCGGCGCGGGCGTCGGGCGCGTCGGCCCTTATTACGAGCAGGGCAACTGGTATCGCGGCGGCGCGGTGCAGATGCTGTTCATCGCGTGGATCTACGGCGAGCAGAACCAGGTGCGCCCGATGTTTCCGCCCAACACCACGCAAGCGGATTTAATTGAGGCGTCGAAGATGTTCGACCTGGCGCCGCAGATGCCGCCGGTCGATTGGGCCAAGGCGCTGCAGCACCTTCCGGAGAACGAGATCATCAAGGCCGTGGGCGGTCCGCGGGGAATTTTCGCCGATCGCATGGAGGTCTCCACCGGCGGCGCAATGATTAAGCGCACGCCCAACGATCCGGCGTGGTATCGCGGGGGGCTCTGGCACGACGACATGAAGATCAACGTGCCCGGCTTCTGGTTCATGTCCTGGTACGACGTTTCGGTGGGACCGAATCTGGCGGCCTATAACTTCGTCAGAAAGACGGCCAAACCGGAAATAGCCAATGAGCAGTATGCCGTGATCGCGCCCACGCTACATTGCGGTTACACACGGGCCACCGAAGATACCGTGGTCGGCGAGCGCCACATGGGCGATGCGCGTCTGGATTATAACTCCCTCACGTATGGCTGGTTCGATCACTTCCTGAAAGGGGAGGATAATCACGTCCTGCAAACCATGCCGCGCGTTCGCTACTACACCATGGGAATTAATAAGTGGCAGTCCGCGGATACATGGCCGCCGGCTGGCGCGCATCCGATCACGTTCTATCTTGCGAGCTCCGGTAAAGCCAATACGCTCAATGGCGACGGCGCTCTGTCGGCTGACTCGCCAGCGGCCGATGCACCGGATGGCTTCGCTTACGATCCCATGAACCCGGTGAGCTCGTACGGAGGGAATGTGTGTTGCACGGGTAATGCGGTCAGTGGCGGCGCGTTCGATCAGCGCAAGATGGAGGAGCGGCCGGATATTCTCGTGTATACTTCGGAGCCGCTGAAAGAAGGCATGGAAGCCAGCGGACCGATTGATGTGACGCTATATGTTTCCTCGGACGCTAAAGATACGGATTTCACCGTGAAAGTGATCGATGTGTATCCCGATGGCACGGCTTACAATCTCGACGAGACAATTCAGCGTGCACGATACCGCGACGGATACGACCGGCCGCCTGTATGGATGGAACGCGGTAAGGTTTACAAAGTAGCGTTACAGCCGATGAATACCAGTAACTACTTCGCCGAAGGGCATCGGATAAGAATAGAAGTATCCAGCAGCAATTTTCCCAGGTTTGACCGCAATATGAATACCGGCGGCAACAATTATGACGAGGTCAAAGGAGTAGTGGCGCATAATTCCGTGCATCACTCACGGCAGTACGCTTCACAAGTAACTATTACCGCTGTAAAGAAATGACCGAGAGCACTTGTGGGGCAGGTTGGCAACCTGCGGCGGATTGTCAATCCGCCTCTTCTGTTCTTGCGGAACCCTCGTTGCGGCCTACTTGCGCTGTGCGCCTTGCCCGCGCCGGCGGCAATTCGCAACCTGCAAATATTTTCATCGTCCGCAGGGGGCGTATTGATAATCGGCCGCAGGTTGCCAACCTGCCCAACATATAAAAGGGCCGCTACGAAGATGGTTCAGACTAAATGACTGTTACCTTTGGGGAACTCATGCTGCGCCTGGCGCCCCGGGCTTCGAGCGATTGCTGCAGACGCCGCGGTTTGTGGCTACCTTCGGCGGCGGTGAAGCCAACGTGGCGGTGGCGCTGGCGGCGCTCGGCCTGCCCGCCTCGTTTGTCACCGTCTTGCCCGAGGAATCCTATCGCCGATGCGGCCGTTGGCGAGCTGCGCCGCTACGGAGTGGAGACATCGGGCATCGTCCGCGGCAAGGGCCGCATGGGAATTTACTATGTCGAAGCCGGCGCCAATCAGCGCCCCTCCAAGGTGATCTACGACCGCGAGTACAGCGCCGTCGCCCTGGCCAAACCGGGCGATATTCCGTGGGATCGAGTGTTGGCCGGCGCATCCTGGTTCCATATCACGGGCATCACTCCGGCTGTCAGCGAGTCTCTCGCGGAGCTTGCGTTGGAGGGCCTGCGCCACGCCCGTTCCGTGGGCGCGACCATCTCCTGCGATTTAAACTACCGGAAGAATTTGTGGAAGTGGGGATCGTCCGCGAGTGAGGTCATGCCAAAGCTGATGGAGCGGGTCGATATCGCTATTGCCAACGAAGAGGATGTGCAGATGGCTCTCGGCATCGGAGCGGGCGTAGACGTCCACTCGGGGAAACTCGATCCATCGCAATATCAGGCTCTCACCGGCAAGGTGCTGGCCGGATATCCTAACTTGCGCGCGATTGCGATTACGTTGCGCGAATCCCACAGCGCCTCGCATAACGGTTGGTCGGCCTGTCTCAACGACCGCGAGCGGTTCCTGCTCAGCCGCCAGTACGAGATTACTCATATTGTCGATCGCGTAGGCGGCGGCGATAGCTTCGCAGCCGGATTGATTTACGGCTTGCAGACTCTCCCATCGCGTCATGACGCGCTGGAGTTCGCCGTCGCGGCGAGCTGCCTGAAACACTCGGTGGCCGGCGATTTCAGCCGGTCTACAGTAGGCGAAGTGAATGCTCTGCTGCACGAGGGCGGTTCGGGTCGAGTGCAGCGGTAATTCACTCCGCCTGCTCGTCCTGTTTCAATGGGCCGCCAAAGCCGCCGCAATCCCCACCAGGTTCCATCCAACCACCAGCGAGTAGCCCACGTTGGCGCGCCGGAGCAAAGTCATGCGTCCGCTGCGATAGCAATACTGAGCGATCCATGCCGCAAATAGCTTGCTTGCCGCTAAACCTACCCACGGCGAGTGAGCGTGGGATATCGTCCAAGCCATCAGCGGATTCCCTTCCGCCATACCCGCCGTCAAAAAGAGCAGCGTTGTACAGATATCCAGGCACTGGAGGCCGATGAAATAATAAAACGTCGCGATTGATGTCCGGCTTGCGGGAGCCATGAATTTATTCCAGCACGCGCGTGGGCGTGTGGAAAGTAATGGAGGTCTATTGCCCAACGGGCCCAAGTACCATTACTTGTAGGGCAGGCGCTATATAATGATGAGCGGAGGAGACGCTTCAAGCCGGCCAGGCCCAACGCAGAACCGTACAAGATTGGAGGGATACTATGAAACGCTTACAGATCGCAATCATTGCCGCTTTCGCCGCCCAGACGATGGCTGCCGCCGATTTGACCGGACACTGGGTAGCCACCCAGCCCGGCCGCAATGGTCGGCCGCAGGAGACATCCATCTGGATCAAGGCCAGCGGCGATACCTTTACAGGCTACATGTCCGGAAGGAACGGCGATGTGCCCATAGTCGATGGAAAAGTGAATGGCGATCAACTCACATTCACCACCGTGACCGATGTCTACGGCGAAGACCGCCGCCAGGAGTACACGGCGACCATCGCTTCCGAAGGGCTTGTGATTCATATGCCGGCCTTTGGCGGGCGGGCTCCCGCAGCCGGCGGACGCGGGGGCCAGACGCGCGATCTGATCGCCAAGCGCGTCTCGACCGAAAACCCTCCGCCCATGCCGCAGAAGATCGATCTGGGTCCGATGAAAGATGTGAAGTATAACGGTCTGGCCAAGACTCCACCCATGGGTTGGAACAGTTGGAACAAATTCCGCGCTCAAGTCTCCGATAAGTTAGTGCGCGAAGTAGCCGATGGCATGGTGCGCAATGGATTAAAAGACGCCGGCTATATCTATGTCAATATCGACGACACTTGGGAAGGCCCGCGCGACGCCAACGGTAACATTACCACTAACGAGCGTTTCCCGAATATGAAAGCGCTCGGCGATTACATACATAGCAAGGGCCTTAAGTTCGGCATTTACTCCTCACCGGGGCCAACTACTTGCGCCGGTTACCCCGGCAGCTACCAGCACGAAGCGCAGGATGCTAAGACCTATGCGACCTGGGGCATCGATTATCTGAAGTACGATTGGTGCAGCGCCGGCTCGGTGTATAAGTCCTCGTCCATGCCCGCAGTTTACGCCAAGATGGGTCAGGCACTGCTCGATTCCGGCCGCCCGATTCTCTACAGCTTGTGCCAGTACGGCGTGATGAAGGTGGAGGATTGGGGCGCGAAAGCCGGCGGCAATGCATGGCGCACCACCGGCGACATTAGCGACCGTTGGGAATCCATGTCTCGGATCGGCTTCGATCAGCAGCAGCCCTACCAGGATGCCTCCGGGCCGGGCCATTGGAACGATCCCGACATGCTTGAGATCGGCAACGGCGGCATGAGCGACGAGGAGTACCGCACGCATATGAGTCTCTGGAGCCTGTTGGCCGCGCCGCTGCTGGCCGGCAACGATTTGCGCGATGTGCCGCCCAATACCCTCGCCATTCTGACCAATAAAGAAGTGCTCGCCATCGATCAGGATAAGCTCGGCAAGCAGGCGCGCCGCGCTTCCAAGAACGGCGACCTGGAGCTATGGTCGCGCCCGCTCGAGCATGGCGCACACGCGGTTGGACTCTTCAATCGCGGCGCCGCCTCCGCGAAGATGACGCTTCATGCGAGCGACTTGAACCTTAAGAACATGTCGAAAATTCGCGACCTTTGGGCCCACGCAGACCGTCCCGTGGGGGCGGAGTTTTCCGCCGATGTGCCATCGCATGGCGTCGTGATGCTGCGGATCGAAGGCAAATAAAAGCGGCCACAACGTCCTGCAGGTCATTCCGCCTAATAATAGTATTGGTGTTGGCTAAGCGCCGGCTACTTGGATTCGTCCACCACTTCGAGAGCGTTCAGCGAAGCGTAATTGCGGACCGGCGCCAGCGCTATGTTGAGCTTGCCCTGGGCATCTGGCGCCAGACCGTGAATCGGAAGGACTACGGCCCGGTCGCTGCCATGGGCTTCCTTGAAAATGTCAAACCCGCGGCGCAACGCTACGCCATTGCAAAGGATGTCGAAGATCCGGCTGCCCACTCCGCCGCCGGCGAAGTTGCCGGGACCGAACCAGGCCTCCGCGAAGTACAGCGTCACGCCATAACGTCCCGGCGGCGCCGGAATTACGTAGGTAAGGTTGCCATATCGCTCGCCGTGGAGCAGCTCGGGATCGTCGATATTCACCACCGGCTCGGTGCGCATGACTAGCTGCCCGCCGCGAGAATAGCTGTCAGCCGCCCAGATGCGTCCCGCTTGATCCGTGTAGGGGTGCTCGCGCGAGACGATGCGGATGGGCCGCAGTCTTCCCCGGGTGCCCGGCATGATTTCGATGGCGCTCACCATGGCGGGATTAGTTTTTGGGTCGAATCTCAGGTGCAATTTGCCATCGGCCGCGGGCGATATGTCCTTGAACGCCCGAACATCGGCGGTGTTGGCGCCGGCCTCCCCGATGACATCGAATTCGTCGAGAATTCGGGCGCCGTTGGCCGAAACGCTGAAGATGCGGCTGGTCTCTCCGCCCCCGGCCATATTGTTCTCGCCGTAAAGCGTTTCCGCGAAATAGAGGCGGAGCTCGTAAACTCCGGGCGGCAGCGGAATATCATACGTGAAAGTACCTTCGCGGCGGCTCCGAAACAGGCGGGGGTCGCGAGCTGCGGCAATCGGGTGACCGGTCGATTCGAAGACGGCGCCACCCTGAAAATAGCGGTCGCTCTGCCAGATCCGGCCGAAGCGGTCGGTGTAATCGCCGCTTTGCAAACCGGCCAGGATACGAGTTTCCTCCGAGGAGGTTGCACCGGTTCCCGCCACAATGGAAGCGCCTCTCCTAGGCTTGGCCAGCGACGTTTTGGCCAGTGACGTTTTCCAGAGGAACACCCCCGAGCAAGCGATGACGGCGAGAGCTAGCGCGATCCAGCTTCCGGCGCGACCTTTGGCAGGCTGTGTAAGGAGCAGCGGTTTGGACGGGCCGAAAGAGATGGGATTCGGGAGCGTCGCCGCGGCCTGGATTTCCATCTGGTCCGGAGCGCGCTCGTCGCGATGGTCCACCGCGCCGTCGATTATCAAAGCCGTTGGCGCGGCCCCGGCTGCTTCGCTGAGGTCCGGCTCCGGCGGGCGCTGGCGGACGAAGTGCGGGGCATACTGTCCCGGCGGAATGTCGATTCGAATACTGTGGCTGGAGCCTTGAGCTTCATAATATTCGCGCAGGCGCTTGCGCAAGCGGTGCGCCTCTACGCGAACAATGGAATCGCGCTTCTGGTCGAATTTCGCGGGACGGTGGAGCGCTTCAACAGCGATGTTGTATTCCTTGATCTGCTGCGCCGCGCCTTCAAAATACTGGCCGCATACATAGGTGAGGACGTGCGCGAGATTGGGCGCGCGATGGAAGATGCCGGAATCCAGCACCGATTGGAGCTCGTCCTTTTCGTCCGCGAAATCTGCAGCCGTGCCCATCATTCTGTCACCCAAGCTGATCGAAGGCAGTATACACGGCGCGACCAGTGGGTTCAAGCCATTAACTTTCAGCAGGGTACGTTAACGCCCCTTACGCACGTTCGTTAACGTGCCGGATAGAGCCGGCATGTATTGTGGGACGATTCACGAACCTGGGCGCGCCCATCAGTCAAGCCCGTCCGCGCCGCCAGATCCGCGAATCGCGGCTCGTCGCGTAACGCATCGAGAGTGTCGACGGCCCGTGGCCGAACGCCATCCGGATCATCGGTGACTTCGGGGCCACCCCGCCGCGTCGATATACAACACGGCAGGCTGAAGCGTACCCACCTATTCCGCAGGCTCGTCCAATGCGGCGAACAACTCGCCAAAATCGACTTCGCCCGTGAGGTCCGTAGTTACACGATGGCTCGTCGCTTCGCGCACACCCGCGCTATCGGCCTGGAAAACCACGCGCCGGTAAGGATCGATAATCCAGACTTTGGCGATACCGGCCTGTAAGTATTCGGCAACTTTCTCCAGCACGCTGGAAAACCGGTCGTCGGGAGAGACGATTTCGATCGCCAGGTCCGGTCTCTCCAGTATTGGCGACACTTCATGGGGCAGCGCCAAAATGCAAATGTCGGGAATCCGGTAATGGGCGGAACCGGTACGAACGCGCTGCTCAGTGAAGACGCGGTAGCGGCGCTGGCGTTCGCGGCTCGACAACAACACAATGAGCAGAGTCTGCAATCGACTATGAAAATATTCGCCCACGTTCCGCTCAACCAGTTGACCATCCACGTACTCCCTGTCGGGATGATAAGTGGTGCCTAGGTACTCTTGTAGCGGAATCGCTACCAAGGTCGCCATCTCCACCAGTTTACTCCTCGGTGGCTGATAGCCGCACATCAACCCTTCCCAAGAGACATACTCGCCGATTTTTGCGGACAGCACGTTCCCAGGCTTCACAGCCCGATGAGCTTGCTATTTCTCAAACGTAATCGTCGCGCTCGAGACGGCCGACGAGCTTCCCTGTTTCGCCGTGGCGCGAACTTCATAACTTCCGGCGGGGATGGCTTCCGCGGGGATGGTCATCAGGTATGGGATGCGGCCTTGCGCATCGGCGGCCGGCAGTTGCATCGGGACCTTAGTCAAGCTCTTTCCGTTCTGCACAAACTCGATCTCAACGGTGGGCTTGGCAGAGATCGCGGCATCCTGGTACACAGTGAAAAACAGCCGCAACACGGCGTTGGGGGCTTTCTTGACAGCTGTGTCCATAGTCGGAGTGACGCTGCCGCCTTCAAACTGGAAGGGATCGCCAGGCTCCAGGCCCTTAGCGTTGGGCGTATAGGAACGCATGGGCAACAAGCTCGAAATAGCAACGCCGTTTCCGCCCGCGGGAACGCTGAATTCCAGGCGCTGCACGCCGGTCTTCAAGCTCTCGCGGTCCATTACCGCGGATTCCAGCGAGTACTTGCCGGGAGCCAGTTCGAGCAGCGTTCTATCCTGGAAGTTGCCCATCTTGAGTTGTTCGGGGGTCACCCGGAACGACCGGTCGCGGGCGATCTTCTGCACGACCTCGCCCTTGGGATCCTTGACGAGCGCCGCCAGTGAGCAGTGCAAGTCAATAGTGCCGGGATTGCCGGCAGGCTGGAGTTCATGTAGCGGCATTTCGAAGAGAATAGCCACGCCCGTCTTATCTTTCTTCGGCTGCAGCAGCACGGCGCCGGCGCGGAACTTGACGTCCTCGGAAAGCTTGCCGTCGGAGATCGCTTTAAGCAGCGGCAATTCAAAGGGCGCCAGGCCCGCGGCGCGCGCTTCGGGCGGCAGCGCGAAATAGCCGCTGCGGGCGTGAATCACCAGGTCCTTGCGATTGGCGCTCACGGAGAGCTTGCGGAAGCCGCCATCGTAGTTCGCAATGCCCGGATTGTAAGACAGCTCGTAATAGCTGCCGATTTCCTCGTTGACCTGGCGCAGCGGCTGGCGAAGGTCGTTACTGTCGCCGATCAGGAAGCCGCCAGTAGATTCGGCCAGATCGCGCAACGGCATATCCACATTGGCCCGCGCCGCGGTCTCAATGGTATCGGCGGCCTTCATCTGTTCTTTGGTGACATTGGCGTCCGGCATGGTGGTGGCATTGCTCGCCTTGGCGCCGCTGTTCAACTGGCCCATGGCGCCGGCGTTCTGCGAGTAAGTCATGACGCCGCGTACATCTACGCTATAAAAGGTCACATTATCGCGATTGGCGGCGCCAATCAGGTTGCGGAACGGCGTATCCAATTCAGGGGTGAGGTACATGCCGGAGGTGAAGTACATGACGCTCTTGCGGCCCGGCATTTCGCGGAGGCCGTCCACTAGCGCCTTCAGCGCGGAGACGGAGAGCCGCGTGCCTTGCGATTGCGCGGCGGCATCCATGCGCAACATATCGAGCATCACCGAAGCCAGCTTCGCCTGCAGCGCGACCTCGCCATTGGTAACCGGCTGCGCGGCCGTCTGCGTGGCGGCCGTGAGCAGGTTTGTATCCTGATCCGCGCCATTGACGGTCTGGCCGCCCAGGTTGCGCTTCAGCTCGGCCATGATAGCGTCCGCCTCCGAACTAAGCCGCGGCGCGCTGACGCCTTCGGTGGCCCGCTCAATCGCCTTGGTCAAGGCCGCCCGGTCGTTGGTGAATTTCTGCAATACCAGCAGGCGCGTATCGATGACCACCACGGAATAGAAGACGTTGACTCCCTGGTCGCCTTTGATGAGGTCGATGGCGGCGGTGCGCGCCAGCTTGCGCTGGTCGGGCGCCGCTAATGGTTCAAAGGCCAGCGTCACCAGGCGCACCTGGCGCAGCGGATCGAGTGGCGTCGCGGCGCCGGTAGCGCTAACGGCCTCCGAGCCGCGCACCAGGCGAAAGCTGACGATCGACTGCTTCGCGCCGTTGTCGGTGACGGTGATGTCCTCGGGCTTGAGATCGGTAACCGGCTTTCCCTTTTTGTCGCGCACGATAAGGTCGAGCAGAACTTCATCGACATTGGTCTTGACGGCCGGCTGTTGCTGAGGCCGCGCTGGCGGCGCTCGCGAAAGCCAAAATGAGTACGGCGGTAATCGAAAGTTTCATAGGACCTATTTCCCACCAAGATGCTCGAGACGTTTGAACTCGGCTTGCTCGCGCGCGGCGTCCTCTTTTCTGCCGAGGCGGTTATACGCCGTGGCGAGACTAAAGTGCGCTTCCGGAACGCTGGGAGCGAGCTTTACGGCCTGCTCCAGTTCCGCGGCGGCGCGCGCCGGCGCTTCGGTGGCGAGCAGCGCCCGGCCGAGAACGATATGCGTGGCAAAATCCGCGGGGGCCGCCTTCACCGCGCGCTCGGCGTACTCCAGCGCGGTTTTCGTGGCTTCGGCGTCTTCCCGCTTCAGCAAAATTACGCTCAGGCTCACCAGCGCCGGCACATGATCCGGCGCGAGTTCGACCGCTCTCTCGATCTCCTCGATGCCGCGGTCGGCGTCCTGAATATGCAGCAGAGCGCCATACCGGAAATGCACGTTCGGCTCGGCGGGATAAGCCTGGAGAAGCTCCTCGAACTTCCGGTTCGCGGCCGTGTAGTCGAGCTCCATCGCGCAGGTCATGGCATCGCCGAGCCGATAGACCAGCTCGCGCTCCGGTTCCGGAACCTCCGCGGGCAGCCACGGCCGGCGCAGCCCGGCGATGCCGGCGGCCGCGATAATCTCGGGCGTCTTTTTGTCTACCCGCGTCAGATCGGTGAGCACTGTGATGGCCTTCTCGAAACTCCCGGTCTTACTCAGCAACAACGCGTAATGCAGGCGCGCGGCGCGAGCCAGTTCGGCGTTTTCATTGAAGCCTAACTCCTCCACGCGTGCGAAGCTGTCCAGCGCCGGGCCGTAATTACGCAGCTTGTACTCGCATAGTCCCGACATGGTCAGGCCCGGCGCGCCGTCGGGTTTCACCTGCGAAAGCCTTTGGAAGGCCGAAGCGCAGCCGCTGTAATCGTCGAGATCGTAGGCGATCGAGCCTAAACTCCACAGCCCGTCTTCCCAATCTGGTTTCAGTTGCAAGGCTTGCTTATACAGTTCGACGGCCTTTTCGAACTGATGCGCATCGCGCGCGGTCTGCGCCTGTTGGGAGAGAGTCGCAAACAAGGGCGTGGAGTTTTGAGCCGCGATGGCGACACTCCCGCCGAGCGGCGCGAAGACCAGCATAGCCCTGGCGGCGAAATGCATGTTACTTAATGGTAACTCCGGATTAACCGCGAGATCGTCTCGTGTCTCATCGGGCGTTAGAATGAGAAAGTCTTGGAGGTCTCCTGCAAGTGGAAATTGCCCGGCATCCGATTCGGTGGACTACTGCCGATGAAGTCGCCTCGAAGGAAATTGATAGCCGCCCTTCATGGCGAGTTCCGCCACCTCGACGGCTCGGCATTGCATACCGAAACCCAAGCCGCGAGCCGCGATTTCCTGAGCAAGCAAGAGGCGCGCCCTCGTGAATGACAATCTGATCGAGCGACTGTTTCATGAAGCGCTCCAACTCGCGCCTGCCGAGCGTCCGGATTTCGTGGCGGCAATCGAGGACACGGAAGTTCGGGCGGGGGTGGATTTGCTGCTTGCCGCAGCGCTCGGTCGTAAGGCACCGGCCATCGGAGCCGTAATCGGGGAAGCGGCATCGGTTGGTGTGAAGGACTGCCTGAGCGGCCGCATGCTGGGCCATTTTCGAATCATCCGGGAAATCGGGCGCGCGGAGCGATGGGCGAGGTGTATCTCGCGCAAGACGTCACGCTCCGGCGGCAGGTCGCGCTTAAGCTACTGCCTTCTATTCTTTCGGGCGAGACCCCGAACGCGTATTGCTGCACGAAGAATACTTGTTCGGGGATGCGGGCGCATTACCCGGTTGCAGAGGTAGTTAGCGCCGCAGAGGGGGTGAGTTGCCAGTAATGGCGTCGGCCCACTCGATTTGGTTATGCGACACTTCAACTGGGGTCCGAGCGGCGCCAAGAAAGCCTGACTGGGAGCTTCGGCTGGCCCTGTTCCAGCCATGTTATAAATTGGGCCCTGAACTCTGACCTTCAGCCGATTCGGCTCATCTTGGCTGTTCCGACACTCACCACTTGTGCTCAATCTAAGCCCGCTGGTGCCCCAAGTAGTCCGCCTACAAGTTTTGACTGACCGTATTCGCCCGATTCGAGATAAACCATTAAAAGGGGTGAGTTAACGTAACGTGAAGACTCTGATAGTGGACGATGAGCCGATAGCACGTCGCGTCCTCGAGGGAGGAACTCGAACTCTTTCCCAAGGTCGAAATTGTTGGCGAAGCGGCCAACGGAAAAGAAGCGCTGGTCAAGATCGCCGAACTCAGGCCCGATCTGGTTTTCCTCGATCTTCAAATGCCGGTGATGAGCGGCTTCCGAAGTGATTCAGAATATGCGCGGCCTGCCTCCCCCAGTGGTCGTTATTATAACCGCGTTCGACCAGCACGCAATTCAGAGCTTTCGAGGCGGGCGCCATTGATTATCTCGTCAAACCTGTGCATACGGCCCGGTTGACCAAAGCTGTGGAGCGGGCCGAAGCCATGCTGTAAAAGCCAGTGGAATTAGCCAATAAGCTCGCCAAAATGGCCGTATCGGCCGAAACTTTGAGCCCAATTGCCGGGCGCAAAATCGTGGGCAAGAGCGGCGACGAACATCACATTCTCAACGCCAGCGACGTGTTGGCTTTCCAAGCCGAAAGAGAATTAGTTTGGATCATTACGGCCCGTCAACGCCTGCTCGCCACACAATCGCTGGCCACCATTGAATCGAGCTTGGGCGATCCGCAATTCCAGCGCGTCCACCGTAATGCCATCGTCAACGTTAACCATATACGAAAGATGAGCGCAATCAGCAGTCAGCGGTGGATTATCACATTGAGTAATTCGCTGCAGGTGATCGTGAGCAAACGCCAGGCTCACAACGTGCGTCAGATGCTGCATTGGTAGATACGCATACCGGATTGACCGCCATCCGTCTCCCAGCGCGCCAACGAAAATTCCAGGAAGCATCGTCCGGCACTTAGTTGCATCAACCAGCTACTGCGGCCTCCGCAAGCTGATTTGGCCGTCGCGACTGCCAGGAATAATATGGCGCGCGGATTCGCGTTCATGGATCCAAACGACAACCGGCCGCACACTGTGACCGCCATTCTTTCCCTCAGCGGGGTAGAGGCGCCGTCTTTCAGTCGAACGTCGATTACCTCGCCGGCATACATGTGCGGCGGATTGAGCCAGTTACCCGGATCTGGAACCAATAGGAAGCGCGTCACTTCCTGCCGCGGTTGGGAAGGCGCGGCGGGAATCATGTATCCGGCGATCCTGTACTTCAGGCCCGAACCATTCTGGGCGGGTCACCGTCGGATTTACCGCGCTGGAAAGCAGATCATCCAGACCCCGCCAATCCAACACGGCGATGCCCGGTTTGACCGGCTTAGGCTTTGCGGAATAGAGATCAGGCCGGCTGCTTAGGGCAACGAGGAGTATTGGCAACGAAACCGCGCATGTAATGAAACAGGCGATCGCCACGAGGGCGACCGCCTGTTTTCGCTGGCTTGTCTTCCGCCGTCTTGTCGGCGCTCGCATGCCAACTCCCGTGAGCTAAAAGTGGAAACCGATCGTCCCGGTGACCGTCCGCGGCGTAACATAGTGCGTTCCGCTGAATGTCGATAGGAAATTGTAAAGCGCCTCTTTGTTCGTCAGATTGACGACTGTGAAGCCGCGCGCTCCACTTGTACTTTTCGCCGTGGAAGAGGTTGTCGTCACCGACTGCAAGGTCGAACAAGATTGCGCGATTCGATGCGCGGCGGATTATGATCGTCGTCTTCCGTACCCGGCGGCGGGAATCTGAGACGTATTTCGAGCCATATTGCGATGCCGGGCAGAGGCCGTTGCGACTGATCGGCGTGGTCGGAGTGGCGAGGCACGCTTCCCGCAGAACAGGCCCGCCTCGAACTGCTGGTCCGGAGTCAGGCCGGAGACATCCACGATTGTGTCTGTCCCGTTCGGCCCGTTGTTGCAATTGCCGCCCGCGCAAGGCACCGGGCCAGCAACCAGACCGCTGTCGTAGCGCCAGTTGAAGCCGAACCATGGCCCGTTCTTCCACGGCTGGTATTGCAGGTGGGTGGTCTGGTTGAAGATTCTCGTCGTGGTCGATGCGGAACACGCCGTTGTCCCTCGACCCGGCGTCGGCGCCGATTCCGCTGACCTGCGGAGTGAAGAATCGCGCCGCCACGCTGACAAAACGATGAACGCCGTGAAGCCGTGGAAATTCGGAACGCTGGCGCGGACCGCGTAACCGGGAATTTTCGACTTGTTCCACTCGATCGGGAAGGTGATCGGCGTGTTGCCGAGAACGCTGAAATCGTAGGCCCGGTGCGTGTACTTCCAGATATATTCGCCGTCCACCACAAAATATCGTCCGAAAGCCTGCTGGAGGCCGGCGTGGAATTCGTTGCGCCAGCCGGGACTAAGCGGCGTGTGGTCACGCAAGGATAGCCCTGAATCGTCGACATGAGCGCGTTGATCACCGGGTCGTTGCAGCCGGTGCTCGCAAGCACCAGGTTCTCATTGAACGGCGTCTCCAGCGTGCGGGCGTAGGAGACCCGCAACACAGTATTGGTCTCTTGATGTTGTAGGCGACGCCCACGCGCGGCTCGGCTTGATTCGCGCTGGTGATGCCGTTGTAGAATCGCCGCGGAGCCCCAGGTTGAAGGTCCAGTTGTGCAACGATAATGCTGTCCTGGATGTAGAGCGCCAGTTCCTTGATATCGGCGTGGCCGCGGAACGTGATACAGTCCGCTGGTTGCGCTCGGGCAGCCATCGAAGCCGGGAGAGTCCCCGTTCTGGTCAAGTCGTAACAGCCGAGAAGCGGTATGAAATCCCGGATTCGGCGTGCAGCGCGCCAGTGCATTCCGCCTGATTGGTCAGCGATCGGATCGTGTCGGGACTTCCGTCGGCATTCAAGCAACGGAGCGTTCAACGTCGGATCGACAATCCCCAGAGTGTCGTTCTCCGTCAGGAACGTGTGCTGATAGGTGACGCCCGCCTTGACGTTGTGGATGCCCTTGACATAGGATAAGCTCGGCGCGCGCGCCGGCATTCGTCAGCGTGCGGTTCTGACCGACGGTCTGTGGTCTGCAGGTCGGGCGTAAGGTCGGCAAACGGATCGCCGCTCGGATAGTAGTTGAATTGATCCTGCCGCGACCATAGCCGCCGAACGTAAACACCGTGTTCGGGTTCCGATCAAATGGGTCCACGTCGGCGCAATATTGAAGGTCCGGATCTTCGAGCGCTGATCCTGCGAGCCGACGGCAGGCCGTTCGGGCCGAAGCCGCCGTTATCGACCGCCAGCCCGTTCCACGCCGTCGCGTTCTGCGCGTCGAACGAATTCGGCGTCTGGAACCAGGAGCGCGTAAACCCGAGTTCAGGTTGACCGTGTCGCTCTGAGAAAGCTTGAAGTCGACGCGATCGAAGATGTTCTCCTCGTTGCCGTGATCGTGCATCACCTTGAACTCGGGCCGGTCGAGAAACCGGCTCGGTATTCAGCCCGTTGACCGAAATGAAGTTACCCCATTCTTGCCGCCGTAGGCGAGATCGAACCCGCCGTTCACAGGTCCCGAAGCTGCCGATAGGAAGCTGTTGACGTCGCCGTGCGGCTGCGTCACGCCCAGGCCGGACGCGTCGTCACCACGATCACCAGGCTGGTCTTATCGCCATATTCGGCCGGCGGCGCGCCCTCGATCACTTCCATGGACTGCACGGAGTCAACCGGAATCTGATTCGAGAAAACTTTGCTCTGCTGATCGGTGATGGGCTGGCCGTCAACGGAAAACGAATTCGAGGCGTGATCGCCGAGTCCGTGAAACAGGCCGTTCGAATCGGCGGCGACGCCGGGCGTGGCCAAAGTCACAAGCGAACTAAGCGATGAGTTGACTCTCCAGCGGCAGCTTGTCGAACAGCCGCGATCCACGTCCGTGTGGGTAATCGGCTCGGTTTCGACCAGATCCCCGCCCCCGTCACGGTCACGCTGGTTTTTTCCGTTCCGATCTTCATTGTGAATTTTATTTCACAGCGGCAGGGGCGAGCGCACGTTCAGATCCTGCTCGCTTCCTTCAAATCCGGGCGCAGTAGCGCTGGCGTGGTAGTTATTGTAGGGAACGTTGTCGAACTCGAACTTCCCTTGGTCGTCGGTCTGGGTGTGCCCGAACATAGTGGGAAACGGGATTTTGAATCTCCACCGTGGACTCCCTGACAGCGGCCTTTGAGGGGTCGAGGACTGCGCCGCGGATAGTACCCGCGCCAACGCTGGTCGTTTGCGCATTAACGACGACTGCGTAACTGAGCGAGACGGCAAACCACGCAGCAGTGACCGCAACAATTTTCTTCATCTTCTCAGTATCGAGAAGGCCCGCCACGCGGCGTACAGTATTCTGACCGGCGGCCGGTAAGCCATTGGGAGCGGGCTAAAGACGGCCACGAGCGGACTACCGCACGGGAAGAGAACTTGGCAGGTCAGCGAGGCAATGCGAAAGCGGGACAGAAAACTCGCACTCTTGTACCGAAATCGCCCTGCTCGCATGTTCACACCCGCGTCCGGTCCATAGCACAACCTAAGCCGGCCTGTCACGGTGTTCGATATCTACAAACGCCTCTACTCCTACGAGCACACACCCTTGAATCCCTGACTGGAATCTGCGGATGAAGGGCCGGATTCATGGCGGCGTGAGAAGGTACAATTCAATGCCTGCATACGGCAATGAACGGGTGATTGCGTATCTATTTCTGCCTAAGCAGGGCAAACCTCCATACCCATGCGTCGTATATTTTCCCAGCGATACCGCGCTGCGCCGGGGGTCCGGAGAAACGATTCAGCCGGAGAGCTACATCCTGCGAAGCGGAAGGGCTATGCTGTACCCAATCTATAAGGGCACTTACGAACGCTATGTCCCGGCTCAACGGACGATCCCATCGAAGTACGGGACGAAACGATCGCGGTAATCAAGGACCTCGAACGCTCCATCGATTACCTCAAAACCCGCAAAGACATCGATTCAGCGAAGCTGGCATATTTGGGATCCAGTTTGGGAGCGGAAGTCGCGCCCATAATGCTCGCCGTCGAAAGCCGGATCAAAACGGCCGTGCTGCTCTCGGGCGGCATGGATTCGTTTTATGGACCCTTGCCGGAAATCAACGCCGTAAATTTCCTAGGGCGGGTGAAGATCCCGATTCTGATGGTGAACGGCCGATACGATTCTATTCTTCCGGTCGAGACGGCCCAGATCCCGATGTTTCGGTTATGGGGCACACCGGCCTCAGATAGGCGGCATGTAATCCTTTCCAGCGGTCACTCGGTCAACTCCCCCGAAATTCGCAACGAGACGATCCGCGAAGTGCTTTCATGGCTGGATAAACATTTATGAGAGCCGTCGGCGGCGCTCGCAACCGGCCGCTCCAAAGCGAATAAGCGGCATCGAGGCTCAATCTACTTCCACTCAGAAGTAGAACTTCACCGCGGCCTGAACCACCCGATGGCCCTGCTTTTCAGTAACGGTTCCGAACAGCGGCGTATTCACGGTCCCGTTCGGATTGAAACCGAGGTTCAGATTGCTTCCATTGAACGACCACAGAGGATGGTTCAGGAAGTTATACGCGTTGAAGCGGAACTGCAGCTTCTTTGATTCGGTGATATTGAAATTTTTAAACATTCCGAGATCGGAATTAAAGAATGCCGGTCCATAGATGGCCGGCATCACGCTCGGTCCGTTCTGGCCAATCCCCGTCGGGACGCTGAAGCAGCTGGGATTGATGTACTGGTGTGGCCCGAGGTCCAGAAGCCGGGTTACAGGTCAGGATGGGATTAGCTGGATATCTGGCGTACCCAGCAGGGACGCGTTGCTGATGATGAACGAAGTGCCCGGAACCGTGGCGCTGTTCAGATTCATGCCGAAGTTTTCGCCCTGAATCGCCGGAGAGATTCGGACCGCTCTCGAGTTGCGTAATGCCGGAAAGCTGCCACCCGTTCACCAAGCCTTCCAGCGGCTTGTTGTGTTGGACGGGGCTGCCCAATTCGATCGAGTAAGCGGCATTGAATATATGCGTACGGTTCGTGGCTTGCACGCCATAGTCGTTGTTCAGATTGAACTGATCGAGCGATGGATTGATAATACCCATGGACTTTCCGAACGTGTAATTCATGTTGAGGGTATAGCGTCCCTTGGTCCGTACCCAGGTAACTTGAAACGCATTGTAGTTAGCCCACGCCTTGTTGGTTGCCAGGCCCAGATCGGAGTATCCTGGCATGGGCCGGAAGTTATTGGCTGTTAGACTGTTCGGATCGACGCCGCCGTTCTTACTCGACAGAGCGCGCCCACCGGAACCAGATTGATATTCGAGCCCGCTCCGCTGCTGATAGGCAAGTCGCGGCTACGATTGCCGACATAAGCCGCCTCCAATAGACCGGACCACGGAGTCCGCTGCGATATAGTGACGCTATAACTATCGGTGTAAGGCTGATTATTGTCATTACTGTCTACCGCCGCCGGAGAGAGGGCTTGGGCGGCGACGTTAATAGACGAGATGTTCCGCGCCAGTAGAGGTACTCCATTAATGTTATTGGGCAGACTGTAAGTCTGTACGCCGGCGGCTACATCGAGACCGCTGGTAAACTGGCCCGAGTGATAGTAGTATCGGCCCCAACCGCCGCGCAGAACGGTCTTGCCCTTGCCGGACAGATCGTATGCGCCGCCGAAGCGCGGCTGATAGAACAGCGCGCGCGTCGGGAAGCCGCCCAGCGGGACCGCGGGATCGCGCTTGTGCCATTCAAAGCCGCAGTATTGAATAGGCTGGCAGCTCGCGTTGTATTGCGCGGCGTTGAAAATCGAATACCCCGCGCCCGTTCGGTCGATCCAAGGCTGGAAGTGCGTCAAACGGATCCCGAGTTCCAGCGTGAAGCGCCGTGAAACCTTCCACGAATCCTGCACAAAGCCCTCATACGTGTTGTAGGAAATGTCGTTGATCCGGTTGAATGAGGTCTCCGTATAGCTGTACAGATTGCCCATACAGCAGGTCGGCGTATTCGTTGCCGAAGGTGTTGGAGTTTCCGTTATAGACTACTAACTGGCCGTTGGTGCTGTTGTTGGCGGGCTGCGCGTTGCGGATCCATTCGTAGAACAACCCGCCCTTCAGCGTGTGGGTGCCGGCCACTTTGGTGACCGTGTCGCTGAAGCTTGGCAGCCATTTATCGGCATACAGGCCTGCCGAGTTTCCGCCGATCTTCGAACCCGCCGGGGTTGAAGATCAGCGCGGCTTCCTGGTTAGTCCAGCCGGTGCCCCCGAAAGATGGAATCTGCGCCACCCCGTTCTTGAAAATGCCCTGATAGTTGTAACCCACGTTCGCGCGGTTTACCTTGGAAGGGTCTTCGAACACGTTGGGAAAGCCAATATAGGTGTAGCCGAAGACAAACTCATTGGTCATGGTCGCGTTGAAGACGTGAGTCAGCGAGGCGGTAACGCTGTCCGACTTGTTCTTTCCTTCGACCGGAGTCGGATAAGGAACCTGATCGTTCTGGCGCCACCACAGCCCTACCGGAAATTGCTGGGTTTCGCGCTGCAGATTGTAGCGGACGAATAGCTTGGTGTTATCGCTGATGTTGTAATCGACGCGAGACATCCACTGCGTGTTGTTCTGATTAAAGGTTTCCGCCTGAACGTAGTTATATCCGCCGTCGGCATTAGGATTGGCGTTCGGCTGCGGGATACAGCTTCATCAGCGCCTGCATGTTCGGGTCGATCATGTTGGTGGGAATGATTCCACCGGGGAACTGCGCCAGCGCGGCGGCGTTGATCTGCCCGGGAGGGCCGCCATAAGCCGTGATATTGCCCTCCTTCGCGATTTCGGCCGGCGAGAAGTTGCCGCCGATCTCGCCCGCCGTGGGCACCGTGGCGCGCAGCAGGCCGGTATCGAGAACCTGATAGAAGTACTCGTAGCCGGTGAAGAAGAACAGCTTGTTGCGATTCTTATTGAAACGCGTGCCGGGGATCAGAACCGGCCCGCCAAAGGTTCCGCCGGGATAGTAATACTTGTTCTCCGGCCGCGCTTGGCCGCTGGAGTTAAACAGCCAGTCATTGGCGTTCATCGCATAGTTGCGGGCATAGAAGAACGCCGACCCATGAAAGTCCTTGCCGCCGGACTTCGCGACCGAGGTGATAACCGCGGGGCCTTTCTGGTTCTCGGCGCTGAAATTCGACATCTTCACCTTGAACTCGGAGATCATATCCGAGTTCGGATTCACCGGCGTATCGCAGTTGCAGCCGGGGTCGGAGACGTGCGCGCCATCCGCCGTGATATCCAGCGAGTTGCTGGGTAGCCCATTGTAGGAGAAGGCGTTATTCAGCGGGCTTTGGCTGCCGGCATCGCCGTTGGCGTTGATGCCGATGGTTTCGCCGGTGTAGTTGGATTTATTCGACGTGCCGTTCTGGATGCCGAAGCCCGGCATGATCTTGATGAACTCGGCCGCATTGCTGCCCACCGACACGAAGTTCTGCAGTTCCTTCTGGGTGATGATATCCGACTTCTCCCCCGAGTCGACCGGCGCCACTACATCCACCGCGCCCGTCACCTCAACGGTCTGGGAAGTTGTGCCGACCGTAAGCTGGGCGTCCACATTCCTCTTGTCGCCGCCGTTCAGATCGATTCCATCCACCTTGTACGTAACAAAGCCCTTCGCCTCAATGGTGAGCTGGTAACTGCCCACCGGCACGGATGCGAAAGTGAAGTAGCCGTCGCTATTGGTGACCGTATCGCGCTGGGAACCGGATTGCGAATCCTTCAAAGTGACTTTCGCTTGCGGTACCACAGCTCGGGCCGGGTCGATCACTTCGCCTGTCAGGGTTGCGTAGATGCCCTGCGCGGCGAGGTTGGCTGCCAGCATCGTTGCTAGAGCGAATCCGGCGAGAATTCTTGTCATGCGGATTTCCGTTCTCCTTTTCATCTGCAAGTCCCCTCTTCGCAAGAGAATGCGCCTATGCGGACTGGTACTCTCTTAAGCTTGAACGTAGTATAGAGGCACCAGACTCGTGAAAAAAGGCTAATGAGGGATAGATCCGGTTAACAAAGAGGCGATCTGGGGTTAATTTAAGGATGCAGCCAATAGTGCTAGTACAACTCTGGATACGTAGAACAGGAACACTAAACCGAACCGATTCATAGCTACGTGCGCCACGAATTGTACCTGCCATCACAAAACAAGGCACGTTAACGCTGAACTCATCCATAAAATCGGGACGTTAACGGTAAGCATCGGGCATCGCCGGCATGCGCCCTCACGAGAAGCAGGCCACGCGGCCGCCAAAAGCCTGCTGCTTTTTTCTACCAGGCGTTACGGTTCGAGATTGTCACGCGGAAGAACGGCTTTTCCTTTTCGGCCGGATCCATCTGAAACTCCTGCGCGGTCTTTTTCGGATCGTAGTCGCGCCACAGCCACGTGAGCGACTCCGGCAAATCGAGCCCGGCCTGTGCGCCTCCATGGGCCGCTGTCCCGAAACGAAAATGGAAATCATAGTCCTTCAGCTTGAGTGAGTTCGCCATCTCGATGCTCTGCATCGGCCAGGAACCGTGCTCGTTTTCCAGATCGTCCGCGCCATCGCTCATCCAGACGCGGATGTTCCGCTTGGGCTCCTTGCGCACTTTAAACGGATAGACATTGCCCCCCTCCAGTTTCTCCTGCGGCCTCCATTGAATGGAAGTGAAGCTGCCCACCGCCGAGTGTACGCGGCTGAACTTATCGGGCATGATCCAGGCGGCATTGAATGCGCAGATGCCGCCCGAAGACTCACCGGCAATCGCACGGCTGTATCCATCCGGGCGTAGCTTGTAGACCTTCTCGACTTCGGGCAACACTTCTTCCATCAGAAAGCGCGCGTAACGGTCGCTGACCGTGTCATACTCCACAGAACGCATGGCCCGCCCATCGGCCGAAGTGCCAGGCGCGATCATCACATGCACCATCGGCGGCAGCAACTTCTGGCTGATAAGGTTCTCCGTCACGGTGAAGAGCCGCAGGCCCGAGTAAGTCCCAATCAGGCCTTGACCATCCTGCCATACCATCAGGGGTGACGGAACATTGGGGTCGACTCCCGGAGAAGCATACACCCAGTAGTCGGTCTTCATCCCGTCGTAGATGCGGCTGACAATCGTCTGCTTGTCGCCCAATTTGCCGCGAGGCACGCCGGGCTTCGCATATGAATCGGGATTGTAGCCGATGACGTCGCCGCGATTGCCCAGCGGCTTTCCCGCGGCGTAATACTGATACGAGTGAGTCACTCCGGTCCGCATCTTGGTAAGCAGCATCCATAACGTCGAGCCCTCGATTGCGGCCATCGGAACAGCCGGCTGGTTGTCGATCGAAATGGAGACGGGTGAGGGAGAATTCGAGACGAAGAGGTAGTCCTGGCCCCACACTGCTGTGCCGCCGCGCGCCGACAGCGTCTTCGCGATCCGATCCTGCAAACCCGGCGCGCCCGGCCCCTGGCGGGCGATTCCGATCAGTTCTTCCAAAGGAGACGTCTGCGCAAGAGCGGCCGACGCCGCGAGCAGATATAAGGCAAATGCTTTCATAGCAGGCACTCAGTATACACCTGATCACGCAAGGCAAGGATCGCGCCGGCGCCCGCTCCATGCTGAAGGCCATCGGCTTCACCGATGAGGACCTCGCCAAAGCAACTATCCGCGATCCGGCATCCTTCGCCGATCAGATAGGATTCCGCTGGTGAATACTTGTCTCCGCTCTGCCGCCAGGTCCGCATCGCTAGCCTAATCCCGGTCCAGGGACGGCATGCGCATGAAGTAGGGTCTTGTGCATCACTTCCGCTCGAAGTCGCGCGCAGCGGGCAGCAGAGGAACTGGGGAGGTATGGTCCTTAACGAGGGCGGCGACTCTATCGGCAGTACCGAAATATCCCTGGTGGACAATGCGGGGTTTGCCATCGACGCGAGCGCTCTCGACGACATAATAGTAGAGCTGCTTGCCTTTTTTCTTGCCGAGGAGCGACAGCGTATCGCGTTGGATGCAACTCACCCTGTGGGTGAACCTTCGTCCCTCTGCTCACAAGATAGTTCGACCGCCTCCTTGAGGGTTAATGGAGAAGTAAACATTTGGAGATCACAACTGACCTCAGTATAGGCTACTGAACCACCATGGCCGCGCGCGGGAAGGCGAACTTGCGGCCCACTTCGTCGATGACGTTGATCTGGCACGTATAGCGGCCGGGGGCAAGACCTTTCAACGGCACTTGCAGTTGCACGGGAACCGCGTTGGGCCTGGTGGAGACTACCTGGGTAGCCTTCAGCGGTCCGGCTTCGAATGCCTTCTGCCCCTTCTGATTGAAGAGGCTCATGCTCACGGCCACGCGGCGCGCGCGCGGGTCCGCCGGATCGGGCGCGGCATCGTAGACGTCGAAGGCGATGTACATATTCTGGCTGCGGCGAAAGACCTTAGTGATGTTGGGGACTATCTTCTCGTCGCCTTGAATCAGCGGATCGGCGGAGATCGGTCTTACGCGCGGACGTTTCGGCCGCGCCTACGGCAGCCTTGAGCGGCTCGCGCTGGTTGCTCCAGATTACCGAACTGGTCTTGAGCAGCATGGAGTCGGCGGCCAGATCCGGGACCACGAAGCGAGCGTCGAACGTACCCATTTTCCCGGATTGGTTTTCGCGCACCAGGAATTGGATGCGATATCGCCCTGGCGCCAGCGTGAAGCCGGCGTCGTAGTGGAAATTGCGAGTCGCCAGTTTCTCGGTCTCGCTCGCGGCCAGCTTGATCTTGATGTAATCGCGGACCTTCGCCACAATGTGCTTGCGCTCATCGATCACCTGGCCCACGAAATCGAATTCGGTTTCGCCGCCGTTGCGTTTTTGCGCCAGCGCAATCACGGAACCGGGTATTTTGACCGAGACCGGCACGAAGTAGGCCACCGGCGAAATGCGGAAGTAGTCGGCTTCGAGCGCCAGCGGCAAATCCGTCTGCGGGTCGGGAGACGAGAGCGCCTGCTGCAACTGCTGCTCCTTGTCGGCGCCGTTGAATTTGCCCCAGACTTTATCGCCGAAATAGCCGTGGCGGAATTCCAGCTTGGCCGAGATGTTCTTGTTGTTGAGCTTGACGACAATATTTCGATATTTGCCATCCAGCTTTCCGTTGGAAGTGTAGTAGCCCAGAATGTAATAGCTGCGGAATTCGTTCTTCGCTTGCACGATGCCAAGCGAGAGATCGTTGGAATCGAGGAAGACCTTGCCGCCGGTCTCGGAAGCCAGCGTGGAAAGCGTCTCTTGCGAATCGTTGATGGCGGCGCGCTGCGAATTATAGACTGAACCGTTGAAGATGCCCGATCCGCGCGAAGCCGCTTTGCTTGCGCCGCCGCCGGGAGGGTCGGCCATCAGGCCGCGCGCGTCGATGGGATAAATGGCTACGTTGGCCTTCACGGCGGCGTTGATGGACGCTTCCAACTGCGCCTGATTCTCGATGCCGGTCTTGCTGATGCCATTGGTGATGTAGACCAGCACCTTTTTTTCGGGGAGCGCCGACAGCTTATGCACCACGTCCTCAATGGCGGCCAGCTTCTGATCGGTATTGAAGATGTTGAACTCGGTTTCGTCGGCGACGAAAGCCGCGCCGGTGTCCTGATTGTTGTCGTCGCCGGTGTCGGCTACATCGGCCATTTCGCTCATTTCGCCGATGGGAAAGGCCTTGATAATGTCCTCAAGCTGGTCGCGGTTGGCTGTGAAATCGGTCTTCACCTGGACCGCCGAAGTGTAGATTAGAATGGCCATCAGATCGGATGCCGTCATCTGCGTATCGACATATTTGAGCGCGGCTTCCTGCGCGCGAAGTTGCTCGGGAATGCCCATATTGGAGAAATCGAAGAAGAGCACCAGCAGGCGCTTATCGTGATACTGAATCTGGTTGTGCGAGGGCAGTGTGATGGTGGTCTTAGGATCTTCGGGCAGTTCGTGCTGATCGCCCAGCGATGGCGGCGGCTCGGGAGGCTCGGGGTCGACCGCCAGTTTCTGAAATTCGAAGGTGGAGATCTTCTGCGGCTTGCCGTCTTCGGTCAACGTGAAGTCGCCGGCCTTCAGGCCCTCGATCGGCGCGCCGGTCTTGGGATCTTTGACGGTCACATCGACTACCACCAGGTTCGACGTGCTGGTGAAGGTGGTCACGCCAGTGGTTGTCTGCGGCTCGGCCGGCGGGGTCGGCGGTTGCTGCTGTTGTCCCGCCGCGCTCAGCGCCAGCAACGCGACGACTCCGTAGATTCGCATGTTAGAAGTTGTACCTCAGCGTCAGCGTGACGGTGCGCGTTCCGGATGCGCCGGTGGGCAACCCGAAGGTGGCGGAGTTGACGGTGGTTCCGAAGCTGGTGATCTGCACGTGATTCATGGCGTTGTTGGCGGCGAGCCGCAATTGCAGAGTGCGACGCGCATCGCCGAATCGCCAGGCGCGATTCACGGACGCGTTCAAACTGGTGGTGAACAGCCCGGGGATGGTGTCCACGCCCGCGTTACCATACTCTCCGGTGGGCGGCGTGGTGAATGCCAGCAGATTGAAAAACGGATATCCGGGAGCTTGGATCGGCAGACCCGTGGCCTCGGCGCGCAGTTGGCCCACCGCGCCGTTTCCATGCGAGTTTGTGAGGTTGCCGCCCAGCAATGCCGTGAGCGGCGTGCCTGAATTGGCGGTGAAGGTTCCGGTCAGTGTCCAGCCCGAAAAGGCTTTGGTCTTCCAATCCCCGTTACGCCAGAAACCGTGGACGCCTACCGGCGAAGAAAGCGTGTAATTTACCGAAAGACGATGGCGCTGGTCGAATGACGAGAGCGACCGCTCGGCGCCCAGATCGGCGGGGTTCTGCACCACTGTGCCTCCGAGTCCGGTGAAGCTCGAAGCGTCGTCGATAGCTTTTGAAAACGTATATAGCGTCGCGGCCGACATGCCGCGCGAGAAACGGCGCGTAAGCCGCACCTGCCCGGCGTGAAAGATGGAATTCCCGGTATCGGTCTGATAGAGAAAGCTGGACGCATTGCCTATCAGTAACTGTTGCTGCGCCGAAAGCGGAGACGCACCAGGCGGCGACTGGTTCGGCGCCATCTGCACGCCCAGCCCGGTGCCCTTCGTGCCGATGTATTCCAGCTCGATCAGCGTGTTCGAAGGCAGAGTCTGCTGGATGGCCATCGACCACGTCTGCGCATAGGCCAGCTTGTAATTCTTGTTGATGGCGTAAGTATTGGTGATGGTGGAAGGCTGCGAGGGAAAGCCATCCTGCAAGGTCAGCGGATCGGCCAGGCTGGTACTCAGCGATCCGGTAGTGGCGAACGGCGGCTCGGCGGCCAGTTTCGCCGCGATCTGTCCATAGGAAGAGCCGCTGAAAAAGATGCTGTAGCCCCCGCGGACTACGCGGCTGTGCTTCTGCGAGGGCTTCCACGCGAAACCCACGCGCGGCGAAAAGTTATTGGGATCGGGATTGATCAAACTGCTGGGGAAACTTCCCGTGAATGGTCCGGCCACGCCCGGCGTCACCACTGCAACCTGCGTCAGCGTGGGATTGATGTCAAGGTTCGCGAGATGCCCGAATAGCTCGGTGAAGGGCGAAAAGTATTCGTAGCGGATTCCCAGATTCAGCGAAAGGCCCGGCGCCGCCCGAAAATCGTCTTGCGCGTATGCGTTGGTGGCCCAGCCGCGGAAGTAGTTATTCGAGTTGCCGATGCGCAAGGAGCTCGATTGCGGATAGCCGAGCAGAAAATCGGCGAAATCGAAACCCGTATGCGCGAGCGGCTGGCCGCTGGCATCGAAACCGCTGGTGAGCAGGCCGCTGAAGCTGAACGCTCCACGCGAATTGGCGTAGGAGAGCGTGTTCTGCTGCATGCGGCGATAGCCAAAGCCGAAACTCAAATTGTGCTTGCGGCGAATCACGTAGGTGATGGTATCGGTGAAATTCGTGGTCTGGCTGCGATTGAGCGAGTAGGTTCCATCGCTGAGGGCGCCGAAATTGGTGAAGGAAAGATTGGGCGGGCCCCAATCGACCGGCGTCTGGTCGGTCCCGGCGATCCCCAGTTCCTGTTCGATGTTCGCCTTGTTGGCGAAGAACGGAGTGCCTTGGCTGATGTTGCGGCTGAAGGCCAGCGTCGCGTTGTTATTGAATCGCGGGCGGAAGCTATGGCTCCAACCGGCGGTGGCGCTCATGCCGTAGCCGCTGCTGGTGTCCTCGAAACCGAAGAGCTGGGTGGTGGTGGAGTTGTTGCCGCTGTATTGGACGTTGAAATTGATGCTGTCCTTGTTGGTGGGCAGCGGCATCACCGTTCGCAGCGAGATGGAATTGCTGGCGCTGGGCTGCGATAGCGCGAGCGAATAGTTCTGAATCAACCCGCTATATATCGGCGCCGGAAAATATTGGAGCAGCGCCACCGAAGCCGGATTCATGCGCGACGTGGGAATGATATTTCCCGGAAACGGATTATGCGTCAACGGATCGTAGACTTCCACCGGATAAGCGCCGACGAACGCGTCCGAGAAATCGCCGTTCCGCTCGGCCAGAGTCGGCACGGTTGATACCGAATCGCGCGCGCTGCGGGCGCGCCGGCCGGTGTAATTGAGATACCAATTGGCGCGCTCCCAATCCACCAGTTTGGGGATGCGCAGCGGGCCGCCGATATTGAAGCCGAAAGATTCGTTGTTGGAGGATGGCTTGACGATTGTCTGACCATTTAGCGCAAATGGCGCGGCGTTTAGGGCCGAATTCTGAAACGTGCCGAAGATCGAGCCGTGGTACGTGGGCCGGTCGCGCCTCCGGTTGCCGAATGTGGCGAACTGGCCATTGAAGGGACCGCGTCCACCGCGCGCGCCGCCGCGTCCGCCAGCGCCTCCTCCTCCACCACCACCGCCACCGCCGCGTCCACCACGGCCGCCGCCACCGCCTCCACCCCCGCCGCCGCCCCCGCCGCCCCCGCCGCCCGCAGCTCCGCCGCGTCCACCGCCCAGACCGCCGTTGGTGTCCGCACCGAACCCGGTATTAGCGCCGGCCGCGCCGAATGCGCCCATTCCCAAGCCATCGGTTCCGCCGCTTAGGACTCCATTGAAGGCCACATCGCCGACGCCGGCCCCAAGCACGCCTGATCCGCCGCCCGGCCCTCCGGGACCGCCGCGGCCGGCCAGCCGATTTTGCCGCGCCTGGTCGTCCGCCGCCGCCCCCAAGCCGCCGCTGTTGCTGCCGATCACCATCAAGGATTCGTTAGCATCGGCGCTCCCGGCATCGGCTTGAGATGTGAAATCTCCGGCCGCGGCCAGATCCTGTGCGCCGGCTTCAGTTGCGGTAACGGACATGTTCTGGAAGGCGGGCTGCGCTTGCCCGTTCTGTCCGCGTCCGCCGCGGCCGGCCGGTTGCGCGTTGGCTTGCGCATTGCTCTGTGCATTGCCGCCGCGTCCAGGCCCTTGCGGATTGCCACCGCGGCCGGAGCCCTGGGCATTATCTCCATTCTGTCCGAAGCGTCCACCACGGCCCCCCTGCCCGCCGCGTCCACCTCGCCGTCCAGCGACCGGATTGACAATGTCAGCCGCCGCTGTGGGGGCAACGCCATCGAGACGCGGAACCACCAGCGTCCAATCCTTGTAGACCGGCTCCGCTCCGATAGTCACTTGGCTATGCTGCGGCACAAAGCCAAACATTTCGATGGTGACGTCCCAAATACCCGGCGTCAAATCGAGCGAATAGCGGCCGCTTTCATCGGTGTAAGCGATCACTTTCGCGCCGCCTTGCGTGGCTGTAACGGTGGCCCCGGGAATGAAGAGGTCGGCCGCGCGCACGGCGCCGTTGTGCTGCGTCCCGTAAAGCAGGGCGGGACCCAGCAGAAGTCCAGCAATGAGGAAAATGCGATGCACGTGCACTGTTAAGACTAGTTCCTTATCGGGCGCTATTAGTTCGGTTATTTGGGGTGGACATGGCGGCAGCGCCCATTAGCCCTATTCTGAATGTCCTGAGCCATGTTCAGAATCGGTTTGCCCGTTGCGAGGAGAATCCGGATTGGCTCGGTGTCAGGCATTTGCACTCATACTATCATGCGCTCTCAAGGGCTACTCCTGGCGGAGCGCGGCCATCCCTCCGCCGGCTCAAACGTGCGCCCCAGCCGGGGCGCCGCGCCCAAAAAGTTGAAGAACGAAACGTTAACGGGGATCGCGGTTCCGGTTTGCGCCGCCCCATGGCCGGTCAGGATCGGACTCTTTATCGCAAGGTGGGCGCCGCCAATTCGTCAAAGCTACCGGAGCGTTGCCGGTACTTACTCAGGATATCGACGGTTCAAGGGCCAAAGAGTCACTGCGGCCGAGACCGGAACGCTACAAGCCCTTTTTCGCCAAAAACACTGCGAGATCGACGACGCGGCAGGAGTATCCCCATTCGTTGTCGTACCAGGAGACCACTTTCGCCAAGTTGCCGCCGATCACCTTGGTCAGTTGCCCGTCCACGATGGAGCTATTGGGATTGTGCAGCATATCGCTCGAAACCACCGGATCTTCGGTGTAGGCGAGGATGTTTTTGAGCTCGCCTTCGGCGGCGGTTTTCAGCGCTGCATTGACTTCGTCGGTGGTGGCGTTCTTCTCCATCACCGCGACCAGATCGACTACCGATACGTTGGCCGTCGGCACCCGCATAGCGTAGCCATCGAGCTTGCCTTTCAGTTCGGGCATTACGAGTGAGATGGCCTTGGCGGCGCCAGTCGTCGTGGGGATCATGTTGATCGCGGCGGCGCGCGCGCGGCGCAGGTCCTTGTGCGGAAAATCCAGCACATTCTGGTCGTTGGTGTAGCTGTGGATGGTAGTCATGGAGCCCGAGTGGATGACGAATTTCTCATGCAGCACTTTTACCACCGGCGCGAGGCAGTTGGTGGTGCAGGAAGCGTTGGAGATAATATTGTGGCGGGCTGGATCATAGGCGCCTTCATTGACGCCAAGCACAATCGTGATGTCTTCGTTCTTCGCGGGCGCCGAGATGATGACTTTTTTGACCGTGCCCCGCAGGTGTTTGGCCGCATCCTGGGCGTCGGTGAATTTGCCGGTGGACTCGACCACTACCTGCGCGCCGACCGAGCTCCAGTCTAGCTGCGCGGGATCCTTGGAGGCGAAAATATGAATCTTCTTTCCACCGATTTCGATGGAATCGGCGGCGGTATGCACCTCTTCCTGGAGGCGTCCCAGCACGGAATCGTATTTCAGCAAATGCGCGAGAGTTTTGGTATCGGTGAGGTCGTTGACGGCTACGAACTCGACGTCCTCGCGGTGTAAGCCCGCGCGGACCACGTTGCGGCCGATGCGGCCGAAGCCGTTGATACCTATTTTGACTGCCATTGTTTCTCCTGTATGAGGGTTTGGGTTGAAGTTCCAGAATAACAAGCGGCAAGCCAGTTCTGAAACTTTCGCGGCCGGAAGTTCGCCGGACTCTCATCGGAGTAGCGCCGGTTTGGGAACCGGCGCCTCAAAACACGAGCGTTCGCGCGCCCGCGGCATCGGCGAGCGCGCCGCATCTCCGCTACAGCAGCCGGAAGTTCACTTCGATCTGCGCCAGCACTTGCACGGGCAGCCCGTTTTTCGTGCCGGGTTGGAACTCCCATTGGCTCACGGCGTCCACAGCTTTTTGATCCAAGCCAAGGCCGAGACTTTTCACGACTTGAGCATTGTGAGCGAACCCGTCCGTACCGATCACAACCGATAGCATCACAGTCCCCTCATATTTCGCGGCGCGGGCGTCTTCGCTATACTCCGGATCCACTTTATGGATGACCATCGGTTGCGTTACGCCGCCGCCGGCGCGGTAAACGCCGGGGGAACTGGCATTACTCGCGACTTGCGGGGACGCCTTAACCAGCGATCTCACAATTGCCGCCGAGCGCGCCCGCAGTTCCTTTGCCTCGTCGCCGCGATCGTGCCGCTCCAAGAAGCGCGCGAACAGATCGAGTGAGGTCGATTCTTCCGACGACGTGGGATCCTCCTGGGCGATCGCAGTACGGAAGTGCGCTTCCGCCTGGTCCGCCATCGCCGGGTCGGACGATTCCGCCAGAGCCAACCACGTCATCGCGCGTCCGGCTTCCTGCGGGGTCGGCGCGACCGCGATAGCGCGCTGCAAATAATCCATCGCGATCGGCCGGTCGAGCTTGCTGCTGGTATGGATGCCCAGGTAGATCAGCGCGGATTCAACCTCCGGCGTATCGCCGAGACCGACCGCTTTTTTATAGAACTCCGACGCCTCTGCGGGCTTGTTCCGGCTGGCTTCCAGATCTCCCAACTTGACCAATCCCGCCGCATAGTCTTTGCTTTGCTGCCCGGATGCGCTGGCGCGAATCTCAAGGCCGGCATCGAGCAGCTTTTCCGCCATGTCGTAGTTCTTAATGCTGGCAAAAGCGGCGGCCGCGTTGTCCACGATTTCATGGTTCTTCTGCGCGTAGGCCGCGCGCATGGTGGCCTCCACGTCCGCCGGAATCTGCGTCTGCGGAACCTGCGCCCTCACGGCCGCCATGGGCGCGCACAGCGCGATGGCAGCCGCGGCGGCCGAGAATGCCGATGCGCGGCGCGTGGATGTGCGGCTGACGCGCGCATCCAGAATCGCCAGCAGGCGACCTTCAAGCTGTGAGCGCCGCGCCATGGCGACTCCCGCCGCCGCGGCCGCGGTTTGCAATTGCGTGGAGCGCGCGATATCCAGCAACAGAGTGGCATAATCCGATGCCCGCGCGCCGGCACTCAGCACCAGATCGTCCGCGGCGCGTTCGCGCTCCTTCAGGAATTCGCGCCATGCCTTCCATGCCAGCGGATGCCACCACAGCAGGCTCAACCCGCCGCGCGCCATCAGATGCGTGGCCGCATCGCCGCGTTCAACGTGAGCCAACTCGTGCCGCAAAACCAGACTGCGGCGCTCCTCGCTCCAATCGGCGGCATCCGCGGGTAGAAAGACCACGGGATTCAGCACGCCGAAGGTCATCGGCATCGAACCCGGCGGGCCTTCGAGCGCACGCACTCCCCGCGGCATTTCATTCGCCGCGTGAAAGCTCGCAGCCGTAGCGCGCCGGCGCGCCATCCGTACATAAGCGAAGATCGTTTGCCCCAGCGCTAACGACGACCCGCCGAGCCAGCACAGCATCAGCCACAAGGGCCAGTCTATTTGCCCGCGTGAAACCGGCCGGGCGCTTCGCGCTGCGCGTGCATCGGTTTCAACCGGCGCCGCGGCATCGGCTGCTACCGCGGTGCCTGTGGCGCGAAACACCAAGTTCGACGTATCCGGCAGGATGGCCCACGCGCCCGGTATACGCAACGAAGGCAGCGATACCGAAAGCAACGGCAAAGCCAAAATCGCCGCGAACGCCGCCATCCAAACCAAGTGACGCGCCGCCGCCGAGCGGCGCCTAAGCGCCAGAGCCGCAAAATACGCCGTACCCAGGACGGCCGTGCTCTTCAAGGCGATACTCCAGAAAAATGCAACCCACGCCGCTTCGTTCCAGCCGAGCATCTATTTGCCCTCCTTCTTTGCCCTTTCGATCATTTCAGCCATCCGGTCCAGCTCATCGCGCGTCAGCTTCGTGGACGAGACATCCAACAGCGCCGCTACAATCTGCTCGGCCGATCCGTTAAAGAACGTCTCCATCACGTGCTTCACCGCCGAATGCCTGGCCTTTTCGCGCGCCACCACCGGCGCAAAGACGTACTTGAGTCCTTCTTCCCGATGCCTGACGTGGCCCTTATCCTCTAGCACCCGCAGCATGGCGCGCACGGCCGAGTAGCTGGGCGGGTCCGGCATGGCCTGCAGCACCTCGGCGGCAGATGCCTTGCCGCTCCGATAAAGGATATCCATGATTTGCCGCTCGCGGCGGCTCAATCCATGTTGTTTTTCCAGCGCCATGCTAAATAAATAGCAGGTCCGGCGTGCCCTGTCAAGCGGAATTTCTCGCGAAATCGCGCCGCCTCCACATTCACGGTGTACCTTAATAATGTAGCCCTAACAATCCGTGCTAATCTCTGCGTCTCAGCGCCTCTCCCTCGAAAAGACTCCGCGCCATGCAACTAGATAAAGATCTACGAACCGCAACAACTCGAGCCGCACTGGGCCCAATGGTGGATCGATTCCGGCATTTTTCACGCTTCCGCCAAACCCGGCTCGAAGGTCTTCTCGCTGGTGATCCCACCGCCGAATGTGACCGGCGTCCTCCACATCGGCCACATGCTGGAACACACCGAGATCGACGTCGCCGTTCGCTGGCATCGCATGCTGGGCGAAAACACCCTCTGGCTGCCTGGAACCGATCACGCCGGCATCGCCACCCAGATGGTGGTCGAGCGCAAACTCGCCGAAGAAGGCATCAAGCGCACCGACCTGGGACGCGAAGAGTTCGAGAAGCGCGTCTGGGAATGGAAGGAGCAATACGGCGATACGATCAAGCGCCAGATGGTGCGCCTTGGCGCAAGCTGCGATTGGAGCCGCGAGCGCTTCACGCTCGATCCCGGACTCTCGCGAGCCGTGCGCGAGGTCTTCGTCCGCCTGTACGAAAAGGACCTCATCTACCGCGGCGAGTACATGGTCAACTGGTGCCCCGGCTGCCACACTGCGCTCTCCGATCTTGAAGTGGCTCACGCCGAGGTCGAGGGCCACCTCTGGCATCTGCGCTATCCCATCAACGGCATACCCGGCCGCTTCATCGTGGTCGCCACTACGCGCCCGGAAACCATGCTGGGCGATACGGCGGTCGCCATCAATCCCAAAGATCAGCGCTATCTCGAATTCCACGGCATGACGGCGCAACTGCCGTTGATGGATCGCGAAATTCCCATCATTCTCGACGATCTGGCCGACCCCGAATTCGGCGCCGGAGCCGTCAAAATCACCCCCGCGCACGATCTCAACGATTTTGAAGCCGGACGCCGCCACGGCCTGCCCAAAATTCAGGTCATCGACGAAAACGGCTCCATGACCGCCAACGCCGGACCTTACACCGGTCTCGACCGGTTCGCCGCCCGCAAGAAGCATCCTCGCCGATCTGGAAAAGCTCGGCGTGCTCGTCAAGACCGAGCCCTACAAGCTCAACCTCGGCCGCTGCGCCCGCTGCCATACAGTCGTCGAGCCGCTCATTTCCACCCAATGGTTCGTCAAGACCAAGCCTCTGGCGGAAAAAGCTATCGAGGCAGTCGAAACCGGACGCATACAATTCATTCCCGCCAATTGGGCCAAGACCTACTACGAATGGATGTACAACATTCGCGATTGGTGCATCTCGCGCCAGCTCTGGTGGGGGCATCGCATTCCGGCCTGGCACTGCGCCGAGTGCAAGGAGATCGTGGTCGCGCGCGAAGCTCCGGCCAGTTGTCCGCGCTGCGGGGCTTCGCAACTAACGCAGGATACGGACGTGCTCGACACCTGGTTCAGCTCCGGCCTGTGGCCCTTCTCCACACTGGGCTGGCCCGATCGGACTGAGGACCTCGCAACCTTTTATCCCACCTCGCTGCTCATCACCGGCTTCGATATTCTTTTCTTCTGGGTGGCCCGCATGGCCATGCTCGGCATCGAATTCATGGGCGACGTGCCGTTCCGCCAAGTGTATATCCACGGCCTGGTCCGCGACGCCGAGAAGCAGAAGATGTCGAAAACCCGCGGCAATACCATCGACCCGCTGGTGGTCACGGAAAAATACGGCACCGACGCCGTGCGCATGGCGTTGCTGCAAGGAGCCGCGCCCGGCACCGATATCGTGCTCACCGAAGCGCGCATGGAAAGCTCGCGCGCCTTCGCCAACAAGATCTGGAACGCCGCGCGCTTCCTCTTCATGAGCATGGAGCGCTCGGCCGTCGAGCCGTGGGTTCCGAAAAGCCTCGAACAGTTTCGACCCGAGCCCGACACCGCCACGCTGGAGGTGGCTATCGAAGATCGTTGGATCTTCAGCCGCCTGAATAGTTGCGCCGACCAGGTGAATCGCGCCATCGAGACCTACCGCTATCACGAAGCCGCGCAAGTGTTGTGGCACTTCTTCTGGCACGAATTCTGCGACTGGTATCTGGAACTGAAAAAGCTCCGCTTCCGCGAGAACTCCGGCCTGGATGCCGGCTGGCGCAACATGCTGGCCGCGTTTGAAACCGCGCTGCGCCTGCTGCATCCCGCCATGCCATTCCTCACTGAGGAGCTATGGCAGCGCCTGGCGACTGACCGCGCCACTCGCCCCGTCTCCATCGCCGTGGCGCAGTTCCCGCAATATAATAGCGCTCTCACCGATTTTGAAGCCGAGCGCGAAATTGGCATTCTGCAGGAGATCGTCACCATGGCGCGCACCTTGCGCACCGAAGCCAAGCTCGATCCCAAACAGCAGCTCGAAGGCGCGCTCTATTCGCGCACCGCCGCGCTCGACCTCGCCAAACGCCACGCCGAAGCCATCCAGCGCATCGCCAATGTGAAGCTGGAATTCAAGGCCGAGGCCGCGCCCAAATCGCGCCGCCATGCGTTCCACCGCCGAGTTCGACCTGGTGCTGCACGTTCCCGCCGCGCAGGAAGAGAGCCAACGCAAGCGCGTCGAAAAGGAGCGCGAGCAACTGACGAAGAATATCGACAGCTCCGAACGCCAGTTAGCCGACGAGACGTTTCTCAGCCGCGCACCCGCGAAGGTGGTCGACAGTATCCGTCAGAAGCTCTCCGATTACAAAGCGCAGTTGCAGAAACTCGATGGATCGCTATGACGAAAATCGTGCGCCTCGCCCTCGAAGAAGATATCGGCCCCGGCGATGTCACCAGCCGCGCCTGCGTTCCCGAAGGTCTGCGCGCGCGCGGAACCTTTATCGCGCGCGAGCCGCTGGTACTCGCCGGAACCGAAGTCCTGGAGCAGATGTTCGATCAGTCGTCCTGCTGAAGCACGATGGCGACCGTTGCGCGAAGGGGATGAGCTCGCGACCGTCGAAGGCAACGCGCGCACGCTGCTTGAGCGCGAACGCGTCTCGCTCAATTTTCTGCAGCGCCTGTGCGGCGTGGCGACGCTGGCGCGCCAATTCGCCGATGCCGTGGCCGGCACGAACTGCCGCGTGCTCGATACGCGCAAAACCACGCCCGGAATGCGCGCGCTCGAAAAGCGCGCCGCGGCCGCCGGCGGCGTCACCAATCATCGCATGGGCCTCTACGACGCGGTGCTGATCAAGAACAATCACATCGCCGCCGCGGGAGGCGTGCGTCAGGCGCTCCTGAACGTATCGCCCGCCATGCGGTGAGCTTAATGTCGCGCGCCACCGATCGCTGCACGGCCGCTCCCCGTCGAGATTGAAGTCCGCACACTCGCCGAACTGCACGAAGCTCTCGGATGCGGGCGCGAACCATCTGCTGCTCGACAACCTGACGCCCGCGCAAGCCGCCGAATGGATTCGCGAAATCGCCGGCCGCGCCACCGTCGAACTCTCCGGCGGCATCACGCTCGAAAACGTTCGCGCCTACGCCGAAACCGGCGCCGATTTCGTCTCCGTCGGCGCCATCACGCACTCCGCCCGCGCCGCCGATATCAGCTTTCGCCTGGAACTGATGGGGCAGACGTTTACGCCTCCCAATTGATATGAACATCGACGCCATCCGCCAGGCGCTTCCCGGCCGCCGCATCGATTATTACTCGTCCATCGATTCCACCATGAACGCGGCGGCCAAATTGCCGCGCGGCGCCATCGTGCTCGCCGGTGAGCAAACCGCCGGACAAGGCCGCCACGGCCACGCCTGGCATTCCGCAGCCGGCGCGGGCATCTACTGCTCCATGGTGCTCGCGCCCGCGCCCGCTTCTGACTTTGGCCCTCGGCCTTGCCACCGCCGAAGCCATCGAAGAAGTCACCGAGCTCGTGTGCGATCTTCGCTGGCCCAACGACGTGATGCTCGGCCGGAAAGAAATGCGCCGGCATCCTGGTGCAACTCGTGGATGGCGCCGCCATTGCCGGCATCGGCATCAACGTGAACCACGCCGCGTTTCCGCCCGAACTGGCGGCGGAAGCCACCTCGCTGCAAAATCACACGGACCGCGAGATCCGCGCCGCGCGAGTCTCATCGTCGCGCTCATCCGCGCCGTCGATCGTTTCGCCGCGCTGCCCCGAAGACGACATTCTCGATCTCTTCACCCATGCATCCAGCTACGCCGCGGGCCGCCGCGTCGTCGTGCATCAACCGAACGACGACATTCACGGCGTCACCGCCGGGCCTCGACCCATCCGGCTTTCTGAAGGTGCGCAAAGATGACGGAACCGATACCCTGATCCTTGCGGGAGGCGTTCGTGCTGCTGGCTCTTGACGCAGGCAACAGCAATATCACCATCGGCGCATTCGAGGACGGCAAGCTCGTCTCGCAGTGGCGTCTGCGCACCGTGCAGGAGCAGACCTCCGACGAATGGGGCATCCTGCTGCGCAATCTGTTCTCGCCGGCGGGCCTCGATATCGCAGGCGGTCGACGGCATCATCATATCCAGCGTGGTGCCGCCAATCGATTCCACGCTCGCCGCTATGGCCAAGCGCTACTTCCACCGCGAGGCTATGTTCGTGGGCCCGCGCACCGATCTGGGCATCGCCATCCGCTACGACAATCCCAATGAAGTCGGCGCCGACCGGCTGGTGAACGGCGTCGCCGGGTTCTATAAATACGGCGGCCCGTGCGTCATCGTGGATTTCGGCACCACCATCAACTTCGACGTGATCTCGCGCGATGGCGAATATCTCGGCGGCGCCATCGCCGTCGGCATCGGCATTGCCATCGACGCGCTTTTCAGCCGCACCGCGCGCTTGCCGCTGGTGGATTTCCGTCCGCCTAAAGATGTGGTAGGCACCAACACCGTGGCCAGCATGCAGTCGGGGCTGTACTTCGGCGCCATCGGCATGATCGACGGCATTCTGGAGCGCATCGTCGAAAAGCTCGGACCCGAAACCAAGACCGTCGCCACCGGCGGCCAGGCGCAGATGATCGTCAGCGGCTCGCGGTTTCTCAAAATGGTGGATGAGCATCTCACGCTCGAAGGACTCGCCATGATCTGGGAGCGGAATCGCCGGTGAGCGACCAGGACTGGGTCCTCAACTACTTCAATTATTTCACCGAAATGGAAGAGCATTTTCAGCGCGCGCGCGGCACCGGCCTGTTCCTGCTTTCGCCGCTCGATTGGGCGCTGCTGGAATCGTGGAAGAATGCCGAAGTGCCGCTCGAAGCCGTGCTGCGCGGCATCGACGCGGCTTTCGAAAAGTGGCGCGGCCGCCGCGTGAAGACGCAGATGGTGAACTCGCTGGCGTTCTGCGCCCAGGCCGTATTGACCGAAGCGCAGATCATGGCCGGAACGGCGCAGCCCAAAGCGCGCCGCAACACGCACGCCGCCATTCGCATTGCAGGATCTGCGCGCCTATTTGGAAGCGCAATGCGGCGTCGCTGCCGCCGGACTACGCGGAAACCGCAGCATCCCTGCGCCAGCTCGCGGCCGAAGCGGAACTGCACTATGCCGATCTGGAAGCGCTGGAGCAGCGCCTCACGGTGCTCGAAGAGAAGATGATCGCCGCCGCGCGCCTGCGCCAGAGCTGAAGAGGAACTGCTTTGAATTGCGCGCGCGAGCTCGATCGGCAATTGCGGCCCGTATCGCGGCAAGATGACCGCCGATCAGCTTGCCATGCTGGAGAAGCAATACCTGGAGCGCAATTTGTTGGAGCGTGGCCAAGCTGCCGCGGCTGAGCTTGTTCTATATGCGATAAGGGTGGCTGATGCTAAAATTTCGGGAATGCGGCGGCTGACGTTCGACACTGTTTTGCTGCTCGTTGCCGCAGTGCCGCTCCACGCGCAAAGTACGCAAGCCTATCTCGCCGGAAACATTACCGATTCCATAACCGGCCTGGCGATCGCCAACGCCTCCATTTCATGCCGTAGCCTGAACAGCGATGTGACCATTCCCGGCCGCAGCAGCCTTTCCGGAAGGTTCACTTTCGCGGCGTTGTCGCCGGGACAATATGGCATCCGCGTCGACGCCGCCGGTTATCAGTCGCAGGAACTCCACCTGCTCGATCTTCCGATTGCCGGACGTCTCGATCTGGAATTCCGTCTGCGGCCCGAGAACGACGTTTGGGAAGCGCGCCAATACCAGAGTTATCTGCTGCCCGGCTCCCACCAGGTGCTCACGTTCTACGGACCAGATCTCGATACCAGCCGGGTGGCGTCTTTCGATTCCAGCCACGGAACCATCGCCAATCTGGAAACGTCGGTTTCGAGCGTCATCGATTCGCGCGACCTGGGCGAGCTGCCGCTGACCGGCCGCGACGCTTACGCGCTGCTGGTGTTGCTTCCAGGTGTGACAGCCGACACCACCACGGCGCGCGGCTTGGGCTTCTCAGTCAATGGACAACGGCCCTCCTCGGCGAACTATCTGTTAGATGGGCTGGAGAACAACAACCTGCTGGTCACCGGTCCGCTGGGCGTCGTCGCGCCGGAAGCATTGGAAGAGTATCGCATCTCCACCAACAACTTTTCCGCCGAGTTTGGCCGCACGTCGGGTTTTCTGGCGAACGCCATCAGCCGCAGCGGCACGAACGAATGGCACGGTATGGCGTACCTGCATCTCAAGAACGAATTTCTGAACGCCAACGGATTCCAGGAGAACACGCACGGAATTGGGCGCGCGCCGCTGAAGGAGGTGCAACCCGGCTTTACCGCGTCCGGGCCAATCTTGAAGAAGCGCCTGTTCGCATCGGGGGCGCTGCAACTGGAGCGCTTCCGCGGCCGCAACGATCCCCAACAGTTCGGCTTGCCCACGGCGCAGTTCATCGCCTCCACCAGCCCGGCCAGCATCGCGGGCACACTGCTGCGTGAATTCCCAGCGGCGGCGGTTCCCACCGGACTGGGAGAAGCCGGCATCGTCACGCTTGCGCCGCCGGTTCAGTTGGATCAGGTCACCGGCTTGGCGCGCCTCGATTATCTTTCCGGTGAGCATCGCCTTTTCGCGCGCGCCGCGCTCGACCACGAACGGCAGCCCGATCTTCTGTACAATCCCTACCCCGGGTTCTCTTCGCCGTTTCACCAGGGATCGCTCGCTTTGGGCGCAGGCTGGACCTGGCAGATCGGCAGCAGCTTGACCGAGGAGCTACGGGTGGGCCGCACAGGCGATGGCTCGCGCTATGATCGGCCGCACTCAGAAGTTCCGGTACTGCAACTGGAGGTCAGCGTAACGGATCCGAATGGCAACGCTTACCCGATTGACTTACCCGGGAGCGCCTCGTCGTTTGGCTATCGGGATCTCTCGCAAAATTGGGAAGCGGTGGAGAATTGGAGTTGGGTTTCGGGCCGCCATACCTGGAAATTTGGCGGCGGTCTGTTCGAGCGCACCACGGAATCGGCGTTTACCGAGGAACGCGATGGCATCTACCAGTTCGAGACGCTAGCTACCTTCGCGGCTGGCACTCCCGCGATTCTCGCCGCCGCTTATGACCGCGCGCCGCCAGGCATTCAGCCTGTGCCGTACAACCGCACCTATCGTGCATGGCAATTCGATGCGTTCGCTCAGGATCAGTTCCGCGTCACTCCGCGGCTGACGTTGAGCTATGGCCTTCGATATGATCGCTTCGGAGCTCCGGAGAATGTCGGACCCGCGAAGGACTTCCTGCTGGCGCTGGGGCCCGGCGCCGGGTTCGTCGCACGCTTACAGGGTGTTCATTATCAGCCAATCGGCTCCGGCAATCAATCTCTATTTAATACCGATAACGGAAATCTTGGACCGCGTTTCGGCTTCTCTTACGACATAGGTGGAACCGGCCAAACCATGGTGCGCGGCTCATACGGCATTTTCTATGACCGGCCATTCGATAATCTGTGGCAAATCGTCTCAATCAATCGCCAGATCGCCGGAGTATGGAGCTTCACCGGACCTGTCTCTTCGCTATCGACGCCGCTGTTGGCCGCCGAAAATCAGGGTACATTGTTGAGCTCGTCGCAATATCATAACCTGCAGCTTTTTCAACCGAACCTCCGTAATCCGACGATCCAATCGGCGTTTATGGGAATCCGGCGGAATCTGGCCGACGGAATTGCGCTCGAACTGAATGCACTGGCATCCCGCGGCCGTACGCTGTGGACCACCGATGATATCAATCGCTTCGACTCTTTACCGGCATCTATTAACCCGAACCGCCGCTATATTGCCGATCCCGCATTCGGCGATATCGACTATCTATCTAATCAGGGCCAATCCGATTACACCGCCTTCACCTCGTCCATGCGCTTCGTTCGCAGGCGTTGGAACGGTCAGATTTCTTATACCTGGAGTCACTCGATCGATAACCAGAGCGATCCACTGGCCGGGATATTCGAAGATTTTAATCAGGCCGGAATCGCCAACAAGCCAGACGTTGAGATGATCCCGGGCTTCACACAGCAGTTTGCAAGCAGTGAGGATCGTGGCAACTCCGATTTCGATCAGCGTCACAATCTGGTTTTCTTTGCGATCTACTCGCTGCCTACGCGGGTACTTAATGGTTGGCAGATTTCCGGACTCGGAGCAATCCGTTCGGGTCTGCCCTTCAGTGTGTATGCTCCACCGCCCATTGTCACCAGCGGAGGCTTCCTGAACAATCAACGCGCCGATCTGACGGCGCTATCCCTGGCTCTTTCGCCCCAGGTTAGTAACATCCCCGGAGGCAAAGTATTGCTGAATTCAGCGGCGTTTGCTACTCCAGCCCCACTTACTACTCCGGACAACACTCTGATTGGCCGGATTGGCAATACCGGCCGGAACGCTTTCACGGGCCCCGGCCTCATCAGCGCCGATTTCTCGATCTCGCGCCATTTCGATCTTTCAAGCGGCAATGAAAAACGCAAAGCGACTTTACGGGCCGACTTCTATAACGTCCTGAACCATGCCAACCTCAATAACCCTCAAACCTATTTGACGGGCCCTCATTTCGGCCAGGCGCTCTATGGACGAGAAGAGAAGAATTCCGGATTTCCGCTCTTGGCGCCGCTCAATGAGACCTCGCGCCAGGTGCAACTCTTTCTGCGCTTTGAATTTTAACCAAGCAGGTGGCGCGCGCGCTTATACGCCGGCAAAGTTAATGCGCCACCTCGCGCTACCATACCCGAATGCACACGCAGTGGCGCCTGCTGGCGCGGGCGCTCCATTCGCGCAACTACCGGCTGTTTTTTGAAGGCCAGAGCGTTTCGCTGATCGGCACCTGGATGACGCGCGTGGCCACGAGTTGGCTGGTCTACCGCATCACCGGCTCGGCTTTTCTGCTGGGGCTGACCGGCTTCGCGGGGCAGATCCCGGTCTTCTTTTTGACTCCTCTGGCAGGCGTGTGGGTAGACCGATGGAATCGTCATCGCACGCTGGTTGTCACGCAGATCCTATCGATGTTGCAATCGTTCGCGCTGGCGGCGCTTGCCTTGAGCGGCATCATCACGGTTTGGGAAATCCTCGCGCTGGCATTGTTTCAGGGCGCGATTAATGCATTCGATATGCCGGCGCGCCAGACATTCGTAGTGGAGATGATCGAACGCCGCGAAGATTTGGGCAACGCCATAGCCCTGAATTCCTCCATGGTAAACGGAGCGCGCCTGATCGGACCGGCCATCGCGGGCGTCATAATCGCGAAGGTGGGCGAAGGTTATTGCTTCCTGATCGACGGCTTCAGCTACATGGCGGTGATCGGCACGCTGCTGGCTATGCGGCTGAGATTGGCGCCCGCGCAAGCTGAGCGGCGGACGGCCTCAGAACTCAGGGAGGGCTGGCGCTATGTAAGGGAATCCGCGCCCATCCGTTCCGTTCTCCTGTTTCTGGCACTGGTCAGTCTGGTGGGCATGCCTTATACGGTGTTGATGCCGATCTTCGCCAGGGCCATTCTGAGGGGGAACGCCCACACGCTGGGATTTTTAATGGCGGCGGCTGGATTAGGCGCGCTCGCGGGCGCGCTTACACTGGCCATGCGCCCGAGCGTGCTGGGGCTGGGGCGGGTAATTGTGTGGTCGTCCAGCCTGTTTGGCGCGGGGCTGATCGGGCTGGGGCTATCGCGGGCGCTGCCGCTCTCTCTGCTGGCCGTGGCGGTCGCCGGATTCGGGATGATGCGGCACATGGCATCGAGTAATACGATTCTGCAAACAGTAGTGGCCGAGGGCAAGCGCGGGCGTGTGATGGCGTATTATTCGATGGCGATCCAAGGCATCGCGCCTTTCGGCAGCCTCGCCGCCGGCGCGATTGCAGCGAGAGTGGGAGCGCCGTGGACCATCGTCGGCGGCGGCGCCATGTGCATCGGCGGAGCTGTGTGGTTCGCCTGGGAGCTGCCTCGATTGCGAGGGTTGGTTCGGCCTATTTACGCCGAATTAGGAATATTGCCGGCAGTGCCTCCGGCGGCGGAGGTGTGAGATACCTCGCGCTTACTTGAAGACTTCCAGCGATCCCGGGGACTCATCCTATGCCGGCAACTCGCTCGCGAGCGGAAAATCGTGCTGTTTCCGCCCCAAGTCGCCATCGTACTTTTTGGTGGTCTTGAACAGTTCCCAACGGCCATCGGCCGCATCCGGACGGCAGCGATCCCGCAGGCGCTGCATCGCCGCGGCGTTAAGCGGCTGAAATCCGCGGACGATCTCCAGGTTCTGCTGCAACACGCCAATCGAGTCGATCCCGCTGACAGTCGTGGCTACCGGAAGACTCATAGCATACTGCAGCGCTTCGGCAGCCGTGACCGCGCCGTGCTTGATCATCTCGCCGCTGCCGCCCATGCTCTTCATCCCCAGCGGAGCGATTCTCCGGCGCTGCAGCTCAGGCAGAACATTCTTCTCGAAGCTGCGAAAGCTCGCGTCGAAACAGTTCAGCGGCATCTGCACCGTATCGAAGGGAAAATCGTGAGAGAGCATCTTCAAATGGATCGCGGGATCCTTGTGCCCGGTGAATCCGATGAAGCGCACTTTGCCGTCCTTCTTGGCCTGCGCCAAGGCCTCCGCCGCGCCATTGGGCTTGAAAATCAAATCCGGATCGTTATCGTAGATCACTTCATGGATCTGCCATACGTCCAGATGGTCTGTCTGCAGCCGCCGCAGTGACTCCTCTAACATCCGCATGGCGACGCTCTTGTCGCGGCCGTGCGTACAAACTTTAGTCATCAGAAGGGCGCGATCGCGCTTCCCTTTTAGGGCGGTCCCCAGCCACTCTTCGCTACGGCCATCGTGGTATTCCCAGGCATTGTCGAAAAAGTTAATGCCGGCGTCCATCGCAGTGTCCACAATGCGGCGCGCCTCGTCTATATCCTTGGCCGCGCCCAGATGAAAACCGCCCAAGCCGATAATCGAGACCTGCGCGCCGGTATTGCCAAGCGGGCGGCGGGGAACCTCCGCGGCCACGGCTGTTTGGGCGGGCAACAAGGAAGCGGAAGTGAGAGCCGCTCCGCTAACCTCCAGAAATTCGCGGCGGGTTTGACGATCGGAATCCATAGCGGTTACTCGCTGATCTTGTTGTACGGCTTACCAGTGTTTTCGGTAGATCCCAACATTTCTTTCACCTCCACCTGCTGCGTATCTAGCGGGAATTCGTGCGAGAGTCGCGCTTCCGGATTGTCGAACTTCAACGAGAGCTTGTACAATTCGAATCGTCCATCGGCGGCATAGTCTTTCACGCTGTCGCGCACCTGTTGCATTTCCGCCGCCTGCATGGGCTGAAAGTTTTGCGCGATTTTCAAATTCTGCCGCAGTACCTCGGGCTTATCGATCCCTGAAATAGTGGTCGTCACAGGCAGGCTCATGGCATAGCGCAGCGCCTGCTCGACCGTGATTGCGCCCTTGAGAATTGCATCTCCGTGTCCTTGCAGCGGCTTCATCCCCAAAGCCGCAATGCCCCGGCGATTCAATTCCGGCAGGACCTGCCGCTCAAAGCTGCGAAATTGTGAATCGAACGGATTCAGGGGCATCTGGCAGGAATCGAACGGAAATCCGGTCGCCAGCATTTTGAGGTGGATTGCGGGATCCTTGTGCCCGGTGAACCCGACGAACCGGACCTTCCCTTCTTTCTTCGCTTGCGTCAGCGCCTCGGCGGCGCCTGCGGGACGGATGAACAGGTCGGGGTCGTTCTCAAAGGAGACCCCATGTACCTGCCAGAGATCCAGGTGATCCGTCTGCAGGCGCCGCAACGACTGCTCCAACATCCGCATCGCCAAGCCCTTATCGCGGCCATGTGTGCATACCTTGGTCATCAGAAACACATTCCCACGCATGCCCTTCAATCCCTTGCCCATCCACTCTTCGGTTTTGCCGCGATGATATTCCCAGCAGTTGTCGAAGAACGTGATGCCGCCGTCGACCGCTTCCCGAATCAGACGTACAGCGGTGTCCTCATCCGGGGCATCGCCCAGATGATGGCCGCCGAAACCGAGGGCTGAAACCATCACGCCAGAGCGGCCGAACGGACGCATGGGAATTTTTTGCGCCATAGCTATTTCTTCCACCCGCCTTTTACACCTATACCGGTAGCCATCGGCTCATGCAGGCTCCCGCTGGTTTGTTCTCCCGGTTCGGCCTTATCGAATTCGCTCTTATGGGTCTGCCTGGCCATCATCGCTTCCACCAGGCCGGGAAATAGATGATGTGCGACGTTGAATACCTTTGCCGCCGTACCCACGGTGACTTCGTCCGTGGGATCGATCGCCAGCTTGACAATGGTGTCGACAACTTCTTTCGGTTCGTAAGCCGGCGGGATAGGAGTTGCCTCATGACCTGTATACTGGGCCGCGTGCTCAAAAAACGGCGTGTCGAACGTGGTAGGCATCACCGTGCAAACGCGGATCGTATCGATCTTTTCCTGCTGCAGTTCCTGCCGTATAGACGTAGAAAGGCCCACCACGCCGTGCTTAGCCGCGGCGTATGACGAGAAGTAAGGGCTCGGAATCTTGCCTATGACCGAAGCGATATTGATTAACGTCCCATGGTTCTGCGCGCGAAACTGGCGCATCGCGAAGTAGCTGCCATAAAGCGTTCCCAACAGGTCGGTCTCGATTACCTTTACGTGGTCTTTTAAGGGAATGTCCTCGAATCGGCCGATTGCGCCCGCTCCCGCGTTGTTGACCCATACATCAATCGCGCCGAATTCGGCCACCGCCCGGTCGGCGAGTTGCGACACGTCCGCTTCCCGCGACACATCCGTGGGCGCAACCAGCGCTCGTCCACCGGCTTTTTCGCACTCGCCTGAGAGATCCTCGAGAAGCTGATCGCGCCGCGCCGCCAACACCACGGTCGCGCCTCGACGGCTGAATTCCAGCGCGGAGCCTCTCCCGAAACCGCTCGACGCGCCGGTAATCACTACAACCTTGCCATTCAATTCCCGATCTGCCATGTTGCCTCCCAAAGCAGGTGGGAATCCGTTTTCACTCGCCGGCCGGCGCAGCCGTTCATGAGCGCACAAAACGCCGGATTGTGAAGCGGGTTGTCAATCTGCGGCCGATTGTTCATCGGCCTGCCGCTAGCCAAGCGTAATTTCCGCGCCTAGCGGGCCATTGATTGGGCTATTTTGTGCGTTCCCCCTACTGTGCTTTTACCACTGACACATCGCCGAATTTCTTGAGCGCGTCACCGATCTTGGAAGCGTCGCCCACCACCACGATGGCCGCTTCCCCCGAGGCCATGTACTTTTTGGCCGCGGCTTGAACCTGATCCGGCTCCACGGAGCGGACGCGCGTTACATAAGTCTCCAAATAGTTTTCCGGCAGCCCAAGTGTCTTCATGCCGTTCAGCTGGTTGGCGAGACCTTCCTGGGTTTCGAGCCGCAGGAGGTACAGGCCCGACATATAGTTCTTGATATTCGCCATCTCGTCTCTGGTCACCGGCTGGTTGGCCATACGATCCATCTCTTCCAGAACTTCCTTCAGCGCCGGCTCTATGACTTCATTGCGGACCTGGGTAACGGCGGCGAAGGAGGCGGCATCGCGGTTGGTGGCATACTCGGAATGCGCGTCATAGGCGAAGCCGTCGCGCTCGCGGATATCGGTGAACATACGCGAGCTTACACCGCCGCCAAGAATGTTGCTGCCCACCACCAGCGGGAAAAAATCGCCTGTCAATCGCGTCGGCGCCAGGCGGCCTGCGTGAATATCCGCCTGCACAGATCCCGGCCGGTCAACCAGCACAATCTGGCGCCGGGGCGCGGGCGGCTCCACTTTCGGCGCAATCGGCGCGGCCTTGCGCGGCCAGGAGCCGAAGCGATCGGTTATCGTCTTCATTGCGTCGTCCCGCGCGGGCAGGCGGCCGAGGACGATTAGCGTGGCATTATTCGGAACCAGATACGCGTCGCGGAAATTCGTCAGGGTCTTCACGTCCATTTTTTCTATGGATTCCATGGTCGGCCCGATGTGCGCATAGGGCGACGTGCCGTACACCGTCTGAGCGAATTTCTCCCGCGCCAGGAAGCTGGGCTGCGAGCGCTCGGAGAGCAAACTTTGCGCGCGATTGCGCTTCTCCAAGTCGACTTCGGCGGCGGGGAACGAGGCGTTCATCGCCACGTCCGCCATCAGCGACATCAGTTTCGTAAGATTCTCGGAAAGCGCGCTGCCATCCACCGTCAATGCGTCCGGACCAGAGACGCCATTAAGAGATCCGCCGATGGCATCGGCCTCTTCGGAAATCTGGCGCGACGTCCGCGTCTTGGTTCCTTCGATGAGCAGCGTGGCCACGGCCTCGGAAAGGCCTGGCAGATCTTTGGGATCGAACTTCGAGCCGGCCGGAAAGTTCAAGCGCGCCGTCACCAACGGAAAGCGCGCATCCTGAATCAGGATTACAGTGAGGCCATTGGGCAGGCTGGCCGTGGAGATCGGCGGCAGCTTATAACTCGGGATCGGCGGAGTCTCGGGCGCCTTCGTGCGGTCGAGGGTTTGAGCCATCGACGCCAGCGCCGTAAGTGCGATTAGCGCTATCGATCTGGTCAACACTTACTTGCCTCCTTTCGCGGCAGCGGGCGCGGGCTGGATAGCTAGCACCGTGCGCCTGTCGGGCGTCAGATACTTCTTCGCGGCCGCCTGTATCTGCGCGGCTGAAACATCGAGTAGCTTCGCAAACTCGGTATTGATCAGCGCGGCATCGCCGTCCGCCAACTCGTACTGTCCCAACTGCTGCGCGCGGCTGAGCGAGCTCTGCAACTGTTTAATCATGGTGGCGCGGAGCTGCGTCTTGGCGCGCTCCAGTTCCTGCGCGTCAATAGGCGCGTTTTGCAGCTTCGCAAATTCGTCCTGAACTTGAGTCACTACCTGCTCCGCCGTAAAGTTCGGCTTGTAGAGCAGGAACATGCCGTAGATGCCAGGGTCGCGGTAATCCAGATAGGTGGAGAATGGCCAGCCCAAATTCGACTCATACTGCACGATCGATTCCCTTCCCTTCACCAGGTCCATGCGAAAACGGGCGCTGTTGCCGTTGGTGAGAATGGCGTCGATCATATTAAGAGCGTAGTAATCGGGCGTGCGGCGCTTGGGCCCCTGGTAGCCAATCATCAGCGCGGGAACGCGCGCCAGCGGGTCCTTGTAAGTTTCCATGCGCGCCTGGAAGCCCGATGGCTCGGTAAGATCGGGTCGCTTCGGCAGAGGCTGAGCGGGAATATCGCCGAAGTAGGTCTCGATAAGCCGTTTCGCCTCGGGTATCTGAACATCCCCGACTACTACGATGGCCGCGTTATCGGGCGCGTAATAGGTCTTAAAGAATTTGGAGACATCCCCGACGCTCGCCGCGTTCAGGTCTTCAAACGACCCGATGAGCGAGTGCGAGCTCTGCCAATTGCGAAACACCAGCGTGGGCCACAGATCCACTTCGGCGGTGGCGTACGGTTGGTTGTCGAAACTGAGGCGGCGTTCCTGCTTCACAGCTTCCTTTTGATTCGCAAGCTTCTCGTCGGTGATGGTGAGGCTGCGCATGCGGTCGGATTCCAGCCACAGCGCGGTAGCCAATTTGTTGGCGGGCAGCACTTCGTAATAGTCCGTAAAATCGGGGTGCGTGGAGCCGTTTTCCACCCCGCCGTTCGATTCCACCATGGTGTCCTGCACGCCTTTCGGCGCGTTGGCCGAGCCTTCAAACATCATGTGCTCGAATAGATGCGCGAAGCCGGTGCGGCCCTTTTCTTCGGAACGCGCGCCGACATCGTAGATCATATAGACAGTGACCACAGGGACAGCGTTGTCCTTCGAGAGGATGACGCGCAGGCCGTTCTTCAGCTTGTAGGTTTCGACCGGGATGCTGAATTCGGCGCCGAGCGCAGGGGCGCTGCCGGAGAGCGCCAGGCAGCAGGCAAGGATCAATTTTTTCATGCGATTTGCTTTCGTGAGGCCGACATTGACAGGTTAGCATCGGGCGGTGTGCCTGGTATTCAGGGCAGGTGGCGTGTTGGTAGCGTATTGCGATTGGGATGCTATTCGCTAAGGGACTGCACCAGGGCCACTGTTCAAGACCGGCCAAACACGGCACTTTCCGAGTGGCCGCCCGGAAGCTCCCCGCTTGACTAGCCAAGCGTCAGAGATTCGGACTGAGGCTCGCTGCCAGCAGCGGGCTTCTGCTCTCCGCGCCTTGCAAAACGCGCTGGGGCAATAATGAACGGATCTCTCGCTTGCAACCATCATCAGGATTTTCCTGCAACAAACAGATTCGATAATGGTTAACAAAATCCCTTGGCTGCCGGAACACCCCTCCCAAAGCGGAAGACTACCCCGTCGTGGGGGAGCTGAGCTCGCGCTCCTCCCGCTGCTCTTGCATCTGGGCATGAAGGCCGGCAGGATCACTTCTCACCGCCTGCCAGATTGCCTCGGACCGTTTATCCGCGTGGACCTCGTTCAGACCTTCGCGGATACCGGCTAGGGTACGCTCAACGACCTGTCGCGGCGGGGTCTTCTCCCGATCGAATCCCGCCGCCATGTCGGTGTCGATGAATCCGGCGTAGACGGCGACGACCTGCGTGCCTTGGGACTTCAATTAAATCCGCACGCCTTCGGTGAGTGCGAGAGCCGCGTGTTTGGAAGCGCAATAAGTAGCGTTGAATCATTCGATGCCGAGATAGATCTAACGAGACCGCGCTTCACTATCGAGAGCGCCGCTCACGTCGGTGGCCCATCAAACAATCATTCCGATGCCGTGTTTCGGACCGTCAGATTGCGTCAAATCCGCATGCCCGGATCCTCGCGGTATCATCGCGGATGGATGGGACTTTTTTACGTTGGTTGCCGGGTCCTCAATCCGGTGAATTCAAAGTCAACCGCCGCTCGGCGGCTGATGGTCGACACGGGCGCCGAGTCCACGTGGATCGACGCGACCGTATTGGAGGCGATCGGGATTGAGCGGCGCAAAAAGGATCTCCAATTTCAGTTGGCGAACGGCCAGATCATTACGCGCTCAGTTGGCTACGCCGTGCTCACGGTGGATAAGTCCGAGACCGTAGACGAAGTCGTTTTCGCCGAAACAGGCGATCTCCAACTGCTCGGTGCGCGCGCTCTGGAAGGTCTGAATCTGCAAGTGGATGCTCGCCGGAAAAGGCTAGTGGCTGCAGGTCCGATCATTAGTGCAGCCGCCGTGCCTCCGCGATTTGGACGGTTGGTGCAGGTCCCCCCCGGAGCGCCGAAAACTCGCGGAAAGACCCGGACGAAGAGGCTGACAAGCCCTCGGGAGACCAGATCGAAAGCTCGATGAGCGGCCAAAGGCCTCGACGGAATTGGCGGCCTACGATAAAGGCGCCCGGCAGCAGCCGAATCGCCTCACGCAAACGGTATGATGCCGGAATGGCCACGGCGCTCCGGGGGGCCGCCCATGCGCACCAGCAAAGGGCTTTCAACCGAGGCGGTATGTCTCTTGAACAACAGCTTTCCAATGTCAGACGCGGCTGGTGCGTTGTGAAATTGCGCTTGGCGGTCCATTCTGGAACAGTGCGGCTGAACGGCTCGTTTCGCAACGCGATATGACATAATAGCTTGCAGTTCTCTTTACCGAGCGGCCTTAAGGCATCGGCTCGCCCCGCTCTGCCGAGGACGACAGAGAGGGTCGCCACATGGAACGGCAAAGCGCCGCACCGAATACAGGCAAAACTATCCTCGTTGTCGATGACGACGAAGCCATCCTAAAATTCGTCTCCGGATTTCTGATGCAGTGCGGATTCCGCGTGCTCGTCGCCAACAACGGTGAAGATGCCCTTAAATTATCGAAAGAACCCGGACATGAGCATGACTTTCATGTCGGGACGGTCGAGTGTAATGTTTGCGCCCAACTCGATGCCAGTGATACCCGGCATTTGAATGTTCGACAGCAGAAGATCGATCCGGCCATGCCCGCACAGTTGAGGGACGTGATTTTAAACGTTCTGGCGTCACCGGCAGCCGCGGATATTCCCGATTTGGACGAGCATAAAGAACGCCCTTAGTGCGGGGCCAAAGCATTCGAGGTATAGTGAAAGGCCAATGCCGCAAACTGGCTGCGAAAATTTCCGCGTTGTTTGTCTGGGGGGCTCCGCTGGCGGTCTGGAAGCGTATGTAGGCGTTCTTCGCAATTTACCGGCTGATAGCGGTATGGCATTCGTCGTCGCGCCGCACCGAGGCTTTGAGCATCCCGAGTTGCTTCCAAGGATACTTGCCGGAGCAACGTCCATGCCGGTCGCCGACATAACGCACGGCATGCTTCTTGAACCGAACAGGATTTTCGTAATGCCTCCCGGCAAGGACATGACCATCAATCATGGGAAGTTCGAGCTTGAGGCGATTCTGCGACCATCGGGATGGCCAAAAACAATCAGCGGTTTTCTATTTTCTCTCGCGCAAAAGTATAGAGAGCGCGCCGTGGCCGTCATTCTCTCCGGCATGGACCATGATGGCAGCGCGGCACTGAAGGCCATAAAGGGCGCTGGCGGGATCACTTTCGCGCAATCCAATCCCGCGTTTCTCAGCATGCCCCGCAGCGCAATAGAAACCGGATACGTCGATTTCGTCCTGCCGCCTGCGGAAATCGCACATGCCATATTGAGCCTTGGCCAATCGTAACTGAGAGCTCGTCCATGGCGCTTTCAGCAGATGAGCACGGGGCGAAAAGCCGAGAGCGGACATTGGTGATAGGATGACTGTGATCGATAACCCGGTTTTTAGATCGGAGATATATATGTGGTCGCTCGTGAGCATTTCGTTTCTTCTAATAGGTAGCTCACTTTTTGCAGCCGATTCTCATCAGCCTGACGAAAGCGGCGTGCGGAAGGTAATCGCCGATTTCGCTGAGGCGTGGGACCGTCATGACGGCAAAGCCATGGCCGCGCTGCACACTGAGGATGTCAATTTCATCAACATTTTCGGTGAATGGTGGAAGACCCGCGCGGAGGTGGAAAAGAACCTCACGCGTATCCATTCCGCGGGCGGCGGGATGGAGCACAGCACAATGAAAACCAAGATAGAGCAAATCAAATTTCCGGCTGCGAACGTCGCTATCGTTCACGGAGTCGTGGAACTCTTGAACGCGCCGCCACCGGCTCTCGGAGAAAACCACTTCATGCGCGTTATTGTCAGGCAGCACGGTAAGTGGCTAATCAGCAATTTCCAAAACACGCGTATTGCACCTCCTCCGCCCACGCTCTAAGCACTTATTTCGAATCGTCAACCTCCGAATCGGGGATTTCGCAGGTAACTTACTCTTTTCGGAATCTGACGGATCCAGAGGCCGCGCTATTACAGCCCGCAGAATTACACGAAATCGAAAAGACAGGGGCAGCAATGTCAAAAAGGACAACCTGCGCGCGCAACATCCCGCGAACGTAATCTGGCATGCGCCCGTGGACGGCGCGCCGCCTGCTTCGAAGTGCCATCGCTGGCAACGGAAGCGCGAATAGCCCTCGATTGTCGCGCGGACGTTAACATTCCCGCGATCACCTGACGGAAATGCGCGAGCCAGCGAAGTGCGCACGCGGGAGATCCGGCTGGATGCTCGCCTCGGAAAGTGAACGCTTCGACGAACTCGACGGAACGGCCTTCTGCAATGAATGCGCCCGGCCAGTAACCGAATTTCCCTCGCGCAAACGTTATCATGGCGGAGTGGCCACTCCACGCCTCTTCCTGATCGATACCTTTGGTTTTATCTTCCGCGCATATCACGCGCGCGCGCGCTCCGGGGCGCCGCCCATGCGCACCAGCACCGGGATCTCCACCGAGGCGGTGTATATCTTCAACAACATGCTGCGAAAGCTGTTAAAAGAGCACAAGCCCGGCTATATCGCCGCGATTTTTGAAACCGCGGAAGCCACCCACCGCGTCCAGGAGTTCGCCGAATATAAGGCCAACCGTACCGAAATGCCGCCCGATCTGGGCGAGCAGATCCCCTACGTGCGGCGCATACTTGAGGCGCTGTGCGTTCCCATCCTGGAATATCCCGGTTTTGAAGCTGACGACGTAATCGGCACGATTGTACGGCGCGCGGAAAGCCAGGGCGTGGAGGTGGTGATCGTATCGAGCGACAAGGACATGCTGCAGCTTGTGGATGAGCGCGTCTCCATGCTGAACCCGGCCAAGGACGACACCTGGTATACGCCGGCGAAGGTGAAGGACTTTATGGGCGTTGAACCGTCGCAAGTGGCCGACCTCCTGGCGCTGATGGGCGATACGGTGGACAATATTCCCGGCGCGCCGGGCATTGGCGAAAAGGGCGCGCGCGATCTTCTGGTCCGGTTTGGCTCGCTCGAGGCGGCGCTGGAGCGCGCGGACGAAGTGGAGCGCAAGACCTATCGCGAAAGCCTGCGCAACAACGTGGAGCGCATCCGCATGAGCAAGCGCCTCGCGACCATTGAGACAGCCGTGCCCATCGAGTTTTCCCTGGAAGCGGTGAAGGCGCGGTCGTGCGATGAATCGCTGCTGAAGGCCATCTATAAGGAGATGGAGTTTCACAGCCTGCTGAAGGAGCTCGGGCCTTCCGAAGATACGCGGCAGCGCGATTATCGGGTGATCGCGTCGGCCGAGGAGTTGCGGGCGTGGCTCGCCGAGGCGCCCTCGGGTGCGCCCGTCGCGGTAGCGATTTCGAAGGCTGCGGAAGGCGAGTTTGCACTGGACACCATCGGCTTGGCGTGGCATCCGGGCGAAGGGCGCGCGGTGGCGGGAGAAAATCTGGCGTGCCTAAAGCCGTGGCTCGAAGACGCGGGCGCTTCCAAAATTGTCTGCGACGTCAAGACCGCGCTGCTGGAACTGGGGCGCATGGGCATCGACCCGCGCGGCTTCGATCATGACGTAATGCTCTACGCTTTCTTGTTGGATGCCGACGTATCGGGTTGCGCGCTCGACGAACAGGCCCGGCGCAGGCTCGATTTGAAACTCGGGGCCGCGCCCGAGCAGCACGCCGATATCACGCTCGAAATCTGGAAGCACTTGTCGCCGGCGGTAGATGCGCGCGGGCTGCGCGAGCTGTACGCCACCATCGAATTGCCGCTCACGCACGTGCTAGCGCGCATGGAGCGCACCGGGGTGCGCATCGACTCCACCGAACTGGCGCGGCTTTCCCAGTTAATGGAAGGCGAAATTGCGCGGCTGACCGCGGAAATCCATGCGCTGGCGGGAAAGGCGTTTAACATCGCGTCGCCGCAACAATTGGGCCGCGTGCTGTTCGAGGATTTGGGATTACCCGCCCCGGTGAAGTATGGCAAAGGCAAGGTCATTTCCACCGCTGCAGATGTGCTGGAAGAGCTCGCTGCCGACCACGAAATCGTGCGCAAGGCGCTGGAATACCGGCAGCTCGCCAAGTTGAAGGGCACGTACGTGGATGCGCTGCCCGCTCTAATTGACCGGCACACCGGGCGCTTGCATACCAGCTTCAATCAAACCGGCGCGGCGACGGGGCGGCTCTCCTCTTCCAATCCGAACCTGCAGAATATTCCGATTCGAACCGAGCTGGGACGAGAGATTCGCGCCGCATTTGTGCCGCGCGAAGGCTGGAAGATGGTGGTGGCCGACTATTCGCAGATCGAATTGCGGCTTCTGGCGCACTTCTCGGAAGATCCGTTGCTACTGGAGGCCTTTCGAGATGGCGACGATATCCACCGGCTCACCGCCGCGGAAGTGCTGGGCGTCCATCCCGACATGGTGACGTCGCAGGCGCGGCGCGACGCGAAGGTGGTGAATTTCGGCATCGTGTACGGCATCAGTCCGTTTGGTCTGGCGGCGCAGCTTGGCATTCCGCAAGCGGAAGCCGCAAAGTACATCCGGACCTACTTCGAGCGGTATCGAGGGGTGAAGCGATTTATCGACGAGACCATTGCGCAGGTACGGCAGACCGGAGTGACGCGCACGCTGTTCGGCAGGGAGCGGCCGATTCCCGACATGAATAGCCGCAACCCGGCCGCGCGCGGATTCGCGGAGCGCACGGCAGTCAATTCGCCGCTACAGGGCACGGCCGCCGATCTGATCAAGCTGGCCATGGTTCGCATAGACGCGGCGCTGACAGACGCCGGATACCGATGCGCTATGCTGCTGCAGGTTCACGATGAGCTGGTGTTCGAATGCCCGCCCGAGGAGGTCGACGCGATTTCAGAACTGGTAACGCGCGAAATGGAAACCGCGGCGGATCTCAAAGTGCCTCTGGTGGCGGATATCGGCTGCGGCGATAACTGGCGCGACGCCAAGTAAAGCGGCGGTGATATTCTCTAGGAAAATGAGCTTGCGGCGAGCGGCGGTTTGGTGCGCGGCGGGCGCGGCTCTATTCGCGGGCGCGCTGGGCGCGCAGAAGGCATTTCGCGAATACCCGGCGCCGAATACAACAATTTCCCCTTGTCCTCCGACTATGCGGAAAAGACCGAATGGGTGTATGCGCGCCTGATGTATCCGAATATGGAGGGCGTGCATGGCCGCCGCCGCTTCAGCCGGTTCGGCTACGCCGCCGTTTGGACTGAAGGCGGCCGCGGCGTTTCGTGGACCACCGATTATCCACGCGCCGACCGCCATTTTGCGCAGGCGCTGCGCCGGCTCACGCGCATCCACGTGCGCTCGGCCGAGGAGCCGATTAACCTCGACGATGGCGATCAGTACGATTGGCCGTGGCTGTATGCCGTTGAAGTCGGTCATTGGAATCTGACCGACGCGCAGGTAAAGGCAATGCGCGAGTTTCTGCTGCGTGGCGGCTTCTTCATGTGCGACGATTTCCACGGCGATGAAGAATGGAGCGTCTTCATCGCCAGCATGAGCCGCGTCTTTCCCGATCTTTCACACTATTTATAACCTCGACGACCGTTATCAGGTACCCGGGGAACAGTACGTGCGCTCGGGGGTCACCTATGAGTATGGCGGCGCCGTACCTCACTGGCGCGCCATCTACGACGACAAGGGCCGCGTCATGGTGGCGATCTGTTTCGATATGGACCTGGGAGATTCGTGGGAGCACGCGGACAATCCCCAATATCCGCAGCGGTTCTCCGCCCTGGGCATTCGCATTGGCGTGAACTACGTCACCTATGCGATGACGCATTAACCGGCCTTACAATAGCATCGGGTCCAATGCGCCAAATCTTATGGATTGAGCTAATAGTGTTCTGGTGCGCCTGGGCATACCCGTTTATCTTCCGCGCGCCGCACGTGCAGAAGCGCGAGTCCGTCACTGTCGCGGGGCCCACCCGCGCCGGCCTGCTGCTCGAAGGCATCGCTATCTTTATGGCTTTTGCTTTCCGCATGCCGGCAGGGTATCCGCCGGGCATTGGCCGCGTCGCTGCGTCGATAGTGTGCGGCGCGCTCGCGGGCGTGCTGGCGTGGACTTCAGTGGCTCATCTCGGCAGACAGTTTCGTGTCCATGCCGGCCTTTATCACGATCATGCTCTCGTTAGAACCGGACCATACGCGATCGTGCGGCATCCCATTTACGCGTCGCTACTGGCGATATTGCTGTGTACGCTGCTGTTGCTAACGCCGTGGCCCTGGATCGCCATTTCGCTCGCATTGTTTCTCTGCGGTACGGAGATCCGGGTGCGCTGCGAAGATGGGCTGCTTGCCTCGCGATTTGGCGAGGAGTTTGAGCGATACCGGAAGACGGTCCCAGCTTACATTCCCTTCGTGCGATAGTGTGTTTGATGCAATTGCGAGCGCTGGCGGCGCTTTCCGTTCTGGGTCTTTCGGCGGCAAATGCGCAGGATTTGGCGGAGAAGTATCGCCCCGTGGCGGATCGGCTGATCGACGCCGCCCTGGCCGATACCGAAGGTTATCAACGGCTCACGTACCTCTGTTACCGGATCGGCAATCGGCTGAGCGGGTCGGCCTCGCTGCAGCGCGCTATCGAGTGGTCCGTGCAAGAGATGAAGGCCGCGGGTCTGAGTAATGTGCAGGTGATCCCTACCAAAGTGCCGCACTGGGTTCGCGGCGCGGAATCGGCGCGCATGACGGCGCCCCTCGATATACCGCTGCACATGCTCGGCCTCGGCATGAGCGTGGGGACGGAGGCGGGCGGACTCACGGCGGACGTGGTCGCGGTCGACAGCTTTGACGGCCTGGCGAAGCTGGGACGAGAGAAGATCCAGGGCAAGATTGTGCTCTACAACGAGGAGTACCGCGGTTACGGTCCCGCGCGCGTTTATCGTGCGACCGGCGCGTCGCGCGCGGCGGCGTACGGCGCCGTAGCGGCCTTGGTGCGCTCGGCAACACCGCTGGCTATGCAGATTCCGCATACCGGAGAAATGAACTACGACGACGCGGCGCCCAGAATTCCCACGGCCGCGGTTTCCCCCGAGGATGCCATGATGATGGCGAAGCTGGTGGCCGATGGCGTTCCCGTAAGAGTACACCTGGAGATGGGCGCGCGCATGCTGCCCGACGCCGATAGCGGCGATGTGGTGGGCGAGATTCCCGGCAGGACGCATCCCGAGCAGGTGGTGGTAATGGGCGGTCACATCGATTCATGGGACGTGGGGCAGGGCGCTCAGGACGACGGCGCATCTATAATCGCGTGCCTGCAGGCGCTGGCCCTGATGAAGAAGTTGGGATTACAGCCGGAGCGCACTATTCGCGTGGCATTCTGGGTGAACGAGGAGAATGGCGGGCGCGGCGGCGATGCGTATCGCGCCTGGGTGGGCGGCAAAATCAAGGACCAGGTGGCCGCTATCGAGATGGACGGCGGCGCCGAAGCTCCGCGCGGCTACGGCGCGGGCGTAGATGCGACCTCGATGGATACGCTTAAGCAAATCGCCAAGCTGCTCGGACGCGTGGGAGCGAATGAGATCACGGGCGGCGGCGGCGGGTCGGATATCGCGCCGTTGATCAGGGAGGGCGTGCCCGGCCTGAGCGAGCGAACTGCCGGGACGCACTACTTCGACTGGCACCACTCCGAAGCCGACACGCTGGATAAAGTCAATCCCGAGGATTTCCGCAATAACTTGGCATCGCTCGCGGTGATGGGCTATGTGCTGGCGGATATGCCCGGCCGGTTGACGTCCGCAAACGCCCGCGAGGCACATTAAGTAAGTAGGGCAGGCGCTTCAACGCGCTGGAGTTCCAGCGCAAAATGGCGGCGCCGCTCCATTCGCCGATCCCCAACCGCCACTCGCCGATTTCCCGGTGATCCACGGGCGGCGCGAATCTACGCTCGAATTATGGAACAGCAAAATTCATCTCCAGGCTACGATTGGGGATCTCCCCAGCGCTTTCTGCCCGCCGTGATTCTGATCGCCGTGGGAGGCATATTTCTTCTCAGCAACCTTCGACTTTTTCCGGTCTGGGATGTCTGGCTTTTTTGGCCGGTGGCTCTCATGATCGCCGGCGCGTTCAAATTAGCGGATTCCCGCAGTCCAAACGGCCGCGCCGCCGGCGGCATTCTGCTGGTGGCGGGCGGGATCATACTGGCTTCCAACCTGGGGTTGATTCCCATTGCGGCGGAGGATCTCTGGCCGCTGGCGCTGATCGGCGTCGGAGTCTTCATGCTGCTAAATCGCACGGGTCGTCCGTGGGGAGGGCGCGGCTCGTACACATCCGGCATGCGGGAGGCGGCGGTGTTCGGCGGAGGCAAGCGCAAGATCAACACGCCCGATTTCAAGTACGCCAAGTTCGATGCCGTGTTCGGCGGGTTTGAGATCGATTTCCGCGAGGCCGGAATCATGGGCGATTCCGCCACCGTGGAAATCAACGCGGTCTTCGGCGGCGCCGAGGTTCGCATCCCCACAAACTGGAGCGCGGTGGTGCAGGCAGCCGGCGTTTTCGGAGCGTTCACCGACAACTCGATCCAGCCGAACCTCGCGACCACGCCCAACGTTAAGCGGCTCTACTTTAAGGGCGCCGCAGTGTTCGGCGGCGTCAATATCAGGAACTAGCCGCGCCATGCATCCTATTCTCGCGTCCGGCCGGCGCGCGCTGGTCTACGCAGCGCTCTGGACGCTGATCCTGGCGCTACTCTGCGCGATTCTGCGGGTTTCGGGGGGAGTGGAAGTGCGAACCGCGGTCCGTGGCCTCGCGCCTGCCTGCGTGCTGTTCGGCTTCATATGCCTGACGCCGTGGTATCTTTGCCGCGCTCTGCCGCTGCGCTATTCAGCCCGTGCGATAGCGCCAGCGCTGGGCGCGGCGGCGGTGGGGAGCGCCGTATTCATTGGAATTGCGTGGCTGGCCTCGCCGGCGCTGGCCCCGCATTTGGCATTGCTCTTCGCACTCGGCGTGCTGCTCTATCTGCTCTCCACCGGCCTGCATTACGCCGCTCTCGGCGCGGTGGAACAGCGCAATGC
>CAVRPF010000004.1:0-60450 GCA_963723015.1 Bryobacterales bacterium
GCAGGTTGAGTGGAGCACCATTGAGGCGCTCGCTGCGACGAAGGCCGTTGACCTTGGTATCTGTTTCCGCTCGGGGTCGGCGTGGCGCGGTTGCTCACACATCGTGGCGATATAGACCAAGCGTGGCAGCGGCGTTTGGATTTGCTTTTCGGCACGGCGGAGTGGCGTACCGAATTCTACCGAGTGACTCCAGGCGAGAGCGACCCTTGATCCATAAGCGTCTCGCCGGAATTCTCGAGAAAACCGCGAAGGCTTGGTAATGAGGAATTTCCGGCAAAGCCCGCTCTATCTGCTGTGCTTCGCGGCAGCAAATAAAAAGGGCGCACCGACCGCAATCAGAATAGCGCAGCACATTTAAAAGGACGACTGAAAATGAGGGGCGATTATGGCGGCGAAATCGAGCATTGAATGGACGGAGATGACGTGGAACCCCGTGACGGGGTGCTTGAAAGTCAGTCAGGGTTGCAAACATTGCTATGCCGAGCGAATGGCGAAGCGCCTGAAGGCTATGGGCTCGCAGCGATATGAGAACGGATTTCAGCCAACGTTGCACCACAACCTCATCGACCTTCCCCGGCGCTGGAAGAACCCGCGCGTTATTTTCGTTAACTCGATGAGCGACCTATTTTAGGATGATGTGCCCAAAGACTTCATCCGCGCCGTTTTCGCCACAATGGAAGCATGCCCGCAGCACACGTTTCAAATCCTCACGAAGCGAAGTGAAAGACTCCGGGCGCTTTGGTCAAAACTGCCGTGACCATCCAACGTCTGGATAGGCGTGAGTGTTGAGGACGGACGCGTAATCCATCGAATCCCGACCTTGCCGCCGTCCCTGCGAAAGTTCGTTTTCTTTCCTGTGAGCCGCTAATCGGGCCGCTGAGGACCTGCCGCTTCACGATATTCATTGGGTGATTGTGGGCGGAGAGTCCGGGCCGTTTGCGCGCGCGATGCAGGCCGAGTGGGTTGACTCGATTCACCGGCAATGCATCCGGAGCAAGGTCGCCTTTTTTCTTCAAACAGTGGGGCGGCGTGCGGAAGGACAAGACAGGCCGGGAACTGCACGGGCGCACATACGACGAGAAGCCGCTTATTCACCACGCGGTGTGATTGCACAAGCGGGGAGCCTCAATTTAATAGCTACACGCGGTCCGCCGATCCACCAGGGTCCGCCCGACCTCACGCCTGGTAGACGGTCAGCCGCCCACCAAAGTGCGCACGATCTGACCCCAGGTCTGCCCGTCCTACCCGTCGTTAATCAGCGTGCAATGGGTGATGTTCGGGCGCCGTCGGCACGCGGGAACAGCCGCTGCGCCCGCTCGATCGCGGTGAGCACCATGTCGATGGCGACATCGCCATTCGCGTGGAAGTTGACCTGGATGCACGCCCCATGCACGCGTTCCATCCATGCGTTGAGATCGTCTTGTGTCTCGGTAAGATTGCCCTGGTAGGGCGGCGCGACGCCCGGATAAGGCGTGCTGAGCGCCATGGTGCGCTCGGAGAACGCATCCATCGACGGTGTGCTCGGAGGTGGCGCAGAACCGGATCCACTCGTCGGCGAAACCGGTCATAATGCCGCCCGAGATCATCGCCTCGAGCACTCTGCCGCCGGCGTCATAGCTCACGCGGTGCAGGAGCTCTCCGCGCGCCCAACCTGCTGCAGGGCGGCCAGATTGCCGCCTTGGTGGTGAAGGCTGGTCACGCCATAACGTACGAATTGTTTGAAAATGTATGCCAGGCCCTCGCGGTCGCGCTGCAGCCGCTGCTCTTCGGTAAAACTCGGCCGCTTGCCGGTCCTGTTGAGCGCGTTCCGTGCCGGATCCGTAACCCGGCCGTTGAGATCGCCGTTCGCGTCCTGGTCCAGGTCATGTACGTTCAGCTGGCGATTATCTTTCACTTTGGTGTCGTCGAAGAAATAGCCGTCCACCCAAAAGCCCGGCGGCGTATCGCGAGCCTTCGCGCGGAGCTTGTCCACAATACCGGCGATGGTCACGAATTCCACCACGTAGGGATTACCGACGAGCACCTCGTAAAGCAATGTATTGCCGGGCGCGTGATTGTGGCATTCGATGAACCCCGGCACAATCGTCATCCGCCACGCGTCGAATGTGCGGCTCCCTTGCCCATGAGCGGCCGGATTTCCGCGTTGCTGCCTCCCGCGGCAAAGCGGCCGGACTTTACCGCGAACGCCTCCGCCGTGGGCGCGCGCGAATCGACCGTGTAGACGTTTGCATTAAGACAACAAGATCGGTGTCCCGATCCTCGGCAGGCTGCGCGCCGGCTGCCCACCGGCCGCCCAAAACATTGGCGATTCCGGCGCCTGCAAGGCTTATGAATTCCCTGCGGCTGCGGCGGTGATTTGTCGTCGGTGTAGGCATAGGCGTGAGATATTCTACACCCGCCAGCGCGAAACATCCCCGCTTGGGAATGGATGCATCGGGGCAGCCGGTTTTTTGGTACTTTGCGCCATTTATTTGGTACTTTGCTATGAAAAGTACTTGAAAGCTGTCGCATGCCTGGTGTATTCTGGAATCCAATGGCGGCGTCTAAGCCCGAAATCGTAGAGCTTCATGCCCATGCGATGGATAATTTGCAGTATATCCGCCGCACCATGGAGCAGGCCGGCTCGTTTACGGCGGTACCTGGATTGGGCGGCGTACTCATGGGATCGACGGCGTTTGCGGCGGCCTGGATTGCGGGGCCGCGGACGGCGGGCGCTCGCTGGCTGTCGGTCTGGCTGGCGGAAGCCACGTTGGCATTGCTGATTGGGATTCTCGGCGCGACGGTGAAATCGAGGCTCGCCGGTATGCCGCTGCTATCGGGGCCGGGACGCAAATTCATCGCCGGGTTTTCGCCTTCAATGATCGCCGGCGTGGTTTTAAGCGCGGTACTGTTCCGCGCCGGGCTGGGCCAATTTCTACCCGGCATGTGGCTTCTGCTCTATGGGGCGGCAGTGCTCTCGGGCGGATGGGCGTCGGTGCGGGTGGTGCCGGTAATGGGCGCGTGCTTCATGACCGCCGGAGCGGTGGCGCTGCTTTGGCCGGCGGCGCAGGGAGATATTTTTCTCGCCATGGGCTTTGGCGGTTTGCACATTGTCTTCGGAACGGTAATTGCGATTCGTTATGGCGGTTAAGTTGAGCGCGTTGCGCCGCGAGCAGAAAAAGCGGCGGCTCATCCCGGCGGCGGGCGGGGCCGGGCTTGACCGGCTCGTCCATGAACGCTTGCGCCTGGGAATTCTAAGCGCGCTTTCGGTGAATGAGACGCTGGCCTTCGGCGATCTTAAAAAGCTGCTCGATACCACCGACGGCAACCTCAGCGTCCATGCGCGCAAGCTGGAGGAGGCCGGTTATATCTCCTGCCAAAAATCGTTCGACGGGCGTATTCCAAAAACCGAGTACAGGCTGACCGCCGCCGGACGGCAGGCTCTGGGACGATATCTGGATCACATGGAGGCGCTCATCCGCGCCATGCGCGAGAAATAGGTCTTTTTTTATGCGACCTAACTTTACAACACAAAGTACTCTACATACAGCGATCATCATGGACGGCAATGGCCGCTGGGCGCTGGGGCGGGGTCTTCCCCGCGAGGCCGGACATCGGGCGGAGTTGAGACCGTGAGCCGCATCGTGGAGGCCTCGCCCGCTTTGGGTATCGGCGTCTTGACGCTGTTCGCATTCTCGTCGGACAACTGGCGGCGGCCTTCCGCCGAAGTGGATGCGCTGATGGCGCTGCTTTGGATCTATCTCGCCAGGGAGACGCCGCGATGCCTCAAAAATGGCATTCGCATCGAGATTATCGGGCGGCGGGACCGGCTGGACGAATCGCTGCGCACGCGATCGAGCGGACCGAAGCGGCCACGGCGCAGGGAACGCGGCTACGCTTGCGCATGGCGATCGATTACTCGGCCCGCGAAGCCATTTTGGCGGCGGCTCGGGAGACTTCGCCGCTATCCAGGGAATCGCTCAGCGGCGCGCTCGGTCCGCCCGTGGACTTAATGATCCGTACCGGCGGCGAACAGCGGTTGAGCGATTTTCTGCTATGGGAGTGCGCTTACGCGGAGTTTGTCTTTTCGCGGCGCATGTGGCCGGAATTCGGCGCGGACGATTTGGCGGCGGCGGTCCGTGAATTTCGCGGGCGGCAAAGAAGGTTCGGCGCCGTACCCCAAGCCGCTCAGAGAAGCGAAGCATGGCTGGACTGAAAAGACGGTGTTATGGTAGTAGTTCTCACTGAGCGTCCATGGGCATCCGGCCCATCACTTCCCTGAAGAGGAACGGGGTGACAGGCATGTACGAACAACTTACGCCCAGAGAGATCGAGATACTCAAGCTCATCGCCTGCGGTGAAACCGACCGGGAAATCGCCTCAAAGTTAGGAATCGCTTTCCGTACCGCTCGTTCCCATCGCGCGAATCTGATGGGAAAACTGGGCGCGCACGAGATTACATCGCTGGTAAGGTATGCGATCCGGACCGGATTGATTCAGGCTTAAGGTTCCATCAGTTTTGAATAGTCAAGTAAGCGCCCGTGGGCGTGCTGAACGTCGCTAGCGTGAGAATCAGCGGGTAATCTCCGTCGGCCAGGCCGGCTGGTACCTGGATATTCATTGATAGAGTCCAGCCGTGCCTGGCGACGCACCCACATATAGCAGGTTGGGCGCGGACAAAGCGGAAGAGCCCAAAGCGACCGAGGCGAATCAGCGGCTGTTGCAATGTTCGATGATGCGGTCCCCGGTGCAATGGCCGGATTGGTGGGGACGAACGAGACGCCATATATGGTGAGATAGTCTCCAGGTTTGGCGGGAACGAAGGTCACGCCTGCTATCAATCCGGCTGCGCCGGTGCAGGAGCCGGTAATGGCATTAATAGCGATCACCGGGTTTGGCCCGTTGGCATTCAAGGTACGTACATAGTACGTACTCGCGTCACGCGGTGTCCGGGTAAATACAAGATAATAGGCGCAAGATAATGCGTGAGTTATACCAGAACCGTAAAGGTCGCTTCCGTGCGTTCCACCGGGCGGTACAGCGTATCGCGCTCCATCGGTACGCGGCCGGCTTTGCGGATCAACTGCAGCAACTCGGCGCGGCGCAGGCCTTGTACCGTGGTCGCGCCGGCGTCGTGGTAGATGCGCTCTTCCACGATGGTGCCGTCCAGATCGTCGGCGCCGAAGCGTTGCGCGATCTGCGCGATCCGCGGCGTCATCATCACCCAATAGGCCTTGATGTGCGGGATGTTGTCGAGCATCAGTCGCGATACGGCGATGTTCTTGATATCGTCGAATCCGGTAGTCTTTGGAAGTGGTGCAGGGCGGTGTTATCGGGATGAAACGCCAGCGGGAATGAAGGTGACAAAGCCGTGCGTCTCATCCTGCAGCTCGCGCAAGCGCACCAAGTGGTCGGCGCGGTCCTCTTCGTTTTCGATGTGGCCGTAGAGCATGGTGCAGTTGGACCGCAGCCCCAACTGGTGCGCGATGCGCGCGGTTTCCAGCCACTCGTTGCCATCGATCTTGTGGTCGCAGATGATGCGGCGCACGCGCTCGTGGAAGATTTCCGCCCCGCCGCCGGGCAGCGAATCCATGCCGGCGTCGCGCAGGCGCTCCAACGTTTCGCGCATGGAAATCTTCTGCCGGCGCGCCAGATACGCGATCTCGACCATGGTGAAGGCTTTCAAATGCACTTGCGGAAAGCGCTGCTTCAGACCGCGCAGCATCTGGCAAAACCAATCGAGAGTCAGCTCGGGGTGCAGCCCCCCGACAATATGAAACTCAGTGACGGCTTCGCTCCAACCTTCGCCCGCGCGATGCCAGACTTCTTCGAGCGACATGGTGTAAGCTTTGGGATCGCGCACCCGTTTGCCGAAGGCGCACAGGCGGCAACTCGCCACGCACACATCGGTCGGATTGATATGGCGGTTAACATTGAAGTACGTGGTATCGCCGTGCAGCCGCTCGCGCACCAGGTTCGCCATGTAGCCCAGCGCCAGAATGTCGTGCGTGCGGTAGAGCGCCACGCCATCGTCGAAAGACAGCCGCTCGCCCGCTTCCACTTTGTCGCGGATGGGGAGCAGGCGGCGGTCGTCGATATGAACTGGCATGGCATCGACTGGCATAGCGGTTCGAAGCGCTGAGAGATCGATCCGGGAGAAATACATATCGGCGGCCCAGAATAGGAAGAATAGCACGCTGACATAGCCGTTCATGGTGAAGAAGGCCGCATTTACGCGCGAAAGATCGTCGGCTTTACCAGGCTGTGCTCATACAGAAGCAGCGCGACCACCGCGGCCACGCCCGCCAGCGCCAGCACGCCCAGATGCATCGCATAGACCAGCGCGAGCAGGCAGGCGATCATCAGGACGTGCAGCAACTGCGCCACGCGCAGCGCTGCGGGAATTCCCAAGGCGCGCGGCACGCTCCACAGATCTCGGCCGAATCGAATTCGAAATCCTGGCAGGAGTAGATGATGTCGAAGCCGGCGGTCCAGCAGGTAACGGCCGCGGTAAGCCAGAGAATGCGCGGATCGAGCGATCCACGCACCGCGATCCACGCGGCCGCGGGCGCGATTCCCAAGCTAAAGCCCAGTACCAGATGCGAAAAGGAAGTAAAGCGCTTGGTGAACGATAGAAAAATACGATCGCGAGAGCCAGCGGCGCCAGCCGCAAACAAAGCGGTTCAACTCGCCCGCGGCCAAAAAAAACAGCGCCACGGTGGCCGCCACAACATCCAGGCGAAGCCGCGGCTGAACAAGCCCGCGGGCAGGTGGCGGCTGCGGGTGCGTGGATTACGCCCGTCGATATCGCGATCCACAACCGATTGAAAGCCATGGCGGCGGAGCGGGCACAGACCATCGCCGCTACGATCCAGGCCAGCTTGCGCCAAATGCCGCTGGAATCGAAGCCGCTGTCGCGAAATGCCAGCAGCGCGCCCGTCAGAGCGAAGGGCAGAGCGAACACGGAATGCTCGAACTTGATCATCTCGAGCGTGAGCCGCAGCCGTTTCCAAATCATGGGAGGAACCTCTATGTTACCCCCGCCGGATATTTGGTTAAAATTACCGGTGACGGTTTGCGCCGTTTTTTTGAAGGGAGCCGCCCGGAATGCTGGATGCCTTCGCGCTGTCGGACAAAGGCTGCGTCAGAAGCAACAACGAGGATTACTGCCTGATAGAGCCGGAGCTTGGGCTGTACGTTCTGGCGGACGGCATGGGCGGCGCCAATGCGGGCGAGCGAGCTTCCCGCCTGGCAGTGGATACGGTCGCCGAAGCGGTGCATACGGCCCAGCGCCGAGATTCTCAAGTGCTGCTCTCCGCGGTGGAAGAGGCCAATCGGCGGGTACTCGAAGCCGCGCATCACGACGCCACGCTGGAAGGCATGGGTACCACCCTGGTGGCCGCTCTCGAAAATGGAGGCGATTTGTGCATCGCCAGCGTAGGCGATAGCCGCGCATACCTGATGGACGACGCCGGTCTCCGTGCCATCACCGACGATCAAACCTGGGTCAACGAAGTGGGACGTCCGCTGGGGCTCGATGAGGAGAGCCTCAAAAATCACCCGATGCGCCACGTGCTAACCATGGCCATTGGCGCCAGCGCGCCGCTCACCATAAATTGCTATTCCGTGCCGCTTGCGCCAGGCGCCCTGGTGCTGATGTGCAGCGACGGACTTCACGGCGTAGTGGAACCGGCGAAACTGGAGCAAATTTTGCAGGGTGGCCGCGACGGCGTGGGCTTGGAAGAGAGCTGCCAGCAATTGATTGAAGCGGCGAAAGAGGCGGCGGGCCGGATAACGTGAGTACTGTATTAGTGCGCAGGCCGCGATATTGAATGCAGTGACGGCGCTGGAAACGTTATTTGCGTAAGGGAATCGGGAGTCCCGACTTGGTCTGTGCCGGGGGCGGCTGCGGCGTGGACATCTTCGGGGCCTGATAGTTCCCGAAATTCAGATCGGTATCGCTAAAACTGAGGGGCCTGTCGAGTATCATCTCCACGGTACTGCCTTTGGCGAGGACCGCATCCGGCCCGCGCGTCGCCAGAATCGCAATCAACCCGGCAGCCGCGCCCGCACCCGCGCCAATTCCTAATCCCATGGGCACGCTCTTGGATGCGGAGCCGGCGATGGCGCCTATGGACGCGCCGGTCGCGGTGGTTTCCGCCACAGTGCGCGTATCCCCAAGCTTGTCGCCCTCGCTTTCTACTTTGCCCTCGGCGCGATCCAGGCTGCCGCTGGCCGAAGCGTCCATCGAACCCATGCGCGACCGGAAATCGCGCGTGACGCCGTTGGGCAAAGTCAGTGTGTCGAAGGAACATAGATTTCGCCGCGGCCCTTCACCCGGCCCGGCTTCTTGATCCGAGTGACTGTCCCAGCAACGTAACTGCCCACCGGAATGACGATGCGGCCGTTTGCAAGGATGGGGAATGCGGTTTCCAAATAGATACGGTCGCCTTCCACGGAGTGCTTGGTGCTGACGCTATTGATAAGGCTCAAGGGGACGGTGACGCCGGATTGTACGACGTATTGTTCCGGCCTGCCCGGAGACGAGGGGTCCTGCGCCGCGAGAACTCCACCGAACAGCAATGTTGCTGAAATCCAACGGCAAAACAACATTCAGACTCCTTATTCAATTCTAGCCTACCTATTTAACGCGCCCGGCGCTAGAAAAGTTGCGGGGTTATTGAGGGCATCGTCTACAGAGGCGGCGGTCTCAAACCGGAGTCAGACTCCCCAGCAGTAATCTTCAACAGCCCGCTCCACTGAGTCGTCCTTTTCCGTCAACCGGATCAGTTCCAGCCGGATGCGTCCACCAGCGCCTTCCAACTGGCTTCTATGATGTTGTCGGAAACACCCGCGGTGGTCCAACTCTTGCGATGGTCCGACCATTCGATCAGGACGCGGACCTTGGCGGCCGTCCCCTGATGCGAATCGAGCACGCGCACTTTGTAATCCGTCAGCCGCACATCCGCGATCTGCGGATATAACTACTCAGACACTTTCGCAGGCAGAGATGCAGCGCGTTGAATGGCCGGGCCGTCGGCGGTGGCGGAGTGTACGCCATCCTGCGCGCGCAGTGTGACGGTCGCGGTGGTGCGAGAAGGTCCGGCGCCCAAGGTACGCGCCGAGACTTCATAGCGATCCACCTCGAAGAACTTTAACCCCGGGTGCAGCGCTTCCCTCACCAGCAACTCGAATGTGCCTTCGGCGGCCTCAAGCTCGTAGCCTTCGAATTCCATCTGCTTAATGCGCTCCAGCAGCTCGCGGCGCGCATCTTCCTCGAGCCGCTCCGCCAGGCCGTGCTGCTTGAGCTTGTAGATCACGTTGCCGCGTCCAGAAAGATCGCTCACCAGCACGCGCTGGCGGTTGCCCACAGTTTCGGGCGGAACGTGCTCGTAGGTGGCGGAATCCTTCAGCACGGCGCTGACATGCACGCCGCCTTTATGGGCGAAAGCGCTTTTTCCTACAAAGGGTTGATCGTTGGGGAGCGGCAGGTTGGCAATTTCGGCGATGAAGCGGCAGGCGGAACAAAGGGTGGCAAGTTTTTCCGGCCCGATGGTGGTGTGTCCCAGTTTCAACTCCAGGTTGGCGATCACGCTGGCCAGATTGGCGTTGCCGCAGCGCTCGCCATAGCCGTTGAGGCAGCCCTGCACGTGCGTTGCGCCCGCTTCCACGGCCGCAATGGCGTTAGCCACCGCCACGCCGGAATCATTATGGGTGTGGATCCCCAGAATGCCGTCGAAGCGCCGGCGCACCTCCGCGAACGCTTCCACAAGCCGGCCGGTAAGCGTTCCGCCATTGGTATCGCACAGGCAAAGCACATCGGCGCCGGCGTTCTTGGCGGACTCGAGCGTCCGCAGAGCGTAATCGGCATTAGCGAAATATCCGTCGAAGAAATGCTCAGCATCGTAGATCACTTCCCTGCCCCGGTCCTTGAGGTATTTCACCGTCTCGGAGATCAGCTTGAGGTTTTCCTCTTCGGTGATGCCGAGCGCGCGCTTGACGTGTAGATCCCAAGTCTTGCCGAAAATGGATACCGCCGGCGTGCCAGCCTCCACCAGCGCCAGCACATTGCGGTCTTCCTGTACCGGGTTTTTAGCGAATCGCGTGGAACCGAATGCCGTGAGCTTGGCGTGCTTCAGATCGAGCGACGCCGCGCGCAGAAAGAACTCTTTGTCCCTGGGATTGGAACCGGGCCATCCGCCTTCGATGTAATCGATGCCCAACTCGTCGAGTCTCTGCGCAATCGCTAGCTTGTCGTCGGCGGAGAAGGAGACGGATTCGCCCTGGGTGCCATCACGGAGAGTCGTGTCGAAAGTAGAGATCTTCATAAATGCCTAAAACCTTGGGCCACGAATGAACACGAATGAACGCGAATAAAATCGGACTGCCTTTGTCTTTGCTTATTCGTGTGTATTTGTGTTCATTCGTGGCTAATTCTCTTACGCCTAAAACCTTGGGCCACGAATAAACACGAATGAACACGAATAAGACCGGACTGCTTTTGTCTTCGCTTTTTCGTGTGTATTTGTGTTCATTCGTGGCTAATTTCTTCTTGCCTTTACGCTGTTGCCTCTTGCGGCACTCCCGCCTCTTTTCTCTTCTTGAGGAATGTCATCATTTCTCGCAATTCGCGGCCTACGGTCTCCACCGGCTGATGGCGCGCGGCTTCGCGCATTGCCAGAAATTTATGCCGCCCGGACCTGTTTTCGTCAATCCATTGGCGCGCGAACTCGCCGGATTGAATCTCACTAAGGATCTTCTTCATCTCGGCCCGAGTCTGCTGGTTGACCAGGCGCGGTCCGCGGGTGTAATCGCCGTACTCGGCCGTGTCCGAGACGGAGTAACGCATGTAACTCAGGCCGCCTTCATAGATCAGGTCTACAATTAACTTCAACTCATGCAGACACTCGAAGTAAGCGATCTCCGGAGCGTAACCGGCCTCGGTGAGAGTCTCAAAGCCGGCCCGGATCAGCTCGCTTACGCCGCCACAGAGCACCGCTTGCTCGCCGAAGAGATCGCTTTCCGTTTCCTCGCGAAAAGTGGTCTCGATGACGCCCGCTTTAAGACAGCCCAACGCCAGCGCGTAAGCCAGCGCGCGCTGTAGGGCTTCACCAGACGCATTCTGATGGATGGCCACCAGCGCGGGCACGCCCACGCCCTCGGTATATAGCTCGCGCACACGATGGCCCGGCGCCTTGGGGGCAACCATCGAGACATCCACGCCGGCGGGCGGCGCAATCTGCTGGAAGTGAATATTGAAGCCGTGCGCGAACATGAGGGTCTTACCGGGCGTCATGTGCGGCGCAATGTCCTTATTGTATAGATCGGCTTGAATGTGATCGCTCACCAGAATCATAATCACATCGGCGGATTTGGCCGCGTCGGAAGCGGTCATTACTTTCAGTCCCGGCAGCCTCGGCCTTGGCCCATGACTTACTGCCGGGATAAAGTCCCACTACCACGTCCACGCCCGAATCGCGAAGATTCAGCGAGTGCGCATGTCCCTGACTCCCGTAACCGATAATAGCCACGGTACGGCCGTCTAAGTAATCCGGATTTCCGTCTTTTTCGTAGTAACGATTAGGCATTGGTCTTCTCCCGCGCGGGCCGTGTGCTCGCGGACCCGAGTGTAGCTACCGGCGGCTGCAGGCGCAGCTTCTTGTTCTCCAGGCCGATGGCCAGGGAACCGGATCGGGTCACATCGATCTCGCCATAACTCCGCATAACATCGATAAATTCGTTTAACTTCTCAGGCGCTCCGGTAACTTCAATCGCAAAGCCTTCGGTGGAGGAATCCACCACCCGGCCGCCGAAAATCTCGGCTTCTTTCAGCACCGCCGTGCGCGCTTCCTGCGGCATACGGATGCGAACCAGGACCAGCTCGCGAATTACCGCGGGTACGCCCGTAAGGTCCGTCGCTTGGAGCACATTGATCAGCTTGTTCATCTGCTTGATCACCTGGGGCCGCTGATTGTCGTCCACGTCCACCGCAATAGTCATGCGCGATAGCTCGGGATCGAGGGTGCGCGCGACAGTGAGGCTTTCAATGTTGTAGCCGCGCTGCGTCAGCAGGCCGGTGACGCGCATCAGCGCGCCCGGTTTGTTTTCGAGAAGAACTGAAATTACTTGCAGCATGGCTTCTCCTTCGGGTCAGCCGGAATCGGGGCTGGCGTTTTCGCGGGTCCGCAGAGGCCGATTGGCAATCGGCCGCAGGTTGACAACCTGCCCCACAAATGCGTGACGATCGGATTGATACTGTGTCCCATGTCGTTTATCGGACCGCGGTTTCGGCTACCGGCTCCGGCGGACCCAGCACCATCTCGCTGATGGCGCCGCCCGCGGGCACCATGGGAAATACGTTTTCGAGCGGAGTCACTTTGACATTGAGTAAGTACGGCCCCGGCTCATTCACCGCCTCTTCCAGCGCCGCAGCCAACTCCCACGGCTTATCGATAGTCCGGCCTTTAAAACCATAAGCCGCGGCTAACTTGGCGGCATCCGGAAAGCAGTCGAGCTCCACCGAGCTGAGCCGGTTGTTATAGAACAGCGTCTGCCACTGCCGCACCATTCCCAGATAGCCATTGTTCATAATGACAATCTTGATCGGCAGACCGTAACTCGCTATCGTCGCCAGCTCCGGAATCGACATCTGAAATCCGCCATCGCCGACGAGCGAAAACACCAACTTATCCGGCCGCGCAAACTGCGCGCCGATGGCCGCAGGCAAGCCAAAGCCCATCGAGCCGAGCCCGCCCGAGTTCAACCACAACCGGGGCTCGTTGAAGCGCACAAACTGCGCCGCCCACATCTGATGCTGGCCCACGTCGGATGTCACCACCGCATGTCCGCCCGAGAGCCGGTCTATCTCGGCCATCAGATGCTGCGGCTTGATCTCTGTTTCCGAAGACGATGTCCGCAGCGGATGCTGCGCTTTCCAATCGCGAATCTGCCGCCACCATGCGCGGCGCGCCTCGGCGGGAGCATCCGGCTTTTTGCCCAACAGGTTATTGAGCTTCGCCAGCACGCGCCGCACGTCGCCAACTATGGGTACATCCGGCGTGCGATTCTTGCCGATTTCGGCCGGATCGATATCTACATGGATGACCTTCGCGTGCGGCGCGAAGGCCGCCAGACGGCCGGTCACGCGATCGTCGAAGCGCGTGCCCAAAGCGATCAGGAGGTCGCAGTTCGTCAGCGCCATATTAGCCGCATAACTGCCGTGCATTCCGGGCATGCTGATGAAGTTCGGATGATTGGAAGGGAGCGCGCCCAGGCCCATCAACGTGATCACCGCGGGTATATCGGCGTTCTCGACAAATTCGCGTAACTCGGCGGTCGCATCGGCCGCCAGAATGCCGCCGCCGGCGTAGACCAACGGCCGCTCCGATTCCTGCACTAATTGCGCGGCGCGGCGGATCTGGCCGGTATGACCCTCGGTGAACACCTTGTATCCGGGAAGGTGAATCGAAGTCACCGGTTGATAGTGTCCCTGGGCTTGGAAGACGTCCTTGGGAATATCGACCAGCACGGGGCCGGGGCGTCCGCTATTCGCCAGGTAGAACGCTTCGTGAACGATCTGCGGCAGGTCCTCGATGCGCTTCACCATGTAGTTATGCTTGGTACACGAGCGGGTAATTCCAAAGGTATCGGCTTCCTGGAAGGCATCGCTACCGATCAGCTTGGTGGAAACCTGTCCGGTGATCGCCACGATAGGGATGGAATCCATCATGGCGTCCACCAATCCCGTGGTCAGATTGGTAGCGCCGGGACCCGAGGTGGCGCAGCACACGCCGGCCTTACCGGTAGCGCGAGCGTAACCGCCGGCGGCGAATGCGGCGTTCTCTTCATGCCGCACCAGCACGTGCCGGATGGGATGGTCGTATAGAACGTCATAGAAGGGCAGGGTGACGCCGCCCGGATAGCCGAACATGCACTCGACTCTCTCGCGGACCAGGCATTCCAGCAACATCTTCGCGCCGCTCATCAGTGTTGACATATATCCCGCCTCACAATTCTTGTCATATAAATAAAAAGGCCATCGGCTGGTCCGCTTCGCCCCGCCGATGGCCTTCGAACCGATTTCCGGTTGGCCTACGCGGGGCCGGCTACGATGACCGGCAGAATAATAATGATGCCTACAGGAATGGCGCGGGAGATTACGCTGTACGCCACGCGGCCTGTAAGAGAGGTATCCATCGAACCAATTTCGAGTTTAGCCTAGAAGTTTTCTAAATGCAATATGGCTTTGCTATAAGTAATTTTAATGGGCATATTTTGGGCTGGAGGCCACCTCAGTTGTACAAGTCACACGGTCTCCGGGAAATTAGAGTTGAGATCGGGTTTGGCGGGCGGGCCGGATGGGGGGTTGGCAGGCCGAAACTGCGGGGGCACTTTCGGGGAATTGGGTTCGTTCCGCGAAAAAATGGAAGTGGGTGTGGATTGTTTAGGTTGAGGGGCGGGAGTGATGGCTTCGGCGGCGGCTTCGCCGGCCTTTTCGACGGCGTCAAATTGGGCTGCCTGAAGGCGCTGCAATTCTTTTAGGGCGCGGTGCAGGTTGCGCTCGCAGGAATTGACCATGCGCTGGAGATGGAGGAGGGATTTTTCGGCCGCGAGGAAGGTTTCGGCGGCGGAGACGTTGACCGTAACGGTTGCGCCGTCCTCCGGATCGAGGTCATTTTGGCGCCTCCTTGCTTTGCTTGTGAGTAGGCTCTCGCCCTGTTCATTCCATAGTTCGGCTTCGACGCGGCGGAAGCGGCGGAGACGCCATTCGTTATCGACGATGGTATCGACCAGGAAACGCATGGCGGGCGTGGAGGGTTGGAATTGCTCGTGGTATTCGGCGGCGAGGTGAGCGAGGTCTTCCCCGGTTTCGCCGAATATGATCTGTTGTTCGGCGTCGATGCCGTGCTTGAGCGCGTTGAAACGGGAATTGGCCTTGCCTTGAGCGGTGCGGGGTCCGGTAGATTGCTTTGCGTTGCGGCGATTGGCGGCGGTTTGCTTTTTGGTTGCCATACGAAGTCCTCGGCTACGAGAGTAGCAGGGGGGAAAAAGGAAACTGGTAACTGGAGGAATGGGGAACGTTTGGAATCAGGGGGTTAGGGGAATTGTAAATGTTGTGACTGGCGATGCGGGGCGAATCGATTCGGGGGGAGAGAGTTTTGGAGGGCGAAGGATTAAAAGAGTTGGGCCACGAATGAACACGAATGGACACGAATAATGGACACGAATGGTTGCGATTTTGGGTGAGAGGTTTGGAAGTCGCGGGGACTAAAAAGAGGTGGCACATGAACTGGATGCGGTGGTGGAGGCGGTGATTGGGGCGGCCTATGAGGTTTCTAATGTGTTGGGGGCCGGTTTCTTGGAGAAGGTGTACGAGCGGGCGCTGATTCGGGAGATGGCGGCGCGCGGACTGGGTGTGCAAGCGCAGGTTTGCTATTCGGTGGCGTATAAAGGGCAATGCGTGGGGGAATATGTGGCCGACTTGTTGGTGGAAAAGGGGCTGCTGGTTGAGTTGAAGTGCGTGGAGCGATTTTCTAACGAGCATATGGCGCAGTGCATCAATTACCTCAAGGCTTCGGGTTTGAGGCTTGCTTTGCTGATAAACTTTCAAAGGCCTAAAGTGGAGTGGAAGCGGATCATTTATGGATGACAAAGAATTGGGCCACGATTGAACACGATTGAACACGAATAACGCCTGAGATGCCCGAACAGAAGGCGCGCCGCGAGATCGATGCCAATCTGGCTGAGGCCGGTTGGATTGTCCAGGACCGCGATGAAATCGACCTGACCGCGGGCAGCGGCATCGCGGTGCGGGATGAGGAGTTCGATCCGGGTAATGAAGAAGGCTCAGGTTTCGATTCTGCGCGGCCTTGGCAGGGCGAACCGCCAGACGTTGTGTACAGCGCGTGCATCCCGCCCGAATTCTTCGATTTCATCACGTTTTCAATCAGAATCTGGTCATGCACTATGGGCGCGATGAGGCAGTCACCGAGCTAAGATGAGGCAGTCACCGAGCTATTGAGTGCGTCTTCTTTTTGTGCAACGTGAAGTCGGCCGGTTTCTTCGAGCAGATCAAGGGGCGCGGCATGCGGGTGATCTCGGCCGACAAGCTGCGCAGCGTTACACCGAGCGCCAAGGTGAAGGACCGGTTCATCATCGTGGACGCCGTCGGGATATGCGAGCAGGACAAGACCGATTCTCATACCCTGAACCGCAAGCCTCGGCGTCGCTCGAAGAGATGTTGAACTCTGTGGCGCAGGGCGGCACGGATCCGGACGCGCAGCGGAAGGCCGGGCGGAAGGAGTTTGGGCCCGGCGGGAGAGCCATCGAGGCCGACTTCGGGCGGCGGGATGCATGATCCCGTCCACCACTATTCCTCGCGCAAGGCCGAGGCCGGGTCGATTCGCGCGATCCGTAAAGCGGGCACCGCCGTAGCGGTAAGGGTCACCACTGCCAGCCCCAGCACGACGGCCACGATGGTTGTTGTGTCGTAAACGCCAACGCCATAGATCGCACTACGCAGGGCGCGAAGCGCTCCGATGCACAACGCCAGCCCGAGGACGAGCCCGAAGGCTGCAGCCCCCACTCCCGAGCCGCCGACGTGAATCATGGCCGTTGAGACAGTGGAACCGAGCGCGAGGCGGATGCCGATCTCACGCGTCCTCTGCGCCACCAGGTTGGCCACCAGCATGAAAATGCCAATTCCGCTTAGCAGCAGCGCCAGGGACGCCATGGCAGTCAGCAGCGCTACTTCGATCCGCTGGGTGGCAAGGGTGGAGGCTCGCAGGTCGTTCATCGAGTAGAAGCCGGAAAACAGCAGGTTGGGATCAGCGGCAGCCAGAGCGCGCTGCATGCGTCCGGTGAGGCCTTCCGGCGGCTCAACGCGGACGATCCAGCTCGGCTGAAAGAAGGTGTGCGCGAGCGCGAGAAAGGGCGCATCCGTTATTTGCGCGGCGGAAACATACACGGCCTCCTCGCTGGTCAGGGGCGCGGAACCGGCATTCAATCCGCTGGCTGAAGATAGTGCGGTATCTCCTACGACTCCCACGATCCGCCGCCGATCGAGATGCCTTCCCAGCGGATTCTCGCCAGGATAGAACTTCCGTGCAAATGACCTGTTGATCACCACTACGGGCTCTGTATCCGGGCCGTCGTCATCGCCGATGCCCCGGCCGGCGAGGACGGGAATCTGGAGAGTGTCGAAGTATCCAGGGGTCGCGTAGATCTCGTTGGTGGTGATTTCGCGGCCTGCCTGCTTGCCGTCCGTGAGCTTGACCGAGTTCAGCAGCGAGCGCTCATACGGCACCGTCAATCCGACGGCGGCGTTGCGCACGCCGGGAATCTCGCGGATCGCGGCGAGGCTGCGGTCGAGGAGTTTCCGAAAAGCGGCCGGATCGTGATAACGGACATCGTCCAATGACGCCTTGGCGGCGATGACCCCGGCGGGATTGAATCCGGGCGGCAGGGTTTCGAGGTGGATCAACGTGCGGATCAGCAGACCCGCCGCGGCCAACAGCACGACGGTCAGTGCCACCTCGCCGGCAATCAAACTCTGGCGAAGCCGGACGCTGCCCCCGGCGATGCCGCGGCCCCCCATGGCCGACCGCAAGTCGACGTGATTCGCCGTCAGTGCGGGAAGCATTCCGAACAGCACGCTGGCCATGATCGAGACTCCGAGCGTGAACGCAAGTACCCGCAGGTCGAGCGGGATATCGGCGACGGGCAGAAAATATGGAGGCAGCAGCGTCAGCAGCCCGCGCAAGGCCAGTGCGCCGACCAGGATGCCCGCGATTCCTCCCAGCAAGGCCAGCAGCAGGCTTTCCGACCACAACTGCCGCAGGATCTGCCAGCGGGATGCGCCGAGCGCCAGACGGGTGGCGATTTCCCGGCTTCGCCGGATCATGCGGACCAGTGTGAGGCCTGCGAGATTCGCGCAGGCAATCAGCAGGATTAAACCGGCAGCCAGCATCAGCACAAGCGCCTGCGGCCGTAGTTTGGTGGTGATACCTTTTTGCAGCGGCACCAAGTAATAGGTCAACTGGGCACCCGGGTTGCTCTGCTGGAAGCGCCGCACACGGGCGCTTTGACGAAAGGCGCGATCAATCTCGGCAGTGGCCTGTGCCCAGGTGGCGCCGCCGCGAAGCCGCACAATGGCTGCAAAGTTGGTGGCCTGCCCTTCCCCGGCGCGGTCCGGCTGCAGGGCCGTGTAGATGTCGGCGTTCATGGGGGTCACCGCGCGGTCTGGCAGGACGCCAACGATGGTGTAAGGCTCACCCTTCAGCAGCACGGACCGGCCGACGATGTGCGGATCCGTCCCAAAAGTATTGCGCCAGACGGTATAGCTGACGATCGCTACCTTGGGACCGTGAGGTCGATCCTCCTGATCGCTGAAATTCCGCCCCACAGCCGGGCGCACACCCAGAACGTCGAGGTAATGTGCTGAGATGCGGGCAGCCTGCAGATACTGAACATGGGATCCGGACTGCAGGTACACGCCGTTGGCGCGCAGGCCCGATAACGCCGGCAACAGGGACGGCACATGATCGCGCATCAATTCCCACTGTTCGCCATCGACGTTCCTTCGAATATCGGAGGATTCGACCCCCGTGGTTCGCGCAAACAGCGCCCCGATGCGCTCCGGCTGCGCATACGGAAGGTCCTTGAGCAGGAGCGCGTCGACAATCGAAAAGATGGCGGTGTTGGCGCCGATGGAAAGCGCTAGCGTGACCGCCACGGTCCCGGCGAAGGCGGGGCCGCGTCTGAGTTGGCGGACGGCAGACTTGAGGGATTCCATAGTTGTGCCTGATATGAATACTGGAATGTGCGGCCGAGGTTACCAGGATCGGGAAAAATCAAGACGTGAACGAACCCCCAAAGGTGAAGTCGGCCTCGACACTCACCCGGCAAGGCAGCACCTTCACCGTCACCCTACCCAGGTGCGCGGGCTTCAACGCTGCTGCGTTTGCCGACGCGAGATCTGGTATTCGCCGAGGGTGAAGGCGAACGTCATCTCTTTGACAAAAAGAAGGCCGGGCCAAGCGACCTGGAGCGAGGACAACGCGTTGCCGGGGCCCGCTGTGCTGGCGGCGGAAATTGTAGACGATTCGGAGGCTGCGCTGGCGCAATTCAATAAGATCGCGGCGAGGCTGGCGCAAACGAGGAATTGAGAGCTGGGCCACGAATGAACACGGATGAACACGAATAATGGACACGAATGGATGCGATTTTGGGTGAGAGTTTTCGAAGTGGCTGGGACTAAAACAGTAGTGGAGACGGTGATTGGGGCAGCCTTTCCGGGGTTCGCGAGAGGCTACCAGCCTGCCCCACAAAAATTGGGGTAGAACATTGGCGGGGGTTTTTGTACTGAACGTTCTGGTATCCACCTGAGTGCGATTCAGCGCAGACTTAACAATTGCTTAACCCGTATACTCGAAATCGGGAGCCGAGTCTTGACGTCCCTACAAGTGAAGACGTGAGAATCAGCACAAGCCTCCGCGCTGGGCTGTTGAGTAGTTGCGGGAGCGCCGTTATCCTGTGTGTTGGTTTCGGGCCTGTTCAAGCGACTAGCCTGCCTCCCCCGCTCGTTTCCAACCGCGTCGCGTAGGTGTCGATCAGGTGAGGTATGCCGGCCAAACAACTGTTGAACGACCAAGACCGTAAGTTCAGGCTTCTGTTTCAGGGGCATCCACAACCGATGTGGATCTTCGACATGGAGAGCCGGCGCTTCCTCGAGGTCAACCAGTCGGCCGCAGACCTTTACGGGTACTCCCTCGACGAGTTCCACTCGATGACCTTGAGCGACCTCCAACCGGAAGAGGAAGTTCAGCGATTCCTGGCCGAGTTGGCCGAGTCGTCCCGGAAGCCGGCGCAGACGTGGCGTCATCGCACCAAATCGGGCCGCGCCATCGACGTGGAGTTAGCGGTTCATGAGATCCAATACGCCGGGCAAAACGCGCAATTGGCCGTGGTAATGGATGTGACGGGCCGGCGCGAGCTGGAGGAGCAACTGCGGCAGGCGCAAAAGATGGAGGCGGTCGGCATGTTGGCCGGCGGGGTGGCGCACGATTTCAATAATCTGCTGACCATTATTAACGGCTACACGCAGCTTATTCTGAACACACTTAAGCCCGGCGACCCGAACCGCTATTCCGCCGAGCAGGTGATGAAGGCGGGCGAGCGGGCGGCGGCGCTGACCAATCAGCTTCTGGCATTCAGCCGGCGGCAGGTCTTGCAACTGAAGGTTCTCGATCTGAACGCCGCGGTGTCGAGCCTCGGCACGATGCTGAAGCGGTTGATTGGCGAGGATATCGATTTGCGTCTCGAATTGCGGCCGGATTTAGGCCGCGTGAGCGCCGATCCCGGGCAACTGGAGCAGGTGCTGATGAACCTGGTGGTGAATGCGCGCGACGCCATGCCCCACGGCGGTACGCTGACGATTGAAACCGCGAACGTGGATCTGGATGAAGCCTATGCGGCGCGGCACATCGCGGTCAAGCCCGGTCCGTATGTTCTCCTGGCCGTGAGCGACACCGGCTCGGGAATGGATGAAGCCACCAAGCAGCGGCTGTTTGAGCCATTCTTCACTACCAAGGCTCCGGGAAAGGGGACGGGCCTGGGCCTTTCCACGGTGTTTGGAATCGTGAAGCAGAGCGGCGGCAGCGTGGAGGTTTACAGCGAGCCGGAACGCGGCGCATCGGTGAAAATCTATTTTCCGCGCGTCGATCAAGCGCTCACCGTGGAAGCGGGCGCTCGCAAGCGCCTGACCGCGCGCGGGAGCGAGACCATACTTTTGGTGGAAGACGACGAGATGGTCCGTACTCTGGTACGCGAGACGCTGCAGCGCGACGGCTATAAGGTGATTGCCGCCGCGGACCCGATCGAAGCCCAGCGCGCCGCCGAGGGGTACCGCGGTAAGATTCAACTTCTGATCACGGATGTGGTGATGCCGCGGTTGAGCGGCAAGGAACTGGCGCGAATCCTGTTGGCGCGGCGGTCCGCCATGAAGGTCCTTTACATGTCCGGCTATACCGATAGCGCCATCGTAAACAGTGGTATCTTACAAAAAGAAGTAGCATTTCTGCAAAAGCCGTTTACTCCGGCCGCGTTAGCCGCAAAGGTGCGGGAGGTTTTGGAAAACGGCAAGAGTTTGCGCGTTGGAGAATAGGGGCGTAACTTGGCGGCCCCGCCGCGCATCTACGCAGATGGAATGGAGCGTCCCATGGCCGCTGTCCGTGTGTCTTGCGCCGGCAAGCTTTCGTTGTTTCTCTTGACGGTAGGCGTCGCCGCCGCCCAGATTTATCCCCCGGGCGGTTATCCGCCGACGGGTTACCCCGGCGGCTACCCAAGCCGCTATCCCACAGGCATCCCCATCCCGAGCCGAGGCGGCAAATCGCAGCCCAACAGCAGCACCAAGGGTCAGCCGCTTCCCAATTTCCGCGGCAAGCTCAAGCAGATGGATGCGAAGACCATCTCGCTGGCCCTGGATGACGATCGGGTGCTGGATTTTAAGCGCGACTCCAAGACAAAGTTTTTCAAGGGTGGCGACGAAATCAAGGATCCCAAGTTCAACATTGGCGACCAGCTTTCGATTGAGGGTCCGGAAGATAACACCGGCTACATGACCGCGGTCAATGTGTATTGGGAAAAGGGCGCCAGTGCATCCGCAACGGCCGATTCCAAGGCGGCGGGCGATAATGCGGACGCTAAGGCGACCAATGCCCCCGCGGATAGCTCGCAGCAGCACGGTACGGAAATTGCCCCGCCTCCGGCGAAGCGCGATACGGACGATCCCGGTCCGCCGACTCTGCAGCGCGGCAGGGTGGCCGACCCGTCCCGCGAGAAATCCGCGCCGGTTCCCGATCAACCCGTGGCGCAAACTGCTCCGGCCGCTTCGGGCGCCGCGGCTGCGGCCGATCGCCCGACGCTCTCGGCGGCGAATGGACAGACTCCCGATCGGCTGCCGCAATACGTTCCACGCGAAGATAGCAACGATGCGATCCCCAACTCGCTGCGCCACCAGGACGACCTGATCCGCAGAGCGGCCGACACGGCGCTCGATTTCACCGAGACGCTGCCCAATTACGTATGCCAGGAGTTGATCTCGCGATACCAGAGCGAGACCAGGCCCGCCAACTGGCATGCGCTCGATGTAGTGGGGACCGAAGTGGTTTATCAGGATGGCAAAGAGGATTACCGCAAGGTGACCTTGAATGGCCGGCTCACCGGAAAGTCGATTGAGGATACGGGCGGGTCCTGGTCCAAAGGCGAATTCGGCACCATGCTGATCAGTCTGTTCTGGCCCTCCACCGCAACCGAATTTCATTACCGTAAGGATTCGCGAATCGCCGGAATTTCGACCAAAGAATACGATTACACCATCGCCCACGCCACCTCCGACTGGATCATCGGCGCGGGATCGCAAACCTACAGCCCCGGATACACGGGCACCGTTTGGATCGACCCGGCGACTGCGCGCGTGATGCGCATCGAGAAGCAGGCGCGCAACTTCCCTTCGGACTTTCCCTTGGACGATGTGGAATCGGCAACCGACTACGAATACATCCGGCTGGGCGATGCCAAGCAGTATCTGTTGCCGGTGCATTCGGAAACGCTGAGCTGCGAGCGCGGCACGAACAACTGCAGCCGCAACGTGATCGATTTCCGGAATTACAAGAAATACACAGGGGAATCGACGATCACGTTCGGGGATCCGAAGAAATAAGCGCGCAAGAGAATGGGGCAGGCGCTTTCGCTCAATGCCACGCGGATTGAAACGCCTTCCCGATTCGGCAACGGCCCGAAAGACCTACAGATTCGATACGACGGCCGGCCGCTGAGTCATACTATTACTTGCACCCTCCAATTCCCAAGCGTCCGGCGGAAGATCTAACCTGGCGGGCGCGGCTCGCTTCGCTGCGCAATGTTCGGCCGCTGTTTGCGCTGGTATGGGAAACCAGTCCGCCGCTGGTGGCCGCGAGCGTGTTGCTGAGGCTTTTCCGTGCGCTTCTGCCGCTGGCCATGCTCTGGGTCCCCAAGCTGATCCTGGACGCAGTCGTGCGCTATGTTGCGCATGGAACCGGCAATCTGAACCGCATCTGGAAGCTGGTGGCGATTGAACTTGGACTCGCAATTCTGAGCGATATCCTCGGCCGCGTCAACACACTCTGCGATAGCCTGTTGGGCGACCGGTTCACCGATATGGTGAGCGTACGCCTGATGCGCCACGCCACGGAGCTCGATTTGGCGTCGTTCGAGGACCCGGTGTTCTACGACAAGATGGAGCGCGCGCGCAGGCAAACCAACGGCCGATTGACGCTGCTGGCATCGCTGCTGAATATGGGGCAGGATACGCTGACGCTGATTTCGCTTTCGGCGGGTCTGATTGTCTTTTCGCCCTGGTTGATGGTACTGCTGGTGGCGGCGGTGATCCCGGCATTTCTCGGTGAAACGCATTTTACGCAGCTCAGCTATTCGGTGCATTACCGGTGGACGCCGCAGCGGCGCATGCTCGATTACATCCGTTTTCTGGGGGCGAGCGCGCAAAGCGCCAAAGAGGTCAAGATTTTCGGATTGGGCGGACACTTAGCTCAACGATACGATGAACTTGCGCGTGGCATCTATTTGGAAAATAAGGTAATAGCCATCAAGCGGGCCAGTCTGGGATCACTGTTGAATGTGGTTTCGACGGCTGGTTATTATGGCGCCTATGTGGTGGTTCTCGTGAAGACGTTGGCGGGGGCGATCTCCATCGGCACGTTTACGTTCCTGACAGGGGCGTTCTCGCGATCGCGATCATACATCGAAAGGATTCTATCCGGGTTCAACGATATTTCCGAGCAGGCCATTTTCCTCAAAGACCTGTTCGAATTTTTCGAGATGAGGCCATCGATCCGATCGCTGCCGGATTCGATTCCCGCGCCGCGGCCGATCCGGGATGGGTTCGAATTCCGCAATGTGAGCTTTGGCTATCCCGGGTCGGACCGTGCGGTCGTGCGAAACATTAACTTTCGTCTGCATCCGTCTGAAAAGGTGGCGCTAATTGGCGAAAATGGAGCCGGAAAAACGACTCTTGTAAAGCTCCTCGCCCGGCTCTACGATCCGACCGCGGGCAAGATTCTTCTGGACGGGATCGATCTACGCGAATACGATGTGGATGACCTCCGCCGGGAGATCGGCGTGATCTTCCAGGACTACATCCGCTACGACATGCTGGCGCGCGAGAACATCGGATTCGGCAAGGTGGACTCAATGGCGGAGCAGCCGCGGCTCGAAACGGCGGCGTACAAAAGTCTGGCCAAAGACCTGATCGACCGCTTCCCGAAGGGATACGACCAGATGGTCGGGCGCCGGTTCGAGGGCGGCGTGGATCTTTCTGGCGGGGAATGGCAGAAACTGGCGCTGGCGCGCGCTTACATGCGCGATGCGCAGTTATTGATCCTGGACGAACCCACGGCGACCTTCGATGCGCGGGCCGAGTACGAAGTGTTCCAGCGCTTCGCCGAATTGACCCGCGATCGAATGGCTGTGTTGATCTCCCACAGGTTCTCGACCGTCCGCATGGCCGACCGCATCCTGGTACTGGCGGACGGCGAGATTATGGAACAGGGGACGCACAAAGATCTGGTAGCGCTGGGCGGCAGATATGCGGAGTTGTTCGAACTGCAGGCGGCGGGGTATAGGTGAAGTGATTTCCTCAATTTCCCACCTCAACCACAGATTGTTACTACAGTGGGTCCGGCCTGTGGGTCCGGCAATGCCGCGATACGATGCCAGTGCTATCCTCGAAGCAGCACTATGCCTCAGTGGAAGGCCTTCCGGCGCGCGATTTGCGGTCTTGCCTGCATGGGTGCGCTCTATGCGTTCCAGCGTCCCTTCCGTGAATTCCCCGGCGTGGAGTATCGGCTCGGCCAAATCCCGCTGCCGCAAGACTATCAGGAAAAGACCGAGTGGGCGTTTGCGCGGCTGATGTTTCCGCCCGGCCCGCTGAACGGCTACCGGGGGCGCGATGCCGAGTGGCATCAGGGCATGTCCCTGTGGACGCAGGATTTTCCGCGCGCGGACCGGCACTTCTCGTTAGCCGTGCGCCGCTTGAGCCGGCTGCACGTGCGCTCTGTCGAGCAGGTGGTTAACCTGGACGAAGGCGATGCGTTCGATTGGCCGTGGCTCTACGCCGTGCAGGTGGGCGAATGGGGACTCACCGATGAGGAGGGGCAGGAGCTACGCGAATACTGCGAGCGCGGCGGCTTCTTTATGGCCGACGATTTTCACGGGGATGCGGAGCGCTATGAGTTCGAAAGCCGCATGAAGAAGGCTTTTCCGAACCGCGCGATCGAAGAGATTCCCGACAACGATGCCATCTTTCACACCGTCTACGATATCGACGATCGGGTGCAAGTGGCCGGCTGGGAGCACTTGCGCGATGGCCACAAGAATGGCGCCAGCGGCATCGGCGCGCGCTGGCAGGCCATCCGCGACGACAAAGGCCGGGTGATGGTGGCCATCTCGTATAACTCCGATATCGGCGACGCGTGGGAGTGGGCCGACGATCCGCGGTATCCGTCGAAGTTTTCCGACCAATCGATCCGGATGGGCGTCAATTACATTATTTACGCGATGACGCACTGATAGTGCGAGCCTACAAATAGGTCGGCACGATGGTCAATTCCGTTATCGCGGCGCGCGCCGGCATTTTCGCCACGGCAAGAATCGCTTCCGCGACATCCTCGGCCTGAAGCGCCTTGGCTAGCGTTTCGGCGGGCGTCGGGACCGGCCGATGTTTCAAAATCTCGGTATTCACCAATCCCGGACACACGGCGCAGGTTCGAATGCCGTGCTCTTTCTCTTCCACGCGCACCGCGTGGGCCAATCCTATCAGCCCGCGCTTGGCGGCCTGATAAGCGGCGCCGGAGACATCGGGAGTGTGGCCGGAAATCGACGATACATAAATGAGGTGTCCGGATTTTCGCTCGCGCATGGCGGGCAGCACGGCGCGAGTGATATAGTAGGCGCCGTTCAAATTGACTGCCAACATGTCGTCCCAGATATCCGTATTCAAGCGTGTTAAGGCGCGGTCGGGCGTATTGGTTCCGGAAGAGTAAACCAGAATGTCGATATTGCCGGCGCGCTCGCGGGCATGTTGCGCCAGCGCTTCCATCTCGTGCGGCTTGGTGGCGTCGGCTGCCCAGATTTCGATCGCGAGGTTCTCTTTCGCGAGATCGGTCTGTAGCTCCCGCAAGCGCGGTTCCCGCCGGGCGGAAGCGATCACCTTGGCGCCTTCGCGAGCGAACAATATGGCTGTCTCGCGGCCGATGCCGCTGGAAGCTCCAACCACTAATACCACTTGATTTGTCAATGTCGTCTGCATGTAAGAGTAGGCCTCAATTATAAGTGTGGTTCGCAATCGAATTGCGCTTGTACTTGGAATCGCGTATTACCGGTATGGACTGCCGCCGCCTCTCCGCGTTGAATAGCACGCCTCGCATGTTACTGCACCTTATCCGGGAACGAAAATACGGGGTCGATATCCACCGGAATGTTCGCGGCGGCCGCTAACGCACGGCGCAAGTCATCCGGGATCTTATCGTATTTCGTGAACCAAGCTTCCGCGCGCCGCCGGTCGCCGGTATCTTCCATCTGGAGCAACTCTTTGCAGAGCTGTTCCAGGGCGCTCCGCATGCGAGCGTAATCGATAGCATAACGCCCATTCGCCAGCGAGAGCGCGCCATGTTCGGCAAGGTAGTTGAATTCCATCATTTCGGCGCGTCCGTGCGCTTCGCCTGTTCCAAAACGGAGCGTGCGAAAAATGCCGGCCACATAGGAGGCATAATACTCGGGCAGGCGCTCTTTGGGCAACGCGCCATGGTCCACCAGCCACGCCAGGCCAAACATGCCGGTGACATCTGCCTTGGCTTCTTCGAGCCCGGAATACGCGGGACCGATCGCTTCGCGGATATCCACCTGTTTGCCATTTTGGCGCGCGAAAGTGGGTCCAAGCTCGTGCGAGATTTCGTGGAGCAGGGTGGAAGCCATGTAGCCCTCCGCCGAGGCCTTCGCCGCCTGATCCGGCTGCATCAGCAGCTTGGCAACCGGCAGAATCACGTACGTCACGCGCGCATCCATGAAGTTCTTGAAGAAGATTTTCTTGGTGCCCTTTTCCTGATGAATGCGCGGGTCGTTCGGCAGATTATCGGCGACGGCCTGATACCCATGACGCAAATCGCCGGCGCGATACGGCGCATCCATAACCTCCATGGGCGTGAGATGGCCGCGCTTGGAGGGGCGAGCGGCCGCGTCCACCGGCAGCGCATCCTGGATGGCGGGCACATACTGCTGATACACCGTGAGCTTGCGGCTTTCGTCCTCATTGCGAATCAGCACCGATGCGCCATAGGATGTCTTGACGCCCAGCAAGTCGTCGAGATAGGTTTCGTAGGGCGCGAAGATGACGTCGAACTTAGGATCTTTCAAATCGAGCCATGCCAGGTCGCTCTGGTAGTAATCGTCGCTCAGGAGAGCGTCGGCGCGCAGGCGCAGAAATTTGGCGAACGCGGCGTCCGGACTCAGCGCGGCGGCGTCGCGCAGATCGCGCGCCATGGGTTCCAGAAACTGCCGGTAGCGCTCATGATAGGGCACGGCCGCGAGACTGCCGCCGGGCCGCCGTTCGACTACGGTATACGGATCGTAGATCGCTGCTTTCTGTTCGGGATGCTGCTGGACGTATTGCTCGATCTGCTCGCGGCGCAGATCGTGCGGATAGAGCTCGTGGCCGGGCGGCATCGGCATTTCACCAACAAAGGGAGCGTTGCCGGCGAGCAGATCCCAACGGCATCCCATAATCATGAGGAGGCGTTTGATCACCGGATCTTGCGTAGTCTTGTAGAGCGCGAGGCCGCCGAGATCGCTCTGGCGCCAGTAGATGTCATCGAGTAACTGGCTGGCATCGACCAGTTTTTCTATCATCTGGCGCTCGCGCGCGGTGAGACCGGTGGAATGGAAGGGCATCTCGACCTGCTTCCATTTGGCGAGGCGCTCGGCTTGATTGTGAACGGAGACCGCCGCCATTGGTCTGGGCGGAGAGCGCGGAGCAGAGGGCGAGGAACGCCGGCAGCATTATGTTTCGAGGCGATGCCATAAGCCTGTCTTAAATAGTTGCACATCGTCGAGTTCTCAAACCACCTCACGGCGAATACTGTAAGGCCGTTGCGCACATACCACAGCGCTCGATTGCGGTCGTGCGCTGCCTAGCGTCGGCGGGGCAGATGCTTTTGAGCGGCCAACGACAAGCCGGCGGCCTGCGCCGGCCGGCATCCATCATCTTCGCTCCACGCCGTAGTAGAGTCGTAATACACCATGGCAAGCACACGATTAGAGATCCTGAAGAACATGCTGGCATTAAATCCAACTGATGCCTTCGCGCGCTACGGTCTGGCGATGGAGTACAAGAATGCGGGCGATTACGAAGCCGCAGTGCGCGAATTTCATGCGCTGATCGCGGCCCATCCCGATTATCCTCCGGGGTATTTTCATGGCGGCCAGACCCTGGAGCGAATGGGCCGCTTGGAGGAAGCCCGCGCTATGTATCGCGAGGGAGTGGACGCAGCCGGGCGCAAAGGCGACGGACACGCGCGCAGCGAAATGCAGGCGGCGCTCGATCTATTGGATTAGCCGGCGTTGTATACTGAAGCGTTCGGGCCGTGGCGCAGCCTGGCTAGCGCGCTTGCTTGGGGTGCAAGAGGTCCCGGGTTCAAATCCCGGCGGCCCGACCAAATAGCCGTGCAGCTGGAACCGAAAGCGGCGATCAGGGATGATCTACGCTAAAGAGGTGGGTCACGCCTTGCGTGAGGCCTTTCCGAGCAGCCGCTCATATTGATCCGTCACCGCCTCCCACGAATAGCGCTCCCGCACGCGCTCCATCGCCCGGTTGCGCAGCGCCTCTCGCTCGGGCTCGCTCATACTCAATACCATTTCCAACTTCTCCACCAGCTCTTCCGGCTCGAATGGAATACCTGCATCGCCGGCCACTTCCGCATTCTCCGGGGTGTTGCGGTAGAGCGCCAGCGCTCCTCGCCCCATCGCTTCGATCAACGCTGGATGCGTGCCGCCGACCTCTGTGGCATGGATGTAAGCAAAGCAGTGCGATCCTAGCTCGCGGTAACCGTTACCGTAGATCGCGCCGGGCAGTATGATGCGCGGGTCCACCGTATCGCGTACGCGCGCGATGTATTCCTGAGCGTAGGGCGCATCGCCAACGAGCACCAGCTTCATCGGAGCGTGTACCTTCTCGAAGGCCTGGCGCACCGTGAGAGCGTGATTCTCGGGCTCCAGGCGGCTCACGTATAGAAAGTACTGGCCGGGCTCCAGCCGGAGCTTCTGCAGTATTCCCGTAGTGCGGACTTTTCCTACTTCGGCGCCGTAGGGAATGAACGTGCTCCGCTTTCCATAGCGCATGCGATAGTAAGTCTCAACGGTGCGGGCATCGGTGATCACTACCGCGGGGCAAAACGTCGCGAGCCATTCGGAAATTAAATACCAAAACTTCGCCAGGCGATTCCATTTCTTGCGATTGCGCTCGATGCCGTCCACATTGAGCGCCGCCGGAATCCCGAGCAGGCGCGGCCACAGCGTGAAGATGGCGTTGGCGCCATTGCAGTAGAGCGCGACATCCTGCCGGTGAACCAGAAGGTGGATCGTCGATAGGAATGTGTGAGCCAGGGTGTCGAAATATTTGTGGCGGATGGTGGGAAGATACTGCAGGCGGACGCCGCGGTATACCGGGTGCTTGAACCTTTCGCGGCAATAGACAGTGACTTGATGTCCGCGCGCGGCGAGCCGGACGGAAAGCTCTTCGGCGAAGGTTTCAAATCCGCCGTATCTGGCGGGGATGCCGCGCGTGCCAAGCAGAGCGATGCGCACTTACATCCGGGCGGACTTGGCGGCTTCGCGGGTGGTCGGCGCGCGGAGTCTTTTTCGGCGCCTGCTTACTGACGGGAGCGTATTGGAACCAGCTCGCCATATATTCGTGATCCACGCGGCGGCTGGCTTGAATCAGGCGGCGCTTGGCCCAGAACCGCCGCAAATTGCGCGCCAGAATCCAGAAAGCTTTGAGCGACGTGTGCTCCCACATCAGACAGCACATGATTACGGTAAAATCGCGCGCGGTGATGGAGAACGCGTTGCGCAGATAGAGGTCCGGCGAGATGTTCTTAATGCGCATCAGGAAACGGTTCTTTACCGAGTGCATGTTGATCTCGGGCGGCAGCGCGCGCCGATTGCCGGGTAATACCTTGCGCACATGATAGCCGCAGGCATAGGGCGCGTACAGGCACTTCCAACCCATCAACTGCGCGCGCCAGGCCACGTCGGCGTCTTCGCGGTAGACAAAGAAATCGGTATCGAAAAATTCGCCGTCGAGCGAAATATCCTCGATCATTGCGCGCCGGTAAAGCGCCGCGGCGGCGGTGGCGCCGAAGACATATTCATATTGGCGGTAATGTCCGTTATCCACCTTCTGGCTGCCGCGGTCCAGGTGGCGCAACATGGGATTGAAATAGATGCCCGTGGAATCCACCAGGGACGGCTCGGGTATCTCAAAATGCGCCGTCATGGTGAGCAGCTTGCCGCAAACCGCGCCGATCCTGGAGTCGAACTGGCCGGCGTCCATCAGCGCCTGAATGAAATTCGGCAGCAGCAGCACGTCGGGATTCAGCGTCAATACCCAATCGCCGCTGGAGAGACGAATGGCCTGATTCTGAGCCGCGGCGAACCCGACGTTTTCCGGGTTGTAATAGATCCGGCAGCGGTCTTCGAACTGTTCCAGAATATCGATGGTGCCGTCAGTGGAAGCATTATCCACAATGACGATCTCTTTGTTGCGGTACCGCTGTTCCAGGACCGATTCGATGCAGCGTTTGATAAACCGGCCGCTATTGTAGGTGACTATGGTGACAGTGACAAAGTCGTTTTGCGCCATGAAAAAGAACCTGAGTACGGGAACTTCTCTTCAACTTCCGTGAATTAACTTTAGGGACCGGACGTACTCTGCCGATCTTTCCAACCGGAAAAAAGACACTGGCCGGCAAGGCGCACGACTTTCCCGCCGGCTGCCATGGGTTCCAGGCTCCGCCGCTTAAGCGCTTCTATAAGGCTGCGCGCCAACGACCCTGCTACGACGGCCAAACAGATCGCCCGGAACGTTAGCGGGCGAGAGTGTTTAGCAGTATACCGCAGTAAACTACGATACCAATAAAAGCGTCGCATCTCTACAGTCAACTGATGTATCGAATGGCCGCCCGTATGTTTTGCGACAACCTTCGGCGTATAGTAAAAGATCAAATTCAGGTCCACTGCGCGGCGGCAAAAATCCACATCCTCAAACCATAGTGGATGAAAGCCCTCGTCGAACCCTCCTAGTTCTTCCCATACCGTCCGCCTCACCATGAGCAGCGCGCCCGCCGGTTGTTCGACCGGTTGTTCCAGAGCGCCGCGCGACTCGCAACTCAAATCCAAAGCCCGATAGCGGCGGTTCACGGGGTTGTTGGGCCAGACCCGGTTAAGCAATAGGACTTCCAAAATCAAAGCGGTTGGCGTCGGCAATCGCCGGAACATGAATCCAATCTGTGGACGCCGGTCAACATCCACCAGTTGGCCGCTAGCGCCCGCCGCGCGCGGCAGGTCGCAGGCTTCCCGCAAACGCGCGATGCCGGTTAGCAACACAGCGTCGGGATTCAAAAGCAGAATATACGGGCAATATATTGCGGAAAAGCCTTGATTCACGGCAGCGGCGAATCCGCGATTCATGGAGTTGGCGATGAGTCTGGCGCCACGGCGCGCAACCTCGGAGATGGTGGCGTCATGCGATCCATTATCGACCACTACCACTTGAGCTCCGGTGGCCAGCGCTGCGTCGAGACATGCGCCAATTTCAGCTTCCGAATTATAAGTAACAATGACGATTCCGATGGCGCCCATGTGTCACTATGCCCCACCGGTTGTCAGCAAGAAGTACGCCCGCCAGTATGCATCGTAGCGGGTAGAGGCTTGAACTTCGCGAATGGCTCGCTCTCCAATCCGTAATAGATCTTCTAGTACTTGGCTATCGATGGCAGTGCCACTTCTTTCCATTGATTGGAAACCACGCAGACCTTGAACCGCACCCAGAAGCCACGGCAATCCGGCCCCATGGCGGATGGCAACCAGTCCCCACAAACCCTGAGCGCACAAGATTTGCCAAAACCATCGCGTCCGCAGCCGCGCCGGATAATGGCGCGCTACTAGAAAGATCTGGTTGCGCGCCATTCGGCGAACGGTTTCGGGATGCCATTGGCCAAGCGCAGCGCTGCCATGGTGCCAGGCAACGGCCGCTGAATCGTAAATGCCATCGAGCCCCTGGGCGGCGCAGCGCAAACCGAAATCGACGTCTTCCAGGTACGATTCGAACCGTTCCTCGAGAAACCCCACGCGGCGGAACAGTTCGGAGCGAAAGATCGCCGCCGTCCAGGGCGCGGACGCAATGCGTCGGCGTCCCGCGAACTGCGGACCGTCGGAGCGCCCAGCGCCGATTCGCCAGGCGGTTCCGCCGCGGCAAATGGCGTCGAAGGCGCCGTCGATCCGGCCGGGCGTTTTGGCGGAAAGAATCTTACCGGTGGCGAACCAGCCATCGGCGCGGACCAGCGTGGCGAAATAGTCGGGCGCCAGCTCGACGTCGCTATTCACCACCGCGATCCACTCGGCGCGGCTCTCGCGAATGCCACGATTTACCGCTGCCGCAAAACCGGCATTGCGGCCCATCTCAATCACGCGCGCGCCATGGCGCCGCGCGAGCTCGGGCGCGCCGTCGGTGGAACCGTTATCGACCACTATCCATTCCGAAGCGGGCTGCGTTTGGCGCTCGAGGCTGGCGATCAGGCGTTCTAGAAATTGACGGCCATTCCATACCGGTACGATAAGAGCCAGACTCATCGGAAGAATCGCTTTTTCGCAAGGAACATCAGGTTCTGAATTCCATCCCGCCACAGGTTGAGTTTGGTTTCGCCCAGTCGGGACGAATATTGAATCGAGATTTCGCCGAAGCGAATAGTGGGATCGCGCAGCGCCTCCATTTTGATCTCTTCGGAGAATGCCATGCCCTCGGCTTCCAACTTCATTTTTTTCAGGATGGAGCGGCGGAAGACCCACATGCCGGACTGCGAATCGCGTACCCAGCGAAAGAACAGCAGAGACATGGCGAGCGAAAGTCCCAGGTTGCCAATCTTATTCTTGAAGCTCATGGCGCGCCGGTCGCGCACGGGGAAGCGCGAGGCATTCAGAAAGTCGATTTCCAGGTGCAGGAAGGCTTCTATCAGATAAGACAGCGCGTCTACGGGGTAACTGTGGTCGCCATCGAGAGTGATTATGATATCGCCCGTAGCGACCGCGAAGCCGCTCTTGTAACTACGGCCGTAACCACGCTGGCCCTCATGAATTACTTTCGCCCCCAGGGCGGCAGCGACTTCGGAAGTGCGATCGGTGGAGGCGTTGTCCACTACGATGACTTCGTCGACGAATGCGGGCATGGCGCGCAATACCTTTTCGACGCCCTGCTCCTCATTGAGGCACGGCGTGATCACGGTGATCGATTGGCCTTTATACATAGCGGTCTGGGCCAACTACACCGGTTGATATGATAGGGAAGATGCGGCAGTTATCGATCCTCCTATTATCTTGCAGCGCCATGCTTTGCGCGGCCGATCTGGCGAGCGTGCATTCCGTATACATTTTGCCGATGCGCAACGGGCTGGACCAATATCTGGCGAACCGGTTGACTAACGAAGGCGTTTTCCGTGTAGTAACCGATCCAAAGCTGGCCGACGCCGTGCTGACGGACCACATCGGACAGTCGTTTGAAGCGCAATTGGAAGAGATGAGTCCGAATCCGGAGCCGGTCAAGAAAGCCGCGCCGCCACCCAAGAAAGAGGAAGCCGCGCCGAAATCCGGACCCGGACCGTTGATCGATACGGAAACCAAGCTGCATAATCCCCCGCAGAACTCGACCTTCGGGCGCACCCATGGCACAGTATTTCTGGTGGACCAGAAGTCGCGCCAGGTGCTGTGGTCGGTATACGACCAGCCCAAGGGATCGGATTCCAAAGAATTGGATCGCACCGCCTCCGATATTGTAAGCCGCATCAAAAAGGGCCTGGGGACGGCGAAATAGCGGCGGCGCGAGTGCGTGAGGATGGGGCTCGTTTACTGGCGACGATTTCCCGGTACCCATCCACCAATTTCCGCGTGATCGCAGCCATATCCCAGTTCGCCTCCACTTCCGCGCGGGCACGGGCCGCGAGCCGGGCGGCGTCTTCGGGGTTCCGCAACAGATCGAGAGCGCGAGCCGCAAACGCGGCGGGATCGTCGGCGATGGCACAGATGGCCCCGTCGGCGCCGGTGAGACCTTCGGCTCCGACTGAAGTAGAAACCACGGGAATTCCGGCGGCAAACGCTTCCAGCAATTTTACGCGCACGCCCGATCCGCTCAGTATGGGACAGACGAAAATGGAGTATCGCGCCAGCGGATCGCGGACATCCTCTACGTAGCCGAGCATTTCCAGATTGGCGGAATGATCGGCGTAGGCGTGCGGCGGCGGCGGGTCGGAACCGGCGATGACAAGTTTCGCCCGCGGCTCCTGTTTGAGGAGATGCGGAAATACCTCGCGCACAAACCAATCGACGGCTACCCGGTTGGGGTCGTGCCGAAAACTGCCTACGAAAAGCATGGTGAGCGGCTCGCGGCCGGCCGGCCGGAATCGGTAGCGCGACGTATCGATGCCCGCGCGCAGACCGGGGCAGAGATGGAGCGCGGGGCGGAAACTTAAAAGGCAATCGCGATTTGCCGGCGTGCAGACCTGCACCTGATCGAACATCGGCAGCGCGCTCAACTCATACCGCAGCGCCCGCAGATACTCGACCCTAGCCTTGATTTCGGCGAGAGCCGTAATCTGATGGCCGAAACCGCGGCTGATGGATTGGAAGTAGACGTCGTGTTCGAACAGAGCCGTGGCGATTCGCCGGAACTCGCCGCGGTATTGCGCCATTTGGATATATTCGAGTTGGAGCACGTCGATACGCTTTTGATATAGCTGCCGGTGGATGAGCCATTCCAAATCGGGGTTGGCCACTTCGCGAACGGCATAGGGGTCGAGCGATCCCATATCGCGCGGTCGGCCGCTGGGGCGCACCAGCCATTCGGCGGAAGTGCAAAATTCGCGCAGCTCCAGATTTTCTTTCTCCTGATGCGCATAGTCGAGCAACTCCACGACATGCACCTCGGCGAGCTTCGCCATCTCGGCGCAAGGTCTGATACATGAAGACGCCGCCGCCGTGGACCGGCGGACAGATGGGATAGGGCGAAACGAATAGCACCCGCAACGGGCCGGATGCGCTGGATTCGATTTGCGCGAAGCGGTCGCGATAATAGCCGCCCAAAGGACGCAGGAAGGCTTCCGTATCCGTGATCCGCGCCAGGCGTCGCGCCCGGCGGCGCGAGCGGAGCGCTTGCGGCAATTGCCGGAATGCGCGCCACATCGCCCCAAGGTTCGGACGACCGGGCACATCGCCGAAAATCACGCCGACAACCGCGCCGGCCCACGTGAAGCAGAAGTGCGCGGCGAGGCGGCGCCATTCGTGAATATTTTTCCAGCAGAACAGCAGATAGTTTTTTTTGAGTACGTCCTGAATATACGCCTCGGAGAAACGCTTGCCGATGGTGCCGCGATGTTCGTGGTACACCACGCTGCGCGGCTGGTAGAACACCTTCCATCCGCGCTTCCACGCCATGTAGCCGAGATCGGCATCTTCCAGATAGAAGGGTTCCAGCAGCGGATCGAAGCCGCCCAACTCGAGAAACTTGTCGCGGTCGAACGCGCACGATCCGCCGCCTCCGTAGAAACAGGGGAAGAGATCGGCTACGCCGGGGTCGATGCGGTGGCGCACGCGCAGGCCGCCATCTTCCCACCAGCCTTGCGTCAGGCCAGTCTCCTCGCGCAGCCTGGCGGAATCGCTGAAGAAAATCTGGCATGAGACGGCAAACACGCCGGATTCGCGGAAGCCATCGAGCAGCGGCGCCAGGAAATCCGGGGCCACGCGCATATCGCTGTTGAGCAGCACGACGATTCTGTTCTTCGCGGCGCGGAAACCGGCATTCGATCCGCCGCCGAACCCGAAATTCTTTTCGAGCGCGATCAGTTTCACTTGCGGAAAGGCTGCGCGGACGTATTCGACGCTGCCGTCGGTGGACCCGTTATCGACGACGATGATTTCGTTGTCGGGATGGCCGGCGAAGGCCTCTATTACAGATGGCAGATATTTTTCCAGCAGCTCCTTGCCGTTCCAATTGGGGATGACGACCGAAGCTGAAGTGGGGAATGAATCCGCTCCCTCACGGCCGAGCGACAAGTCGCGGCTCCGATCAGAGCCGCGCGCGTCAGCAAGCGGTGTCTTGCTACTAAACAAATCCGATAACGCCAGCGCCAACGCGCCGATTAATACCAGCAATGGCGAAATGAGCAGCAACGGCAGCGCGCGGAGCAGGCGTTTCAGGAAGGCCATTTTAACTGGCGGGGAAGGCCGGACCCAGACCGACCTTGCGCCCGAGTTTTATCCATCGCGATTCGTGGAACAGCGTAACCTGCCGTTGCAGATTCTGCGCTTCGGTCTCCAGGCGGCGCGCCCACGCGGTGCGATCGTCCAGCTCCTTTTCCGTTTGGTGCAGCGCCTCCACGGCGCGGGCCAGTTCGCCGGTTTGTTTGGCCACGTCGGCCTGGAGGTCTGATGGCCCATTGCGTTTGTTCGCCGATTTCGCGCTCCAGATCGCGTACCTTGGCCGCGTATCCTTCCGCTACTTCGCGCGCATTGCGCTGGTCGCGCGCCAATTCTTCCTGCAGCTCGGCCACCCGTGACCGGCGCATTTCCAGCTCCCGATTGAGTTCTTCGGCCCACGTGTTACTGCGGTTCAGATCTTCGGTCTGGGCTTCGTGTTCGCGCTGCAGCCGGGAGAGCTCGCGCGTGGCCGTTTCCAGCCAGTCATCTTTGCGCGAAAGCTCCGCTTCCAGCAAACCGATGTGCCGTTCGCGCTCCCGCAGCAGGTTGGCGGAACGCGGCACATAGACGAATGCCGGATTCCCGACCTGCGGACGGTGCGCGCATACGGCCACGAAGAAATGCGATTCATCCGGGCGCGCTGCGCCGGAATCGACGCGCACCTCGACCGTGTTACCAGGCTCATAAGGCTGAAATGCGACGCCCTCCACGTGATTTTCAAGATACAGCGAAACGTGCGGGAATACGGACCGCAACTCATCGCGAAACTCATCGAACTCGAATTCATGCACGTGGTAGGGATTGGCGCCATCGGCTCCGCGCGATTCGGCATAATAGAGCTTATTTGGCGTGGAGACGATAAACTGGCCGTTGATCGCCAACACGCGGCGCGCTTCCCGCAGAAACCGGGACCAATTAGCGAGATGCTCGATGACCTCGAAGGCTACGATCAGATCGAAACTGCCGTCGGAGTGCGGAAGCGCTTCGCACGAAGCCTGCTCGAACGTGAGATTCGTCAGCGCATAATTCGCGCGCGCGTATTCGATGGCGTCGAGCGAGGAATCGATCCCCACCACGTTCAGCGCCGCGCGCGCCAGCTCCGCGGCGCCATAGCCCGCGCCGCACCCGGCGTCGAGCGCGCGTTTGCCACGCGAGAGCCGCGCCGCGAATGCGTAACGCGCCATGTGCTCATTGAACAGGTCGATATCCACGTGCCCGGGAATGACCCGCTCGCCGGTAAATTCAGCCAATGAACTTCTCCAATACCGGTGTGGCTTCGGGAGCGGCGCGAAGGCGCGCGTTCACTTCGATGCGGCAGGGCAGGCGCAGGTAGCCGTAAATCTCGCCTTCGGAGCGGCTCATTTGCAGTGTTATGGCGTTATCGATCCAGTCGCACATGCTGTAGTCTTCGAGCGCTCCATCGGCGATGGCGGGCGAAAAGGAAAACGAGGCCGGGTATAGCTCCGGCAGATCGAGATAGAAATCTACGGTAATGATATCGCCCGCTTGCATGGAATCGATGCGGTAGCCTTCGCGCACCGTGTTAGCGCCGGAAAAATCCATCCCGAGCTGATTGCGCAGCATGAAACCGACGTTTGGGGTCCCCACGTAGTCGTAAGCGCGCGCGCTGATGCGGACCAGGATGCGCGAGGCGGGCTGGAGCATGTGGAGCGGCAGACCGTCCTCGTCGAGTACGGCGATGCCGACGATTTTAGCTTTGCCATCGCCGTACCGATGGTCGATATTCGGAATGGTCTCGACGATCTCGGGGGCGCGCACGGCTGTGCTGTGCGCAACATGGTTTTCCACTTCGTGCCGCCGGTAGGTGGAATCCTTCGCGTCCGCCGCGGCCAGGTATTTGGCGATTACCCGCTCGGGCGCGCCCAGTTCCACCACGCGTCCATGATCGAGCCATAGGGCGCGGTCGCCGATGGCTTTCACGTCGGCCACGGCGTGGGAAACGAAGAGAATGGTGATGCCGCGCGCGCGCAATTCATGCACTTTGCGCATGCAGCGGTGACGAAAGTAAAGGTCGCCCACGGCCAGGGCTTCATCCACCAGCAAAACTTCGGGATCGACATGGATGGCGACGGCGAAGGCCAGGCGCACCACCATGCCGCTCGAATACGTCTTTACGGGCTGGTTGATGAAGTCGCCGATTTCGGCAAAGCTCTCGATATCTTTGTAGCGCGCGTCGATCTGACGTTTGGTAAATCCCAGAATGGAGCCGTTGAGATAGACGTTGTCGCGCCCGCTGAATTCCGGGTTGAAGCCCGCGCCCAATTCGAGCAGTGCCGAAACGCGCCCGTTCACGGCGATAGTGCCCGCATTAGGATGGAGGATACCCGCTACCATTTGGAGCAGCGTGCTCTTGCCCGATCCGTTTTCGCCTACGATGCAGAAGGTCTCGCCCCGCTTGACTTCGAAATCGACATCGCGTAAGCGCCCAGAAATCGCGATGGCAGTTGAGGCGATTGAAGGTTAATAGCTCCTTGAGACGCCCGGCCGGGCTGTCGTAAATAGCGTAGCTCTTGGAGACTTGCTGGAATTCGACGGCGTTCACGGTGGAAAACACCAGTGTAGCGGAAGTGATCAGGCCAAAGCCGCTTTTAGCCGAGTGTTGTTCGAGGCGGCCCGGAAGCGCCGCATTTCTTGATTGCATCTCTTGATTTGCGCCTGCCCTGGAACTTCAGTACCTTTAAAGGTATGACCGCCGAACAGAAACGTTCCCTGGCCTCGGTCGTAAGCGTCAGCAATGAGGTGATGCATGGGACCCCCTGCTTTGCGGGAACCCGCGTTCCCGTGCAAACCCTCATCGACTTTCTTGAAGCTGGCGACAGCCTGGACCATTTCCTGGCCGTCTATCCCTACATTCCACGTCAGCAGGTTTTCGCCTTTCTTGAGCTCAGCCGCGATATCATAATCGACCAGATAACATGCGCGTCTTTCTAGACGCCTTCTGATTATCCGGTTGTTTCAGCAGGCTACCAGATGTTGCGGCTATTTCCCCCGTGAGCACTCTTTAAATGGTGCGACGGGTGGTTTGCTGAAACAACCGGATAAGCAGAAGACGCCTAAGATACAAAATCACAGGCGCTGCCTGAGAATGCGCCGGATGTTCCGTTTTCCCTGCAACACGGCAACGATCTGAAGCGGGGCCGTGTCTGGCCGGTAAACAATAGTGTAGTTGGGATATCGGCTCAGGGATCCAGAAACGGAGCGAACGCGGTGTGAGGTCGGGCCGGGTGTGGCCGCGCAACGGGGCCTTCACCAAGAAACGCGCAAGCGTCGTAGATCGCCTGTTCTACGCGGTCGGCCGCGGGTTCACTGTTCTCCGCAATGTATGCCCAGATATCGAAAATATCGGTCTTCGCCAGAGGCGTGAGAACATAGGCGCTCATCGAGCGGGCGAACGCACTTCACGCAATTTCTCCTTCATCGCCGCTGAATATCAAGGCGGGCCTGTGTCTCCGTCGATAAGCTCGCCGCGTTCGGCTTGCTGATAGCCTTCCTCGATGTGAGCCGATAACGCGCGGCGTTCTTCGTCGGTCCAGCTTTCCTCCGCGTCCTGAGCTTCAAGAGCATGGCGCAACACGTCCTCGGTGTTCGTATATGCGCCGCTGGAAAGCCGCTTGTTAATCAGGTTCTCAAGATCGGGCGGGAGGTTCAATTGCATGGCGGGTTTTCCATCCTCACTTTCAGCATAGCCTTTTACCACGGTTGCACGGCGGCATCACGCGGACAAAGGCCCGGCTGGAAATGTCCCCAGAAAACCGCTCTCAAGATTAACCTTTGTGCAACGTCGCAGATTGGACCAATTTTGAAGCTGGCGGGGGCGATCCGGTACTCAATGTACGGTACCTCAAATGCGGATGTTCTCGAACGGATACCGGCGGGTCCTTATCGTGCGATCCGCCGGCGGCGCCCTATTCTGGTATTCGTCTCACTGGCAGCAGTAGGCTTAATGTGCCGAAGGCGATATCGCGAGGGGCGCTCACAGCGTGATGCCATTCGTTCAATTTCGACTCATCGCATCTTCAAGTTTAGGTTTGGGCGTGGGAAATGCCGTGGGAAATGCCCACTGTTTACTGGCGATAGGCGGTATTCTGGTACGTTCCATCAGGATTATCGCGCCATGCCCATTCCGGATTATCAGACGATTATGTTGCCCTTTCTCAACCTCCTGTCCGATGGAAACACGTATCGAGTAAGTGAGGTCGTTAAGGTGCTGGCATCTCACTTCGCAATAAGCGATGCCGAATTGACTGCGAGGATTCCGAGTGGCCAGCCGACGATTTTCGAAAACAGAGTGGGATGGAGCCGGACGCACCTGAAAAAAGCAGGGCTGATCGAACCGGTACTCAGAGGTTCATACCGGATTAGTCCCCGCGGAATGGAGGTATTGAGATCGAAGCCCGCAAAAATTGGTGTCCCGTTCCTGAAACAATTCCCGGAGTATATCGATTTCATTACGCCCAAAGGCGACGGCCAGACGCAGGGGATTGCGATGGCAGAACCATCGGACAGCCAGACTCCGCTTGAGCTGTTGGAGGGCGCATACCAGCGGCTGCGGAAGGAGCTCGCCGATGAGTTGCTCCAGACGATTCGCGCCGCCACCCCGGCCTTTTTCGAGCGGCTGGTGGTCGATCTGTTGGTGAAGATGGGATATGGCGGATCGCTGAAGGACGCCGGGCAGGCTGTAGGCAGAACCGGTGACGATGGCGTCGACGGGATTATCAAAGAGGATCGGCTTGGGCTGGACGCGATATACGTTCAGGCGAAGAGGTGGGAGGCAGTGGTGGGTCGGCCCGACGTTCAGGCGTTTGCCGGCAGTCTGGAAGGACACCGCGCCCGAAAAGGCGTTTTTATCGCTACTTCGCAGTTCTCAAAGGAAGCGCGCGAGTACGTAACTCGTTTCGAAAAGAAGATCGTTCTGGTGGACGGCGAACAGCTCGCGCAGTTGATGATGGATTTTGGCGTCGGAGTCACGGAAGGCGATACTTACAAGGTCAAGAAGCTGGATCGAGATTATTTTGAGGAGTAGCCAAGCTTAGATTTTGCCATTCGGGCTTGCCGCCTTCATGAGCCGCTTATGCGGTAAAATCCAAATTCCTATGGCAAACCTCAGCTTTCTTGGACTTGGGCTAATGGGCTATCCCATGGCTCGCAATCTCCTCCGCGCCGGTCATCAAGTGGCGCTTTGGTCGCACAACGGCGAAAAGGCGCGCCAACTGGCGGCGGAAGAGAACGGCGGAACGGCGCACGCCACGCCCGCCGAAGCCGCCGCCAATGCCGAGTGCATCTTCCTGTGCGTCGGCGACACGGAGATGTCGCGCGAGGTGATCCTGGGCGAGCACGGCATTATTCATGGCGCGAAGCCCGGAACCGTGGTGGCCGATTGCAGCACGATCAGCCCCAGTGAAAGCCGCAAAATCGGTGAAGGGCTGAAGGCCAAGGGCATCGAGTTTCTGGACGCGCCCTGCACCGGTTCCACTCCCGGCGCGAGCGGCGGGACCCTGACTTTTATGGTGGGCGGCGATCAAGCCGTCTTCGAGAAGATCAAACCGTTTATCGAGCCGATGGGCAAACGCCTCTATTATTGCGGTGGCCCGGGTATGGGTCTGCAGGCCAAGCTCACTCAAAATCTGATTCTGGCCAACATCTGTATGGCGTTCAATGAGGGCATGGTGCTGGCGGCGAAGGGCGGCGTGGATCCCAAGCTCATGCTGGAGATCCTGGACAATAGCGCCGCTAAATCCGGATTGATCTCCTACAAGGCTCCGTTTGTCTTCCGGCGCGATTTTACGCCGAACTTCTCCATGAAGTGGATGGATAAGGATGTCTGCTTGATGCTCGACTCCGGAAAAGAGCTAGGGGTACCGCTACTTTTGACGAGTTTGACCCATCAGCTCTTCCAAACAGCCATTGCCGCGGGGCATGGCGAGGAAGACTTCTGCTCTAGTATCAATACCTTAGAGGAGCTTACGGGTGTTATCGTACACTCCCAATAAAAAAATACAGATTTTTGTTGCTTCCAAAATCGGAATCTATTAATATTGGAATTAAGCCGGGGAGGCAACTCCCACCAAAGCGAGACTAACCTCTAAAAAAAAGACCCCTGAAGCAACCTCCCCGGCGCCCGAAAGGGTTTGGGTCTCGCAAAGAAAAGCTCCCGAAAACCTCCAGAGTTTACCCGGCACACTGCGTGATATTATGGCGGATGCAGCTCCAAATGGCGCCGCTCGATGAAAACACTCACGATTTTAGGCTCGACCGGCTCCATAGGAACCAACACCCTTGACGTGGTCCGCCGCAGCCGCCACCTGTACCAGGTGTATGCTCTGGCGGCTGGGCGGAATATCGAGACGCTAGCCTCCCAAATTCTGGAATTCCGGCCCAAAGTGGCAGTCGCCGCCACGCCCGAGCGGTGTGGCAAGCCTGACCGAGCAATTGACGGCCGCGAGTCTGCCCCCGCGCGAGTGGCCGGAGCTACTTTCCGGCGACGCCGCCCTGGTGGAAATTGCCATTGCTCCGGAGGCCGATACGATAGTATCCGCTATCGTCGGGGGTCACGGGCCTGCCCGCGACCTATGCGGCCGTGTGCAGCGGAAAGCGCGTGGGGCTGGCCAACAAAGAGGTACTGGTTTCCGGCGGCCGGTTGGTAATGGACGCGGTGCGCGCGCATGCGGCGGATCTGCTGCCCATCGACAGCGAGCACAACGGGGCGCATCAGTGCCTGCGCGCGGGCAATCGCGATCAGGTTTCCAAACTGATTCTGACGGCTTCAGGCGGTCCATTTCGCGCCACGCCGCGGGAAGTTTTCGCTCACGTGACGCCGCAACAGGCTCTAAAACATCCCACATGGCGGATGGGCAACCGCATCACCATCGACTCGGCAACACTCATGAACAAGGGCTTTGAAGTGATCGAGGCTTGCTGGCTGTTCGATTTTTCGCCATCGCAGGTCGATGTGGTAATCCACCCTCAATCTACCGTCCATGCCATGATCGAGTATACCGATGGCAGCGTGCTTGCCCATATTGCAGCGACGGATATGCGCATGCCAATCCAATATGCGCTTACGTATCCGGAGCGGGCGGAAGCGCCGGTACCAAAAATCGATTGGCGGCAGGCGCGGCAGTGGGACTTTCTGCCGCCAGATTTCGCAAAGTTTCCTTTGCTGCAGACTGGCATACGATTGCCTGGAAGCGGGCGGCTCCGCCACGTGTACACTGAATGCAGCCGATGAGATTGCGGTGGAGGCCTTTCTCGAAGGAAGAATTCCGTTCCCCGGAATTTGGGAAGTGGTGCAGGAGACGCTTTCGAGGATGCCGGTGCGCCAGCCGGCGAGCGTAAGCGAGATCCTGGAGATCGATCGCGAATCGCGTACGTTGGCGCGCGAACTGGTGGCGGCGCGGGCAACTGCGGCAGTGACGGCTTAGAATCGATATGGTTCAAATCGGGCAAAACATTCTGTGGCTGCTGATCCTGATCGGCGTCATGATCATGATCCACGAGTTTGGCCACTTTTGGGCGGCCCGCTACTTCGACGTGAAGGTGGAGACGTTCAGTCTCGGTTTTGGGCCTCGCCTGTTTGGCTTCCGCCGGGGCGAAACCGATTATCGGGTTTCGCTGGTCCTCTTCGGCGGCTACGTGAAAATGGCGGGTGAGCAGACAGGCGAGTTTGGCGCGGAAAATACCCCTGTGACGTTGAGCGTGGCCGATCCGCGGACCCTGTTGGCCAAGCCGCGCTGGCAGCGCCTGATCATCGCTTTCGCCGGGCCGTTCATGAATTTGCTGCTGGCTGTCGGTCTGCTCACGGGGCTTTTCATGGTGAAGTACCCGAAGCTGTCGGATACCGATATGGAGGCCGTGATCGGACATGTGGTCCCCGGCACGCCTGCGGCGAAGGCGGGCATTCACGATGGCGACCGCATCGTCAATCTGGACGGAAAATCCAATCCGACTTGGGAAGACGTCGGCATGAAAGAGATTGAAAGCGCCGGCCGCCCAATGTATATCACGGTGGATCGCGGCGGCCGCCGCATTAATACGGTGGTAACGCCGATTTTAAGCGAAGCGTCCGGCGCCGGGTACGCCGGCTGGGATGAGAGCGGCGAGGTGGAACTCGCCGAAGTGAAGCCCAATTTTCCCGCCGCCAAGGCTGGACTGCAAAAAGGCGACCTGATCGTTGCGCTGGACGGGCAGCCTATTCACTCGACGGCGCGCTTCCATGAAGTCACCAAGAACAGCGGCGGTAAGCCGGTAACCATCGACTATCGGCGTAACGGGCAGACGCATACGGTTGTCATTCAGCCAATCTATGCCAAGGTGGATGGTCCGGCGCAATGGATGATCGGCGTCCTCAGTCAGACCAAGTTGAATATCGCCACAGTGAAGCTTTCTTTTCCCGATGCGCTGGCGGAATCGATCGACCAGAATGCCAAGGGCGCGCTATTTTTCGTGCACGTGCTGGAGGGCATGATCGAGCGGCGCATGTCCACCAAGAATCTCACTGGGCCAATCGGTCTGGGCGCGATCGCGGGGCAGGAGGCGCGCGAAGGCCCGATGGCATACCTGTCTTTGATGGCGATGCTAAGCCTGCAACTGGCGATTCTAAACCTGATGCCGATCCCGATTCTCGATGGGGCGACCATTCTGATGCTGATCATCGAGATCGTGATGCGCCGCGATCTCAGCATGGGCGTAAAGGAAGCCATGTTCAAGGCCGGCTTCGTTTTCATTATGATGCTGGTGGCTTTTGTGATCTATAACGATCTGGCGAAGATGCTGCCACAGGGGTAGCTGCAGGAGTCAACTAAACAAGTAAAATAGAAAAGCGAATCGCGCTCAGGCGGCGGTTCATCTGGTAAGCTGATCCTCGCATGCACTGTAGCTGCGTTCGCCAAACCGAACTGCCGAATACCTCCCGGCTTGTGGCGGACGTGCTGTACCATCCCGATCGGACCGCGGCGTTCTACCGGCATCCGCTGCGCGATTTGGCCTCCTTTCAAGATGCGGCGGCGGAGATCGACTTCCCCAATGATAGGCGCGCTGCGCTGATTGCGGCACTGCGGGTGCAGAACGCGCCTGGAGATTCGCTGGAGCGACTGGCGCGGCCGGGCACGGTCGCGGTAATGACCGGTCAGCAGGTGGGACTCTTTTCCGGACCCGCATACACCATTTACAAGGCTCTGCACGCGGTGCGTCTCGCGGAGTGGCTGACGGAAAACGGCATCTCCGCCGTGCCGGTCTTTTGGCTGGCTACTGAAGATCACGATTTCGCCGAGGTGAACCACGTCTGGGTATTCGATGCGAATCACCAGCCGGTGAAGCTCCAGATGCAACGCGCGGCCAGTTCCCAGCCGGTGGGCCAAGTGGAACTCGCCGCCCCACCGGTCGAGCAACTGCGCGAAGCGTTGCGCGGCTTGCCCCACGCGGACGATGCCGCCGCATTGGTGGAACAGACCTATCGCCCAGGCCAAACCATGGGAGCGGCATTCGGCGCCTTATTGCGCAAGATATTGGCGCGTTTCGGAATCCTCTACGTGGATCCGATGCTGCCGGAATTCCGCCAACTCGCGGCGCCGGTCCTACGCGCTGCGGTGGGGGCCGCGCCCGAGTTGACCGCGCACGTGATCGAGCGCAATCGCGAGTTGATCGAAGCCGGATATCACGCGCAGGTCCATGTGGAAGAGCAGACTTCGTTCTTCTTTCTGCTGGAAAACGGTAAGCGGCTCACGCTGCGCCGTAACGGACGCGAATTCTCCACCAACGGACGCCGCTTCTCGAACGAAGAACTAGCGGCGCGCGCCGCCGATCTTTCGCCCAACGCGCTGCTGCGCCCGGTAGTGCAGGATGGCATGTTGCCCACGGTGGCGTATATCGGAGGCCCGGCGGAGACGGCCTACCTGGCGCAATCGGAAGCCATTTACCGGACCATTTTGGGACGCATGCCGGTGGCCGTACCGCGCGCGGGTTTTACGATCCTCGACCACCGCAGCGCCAAGCAGATGGAACGCTATGGTCTCTCGCTGCCCGATTTCTTTGGGGGCGAAGCGGCATTACGCGAGCGCATCGCGCAGAAACTAACGCCGCCGGCCCTTTTGGCCGTTATGCGGGACGTTACCGGCGCAATTGAATCCGCCACAGGGCGCCTGCGCCGTGAGTTGGAACATTTCGACCCGACGCTGGTGAAAGCGCTCGGTAACAGCGAGCGCAAGATTCGCCATCAATTGAGCCGCATCGAAGCCAAAGCCGGGCGCGAAACCATGCGCCGCGACGAGCGCGCCGTGCGCGCGGCGGCTTCCCTTAACGGTTTGATCTATCCCGAGCGGCATCTACAGGAGCGGCTGTATTCCATCTTGCCATTGCTGGCCAAGCACGGCTTCGACCTGATCGATCATCTGTATGCGGCCATCGAGCTCGATTGCGCCGATCACCGGCTGATGATTGTGTAATGGGAGGCGAATTTCAACGCGAAGACGCGGAGTTTTTTGAAGATTCGAAAGTTGCAGGGCTGCGAAAAACTTGAGGTGGGCAATCCTGGCCGGCTATTCTCCTTCGAACTCCGCCTTCTCTGCGCCTCCGCGTTGAAATTCTTCCCATGAACCAGGAACAGGCGCGCATTGAAGAGTCGCGGTTGCGCCGCGCGCATTGGAACCGCTGGGGTCCATATTTAGCCGAACGCGCCTGGGGCACGGTACGGGAAGACTATAGCGCCGACGGTAAGCCGTGGGAGTATTTCACTTTCGAGCAGGCGGGCGCGCGGGCGTACCGTTGGAACGAGGACGGCCTGGCTGGAATCTGCGATCGTCACCAGCGCATCTGTTTCGCGCTGGCCTTGTGGAACGGCCGCGACCCGATTCTCAAAGAGCGGCTCTTCGGATTGAACGGGGACGAAGGCAACCATGGGGAAGACGTCAAGGAACAGTATTTTTATCTCGATAACACGCCCACGCACTCCTACATGAAGTGCCTGTACAAGTACCCGCAGTCCGAATTCCCATACCGCGAACTGCACGAGGAAAATCGCCGCCGCACGCGTAACGATCCGGAATACGAGCTGCTGGATACGGGCGTGTTCGCGGAAAACCGGTACTTCGACGTGACCATCGAATATGCGAAAGCCGCGCCGGACGATATCCTGATCCGCATTACCGTGTCCAATCGTGGACCGGATGCGGCGAGGCTTCACGCGCTTCCCACCATCTGGTTTCGCAACCGGTGGACGTGGGGCTATCACAAAGATTGCGCATCGCTCTATCAGGCGGAACGCGGCGCCGTTATCGAGCTCGACGAGCCATATTATGGCCGCCGCTATCTGTATTGCAACGGTGCGCCGGAGCTGTTGTTCACGGAAAATAACAGCGACAATCGCGCGCTGTGGAAAGCGCCCAACGCATCGCCCTATGTGAAGGCGGGCATCGGGCATTATGTGGTTCAGGGCGACCGCACCGCGGTTAATCCCGATAAACGCGGGACCAAGGCCGCCGCTCATTATGCGCTTGCGCTCGATCCGGGCGCCACGGCTGAGTTCCAATTGCGGCTCACCGATGTGGCGCAAGAGGACCCGTTCGGCGCCGGATTCGCGCAGACTTTCGCCGATCGCATTCGCGAGGCGGATGAGTTTTACGCAACGGTAATTCCGGGCCACCTTTCATCTGCCGCCAGTTCCGTGATGCGCCAGGCATTCGCGGGGCTCTTGTGGTCGAAGCAGTTCTATCACTATGTAGTACGCGACTGGCTGAATGGCGATCCGGCCATGCCGCCCCCGCCGCCGCAACGCAGGCTCGGGCGCAATCACGAATGGATTCACCTGTTTAACGCCGACGTGATTTCGATGCCCGACAACTGGGAATACCCTTGGTATGCGGCGTGGGATTTGAGTTTCCACTGCCTGCCGCTGGCGTTGATCGATTCCGAGTTCGCCAAAGATCAACTCGTGCTGATGCTGCGCGAGTGGTACATGCATCCCAACGGACAGATGCCCGCTTATGAATGGAACTTCAGCGACGTGAATCCGCCGGTGCATGCGTGGGCGGCGTGGCGCGTTTACAAAATTGAAGCCAAGCGGCGCGGCAAAGCCGATCGCAAGTTTCTGGTGCGCATTTTCCATAAACTGCATACTGAATTTCACCTGGTGGGTGAACCGTAAAGATACCGAGGGCAAGAACGTTTTTCAGGGCGGCTTTCTGGGGCTGGATAACATCGGCGTTTTCAACCGCAGCGAACCGCTGCCCGGCGGCGGATTCGTCGAGCAGGCCGATGGCACCGGGTGGATGGCGATGTATAGCCTGAACCTGATGGCGATCGCATTGGAGCTGGCGCGCGAAGACGCGGCATACGAAGATGTGGCTAGCAAATTCTGGGAACATTTCCTATACATTGCGGCCGCTATCAATCATCTCGGCGAGAGCGGCGAAGGAATGTGGGACGAAGGCGATGGCTTCTACTATGACGTTCTCCACATGCCCGACGGGCGTCACCAGCCGTTGAAGATAAGATCGCTGGTGGGCCTGATACCGCTTTTCGCGGTGGAGACGTTGGAGCCGCGCCTGGTCGATAAGCTCCCAGGCTTTAAACGCCGCATGGAGTGGTTCATCAAGCATCGGCCCGACCTGACGCACAATGTGGCGTCTATGGTGGTCCCCGGTAAAGGCGAGCGGCGCTTACTATCCATGGTCGATCCCAACCAGCTCCGCCGCATTCTGACGCGCATGCTGGATGAAGACGAGTTTCTTTCGCCATTCGGAATTCGCAGCCTGTCGCGCGCGCATCGCGATCATCCGTATGTTATCCAAGCCGACGGCGTGACCCATACGGTGGGCTACGAACCCGGCGAATCGACCACAGGACTCTTCGGAGGCAATTCGAATTGGCGCGGACCGGTCTGGTTCCCCATGAATTATCTGCTGATTGAATCTCTGCAGAAGTTCCATCATTACCTGGGCGAAGATTATAAAGTGGAATGTCCAACGCGATCCGGCCAGATGCTAACGCTGTGGCAGGTGGCGGCGGAGATTTCGCATCGTCTTTCGCGGCTGTTCCTGCCGGACGATGCCGGACACCGGCCAGCGAACGGAGGCAACACAGCTATTTCAGAGCGATCCGCATTGGCGCGATTTGATTTTATTCTATGAATATTTTCATGGCGAAACCGGTCAGGGCTTGGGCGCGAGCCATCAGACCGGATGGACGGGTCTGGTTGCGAAGCTACTGCAGCAGAGCGGAGAATAACCGGACGCCACCTTCATCTCCGGAGTCCGCGGCGCTCTCCAATCTTTACGCGCGGCCCAAGGCGGCGAAATCCCGCTGGAAGAATCGTTCGCCGGCAACGTGCCCTATTTCCATGGGAGTGAAACGATGATGAGCGACAACGCGCGCTTGCCTGTTGTCCTGCCATTAGCCAGCCATCCAGATGCCTTTCAGGCCCAGGAAAGGCTTATAGTTCAGAGCGCAGATAACGTTTAACATCCCCTCACTCTAAATCGCTCTCGATCGGCATGCTGTACTTTCGTGCTAACATCAGACCATGGCTGCTGTAGTGGACAGTCTTCTGGATCCTCTGAGCCGCTGCCTCGACACGGAGTCGGCGCGGCGGGTAATCGCGTTTCGCGTCGATCCGCCTGTGCAGAAGCGGATCGCCACGCTCGGTGAGCGCGCCAACGAAGGCGCCCTGGGCGCGGCCGAACGAGCGGAATACGAGGCCCTGATTAACGCAGCGGATTTTATCGCAATCCTCAAACTTAAGGCCAGACGGCATCTGGACGAAATAGCCCGCTAGCGATGGACGCCGGAACGCGGCGGCTCGTTCGGGAACGGGCCGCAAGGCGTTGTGAATACTGTCAGCTGCACCAAAACGATACCGGCCTGCTCCATCACATTGAGCACATTGTTGCCCGGCAACACGGCGGTCTCGACGACGCCGGCAATCTCGCGCTAGCCTGCCATCGCTGCAATCTCCACAAAGGCCCAAACCTGACGGGGATCGACCCGCTTACCGCCGAAATGGCGCCGCTGTTTCATCCGCGCCGCGATAGATGGCGCGACCACTTTACGTTCCGCAATGCGCATATCGAGGGGCTGACCGCGTCCGGACGCGCGACAGTTCACGTGCTCGCCATGAACGATCCTCGCCGAATCGAGCTAAGGCAAGAGCTCTTGGCGCTCGGCCGGTGGCATGTGACTTAGTTTTGCGCTGCAAAGGCTATACCGTGACCGTCGCCACTACATTTTGCTGGCGATCGTTGCGGGCGTTGCGCCAATTTACGCGAGGCATAAACAGCGACTGATCCACGCGGTCCCGATACTTCACCGCGATATTCAGCAACGAATCGAGCAGCGATTCCGAAAGATAATGGGGCTGCAAGCCCAAATCGATCAGCTTCGAATGCCGTGCGTTGTAATAGTGCTCTTCGGATTCGACGCGCGGCGTGGGTAAGTGATCGATCTCCACTTTCAGCCCGAGATTTCGGGCGGCCGATTTAACCATGTGGGCCAGTTCGAGTACGCGGAATTGCTCGGTGAACTGATTGAACACGCGAAGCTCGCCCGGGTTTGCGGGAGACTGGCAGGCGATCTCGATGCAGCGTACCGTGTCGCGGATATCCAGATATCCGCGCGTCTGGCCGCCTTTGCCGTACACTGTCAGCGGATGGCCCACGGCGGCCTGAACGCAAAAGCGGTTTAAGACCGTGCCGAAGATCTCGTCGTAGTCGAAACGGTTGATCAGACCTTCATGCAAAGCTACTTCGTCCGACATCGTCCCGTACACCACTCCTTGATGCAAATCGGTGGCGCGCAATCCCCATATCTTGCAAGCGAACGTGATGTTATGGCTGTCATGAACTTTGGAAAGATGATAGAACGAGCCCGGCTGTTTCGGAAACGGAAGCACGTCTTTACGTCCGTTGTGTTCAATCTCGATGTAGCCCTCTTCGATGTCGATATTGGGCGTCCCATATTCCCCCATGGTTCCGAGCTTCACCAAGTGGCAATCGGGCGCGAATTCGCGCAGGGCGAAGAGCACGTTCATGGTACCCACGACGTTATTCACCTGCGTCGATACGGCATGCTCGCGGTCGATCATGGAATACGGCGCCGAGCGCTGTTCGGCGAAATGGACCACCACCTCCGGTTCTATACTCCGAATAGTGGCGGAGAGAAATTCATAGTCGGTGATATCGCCGTGGAAGAACCGGACGTTTTCGCCGCTCACTTGCCGCCACAGCTTCAGCCGTTCGGTTATTCCACGAATCGGCGTGAGCGTTTCTACCCCCAGATCGCGATCCCACTGACGGCGCGCCAGATTGTCGACGATGGAGACTTGATGCCCCTGGCGCGACATATAGAGAGCTGTAGCCCAACCGCAGTACCCGTCTCCGCCTAAAACGCATATTTTCATGTTGGTTGTATCCCTCAGGCCGGATGGCTCCACGCCCATAGTACAATGATGAACCGCGAATATGCCCTGCCTCTAAAGGGCTATTATCCCTGCATTGTACCCTGGAAGTTATTGCTATGGCTGAAAATGCTCGCCCTTGGCGCACTTACCTTCTGCTGCTGATCTTTGTGGCTCTGCGGGCATTCGGCAATTTGGCGCTGGCATGGGGGACCAAGCACTCCCCGCAGCCGCTCTCTATTTACCCCATTCCCTATTTGCAGGCCATGCTCGATCCGTTTGCGGCTCTTGGAATCCTGATGCTGATCTCTTCGCTTTTTACGCGTATAGCCCTGTTCAGCGTGGCCGACTTGAGTTTCGTACTGCCGGTGACGGCGGTCGGCTACGTTTTAGCGACACTGCTCGGCAAGCTATTTCTGGCCGAACCGGTAAGCGGCGAGCGATGGCTCGGAACGGCCTTGATTTTCGCCGGTGCGGCGCTGGTAGGATCGACGCCGCGCAATACCACGACCGTCCTCCCGGAAAAGCTGCAATGAAGTGGGTGCTGTTGAGCGTAATGGTGGGCGCTACCGCCGCCAGCGATCTGCTGCAGAGCCATGCCATGAAGCGCGAGGGCGATGTGACCGCGGGCGCGCGCGGATTGGCTCGCCTGCTCAAGCTGATCGCCATACGGCGCGATCTGATTCTGTCTATCGCTCTGCTGGCGTTTTCATTCTTTGCGTTTATGGCGCTGGTGCAGGCCGAGCCGCTCAGTTTCGCCGTACCGGCTTCGGCCGGCAGTTTCATTGTAGAAACGGTGTTAGCCAAGCTGGTGTTGAAGGAGCATATCGGCGCGCGCCGTATAGCGGGCACGCTGATGGTGCTGGGTGGAGTGATTCTGGTGGCGCGTTAGGGCGTGCGCTCTATTTCACGCCCGACATCATCCGCACCGTAGGCTTAATCAGCACCGCGAGCACTAGCCCGGCCACGAGCGCCGAAGCCGCTACCGCTCCAAATAGTTCCGGCAGCGGCATGGATTCGAAAAGTCCACCGGCGCGCCCAGCCAGCCAATTGCCGACGGCCGTGCCCAGGAACCAGATCCCCATTACGAATCCCCCAGTGCGCGCCGGCGCCAGCTTCGTCATGGCGCTGAGGCCAACCGGGCTCAAGCACAACTCGCCCAGGGTAGCTAAAAAATAGCAGCCCACCAGCCACCAGGGCGAGACCAATCCACCCTTGGCCGGCGGAACGAGGATGGCAAAGGAAAGCGCGACAAACAGCAGCCCTAAAGTGAATTTTGCGGGGCTTGATGGCTCGCGCCGCCCCAAGGCTAGCCACAGCCACGCAAACACCGGCGCCAGCGTGATCACGAACGCAGGCTGCACGAATTGGAACCAGCTTGCCGGGAATTGATATCCAAGCACAATGCGGTTGGTATTCCGTTCGGCAAACAGGTTAAGCGACGTTCCCGCCTGTTCGAACGATGCCCAAAAGATGACGGAGGCAATAAACAAGACCAAAATCGCCACGGCCCGCTTGCGCTCATCTATCGACCAGCCCTTACCGAAAATCATCCAATAAAATGCGCCTATGGAAATCGCCACCAGTACCCAGCCGAGGCCATTGGAAACCGTGGTGGCGGTAATCTCAAGCGCGCCCAACGCGCTGAGCAGCGCTAAAGCGCCCAGGACGACCAATACCGCCGCGGCCGCGGCGGCACCGGTGCGTTTCTGCGTGCGGTCGCGCGCCGGATCGCCACTGCTCGAAGGGTACAATCCAGCCTGCCCCAGATGTTTGCCGCCCAGCCAGTACTGAATCACTCCAGCCACCATGCCGATTCCGGAGATGGCGAAGCCAAGCCGCCAGCTTACTTTTTCGCCCGCCCATCCGCAGATGAGCGGCGAAATCAACGCCCCGATATTGATCCCCATGTAGAAGATCGAGAAGCCGGAATCGCGCCGCTTATCGCCGGGCGCGTAGAGTTGGCCCACGATTACGCTCACGTTGGGCTTCAACATTCCCGTGCCGAGCATAATCAGCCCGAGCCCGGCATAGAACGTCATCAGCAGAGGCGCCGCCAGACAGAAATTACCGGCCGCGATCAGGATACCGCCGTACAACACGGCGCGGCGCTGTCCCGTAATGCGGTCGGCCATCCAACCGCCGGCGAGGCACAGCAGATACACCATGGCCGCATAAACGCTATAGATAGCGCCGGCCTTGACCACCGGGAACGCCAGCCCGCCGGTTGTGGCCGACGCGGTCATAAAGAGAAACAGGAGTGCGCGCGTGCCGTAGTAGCTGTAGCGCTCCCACATTTCCGTAAAGAACAGCGTCGCCAATCCGCGTGGATGGCCATAAAAACTGGTGTCCGATTGCACCTCTAAAGTGGACTGGCGCATAAACGTTACTTCTCGGGCTGATCGTAGCCCTTGAGGGCGCGAATCCAGATATTGCGGTAGCGCACAGGCGCGCCGTGATCCTGCAGAAGCAGGGGCTCGTCGCCGTGCGGCTTATAGCTTCCCAGCGCGCGGTGTTCTGTACTGCCGTTCAATTCCTTCCGATTGTGGACGATGATGCCATTGAAAAGCAGCGTAACAAACGCGGGTTTGACCAGCTTATCGCCATCGAACTTCGGCGCTTCGAATACGATATCGTATACGTTCCACTGGCCCGGAGGGCGAATGGGATTGACCAGCGGGGGCCATTGGCCGTAAATCGCTCCCGCCTGGCCGTCCGCGTATGTGGGATTGTTATAGGAATCGAGCACCTGGATTTCGTAGAGACTTTGCACATACACGCCGCTATTGCCGCGATTCTGGCTGGAGCCGCGGACGGTGGGGGGCTCCGACCATTCGACGTGAAGCTGACAATCGCCGAAGCGGTCGCGGCTGATCAGGTCACCCGTGTTGGGCGCGACTTCGAAATAGCCGCTTTCCACTTTCCACCTGGCGTCCACCGTCTTGCCGCGCTCGTGCTGTTCCCATTTGGAAAGATTTTTGCCGTCGAAGAGAATCGTCGCGTCCGCGGGTGGCGCACCCGGTTCCGCGCCCGGCGTCACCGCGCGTGGATGCGGCCGGTCGGGGTCGTGTACGTGCCACGGTTGGCCTGGAAGGATTGGTGTGTCTTTGTAGCCTTGCTGGGCGTAAAGCGCGACCGCGAGGCCGGCAACGGAAAGAATGGCGAACTTTGGACGGGACATACGCTCACAAGCATAATACGGCGGCTGCCGTCCGGAGCGATCGAATTGCAATATGCTCAGTCGTGAACCAATTGATCGATCTTCGCCGCCAGAATGAAATCGCTCTCGGTGAGACCGTTAATCTTATGGGTCCAGATCTTGACATCCACCTTTCCCCACGTCAGAAAAAGATCGGGATGATGTCCCTCGCGCTCGGCCGTCTCGCCGATACGGTTCACAAATGCCAGCGCGGTGACAAAATCGGCAAACGTGTAGCTCTTGAAGAGATGATGGCCGTCCACCACTTCCCACCCGGACACTTGGGCCTTCATTTTTTCCAACTCTTCGCCATGCAGCGGCGGCACGCCTCCACGACATGGGATGCAACTCTTGTCGGCTAAGGTCATCGCGTTTGCCTCCTATTTCTTCTCCAGTTTCTCAATTTCCGGAGATAATGGCGAAGGTTGCGGATCCAACGCCGCCGCGGCTTTGAGGTACCGCAGCATATCCGGGCCGTTCTCGTCCGCCGGTAATGGCAACTTCTGTCCACGATGGAGCGCTACCGGCTGGCCTTTGTCGATCTCGAGGCATGCGATCTTGCCGGTGTTGTCGTAGACCCTCGGAATTCCGGTGTCCACCAGAATCACCTTTCCATTGAAGCGCGGCATGACGGCGCCGCCCGCGTAGGTGTGGCCCACCACAATGCGGTCCACATCGAAGTGCTTCAACAGGCGATCCACCAAAGGCGCCAATTGCGCTTCATCGCCTTTCGCCAGACCGCGATACCACAGCGGACCGTCCTCATCGGTCACAATGCCGCCGTGAAGCCGAGTGAAGTCGGTCAACTCGCCGCGCACTTCATCGTTGATCCGGTCGATATCCCAATCCGCGTACTTCGGCCCCAGGCCGGCATGGGCGAAGAGAGTCCGGTCGATCTTAATCACCGCATTGAGGCCGCGCAGCCATTTACCGTACTCTCCTTCGGGACCGAACGCCGCGCGCAACTCCGTGAGCCCCGGAACTTGCTCCTGCGGCGGCTGCGGATTGGCCAGCGGAGTGGCCGGCGCGGTGATTCCCTGCCCCAACGATGCCTGGCGGCCCGCCGAGCCGGTCGAATTCGCGAAGGCGGCAAACTCGGCGGGCGAGACGTAACGGAGATCGCCGTAAACGTTCATCGCCTCGTGGTTGCCTATCAGACAATGCACGGCGCCTCCCGCTTGGGCCGCCTGCTTTTCGAGCTTGATCAAGAGATCCATTACCGCGCGCGAATCCGGACCCCGGTCCAGAATATCGCCTGTTTGCACCAGATGAGTCTTGCCGCCGGTCCAGTTCCCATTGCCGTCGATCAGGCCGGCCGACGCGAGCACTTGCGCGAACTCCTCATAATCGCCATGAACATCGCCGATTGCGATCACGCGCTCGATGCCGGTCCACACGTCCTGGTGGGCCGGTTTCGGCGCTCCGGCTGCGGGAACAGCGGCCGCGCGATCGGCGGTCGCCGGTTGCCTGGTTTCCGGCGGCGCTGCGGGCGGCGGACTGAACAGTTTCGCTTCCTCCGTCGCCGCGGGTTTTGCCGAGGGATGCCATGCATCTATCTCCGCCAGCGCCTGCTTGGTCTGCTTCGGCGTCAGTTTTTCAGCCGCCATGCCGATCATGTCCTTCGCACGCGGATCGTTCAACTTTTGCGCGCGCGCGAACCACACATAGGCCTGGACCAAGTCGCGCTTTACGCCTTGGCCGTTGTAATAAAGGATGCCGATGTTCGTCATTGCGCTGGCGTACCCCGCGTCCGCCGCCTGCCGGTACCACTTCAGCGCCTCGGCATAATCCGGCGGCATGCCTTGGCCGACGTCGTACATTACGCCTAAGCTGAAGGCCGCGCTGGCAACGCCCTGTTCCGCGGCGGTGCGATACCACTTCGCGGCCTCGGCATAATTCTTGAATCCGCCCGCCACCTTCAGAGTAGATGGTCGCCAGACCCGTAGCCGCATCGCCCACGCCTTGCTGCGCGGCTTTCAGGAACCACTTCGAGGCCTCCGCGGAATTCGCCGATACCCCCTGCCCATTCGCGTACATCACTCCCAGGTTGTATTCCGCGGCGGGGACGCCTTGGCCGGCGGCCTTTTGATACCAGGCAATGGCCTGTTTGTAATTTTGCGGCACGCCTTGGCCGCGCGCGTATAGCAAGCCCAAGTTGTATTGTGAATTGGCGTCGCCCTGCTCGGCCAAAGGCTGCCACTCCTTGAGCGCGGCGGCGAAATCGCCGCGATTATAGGCGTCCAATCCGGCCTGGAAATCGCCGGCGGCCATAGCAGTCACGAATAGAAAAAGGGTAAGCGCAGGTATCTTCACGACAATATGGCTCTATGCATTTCGCCATTCCGTGGTGACGGACGTTACAACGCATTTACCAGTTTTCCCAGAAGATGCCAGACCTCTTGTCGGCTCGGGCGCCGGGAGGGCCGGTTATTCGCTTCGATTGCCGCAGCCTTCTTTCCGGGTCCCGTAATCCCGCATAATAAAGGTCAGTGACGCCCACGGAACCATTGCGGCTGCCATCGCGCTCGCTTGCCGACGTTCACGCTAGCGTCGCCACCTCGCAACCTTCGTTCTGGCGGCGCATGTTCGCTTTCGCCGGGCCGGCCTACCTGGTGAGCGTTGGCTACATGGACCCCGGCAACTGGGCTACCGATCTCGAAGGCGGCGCGCGTTTCGGCTATCGACTGCTATGGGTGTTGGTAATGTCGAACGCGATGGCGATTCTGCTCCAAACCCTGAGCGCGCGCCTAGGCATCGTGGCCGGGCGCGACCTGGCGCAGGCGTGCCGCGAACGCTATCCGCGCAGCCGGTCAACATAACGTTGTGGATTCTGTGCGAAATCGCCATCGTGCGCCTGCGACTTGGCCGAGGTGCTGGGCGCGGCTATCGGTATTAACCTGCTGTTCCACATTCCGCTGCTGACGGGCGTACTGTTCACCGCTCTCGATACGCTGCTGTTGCTGTGGTTCCAGCGCTTCGGAATCCGCACGCTGGAGGCATTCGTACTCGCGCTGATCGCTACTATTGCGGCCTGCTTCTGCGTGGAGGTGATCTGGGCCAAACCGGCCATCGCGGAATTGGCCACCGGCCTTGTGCCGCGGCTCAATGGGCAAAGCCTTTATCTGGCGATCACTATCCTCGGCGCCACGGTGATGCCGCACAACATGTATCTGCATTCGGCGCTGGTGCAGACGCGGCGCATCGCCCACGACGAGGGCGCCAAGCGCGCCGCGTGCCGCTACAACCTGATCGATTCGGTAGTGGCGCTCAACGGCGCCATGTTCGTTAACATCGCCATTCTGGTGATGTCGGCGGCGGTCTTCTTCAAGCACGGCATCGTGGTGACGGAGATTCAGCAGGCTCACCGGCTGCTGACGCCGCTGCTCGGCGCCGGCATGGCGAGCGTGATCTTCGCCGTTGCGCTGATCTGCTCGGGCCAATCCTCTACGCTGACCGGGACGCTGGCCGGCCAGGTGGTGATGGAAGGCTTTCTCAATTTCCGCATGCGCCTGTGGCTGCGGCGCATGGTGACGCGCTCGCTGGCGATCATTCCCGCGGCTCTCACCATCTATTTCGCTGGCGAGCAATCCACGCTATGGCTGCTGCTGCTCAGCCAATGCGTGCTCAGCATGCAACTGCCGTTCGCCATCATTCCGCTAATTCAATTCACCAGCGACCGCAATCGCATGGGGGCGTTCGCCAATCGCGCCTGGGTCAACATCCTGGCGTGGATTTCCGCCGTGATCATTGTGGCACTCAACATCATGCTGGCGATGCAGACCCTTTCCGGCTGGACGCAAACCGCCGGCCGGTGGCGTACGGCAATTTGGCTGGTGGCGATTCCACTGGCCATCGGTCTTGTTGTGCTACTGCTGTGGGTGACGCTCGAGCCCTACATCACCAGGTTCAGGCGCTATGGCATGGCCCCGGTCACATTGCCTGAGGCCGCCCCGAGTGAGGCCGCGGCGGCGGCGGCGCCGATTTATCGACGAATATTGGTTCCCCTGGATCATACAGATCTCGATCGCCTTGCCGTCAACCACGCCGCCGCGATGGCGCGCTCGCACGGCGCCAAGGTTTTCCTGCTGCACGTAGAGGAAGGCGTAACCAGCCAGGTGTATGGACGCGAGGCCTCCACGGCCGAAGAAGAGTTGGGCGAGGCTTACCTCGAGAAGGTCGCGCGCTCGTTTCGCGATCAGGGCATCCCGGTGGAGACTGCGATCTAGCCATTCGTCCTCGCCCAAGCGCGAGATTGTGCGCTACGCCCACGAAATCCGGCCCGATCTGGTGATGATGGGCGCGCACGGCCATGGCGGCTTGAAGGACCTGATTTTCGGCAATACCATTAACCCGGTGCGGCACGATCTGGATGTTCCCATGCTGATTGTGCGGCCAGGAAAATCCTGAGCGCGGACGAACCTACGGGTGACATGAGAGAGAGCGGCTGATTCGTAATTTCGACAGCATCAGCTATGCGACTGACTATGTGATTGGCTATACCTCACTTTTGTCGGCATATTTGGGTTGGGGGCGCTATTGAATCCGATTTTGAATCCAACTTTCTTCGCGAAACGGGAGAGAAATGGAAGAAGAGCCGCCGGAATTGAAGAGTTGAATCCAGATCCAGAGGATCACAGGCTCGATCGCCGCGCCTGCATCACCTTGCTCATATCGAAGTAGCCATCCTCGATCGGGCGTAGCGCTGGAGCGAAGCTGGAATATCAACCAGTTTCCATTAATGAGACCACCAAAATTCCCAGTCAGGCACAATTCCCCGTGCTATCCAGGCGCCGGTACCAGGAATGCTGCCCACGGAAACTACGGGGCCATTCCGGGCCGCCGTTCAGCGCGTGGCATGCCACAACTCCATAAGTATTTGGCAATCCAGCCATGGGCGACACTCCTCTGTGTGTGATTATCAGACAGGCGTCCGGCTGCCGTACAATGAGAGTGGCCCGTCTGACATACACATGCGAACCCGACCCTTGCAAGGAGCTTCTAACGGCGTACTTCTGTGCGCGTATGCCTCCGTGGGCAGTGACCCAGGCGCGCTTCACCGATGCTGTTCGGCAGCACGCTCCCGATCCGTGGATTATTGTTTACGAAGACGCGTACTACCTGATGGCCACGACAGGTTCGAACCTGACCATCTGGCGATCTGCCACGCTGGCCGGATTGAGTAGAGAGCCAGGGGACGGTCGTCTGGAAGCCACAAGGCAGTTACTCGGACCTTCGGGACGTTGGGCAAGGTAAATCTCACCAATTCGCATTAGTTGGTACATCTATTTTAGCGCTGACACCT
>CAVRPF010000005.1:0-108448 GCA_963723015.1 Bryobacterales bacterium
CCGCGGCGAGCTGCGGCAGCGCATTTCGCGCGTGCCCGCCTTCGAGCATCGTCGCGACGCAGGTGGTCCGCAGCATAGAGTTCCAGCGCGGAGAAGCGGCGGCCACGCGCTTCATGGCTTCGCGTCGCCTTCCGCCACTTTGGCGAGATCGGCTTGGCGGGCTGGTCTCGATCTTCGCCATGCCGGAGAAGTACGCGGGTGACCTCGTTAGTCTTGACCGGGAACCCGAACTGCCCTAATCGAGTCAGGCGGCGGCAAGGCGATAGATCGCGTTGTCGGGCACCGGCTGCGAGCTGTGGCCGCCCTTGTTAGTACCTCAGCCGCAGGTCGAGATACCTTCTCGGCGGCCTGGATATCGTTGGAGAACCGCTTGCCGTCGACGGAACGCGCCCTTGCCGCCTTCGTTGAGCGCGAAGTCGGCGTCGATCAGATCCTTGTGGTTCTTGATAGCCAGTCGACGCCGTTGTCGGGCCCGCCGCCCTCCTCGTCGGCCGTGAGCGCGACGATGATATCGCGGTCCGGTTTGAAGCCTTCCCGCTTGTAGCGAATCAGAGTCGCGATCAAGACGGCGGCCTGTGCCTTGTCGTCGGCTGTGCCGCGGCCGTAGTAGTAGCCGTCGTTTTCGGTGAACTGAGAACGGGTCGGTAGTCCAGTCTTCGCGCTTGGCTTCGACGACATCGGTATGAGCGAGCAGCAGGATGGGTTTGAGCTTCGCCGGTTGCCGCGGTAGCGCACGACTAGGTTGGCCTTCTTGGGAATGGCGCCGCCAATGAAGATGTCGGAATCGGGAAATCCGGCGGCTTGAGACAGGCGCGCCGCGATGGCTTCGACGACCGGCGTGGTCGGCGCCGGTGGTGAAGCCGGATTTGATCTCGACGATCTGCTTGTAGATGTCGTGGGCCAGGCGCTGGTCGGCCTCGGTGGCATGGTAGAGGCGGCGAAGCAAGCGAGCGGGGTGAGGAGGAGGAGAGTGCGGCGAACTCCGCGCGACCTGGAGAGCGCCGGCTGAAGACTCGGCTGCCAAGCGCGTCGCGGCAGGCCGATTGACAATCGGCCGCAGGTTGACAACCTGCCCCACAAAGGGCATCGCACCAGTGAGTTTAGTCATGCTACTTACCTGGTTTCCAATCCGGCAAGCGTCCCGGCGTGGGTGGCGCGCCCGCAGCATCCAGCTGCTTTTCGAGTGTCTTGATATCGGTTTCGAGTAACTTGCGCAATTTAGGGATTTGCACGGCCAGCTCGTCGGACGCGATCTGGTACTGCTCCGTCGCCGTCTTAGTGGGACGACCGGTGGTTCCGCGCACGGGCGATGCCGCGGCTTGTCACACGCTCGGCGATGGATGCGGGTACGCCTTCATTGTGCGCGCGCCAGATCGTATCGCCGCGCAGCGCGAGGTTGATATCGTCCAATTGCTTTTCGAGCGCGAGCGTTTGTTCATGCAGCTTAGGCGAAAGCGCAGGCGTGGCATCCACCGCGCGGCGGATGGCTTCCAGACGCGTGCGCGCCTCGGCGGCAATTCCTGGGTGGCCGTCAAGGCCTGCTGCAATCTGGCGAGTTTTGCTTCAAACTCCGAAAGAGCGGCGCGGTCTTCGCGGGTCGATGGACCTTCGCCAATCACTTCGAAGGACTGCGAGCCCGGCAGCGGAGTGACTACTCCATCGATGCGCTTGGCCAGCGCGACGGTGTACTTGCCCGGTACGACCAGGCGCTCCGCCGCCCCACGCCCGGCAAAGGCGGGAGGTTCTTCTTCGCCGCCACCACCCCGCGGCCCCGCCACCACCCGCCCCCGCCACCCCCGCCGCCGCGCCGCCGCGACCTCCTCCACCGCCGCCGCCGAATGCGGCAGCGGGAAGATTAGGGCTCTGCCCGCGCAGATCCCAGGTGACGCGATGGATACCGGCGGTAGCAGGTCATCCATTCGCCGCACTACTTTGCCGGCGGCGTCCGTTATAGTCATGAGAATGGCGGGAGCTTCTTCCTCGGATTCGGCGCGAAGCTGCCCGGGCGTGGGATAAGGAGGCGTTTCGCCGCGCTGAATAGCGGCGCGCTCGCGCTGCTGGCGCTCCTGCGCCTTGGTCCGATAGCCGTCTTTCAGGTTATAAGTTATAATCGCGCCGACCGGCGGATTCGGAGCGGTAAAGAAGTTCTCGCCCTGATCGCCTCTGCCGCCGCCGAAGATAGAGCCGGGGATGTAAGAGAGCGCTGTCTTGACGGGGAAAAGCATGCTCTCTTCGGTCAGATTTCGGCGGTAGCGTCTCGCAGCGGACTGTAGTCATCGAGGATATAGATGCTGCGGCCGAAGGTACCGATCACTAAGTCATCCATTTGTCTTTGAATGGTAAGTCGCGCACCATGATTGTCGGCATACCATTGCGCAGCGGAATCCACTTTTCACCGCCGATCTTAGTGAAGTAAAGGCCGAACTCAGTCCCGGCAAAGAGTAACTTGGATCATAATAATCTTCGGCAATGGCGTAGACGCCGCCGCGGTCGGGTAAGTTGCCCGAGATACTGACCCAGCTCTTGCCTTTATCGGAACTCTTGATCAGATACGGCTTGAAATCGCCATTTTGATGATTCTCATAAGCCACATAAACCGTTCCGGCGTCGTGCTGCGAAGCGGTGATGCGCTGCACATAGGCGTCTTCGGGAACGCCGGCGGGCTTTTCCACTTTATGCCAGGTCTTGCCGCCATCTTCGGTGATCTGAAGCGGCCATCGTCGGTCCCGACATAGATCAAGCCTTCCTGCTTAGGAGATTCTGCGATGGACGAAATATTGTCGTAGAGCGCGGTGGATACGTTCTTCTGGATAGCGTCGATAGGCCAGATTTTGCCCATGATTGGCAAGGTGTTTCGGTCGAGATTGCGAGTAAGGTCGGGACTGATGGCGCGCCAACTGTCGCCGCGGTCGTCGCTGCGATAGAGCTTCTGCGAGCCGAAATAGAGGCGGGTATTGGAGTGCGGGCTGATAATCACGGGCGCGTCCCAATTCCAACGCGCGGCGGGGTCGCCCTTGGCGGGCTGCGGCTGGATGCTGACGCGCTCGCCGGTGCGGCGGTCGAAGCGTACCATGCCGCCGTTCTGCATGTTGGCGTAGACAGTGTTAGGGTCCTTGGGATCGACGCGGCTGTAGAAACCATCGCCACCCATGGTGACGAAGCAATCCGAATTCATGATACCGGCGGAACTCTTGGTGCGCGCGGGGCAGCCGAAACTGTTGTTATCCTGAGTGCCGCCATAAACCGAATAGAAAGGCGCGTCTTCACTTACAGCTACATCGTACATTTGGGCGGTCGGGAGGTTGGATTTGAAGATCCAATTCTGCGCGCGATCGAAGCTTTCGTAAATACCGCCGTCGCAACCTACTAAGTAGTGATCGTTGTTATGCGGGTCGACCCAGATATCGTGATTGTCGACATGCTTATAGCGCGTGGGAAGACTGGATTGGGTACGCCCGCCATCGTCCGACACCATGATATTGGTATTCATGACGTAGACGCGGTCCGGATTGGCCGGGTCCACGACGACTTTGGCGTAATACTGACCCTGTTCGTCGTAGCTATTGCGCTTTTCCCAGGTGGCGCCGCCGTCGGCGGAGCGGTAAAGGCCGCCGCGGCCGGCGTTAGCTTCGACCTGCGCGTAAAGAATAGACGGATTGGAGGGCGCATAGTTCAAACCGATGCGGCCGAGTTCACCGGTGTTGGGAAATCCGCCGCCGACCTTGGCCCAGGTTTTCCCGGCATCGTTGGAGCGCCAGAGTGCGCTTTCGGGTCCTCCGTGGATCATGCCGAAATAGCGGCGCTCGCGCTGGTGCGTGGCCGCGAAGAGGACATCGGGATTGGTGGGATCCATAACCACATCGGAGCAGCCGGTGTAATCGCCAACTTTGATGAGACTCTGCGACCAGGTCTTACCGCCGTCGGTGGTCTTATAGAGACCGCGCTCGCCGCCGCCCTTCCACAATGGTCCGGGAGCGGCGACGTAGACGACATTGGAATCGCGCGGATCGATCACGATTCGGGCTATGTGTTCGGTGAGTTTCAAACCGACATTGCGCCAGGTGCGTCCGCCATCTTCGCTCTTGTAGACGCCGTCGCCGAAAGAGACGCTTCGCTGATCGTTATTTTCGCCGGTACCGGCCCAGACGATGGAAGGATTCTTGGGATCGATGGCGATCCAGCCGATGGAGTAGGAGCCGTAATTGTCAAATACCGGCGTCCACGAAGTGCCGTTATTGTGAGTGAGCCAGATGCCGCCGGACGCCTCCGCGACCAGGTAGTGACTGGAAGAATCGGGGAAGACCGCGAATTGAGAGACGCGGCCGGAGATGAAGGCCGGGCCGATGTTGCGCACGCGCAGGCTGGCGAAGGTGCGGGCGTTGATAGGGTCGGTAGAATCGGGGGAACCGCCCCGCCGTCCACCGGGGGCGGGCTCGTCTTGAGCGAACGCGGCAAGGCCGATGCAGAAAATGAGTGACAAAAATCGCATTTGAAGGAAAGTATATCGCAGCGGGATCGAGAGGGTTGCCGCGCGTTCGAACAAACGAAGCCAACTTTGCGGAAATTGTTTAGATTGTGGAAGTTCTGGGCGGCGAACAGGTTTAGGCCGGCTTGGCCGCTTGGCACAGGACGGGCGCGAAAAAACGAACCCAATCGAGCGAAGCATTCCGGCAAATGTTCTAAATCGCAAGGCTCTCCCCGTTATGATTGTCTCTGACGAGATTGTAAACAGTCGTGATCGGGGAATGGCGGAATTGGGGTAAGGCGTTATTCCTGTGTAGGATATCCGGGTTTATTAAAAGTTGAATTTCCTGTGACTGAGAAATTGGTCGTCCGACGCTGAGGGACGGAGTCTCCGGTCAAGCGCAAAAACGAATGGGCCGCCGATTAATGCGGATAAGAAATGCCGAGCTTACGGCAGTTTAATTTCGACAGAATGGGCCCGGTCGACGGATGCCAGCAGCGTCCTGGTCCGCACGCGTGTAGCTGCGGAAAGCCGCGCCGCCCGTACGGTTTAGGGCATCGTCTCAACTTCCGGCTACCACGTGATAACACGGGTGATCTGCGCCCGGTCCACTCCAGTCATTTTCTCCAGATGGCGCCGTACCCGGATCTGCCCAGCCTTAGCGGTTGTTCTGTTTGCACGCTGACGATCAATATCCTGCATGGCGAATTGCCCCGCCAAGCTCATGTTTTATCACATAAATATGAGAAAACTGAGAATAGTATTGAGATAAGACTTGCATTAGGCCATCGGTTAACTTAGTATATGTTTACGCCGGCGGCGGAGTATTTTGGGATCCGGATGCGAATCGCAACGCAACGCTAAGCCCATCAATTGGTTGTGTGATGTTAACGGGCACTTACAAGAACAGTATGCCTGTGCGGTTAGCGTCACGAATTTAGCAAGCGCTTTGGCATCTCGGTTTCTAGCTTCGCTCATCGCTTTCGAGGCGTATACGGGGTTTCTCCCATCAAGTATCTGACGTGCCGTGAGAATGATCCGTGCGGCTGAGATGTTGGCAAGCGATTCGACGCAGATTAAGGAGATTGCCTTTGCCGTGGGCTATGCTTCACCGAGCCGATTTGACTGCGCTTTCTTCCGATTCCACGGCTGCACTCCCAGCGAATTTCGAGCTGGCGAGCGCCCGGGGAGGGCAACTACGTGCCCTCGAACCCCGTAATTGGCCGACTGCTCCCCGTGATTGAACGGAACGGAGTGACGGGTGTCAATGTGCGACTGACCATCTGCATCGCGCGGCCCGCTAATTCTCAGTGGGCCTTTCGGCACGTTCTACAACTATGGTCTCCACCGGTACGGGTTGCCGTTCAAGCTTCAACCCCAACTCCTGGAGCGCGCCGAACAGGCTCGGCCTGTCGAGGTCGGGGTCTGTGGCAAACCCCTTGGCGGGATCCGCGGGAAGATCGTAATTCGACCACCGAAGCGAAAAGTTATAGCGGCCACTAAGGCCGGTCTTGTCCACGACGGGAAGGTTAATCTGCCCACTCAGCTTAAGAGCCAGCTCCGCCATCGGCTCCCTCACGGCAACAATCTCGCCAGTCTTCAGGGACTGGAATTCGCCGCGCGCCGTCTCGGTGTCAGATACACGCTGCATTCTTGCTACGCCTTTGCCGATAACGAGTGCGTATCCGGTAAGGCGCCTTGTCTCGCGGTGGACGACAAGCCCGAACCGCTCCGCAAGCAACGTTTGGATCACTTGACGCATCTCCTGGCGTGCCGTTACCGAGGCCGGATTTGGCAACGATGTCGTATGCGTAATCGTCCAACCAGTCCCGGCCGCCAACGACCTGATATTCCTCTAGGCGGTAGGACGCATCCGTGTACGCGATTCGAATCAGGTCCTTCAGAGAAAAAGCCCGTACATTGAGCACCCCCGGCGACGAAAAATCGCCGCCGCCCCTTCCATGAACGGTCGGGCTCTGCTTGATTGAGGCGGCTTCAAACGGTCAATCGTATCGTGACCAAGCCCGCTGTAAACCGGCAGACGGCAGGGCTTCCGGCTAATATAGTCGCGCGTCTGCTTTGCGTCATCGAGACTGAGCCACACCACGTTGTACTTGATACGCGCCGACGCAGCTAAGGCGTATATGTTATCAAGGTTCCTTTCACACCACGGGCACGTGGACGGTAAACGTATTGAGCGCTGGGTGCGATCCGGCGTTGATATCAAGCTCAACCGGGCGGCCCATGGGATCTTCTACGTGTAGAATGCCAACGCGCTTGCCGAGGATAGGGCTGAGTTGATCGACCGCGGCCATCACGATTTCTCCGTTTCCGTGACCGGATCAACTCAACAGCCTGGCCACTGACGCACCCGTGAGCGGGATGATCGAAGACGAGCTTTCTTCGAAGGCGATCCACAATACAGTAACACTCCTGCGCACGATGCTGGCCGGCAAGAGGGCCGAGCGCGGTGCGACGGGGTTTCGCGTTCCACGCTCCAACGGTGGGGCTTGAGCTTCCGCCGCTGGAGTCCCGCCAGATCACGCCGCCGACACCGGAACACGTCTGGGCACTGATCGGCGCGGCAAATGAACTGGGCGGACTCGGATTCGCGCTGACCTACATGGGAGCGTTTTCGGGTGTGCGGCGGAACGAGGCTCTCGGGCTTCGGTTCAATGACATCGAATGGTTTGGCAATGAGGTAAATGTGCGGCACGCAATCTCGAAACGCCGCGGTACGGATGGTGCGCACAAGTGGGAGTGGCACGTTGGGCCGCCGAAGTCAGGGAATCGTTACGCCGCATCGCTGCGACCGAGAGCGTAATGAAAATGTTGACCGATTTGAAGGTCAGCAGCCGGGCGGCGTGGGGCTCACAGATCAGGAATGATTGGGTGGAAGGATGGGAAGTGGGTTTGCGGAGCGATTCATGACCTGCGGCACTTCTTAGCCAGAGTTGATGCAGGGGAACCGTGCGAGTTCGGAAGATGGGATCAGATAGGTTAGAAGACGGTCACCTCTTCCCAGGCTGCGGCAAGGAAGCCAGCGCCCGCTACGAGAAGTCGATGGCCGATGCGAAGGTTCGCCACAAAGCCGAGACCGGTGTTAGCAATCCGTTAGCAATTGAGGGGAAGGAAGGGCCGGAAGGAACCGTAACCAACTGAAGAGTTTGGTTGCGGGGGAAGGATTTGAACCTTCGACCTTTGGGTTATGAGCCCAACGAGCTACCAGACTGCTCCACCCCGCAGTCCCATGGTAACCCACTACTTGCGGACCGTCAAATTTTGCAGGCCGCTTTTGAACATAACCACACGCAAATAATGAGATCGCCCGCGGCAACCCGCAGCCGGGCCGCCCGTCTACAATGAAGTGGTGCCCCGCTTAGTGCTTCCCGCGCTCTTTGCCTTGGCTGCAACCCTGTCCGCGCAAAATCAGTTCCTCCCGCTCAAATCCATCCGCCCCGGCATGACCGGCACGGGACGCACCGTCTTCGCCGGCAACCGCATCGATGAATTCAATGTCGAAATCCTCGGTGTGCTCGAAAACATCGGTCCCAAGGAATCGCTGATCGTCGCCCGCCTCTCAGGCGGACCGCTGGAACACACCGGCGTCATGCAGGGGATGAGCGGCAGTCCCGTTTATATCGGGGGCAAACTGATCGGCGCCGTTGCCATGGCATTCCCGTTTTCCAAGGACCCCATCGCCGGCATTCGTCCGATCGAGGACATGTTGCGCGTTGGCCCTGGTCTCGCTCAATCTCCGGCGCGGCGTCCCGCAATCGCACTTGCAGACCGCGACGTCACCCGCGGTCTCTCGCAACCTCATCCCGCTCTCGCCGGGGATTCGCGCCTTATCGATATCGCCACGCCCATTTCCTTCGGCGGCTTCACCCCCGCCGCGCTGGACGCCTTCGCGCCTCGGCTGCGCGCCCTCGGCCTGGAACTGCGCCAGGGAATCGGCGGCGGGTCCGAAATACCTTCTGCCATGGGCAATCCCGCCGATCTCAAACCGGGCGCCATGATTTCCGTGCAGCTTATGTCCGGCGATATGGGCGTGGGCGCCGAGGGCACAGTCACCTACATCGACGGCTCTCGCATTTACGCCTTCGGCCATCGCTTTCTCGATATCGGCGCTACGTCATTGCCGTTCGCTCGCGCTGAAGTCATCACGCTGTTGCCCAATCTCAATACGTCTTTTAAGCTCTCCAGCGCCCGCGAATGGATGGGAACTATTTCCGAGGATCGCGACACCGCGGTTTCAGGCGAGCTCGGTAAGCGCGCGTCCATGGTGCCCATGTCGTTCTCGGTATCGCGCGATTCCAAAGCCGTTGAGTCTTATCGCATGCAGATGGTCAACGATCCGCTGCTTTCGCCATTGCTCCTCCAGATGGCCGTGTTCTCCGTCATAGATCGTACCGAGCGCACTCTTGGCGCCGCTACGCTTCGCGTAACCGGGGAGATGGAATTCCAGAATGCCCCCGCCGCCGTTCGCCTCGATAACCTATACTCCGCGGATAATGGCGCAGCCACGCAAGTATCGCTGAACGCCGCCATTCCCGCGGCCTATATCATGCAAAGCGGTTTCAATTCGCTCAAACTCAAGAAGGTCTCGCTGAATATCGAAGCCTTCGATCGCAAAAAGCTGCTCAACATCGATGGCGTCACCCTTTCCCGCCGCGAGGTCCACCCTGGCGAGAAGCTGAAGCTAAGTGTGCTGCTCACCGGCGACGATGGCGCCGAAACTACCCGCACCGTGGATTATCAGGTGCCGATCGGCGCCCAACCGGGAACGCTCTATTTCACCGTTTCCGACGCCATGACCGCGAATCTCACCGACTTCCATCAGATTCTCGGCTCCAGCCCGCGCAGCGCCCGTCAATTGATCGACACCGTCAACGGGCTGCATCCGAATACCAACGCCTACGTGCGCGTCTGGCGCGCCGATCCAGCCTTTCAAGTCGAAGGCGCCGACTTGCCTGCCCCCCCGCGTCGGTCGCCCTGATCCTCGATGGTTCGCCATCCACGCGCAATTCCAAAATCGCCGAGATGGAAATCGACGGCGCCGGCGCCGTGATCTCCGGCATCAAGACCATCCAGGTGGAGGTGAAAGAATGACCCTGAGAGAGTGGTTCTCAACGCGGAGACCCGGAGGAGCGGAGACGGCGCGGAGAATAATAGAAAGGATTTCCCGGCGTTACCTCCGCCTCTCCGCGTCTCCGCGTTGAATGCAATCCTCCTGTTACTCCTCTCCGCCCCAGCCTTTCCCAGCGGCTCCACGGCCTGGGAAATGACCTCCTACAACGATTTCGTCCGCGGCCACTTCGATGGCATCTCTCTCAGCCGCGATGGGCGCCTCACGCTCGGTCCGAAACTGGAGACGGTCTTCACTTCCGATCAGCCGGTGATCTGGTCGGTCGCGGCGGCTCCCGATGGAACTCTATATGCCGCAACCGGCAATCGCGGACGCGTCTATAAAATCGATCGCGCCGGCAAATCTTCGCTCTTGTGGAGCGCCTCGGAACCCGAAGTATTCGCCATCGCCGCCGGCCGCGACGGCATTGTGTATGCCGGAACCTCCCCAAACGGCAAGGTCTATCGCATTGAAAACGGCGCTGCCACCGAGTACTTCTCTCCGCAAGCCCGCTACATCTGGTCACTGGCGCTTGCCTCCAACGGCGATCTGTTCGTCGGTACCGGCGATCAAGGCAAGGTCTTCCGCGTTACCTCGGCGGGCAAAGGGGAGCTCTATTACGACACCGGCCAATCCCATATCACGGGACTGGCCATCGACTCGCAGGGCCGCCTGCTAGCCGGCGCCGATCCCAACGGAATTCTGTACCGCATTTCCGCCAAGGACAAGGCCTTCGTTCTTTACGACGCCAATCTCCCCGAAATTCGCGCCATCGTTCCCATGCCCGATGGCACGGTTTATGCCGCCGCCCTCGGCGGCTCCGTAGCTAAACAGGCGCAAGCCGCCGCTCAGGCCGCGCAAGCCAACGGCGCGGCCGGCGGCGTGCCCGGAGCCACCATCTCGGTTTCCGTCGACGCGCAAGCCAATCCCGGCGCTGAGATTAAGCCCCAGGATGCGAAACTTCAGCCTCCCGCCGCAGGGGTGGGATCTCCGCAGGTCACCGCCAGCTTCACGCCCGTCGTCGATACCAGCGGTATCGAGAAGTCCGCCGTCTATCGCATCAATCCAGACAACACCGTCGAAACCCTGTGGAGTTCCAAGGAAGAAAACGTCTACGACCTGCTCGCTCTGGAGAAACAAATTCTCTTCTCCACCGATCAGAACGGCCGCATATACGGTCTCTCGCCCGACCGCCGCGTCACCCTGGTCACTCAGACCAATGAAGGCGAGACCGTGCGCTTGCTTCCCGCCAACCACTCGATTTTAGCCGCTACCGGTAATATGGGTCGCATCTTCCGCCTTGGCGAAAAACCTGGCGAAGCCGGTTCTTATGAGGCCCCGGTTCACGACGCGGGCGCCGCGTCCCAATGGGGCGCTATGACCTGGCGCGCCGAGCTATCCCCCAACTGCAAGATCGTGTTCCGCACCCGCTCCGGGAACTCCGCCAAGCCCGACCGCACCTGGAGCGAATGGTCGCCGCCGCTGATCGATGCCGCCGGCTCGCGGATTTCGAGTCCCAACGCCCGCTACATTCAGTGGAAGATGGAAATGACCGGCGCCAACGGCGCTACCCCGGTGCTCGATAACGTCTCGCTCGCCTATCTGCCGCGCAACTCGCCTCCCGTGCTCAAGAGCGTCAATGTAGTCTCGCAAGCCGTCGTCGCCCCCGCCCGCCAAAGTGCGCCATCCGCCAATTACTCCGTCACCGTCACCGACGCGGGCGACGCCAGCTCCAATTCCACCGGCACATCCACGCAAACCCTGCCGCGCGCCTTTACCCAGCAGGTCACCATCTCCTGGCAGGCCGACGATCCCGATGGCGACCGCCTGCTTTACAACGTCTACTTCCGCGGGGACGGCGAGGCGCAATGGAAGACGCTCAAGACCGCGACTCACGATCCTTCCCTCAGCTTCGACGCCTCCATCCTGGCGGATGGCAAATACTACTTCCGCGTGGTCGCCTCCGACCGCGAGTCGAATCCGCCCGCTACCGCGCGAGATGCCATTCTGGATAGCAACCCGGTGATAATCGATAACACGCCCCCGGCGGTCTCTATAGGCGCCTATCGCTATGCCCACGGCGCCGCCCACATTGAATGGGAAGCCGCCGATGCCGCCTCCCCATTGCGCCATTGCGAGTACTCGCTCGACGCAGGGGACTGGGTTCCCGTCGAAGCCGCTGACGGCGTGATCGACTCCTTGCGCGAAAAGTTCTCGCTCGACCTCGCCAATCTGAAACCGGGCGAGCACCTGGTTGTGGTCCGCGCCTCCGACAGCGCCAATAACGCCGGCGTCGCCAAGGTGGTATTGAAGTAGCCTCCGTGCGCCTAACCCCCGGGACACTGTTTTGGTTATTGCAGCGCACCGTGTTTTCGGCCTTCGATCATAATTGCCTCTCGGTCGCGAAGGGCGCCGCGTATTCGGCGCTGCTGTCGTTTTTTCCCTTGATCGCTTCCGCCGCGGCCATTCTGGTGCAGACTCGCGCGCAGTTTGTCTCCGACCTGCTGGAGCGCGCGCTCTCGCAAATCGTGCCGCCCGGATCCGAAGATCTCGTACTGCGGCAATTTAGCGTCACCGGCTCGCGGCCTATTTTGCTGTTGATCCTGGCGGCGGTGATTTCATTGTGGGCCGCTTCGGGCGTAGTCAAAAGCCTGATTGAGGGCTTTCATGCCGCATATCATGTCCCCAAGGACCGCGGCATCCTTCATGGAAGCGTAGTCGCCTTCGCTCTGGTCCTGCTGGCCGCCGTGCCGTTGGTCGCCGCATCGCTGCTGATCCTGTTCGGCGGCCAAATCGAAAGGATCGCATTGTATTGGATGAAAGTGGATCCCATCTGGACGCCGCTGGCCGGCTTATGGGAGCTGCTCAGCCGTCTCGCGCGTTATGTCCTCGCGTTCGCTACCACAGTTACGGTCAGCGCGACGCTTTACTATTTTGGTCCCTACCGCCGCCAACGCTGGCGTTACGTCTGGCCGGGCGCCATTCTTGCCACGCTCCTCTGGTTGGCGGCTACTTCCGGCTTCGCCTGGTACGTCACTCATATGGGTCATTACAATGTGATGTACGGATCGATCGGAGCGGGCATCGCGCTCCTGGTCTGGATGTACCTCATCGCTATCGTCGCCCTGATCGGCTGTGAATTCAACGCGCAATGGGAACGCGCCGCCGCCCACCGCGAACCGGGTTAAATCGCTATCTTGGTTTCAATCGCGTCGTAATCGGCCCGTACGCCGCCCTTCCCGGTTTCGAGCAGACCCGCCGCCGTCAATGCCTGGACATCGGCATGAACATTGCTATAGTCGCGCCCCAGTGCCTTCGCCAGCGCTCTGATGCTGGCCGCCGGATGCTTGTGGACGTAGCGCAAGATCTCCATCCGTTTGCCGGTTAGCACACGGGCCAGAGCGTCCCAGCTCTCGAAGGCCAAGTGAAGCTCGCGAAAGGATTCGCCGCGTTCCGCCCGCTGCCAGGCGTCCACAAAACGGCGCGAGGCGTCGTCCTCAATCGAACCGCCAACTGTTATCTTCACATCGCTCATCGCTCACCTCTCAAAACGTGTACATCCGACCAGAAGTCAGCCATCAGTTGCTCGACCCCGCTGAAGTGGTATGCCGTTTCCAGGCCCTTCAAATGGCGATGATCTCGCTTTCCCCGCTCGTTGTCGTACCCAACCGATCGGATACCCGGACGGCCATAGAACAGCGAGTATTTGAGCCCATGCATTGTTGGTGGAACCGGCGCCGGAACTCGCCAAATTACCATTTCGACAATCTCCCCGTCTTCATAATTGATCCGCTCAAAGAAAAGAAGCTCTGCCTTCACTCGACCTTATGATACCGGAAACCATATGGTTTAGCCTACCACCATCCAGCCCCAACCCCTAATCTCTAGGAGTTAGTCCTGAAAATAGAAATGCTCACCCTTGCGGGTGAGCACTCTTCGCCCTGTTCTACCAGGGTGATGTTGATGGGAGAATCAGTCTCGACGGAATCGCAACCGTCAAAACTTTGTAGTTGGATCTTATTTCGTTCCGGCCTTCCAGTCAAGCGAAAATCCAGGCCAATTTTTTCGACTCGTAACTAGCTCTTCCAGGCTGACTTGCGAGGTACGTGAGTTTTCCACAGTTGAACCCAAACGCCTAAAATACCTCATTTTTAGCCTGAGGATTTCGGTCTAACCTGCACAAAGATGGTGCTTTATTCCGGGGGCGCAGGACTCAGTGCAAATGCAATGTGATCATCGTATCGCCATCCGGGTTATCTTTGCCGCGACGCCGCAGCAGCCGGATCCCGCCCATTGCCAAACCACCGGCAACGCAGAAAACGATCAGTATCCCTACGAGAATAAAGGCATTGATCACCAAGTTGCCGATGTTGTCGCGGCGTGTCGGAGTGTGTTCGCTCTGCGTGATACTAGCCCGGTATTGCACCTGCGCCAGCAGCCTCTCGGCTTCATCGGGGTCCGCCGGCGCCCCCACCACTGCCACCAGGGGGCCGCTTCGTTTGGCTACGGCGCCCGGCAGATTCTGAAATGCAGTCACCCGTTCCCTGGCAATCTGAGGCGTCGGATAATCGAAGACCGCTAGGGTCAAATCCCCTTTCGGGCTGTGGAAAACGCCCAGCACGGCCTCCGCGCCGTAATGGAACGCGGCCACCGATGGCGGGATCGACGGCTCGAATTTTTGCAGGCCAACCGGTCCCAGAATATAACGCTCGCTGTTCGGAACCAGATCTTCCGCGGGCAGGAATCCAGGCAGGGTCGGAAACGGCGTCGCGTCCACATGGATCAGGCTGTTCCCAAGCGCCGATAATTCCGCCGGAGTTGGCTTGTATCCATCGAAAACCAGCAGATAATTGCCCCGCACCAGCATCAGACCGTTGGTCGTCTCCGCGGCATAATCCGCCGCCGGGAAAGCCTTCGCATTCGCCGGCCGCTGCCAATGGAACGCCGCCATCGCCCCGGTGGAATCCTGAAGCTGGTAAGCGGTGGCCGTGAACTTGGCGGCGCCGTTTTCGTATAGGGCGGATTCGTAGTCGTGCAGCCCGTACTCATCCCACAGTTCGCGGCCGTTCAGCGTGGGTTGCGAGACAGCTGTTCTGTGGTATGGGCCGATCGTATCGGGCAGAATAGCGGCGCTGGCGAGCACCGGCACAAATAGAATCGCAAAAACCTTCATGAACTCTATTAGACGCTGGAAACCGGGCGCAGGGCACACGCGAATGCGACGCTCCCCACACTGCCCCACACTCTGCGGCCTCGACAATTTGGCCTGCCCTTTGCTACAATGGTTTACAGATTTCATTGTGGTACTTTCGCCCGCTCTATCTCTGTCTCGAATTCCGGCGCATCTTACCTCAGGCAATCCATTCGAGGAGTAATCCGCAAATAACCTATGGCTTCTAATACGTATTCCCAAGGCGCTCAAGTGGAGCACCAGAAATTCGGCCTGGGCACCGTAATGTCCAGCAGTGAAGATCGCATTGTGATTAAATTCGACGACCATGGCGAGAAGAAATTCGTCACGCCGATGGTGATGGGCAGCCTCAAAAAGAGCGACCGCCAGCCGCCCGCCGAGAAAAAACGGGCCGCCAGAAAAAAGACTGTGCCGGCTCTAGGCGCGGCGTAGCAGATAGAGGACTATCGTTTGAACGCACTTCAAAAACGGATGTTCGAAGAGGCCCGAAAACGCAATCCGGACCTCAAAATTCCCGCCCCGCCATCGCCGGGAGCGGAGTTGACCGAGGCCGATTTAGCTCTAGTAAAGCAGGGCGTCGGCGACAAAACCAGCCGCCCCGCCCAAGCCTCCGGAGCCGAAGCCGGCGAAGAGGCTCCCACCGGCGAGCAACCAGGCAGCGTCGTTACATACTTCGAGGCTAAGGGCTTCGGATTCTTGCGGCCAGACGATGGCGGCCGAGATATCTTCTTCCACGTATCGCGGCTGGTGGAAGGCCTGGCGACCGATCTCAAGCCCGGCACGAGGGTTCTATACGAATTGGGGATGGACCGGACCGGCAAGATGGCCGCCAGCAGCGTGCGCATCGCCCCCGTGGGAGCGACCGCGTAGCGCGCGATTCCGCCGGGCTAAATCGGCCCCATGTCGAAACGAACCGGTGTCCTCTTATTCCTTCTGCTGGTTTCGTTTTTCCTGGTTATCAACCGGGGCGCTTATCGCGGCTATTTTCAAACCGATGAGGCCGATAATATCGGCTGGACCAGGCTGGTTTGGAAGATCGATTATCTGAAGGCCCTGGTAAGTCCGCGCTTTCAACCTAACAATTTCCGTCCGGTCGGCCACTTCTATTTTCGCGAAGCGTCCAACTACTTCGGCCTGGACTTCTGGAAGTATGTTGCCGTCATCCACCTATTTCATATTCTGAACGTCTGGCTCATCTGGGTGCTCGCGCGCCGCTTGCGCGCGCCGCCATCGGCCGCAGGCGCCGCTTGCGTGCTATTCGCGTTCCACATGGCGCTCTTCGACGATTTCTGGAAGCCGATGTACGTCTTCGACGTCCTGTGCGCCACGTTTTGTCTGCTCAGCATGGTGTGGTATACGCAGCGGCGGTGGGTGCTAAGCTTTGTCGCATTCTGGTTAGCGTACCGCTCCAAGGAATTGGCCGTGATGCTGCCGGCGGCGCTGGCATGCTATGAGATCTGGTTTGGCAAACGCAATTGGAAGCCGCTCGTGCCATTCTTCCTGGCGTCGCTTTCGTTTGGATTGCAAGGCATCTTCCTGAACCCGAACAAGAACAACGACTATTCGTTCCGATTCACCGCCGCCGCTCTGGCCAAGACCAGCTTCTTTTACGGGAGTCGGGTCTTCCTTTTGCCCTTCGCTGGCTTGCTGCTGCCCTTGGCCGCAATTTTCTCCAGGAACCGGCGCACCTGGTTCGGCATGGCGGCGATGGCGATCTTCTTCTTTCCACTGCTATTCCTGCCCGGCCGCCTCTACAGCGCATACTGCTACGTGCCGTTCATCGGGCTCGCGATTGCGCTCAGCGGCTTTGCGGAGAGCGCCGGACGCATTCCGCTCGCCGTTTTCTTCCTGGTTTTTATCCCGCTCGACGCGTATTCCTTTGCTACCCAACAGAAAGTCACGCTGGATTTGGACGAGGGCGCGCATCGCTGGTTCAATACCGTCGCTCAATTCGCACGAACCAAGCCGGACGTGGATACGTTGGTGTTTGCGGGCAATCCCATAGGTTATGGGCGCACCGGGATCGAAAGCGGCATTAAGTTCATCTTCCATAACGACGCGCTTCACGTGTATTACATCGACGACGCAGAATCCAAGACGGCGCTCCAACGCGAGAAGATGGCGCTGCTGACCTGGGACTACGAAGCGCGCCGGCTCGACATCGTCGAGCACAAATCGAACATGCCCGATGCGTCCTTTATTGTTGTGGATGGCGCGGCGCGGGTTTGGCAGCTGGAGCAGGGTTGGTACGACCAGGAAGGCGATCACCGATGGATCGCGCCTCAGGCTACCGCGCGCTTGACGCGACCGCCCGGGGCCGCGGGCTTCCAGGTGCGCGTCAAGATCTATCAGGGCGTATTGGACGCGGTGGGGCCGTTGACCTTGCGCATAACTTTAGCAGATACGACAGGAGATACGACAGGCGAAGCGGCGCTCGAACCGCGCCGCTTTTCCAGCGGCGGATGGCAGACCGCAACGTGGCCGCTGGCGCCCGCGGCGGCCGGCCCGGTGCGCATCGTCTTCCAAAGCTCACCGCCTTACCAGCCGCCCGACGATAAGAGCCTGCGCAGCATTGCCGTGGGCGCATTCGGGTTCGTGAGCGCCGCCGATCGCCCGCTAGCGGATCGGCCTCAACCCGCAAAGCGCTTGCGCGCCTCCCGATAGACCTCATAGGTAGCGCGCGCTGTGCGCTCCCAACTGAATTCGCGGGCGCGGGACAACGATCGGGCGCGCCATTGCGGCGCGGCTTCGGGATGCTCTAACACATCGCGCATGCGGCGCGCCAGCTCTTCGGGGCCGTCTGCGTAGATGGCGGCATCGCCCGCCGCTTCCGCGACCGCGCGCGATGCGATGACGCAGGCGCCGCATTGCATGGCCTCGAGCACGGGCAACCCGAAACCTTCATAGAGCGAGGCATAGACGAAGGCCACGGCGCCGGAATAAAGCGCGGCGAGTTCACGGTCGGGAACTTCGCCCAATACCTGAAGGCCGGGCTCGGCGGGCAGCGGCGGAAAATCGGCGCGGCGGCGTCCGGCCAGCGCCAAATCGATGGCATGGTCGCGGCGGACTTCGCGCCAGGCTTCGATTAGGGCCGGGATATTCTTGCGCGGCTCCAGCGTTCCGACGAACAGGAAGTAAGGGTTAGATGAGGCATCCTCTATCTGTACCGGCGCGAGCCATGGCGCGGCCGCTTCGGGGATCGCTACCACGCGGTCCGGGCCTAAACGGAAGCGCTCGATAGCCTGTTTGCGTACGCTCTCAGCCGGAGTGATTACCATGGTGGCGACGCCCATTTCAAGCAGCAGCGGCGTGCGACGGCGCACGCGGCCCGCATTGCGATGCCAGCGTCCGCCGAGCGGGGAGACCATCCATGGAGAAAGATCGTGCAGGGTAAGCACGCTGGGCCGGCCGGAAATATACGGCACGGCGAAATCGGGGCCGTGGACCAGATCGGCATGCAGGCGGCGCATCTCGCGAGCCAGCCCCCAGAGCCACCAGCGGCGCTCCAGGGAATTGCGCGGTCCGCCGCCGCGCTGGAGATTGGGCGGGGCGCCTGGTGGCATCGCAAACGGCTGGTCGGAGGTGAGGTAGAACTCGTCGGCGGGGAAACAGCGTGCCAGCGCGAGACTCAACTCGGAGGTATAGCGGGCCAAACCGCCGCTGGAAAGCGCTAGCGATGCCGCTTCAATCGCTACTCGCATGAACGATTGGAATCTAAAGCTGCGCGGCGCGCTGGCCGTAATTGCGTTCGTAATAGGTGCGATATGCGCCGCTGCGCACGGCGGCCACCCAGCCGGAATTCGCGCGATACCAGCCGATGGTTTCCGCCAATCCGGTTTCGAAATCGGTGAGCGGCTGCCAACCGGTTTGCTTCATCAGCTTTTCGCTGGATAGCGCATAGCGCCGATCGTGGCCCGGGCGGTCTTTCACGTATTCGATCAGACTTTCCGGTTTAGCCGTAATCTGGAGGACCTTGTGAACCACGTCCAAATTGGGCAAGGATCGATTGCCGCCGATGTTATAGATTTCGCCGTCCCGGCCCTTCTCGAGCACCGCGAGGATACCACGGCAGTGATCGTCGACATAGAGCCAATCGCGCACCTGTTGGCCATCGCCATAGACCGGTAGGCGGCGGTCTTCCAGCGCGTTCGCGATCATCAGTGGAATCAGCTTTTCGGGGAACTGATACGGACCGTAGTTATTGGATGCGCGCGTGATCAAAACCGGCATCTTGTAAGTCACAAAGTAAGAGCGCGCCAGCAGATCGGAGCCGGCTTTAGAGGCCGAATAAGGGCTGCTGGCGTTCAGCGGGAACTCTTCGGTGGCTTCCAGGGGCGGCGCCAGACTGCCGTAGACTTCATCGGTGGAGACATGGACGAATCGCGCGAGAGAATGGCGGCGCGCCCCCTCGAGCAGCGTAAACGTGCCGCGAAGGTTGGTCTGGAACACCGGTTCGGGCGAAAGAATACTCCGGTCCACGTGCGATTCCGCGGCGAAATGCACAATCGCGTCGGGCTTCTCATCGGCGAATATAGAATCTATCAGCGCGTCGTCGCAGATATCGCCATGCACAAAACGATAACGGGGATTGCCGGTGACGCTCGTGAGGTTTTCAAGATTTCCGGCGTATGTAAGCTTGTCGAGATTGACGATCCGCCACTCCGTTTGACCGATGCACATGCGGACAAACGCCGACCCTATAAAACCGGCTCCGCCGGTAACCAGAATGGTCATGATTTTATTTTCTTTGAGTCTCCCAATCGTAGTTTATGGAAGCGTCGTTGTAGGGAATACGTCCTTCATCCTGCGGATTGTAGAAGCGGTCGGTCATGTATACAAGCAGCGCGTCTTCGCGGCCGATCACTTTATATCCGTGGGCGACGCCGGGAGGAATCAGCAACTGCCACGCGCGCATAGGACCCATGTAGAGGGTGTTGCGGTGTCCGAAGGTGGGTGAACCAACGCGCAGATCGGCCAGCGCCACCTGCAGCAGACCCTTCACGGGCGTCCAGCAATCGGTCTGATGCAGGTGATAATGGAACGCTTTGACGGTCCCGGCATAATTCATGGCGGCGGCAACCTGAGAGGTCTCCGGCGGGAAAGCGGCGGCTAGGCCCTGGCCGATGCGCTGAACTTCCATAAAATAACCGCGATCGTCCGGATAGACCGGCAGCGCCTGAACGCGCACGCCCTCAATCAGATCCTTCGAGGCGGGAGCGCCGATGATCGCCCCCAGGCCTTTTTCGCAATCCGGCAGAGCCAGTTCCAGATTTCCCGAGCTCGCCAGAAGCCGCTCCGCGCCCTTGACCAATGCACGCCCGGTTACTAAGCTCACATGGCTCCTTTCACAGTCGTAACCGCGGGGGTCTCGGAAAGCTGCGGTCTGGCTTTGGATTGAGCCACCAGATTGGCGGCGCGCAACAGCGATTCGAAGGTGCCGGCGTCGGTCCACCAGCCATCGAGAAATGAGAAAGTCATCGCGCCCTCATGGATGTAAGCGTTGTTGACGTCGGTAATTTCGAGCTCGCCGCGATTCGAAGGCACCAGGGTCTTGATCTTGTCGAAGACGGACGCATCGTACATATAGATGCCGGTGACCGCGTAGTTCGACTTCGGGCGCTGCGGCTTTTCTTCAATGCCCACGACATTGCCGTTAGCGATTTCAGCCACGCCGAAGCGCTCGGCGTCCTCCACTTCCTTGAGCAGGATGTGCGCGCCGTGGGGCTGGCGGCGAAACTTCTCAGCCGCCTCGTGAATGCTGCCCTCGATAATGTTGTCGCCCAGGATTACGCAAATCTTCTGCCCATCGGCGAAATGTTCCGCCAACGCCAGCGCATGTGCGATGCCACCCTCGCCTTCCTGATAGGTGTAATTTATATGCTTCAGGCCGAAGTGTTTTCCATTGGCCAGGAGCTCCAGAAAACCGCCGGAATGCCGTCCACCGGTGACCACCATGATGTCGCGGATGCCGGCATCCACCATCGCCTGGATCGGGTAATAAATCATGGGCTGGTCGTAGATGGGAAGCAGGTGCTTGTTAGTGATCTTAGTCAGTGGGAATAGGCGGCTTCCGGTGCCGCCGGCGAGGACGATGCCTTTCATCGGTCTTTATAATAGCATTGCTGCGGGAAAAAAGGCCGCAGTCGGCGCGTGGGTACTTACCGGTCTGCGCAATGCGGGCCAAAGGACTTGTCAGGAAGAGCGGCCGGTGTCGTGGTTGGCTCGGGGCGGAGTGGATCTGGAACCGGGCCACCTGGCTTTATCCGCCGCTGCGAAATACTGGATTACTGGCATGCCCTGGAGTATGCGTGGGAGTTTTGCCCGGCTGCGCTACGGCGAAGGATCGCAGCAATCCGACCGGTGGGTAGCAGATACGGCGATCTGAACCCGGCCAAGTCGGAGAATCCATTGCGCCGCTTAACGTCTCCTTCCGAAGGCTCATGGCGGGATGATCTGGGGTCATTGATCCTTATTACGCCGGAGAGTCCGACCGGATGCTCTATGAAGAAGTCTGCGGCTGGGATACGGGTCGGATGGGCCCGTGGAAAGCGCGTGCGCACGCCCGGTTTCGGCAGACCGGAAGAGTTGGAGCGAGCAGGCGCGCTGCCGCGCTATTGGACAATTGCCCTGATCTTGCGGAATGACAACGGTCTTATCGGAATTGTTGCGAGTAGCCATGCTCGACCGCGATTACGTCGGAAGCTCTCTGGGGCCTGGATCAAACACCCGGCAAAAACCGATGGACAAGCCATGCTCCGCGATACACTCGCTGCGCTGGAACAGTTACCAGCAGTTTGTGCCCGCTTCCGCAGGTAAGAGCAGCAGCCAAATTCGGTTCGTTATTTCCTCTCTTTCAGTGAAAGCAAAGCCGACGCGGGTGCGTTGTGGAGTGTCGAGTCTCTGGTACCCCTGGTACTTTATTTTAGATTTGCCGGAAAGTTTTTCGTAAGTCGATGCATCTTTATGGCTAAACTTGATTAGCTCGCTCCGGTATGTTTATCGGAGACTCAAAGGAGAAAAAATGAAGATCGGTTATTTTGGGTTGTTCGGGTTAGCCGCGGCGGTTGCGGTTGCGCCAGCCGCACTGGCTGACCAATTTAAGTTCTCGTTCAGCGGAAACGGAATCAACGCTACCGGCGTGTTCTCGGTCGGGCAGCAGAGCACTAACTCTAGTACTCCCCCCGGATATGAGATCACCGGTATCAGCGGAACGTTTTCGGACACAAACGTCAATGTCTCTGGTGCGATTACGGGGCTCGCCACCCCGATATCGTATGTAAACGACCCTCTGGTCTCCGGTTTTGCAGCCACCTCAGGTGGTTTATCCTACGACGACCTGTTTTACCCGGCAGGAAACTCCCCGACCGTCTGCTACGAACTCGTCAACGGCGTCCCCACGTTGACCTATCCATTTTCCGGAGGCCTGTTCGATATCTATGGAGTCGCCTTCAATATAGCCGGACCCGGAGGATACGTAGGTGAGATTTGGAGCAACGGCGACGTGGGGAATGGCCCGATCGTCTACGCGGCTGGCCTTGCAAATGCGACCAGTCTCGTCGACCTTCCGAATGCCACTCCAGGGGCGGGCGTTCCTCCGCCGGGAGAGTACGGCTCGTTTACAGCGAGTCCTGTGCCGGAGCCCGGTTCGCTGTTGTTGCTCGGCATCGGCCTGATAGGGCTAGTTGCCGTATGCGCTCGCAAGCAAAGGGTCCTCGTTCGGAGAGGCGCATAGCTGTATCCATTGACATTGAGGCGGCCAACGCAACATACCACTAACCAGACAGTCGCGCGTATGGCGGTCCATCAGATCCCAACCGCCTCACGCTCTCACTCCTCCGGCTCTACTTACTTCATAACGTCACTCGCAAATTGGGCTGGCCCAGAGTTGGCCCACAGGGAGCCCGGATGTCTCAGTGCGAAATGGTGCGGCGAATTGGCGCACGCTTTGTAGTTGGTTTACTGCCGAGGAAGGTAGATCTCTACTTTCGACTGTGCCGAAGCGATAAATCGCGACCGAGATTTCATCCATCATGGCGGGTCGTCGGCGGTACGCGCACATCCCTGCGCTACGCAGCGTCGAAATCCAGTACTTCGTAGGTTCCGCTTCGCCTCGCGGCCATTCCATGAGCAACCATTCTTCGCCGCGAAATTTGGCCTTCTCGTAATCGCGATGCGCCGGGCGGACGCGCACGGCGGCAAACCGGGTCGCAATTTGCGCTCCGTACCTTCCAGTCACGTAATATCTTCGAAAGCGTCGGGGGGCAGGCTGATCCCCAATTGCCTTACGGAGACCGGCTGATGGAGCCCGGCAAACAACCCTTGCCGGCGAACTTTCCGGTTTGCCCACTTGCCGCAATATTGACGCGTGACTCCGACCGGATGCTCACCTTTCTTGGGAAAGCCGGTGTCGTCCACAATCCAGGCCACTACTGGCCGTTGTTTCTGCATCGCGGGTAACTCATGGTTGTGCACTTCTTCGAGCAAGGTCTCGCCGCTCCAGGGCCTTGGCATCAAATGGTGCAGCGACTGACGCATCGCTTGCACGTTCTGAGGATCGAGAGACGGGCAGCCACCGGCTCAATACTCTTGCGCTCGCCGGCTAACAGATACATAAGGTGCAGGCTAACTCCAAATAGCTTTGCGGGGCGTCTGCTCCCCCGGGATCGGGACGCCCCAATCCGGGCCGGCTTCCGTTGTTAGGAACCAATGATGCAAGCCGATTCAGCTCCCGTTGCCGTAATCGATGTTGTCCCGTAATTCGTTGGCGTCACTGGCGGCGTTATATGGGAAATGTTGGGCCAGATGCTCGCCGACTGCTTCGATTCCAGCGACAAGTCCGCCTGTGAGGTCACCTTCCTTGAATTTTTCGGACAGCGTGCGGACGAGATGTTGCCAAAACGCATCCCCAACCTTCTCGTGGATGCCGCTGTCGCCTAACACGGCGAACTTGCGGCGCGCCGGTACGATAAAAAATAACACGGCATTGCGATCCTTGGTCGCGGACATGCCCATCCGATCAAAAGCCTTCTCGGCGGCTTTCCGGACATTGCCCCAGAACAGCGGGGCTATGGAGACGCGGATCTCGCCGGATGTGCGCCGCTCGGCATTCTGAATCGCCCGCTTAATCCGATCCTTGTCAATGGTTACCATGATCCGCTCGCTCCCCCACCGCCCGAGCGTCCGCCGCCCCCGGAGAATCCACCGCCGCCACCACCTCCTCCTCCTCCCCAACCCCCACCCCCGCCGCCGCGAGACATGATGCTGGTTAGAAAGTAGAATGCCAGGATCGGATGCGTAACCACGAATGCCAGGACCAGAGCTCCGGCGATACCAAATAGAATCCATTGAAACGGAGTCAACGGCGTGGACTGCGACGGCGCCGGCGTCTGCGCGGGCGGAGACGCATCACTTTGCCCTCCGATAGCTGCAGTCAATGCATCGATCGCCGCATTCACCGCGTCATCCGGATGGCCGGCCTGAATCCGAGGCGCCATCACTTCGTTGATCACGCGGGACGCGATTGCATCCGGCACTACCGGTTCGAGTCCGTAGCCGACCTCGATCCTCATTTTATGGTCCTGGGTCATGATGAAAACAGCGAGTCCGTCATCAAGCCCTTTACGGCCGACCTTCCATTTCTCAAAGGCATGGACCGCCCAGTCGTCGATGGGCGCATCTCCCGTCGTCGTTGCGATGTACACAATCAATTGATGACCGGTGGCCTGCTGGTAGGCGCCGAGGCGTGCGTTCAGCGACTGCACCGCTTGGGGCGACAAGAAGTTGGCGGTGTCGGTAACCCATTGGGTGGGCGACGCGGGTATCGGTGTTTCAGCCCCGTATGCGGGCGCGGCCCAAAGCAGGGCGATCAGGACAAGTAAACTACGGGGCACAAGCAATATGGGGCAAGCAGCCTTAGAACTTCACCTGCGGCGCCTTTTCGCTTCCGGCTTGTGCCTGGAAGTAAGGCTTGGTTGCGAATTTATCGCCCAGAAAGCCCACAATGAGCACTGTTGGGAAACTGCTCCGGCGGGTATTGAACGCTTGAGCGTCTTCATTGAATCTCTGCCGCTCGACCGTTATCCGGTTCTCGGTGCCCTCGAGTTGGGCCTGGAGGTCGCGGAAGTTCGCGGTTGCTTTGAGATTTGGATAGTTTTCGGTGACGGACAGCAAGTGCGACAGAGCCGCGGATAATCCTTGCTGCGCCTGCTGATATCGTTGGAAGGCCGCCGGATCTTTGACGATGTCTTCCATGGCGGCGGGTGTTACCTGGCCAACTTTGGCGCGCGCCTCCGTAACCGCCGTCATAGTGCTCTGCTCGAAGTTGGCAGCGCCTTTAACGGTTGCCACCAGGTTAGGCACCAGATCGGCGCGCCGTTGATATGCATTTTGCACCTGGGCCCACTGCGCTTGCGTGGCCTGATCGAGCTGCACAAGCGAGTTGTATGTTCCGCCGATAGACACTCCAATAATCAGCAGGACGACGACCGCCACGCCGACGCACCCGATAGCTATCTTTTTATCCATTTATGCTCCATTCAGGGTTAATTATAGGGTCGTTGGCTGCAGGAAGGTTAATCCTCAGCCTTCTGGAGCATGATCGCGCTGTACCGCACCGCGTAGAATGGACCGCGGCAGAATGGACGAGGCATGCGGCCACGCACGCGCCGGCCTGATAAACTCTAAACGTGCCCGGGTGGCGAAATCGGCAGACGCAAAGGACTTAAAATCCTTTTCCCGGCAACGGGAGTGCGGGTTCAATTCCCGCCCCGGGCACCAGGTTTGAACGTGCTGTGCGGACGATTAGCCCCGTCTTGAAGTGCCGCAATCCACCCGGCTGATTTGCCACCGTTCCTGTAGCCAGCGAGTCCCACGTAAACCCCTGTAACCGGATTATTGGTTACCAGGTACCAAGTCCCGCTTCCGCTACGCCGTCACCTTCTCGAACGCAGCCTTGAATTTATCCATCTCATCCTGCGTGCCCACCGTCACCCGAACCTTTGTTGGCCAGGCATTCCACACGCGCCCGATGATCACTTTCTGCGCCGCCATTGCCTGCGCGAATTCCTGGCCGGGCCTGCCCACTTCCATCATGAAGAAGTTGGTTTCGCTGGGGATATATTTCACGCCCTTCTTTTCCAGGAATGCGAAGGTATTCTCGCGGATGCGTTTGTTGATTGCTTTGCGCTCGGCCACCACGCCCTTGGCCTTCAGGCTGGCCGTGGCGCAGGCCATACTCGTGATCGGGACCGGCGCGAAGCCCACGCCATACGGGCGGATCTTCGCCAGCAGGTCCGGACGCCCCATGCGCGAAGCCGGCGCGGATGCCCGCCATTCCATAAACCTTGGAAAACGTCCGCAGCACGATGACGTCCTTATCGGCCGCCACCAGATCGCTCGCCGGCTGCACGGTATCCGCAAAATGGATGTAGGCTTCGTCGATCAACACCACCGCTTCCTTCTTTTTGTTGGCCAACAGGTACTCGATATCCTTGCGCGGCGTCACCGTGCCCGAAGGATTATTGGGATTGCAGACATAGAACACGCCGCCGTCCGGATCGGCCTTAATCATGGCCTCCACATCGTGTGTGTAATCGGCGCGCAGCGGTACGCGCGTCACCTTCGATCCGATGAACGCCGGAGCGCCGCCGCCATATCCCGGATCGGCCATCACCCAGCTCTGCGTAGGCGAAGTAAACGCGCATGAGGCGCGATGCAACGGATCGCTCGAACCCGCGTACGCCGCCACATAGCTTTCCTTGACGCCTTCGGTCTCCGCAATCGCCGTCACCAGATCGCCCTGCTCGCTAAACGGCGAGTAGCGGCCCCCATAGGGCGCGATCTTCGCGATCGCCTCCAGCCCCTCCTTGCAAGGGCCAAGCGGGTTCTCGTTTTGATTGATGCGGACGGCGTCCGGATCCATGGCGCGCCGCGCGGCGCCTCGTCCCATCCGCTGCTGCGCGTCCTGCGCCATGGCGAACTCGTTGTAGAAAGGGAACGCCGCGCCAGCGGTCAGCAGGCCGGCAATGCGGCCGAGATCGCGGCGCGAAAAACCACGCTTTAGAAGTGAATCCGTTTGTGTACGCGGGAGAGACATCGAAAGCTCCTTGAGTAGATGACCGACGCAGCTCGGCTCATTGCGGACAAACCACAGGTCCCCCCGACGTTAATCCCCCATAGCGCCGTTGTCAAGGGTGCTCCGCCCAGAGTGTCAAGGCAAAGCGTGCTCCCGCATCGCCCGCGCATCGCGCCACCGCTCTGGCTTTAGACCAGCCTCTTACCTCCCGCCTTGCGATTCAATTGATCCAGCGCCGCGGAGTACTGCCGAAGAGCTTCCTCCCACTCCTTCGAAGCGATCTCCAGACGCTGCCCCGCCCGCTGCAATCCTCGCAGCTCACTATCAATCGATTGCGCCACCTTGCCCCTCCTCCGTTACGGATTTGGACTCCCTGCCCAAATCGGTCCGCAATCATAGTACCAGTTTGTATGTAGAAGTTCCAGTACCTATAGTCATAGGTAGTCATTCGCGAAGAGTTTTCAAATCTTTCACGATCTTTCACCTGGTTTGGTTGGCATTTCAGGCCTATTTGTAATACGATGGCTTCAATTACCAGTCTCAAAAAGGGGTATTTATGCGTTTTGTATCGGTGTTCGTTGTATTGCTGGCTAGCGTTGTCGCTGGCTTCTCCCAGGTGACCACCACCTCCAGGATGGACGGGGTGGTAACCGATCCCTCCGGCGCGCTGTTCCGGGCGCGCAAGTGGTGGTCCTTCAAATCGCAACCGGTCAGACGTTTCGCGTCACCACCGACGACAAAGGCTATTGGGTGCTGCCCAGCTTACAGACCGGCGCGTATAAAGTCACCGTTACGCACCAGGGTTTCAAGGCGGCCACGAATGAAAATGTCGTGCTCGATGCGGGCGTGCCAGCCACTGTAAATATTGCGCTCACGGTGGGCGCTACCACGGAGACAGTGCAAGTTACAGCCGGCGCCGAAATCGTGCAGACCGATTCAGCAACCGTCAGTTCGACGCTGCAAGGGCGGCAGATCAATGATCTCCCGTTCACCAGCCATAACGTCACCGAGCTGGTTGCGAGCCAGGCCGGCACGCAGAATCCCAGTGGCGTCCGCTATGCCACGATCAATGGTCTGCCGCAGCCCACCATCAATATCACCATCGATGGCGTGAACGTGCAGGACAATGACACCAAGAGCAATCCGGATGCGTTATTCAATGCCGTCCAGCCCCGCACGCAAGCCATCGAGGAGATGACCATGAGCACGGCGGCCGCCGGGGCCGACAGCACCGGTGAAGGAGCCGTGCAGATCAAGTTCGTCACCAAGGCCGGTACCAACCAGTTCCACGGCGGGCTCTACGAGACCAACCGCAACTCCGCGTTCGAAGCCTGCTACTTCTTCAATTGCCTGCAGGGAATCGCCAAGGACCGAATCAACCTCAACGAATACGGCTTCACGATCGGCGGACCGGTTATGAAGAACAAGCTCTTCTTCTTTGAATCGTTCGAGTTTTTCGATCTTCCGCAGTCGTTCGGTGAAACTGGAACTTGGCTCACGCCTGCCGCGGCCAGCGGTCTCTTTACGTATAATGCCGGCGGGGTTGTGAAAACGGTCAATCTGTACTCGCTGGCGGCGGCAGCCAACCCTACGCTTCCGGCCGGAGTCGCGCCCTTCCCCACCAGCGGCGACCCTACCTTGGCGAAAACCTATGCGCTAATCAACCAGCTCACCAGTTCCGGCGGCACGCTGGTCAACCGCATCGCATCGAATAGCGATTACAACCGCGACAACTTCGCCACCAGCGCCAAGGCCGTCAACAACCGCAAGTTCCAAACCGCGCGCATCGACTACAACATGAACGAGAAGAACCACTTCAATTTCGTGTGGAACTATCAGACTAACGATCGTACTCCCGACGGCTTGAATCTTGAATACGCCATTCTGCCAGGCACTGGAACGCAGTTGGGATCGCCCGACCTTGAGGGCCAGTATGGCATCAACTGGACGGGCGCCATCGGATTGCGGTCGGTCATCACCTCCCATATCACCAACGAATTAACCGGCGGCATCCAAGGTGGAGCGAACGCTCTCGGCGACGGCCTCTCTCCCACCGACTACAGCATTTGGAACGGGAAACTCTTGCAATTCGGCGCGGCCACCGCCGGCGCCACTCCTACATACATGACCAACCCTTACAACGGCAGCTACCTGAATTACGCGCCCCGCAGCACGCCCGTGTATCAGGTCAATGACAACGTCAGCTACCTCAAGGGCAATCACCTTTTCAATTTCGGCTTCAACTTTACCCAGGTCAACCAATGGTCGGCCGCGTCGAACTCTTCGCTGCTCAACACTGTGACTCTCGGACAAGCGGCTGGGGACCCGGATAACACGGGATCTACTTCGCTCTTCACCACCAGCACGCTTCCCGGCGCGAGCGCCACCAACCTGAGCGATGCCGCGAATCTCTACGCGATCCTGGTGGGACGCGTGAGCGCGGTCACCGCTTCGGCAGTGCTGAGCGAGACCGCCAGGACCTACGGTCAGAACTTCACAGTGGACCGCAATCACATGCGGGAAGTCGCCGGCTACGTTCAGGACACCTGGCGCGCCAATGCGAAACTAACGCTGACCTACGGCCTGCGCTGGGACCGTCAGGGCGCGGTGGACAACCTCGACAACCTTTACACGCGGCCGGGTTACGCCGGTCTGTTTGGCATCTCAGGCGTAGGCCATCTCTTCCAACCGGGCGTGCTCGATGGTTCATCGCCGGTACTATCCCTGATCCCGCCGGGCACTGGAGGCTTCGATCCGGGCGTCGGCCACTTCAGTCCTTCGGCCGGCGTGGCCTACCGCATTGCCAATGGCGGCTTTATGCACTGGCTGACCGGCGACGATGCGGTATTGCGCGCCGGGTTCAGCGTCGCCACGCTTCGCCAGGGAATCGGATTCCTCCAGGGAGTCTGGAGTGGCAATGCGGGCCGCAGCCTGAGCGAGAGCACCAGCCCTTCCACCACGCCGAGCGTTTTTACGGCGGGCAGCGTGTTGTTTAGCAACCCGGTATTGCCCACATTGGCGCCGACCAGTATCGATCCCAGTTTCCCTAACCCCAGCTTCCCGCTGGCCGTACAGAGCGGTCAAAATATCGAAGACTACAATCCCAGCATCAAGCCCGAATACGTCGAGAGTTGGACCGCCGGATTGCAGCGGCAGTTGGGCAAGAATACCGTTTTGGACTTTCGCTACGTGGCCAATCACGGCGTGGACCTATGGCAAGCCGTGAACCTCAACGAAGTGAATACGGTCGAAAACGGGTTCGCGACGCAGTTCCAGGCCGCGCAGAATAACCTGGCGATTTCCAACGGCATGTCCCTGCCGCAACTGCTGGCGACCGCGCAATCGGGCACGGGCTTTAAGCTTGCCAACAATAATTACAGCAATCAGGGCCTGCCCGGACAGGTAGCCGTGCCGATTATTACGACCGCGCATCGGCAGCAGTACCGATCAGACTACCGCCACGCAGTTGGCGCAGGGCCAGGCCGGGGCAACCGCCAATGCCATCGCCACCAATGCTACCCGCATGGCCGCGCTAACCAAGGCCGGATATCCGCTCAATCTGTTTCAGGTGAATCCGAACAACGGCGGCAATTCCACCGAAATGACCAACCGCAATTCGAGCACCTACAACTCGGGCCAGATTGAAATGCGCCGCCGGCTGGCCGCCGGCCTCCAGATGCAGGCCAGCTATGCGTTTTCCAAGTCGCTGACGGATGCCAACACTCCCACGCTGCGCAATTGGGGCGGGGAAAAGGGCCCGACCGCTTACGATATCCGCAACGGAATCAAGCTGACCTGGGTTTATCAGCTTCCCTTCGGCCAGGGCCGCTCGATGCTCGCCAGCGCGCATGGCTTTGTAGGCAAAGCTATCGGCGGGTGGGAAATCGCCGGAGTAGGACGCATGCAGAGCGGCGTCCCGATCAATCTCACCAGCGGCCGCGATACGTTCAACCAGAACGATGGCGGCGTGGTGCTGCACAATATCACTGCAGGCGCAGTTGCAGAGTGAAATGGCGCTTAACTTCACCAGCCAGGTCAACTCGAGCGGCGCCGCCGTCGGCACCGCCTACTTTCTGCCGCAGTCTTTGATCCAGAACACGCTGGCGGCGGCTGGGAACAGCGGAACCTTCAACCCCACCGCTCCCTACATCGCGCCGTGCAACTCGGCGGGCCAGATCTGCGATCATGTGTTTCTCTGGGGTCCGTGGCTGTACAAATGGGACGTCAGCCTGGTCAAGCGCACGCAGATCAAAGAGCGGTTGAATTTCGAGTTCCGCATCGAGGCGCTGAACGTCTTCAACCATCCGAACATCGTGATCGACGGCAACGGCGCTACTGGGGCCGGCGGCCTTGGCAGTTACAACTCATCGGTCAGCGGCACCTCGTTCGGGCAAACGACCACGGCCTTCCGGGACCTGAACAATACCAACGATCCGGGGGCGAGAAGTCTGGAGTTTGTCGCGCGGTTGAACTTCTAGATTCTAGCAGGTTGCTGAAAAAGGGCTGTTCTCGGCAGATTTCTGTAACTCAATCAATCTCGAATGCGAATTAGTTGCCTACAAGACACATAAGTGATTGTAAGGATTAGCGCTTTTTCCGCTTTCGGCTGGTTTGGACACACTTCTCCTGTGCCTCATGCATCGCCAACCGGACTGGGCAGCAGTTTTCGCATACGCACCAAGTTGTAAGCAGCGGCTGTAAAGGTGAACATCCACGCCACCTTCGGCAATCCGCGATGCCGGCTTTTCCGCAGCACCCCCACTGTCTTTAGCCAGCCGAACACTTCCTCGATCCGTTTTCGCTTCTGCTGGCTGATCCGGTATCCTTCATGCTGCGTCGTCCGCCCATCAATTGCGCTGCCGCCGGGGCGCTTGTCATTCTGCGCCACGTGCGGAGTCGCGTTCATGCCCCGCATCTCGTTCACAAAATCTCTGGTGTCGTAGCCTTTGTCGCCCGCCACCGTGACGCGCTCGTTGCCTTCCAATCTCTCCACCATCAACAACGCGGCGTCCCTTTCCGCCGTGCCGTTGCATTGCAGCAGTTCGGCGTCTACTACCAACCCGTGACGGTTCTCGATCATCACATTGCCGCTGTAGGCCAACTTGGCTTCGTGCCCGCCGCTCTTGCGCGCCAAGCGGGCATCCGCGTCCGTGGCGGACTCGTGCGTATCGTTGCTCCGCTTCTCCCCGTGGAAGTTCACGGTTGGATTGCCGGGATCATCCTTGGGCGTCTGATCGCTGCCATCTTTTCGCTGGAAGCTCTTGTGGCTCGCCCATGCCTCGATCAATGTTCCGTCTACGCTGAAGTGCTCATCCGACAGCAACTCGCCCATCCGCGCCTGATCGAGCACTTGATTGAAGAACTTCTCGGCGATGTCGCCTTCCATCAACCGGTCGCGATTCTTGCTGTACACGGTCGGCACCCACACCGCCTCATCCATGTTCAATCCGACAAACCACCGGAACAACAGGTTGTACTCCAACTGCTCCATCAACATCCGCTCGCTCCGCACTGTGTACAGCACCTGCAGGAGCAAGCCCTTGAGCAATTTCTCCGGCGGGATCGACGGGCGCCCGAAGGTCGAATACATCTTATCGAAGGATGGAGACAACGCCTTGAGCGCAGCGTCCACCATCGGTCGAATTTTCCGTAAGGGGTGGTCCGCTGGTACCCGCTCCTCCGGAGCCAGGTAGCTGAACATCGCACTTTGTTGGGTATCTTGGCCGCGCATCTTAAAAACATTATCCAGCAGAGTTGTTTTGGATGTAAAGCTCTTTACGGTGACTTTTTCAGCATCCTGCTAGACCTCCGCAGTCACATGGGTACGCGTGCGATACTGTCATTATAATCGCGGCGCAGGGGCCATAAGTTAATCGCATGCCGCGCCGCAAGTAGGCGTTGCAACCAATGGGGAAGCGTAGGAGACCGCCTGCGGTCCGTCTTGGCGCCTCCGCTTCAGGGGTTAATCAGGTTCCCGCTACCAGCAATGACCCCAGAATACGGGACGCTATTCGTGATCTGGAACAAAATCTTTTACCTTTGGCGTCCGTGGCGGCCATACGCGACCGCTTAAGCCGGAATGCCAACCTGTCCGCCGGACGATTTGGGGTTCTGTTCAAACGCGAGACAGGTCTCGCTCTCGCCAGCTACATCAGAATCCTGCGATTGAAACGGGCCGCCGATCTCCTGGAAACAACTGCTTTAAGGGTAAAGGAGATCGCCGACGCCGTCGGCTACACCGCCACATCGAATTTTGATCGCGATTTCGCAGAGAGGTTCGGCGTGAGTCCCCGTGAGTACCGAAGATGGCTCGCCAGCCGAGGCGAGCGCTCAGATTGAACCTCTGCAAGGCACTAAAGTCTGGCGGCGGGAAATGATAATGAATCGCGCGAGGTGATAACAGTTATTCATTGACCTTAGTGAACATTACTGCCAGACTCTAACGTATGAGAAATCGCCGCTTATAATACTTAGCAGTTCTTCGGCGGCGCAAAGCGGAACGGGACAGTGGTCAGGGGGTATTTTTGAAAAAGGTCTTCGAGGTCTCAATAAACGCGCTCGTAGGGCTCGCGGCGATCCTCGTCATTTACCAGCTTGTGGCGCAAAATCGCGTAAGCCGCCCACGCCATGTGGAGGTGGGCGACCACCTGCCTTACATCGAAGGCGTCGCGTGGGGGGGCCAGTCCACTCTGCTGCTCGCGGTGCGGAAGGGCTGCCACTTCTGTGAAGAGAGCATGCCTTTCTACCGGCGGCTGGTTGCGCTGCGAGACCAGCATCGGACAGACACTCAGCTAGTAGCCGTATTCCCCGACAGCGAAGTGGAGGCGCGCGGTGTTCTTAAAGACGCCCGGCTCGATAACATCGGCTTGGCCTCCGGCGTTCCGCTATCGAGGATCAACGTAACCGGCACCCCTACTCTTCTTTTAGTCGACAAACGCGGGGTGGTCAGCCGCGCATGGTCTGGAGAGCTTACGCTGGACGGCGAGGAGGAGGTGCTCAAGGCGCTTAAGCCGCGAGGCCCGTAACGACGAGGACTTACTTTTCTCCGTTGCTTCGAGCCAGAGGCAACGGCATTATCGGCGCGGAAACACAAGAATTTTAAGAGGAGAGTGGAATGTCTAGATTTATCTTTACGCGTTTGGCCCAGCTAGTGGTGCTGAGCGCAGCGCTACTTTCAATGAGAACGACACACGCGGGTATCCCGGGCGGATGCCCAAGCGGCGGCAACTGCTGCAACTCGACCGCGCCAACTTGCTGTAACAACGGTTATGCTTGCTGCACGGACACCGGGGTGCCTTATTGCTGTAACACCCAGTAACTGAGGCGCAGAGTTCTACCTATGACTATCCGTATCTACTTCGTCCGTATCTGCTTTGCGAGCTTGCTCGCGACCTCTGTCTTAGGCCAGACGGCGGAATCCCCTCCTGCCTTCGAGGTTGCCTCCGTTAAGTTGAACACTGGTGGCGCACCATATTACAATGACAGTCCCACCCAGATGGACATGCGGGGTACCACGCTAGGGATACTCATCTCCAGAGCCTACCAAGTTAAAATCTGGTCTCTTTCCGGGCCCGACTGGCTAAACTCCGTTATGGTCGACGTCATCGCTAAACTGCCCGCTTCGATGGCTGGCCTCTCTTTTGCGGACCGGTATAGACTGTCGAACGTCATGCTGCAGGGCCTGCTCGCCGAGCGTTTCAAGTTGAAGGTTCACCACGAGGAAAAAGTCCTCCCTGGGTACGATCTCGTGGTCGCGCCTGGGGGTCCGAAATTCCGCCGCGCGGTGACGGATCAGGGTAGAGGCGAGGTCATGTTGGGGAGCATTACGACCCACAGCGCCCCTATATTCCAGATTGTGACGGCGGTGGCGGGCACCCTCCGCAGCCCGGTGCACGACATGACGGGTCTTTCCGGAAATTACGAGTTCACTCTGAAGTGGACGCTCGACGACATGGCGCCCGCAGGCGCGGAGAACACGTCCACGGCTCCAGGGGACCGGCCGCCCTCCATCTTCACGGCATTGCAGGAACAGCTTGGGCTCAAACTGGAGCCGCGAAAATTCCTCACCGACATCGTGGTCGTGGATCACGTAGAAAGGGTTCCGACGGAGAACTGATATCGAGCGGGTTTGTCGGGCGCTTCTCGCAGGCTGGCCTCGGCTTGAAGCTGGGAATCCGGGCGCTGCCATACTCGCGGGCGCCGCAAGTTCCCGCCGGCTCGCTGGAATTCCAGCGGGAGGAGGTGCTTAAGGCGCTTAAACCGCGAGGTCCGTAACGACGACGACCTACTTTTTTCCGTTGCTTCGAGCCAGAGGCAACGGCATCATCGGCGCGGAAACACAAGAATTTTAAAAGGAGAATGGAATGTCTAGATTTATCTTTACGCGTTTGGCCCAGCTAGTGGTGCTGAGCGCAGCACTGCTTTCAACGAAGACGCACGCGGGCCAGCCCGGATGCCCAGGCGGGTATTGCAACGCGGATAGCGGTCCAACTTGCTGCAATCCGCCGGCTAGTTGCTGCACCGGGACGGGGCACCCCTATTGCTCGGATCCGGGGAACTGCTAGCCCTAGGGCAAAGCCAGAGTGGGATTTTACGTATGACTATCCGTATCTATTTTGCGATTTTGTTCGCACCTTTGTTCACATCATCTGTTTTAGGCCAGACGGTAGAATCCCCTCCTGCCTTCGAAGTTGCTTTTGTCAAGTTAAGCGCCGGCGGCGGAGCGTATTTCTACGTCAATCCTGGTGGGATCGAGGTGCGGAACCTCGCGCTGAAGGTCCTCATCGGCCGGGCCTATAGAGTTTCCTACTGGGCCCTTTTCGGGCCCGACTGGTTGGAGTCCGTCAATGCTGGACGTCGAAGCTAAACTACCCGCCTCGGCGGCTGGGTTGTCTCCGCAGGACCGGAATCTCATGGTTAGTATCATGCTGCAGGGTTTGCTGGCCGAGCGTTTCAAGCTGAAGGTCCATCGAGAGGAAAAAGTCATCCCTGGCTACGCACTCGTGGTGGCGCCTGGGGGTCTGAAAATGCATCGCGTTGAGGCCACCCAGCCTAGAGGCGATTTCGCGTCGGGGAGGGTCACGGCCCAGAGCGAACCTATATCGCAGATTGCGGCGTTGGCGTCAGGCGACCTGCGCATGCTGGTGCGAGACATGACGGGTCTTTCCGGATATTACGAGTTCGATCTGACGTGGACGCCTAATGACAAGGTGCTCGCGGCCGCTGATAACACGTCTACGGCTGCAGACGACCGGCCCCCGTCCATCTTCACGGCTTTACAGGAACAGCTTGGGCTTAAACTGGAGCCGCGAAAATTCCCCATCGAGACCGTGGTAGTGGATCACGTAGAAAAGGTCCCGACGGAGAACTGATATCGAGCGGGCTCGTCGGGCGCTTCTCGCAGGCTGGCCTCGGTTTGAAGCTGGGAATGCGGGCGCTGCCATACTCGCGGGCGCCGCAAGTTCCCGCCGGCTCGCTGGCATTCCACCAGGAGGTGCTCAAGGCGCTTAAACCGCGAGGTCCGTAACGGCCAGGATGTACTTTTCTCCGTTGCTTCGAACCAGAGGCAGCGGCATTATCGGCTCAAGAGTTTAAACACACAGGAGTTTCGAAAGGAGAATGAATGTCTAGATTTATTTTTACGCGTTTGGCCCAGCTCGTGGTGCTGAGTGCAGGACTGTTTGTAACGAAGACGTACGCGGGCCTCCCGATGTGCTCAGGCCAGTTTTGCAACACAATGAGCGGCCTAACTTGCTGTAGTAACGGTTATTTCTGCTGCCCGTATGGCGGGGGTTATTGCTCCGTTTCCGGCAACTGCTGCGATGACTCAGGCAACTGCATGTAACGAGGGCAACGCCAGAGTTGGGGTTTTACCTATGACCGTGCATATCCACTTTGTTCGTATCTACTTTGCGATGTTCCTCGCGAGCTCCGTTCTGGGCCAGACGCAGAACCCCCTCCGGCCTTCGAGTCTGCTTCCGTTAAGTTAAACACCGGTGGCGCACCGCATTATAGCGACGATCCTGGCCAGATAGAGATGCGGGGTACCACACTGAAGATACTCATCCTTCGGGCCTACCGGGTTGGCGACTACTCCCTTTCCGGGCCCGACTGGCTGGACTCAGTCAAGCTGGACGTTATTGCTAAAGTGCCCGCCTCGGTGGCTGGCCTATCTCCACAGGACCGGAATCTCATGACGAACGTCATGCTGCAGGGCTTGCTGGCTGAGCGTTTCAAGCTGAAGGTCCATGGAGAGGAAAAAGTCGTCCCTGGCTACGCACTCGTGGTCGCGCCCGGGGGTCCGAAAATGCGTCGCGTGGAGGCGACCTACACTAGAGGCGCTTTTGGGCCGGGGAACATTACGGCCCAGAGCGCCCCTATCTCGCAGATTGCGCCCTGGGCGGCGGTTGCCGTGGGCAGGCCGGTTCACGACATGACGGGCCTTTCCGGATATTACGAGTTCACGCTGAAGTGGACGCCTGAGGACAAGTTGCTCGCGGGCGCCGACGACACGTCCACGGCTGCAGACGACCGGCCGCCCTCCATCTTCACGGCTCTGCAGGAACAACTTGGGCTCAAACTGGAGCCGCGAAAATTTCCCATGCAGGTCGTGGTCGTGGATCACGTAGAAAGGGTTCCGACGGAGAACTGATATCGAGCGACCTTGTCAAGCTTTCAGGGACCTGGTTTTGCGGGCGAGCGGATACATGGGAATGTCTTTAACCGCTTGACCGCGACGTTGGTGTTCCCGATCCATGCGTCTGCGCTTGGCTGTCTGTCCAACATAGTGCCAGTTGGTGGCCCGATAGCAGTTCCACGAAAGCGCTGCGCGCCTACCAGCGTGTCCAGCAGCATCGAGGCGCTGAACGTCTTCAACCATCCGAACATCGTGATTGACGGCACTGGCGCTACTGGGGCCGGCGGCCTTGGCAACAATTCATCGGTCAGCAGCACCTCGTTCGGGCAGACGGCCACGGCGTTCCGGGATCTGAACAACACCAACGATCCGGGGGCGAGAAGTCTGGAGTTTGTCGCGCGGTTGAACTTCTGAGGGGATCGCGCCGCATGGCCGCAGGCCGTCGCCCTTGGCTATTCGCATCGCAGGGCCGCCATGGGATCCACACGCGCGGCCCGCAGCGCCGGCGCGAACCCCGCCAGCGCGGCGGCGCAAACCATAACAGCAACGGCGGCGCCGGTGACTAAGTGATCGGCCACGCTCACACTGAACAGCAGGTGCTCCACTAACCGGCCCAGCCACCACGCCGACGCCGGCCCGAGCGCCACGCCCACAGCCATAACCGCATTTTTCGCCGTGTTCGCGCCGATGCCAAGCGCCAGCGACAGTACGGCGACCGATAGGGAAGCCGGGATTCTTCGAGAGCGTCCGTAAGGCATAGCGGAGGTCTTGCCAGAGGTCGGTCATGGCAGGTTTTGAGCAAGCCCGTTTCCATTGCAAATGGAAAAGCGAGAGGCGGATTAACAATCCGCCGCAGGTTAAACAACCTGCCCCAAAAAGCACGTCCGAATTTCGGGATAATTTGTCCGGTTGCGGGCGCAGCTATACTCATCCGTTGACGTGGCCGGCGGACCCCGGCGCCTATCCAAGCAGGGTGCGCTGCGCCGCTCAAAAAAGAACGTCGAAATCGGCTGTAAAGCGCCGGCCGCGCTGTCCAAAGAAAAGCCCGAACGCCGGGTCCGCGATATTACAATGAACCGCTTCGGGATTGAAGTGATTGGTCAGATTAAAGTCACTGACCGAAAGGCGCACGGTGTACTTGGGGTTTACCTTAATGTCTTTGGAAACGCGCGAATCGAAAGAAAGGAAGCCGGGGTATCGGGCGGCGTTGGGGAGGGATGCGTAATTCTGAGCGGCGTCGAAAGTCGAGTAGGGGAATCCCGTTCGGTACTCCACCACCGGCGAGACGCGGAACCCGTCCGGCAATTGGAACGATCCCCACGCCAGAAAACGGTTGGGCACGTCGCCTGGAAGGTTGCCGAACTGGCCGGGCCTGACGATCGGGACCGGGAAGCTGCCCAGGTAATTATTGAAATCGTTCAAGTCGCCGCGGTCGCGGCTGGAAACGTACGATGCAAACAGCTCGCCGCTCGAACCGGCTTTGATGCGCGCGGTGACTTCGAGCTGCCGGTAGCGCGAAATCCCATCCCCGCGCAATTCATACGCGCCGATATTCGACACTGGATCGGGCGCGATCGGGTTCATCGTGACTAATCCCTGCGACTGGTTCTGCATATAAGTGACACGCAGATGCAGCGCGCGCGTAACGGGCTGGTCCACCTGCAGGCTTCCAGTAGCGCTTTGGGGAGAGAAATCTCCCGCTACCGCGTGGTGGAAAATGAAGGCGGAGTGGACATCCGCCACGCCGAGCGTGTTGGCGTAGAGGAACGGGCCTGCGGTGATCTGCCCCGCAGTCGTCGAAGTAATCGATCGACTCCTTGGGGTAGTGATTGAATGCATAAACGTTGAGCGGTACGCGGTCGTAAAACATTCCGAAGCCCGCGCGAAGCGTGGTTCCCCACTTAGCGAAAGGCGTCCAGACGATGCCCCCGCGCGGCGCGACGCGGAAGCTTTGGGAAACTTCTTGCGATTCGGTGCGCACGCCCAGATCGACTGCCAGGTGCGGCGCAATGGTCCAATGATCCTGCCCAAAAATAGCGTATTCCGTATCGGCCATCTGAAATTCGCGGCCGCCGAAAAAAGTAATCTGCTCGGTCATCAGGCCCGCGGCATTCAGAATGTCGATGGGATGTTCGAACACCTGGCCATGTTCGGTGCTGCGCGCGATATAGGTTCCGATCTTGAATTCGTGGAGGCCTAACTTCTTGACGGGCTTCACAGCGAAAGTAGGCGACCAGCCGATGCGGGTGGAGTAGCGGTTCTGCTGTTCGAAGTAGTTCCCACTATCGCCGGTGGGTGTGATCGTCAGATCGGCCGGACCCTGGCCCCACACGTTGGCGCTGAAACGCGTCGCTGAGAGCGTGTTGTCGAGCAGCCCCCCGAACAGGTTCCATTTATCGCCCACCGTAGCGGTGTAGTTATGGGTAGCGGCATCGGGCGTGGTGGGCTCGGGATTGAAGTAGTCCAGGTTGGCGTAATCGATCTTCTGCGGAGCGATGTGTATCGTGGCGGTGATGAGCTGTTTTTCGGATTTGATCCAATCCAACTGGAAGAAGGAATTGACGCCTTCGTTCTTCTTCTGATCGTCGGGAAAGGGCAGCGTGTGTACCTGGACCTTGCGCACCTCGTATTCCAGACCCTCGGAGAAGAAGAGCTTGTTGCGTACGATCGGTCCTTCGGCGTTCAGGCGCGGCGTGGCGTCGCGCAGCCCGCGCAGATGGTAACTGCGGATATAGAAATCCGGGAAACGGGTCGTTAATCTCCCATTTCCATTCGTCGCCGCCGCGGCGTGTTTCTACCGATACCAGCCCCGCGGTGAAGCGGCCGTACTCGGCTAGAAACGGCGTCTGGTAGACGGTAATCGATTGCACGCTGTCGATGGGAACGGTCAGTCCGAACTGCCCCGTGGCGGGGTCGGTAACGTCGGCGGAGTTGACGATGAGCGAGCTGTGATGCTCGGGGCTGCCGGAGATTTCAAGGCCGCCGTCGGGCTTGCGGATCACGCCGGGAATCATCGGCAAAGCGTCGCTAACAGTGGCGGGGCGGCTGGGAAGCTCCTTCACCTGCGGCGGCGCTAACTCAACCGAAGCCGAGCTGCCTTGGTCGATAGGCTCGCGCGGCGGACATTACTTTAACGCTTTCATGCCGCGCCGCTGGTTCCAGCGTTACGCGAATGGGCTGAGATCGGATCGGCGATAATTTGTAGCGCGCGGTCTCGAAGCCCTCTTTGACCGCGGCGATTTCGTAGAGCGCCGGGGCGATATCGGGAAACGAAGCCTGGCCGGTTTGGTCCGTAACGGCTGAGGCGATCTGGCGTTCGCCGAGCTTCACCTCGATGCGAGCGCCGGGCACTGGACGGCCATCGGAATCGACAACGGTAACTTGAATGCCGAAGCCCGATGCGGCGGCGCGGAGTAAGAGCGCAGTCTGGGTAGACAGCGATAGCATTAGTAACCAGCGAATCACCCACGACATGCTTGAGCCTATGATACCGCAGGCCGCCAGTAAGTCAGTCAGTGCAGATATGGGGTGATATGGGGTAGGTCACCGGCAATAATGAGGGGATCTCCGGCATAGCGTCAGCGGCCCTCCAGTATGCTCGCGATCCTTCGCTGCCAGACCGCCACCAACGCGCTCCCGATCAGTATCAGCGCCGCCGTCAATCCCACCCAGATCCCCGCCGCGCCCCAGTGCAGTGGAAAGCACAACGCATAGGCGATCGGCACGCCCACCGCCCAATACCCCAACAGGTGCGCGATCATCGGCTGGCGCGTGTCGCCCAATCCGCGCAGCGCGCCGGTCGCCACAATCTGAAACCCGTCGAACAGCTCAAATAGCGCCGCGATACGCAACAGCACAGTTCCCGTCGCAATCACCGCCCCATCCGCAATGAAGAGGCGCACGATCAGGCGCGGCGCCAACGTCATAGCCAGCGCCGCCGCGCCCATGAAGATGGTGGAAAGCAGTAGCGCGGCCGATCCCGCCGTGCGCGCGCCGCGCACATCCTTGCGTCCCATCGCCTGGCCCACGCGCACCGCCGCCGCCGAACTGATTCCCAACGGCGCCATGAACGCGGTCGCGATCACCTGCACCGCGATGCTGTGCGCCGCGAGCGATGCCTCATCGAGCCGCGCGGCCCACACAGTGATCAGCCCGAACACCGCGCCTTCAAACAAAATTTGCGCCGCCGACGGAAGACCCAGCGCGACCAGCCGCCGGATGCGCTCCAGGTCCGGCATCCATGAAATCCGAAACAACAGATTGCCCGATTTCCGCTCATGCCACCACACCGCGGCCGGCCAGCGCCAGCATCATGTAGAAGCGCGCAATGGTGGTGGACCATGCCGACCCTTCGAGTCCCATCCGCGGAGCGCCCCAGTGGCCGAACATCAGCGCCCAATCGCCCAGGGCATTCAAGACGTTCGCGCTGATCATCGCGAACAGAATCGGATGGACGACGTCGACGGCTTGCAGATAGCGGCGCAGCGCGGCGGTAAACAACAGCGGCCCCACGCTCCACGTCAAGACTTTCAAGTACGGCGCGAATTCGCGAACACGTTCGGATTCGTCCCCGCCACTCGTACCGCCGGAATCAGCGCGAAAATCACCGCCATCAGCAGCGGCGTGACCGCCAGGCTCAGCCAAACGCCATTGACCAGACTGCGGCGGCAATCGCGCGGATCGTTAGCGCCGAAGGCTTGCGCCACCAGCGTATCCATGCCCAGCAGCATCCCGGTTCCGCAAATGGCGATAGGGTAGAACAGCATGTTGCCGAGGCTCCCCGCGCCTAGCGCCGCGGCGCTCAGCCGGCCGGCCATGATGGTATCGACGATGCCCATCACCATCCAGCCGAGTTCGGTCAGCGCCAGCGGCGCCGCCAGCCGCATCATCGGCCCGAGTTCTTCGCGCAGGGTCATTTGTTCGGAGCTATCTGGCCTTTGGATGCGCCTTATCGTAGACGGCCATCAGATCCACCAGCGAAACCTGCGTATACTTTTGCGTGGTGGAAAGGCGCGCATGGCCCAGCAGTTCCTGGATGGCGCGCAGGTCGGCGCCATCCGCCAGCAGAGTGCGTGGCGTACGCGTGGCGGAAGCTGTGCGGGTGCGTGGAAGGGTCGTCGGTGAGCGCCATGGCGTAGAGCTTCACAATGCCGTGGATGCCGCGCGTGGTGAGCCTGTTGCCGCTGTGATTCAGAAACACGGCGGGCTGATCGCGTACCACCGGCCGCTCGCCCAAATAGCGCTCCAGCGCTTCCGCGGCTTTGCCCGGCAAAGGAACCTGGCGCTCCTTGCGGCCCTTGCCGCGCACGCGAATCCATCCTTCGGAGCGGTCGAGATCGCCCAGATCGAGACCCGCGAGTTCGCTCACGCGCACGCCGCAGCCATAGAGCAGTTCGAAGATGGCGCGGTCGCGCGCCGGATGGGGACGATCCAACTGGTTCGCCGCTACGCCGTCGATCAGGTTGTTGGCCTGCTCGGCCGTCATCACTTCGGGCAGCTTAATCGGCGCTTTGGGCGTGCGCGCCAGCCGCGCCACGTTCACTTCCACCACGCCGTCGCGCTGCATAAAGCGGAACAGGCCGCGAACCGCCGCCAGCTTGCGGCGGATACTCACCGCGCTCAGACTTTGGTTGTAGAGCGATACCATCCATTCGCGCAGCAGCAACAAATCGATGGCGCGCGGCTCGGGCGGCTCCAATTCCGGCGGCGACAAGTAATCCAGAAACTGCGCCAGATCGCTCTCATATGCGGCAATGGTATGCTCCGAGGCGCTCTCGCGTTTGAGACTGTCGAGATAGCGCTCGATCTCCGACGCGGCCGATACTCAGACATGGACGCGTCCGGTACTCTTCAAGCGCTTCCAGCGCGCGCCGGCAAATCTCGGCGTGGCGCGCGTGCTTATCGCGCTTCAGGCGATTGCGCGCGAGGTCGTCGAGCTGCGGCAGCAGATCGAACGTGATGTTGGCGGGCTGGTAATTGCTTGCGTCCGCGCCGGAGATATAGTGGCAGAGCGATCCTAGCGCCGTGGCGCGCGGCAACGCGCGCGGCTCTTCGCCTTGCGCCAGCGCCGCCGCGTGCATCCCCGCCATCAGTCCGGTCGCGATCGATTCCACGTAGCCTTCCACGCCCGAAATCTGTCCGGCGAAGAACACCTCCGGACGCGAGCGCAACTGCAGAGTGGGCGTGAGCAGCGCGGGCGCGTTGATGTACGTGTTGCGGTGAATCTGGCCATAGCGGAGAAACTCCGCGTGTTCCAAGCCTGGAATCAGCCGCAGCACGCGCTGCTGCTCGCCGAAGCGCATGTGATTTTGAAATCCGACCAGGTTAAAACTCTGCGCGCGCAGATTCTCCTGACGCAATTGCACGACGGCATAGGGGCGCCGGCCGGTGCGCGGATCGTCCAGCCCAACGGGCTTCATGGGGCCGAAGCGCAGCGTGTCGCGCCCGCGCCGCGCGATCTCTTCAATCGGCAGGCAGGCTTCGAAGTAGCGCGCGTGGTCCTCATCGATGTGCGCCGGAACGCTTTGCGCCTGGAGTAGCTCATCGACGAAGCGCTCGTATTGATCGCGATCCAGCGGGCAATTCAAATAGTCGTCGCTCCCATCGGTCGATTTGCCGTATCGCGATGCCCAGAAGGCGATATTAGTGTCCACCGACTCGGCGTCCACGATGGGGCTGATGCTGTCGTAGAAGAACAGCCGCTCCGATCCGGTCAGCCGCGCGATGGATTCCGCCAGCGCGTCGCTGGTGAGCGGTCCCGTGGCGACGATCGCGATGCCGTCTTCGGGAATCGACGCCATCTCTTCGCGGCGCAGCTCGATCAGCGGCTCCGCTTCGATGGCCGCGGTAACTTCGGCGGCGAATATGTCGCGGTCTACCGTCAGCGCGTGGCCGCCGGGAACGCGCGCCTTTTGCGCCGCGCATAGCAGCAGCGAATCGAGCCGGCGCAACTCCTCTTTGAGCAGCCACGGCGCGGTGGACTCCGATTCCGATTTCAACGAGTTGCTGCACACCAGCTCCGCCAGCCGGTCCGTCTGGTGCGCCGGCGTCCGCCGCGCGGGACGCATTTCCCATAGCGTGACGCGGCATCCGCGCCGCGCGAGTTGCCACGCCGCCTCCGTTCCGGCCAGACCGCCGCCGATGATGTGAATCGTTTGCGCCACGCTCTTTCACTTTATACTGTGGGGCGAGCACGAGAGGACTTCAGTCGACGATCTGGATCTCGGGGTAAAGCGGAGACGAAATCTTGAGTCGCGGACCGCCTGGCTCCTTAAGGTACGCGTCGAAAAAGCTGCGAACGCAGTATGCGGTGACCGCAAGTTGGCGGCGTCCGTCGATGCCGAGCATGCCAAAGATATGGAGCGCCGACCGCGCGAGGCGGCTCTTCAAGAGCGCTCCGTCGTCGCTGAAGGTGAAATGGTTCGCGCCGCGGATCGCGACGCGAAGCCTACTATCCGGCGGCAGACGGTCGTAAACCGACTGGATATCTGACATGATCTGACGTGTCTCGGCGTCGGACGAAAAATCGCCGTGGCCGCTCAGCACGAACAGGAACGGCTTGTGAATGCCCGCCTGGATGACGCTGCCGAATAGAGCGCCGTCGATATCGATCCCCGCCTTGCACCTGGAATCCTGAGAGCAGAACTGTGCAGCCGTCGCGCCGCCAAACGAATGGCCGAATACTCCCACGCGCGCCATATCGAGCCGGTCCGTGAACCTGCCGGATGGGTCCGCGGCGTTCAACTGCTGCAAGCGATCTAGCACGAATGCGATATCGGCGCACCACGCGGCCAGCAGTTTGTTCGCGACCCGGTTCAGCTCTTCCCCCGAGAAAAGTTCAGGGTTATTTTCCGGCCTGCGCGCGATTGCGCGGCCGTCGGGGAAAACGACTTCAATCGTGCGATAAGGGGCATCGAAACCTACAACCACGTAGCCGTGACTGGCCAGATCCTCGGCCAGAGTTGAGTAGTCCATAACCCAGGTAGATGCCCCCGCTCTCATGATCGCAACGGGGTATGATCGCTGCTGCGCGGAAATGCCGGCGTTGCGAATGCTGTGGCCATGGACCTTCGACAGATCTCGCGTCAGCAGTCTGAAGATCCACGGAGTCCCCACGGCCCCGGCCGGCGGTCGCACGGAAGCGGGCTCGTAATCGTCCGCCACGGCGCCTGTTTGCCCCGGCGCCGCCGGATACCAGATCCAGACGAGAAGCTCGCGCCTGGTCCCAGGCGCGGGCGCCAGAGCGTCCACCGCCTTATCGTCGACCCAATCGTACAGTGCGCGACCGACCGCGAATGGGCCGCTTGGCGCGGGAAGAGTCAGCTCGGTCCTATGCTCCAGCCAGAGAGCCGCCAACAATGTCCCCGCCCCGAGTGCGCCCAGGGACGCCAATACCGCCAGACCTTGGAATATTCGCCGCGCTCTCCGTCCTGCAAGCATTGGATCTCCTCAACATAATATTGAAAAGTTCTCTACATTATGAAGTACTTGTTAGTTGATGTCAAAGCGGCGCCCGCGCCGGGCTTTTCAGTCTATACTGCGGATAAGGAGCCAATCATGAACGAGGCTGAATCATGAACGACACCGCCCGTATTTTTCTCGACTTCTCCGCGCGCAAACTGGAGCAGCTCACCGGCCGCATCGAAAACTGTCTCGATCGCCTGACTGCCGAGCAGATCTGGGCGCGCGGCGGAGAGAACGAAAACGCCGTGGGCAATCTGGCGCTGCACCTCACAGGCAACGTGCGCCAATGGATTGTATCCGGAATCGGCGGGAAGCCGGATATTCGCGAGCGCGACGCCGAATTCGCCGCGCGCGGAGGCGCATCGGCCACCGATCTGAAGCAGCGCTTGCGCCAGACCGTGACCGAAGCCGTAGCCGTAATCGGCGCATTGAGCGAAGAGCGCCTGACCGAGCGAGTCAGCATTCAGAAATATGAAATGCCGGTGCTGGAGGCCATTTATCACGTAGTGGAGCATTTTGCGGAGCATACGGGGCAGGTTCAGTTTGCGGCCAAGATGCTGACGGGCGCGGATCTGGGATTCTACGCTCACCTGCGAACCGCCGCGGCTCACGGGCAGAAGACGCCCTGACCTGGGCAGAAGCCGATCCTTTGCGTTACTACAGCCTCCTGCAGTAGAGTTGTAGCGCGATGCCTCTGCCCAAACTGACCAAGCTGGAGCTTCAAATCATGGAAATACTCTGGAGCAAAGGTCCGTCCTCCATTCGCGAGATGCAAGAAGCGTTTCCCAAGCGGCCCAGCGGTGCGCCCCGGCCGGCGTACACCACCATACAGACCATCGTCTATCGGCTCGAATGGAAGCAGGGCGTGCGGCGCGCCAGCAAGGTCGCGAACGCCCACGTCTTCGAGGCTGCCATTGCCCGCGATGCGGTGCAACACCGCATGATCGACGATCTGTTGGGCTATTTCGGCGGCCGTGCGCTCCCCATCCTGGCGCACCTGATCGACTCGGGAAAGCTCACGCCCAAAGAGGTACGCGAAGCGCAGAGAGCGCTCCGCGATCTCGTAAAGAAAGGCAACAGCGAATGATAGCGAGCCAGTTACAATTCAAGCGCGTTGTGATCGGATCGAACTTCGCCAGGCAGGCGTAATAGTGACTTACACGGCCGCCGCTTTATCGGCGTTTATCATAGTTGGCGTCGTGAATACGCCTGCCATCCGCGCTCAATCGTCTCCAGTCGCGGCACAGCCTGCCCGCGCTCTGGAATTCGACGCCGCCTCAGTCAAGCTTGTGACCGCTCCGAAAGACGGCCGCTTCCGGGTCGGCGCCCGCTTCGATCCGGGTCAGTTCGCCGGCGAATATATGACCATGCAGGAGTACATTCAAGCCGCATACTCCGTTCGCGGCGGCGAAAAGATCGTCGGACCGGAGTGGCTGAGCTCCCGCGATTTCATTTATAACATCACGGCGAAGGCCGCAGGCGCGGCATCCCAGAAGGATCTCAGGATTATGCTCCGGAACCTGCTAGGCAGCCGCCTCCAGTTGAAGCTTCACACCGAAGATCGTCCGGCGCCGGTGTATGCGCTGATCCAAAGCGACAAGGGAATCAAGCTGACTCCGGTGAAATTTGACGGCGCCGATCCGGATGCGCGCGCCATTCATCCACTCCCAACCGGCGCCGAGTTCCAACACGCATCCATGGCCCAGCTTGCCGGTTATCTGTCCGGCAACAATCTTGGCCGCGTTCTCGATGCGACCGGCATCCAGGAACGCTTCGACTTCAAACTAATGTATGCCACCAAGGGATGGGAACCGGCGCTCGATCCGCCGATCGACAGCGATCAGCCTTCCATCTTCACCGCCGTCCAGGCGATCGGCTTGAAGTTAGAGCATCGCCAGGGCACGGTTAAGGTTTATGTAGTCGACCACGTCGAGCGCGTCCCCACCGGGAATTAGCGCCTGCTGTTGACAGCCTTCACATATCTTCTCTACCATGCGGAAATCATGGCCAACAGCAAAACGGATCTGGATAGGCTGCAAGGAACCTGGACGATTCTCACGGTCGAAATGGATGGTATGGCGATGCCCGCGGGCGCGTCCGGCGGCTCGAAAATCGTCGTCAAGGGCGACCGGTTCACGACCATCTCCATGGGCGCTACCTATAATGGCATCGTCACACTCGATAGCGCGAAGCGACCTAAAACCTTCGACCTCAAATTCACGGCAGGTCCGGAAAAGGGCAACACCTCCGTGGGCATCTACGAGCTCAATGGCGACGACTGGAAGATCTGCCTCACCGTCACCGGTAATACCCGGCCTACCGGGTTCGCCACCAAACCCGGCAGCGGCCACGCCTTCGAGACGCTGCGGCGCGAAATCGGAGCCGCGGCGGCGCCATTGCCGCCGGGACCTGCCGATGTGCGCTTCGATCCTGTGGCCGAATTGCAGGGCGAATGGTCGCTGATCTCGCTAACGCTCAATGGCCAGCCACTGGGGGCCGAGTACATTAAATACGGAAAGCGCGTCGTCAAGGGCGATGAGATGACGCTGAAGTTTGGCAGAGACCTGATTACGAAGGCAAGAATGGCGGCAGATCCAACCAGGCATCCAAAGACCATGGACTACATTCATTTGGCGGGTGCGATGGCCGGGCAATCCCAGCAGGGTATCTATGAGTTCGACGGCAGGAGCCTTACGGTTTGCTCCTCGCCGCCCGGACAGCTGCGACCATCCGACTTCACTGCCACGGTGGAAAACGGAAGAACGCTGGCCGTATGGCGGAAATAGGCGGGCAGACGCTCTCGCCTGCCGCCTGCGCCTACGATCCCCAAAGTTCGTTAATAGGCGCGTACTGCACCGGGTCGGTGGTCGGCACGTATTGGAATCCGCGGCCCAACGGGTCGTCGTGGCGCGTGGTGGTCCAGTCGATCCCCATCGCCGAATAGATGGTAGCTTCGACGTCTTCGGGATATACGTAGCGGTTCTGCGACCAACCGTAATTCGCCGTGTCTCCACCGGTGGCGTTGGTCTGTCCGATAATGGCGCCGCCTTTTACGCCGCCGCCGGCGAAGAATGCAAACTGCTGCGCCAGATGGTCGCGGCCCGCCGCCGCCGTTAGCGGGCCAACGGTACGCCCGAATTCGCCCACCATCACCACCAGCGTGCTATCCAGCAGGCCGGCCGACTTCATATCGCCCAACATAGCGGATAGCGCCGTATCGAGCAGCTTTCCTTTAGCCGGAAGAGCGGTCGCCGAGTAGATGTTCTGGTGCATGTCCCAGCCGTCGTTGGAGGTGATCTGAATAAACCGCGCGCCCTGGTTGGCCTTCAGCGCCTGCACCGCCACCAGCATCGCATTGCCGGTAGAAGAGCTGCCGTAGCGGATGCTGTCAGCCGACGAAAAGCCGAAAGCTGTGTTCACCACCGGGTTGTACATCATCTGCTGCGCCGATTGGTAGAAATCCTCGTAATCGTCCATCGGCTGGCCATAGGGCGAGTCGGTGCGCAGCACGCCGTCAAGCTGATGGACCAGATTCCAGCGATTGCCGAAATTGGCCTGGCCTTCGGGATTGGTGGTGTAGGAGATGCCCGCGGCGCTCGGATCTACTTTGAAGGGCGCGTAGATCGCGGGAAAGTATCCCTGGCCCATGGCGCCGTCGGAATTGAGCGCCAGGAACGTGGGGAACACCTGGCCGGGCTTGCGTTGCGCATCCTTTTCAATCGCCACCACGCTGCCGATATTAGGCGCGATGTTGCCCAGAGCGGCGGCCGGATTGCGGCCGATCTGCGTCCAGGTCTGCGCCAGCGAATGCACCAGCGCGTGCGCCTGCATGGAGCGCACAATAGCGAAATCGCCCAGCATGTTGCCAAGGTTGGGCAGCAGGCCGGTGGGCCATAGAACGCCGTTCACCGTCTCCGGGTTGAAGGTGGTGGGCGTCGTGCCGGGAAGCACCTTCAGATCGAACGTATCCGTGTGGCTGGGCGCGCCGGCCAGCAGAATGAAGATTACGTTCTGCGCCGTATTCTTGGTCACCGCGCCGGAATTGGTGGGCACCGAGGATTGCGCCTTGGCGTAGCGCTGCGTCAGGTACGATGCCGTAATGCCCGCTCCCATTACCTGGAAGAAGCGCCGCCGCGTCCAGTGAGGCCGGTTAAAGAATGTCTTGTGCCCCCAACCGTACTTCGCGAAGAATTTATTGAAAGTCTCTTGTTCTTTCGTCATGGCGTCCTCCTTCGTCAGTAATTGAACACAAAATCCACTTTGTTATAGAGCGACCACACCAGATTTTGAATCGCCTTGATTACGGGTTCCCGTAGTCAGCGCGGCGGTGGCCGTGTTCATCTCATCGGTGGACGGCATACGCGACAAAATGTTCAGATAAAGAGTATTGATCAGAGTGGCGTTGCTCTGGCTCATGTTCTGCGCGATCAAAGGCGACTACCGGATTGCCTGCCATAGGCGGTCGTGGTGGTCCGCATTTCGATAATGGGATTATTCATCAACGAAAGCACCTGCAGAATCGATCCATCCTGCTTGCGCGGCTGATCGTCGCGGTTGCCGCGCAGGAAATAGTTCAGCATGTTGTTCAGGTCGCCGCTATTGGCGATCACGCTGACCGCGCTGGTAGTATCCGGGAACTGCATGGCGTAAGTGGGCTTGGCATACCCGGAATCCGTAAAGCCGGTGATGGTGTAAGCGGGCTGATAGCCGCTCGATTGCGCCACCGCGTCGTACAGCTCTTCCGCCCACAGCCGGCGCACGTACTTGCGGGCGAAATACGGCTCATAAGTGGCCTGCCAGTTGCCGTGGTACCGGCTCGAAAGCTGGTAGGTCTGCGAGTTCACGATCTCCCGCATGGTGGCCTTGACGTCATACCCGTTCTGGATAAAGTGAGTGGCCAGCGCATTCAGAAGCGCCGGGTTCGTGGGCTGGAGGGTCCAGGGCGCGGCCGGCGGATTATCCGGATCGAGCCGCGCTAAATCGAACGTATCCGGCGGATCGACGATGCCCATGCCGAAGAACTGCGCCCAAAGGTAATTCACGGCGGCGCGGGCGAACTGGAAATCGCTTGGTGACTTCCATGGCCAAGGAAGCGCGATAAGTCTGTCCCGACTGCGGAGTGTCGCCGTTAAAGATGTATTGCGGCGCCACATAGTAGCAAGGCTGGCCGGCCTTGCACCCGGTGGGAGCTACGCGCGGCGGCCGGTTGCCGCTGGTGGTGTTCAGCGCATAATCCGTAGTGAAGCCCTTGGTGTTATCCTGCAGAGCCCAGTAATAGATGTTATTGTTGCCGGGGGTCACAATGGTGCGCGTGGGCGGCGCTGTGTGGCGACATGAACGATGCCAGTTGCCAGCCCTGATATCGCGTGATATTGCTGCCCCACAGATTGATCTGAGTGAGATGCCCCGCGCCATTGTGGCACAGCAGGCAATTGACATAAGTGATTCCCAGGAACGTATCGGCCACGCTGGCGGTCTCGCGTCGAACGTATCCTGGCCGCTGCGGGCCCGTTGGAGACATAGCGAGCCGACAAGAAAGTTGATCGGGCCGTTGGTGTAATTGTCGGTGTCGGCAGAACTGATCAGGTCCGATGCCACCTGATTATACGGCGTTCCCATTGGCTCAGCGAATCGTGGATGTATTGATAGAACGCGTTGCGCCCTTGCGCGAAACGGGTCACTCCCGTGCTCGGCTTAGTGGTGTTGTTCTGGAAGAGATCGCCATAGAACATGGTCCACTTATCCACCCACTGCGGCGAAGCCAGCAGGGTCTCAATGTAATTGGCGCGCTTGGTGGGAGTAGTATCGTTGACGAAGGCCAAAACCGCGGCCGGCGTGGGAATGCGGCCGGTCAGATCCAATGTCACGCGGCGGACGAATTCCCAATCGGTGGTGAGCGGCGCCGGAGTAATGCCATTCTTCTGAAAATCGGCCCAGATGTAGGAATCGATCGATCCGGCCTGGTGCGATTCGCCATAAGCTATAAGTGGGGCTGCCCGGCGGCACGTAGTTCATCGCCTGCATCACCTGGATGGTCCGGTCGCTCAACGGGTGATTGTTAAGAGAACGCCCGACGCCCTTGAGCGCGGCATTAGTCACCTTCTCATGATCGGATCCGAAATAGCTGCATTCGGGATGAGAGATCGCATATTGCGCGGCCTCCGACTGGGGCGGATCCGCATTCGCGCGCACCATCAGCAACCCGGAAACCGTGAGAACCGAAACTCCACTCAGAACAACCCAACGAGGCATTGGCATGTACCCTCCTCAGCGCCTTAGCGCTATTATGACATTGTTAACCCTGGCCTCAAATGGAAGTTCCACATTTTTTTTATGAAAGTCGTAGTAGAGTTCCGGGTCAAAGAGCTTAACTCCGGGTTCGTTTATACATGAGATTTCGCGCGAGCTGGTTTTGGGCGTTTGCGGGGTTGTTCGGAAACTCCCTGGTTTCAGCGCAAACCCTTACCAATCAATCGTTAAGCGGGAAGTTCTTCATCCGTTACGTATCCATTGGGTCCGATTCTTCGGGCAACGCCACCGATCCCCGTAGCCTGTCGGGAACCATCACTTTCGATGGCAGCGGCCATTACAGCTTGAGCGGACAGATTGGCCATAGGCGCGGCCTCGGCCGTCAGCGCCACCGGCGCTGGAGCCTACTCGGTGGACCCGGCCGGAGTCGTTACCATGGATAGCCCCCTGCGCGCCGGCGACAAGGTGAACGCCCGGCTGAGCGCCGAGGCTCTGATCGGCTCGGGTACCGAGACTACCGACAACACCTTCGACATGCTGGTGGCGATCCCGGCGCCCACCTCCGCCGCGGCTTTGGCGGGGCCGTATTGGGTGGTCACGCTGGAGTTTCCGGGCGGTTCGGTGGCCAATGCCCGCAATACCATTTTCAGTATGAACAGCGCGGGCATCGGTCAACTGGCCGCGATCAGCCGTTTATGGCCACGCCGCGAACGTATCGAGCGGCGCTCCCCTCACCCAGCAGGTCACGGGTGCAACCTATACTATCGCCAGCGATGGAACCGGAACGCTATCCTTCGGCACTCCTCCGGGACAGACTTTGCTGAACGGCAGTAAGAACGTATATCTCTCGGCGGATGGGAATGTCTTAATCGGCGGAACCGCATCCGGCTCGCACGATATCATGATCGGGGTAAAGGCGATCGCCAATCCCACGTTAGCCAGTTGGAATGGCAGCATGTGGACCGCAGGCCTGAGATATGAATCCGCCACTGGCCAGCCGGCGTGGCTGGAGCATGCCGGGTCGCTGGCCGCGCGCGTGGCGGGTTCCACTACCATTTACCGGCGCCTCAAGGGGCTCGGCGCGGGAGTTACCGATTTTACGGCCGTCAACCCCTATGCGCTAAATGCCGGAGGACTGCTCACCGTCGAGTTATCGCAAGTCGGCCTCGGCGCTGGCGGAACCTTTGTGGAATCGGCCATCGACCCCAGCGATCCCGGCGGCTTTGAGATCGATTTTGGCGCGCCCATGATGCCCCTGAGCGGCAGCGGCGTTTTTCTGAATCCGCAAGGCGTGGTCAGCGCCGCCAGTTTCGCGCCCGCGGGAAATCCCATCGCTCCCGGCGAGTTCATCGCGCTTATTCGGCACGGGTCTGGCGAAAAGCAACCAAACCGCCGCGCCGCCCTATCCGGCAACTTTGAACGGCGTGACTGTGACCATCAACGGGAAGGCCGCGCCGATTTATTTCGTCAGCGCAACTCAGATCAATTGCCTCGTCCCATACAGCACTACGGGAGCGACGGCGGCCATTGTGGTACAGAACGGAACCGACATCGAACACCGTCACCGTTCCCGTCGCGGTCACCGCGCCGGGCATTTATTCGCTGGATCAATCGGGCACGGGCGCGGGAGCGATCGAGCACGCCAACGGCGCGGTGGTGAACGCCGCCAACCCCGCCGCTCCCGGCGAAGTGGTGGTGGTGTATTTGACGGGCATGGGCGCCGTCACGCCAACCATCGCGGACGGCACGGCGAGCACGGGCAAGCCGCTGAACAACGCGGTCATGCCAACCGTATACGTCGCCGACCAACAAGCGGCCGTGACTTTCAGCGGCTTGGCGCCGGGCTTTCCCGGCCTGTATCAGCTCAATGTGACGATTCCGGCATCGCTTGCCAGCGCGGGCAATTTGCCGCTGGCGATCGGCACGGCGAATGCGTTCCACGATCAGATTTATATACCGGTGCAGTAGGCGCCGTCCGCTCAGTTCAGACAAGCCGCGCGGCGCAGTCGCCCGTATATCTCGGCGCGGATCGGTGCCGAATTATTTCTACTTAGTACTTCATTTGGTACTTGACGTCACCGCAATTACAGCTTAACGTCGATACAACACTTATCAAGGTTCCGGTACTCACGGACCGGGCCATAGCTTCCATGCTGCGAAGCGTAGGGACATACCACAGCTATCGTGAAACTACACCTGCTCCCCAATAAGCGATACCCTGATCCAAACTGTTGTATCGGCGATTAACGGGCGGTAGAATGCAAAAATTATCAAGCAAGACGATACTCGCGTGGATCGCATTGACGAGCGCCTCTCACGCCCTGGGGCAGGATTCGCCGGCCAAGCGTCTGCTACAGGCGAGTGAGGCGGAGCAGACCGCCTTTGTAAAATCGGCTCTTGATCAAGGTATGCCGGCTGAACTCGGGGGCCAGATGATCCTGGTGCTCCGAAACCGAAGCTCCATGGTCCTACCTTTGTTTGAAGCGAAGATCGAGCAGGTCTTAAAATCGAGCAGCCCCCAGGAGTGTTTTACTGACAAATCGGTGGATCCCCACAGGTTTATCGATCTAATTGCATGGGGAATGGCTGACGTTGGGGACGAGGAGGCCATCAAACAAATCGCCAAGTTGATTAAGCTCGATCAGAAGCGATTCGGAATGCTCGTCGGGGTAACGCTAGGCCACGCCAGCAATTGGCATAATCCATTCACTGTCGGTTATCACAGCTTCGAAATGGGCGACCCCGCCATCGACGAGAGAATCAAAGCCTGGGCCGCGGAGCAACTCGGATCACACGAGGAATCCACCGTTACCGACGCGGAGCGCCGCTGGGCAGACGCAATGGTGGACAAATATGGCGGGCCGCCGACCGGCGCGCAGTGGGCCGATGACCCGTTCGTCTCCGGGCTCAAGCCCTCTCTGGCCGAATCGCTGCATAACGACGTATTTCGATTGGCGGTAGACGCACTTGCGAAGCGGACGCCCAAGTAGCCGCGCATCGGGCATAGCCCTCGCAGCGACGGCTGTTGGCGCGCTATTCGCGCAGCAACCGGCATCAAGCCAGGAACCGCTGGCGAAACGTATTCTCACTATGAGTGAGGCCGATCAAATCGCTTACATCCATTCCGATCTGGACCACGGGATGCCGATCGACGAGAACGCCCCGTTAGTCACGCTAGTTCTCGCCCGAAGCTCGCTCGTCCTGCCGATGATTGAGGAAAAGATTGAGCAAGTGCTGGAATCCCCGAATCCACTGGACTGCTTTACGGACAGGACAGTAGATCCACAGCAAGTTCGTCGACTTAGCCGCATGGACAATCCCCGAGGCTGGCGACGAGCAGGCAATCAAGGAAATCGGCAAACTTATCGCGATTAACGAAAAGCGCTTCGGCATGCTCGTGGGCAATGTCCTTGGGAACTGCCAGAACGACGGAACCCTTTCCGGTGGCTTACCGCGGCTTTGAAATTGGCGATCCTGCCGTCGACAAAAAAATCGCGGCATGGATCGAACTGCAGTTCGCCAATAAGACCGAATTCAGCCAGCGGCAGCTCAAGTCATGGTGGGCCGAAGCAATGGCCGAGAAGTACGGCGCCGCTCCAACCGAGGTAAACTGGGCGAACGATCCCATCGCTACCCGGTTTCGGCCTGAGCTTGCGGCTTCGCTACATGACGAGATCCTTCAGCTTGGCAGGGAAGCCTTCGAAAAGCGCGCCAAGAAGTAAGACTGGCGCCCCGATACACTTTGCACTCACGCGAGCTGGCCAAAGTGATTATTACCCAGGGCAGAGGTAATCTAGTTGGGCCTGTTGCGGGTAGGTCCCACTCGGTTCTATGTCAAGTCAGGCATAACTATGCCGCATTTGCCGCCGCGGGCAATAGCAACTGCACCTCAACTTGGACCATGTTTTGTTTCATGGCCTCGGCCAGCCAGCGGCAATAGTCCGCTGCGTCCTCGCGTAAACCCCCTTCCCTCCAAAACCCCAGTCACAGCACTTTCATATTTATTTTCTCCCGCCCTTCTCCAATGCTCCCCATAACTTACAGAGATACCCTGTCTTTCGGGTGACCTGATCCCTAGGTTCGCCATCATAGACTGGAATCGGCGGCACAATATCCCCGCCCGAAAAGCACGTCCGAAAAGCACGTCCGAAAAGCAATAGCTACGCAATAACTAAGGAATAATATTATGTTCGAAGATAACACCGCTCCCAAAGAGCCGACCCTCAAAAACCTCGATCCGCGCGCGCTCAACGCCTATCGCCACGGCCTGACAGGCCAGATCCACGTCCTCACCGGCCCCGACCTCCAGGCCTACAAAAAGCATTGCCTCGGCGTCCATGAGTCTCTCGCGCCCGAGGGCCCGCTCGAAACCGACCTCGCGCAATCTATCGCCGAGGACCGCTGGCGGCTCAAACGCGCCGCCGGCCTGGAAAGCTCCATCTTCGCCCTCGGGTATGCCGATCCCGGCGAAGTCCAGGTCAACGGAACCAACCCCGAAATCGACACCGCGTTCGCCCAGGCCCGTACCTGGCTCTCTCAGGGTAAGAACATCCAGTTGCTCAGCCTCTACGAGCACCGCATCAATCGCCACGTGGAAAAGAACATGGAGCTGCTTCGCCGCCTGCAAGCCGAGCGCGCCGCCGCCATCCAAAAAGCCGTCGAAGAGGCCGAGCTGCTCACCCAACTCGCGGAGAGCGAAGGCAAAGTTTATGACATCGAGCGCGAGTTTCTGCCCGAGATGGACCTCTCTCGATTTGTTATTTCAACTTCTCAGATCGCCCGTCTGGTAACCCGCAACCGCCGCCTCGCGCAAGCCAAAAAGCGGTTCACCCCACAAAAAAAGGCCGCATAGCGATTGCCTGACGATCTTCACGACCCGGATCCTTCACAACTTGACATCCCGTAGGACTTACCTGGCCCAAACTCCGGGCATTTGCCGGCCGGATGCGCCGCCGCGTTACGCAAAGGGGAAAGCATCCGGTGTTTGACATCGCGTGCGCGATTTTCTTATTCTGGTACTGTATGACTGACCGGTCAGTCACCGCTCGTAAGCGCGATGCCATTCTGGACGCCGCCCGTGCGGTTTTTTCTCGCGAGGGCTACGCGGCAACTTCGGTGGACGATGTCGCGGCCGAAGCCGGCATTGGCAAAGGCACGGTATACCTCTATTTCAAATCCAAAGAGGAACTGTATCTGGCGGCACTGGCGCGCGATATTCGTGCGTTTGCCGCCAAGGCGCGCGAGGAAATCGAAGAGCGTTCCCGGCTTTCCGCGAAAAGATCGAAGCATTTCTTCGCGTTCGCCTGGATTATTGCCGCGCGCATGAAGATTTTCTGCGCATTTACCTCTCCGAATACGGCAGCATGTGCGTCAGCACGCCGATCTCCAAGGAGCTTCGCCGCTTGCAACGGACCAACATGAAGTATGTCGCTTCCGTGGTTCAAAAAGCCATCGATCGGCGCGAGATTCGCAAAGTTCACGCGCCCGCTCTGGCTGCGACTCTCTTCGATATGTCCCGCGGGCTGGTGGAGCGCCGATTGCTGGGCTGGAAAGAGTTTCAGGCTCCCGGAGGAGATCGCGTTTGCCACGGATCTGCTATGGCAGGGCCTCGGAACCGGAACACGCACACGGAGGGAACGATGAATGAAACAGATCGGCCCGGAGGATACCGGCCGGCTTCGTGCTTTTGGGGCTCGTGCTTTGGCGGCCGCATGGGCGCAGACGCGCCTCCGGAATCGCTGCCGCCGGGAGTACGCGCGGCGCAATTGCCCCTTTCCGGCCGCCCCATGCAGGGCGCATCCGACGGCAGCGTGCCGGCCGCGCAAGCGCCCGGTCCGCCGCTGGCATTATCGCTTGACGATGCCGTGCAGCGCGGCCTGAAATCGAATCTGGGGGCGGTGGGATTCCAGCAGATGCTGCGCTCGCGCGGAGGGACAGCGCACGGTGGATCGCAGCTTTCTGCTGCCGCAGATCAACGGCGCGCTCAGCGGCGTCGATCAGCAGACGGACCTGGCGGCGCTGGGTTTTTCCAGCATCCACATCAACTTGCCGGGGTTCGCTTTTCCCACCGTCATCGGTCCCTATCATTATTTCGATTTGCGCGCGGGTGTTTCGCAATCCATTCTGGATGTCGACCAGGCTCAACAATTATCGCGCCACGCAGCAGAACGCCAAGGCTATGCAGTTCTCCGCGCAGGATGTGCGCGATCTGATCGCATTGTCCGTGACCAGCGCCTATCTTCAGGTGGTCTCGGGCGGCGCTCGCGTCGATTCCGCGCGCGCCCAGGTGGCCACCGCGCAGGCGACCTATCAACAGGCGGTTGATCGTCACAATGCGGGCGTGGCCGCGCGCATCGACGTCACTCGCAGCCAGGTGGAACTGCAGACTCAGCAGCAGCGATTGATTTCCGTGGAGAACGATCTTGCCAAGCAGAAGATCGCATTCGGCGCGCTTGATCGGTCTGGCGCCGGCGCAGGAATTCACGCTGACCGATGCTTTGCCCTTCGCGCCGCTCAACACCATTACCTGGATCAGGCGCTGCGCGGCCGCGGCCGCCAACCGCGCCGACTTGAAGGCCGCCGACGCGCAGATCCACGCCGCCGAACTGGCCAAGCGCGCCGCGGAATCCGAGCGCCTGCCATCCGATTTCCGTGGGCGCCGATTATGGCGTAATCGGCGTCGACCCCACCAACTCGCATGGCACGTTCAGCCTGAGCGGGTCGGTGAGGGTGCCGATTTGGAACGGCCGCCGCTCGCACGGCGATATCGAGCAGGCGGATGCGGCGCTCGAGCAGCGCCGCGCCGAGTATCAGGATTTGCGCGGCCGCATCGATGCGGAAATTCGCACGGCGTTTCTGGATTTGAATTCGGCCGCCAGCCAGGTGAGCGTAGCCGACAGCAATCGCAAACTGGCCGCCGACACGCTGCAGCAGGCGCGCGACCGCTTCGCGGCGGGCGTCGCCGATACAGTGGAAGTCGTGCAGGCGCAGGAATCGGTAGCCGCGGCCGAGCAGAATTACATCGCCAGCCTCTACGCGCACAATCTCGCCAAAGCGACTTTGGCGCGCTCCATGGGGCAGGCGGATCAAAACATCAAACAATTTTTGGGGAAACAGTAAATGGCCGAAACAATCAACTTCGCAAGCCCTCCTCCGCAGCAAGCTCCGCCCGGCGCCGGACGACGCCCGCCACTCGCAGCGCCGTCCGATCGAAGCCCGCTCCGCCGCCCGCGGCAATCGGCGCCGCGCGCTGCTGATCGTGCTGATCGTCGGCCTGATTCTGCCGTCGGCGGCTTCTTTTTTTACCAGTACGCGCAGACTTACGAATCCACCGACGATGCCCAGGTGGATTGTCACCTGGTGGCCGGTGGCATCGCGCATTCAGGGAACCGTGACCGGCCGTCTACGTGGATGAAAATCAGTTTGTGAAAGCGGGAGAATTGGTGGCCGAGATCGATCCGCGCGATTTCCAGGTGGCGGCCGCCGAGGCGCGCGCCGCAATTGACGCAATCGCAGGCCGATATTGAGGCGCAACATCCCAACATGCCGATCACGCAAACCACCAGCGAGACCAACATATCCACCGCGCAGGCGCAAGTGGATACGGCGGAGGCCGCGGTTGCGCTCCGCCGAGCACGATGCGGCCGCGGCGGTGGGACGCGCAGCGCGAAGCCGAAGCGCAAGAGCGCCAGGCGGAGGCCAACAGCGCCAAAGCGCAAGCCGACCTGGAACGCTATCAGGCGCTGGTGGCCAAGGACGAAATTCCGCGCACGCAATTCGACCAGATTGTGGCGCGCGGCCAAGGCGCAGAGCGCCGCGGTGGATTCGGCGCACGCGGCGGTGGAAGCGAACCGCGCCGCGGCGGAATCGTCCGCGCGCATGGTGGATCAGCGGAAATCGCAACTCGCCGAAGCGCGCAGCCGGCTGGCGCAGAGCAATCGCAACGCGCCGCAGCAGATGGCCATCAGCCGCGCCACGCTGCGCTCGAAAGAAGCGCAGGCGGCGGCGGCGAAGGCCGGCGTGGATCGGGCGCTGCTGGATATTTCCTACACCAGGATCGTGGCGCCGGTGGCCGGAGTGGTGGGCAAGCGCTCCGTGGAGATGGGTGCCACCGTGCAGCCCGGCCAGCAGCTTTTCACCATCGCGCAGATTGGCGATCTCTGGGTGACCGCCAATTTCAAAGAGACGCAGCTGCGGCGCATGCGGCCCGGACTGCGCGTGGATATCAAAGTGGACGCGTTCGGCCAAAAGTTTGGCGGATACGTGGAAAGCATGCCCGGCGCTTCCGGCTCCATCACCAGCCTGCTGCCGCCGGAAAATGCCACCGGCAATTTCGTTAAAGTGGTGCAGCGGCTGCCGGTGCGCATCCGCTTCGATAAGAACCAAGCAGGGCCTCGACCGGTTGCGGCCCGGGCATGTCGGTGGAACCCAAAGTCTGGCTGCAGTAAATGGAGCCGTACGCCGAGTGGAAGCCGAAATACAATCCCGTGGGCGGTGGCGCTCACGGTAACGATGGCGACGTTTATGGAAGTGCTGGATACTTCCATCGCCAACGTTTCTCTGCCGCATATCGCCGGCAATCTTTCGGTGAGCGAAGAAGAAGCCACCTGGGTGCTGACCAGCTATCTGGTTTCGAACGCCATCATTCTGCCGATCAGCGCGTGGTTTTCCCGCCTGATCGGACGCAAGCGCTTCTACATGACATGCGTGGCCCTGTTCACGTGCAGCAGTTTTCTTTGCGGCCTCGCGCCCAGCCTCGGGCGTGTTGGTGGTGTGCCGCGTGCTGCAAGGCGCGGGCGGCGGCGGGTTGCAGCCCAGCGAGCAATCGATTCTGGCCGATACGTTTCCTCCGGCGAAGCGCGGCATGGCATTCGCGGTTTATGGAATGGCGGTGGTGGTGGCGCCGGCCATCGGCCCTACGCTGGGCGGCTGGATCACCGATAACTACAGTTGGCGATGGATCTTCTACATCAACGTGCCCATCGGCTTGCTCTCGCTCTATCTCACGCATAAGCTGGTGGAAGATCCGCCGTATCTGATCGCGGAGCGCGCCAAGGGACGGCCGCGCATCGACTATCCGGGCCTGGCGCTGCTGGTGCTGGGCATCGGCTGTTTGCAGATGGTGCTGGACAAAGGCCAGGAGAAGGATTGGTTTTCCACCACGTGGATCACGGCGCTATTTCATTGTGGCGGTCTACACGCTGGTCGCGTGGGTGGTTTGGGAGTATTATCATCCGTCGCCGATCGTGGAGATCCGGCTGTTTCAGAAACCGGAATTTCTCTACCGCGATGTTCTTCACTTTTGTGCTGGGCATCGTGCTGTTCGGAACCACGGTGGTGATTCCGCAGTTCCTGCAGCTGCTGCTGGGATATCCGGCGGTGAAGGCGGGCGAAGCGATGGCGGGCGGCGGATTTATGATGATTGCTGATGATGCCGATCGCGGGGCAGTTGGTGAGCCGCGTGGATCCGCGCGCTTTGATGTGCTTCGGGTTCTTCGCCACGGGCGTCTCGCTATACTACATCGCGACTCATCTGACCTTGCAGATGGATTTCGGCACCGCGTCGATGTTGCGAACTTATCAGACGATCGGCCTGGCGTTTATCTTTCTGCCATCGAGTATTTTGGCGTACGTGGGCACGCCGCGCGAGAAGAACAATCAGATATCGGCGATGAACAGCTTTGTGCGGAACATCGGCGGAAGCATCGGCATCGCGCTGATCAGCACCATGTTGACGCGGCAGGCGCAGAAGCACCAGGCGTACATGGCCGCGCACACCGATCCTGGCTCCGCGGCATTCCGGCAGTTGGCTAGCGGCATTACGCAGACGCTGGCGCAGAAGGGCGTCGCGCATCCGCAGCAGCAGGCGTATGGGCGCATCGGCGGGATGATCGCCGGGCAAGCCACCACCCTGGCATATGTCGATATCATCACGGTGATGGCGGTAGTGGTGGCGTTGCTTGCGCCCTTGGTGTTGATCATGCGAAAGCCCAAAGCGGGAGCGCCCGCGCCCGCCGCGCATTGATGGGATAAGCCGTGGCGCACGCACTCATGCGTGCCGCGTTCACACTCGTGTGAACGCGTTTTGGCATGCTACTAATTAACGGGAATGCATCCGCTGATCGATTTTCACAACGTCACCGTGCAGCGCGGCGAACGGGTTGCGCTCGATGGGCTCACCCTTAGCATCGCCGAAGGCGAGCACGTCGCCATACTGGGACCGAACGGCTCGGGCAAATCGACGCTGATCAAATTGATCTCGCGCGAATTGTATCCGCGGCAGAAGGCCGAGCCATGGCGGGCGCGGATTCTCGGACGCGACCGGTGGAATCTTTTCGATCTGCGGAACCGGCTGGGCCTGGTTTCTAACGATTGGATGCAGATGTGTACGCGCGATTATTCGGGCTATGAGATCGTGTTATCGGGCTTCTTCGGCAGCGTGGGCATCTGGCCGAATCACCAGGTCACCGCCGCCATGGAAGAGAAAGCGCGCGCCGTGATGGAGCTACTGGAAATCGGTCATTTGGCGGAGCGCAATACCATCGAGATGTCGTCGGGGGAAGCGCGGCGGATTCTGATCGGGCGCGCGCTGGTACACGATCCGCGCGCGTTGATTCTGGATGAACCGAGCAACAGCCTGGATCTGCACGCCGGGCACGCGCTGCGCGAAATCCTCCGCAAGTTGGCGCGCGGCGGCATCAGCTTACTCATGGTGACGCACCATTTGCCGGACATCGTTCCCGAAATGGAACGGGTGGTAACGATGCGCGGCGGACGCGTTTGTTACGACGGCCCGAAACGCGAAGGACTCACGCCGCTGCGCCTCTCGGAGTTATTCGCCGTGCCGGTGGAAGTAGTGGAGCGCGGCGGGTATTATCACGTGCTGTGATAGCGTCTGAATAGCGCAAAAACCAGGCCAATTGCCGCCATCCCGGCAATCGCGGCGAGACCCGGGCGGCCGCTTACCTGCATGAGCTTCAAATCGATGTCGCTCTGCAGGCTGGAGCTTTTGGCGCGGTCGTCGAAAATTCCATGGGCCGAAAAATCCCCCGCGACCGGTTCAAACAGATTATCGGGACGGTCCGGCGGAAGGGGATCCGCCGTCTGTTGGCTGTCGAAACCGTGTTTCGCGAGGTAACGATCGGCGAAAGCTGGGATAAACTGCTGCCCATATACCGCCTCGACAGTTGGCCACCCAACATATACCTCCCGCCGGTTGTGGCTAGCAGCGCAAACAATCGCGCGTGCCGCCACTTCCGGCTGAAAGATGGGAGGCACCGGCTGAGGTTGACGCGGAAGTCGCGTGCGGCACCAACTGAATTGCGGCGTATTCATCGCCGGCGGCAACACGGATGTGATGCGAACGGCGCTGCCCGCATGCATCAATTCCGAACGGATAGAGTCGGTGAATCCAGTGATAGCGTGCTTGGCGCCGCAATACGCGGACTGCAGCGGAATCGAGCGATACGCCAGCGCCGAGGTTACTTGCACGATCACGCCGCGGTTTCGCGATTGCATGCGCTTCAGCGCCGCCATGGTCCCGTAAACCTGGCCCAGGTAAGTGACCTCCGTGGCGCGTTTGAATTCCTCCGGCGTAATTTCCAGGAAGGGCGCGAAGATCGTGGTCATGGCATTGTTGATCCAGACCTCGATAGGCCCCGCCTCCCGCTCCATGCGCTCGGCCGCCGCCTCCACTTGTCCTGCATCCGCCACGTCGGCGGGCAGCGCCAGCGCTTTTGCGCCCATGGCTTCTACCTCGCGTTTGGCGGCCTCCAGACGCTCCCGCCCGCGCGCGATCAATCCGAGATAGGCTCCCTGCCGCGCGAACTCTTTCGCTACCGCGCGTCCCAAGCCGGCGGATGCGCCGGTGACCACGACCCCTTTGCCCTGAAATTCGTTCTTCATCGCGACCCTCCTTCAATACACGCGCACCACATAGTTCCTGCCCTCCCATTGTCCGCGCTCCGTCCAGAAAAACGTGAACTCGATTTCTGAATCGAACTCCGTGGGAGCGAAATCGAAGTATTTTGCGTCCACGCCAGTCGTCTCAGAATCGCCATCCTTCCATGTCTTCCATCCATCCGCCGACCAGCGCACCCGGAATGGTTCCGGCGCGCAGATACGGAATGTGCGATCCTTTCGCGCTTGTCCGATGGGATGCTGTGGCAGCCAGAATTCGACATGATCCGGGACTTCTTTATCGCGGTAACGCGCGGCCACTTCCGGAATCAGATCGAACACCTGTCCATCGTGGCAGGAACGGAGCAGCCGGAGATATTCGGAGTGCGCCCACATCAAAGGATTGGCCGACCCGGTAGGTCCGCCGCAACGCAGATGCGCTTCCGGCAGATCGGGTTCATCCCACACCTGTTCCGGCAATAAGCCCGTGTCGGTGGAGAGCCGTTCCATTGCGTGCAGACACTGGCGACCATCCCTACCGGCCGCAAGCTCGTAATGTCCTCGCTCCCCCGTGAGCAGCGGCCATGCCCGGCCCTTTCCCCATTCTATGTAAGCTCCGCCATCCGGTCTCTGGCCATATCCATCGTGGTTGTATCGATGCCAACACGCGCCCGCAGGCAAACTGGTCTTTAGCACTGAGTCGATTACTCGCACGCTCTCCACCACTAATGGATCGTCGGCGGCGAGAATTCCATAACGCACCAGTTGCAGAAAACCCGTGTCCACTACCTCGCGAGCTGGATAGGAAGCTGGAGACCCGGGAGGTTGATTAGCCAGCATAATGTCGGCTCTATTGACTGCTCCCGGACTCGCCGCCTCTCCAGGGCGCGCCGGGTTCAGGCGCACGAAATAGCGGGTCGCCCCCGCCAGCGAACCGGCCGTAGTTACCGTCCATTCTTCCAGGTGGGCTCTAAGGAAGTCTGCGTAACTTTCCAGAAATGCAGCCGTGCCTTCATCGTCATCCGCTCGCGCGAAAGCGGCAGCGCAAATGAATGCTGCAATCAGAACCGCCAATGTGGACGGCGAATAGCCGCTCGCTTCTTCCCACCGCTCCTCCCCCGTAACGGGTCCACTGTGCAGCAGAAAATCGGCCGCCCGCTTGACCATGACTCGCGGGTTGAATTGGCCCAGCGCGCCGAGTTGGTGCAGTCGCCATGCCAGCAGGACGGGAAATGCGATTTCGTCCAGTTGAATCGCGTTCCGAAAGGCCTCGCCGTCTACCCAGAAATTCTGCGGAAAGCTGCCATCTTCTTCCTGCCTCGCCGCCAGATAGATCAGGGTGCGTAAAGGAGCCTGTATATTGCCGCAGGCCAGTAGCCCCAAGGCGCTCTCCACTGTGTCCCGCGTCCAAACCAGGTGATACCCGCCCCGTCCCCACTCGTCGTCGCGGACCGCGCCCCATGGAATGGTGAGCGAAGCTACAAAGGCTCCCCGAAATGTCTTGTCCTCATGAGCCAAAAGTAAGTTGTAACTCGCATCGAACAGCCGGCCCCGATCGGCGCTGGTCTTATCGAGAGACATTCTGCCGTGCGCGGCCGTCTCCCAACAATGCATGAAAATCTGCCGGCGGCTTCGATATTCGTCTCCCAGACTTTGGAAGAGCGTAGAGACCGCTCCGGCAAGGGTCTCGCCGAAAGCTAGCGCGAGCGTAAACTCGGCGGGTTTGGAACTATCTAACACCGAAATATCCAACTCGCCGGTCAGCGCCACATTGCCGCTGGTGGCGCGGTCGTATTCGAGCGTCATCTTATAATTCTTCGCGAGATCGGTATACCCATCGCTGTATCCTGTGTACCCGCAGGAAAGGCGCGAGAAACCGCAAGTGGCGCCCATGGCAAGCCAGCGATTCTCTTTCTGGGCAACCAGCAACTGCCGCCCCGATACTTCAATCGCGAAAGCATTGTTGCCGCCGCCGCCGTTTTCCATGCGAGGAGCGCAAAGCGCATACATGCGAAGGTTTCCGAGATCATGTCCATTCGCCCCTAATCTCGTATGCAGCAGTATGCAGGGCAGCCAAGGGTCCGCGATGATTTCCTTGGTGAGCGAGAATCGTCCATCGGCATCGCGGCTCGTGACCTTGTATCCTTGCGACGGCGCCATTCGCTCTATCCGATAGTGGAGGTCCCGCTTCTCTTCGAGAAGCAATTCCTTCCCATCGGCAAACAGATATTCCAGATCGCGCAATTGTGGACGATCGGCAGTGGGATAGTAGACCTCGGTCAAAATTCCGCGCTGGATCGTAAACCAGACACGACTACCGACGGAGTACGCCGTACCAATGCCGTCCTTGTCGGCAGGAGTCCAGCAGAGCCCGACTCCGGGCGCTCCGGACGCCTTGTTCTTTCCACGAAAATACGCCATTTCTGTTCCGTCCGGCGGTCGCCGCACTAGCGAATGCCCGATACTATCGAAATAACATAAGCCGGGTCCGATATTGAACAGTCGAGATCTCGGGCCGTTGCGTTATGCACAGTGCTCGCGTTCCGCAATGCCACGTCACTGAGGCTGTGTGAGATGTCGCACATCCGCTGTGTACCATTTTCGTGAAATCGAAACCCAACAACCACACTCGGGTAATCTCTACATGCAGCCTCTCGGCATTTGCAACTGTGACGCGCTGAAAATATTAGCCTTACGAGAGAGGCGCGTGAATTGCAAGTAGGAACGCCGAGGTTTTTGACCATGAGAGTTTTTCTTGCGACCACGTGCATCGTAACGGGCGTTATGCTCACCACAGGATGCGCTACGAAAAAATACGTGCGCAACACTTCAGCTCCTATCCAAGCGAAAGTCGATCAGGTAGGGGAGCAGACCACCCAAAACAGCCAACAGATTCAGGACGAAAAGAAGCAGATAACCCAGGTGGATGAGCACGCCCAGAACGGCATCAGTGCAGCTAACGAAAAAGCCGGCACGGCCGATCAGCACGCCTCGGACGCCATGAACCACGCCAACGACGCCATGAACAAAGCGACCACGGCGGATCAGAAATCGGACCAGAATTCCCAATCCATCAATAAGCTGCGAGATGTCGTTGCCAACATCGACGATTACAAGCTGCAGACGTCGGTGACGGTGCCTTTCAAATTCGACAAGGCTTCGCTGACGCCTGAAACGCAGCAGGATCTCGACAAGCTTGCTCAGGACGTTCAGGCCGATAAGCGTTTCTTCATCGCTGTGGAAGGCTTCACCGACACCGTCGGCTCCAAAGCCTATAACGAGGCTTTAAGCCGAAAGCGCGCCGACGCGGTGGTGGAATACCTGGTGGCCAAGCACGATATTCCGATCTACCGGATCCACATGATCGGGTTGGGAGAGGAAAAACCGGTTGACGAAGCCAAGAATCGCGCCGCCCGCGCTAAGAATCGTCGCGTAGAAGTGAAAGTCTTCAGCGCCGATCAGGTGACAGGCAATCTAAGCGATGGCGCAGCGAATCGCTCGGACACGGTCGGTCACTAACCAATACGGACCTCGCACTTCTAAAGGCCGCCCACTCAACGGGCGGCCTTTTTTGTGTTACTCTTCTTTGCCCCGCGAAAAGCCTGCCAGATAATGTAAACACTCGCCAAGTCGACAAGCGTGGTAATAAAACTTCCGGTATACGATAAGGGTCGCGAAAGCCGCTGAACCGCCATAGAGCGCAGCGATTCGCCTATGGCTTCACCAGTAAATTGGATGCCCAAAGCGCCGCTGACCATGAGGAGCTGCGAGTCTTTGCTCCGCGATGAAAGCAGGAGAAACCACAGAGCCAAGTCGAGGATGGCGGAGGAAAACGTAAGGTCGCGAGTCCAAAAGGCCGTCCAGTCGCCGTGGGGCATTTGTGGCTGATAGTGGTAGAGAAAAGAAGCGCCCGCAATCAACGCCGCGGCGCTGATCAAAGCTGTGCGCACAATACGCCGCGAGCGAACGCTTTCGGTAGCGCGAAAAATCAGGTTGATGACCACGGCGAAAACTAGCGGCTGCAGCAGGATTTCATCCCACCAAAACCACTTGCCCATGCGGATTCTCGCGTCCGGCGTGTGGTGAAGATAATAATCGATATAGAGCGGCATCCCTGCAATCGTCAGCAGGAAGTCGAAAATCTGGTAGACAAACAGGACGGGAAATAACCGGTATCCACCGCCGCGTCGAAGCGCAGAGATAACGAGCAGGCCCAACGGAACGCCGATGGCCCAGCAAATCAATTGCAATACTAACTGCATGGTCCAGACCTATTGTATTGTAGGTCCGGATTTCTTGCTATAACTTAGACAACTTTATTCCAGTCCCACGGATCGGGGGGAATGTTCGGACCGTGCTGCAGTTTGTTCCAGTCCCACGGGTCGGGCGGAATGTTCGGACCATGGTTGGCGGCGCGCCAGTCCCAGGGATCGGGGGGAATGTTCGGACCGTGCTGCAGTTTGTTCCAGTCCCACGGGTCGGGCGGAATATTGGGGCCATGGTTGGCGGCGCGCCAGTCCCAGGGTCGGGGGGAATGTTCGGACCGTGCTGCACTTTATTCCAGTCCCACGGGTCGGGCGGAATATTCGGGCCATGGTTGGCGGCGCGCCAGTCCCATGGATCGGGTGGAATGTTCGGACCATGCTGCACTTTGTTCCAGTCCCACGGGTCGGGGGGAATGTTCGGACCATGGTTGGCGGCGCGCCAGTCCCAGGGATCGGGGGAATGTTCGGACCGTGCTGCACTTTATTCCAGTCCCACGGGTCGGGCGGAATATTCGGGCCATGGTTAGCGGCGCGCCAGTCCCATGGATCGGGTGGAATGTTCGGACCATGCTGCACTTTGTTCCAGTCCCACGGGTCGGGCGGAATATTGGGGCCGTGATTGGCGGCGCGCCAGTCCCACGGGTCGGGCGGAATATTCGGGCCGTGGTTGGCGGCGCGCCAGTCCCATGGATCGGGGGGAATGTTAGGACCGTGTTGCACTTTATTCCAGTCCCACGGGTCGGGCGGAATATTCGGACCGTGGTTGGCGGCGCGCCAGTCCCATGGGTCGGGGGGAATGTTCGGACCGTGGTTGGCGGCGCGCCAGTCCCATGGATCGGGGGGAATGTTAGGACCGTGTTGCACTTTATTCCAGTCCCACGGGTCGGGCGGAATATTCGGGCCGTGGTTGGCGGCGCGCCAGTCCCATGGGTCGGGGGGAATGTTCGGACCGTGCTGCAACTGCGCGGTGGATGACGTTGTCCAATGATTCGCCGCGACCAGCGAGCCGTTACCCTGGGTAGCATTAAGGGTTATTGTCATTGGAAACAACATTAAAATCGCGACGAACGCGAATTTGTTATCAAGAAAGTTTTTCATCGGATTAAATCTCCTTTTTCTCGAACATACTTCACCGGACTTTAGTGGCGCGGGCGTGAGGCTCCCTATGGATAGTGTTTTCAGATTGGGATGTTCGCAAGATCCTTCGGCCTCACCTGTGCAGTTTACTCCATTAGGACCCCGATCGCTTGGCGCAATTGGGGTCGGCATTAATAATGTAATGAAGCCGACAATCGAGAGGTAATTACCGAAATTAGCCGCGACTATTTCGGCCGGTAGGTCGCGGGCTCGCGTAAACCCAGATCGGGAATGCGCGAATCGCGCTGGTACGACGACCGTTCCGGGCTATCCAGCCGCATGTCCGCAGTCACTTCGTCGAGCATCTCGAGAGTCGCGATTTTGCACTCGAGGGCGAATGAAGTCAACAGCAGATTGTCGCAAATTGCATTAATTAATCGTGGAATTCCCTGCGAGCGATAGTGAATCTCGCGAATCAATTCCGCGGAAATTATTCTTTGGTCCCGCACTCCCGCGCGTACCATGCGCGAGTTAATGTACTCCGCCGTCTCAGCCGCATCGAAGCCCCGCAAAATGCAGCGTAGAGAGATCCGTTGTTTCAGTTGCCGGAATTCGGGACGCTCCAGCTTGGCGTCTAACTCCTGCTGGCCGGCAATGATAATTTGCAGCAACTTGCCCTTGCGCGTCTCCAGATTTCCCAAGAGCCGGATCTCTTCGAGAACGTCCCAATCCAGGTTGTGCGCCTCGTCGACAATCAAGGCCGTGGTGCGGCCCTTAGCGGTATTCCCGACCAGCATTTCGTTAAGAGACAACAGCACTTCCGTCTTGGAGAGCCGGTTACATCGCAGGTCGAAATCGTAAGCCAGCATTTCGAAGAACTGCTCTACGGTCAAGCGCGAGTTAAATAGCGAGGCGAATGCGATCTGTTGCGAGCTCATGAAATCGCGCAGGCATTCCAGCATCGTGGTCTTACCGGTACCGACTTCGCCGGTTAACAGAATGAAACCCTTCCGGCTCTGCACGCCGTAAATCAGGTTGGCCAACGCTTCTTCATGCTGCGCGCTCCGGTATAAGAACGAAGGATCCGGACTCATATTAAACGGATTGAGCGTGAAGCCAAAAAAGGCGTTGTACATATCGTAGCCGCGGAGGGAAGAACTAACCGAATTCTAACATAAATACGGCGGTTTTCCGCCGCGACAGGCACGCCTGTCAGGCCGTTGGAGAGGGGGCCGGAACCGTATGTTTCTCGCCCGGTCCCTTTACAACCGCCTTCACAGGACTGATCAGAATGTGAGCGTTGCGGCCTTCGAGTCGCGGTACGCCCTCAACCACCCCGTATGAGGCCAAGTCGGCCGCGAAGCGCATAAGCAGCTTTTTGCCTAGATCCGCGTGGGCGATTTCGCGGCCGCGGAACTGCACGACGGCCTTGACGCGATTACCCTCTTGCAGGAATCGGATAGCGTGGTTCTTCTTAAAATCGTAGTCGTGATCGTCGGTGTTCGGGCGGAACTTCAGTTCCTTCACCTGTACTACGTGCTGCTTCTTTTTAGCGTCGTGTTGTTTCTTCTTCTGCTCGTACTGATAATGGCCGAAGTCTACAGCCTTAGCCACCGGCGGCACCGCCGTCGGCGCAATCAGTACCAGATCTAAACCCAATTCCTGGGCCTTGCGGAGAGCGGCGGCGGTTGCCATCACTTCCGTGGTTCCGTCGGGAAACACCGCGCGCACTTCACGCGCGCGAATGGATTCATTCACGTTCTCTCTGCGATTCTGCCTGCGAGGAGGAAAGTTTCTGCCTGGATACATTGTTTATGCGTTGTTCGTAGAATTGAAAAACTCTGGCGTGGAGGGCTGGGCCGAGAGAACTCTCCGGCCTAAAATCGAAATCGTGGAAATGCGAGACAAGCGTAGCAAATTCGTATGTCCCAAGTGTACACCAAAAATGTTTGTCAAGTAGTAAATCGTAGCGGAAACACATCAGCCGGACGACCGGAGAATGCCGGCCTCGAGTTGCCGGACCGCCGATTTCGATTACTTCTTCGCGATTCTGGCGTCGATGAGCAGCCACACATTGGGATCGATCTCTACTTCGGCCGGCTCCCGATCGGCGGAGAATTCGAAATGTTGCTGTTTGCGGTCGAATTGTACCTTCTCCACCTTCGATACGGCGGCATCGGGCAGCGTGATCCCCACTTCCATTGGCAACCGGTATGCCTCGCCTGGTTCGATCTGCGTCAGATCGAGCTGTACCTTCTTCGACGCGGGATCGTAATGCCAGGTCCCTTCCACGGCCGGAGATCCGGGCCGGTAAAGCCACTGCTGGAAGAACCAGCGCAAGTCTACTCCCGAGGTCTCTTCCATGGTCTGTTCGAAATCGGCGGTGGTGGCGTTGGCGTCGCGATAGCGCCGATAGTATTCGCGAATGCCGGCCCAAAACTTCTCCGTGCCCAACTCGCCGCGCAGCATGTGCAGCGACCATCCACCTTTCTGATATACGATCTGGTTCGGTATGCCGGTCCAGGGCCTGGTCTGCACCACCGGCACATCGGGCATGCGCTTCTCGGCCGCGAAAATACGCGGACGGGACGCCTTCAGTTGGCGCACCAGCGCGTCGCGGCCCTCATAATGTTCAATCGTCAACGACGAAAAATACGTGGCGAAGCCTTCACTGAGCCACACGTCGTCCCAGTCGCTCTCGGTTACCGAATCGCCGAACCACTGGTGTGCGGTCTCGTGCGACACCAATCCGAGACCCGCCCGGCCATTGATGCTGCGCTCGCCAAAAAAGATTTCGCTGGCGTGCTCCATGCCGCCGCCCATGCCGGCGGCTTCCACGCCCGCGAGCTTTTCATAGGGATAGGGCCCGATATGATCGGCGAAAAACTCAATGGATTGCCGCAGCGGCTCCTCCAAGGTCGCGATGCCGTTCTCGCGGTCTTTCGGAAAGAGCCACGATTGCAGCGGCGCGCCCGCGGCTTTCGCAAAATGCCGCGAGGCGAATTCCGCTACGCCGATGTTATTCAGCCAGGTCGCGATAGGCACGGATTGCTTCCAATGCGTGCGCCGCCTGCCATCGCCCAAATCGATTTCCTCCTGCAGCAACCCGTTGGCGACCACCTGATATTTGGCCGGCGCGGTAACGATAAATTCGCTGCTGGCTTTGTCCGATGGATGGTCCACCGTTGGCAGCCACTGCCGCGCCTTATCCGGCCAATTCACACTGAAGAAAGTGCGGTCGCCAAATTTGTTTTTGGGAAACTTCAGGCCGTCGGCGGGAATGCCACTATACTTGACGGTATATTCGCGCAGTTCACCCGCTTTGGGCGGCGGGTTTAAAGCGATGGTCAACCGGTCGTTCCGATGCGCGAATTGCGCCGCCGAGCCGCTGGAACTTACCTCGGAGACCGTCATTCCCTTACCGTTCGCCGCCGAGGCCAGATCGAGCCAGAATGACGTCGCGCCGTCCTTCACGAACCGTACCGAGACGGTGGCTTCGCCCGCGATCGCATCGTTTTCATCGGTCAACGCTACGCGAAAGACATAGTGCTGAATGTCGATTGCAGGCTGCCGCGGATAGTTGTCGGCCACCGCCGGACCCGCGCAGACGATCAGCGTCAAAACCAAGCTAGTCGTTTTCATTGGACTTACTATACTAAGTTGTGCCGCCGCTCTGGAAGCTGAACGCCGCGCAAGTGCTGGCGCTGGCATGCCTCGGCATTGCTCTGGGCGCATGGCTCAAGCGTAGACTGCCGCTGCTCGACCGGCTCGACATTCCCGTGCCCATTGTGGGTGGCATGGTCTACGCTCTTCTGACGCTTGCGCTGCACGGCCGTGTTGTGAACCTGGAAGCCGATACCACGCTGCGCGACCTGCTCATGATCGCTTTCATGACTACCATCGGACTCAATGCACGTCTGGATTTGATTCGAAAAGGCGGCGCGGGGGTGATTAAGCTGCTTGCCATCGCAAGCGTGGGCGCGGTGTTGCAGAACGCGCTTGGCATCGCGCTCGCCGCCGCGCTACGGGTCGACCCACGGCTCGGAATTCTAACCGGATCGGTGGCGCTCACCGGCGGTCCCGCTACTGCCGCGGCGTTCGGCGGCACATTCGAAAAGTTAGGCGTCCAAGGCGCGGCAACCGTGGCTCTGGCGGCGGCCACTTTCGGCATTGCCGTGGCGGGACTGATCGGCGCATATATCGGCGCGAGATTAATTGGTCGTAAGCGATCGGCTACTCATGCCGCTGCGGCAATCGCGACCGCCAAGGCAGTGGAGCCGTCGAACCTACTGGCCGCCGTATTAGCTGTCGGCATCTGCATCGGGCTCGGCAATTTACTTAGCGGCGCTATCGAACGCGAGGGAGTGATCCTGCCCGCATACATTGGCGCAATGATTGTGGGCGCGCTCCTGCGAAATGTCGGCGATCGCTTCCACTTCGCGCGAATCGCGCAGGCCGACGTCGACATGGTGGGCCGTATCGCGCTGTACCTGTTCATCACTATGGCGCTGCTTACGCTGCGCCTCTGGGAGATCGCGCATTTGGCCCTGCCGATGTTCGTCATATTAGTTGCGCAGGTGGGATTGTGCTGGCTAATGTGTGTGACCATCTGTTATCGCGGCATGGGGCGGAACTATGAAGGCGCGGTGACCACGGCGGGCTTCTGCGGCTTTATGTTGGGCATCACCGCCAACGCCGTGGCCTGCATGGAAGAGCTGGTGGAAAAATACGGGCCGGCGCCGCAAGCGTTCCTGGTGGTTCCGATTGTAGGGGCTTTTCTGATCGATTTCACGAATTCGTTCATCATTACGGCGACGATGAACGCGATGCGGTAGGGTGGTGGCGCGCGCTATCCCGCATTCGCGGAAATGCGCGCGCCGTGTAATCCTGCTACTTCGCTTTAGAAGCGGAAGTACATCGCAAACTGCACCAGCCGCCGTCCGTAGAAGGTGCTGGTGATCTTGCCGAAAGTGGTTGAAGTCACCGTCTGATCGCCAATCGACCAGGTGGGGTGATTGAACACGTTGGTAGCTTCCGCGCGGAATTCCAACGTTTTGCCTTCGGCGATTTTTGTGACCTTGGCCGCGTGGAAATCCATGTCCCACACCCAGGGTCCGAAGAACGAATCGCGCTGAAGCTGCCCAACCGTGCCGGGGCCCGGCTCGAAAAAGACTTGGCCGGCGAAAGGCGCCGTGCCATCCGGCGCGACCGCGCGGCCGTCCGCCCCAATGGCGGAGGCGCCCACAAAGTACGGCCCGTTGCCGGTCATGCGTACCTGGAGCAACTGATCCAGTTGCGGACCGTTGAGGCTGGTATCGACCGTCTCAATAGCCGACCGCGCCGCCCGATTTAGAGTCCCGCGAGCGGAAAGAATCGAGAAAGGCGAGCCCGATTGTTTAGTGAAGATACCCGCGATATTCCATCCTTCGAGGAGCTTCGATACCGGTCTGAAGTTGCTATTCAACCGGTGTCCCGGCCCGAAGGGCAGATCGTAAAAGGCATTTGCCTTAAAAGTATGCCGAATGTCGTAATCCGGCGGCGGAGCCTTCTCCAGCTTGGCGTTATTCATGTCCAGGAAAGGCTCGAAATCGGTTTGACCGCTGCCCACGGTATCGCTGAGGGCTTTGGCGAACTGATAGTTGAACTGGAATTGAAGGCCCTTGGCAAACCGGCGTGTGATGTCCACCTGCATGGCGTTGAAAGTGGCATTGCCATAATTCGTCAGGACGTTCGCGCCTAACGCATACGGGTTCCGGAAGAAGCTGGTCGTGCCATTGAGGTGGTTAATCTGGTAGAAACTCGCCAGTTCACCCACCTGCCCCGTCTGTATATCGCTGCGGACGGTGGAGTTCGTCAGCGTGCCCCCGTTTGGAAGAGTAGAGATGAAAGGCAGCGGCTGACTGCCCGGGATAGTGGCATTGTAACTGGGATCGTATACGCCGGTCTTAGCTAGCGCCAGAAAACCATTCGCCTCAGCCTTGATGAAATCGGGAAGGAGAGCGCCAATCTGTACCTGGTTGTAATCGAAGCCGCGGATCTGCTTGGTGGCATGATTGCCGACATAGCGAACATCGAGCACAACGTCCTTGATAGCGTTCATCGCGCCGTCACCGCCCTTGAAAGCATGCTGAACGCCAACGTTCCACTGCTGCACATAAGGCGTTACCAGGTTCGGGTCCGGCATCGCAAAAGCCGCGCTGGAATTCACCGCATAGATGCTTGAGAAAGTAATTGGCACCTGAAACGTGGGAACCGAGATGGCCGGCAGTCCGCCTGAAACCGTACCCGCAAGGCCGTTGTTGCTCACCGTGGTGGAGAGGCCCGCATTGGTCGCCTGGCTGTTGTCGGCGGCGCGCACGATATTGTCATCCACATAGGAAATGGAATAACCGGCGCGGAATGAAGTTCGGCCATCCCCGAAGATATCCCAAGCCAGGCCTAGATTTGGAGCGAAGTTATTCTTGTCCGACTTGTACCATGGCCTTCCCACGGCGGAGCCCGCGAAGTTGAGGGTGGAATTCGAAAGCATTGTCTGAATCACGTTGCCGTTCTGCAAAACAGGCAGCAAAGCCAAGCCGTCCTTCTCGTCCACCGGCGTATAGTATTCCCACCGCAAACCGAGCGTAAGAGTCAATCGACGGGCGGCGCGGAACGTGTCAACGCCGTAGAACGAATACTGATCGAGAATGTCGTTGCGGATATTGCCGTAGTTCGGCACATACCCCGACGTCCTGCTGGATACGTTAAACAGCTGCGTATCGGTACTTAAATATCCGGCCAGGGTAGCCAGCAGGTTGTTCGCTCCGGTGAGGTCGGTGGACCCGATGCCCGGTAACTGCGCATTGGTAAGACCGGTATGCGTTGTGCCGATGCCCAGGCCATAAGTTGGGACAATGCCTGCGTAATTAAACTGCCGGATATGCGCAACCTGCATTTGGTAGCCGAACTGGAAGGTGTGCGGCCCGCGCGAGTAACTGCCGTTATCAGCCATGTTATAGGTGTTGGTAAACCGGCCCTGCGCCAGAAAATTGTTCTGGGGATTGGTGAAGTCCAGTCCGCTCAGAAGATATGGCGGCAGGTCGCTGCTGGCGCGTGGAAACAGCGCCGGCGCCAGGTTGAAGCCGAAGCGTACTTCATTCGTCAAGGTCGGTTTCGGACTCCAGCGCCAACTGGTCGAAAGCAGGCGAGTTACGTCGTCGTTAGTAACGTCGGGGACCAGATCGAAGGTCGCATCCTCATCCGGCCGGTCCAGAATGTCGCGATTATAGAGAGCCGAAAGCGTAAAGCTGTGTTTGTCCGAAGGATTGTAATCGAGACGCGCGGTCACATTATCGCGGGTGCGGTTGTCGCGCTCATTGTAAGCGTAGCCGGCGGTATTGCGAAGCAGCGCCGCGCTGGAATCGCCCACGCGGAAATTGTTAATGGCGCCGGGAGCCGGCGTCAATGCAATCAGCTTGGCCACGCTTGGGTCCGGCGTAACCCCGGCGGCGCTCAACACGTTCACTTTGTGAACCACGCCCGAGGTATCGGTGTATGTGTAAATTCCGGCGCGCGCGTCAGCCGTTAAAACCGTTGGGTCCTCACTGGTCTGCTGGTGCTGCCGGTAGGCTTCGTAGTTTGTATAGAAAAAGAGTTTATTCTTGAATATCGGGCCGCCAAAGGTGAAGCCAGCCTGATTCTGATTGAGAAAAGCGCGCTGGACGCCGCTCTGATTATTGAACCAACTGTTCGCGGCGTAATCGCTGTTCCGGTTAGACCAATAAGCGCTGCCATGATATTGGTTGGTTCCATGCGGGGTCACAAAAGAAACCTGCGACGAGCCTCCCCCATTGAGCGCATTGGAGTTGGAATTGGTGACGCGCACTTCCGAAACCTGATCGAGTAATAACAGGTTCGGCAGGAAATCCGCATCGTTAGTGCGGATAAAGTTGTCCTGGATGTTAATTCCATCCAGAGTGACGTTGACGTAGCTGGTACGCTGGCCGTCTACCGTGGTGAGGCCCGTACGACCCGCGCTGACTCCTACCTGCGTGTGCAGAAATCCCAGCGGGCTGCGATCCATAATGGGAAGGTTTTCAATCTGGGACTTCGAAATGGTCGATCCCACTTCGACGCTGACTGTATCGACCGTTGTCGGAGCCTCTTTCACCTCTACGGTGGAGCTGACTTCGCCGACATCGAGCTTGACCGGCGGCGCGGTGGTCTCGTGGCCGGGATCGATCTTGAGAGCTTGCAGCACGCTCTTTTTGAAGCCCTTGGCCTCCACCGTCAGGTCGTAATTTCCCGCGGTGACCGTGAGAAGAGTGTAAATTCCTTCGGCGGATGTGGTGGTGGAATAAAGGCTTCGATCCCCGCCGGGGAGTGACAAAGTGATGGTGGCGCCGGGCACAGCGGCTCCGCTGGGATCGGTCACACTTCCGGTTAAACTACCAGCCACCTGCGCGGACACAGGTAGCGTAGCGGCTGCCGCGAGCAGCGCAAGACTCCAAATTTTCACAACTTGCCCCCTGAATAAGATCTGTATCCCCTACAGCAATTGACTGATAGTAACATCAATTTCCCGATCGATGCAATATACAAAATGAGCGATGCAGGATGGGCCCGAAGAAAGAGTTCGAACGCGCGTTTCTGCGCCACAGCGATGTCCGCTACTTAGCCAACAGGCTTTCCAGAAACGATTTCACCCAGGCGTATTGCATCACTCCCGGTCCCGATAGAGGATACCGGCGGGCGCGGTAGGTGATCAGTAGCGTCGGCGTGCCAGGCACTTGCAATGCTGCGGCCTCTTCCATATCGTGAGCGATTTCCGTCTGTACGGCGGGGGCTTTCAGCAATGCCCGTACTTTTTTCCGCTCTTCCGGCGTCAGTACCGCATCGATTACCTGAACCACGCGTCCATCGTTGGACCAAACCTGCTGTTTGGCGAAGAGCGCGTTGGACGCCTGCACGAATTTCCCGGTTTGCGCGGCGGCGCAGACCAGCTCGGCCGCCTCGCGCGAATGCTTATGCATCTGCAGCGGATCGTATCGGTAGATCATGTAAGCCTTGCCGGCGTCGACGAAGTCCTTCATGATCTTCGGCACTTCCTCGTCGTGCATGTACTTGCAGGCGGGGCATTCGAAATCGCTGAACACCTCGATTAACAGCGGCGCCTTCGGATTGCCAAAGGTGTTGCCCTTCATCAGGTCCGGAGCGGCGGCCATGCCCGGGAGCGCGGCGGCTAGCGCGAAAACGTAAAGCTTCATAGTCTTGGCCGAAATGCTAACACACGCCGGCTACTTCCAGGCCATGCCCCGCCGGCTTGTCAGGGTGTGATAGAGGCCGAAGAATACGGCGGCGTTCATCATGGAAAAATAATACGGCAGCAGCAGGATCTTGGGCCGCAGGGGAATCCTGGCGCCCACAATGGCCAACGTGTAAAACACGATTTGGAGCCAGAAGAGCGCCAGGTAGAATGGCGACCAAAGCAGCAAGAGGTTCGCGAGCAGCGCCGCGACCATGGCAAACGGAACCGCCAGGCGGATTGCTTTGTGGGACAGGAAGAAGAAGAGAGGCATCGGCCGCAAGGGACGTAGCAGTCCCTTGATTTCGCGGAGCTGCTGCAGGTTTCCGGCCATGATCCGAACCCTTCGGCCAAAGCCCGCCATCTCCGTAGCTTCCTCGTAGCCGATCGCGGCAGGCTCGAAAACGGCGCGGTACCCCTTGGCCAGGACCGAGATCGAAATTATATAGTCGTCGTTGATGGTTCCAGCTAGCGGGTATGGATAGATCTCCCGCCGGATCGCATGCAAATGCCCATGCGATCCGAGCATGGAATCGATTTGCGATTCCTGAGTTTTGAGAAACGTCTCGTACTTCCAGTAAAAATCTTCCGACTTGCCGATGCCGACTTCGCCGGCGCGAATCACCGTGTAGCGCCCGCACGCCGCGCCTACCGCCGGATCGGCGAAGTTAGCGATCAGCCATTTTAGAGCGTCCGGGTAGAGCAGCGCCGTCGCATCCGAGAAGACCAGGATCTCCCCCCGGGCCTCGCGAACGGCGTCGTTCATAGCCAGGATTTTGCCGCGATTCTTTTTGAAATCGAGGACACGAACGCGAACGCCGTCGGCCATGCTCCGCGCGATCTCGACCGTACCGTCTTGCGGTCCATCGCAAGCGATGAGGATCTCGAGCTTATCCACCGGATATTCCAGCGCCAGAGAGTTCTTGATTTTAGCGGCGATGCTTGGCGCTTCGTTATAAGCGGGAATGAGAAGCGTAACGGCCGGTTCGAAAGGACGCTTGAGAACCGGCCGGCGAAAGACGTTCCGCATCAGCAGCAGCATCAGCGGATAGCCGAAGTATGCGTATACGGGGACGCTCAGCGAGAGCCAGAAAATCAGTTTGGTCCAGGCCACGAATTCTTAGATAATCCGCGATTCGACGCAGAACAGCTTCCCTACCGTGTCGCATCGAACCACCTCAAACCCGGCCTCGCGCAGCATGGAGGTAATTTGCGGGCGCCGGAAGAAGTATACCGGGCAGCCGCCGATATACTCCAAGCGCACTTTGCGCACTGGCATGCGCCACGTCCAGAAGCGGGGCCACGCGGAGAGGAACGTTCCGTTGGTCAAATTCCGAATGATCCGAAGCCGCTCCGCGGGCTCTTGAATGTAGTCCCAGAATCCGATCGCGATGGTGATATCGAACTTCTGGTCGGTCTTCCAATGCAAAGAGTCCGACAGGACAAAATCGCACTTGCCGGCCGTCCCATCCTTCGCGACCAGTTCCTTGCTCATCCGGATCATTTCCGGGGCCACGTCCACGCCCGTCACGTGGGCCGCGCCGCGCTTGACGAACTCAGTCACGAATCGCCCTGTCCCGCAGCCGATATCGCAGATCCGAAGGCCCCGGACGTCCCCGGCGCGTTCCATTACCCAGTCAAAGCGTTGATAAATATCTTTTCTGAACCAGCGGTCGAGCGTGCGCCCTATGAGTCCCTTCTGGCCCGTATAGATCGCATCGAAATCTTGCGCAATGTCGTTCCAGAACCGGGCGACTTGCGGCATGGTGTCTTTTTTCATTTATAAGTTCCGGCAAATAGAGACTCAGCCTGCGAGGCCAAGGTAGCGTCCACTAATCCGCTGTCGCGGAAGCTCGAAAAATGCGCCAGCTTAGTCAACTCCCGAACGCGGGGCGCCGTTTTTCTAAGATTGGTGTAATGGCGAAGCCGCGAGGTGAGCCGTCCCGCAAGACGCGGTTGCCCGGGATCTACTTCCCAGGGATGTATGTACGTAATCAGCGGCAATCGTTCCTTGCGGGCCTGGCGGATTCCAAACGATGTGATCCAAAACGGAAAAATCCGCAGATAGCCGCCGCCGCCCACCGGTAAATTCGTATCCCCGAGCCAGCGGAATGTCGTCATCGGGAACTCCGCCAGCATACCGTTGGCGGTTTGCACGCTGAACGGCGCGCGCGGCGCATCGGGGATGCCATAGACATCGTGCCGTATTGGAAATATGCTCGAGTCGTAACGAAATCCAAGCCCGGCCAGAACCTCCAGGGCCCAGAAGGATTTTTTGGTTACCGAGAAACTCGGAGCCCGATAGCCGTAAATAGCCGTGCCCGCCGCCTGCTCGATACAATCCTTGGCCCGCGCGGTATCTTTCCGGAATTCATCGGGAGACAAAGTGTAGATGCGGCGATGCCAATAGGAGTGGCACGCCGGCTCATGCCCGCGGCGCACAATTTCGGCGACGAGCGAGGGAAACCGGTCCGCCACCCAGCCCAAAATAAAAAATGTGCCTTTTACCCGGCATTCGTCGAACAGGTCCAGCACAATTCTGGTGTTGGCCTCGACACGGCTCGGATAACTTTCCCATCGATTCCGATCCACCTTGTCCGCGAAGGCCTCTACCTGGAAGTAGTCTTCCACATCCACCGACAAGAGCGCCGGAACCGCCCGCGAGTCTTTCTCCACGCCCACGCCCATTCGCTCCATTATGGCAAATCCCGCGCCTATTCCGGGGAGCCGCGATGCGCCGACGCCGCTCCGCGTCTCGCGCGCTCGCGCAGCTCGGCGATATTCGATCCTGTAAGCGCGGTCGCGATGGCGCCGCAAAGTACTATCGGGAGGGTCCACGCCGCGAACATAATGATGGAAAATGTCTTGGCGACGGTAGGTTCCACATCCATCCCCTCCAATGCCTTCATGCACGCATAATTTAGCACGCCAATATTCGCCGGCGCGCTGGGGACCACGGTCCACAAGCGGACAATGGTCACCACGCCCGCCGCCGACCAGAACGAAAGATCCATCTCGTAAGCCTTCATCAACGCCCATAACGATCCGAACTGAAGAATTATGTAGATCAGGCTGATCGCCGCGGTCCGGGCGAGCGTCCGCGCATTTCCCATAAGGTGCAGGCCGTCGATAATATGCCGCATCACCGCCGACCATTTGCTTTCGCTGAAAACCGCGTGGACTTCCTGCTTGCGCGTCACTATCCACAGCAGCGCCAGCGCCAACAGAATCAGCAGCGCGCCTAATACCTGCACCAGAATCGTCAGATCCTTGGGAATCCCTCGCACTAACTCGGCGGTGAGCAGAAAACAGATCACCAGGAAGATACCGTCGATGACGCGCTCGACCGCGGCGGAAGCGAAGCTGAGCGAAATGCGCAGGTTGTTCCAATGCGCCAGCAGGTAGCAGCGAATCAATTCGCCCGTGCGCAGCGGAAGAATCTCGTTGGCGAACAGGCCCACGTAAATCGCCTGCACGGTGCGCCAGAAACCTAAACGAATTACAGGTTGGAGCAGCGTGTTCCACCGCCACGCGTGGATTAAGTAGGCGGCAAGGTCCAACGCAATGCCGGCCGCTACCCACTTCCAGTCCAGGTCGCGAATTGCGGGAATCAGCTCCGTCCTAATCGGATATCCGTGCAGCACCCACACCAGGCAGGCGGCGGAAATCAGATATCCTGCGGCCTGCGGCGCCCACGATGGAATTCCCCGGCGCGGCGGCGGTACGGCGGCTTTCTCCTCCATGGTATTCAGCAAAGCCGGTGGCTGGTGAAGTACATTTCTTGAATTCCGTGTTTCGGCGGTTTTGGGCCGCACCAATTCATGATAACTTGGCAGTCGGGATACCATATGAAACCTCTCTTACGATCAGGGGCGCTGCTGGCGCTCGCCGCGCTCCCCTTGATGGCGCAAAATCCGAACGAGGTGAAAGATCGCGGAGCGACGCCCCTGAATGCCGGCCCCGCGCCCGTGGTCACCCTGTACGGAACGCTGGTGGACGCGGGCTGCCGCGACCGGACGGCTTTCAACCTGGCGCAGACGGCGGAGACGTTCAACGCCGCCGTGCCGGCGCAAACGCCCGCCGAAGCGCAGAGCGGCGCGCAAATGCGAGCCGCGCAAGGGTATGAGAATCCCAGCGCTCCGGCGCAGCAGCCGAACACCCCGCGATCGGCCAGCGGAATTACGGTCGATCCTAAGACGCTCGCCGCCGAGCGGCACGACGTGTTAGAGCATCAAGTGCCCGATCTGCGCAGCCGCCAACTGGACCCCACGTGCGCCATCACCGGCGCCACGCGTTCCTTCGCCGTGGTGTTGAACGAGGTGAATGAAAAAGGACAGCACCGCATGCTCAATCTCGACGATGGCGGCAACACCTACGCGAATGAAGCGGTGCAGGGCAGCCAGGATGGACGCACCATGCTGAACGGCAAAGGCGGCGGCCTCAAGCCGGCCGTGGTGGTGAAGGGCCGCATTCACGCGGACAAGGTAGTAGTGCAGAACCTAAAATTAACGAAGTAGATTTTCGGCGCGGCGGGTAAATACGCGGCCCCGGCGGCGTTTCCGGATAGTAATCGCTTTAACTTCGATCGCAGACGACAACAGTTTGGAATGGGCGCTGCTGGCCATCAGTACCGCGGACTGTAGCCGTAAGGGTCGTTCCGTCGGCGGATACCGCGTAACGCGCTTCGCCCACGATCTGCCCGTCCTTTCTCGCAACCACATCGATGGTGTTCGGATCGGGGCTAGTTGCGGCCGACGTGACTCCGGGTGCGCCAGGCACGGGATATTCGTCTCCGTCCGTGATAAAGCGCTGCGGACGTTCGACGACTTGGTGGCCGTCGCTGTGGGCGCCCTCGGCGAACATCCGGTATCCGGTCTCATCGCGCTCGAAACGCATCGTGGCTTGCGTCGGACTGTGAGCCGGGGGGAACGTCGATTTGCCGGCGTTCAGCGCCCATGTTCCGACAAAGGGATCGTCGCGGTTCATGGCTATGGTTTCTCCACATTCACATTAACCCAAACGAGTTCCGGCTCGCTTAAAATATGGGCATAGCCGGCTGCGAGGCGTACCCATTCGGGTTGCTCCGAATGTCTTCGAGCGGCTGAAGGAGCGCAATGAATGCCGCGGATTTTCGCCGGTTAGCGTTGAGCCTGGAAGGCGTGGAAGAGGCATCTCACATGGGATCGCCGGATTTCCGTGTGGGCGGCCGGATCTTTGCAACGCTGGCCTCGCAAAAGCAGGGTTACGGAAACCTGATGCTCACGCCGGAGCAGCAGTCGGCGTTCGTCGAGGAGCAACCCGGCGTTTTCGTGCCGATCGCCGGAGGATGGGGAAGGATGGGAATGACCCATATCCGGCTGGCTGCCGCAGATGAGGATGTATTATCCGGCGCTCTGCGCGCAGCCTGGAGGGTACGGGTTGAAAAGAACGCAAAGGCGACCCGAAAAAAGAGAAACACCGGACCCTCGCGTACGCCCAAACCGCCGCGCCCGAGGGAGTAAGCATACGCGCTACGCTAGCATTGATGAAGCCACTTCGCCGTGTTGCGGTTCTGGGCGCCGGAACCATGGGGTCGCGGATCGCGGCCCAGTTCGCTAACGCCGGTTTCCCGGTAGATCTTCTCGATATCGTCCTCCCCAATCAACCCAATCGAAATGCCGCGGCATTGGCCGGCATCGAAAGCGCCGCCAAGCAGCGGCCCGCGGGATTCTTCACCGAAGCCGCCAAATCGCTGATCACCCCCGGCAACTTTGAGGACGATCTGGAGCGGGTGCGCGGATGCGATTGGATTGTGGAAGCCGTCGCGGAAAATCTGGCGATCAAGCGCGGCTTGTTCGAGCGCGTGGCGGCCGTGCGGGCGGCGGACGCCATCGTTTCCACCAACACCAGCGGCATTCCATTGGCGAGCATCGTCGAGGGCTTCAGCGGCGAATTCCGCAGCCATTTCCTGGGCACCCACTTCTTCAATCCGCCACGCTACCTGCACCTTATGGAGTTAATTCCCGGCCCGGAGACGGCGCCGGAAATCCTCGCCTGGGTAGCGGAGTTCTGCGATCTGCATCTGGGCAAAGGCGTGGTTCCGTGCAAGGACACGCCCAACTTTATCGCCAACCGGCTGGGCTGTTTCTTCGGCGCCACCATCCACAAGCTGACAGTGGAAGGCGACTTCACCATCGAAGAAGTCGACGCCATCACCGGTCCATTGATCGGCCTGCCTAAGAGCGCCAGCTTTCGCCTGGTGGATATCATCGGCCTGGACGTTTGGGCGCACGTGCTGCGCAATCTTCACGAAGCGGCGCCTGACGATCCGGGGCGCGACCGCTATGTGGTTCCCGATTTCATGGAGCGCATGATCGAGCGCGGATGGCTGGGCGAAAAGCGCGGCCAAGGCTTCTATAAACGTGTCGGCAAAGGCGCGGAAAAGGAGATTCACGCCATTGATCGCAAGACGCTCGAATACCATCCCGCGCAAAAAGTAAAGTTCCCTTCGCTGGATGCGGCGCGCGCTATTGAGAATCTGCCCAAGCGCCTGCGCGCGCTGGTGGCGGGGACGGATCGCGTGGGCAAATTTCTGTGGAGCCTCTACCGCGATTTCCTGATCTATTCGGCGCAAATGGTTCCGGAGATTTCCGATCGCGTGGTGGAGATCGACCGCGCTATGCGCTGGGGCTTCGCGTTCAAACTGGGCCCGTTCGAGACTTGGGACGCGCTGGATTTCCGCGAGACCGCCGGGCGCATGCGCCAGGACGGCTGCGCGCTTCCCCAGAACATCGAGCGCATGTTGAGCGCGGGCGCGGCGTCGTTCTACGAAGTGGCCGATCGCGGCGGTGAGCCGGGTAAGCGGTACTTCGATATCGCCGGCAGCGGATATCAGGACCTGGAGCCGCGGCCGGGAGTCATCGTTCTTGACGATGTGAAGCGCGCGCGCGGCGTGGTGAAGAGCAACGCAGGCGCGTCGCTAGTGGATATCGGGGGCGGCGCGCTCTGCCTGGAATTTCACAGCAAATTGAACACGCTGGGCGAGGATGCGATTCAGATGCTCTTCGCCGGCGTGGAGGAGATGGAGCGCGGCTGCGAGGCCCTGGTGATCGGCAATCAGGGGGATAACTTCAGCGCGGGCGCTAACCTGATGATGGTCCTGCTGGCTGCGCAGGAAGGCGAGTGGGACGAACTCGACCGCATGGTCCGGCGGTTCCAGCAAGCCAATATGGCGATCAAGTATGCGCCCAAGCCGGTGGTTTCGGCGCCCTTTGGGATGGCGCTCGGCGGGGGCTGCGAAGTGGCTCTGCACGCCGCGCGCGTGCAGGCCTCGGCCGAGACCTACATGGGTCTGGTGGAAGTCGGCGTGGGCTTAATCCCCGCCGGTGGCGGATGCAAGGAAATGGTGCTGCGCGGCCGCGATCTGCGCACCATCTTCGAAACCATCGGTTACGCCAAGGTCTCCACCAGCGGGGCTAATGCGCGCGAATTAGGATTGCTGCGCCGCCAGGACGCCATCTCGATGAATCCCGAGCGGCTGATCGCCGATGCCAAAGAGGCGGCGCTCGCCATGTGCGCCACGCATGCTCCCGGCGCGCCGCGGCAGGACATCCCCGTCGCGGGCGAAGCCGGCTACGCCCTGCTGAAGATGGGGCTGTTTCTGGCTCACGAAGCCGGCTACATCGGCGAATACGATTGCGTCGTAGGCGAAAAGTTGGCCTACGTATTAAGTGGCGGCCGCTTGACGGGCGAGCAGAAAGTTTCGGAGCAGTATTTGCTTGATCTCGAGCGCGAGGCGTTCTTGAGTTTATGCGGACAGGCCAAGACGCAGGAACGCATGCAGTATATGCTCAAGAACGGGAAGCCGCTGAGGAATTGAGGGCCAGGCGGGCACGGTCACGCCAAGTTGTCCAACTCGACCTTGAGGGCCGCCGCAAGTTTCTTCAGGGTCCCGATGCCCCCCTTCTTGTGGCCTGTCTCAATAGCGGCGATCATTGGACGGGAGACTTTCGAGATTTTCGCTAGCCCCTCCTGTGTGAGCCCGCGATATTGCGCGCCAAGTCTTTACCGCGTTCTCGCCGGCAACGCGGCGTTCGACGATCTCAAACGGTATCAGCTCATCCTCGCCGCGTCCGAGACGTTTCTTCGCGGCATCGTACGCCTTCACGTCAGCGAGCATCTCCGCGTGTTCCATAAGTTTCTGAAGATCCTTCACTGGAATTACCGCGAATTCCGTGCCTTTCCGAGTAATCTTCTCGATATGCATCAATATATTCCTCCTCTCATTCCGACCTCCAAAATCAGCATCACCAGACGATCGTCATCAAGTTCATAAATCACGCGCCAATCGCCAACCCGCAATCTGTAGCCGCTACGCCCTTGGAGCTTTGTAAGATTGTTGTTCGGTGCGTAGGGGTTGGCAGCAACCTCTTTGATCTTCCCAATAATTCGCCGTTGCCAGTTCGCCGGGAGCTTGGCGAGCGATTTGTCGAATGACCTTGTAGCAACGATATTGTACATGCGCCAAGCTGCACCACTGGCCTCTCAAGAATTGTTACCGCAGGAAACAATTATATCACCTGGAAATTGGGCCATATCCCTCTGCCCGCCGCTCCGTCATTTCCCCGATGCCAGCAGCCGCGCATAAATCGCCTGCGCTTCCGGGTCCGGCTCAATAGCGTGATTCAGGTAGAATGCCAGCCATTTACGCGCGCGCGCCGGTATCGCCGATCTGATCGATATAGCAGGCCCAGGCCGCGGCTGCAGCGCGGATGATACGGGTCATGGGCCGTGTAGCTTTCGCACTGCGCTTCCATGCTGTTCAGCGCGTATGCGTTTTGCAGCAGCGGCATATCCGGCGGCGGATGGCGCATAAAAATGGTTGCGGTAGCGTCCCAATAAACCAGATGCCACTCGACCGGAGTCGAAAGAGCCAGCACCGGCACCAGGCGGAACGGCTCGCCGGAGGTGAATTCAAAACCGTCGAGCACGATGGTCTCCACGCCGTACTTATCGAGGAGCTGCCGCGGATCGGAGCCCGCCATATTGTATACAATGTTGCGAAAATCCTTGAACACGTTGTCGCTCAAGGCCCGCCCATCGATGAAGACCCGCTCCTGCGGCCAGAGGCGCCAGATCAGGAACCCGCCATGCACGTACGAGTTCAACATGCGCGAAGTGACGTGATGATCTTCCAGGAACTTGGCCGCGCCCCACGGGTATTTCCATTCGGCCGCGCGAAATTGCAGGCCCGTGCCGCCAGCCACGCCCAAGCCGATGCCCAATACCAGTAGCGCGGCGGCGGCAAATTCCGCGATGGCGGGCAGCGCGCGCTTCCAAGGGAGATAGGTCGCGATCAGGATCGGCCCCACGATGCCGAACAGCATCACGTTGCGCACGGCCCAAATCGCGGCCCCGGCAAACGCGAGAAATAGCAGCCAGTCGGATAAACGCGCGCGGGCGCCGGCCACAATCATCACCGCGCAAGCGATCAGCAGCATCACTTGAAATGGTTCCAGCGGCCATAGCGCGGTGTGCTGCCATTCCCACAGCAGCTTTTGCATCATGCTTTGCTGGTAGAGCAGCGGAATGCGAATGGGCGTAAAGAAGTTTGGGTTTACACCGGAGATGGCGACGGAAATCGCGCTTATGACGTACAGTCGTTTGTCGCCGGCCTGCGGATGGCCGCGATAGCGCGCTAATGCGGCGTCGGCGCAATATACCCCTAATACTCCCCAACCCAGGAAGAAGCCGCCGTGACAGTTGGCCCAGAAGAGCATCATGACCGGCAGAGCCCAAAGCCAGCGCCGGTATTCGAGCAGCGCCAGCATGGCCGTCAGCAGCAGGAATGAGATCAGGAACGGCCGGTCGGAAAGAAAGCGGTCGCCGATAAGCGCAGTCGCAATGGCGGCCCCAACCGCCAGATAGAAATGATGGGAGCGGCGCCACGCGACGATTCCAACCAATGCGCACACGCCCATCATCAGCAGCGCCCGGAAGATCACCATGCCCGCGAAGCCGCCCGCCGCGTAGACCAGATAAAAGATAATCTGCGCCAGCCACTCGTGGGTCAGGTTGAAGTGACGGACGGTCTCTTCACCGGGATATGCCGAGCCGGCGGTGGCGGTAGTAAATGCAAACGGATCCGGGACCGGCAGCTTGTGAGTCTGCAGAATATATTGGCCGGTCTTGAGGTGCCACCATGTATCGCTATCGGCGACCTCGGTGGAGAACCAAATGAAAAGCATGGCGGCCGCCAGCAAGAGGATCAATGGCCGTAGCCAGCTCGGCGCGATCAGCGGCGGCGGGACGGCTTGCCGGACAGCTGCAACCGCAGGAGCGGACGGAGCGGCTTTAGCCAGACGGTTCGCGGAGCGCGGCATGGGGGAACTTGATTTTACCAGCCTTGGCCAAGACTCATTTGGCAGCCAGGTTGCTATTTACTAAATTGCAATGCTGCAATTGAAACGCGCTTACGATCCGGCTTCCAAGGGCGATGGGGTGCGCTTTCTGGTCGAAAGATTGTGGCCGCGCGGCATTCGCAAACAGGACCTCATCATCGACGCTTGGCACAAGGACGTTGGTCCAAGCGATCGGTTGCGCAAGTGGTTCGGGCACGATCCGGCCAAATGGGAAAGCTTCAAGGAAAAGTACTTTTTAGAACTGGAGGCGCGGCCGGAAGCCTGGGAGCCGATCCGCAAATCGGCCGAGCATCGAAAAGTAACGCTGGTCTATAGCTCTCGCGATACTGAGCACAATAACGCGGTAGCCCTCAAGCAATATCTCGAGGCGAAAATGGCGCATCGCAGGCCCAAATCGTCGCCCGCCCATGGAAGCTGACCGCCGGCGGCTATTGCACCAGCATCACCGGCGCCTGCCAGAATGCCGCCTTGTTGGCGGCCGGATCGAGAACTGTCACTTGACAGTTATACTTACCAGGCGGTAGCTTGCTCAGCGAGAGACTGAAGCGCAGCGGCATAGTCTTGAGCCTATTGGTCATGGCATCGGTCACCGGCAGCGGCGGCGTTTCGAACGCCTTCGCGCTGCCGCGATAGAACGTCACGAATGCCACCAGCGGCTGTACCGCGGGCGCGCCCGGCTCATACGCCTGCAGGTAGACATACATATCGCGGCTCTTACTGAACACGCGCGTAACGCTGGGGATCAGCTTCATTCCATCCTGGACCAGCGGACTGACCGTCGGCGTCTTCTCTTTCGCATTGAACAGCGCATCTCTCACGTCCTGCCGCTGGCCGCTCAACACCACCGAGCTGATGGGAACGCGCTTCTGCTCCTTAGCGAGGTTAGGTATTACGAACTTCGACATGTAAGTGCCAATGCGGCCGGTTTCGTCGTCGCGCGCCAGGAATTTGATCGTATAAGTGCCCGGCAAAAGCGTGAATCCGGTATCGTATTGGATCGGCTGTTTGGCTAATTGCGCCGCCGTTTCTCCGGTCAGCTTGATATCCACCTTATCGCGGACGTTAGTGACGGTGCTGCCGTATTCGTCCTTCACTTCGCCGATGAAGTCGATGACCGTATGCTCCGCGCCGCCGCGCTTGGCCAGCGCCAGCTCGCTGCCGGGAATCTTGGCCGCCACGGGAATAAAGTACTCGGCCGAATTTAGCTCGAAGTAATTGACTTCCATCTGGATAGTAAGTTCCGTAATCGGGTCGCCAAGCATCAGCGCGTCGTGAAGCTGCATCTCCTTATCGGAAGCGGTGAACTTATTGAAGGTCTTACCTCCGAAGTAACCCTGGCGATAACTCACCTTGGCGCGACGCGTCGCCGTTGTAAGTGATCTTAATGCGGCGGAACTTGCCATCCAGCTTGGTATTCGTCGAGTAATAACCAAGGATATAGTAATCGCCGATCGATTGCTCGGCCTGGATGATTCCCTGACCTAGGTCGTTATTATCCAACAGCGCCTTGCCGCCGGTATCGGTGGCCAGCGCATACATCATGTCTTGCGACTTCTGGAAGTTGAGCGCGCCGGCCATGGCCGAGCTGCCGGAGTACATCCCGACGCCGCCAGGCGATCCGTGGGTGGCGTCGCCCATGGGCGCCGACGCTACCAGTCCGCGCGAATCCACCGCGTAGAAAGCGACATTCGCGCGGACGGCCGCATTCGTCGTGGCTTGGAATTGCGCCTGATTGTCCACTCCGTTCAGGTTCATGCCGCTGGCGAAATAGACCAGCACCTTTTTCTCGTTGAGCGCGCCTAGCATGTGTACGGCGGTCTGCAGCGCTGAGAGTTGCCGGTTAGTGTTGAAGATATTGAATTCGCTATCGTCTTCGCCAAACGCGGTTCCGGTATCGGCCGCGCTATCGTCGGCGGTAGCTTCATCGAAGCCCTGCGCGTCCCCGATGAACAGTTTGTTGATTACTTTCAGCAGTTGTTCGCGGTCGTCGGTAAAATCCTGCAGCACGTGGACGCCGTCGGAAAACGACATCACCGCCATCAAATCCGGCCCCTTCATCTGCTTGCCGACGAAATTGATGGCAGCGGTTTCCGCGCGCAACTGATCGGGAGGAGGCATCGCGCTCATATCGAAATAGAGCACTAGCAGGCGGCGATCCCGGTAGCGGACATCCCCCGCCGGTTCGGTGGCGATCTGAATGCTGGTGACCGGCTCAACCTTGGCCCGGCCGGAATCGAGCGCCTTGGCCGGGGTAGTTGTCACCGGCGGCGGCGTAGCGGTATCCAGCAGTTTCTGCGCCTCGCAGAACTTGATGGTCTGGGCGACGCCATCTTCCGTGACGGTGAAATCCTTCGCCGTCAAGCCATCGATGAATTTGCCGTTCTTATCGGTGACTGTCACATCCTCCACTACTAATTGCGCCGTGCTTTCAAACTTAGCTCCGCTATCGGCCGCGGTCTGCGGCGCCTGCTGCGGCGGTGGAGTTTGCGTTTGCTGCTGTGCCAGCAAAGTGGCGCAAACCAGACCGATCAATACTTGCCGCCAGATATCCGTCCGTAACATCAGAACCTCCACCTTAATGTGGCTTGCACGGTGCGCATTCCATTGGCGCCCGCCGGAACCCCGAACTGCAAGCTGCTGATATTGGAATTCCAATTGGAAAACACGACGTGATTCAGGGTATTAGTGGAATCGAATCGTAAGTCGCACTTACCGAAGGTTCGCTGCATGGTAGCGCCCAGTGAGAACTGAGACGGACCCGTGATGGAGTCTCTTCCGGCATCTCCCCACTGTCCCGCTAAGGGCGCTATGTAAGCCGCCGGATTCAGGAACAGTCCTGGAGGCGCGGCATAGAGTGGCGCGCCGGTATATTCCGGCCGGACGCTGCCTGTGAATGCCGTCCCTGCCACGCGTAGCGCGGAATCCGTCGGCGTCTCCGGCAGACCGCTGCCCACCGTGACGTTGGTCAAGAAAGTCCACCCTTTGAATGCCGCGCCGCGCCAGCCGCTCAACAGCGTTCCGCCGTGTATGCCCATGCCGGTTGTGTACTGCGCGGAAATAGTCGCCAGATGCCGTTGATCGAAGCTCGAAAGCGCGCGCTCGGCGCTGAGATCGAGCCAGTTCTGAGCAACCAACGTGCCTCCCTGTCCTCTTCCGCCCAACGCCCCGTCGTCAATCGATTTCGAGAGGGTGTATTGAATGCTCGCGGTGACGCCGTTGTGCAGCCGCCGCCGTAGTTGCACTGTGCCGGATTCGCGCGTGGAGTTGCCGTTCGAAGTGAGATAGGCATATCCCGAGGGACACAATGGGACAAGGACTCGTCCCACCCAAGGGATAAGTATTGGGATAAAATTCCTGCGGTCCGCGCGTGCCTTTGTTCCCAAGGTAAGCCACATTCACAATCATGCCGCCGGGCAGGTCGCGCTGGATGCTGGCGTTCCATGTTTGCACGTATCCCACCAGAAAATTCGGATCGATGGCGAATGAATTCGGCGTAGTTACCGGCGTCGCGTTGAAACCATTGGCTAGCGTTAGCGGCGAGGCCGGACCGTTGGCCACGTTGAAGCTTTTCGAAAGCGGCGCTTGCTGCGCCATCTGATTGGCGATGTTGTTGTAGACCGAAGTGTTGTAATTCACGCCATAACCGGCGCGCACCACCACCGACGAGCCGAAAAACGGCCTCCACGCGAGCGCGATGCGCGGCTGAAATGCGTGCCTGTCGGGGCGTACCAGCGAATCGGGATAATGTTGGCCGGTGAGTGCGCCCACCGGATTATTGCCCAACACCGGAGCGATGGCCGAATACCCCGGGGCGACGTCCAGATTTACCAGCCGCCCATACAGTTCGGTAATCGGCGAGCCATATTCCCAGCGCATGCCGGCGTTGATGGTAATGCCCGATGCAATGCGCCAGTCGTCCTGGAGGTAAGCGTCGTCAAAATTGGCCCGGAAATATTTATCGGCATTCCCGAAAGCCAGCGAAGCCGTGTCCGGGACGCCGAGCAGAAAATCCGCGAAATCGCTGCCGGTTCCCGGGACGGCCACTCCGTTGGCGGTCGCTTGCGTGGCCGCGCCGGTAAAGGTAAAAGATCCCCGCGGATTCTGTTGCGCCAGCGTGTTAAATTCCTGCCGCCGGATATCGGCGCCGAACGTGAAGTTGTGCGGCCGGTGCGTCCACTGGGCAACTATCGATCCCGAAGCGGTTTGATTCGCGGTGTATGACTCCTGTCCGTCGCCGAGCCCGCTGACGCTTTGGAAGCCGAGATTGGGCGGACCCCAATACAGCGGGTTCTGATTATTACCGGTGATGCCGGCTTCGCCCGAGACATTCTCGCGGTTCTCAAAATAGGGATCGGCGTGCGCCGCGAACCGGCTGAACGCGATGGTGGAATTGATGTTGAACCGTTGGTTGAACATGCGCCGCCAGTTGGCGGTGGCGTTCATACCGGTGGAAGCGCTGGTATCGGTGAAGCCGAACAGGTCGGGATTTACGCCGCGGTTGTTTTGATAGTTAAAATTACCGACCAGGAAATTCTTGGTATTGATCATCTTGTTCACACGGGACTGCACATTATCCGTGTTGGCGATGCTGACGAGCGGAATCTGATAGTTGTATGCGGCCGTGGGATTGAAATTGGGCAGCGGATAAAATTTCAACAGCGCGGCAGCTTGCGGCGCAATACGATTTTGCGGAATCACATTGCCTGGAAACGGATTGCCGGTGTTGGGATCGATAATTGTCAACGGCTGCCCGAGAGCGTTTACCGCTTGCGAGAAATCGCCCGTGCGCTCGGCCTGTGTTGGCATCAGTCCGGAGGCCGCGGTGTCGGAATGCACACGGCCCCACTGATAACTCAGAAAAAACTGGCCGTTGTTGGTATGCCACAGGTGCGGAATCCGCAGCGGGCCGCCCACCGATGCGGCGCCGCGCAGGTGTTCGTACGGCTCCTTCGGCGTATTCTGGCCGGTCAGCGAATACGGCCGCGCATCCAGATAGGAACTGTCCAGATTGGTGAACATCGTCATGTTGTAGAGCGACCCAGGTCCCCGGCGCGCATTGCCGATCACGCGGGTTTCGATTCCGTTGCTGGTGCTGCCGCCCACCGACAGAGCTTCGGCCGCGCCGCTGGAATTGAGCTCGCCCACGCCCGGAGTGGCGGCGCCCGCTCCCGCGGCCGTGGAGGCATCGCTCGAGGCGTTCAAATCGGCGCGCTGAAAGCCGCCCTGGGCGGCCGGTTGCGCGGCGGCGGCTTTACCCTTGGCGGGCTTCTTCTTGGCGTTGTTCTTGTTAGCGGCCTCGTTGGCAGCCGTTATGGATGGCGTGGGTGGCGGCGCGGATGTCGCCGGCGCAGCCGGCGCTGTACCGGAGGGCGCCGCTGCCGTTGTGCTCGCCGATGGCGCGGAGGTTGGAGCGGGTGGCGGCGCGGACGCCTTGATCTGGTCGAGCGGGAGCAGCTTCAATTCCCATTCCGGACTCGCCGCCCCGGGCGTAATTCCAATCTCCTGATTGATCGGCTCGAAGCATAGCATCTCGATCTGGATCTTCCAGATTCCATCCGCCAGATCGGGAAATGAATAGGCGCCTTGCTGATCGGTGACCGCGACCAATTTCTTATCGCCCTGGCTGACCGTCACTGTAGCGCCCGGAACCGGCAGGCCGCCGAACTTGACTACCCCATGGTGCGGAGAAGCGGCCAGCGAACCGATGGCGGCGCAGGCGAAAACACAAATCAGCAGGCATTTGAGCAAGAGTTTCGGCATGAATTGGTTCGTCATTCGCGTCCGTGGTATAGGGTTAAGACGACTTTACAAGCGAAAAGTTCGCAATCTGGCGATTCTTTCCGCAACGCACCTTAGGATATTGACGCCGGGGCGCCTCTTTTTGTGACAGGTTTCCGATGGGCGCTTTCTTGTTTCCCAATTTTAACCTGAGTTGATCCTCCGATTGCCGGGACCGTCTCGATTGATCCGAAGTCCTCCCCTAAGAAGACTCCGAAAAGCCTCGCGCATTAACAGGTTCGACCCATTAATTCTCCGTCGGAACCCGGTCCACTCGGTCTACAACGATCATCCCCACCGGCAACTTTTGCGTTTGCAGCTTCAGTCCGAGCTGTTCCTGCAAGGCCGTGAAAATCGAGGGCCCCAGCGCCGGTTCGCCCTTTCCGCCGGGCTGGTCGTCGGGCGTCCATTCGAGCTTAAGGTTGTAGACCCCCGTCAGCCCAGTCTTATCCTGCACCGGGCGGTCCAATTGCCGCGCCAACTGATCGGCCAGTCCCGCCATGGAAACCCCCGTGTCTTCGAACCGTCCCGTGCTGGTATTCGTCGATGTGCCGCCGGGCTTTCCCTCCTCCAACTTCGGACCGCCCTTCGCCACCACCAGCGCAAACGCGGACATCTCTTTCAGATCGCGGTGAACCGCCAGATGGAATCGGTCCGCCAGCAGCGTTTGCAGCATAAGCGCGCGCTGCTCATTGGTAGTATCGCCCGGATACTTCGCCGCAATGTCGAATCTCACATCGCCTAGCCAGTCGGGGCCAATCAATTGGAATGCCTTGATGTCATAGGCCCGCATGATCAATTGCCGTAAGGGGACGTTGGTATAGACGGTCTGGCCCTTCGATCCCTTGGACCCGCCGCTCCCGCTGCCGGAGGTATTCGGCTTGACGGACGCGGCGTCGAAGGCAAGCGGCGTGGTTTGCGCGAAAGCACAGAGCGCCAGAATCGTGGTGCACGCGCTGATTCGGACGAGATCCTCCACGCGTGTTAAGACGTTCCGTAGCGCTACATTGTTCATACTCAATTTGCAACCCGGCGTACTTGGTCGGGTCCCGCACAGACACAATGGCTCCCGGTATGGTACACAAAATAACTTGAAGGAAGTCCGCAAGAGAACCGGCCGCGATCTTATCCGCCAGCCCTATCCGTACGCTTTATCCGCCAAGGCGGCACTGCTCTGCTTTACGATTTTTGCCGCCCTTGTGTATATCTACTCTCCGGCGCTTGGCGGCAGCTTTGTTTTTGACGATCTATCCCTGCCTTTCTCCCAGCCCGCGCGATATGCGCCCTTGTCCGCGTGGATGGCCGGCGTGCGTCCGGTTCTCATGCTTTCCTATTGGGTGAACTTTCGGCTGTGGGGCACATCTCCATTCAGCTACCATTTCGTAAATCTGATGATCCATGCCGTTAATACAGGACTGGTTTTTCTGGTCCTGCTGCGGATCGTAAAGATGGCTGGATGGCCGGAACAGCGCGCTCGCGCGGCCTCCCTCATCGGAACCGTGGTTTTCGCGATTCACCCCTTGCAGACTGAATCCGTCAGCTATGTGGCCGGGCGCTCGGAGAGCCTGGCCGCGCTGTTTTTGCTGCTGGCATACGTGGTCTTCCTGTACCGGCGGCGCGAATCCATCTCGTGGATGGAAGCGCTGCTTGTCCTGGTTCTGTTCGCTATCGGCGTAAAGACCAAGGAAAATGCCGTGAGCCTTGCGGGAATACTGGTGCTTACAGACCTGTTTTGGCCCGTGCCTTTTTCCATACGGGGGCTGCGGTGCAACTGGCGCCTCTATGCCCTCATGGTCCCCGGCGTAGCCGTCGCCCTGATTGCCGTATTTCGCCTTCTGGCCACCGCTTCGAGCGCGGGCTTTGCCGTAGCGACATTCAAATGGTATCAGTACGCCTTTACCGAGGCCCGCGCGATCTTCACCTACGTCCGGCTGGCGGCGTTTCCACTGGGGCAGTCTCTCGACCACGATTTTGCCACGTCGCACACCATCCTGGAGCGCGGCGCCATCTTTTACATCGTGCTTCTCGGCGCGCTGCTCGCTGTATCGGTGATGCTGCGGCGCCGCTATCCGCTGCTTTGCTTCGGCCTGCTCATGTTCCTGATCTGGCTGGCGCCCACTTCGTCGATAGTTCCCCTCGACGATGCCTTGGTCGAGCGGCGCATGTACCTGGCTCTCATCGGCCTGATTCTGATGGCTTGCGAGGCGGGACTACGGCTGCGCCTGTCTCCCCACGCGGGCGCGGCCTCACTGTGCTTACTCGTGTTGCTCTTCGGAAACCTGTGCTATGACCGCAATCGCTTATGGGGCGATCCGGACAAACTGCTGGAACTGGCTGCCGCCAACGCGATCCACAATCCCCGGCCTTTGCTCAATTACACCGAGACGTTGATCCAGCGGAATCAGTGCGCCCTTGCCACCCCGTATCTCGAGCGCGCCGAGCGCAGGCTTCCAAACAACTATTACGTGAACGCCGCCTGGGGCAGGACTTTGGCGTGCCTGGGTCAGTTCGATCGGGCCATCGAAAGGTTCCAGGCGGCCGCCCGACTGATGCCTTCCTCGAAGGTTTACGAGTGGATGGGACTCGTCTATGCCGAAATGGGGCTGCGCCAGGAGGCCGGCGGCACGCTCAAAAAGGCAGTCGCGCTTGCGCCCAATTCAGAGACCGCCCACGGCTCCCTGGCCCTCTGGTACGAAAAGAACAACGACCTGGACAATGCCGAGAAAGAGTATCGCGCCGCGCTCTCCCTGGATCGTGGCGATTGGTGGGCGCTGCAAGGTTGGATGCGCGTACAAGCCGTCCGCACCGCGCGCAGTCCTGGTTCCTGAGCGCGCCAGCCGCGCTGTCTTTGCGGTGAAGAGCTGGAGAAACGATTACCGGGTATTGCGATAGACCTTGCCCGCCCTTCATGACAAATCGAACGCGCCGCACGGCCGCGATATCCGTCAGCGGATCGCCCTCCACCGCCACCAGGTCCGCCTGAAATCCGGGCGCGACGGTTCCGATTTCCTTGCCCAGCCCCAACGACTCCGCCGATAGCGATGTCGCGCTGATCAATCGCATCCATCGGCTTCTCGCCCGCGTCTTTCACGCGATATACGAACTCTTCCGCGTTGCGGCCGTGCGAGCCGGCCACGGCATCGGTTCCGAAGATGAGCTTCACATGGCGGGCGCGTGCGCGCCGGATCGCGTCGGCGGTCGGCGCGAGTGCCGTCTTCCAGCGTCTTCAGCGCCTGCTCGGTGAAGGTGAAGCTGGCGCGGTTGTCCAGATAATTGTGGAGCACCAGGAGATTGGGATCGAAGTAGGTGCCGCGCTGCGCCATCAGGTCGAGCGTTTCGTCTTTGAGAAAGGTGCCGTGCTCAATCGACGTGCAGCCGGCCAGCACGGCGGCGCGCGCGCCCGCGTCGCCGATGGCGTGGACCACGGAGCGCAGCCCACCGCTTTGGCTTCGCCGCACACCGCCTGGATCTGCTCGTCGGTCATGCTCTGGCTGCCGCCCGCGCCGAGTCCGGTGGTGGCGAACAGCTTGATGAGATCGGCGCCATCCGCCTTGTTCTTGCGCACGATATCGCGCAGCTCCTCCACCGTCCACCGATGCGGCTCCTGACCGCGGCCGCCGCGCATGCCTTGAATCTGAATCAGCGACGTGAGCACGCGCGGCCCGGGCAGCACGCCCTCGTTGATGCGGTCGCGCACCGGCCCGTCAATCGCGGCCCCGACGCTCTGCACGGTAGTAAAGCCGCCCTGCAGAGTCATCCACGCATCGGCCTCGGTATAAAGCGCCGCGTCCTCGGGCTTGCCGCCGGCCGCAACCGACTTATGGTTGGCGTCCATGTGCCAGTTGAGATGAATGTGAGTGTCGATCCAGCCGGGCATGACAGTGAGGCCGCGCAGGTCGTAATCGGCCTTGGCGTTACCCGGCGCGACCGATTGAATCCGGCCGCCCTCGATGACGATCTGTTGGTTCTTAAGCGCGCCGCCTTTGCCGTCCAGTATGTCGCTGGTTTGAATGACGATGCGGTCTTGAGCCGCGGCGGCGCAGAGGGCAAACGCAATCCAGATGAAACGCATGACTCAGGCCACCCTCCCCCCGGCTTTCGCGGCCAGGAACCGCTGTTTCTCCGTTCCATAGCGCCAGCGCCAGATCGATGCCGCGATTACTATCAGGCAACACGCCTCCACCAATAGCTTTTCCCCGTCCAGAAAATCCGTAGGCTGGTTCTTCAAGTTAGGATCGATCAGCGTGCCGTGTACATACATTAGCGCAGCGGCTCCATACGCCACGTAGTGCAGCTTCTTCCATGGCCGGTATTTGAGCTGTGGGCGGAAGTAAGATGTAATTACTACGAACAGAAACGAATAGAACGTCAGCGCGCCTAAGTTGTTGTACAACCGCTGTCCCGGGGAACTAAGCGGCAGAAGCACATCGCCGATGCCGAACTTAGCGGTACTGGAGAACAGCAAAACCGTGGGATGTAATACGGCGATGCACATCGCCAGATAGCCATTCCAGTTATGCAGCTTCCAAAACGGCATCGGCAGCTTGCGATGCGGCCACCAGGTCCGGGGATTGTAGTTGACCGAAACCAGCAGCCCCATCAGGATATTAAGCGTCAACATCACCATGGCAATCAGCCCGATGGTGCTGGAGATGTCGACCGCCGAAATGGAATCCATAACTAAGGAAGCGGCGTGGACTTCGCCGCTTTGCGAAGCTGCGCGATGGCGGCCTCTACATCTTCCAGCTTGGAGGGCACGGCTTGAGACAGGATTCTTGGCTTGCCGTCGGTGATCAGTACATCGTCTTCAATGCGGACGCCGATTCCCTTGTATTTTTCAAACGCCGGACGAATCGCGGCGATAAACTTCTCGTTCTCCGGAGTCTTCGGTAAGTTATCGAGTGCGTCGGGACGGATGTAGATGCCGGGCTCAACTGTGACTACCATGCCGGGTTGCAATTCCTGTCCGCTGGTCAGGTCGTGGACATTGAGTCCGATGCCGTGCCCGATGCCGTGATTAAACCAGATGCGCACCTGTTGATCGTTACTGACATCGGTAATCAATCCCAGGCGGAACAGGCCTTGACGAAAGACATCGTTCGCGGCGGAGGTGATGGAGTCCTTGTTAGCGCCGCCTTCGGTGTGTCCCGGCAGCGCCTTAGCGAATCCCGCCTGCTGCGCCGCCCAAACCAGGCGATAGATATCGGCCTGCTCCTTGCTGAACTTGCCGCTCACCGGTATGGTGCGAGTTACATCGGCGCTATAGCCGTCGAATTCCGCGGCGTCGTCCATCAGCAGCAGGTCGCCTGCCTTCATCGTGTCCTTATTGGTTTCATAGTGCAGCGTGGTCGCGTTCACGCCTGAAGCCACGATGCAGGGGTAGCCCCAATGCGCGTTGCGCCGCAGAAAGGTGAATTCGAACTGCGCCTGAATCTCGTATTCGGGCGTGCCCGCCACGCCTAGCGCGTAAGCGCGCTGAAAACCTTCGGCGGTAATATCCACGGCATGCTGCAGCAGGTCGATTTCACGCGGCGATTTCACTTTGCGCAGAGAGCCGAAGATCGGCGTCGCGTCCTTCACCTGGATGGGCGGGTCGAGTTTGGCGAGCTTCTCCGCCAGTTCTATCTCGCGGCCCAGCTCGGCTTGAAAGCGTCGCGAATCCACCAGATAGATCTGCGCTTCGCGTTTAGCGATGCGGTCGATGGTAGGTTTGAATTCGGCGCTCCAATCGACCGCCGGCATCTGCGGAGCGGCCATCCCCCCGCGCCGGCCCCCGCCGCGCCCGCCTGCGTTCTCAGGCATCAAAACACTCTTGGCATCCGGCGCCAGCGTGGCCAGAAATCGATCGAGCAGGCGCGCGTCCCACACCGTGTCGACGCCAGAGATCTTGCGCGCCTCCTCGGGCAGAAGAATATGGCCCGTCCAACTTTCCTGCGATGGATTCGACGGCGCCAGGAACAGGATCTCGCGATATTTCTCCGCCCCCGGAATCAACACCAGCGCGTTGCCGGTTTGATCGATCCCGGTGAGATAGTAAAAATTGTTTTCCTGGCGGAACGGCCAATCCACGTCGCCCGCATAGTTACGCGGTTCGGCGGCGAAGAGGACCATTACGCCTTTGTCGCCGATCTGCTCCATCACAGCCTTGCGGTGCGCTGTGAGATCGGCGACGCGGTCGCGCTCCCACGAAGCGGGCGGCGGCGGCGCGACTTTCCAGATATCGGCGGCGGCCAGTGCGCCTGCGGAGATGGCGATTAGCGCCAGAATGCGGATGCGGAGGAGGATCATACCGGGAATTTTCATTGTATCCAACGCGTGAATTCGCCGCATGGGCCGAGAGGCTCCCGGCCGGCGTGGGCTTATCGATAGACTCCAATGTAGTATTGATCAAGGACGGGATCGCGCGGATTGTCAATGTGGAAGAGTGATCGCATGGTTTCCTTTGCGTTGCTGGCGTCTTTGCGGCGGGACCCACTATGAAGCGGCTGCCCATCGCTTTTCAGGGTGAGCGCGGCGCATTCAGCGAAGAGGCCGCGCGTAGATTGGCGGGCGCGAACAGTGCTGTACTGCCGTGCCCGCGCTTTGAAGATGTCTTTCGCGCTTTACAGGAGGGACGCGCAGGGGGCGCCACCATTCCTATCGAAAATACCTTGGCCGGATCGGTCCACGAGAATTACGATCACCTGGTGAACTTTGAATGTCCTATCGTGGCCGAAACTAACGTCCGTATTATTCATAATTTGATCGCAGCCAAAAATGTTACGTTTTCTAAAATTAAGCGCGCATTTTCGCATCCGGTGGCGCTGAATCAATGCCTCGATTTCTTCGCCGCCAATCCTCAGATCGAACGGGTGCAGTTCTACGACACGGCCGGCAGCGTCAAGATGGTAATGGAAGAAGGGTTGGGCGATGCCGCCGCGATCGCATCCGCGGTGGCCGCCGAAATCTACGGCGCGCGCATCCTGCGCCGCTCCATCGAGAGCGACCGCCGGAATTTCACTCGCTTTTTTCTGCTGCGGACGCCGGAATACGCGCGGCGAAATCCGGTGCGCGCCTCCGCCAATACACCCTGGAAGACCTCGCTGGTATTCAGCACCCGCAACGTTCCCGGAGCGCTCTTCCGCGCGATCAGCGCGTTTGCCTTGCGGGATCTGAATCTGACGAAGATCGAATCGCGCCCCTTGCGCGGAAAGCCGTGGGAGTATCTGTTCTATCTCGACTTTCTGGGCCGCGCGGACTCGCCGGCGGCTGTAAACGCACTAAATCATCTGGGCGAAATCGCCGATTTTCTGCGCGTATTGGGCTGCTATCCCAAAGGCGCGTAAACTGGGGTAATCCTATGGCCGTTGAAGACAAAACACTCCCGCTCGAGCCGCCTGAAACCGCCGCGCCCGCTCCGGAATCGACCCCCGAGGAATTGCCGGTTCTAGCCGTTCGCGACACCGTCATTTTCCCGGGCGCGCTGTTGCCGCTTACCGTAGGCAGGCCCGCATCCATCGCGCTGGTGCAATCGCTGGGTGAGAACCGGCTGCTGGCGGTAGTCTCCCAACTCGATCCGAGTGAAGAAGAACCCGCGCCCGCCGATCTCTATCGAACCGGAACCGTATGCGTGATGCACAAGGCCTTGCGCGTGCCCAAGGACAACCTGCTGCTCTTCTGTGAAGGCATTGCGCGCATCCGTACGGGCGAGTTCACGGCCACCGATCCGTTCCTGCGCGCGCGCGTAGAGCGTATTACCGAAGCGGAGCCGGCCATGACGGCGGAAATAGAAGCGCTGCGGCAAAACGTAGTGAGTCTGTTTCAGCAGATAGTCACCGCATCGCCCAATCTTTCCGACGATCTGGTTTCGTCCGCCAACCACATTACCGAGCCCGGCCGCCTCGCCGATTTCATCGCCGGTAATCTTCCCACGCTGGGTCATGCCGAGCGCCAGCAGCTGCTGGAACAGCTCGATCCCCTCGCCCGCCTGGAAGAGATGCTGCGCCATCTGACGCGCGAGCTCGAGCTGGTGGAGCTGCGCGGCCGCATTCAATCCGAAGTGCAAGGGCAGCTTTCTCAAAGTCAGCGGCAGTTCTATCTGCGCGAGCAATTGAAGGCCATTCAGAAGGAGCTGGGCGAAGGCGACGAAACGCAGCGCGATATCGAAGATCTGCGCGCCAAGCTGGAAGCCGCGGGCATGAACGACGAAGTCAAGGCCGAGGCCATGCGCGAATTGAATCGCCTTGCGCGCATGGCGCAAGCCTCGCCCGAGTACGGCGTCACCCGCACCTATCTGGAATGGATGGCGGGATTGCCATGGAGCGTTTCCACTGCGTCCGCCGTGGACGTAAAGCGTGCGGCCGAGATCCTCGATGAAGATCACTACGATCTGGAAAAAGTCAAGGACCGAATTCTCGATTACATGGCCGTGCTGCAATTAAAGCCGGTGCTGAAAGGACCCATCCTGTGCTTCGTGGGACCGCCGGGAGTGGGTAAGACGTCGCTGGGCCGCTCCATCGCGCGCGCCCTGGGCCGAAAATTCGCGCGAATCTCCATGGGCGGAATGCACGATGAGGCTGAGATCCGCGGGCATCGCCGCACTTATATCGGAGCCTTGCCCGGCCAGGTGCTGCAGGCTCTGCGGCGCGCCGCCGCCAACGATCCGGTGTTCATGCTGGACGAGGTGGATAAGCTCGGCCGCGATTTCCGCGGCGATCCGGCCTCCGCCCTGCTCGAAGTGCTCGACCCCGAGCAGAACTCCACGTTCCGCGACAATTACCTGGACGTGCCCTTCGATCTTTCCAAGGTTCTGTTCATCACCACCGCCAATGTGCTCGATCCCATTCCGGATGCATTGCGCGACCGCATGGAGGTGATCAATCTCGAAGGCTACACCGAGCAGGAAAAAGTTATCATCGCGTTCCGCTACCTCATTCCGCGCCAGACCACGGCCAACGGTCTCGACCCTGAAGCCGGCATCCACTTCACCGATGAAGCCGTGCGTTTTGTGGTCCGCCGCTATACGCGCGAGGCCGGCGTCCGCAACCTGGAGCGCGAGATCGGAACCATTTGCCGCAAGCAGGCGCGGCGCATCGCCGAGGGCGTGCGCGAAAAAATGGAAGTGACGCCCGCCATCGTGGAAAAGGACTTGGGAGCGCCGCGCTTCCGCACCGATGATGAAGTGGCGGAGCGGACGCGGCGGCCCGGAGTTGCGGTAGGCCTTGCCTGGACGCCTGTGGGCGGCGAAGTGCTCTTTATCGAAGCCGGACGTATGCCGGGCGGCAGCAAGGGATTGATCATGACCGGCCAACTCGGTCCGGTGATGCAGGAATCGGTGCAGGCCGCGCTCACCTGGGTACGCGGCTGCGCCACCAAATACGGCATCGATCCCGATCTGTTCAAGACCAGCGACATTCACGTCCACGTTCCCGCCGGCGCTATTCCGAAAGATGGCCCCTCGGCCGGCATTACCATGGCGACCGCTTTGCTTTCCATGCTTACCGACCGGCGCGTGCGCAGCAACCTGGCGATGACCGGCGAGATCACGCTCACCGGCCAGGTGCTGCCCATCGGCGGCGTGAAAGAGAAAGTGCTAGCCGCCAAGCGCAGCGGCGTGCGCGAGGTGATTCTGCCCTTCGACAACGAAGTGAACGTGCGCGAAGATCTGAAGAGCGAGCAGATCGGCGATATGAAGATTCACTATGTGAAGGCTATGCAAGAGGTAGTAGAGTTGGCGCTGGAGCCGAACGAGTCTCGCGCGGCGTAGCCATGCGTAGCAGCCCATGTGGGGCGCGGTTTGGATTACCCGACGGAGGGAGGCCGTGTGGGCCGGCTGGCAACCGGCCATTGGCGCGAATGGTGAAGGGCGAAGTCCTCAGAGACTATTGCACCTCGAAAGGTGTCGTCAACGCCGCCCACTGATTCTGCACGGCCTCGCGAACTATCTGCCTCACCCGGAAGGAGCCCCGCGGCAAACTGAATGACACGTTCGCGTTGAGACCGGTGGCTTGCATTCCTAAGAGCTTTTCGGGGGTGAGGAACAGGTCCATCACGGCCTGCTTACCATCGACGAATCCGCCCGTGGAATCCTGTACTACCGTGACGAAGGTCACCTGCTGGATGTGCCGGCCGTTCTGCTCTCGAAACTGCAGGCCCTTGAGGTCTAAGTGGATATCCACCCGTATGGGCACGCGATCGTTATTTGGGATGCCTGTCCGCACGCGGACCGCCGCAGGCAGTTCGTTAATCGTGCCGTTGGACACCACCTCGCGGTCAATGCGGTCCTGGACAGTTTCCGCCCTGCCATTCGCAACTGCGGCGTAATAACCGCGGCGGGACTCGACCACGCAGCCCGCGCAATTCCTGAGCCGGACCTTCAGGGGGTGGTAAGTATCATCCGGCTCGGCCGACGGCGAGAAACCAAAGAGATACCGTACCTCCGGCGACCGGGCGAGGGTGCGGAGGCCGCCCGTCAAATCGTTTGTATTGTGTATCATTTCTCCGCCGGTTGCGATCGAGGCAGTTGCCATGAATTCGGATAGAACCTGATCGCGCACCAAGTCGTTCACTCGCTGATCCCGGTCGACCAGGCCCTCCGCGTTCAGCGCATGGATGACTATGTGGGACCTGAGGGCCATTTCGATTAACGCGTCCATCTGCCGCGGCGCGTCTCCAGAGATGAAGCCGGAGGAGACCATAATGAGGATTCGCTCTCCCGGCGCTTCGGACAGGCGCCGCAATACCATCCGTACTACATCCAGCGTCGACGACGACTGGTTCCTCACGACACCCCAGAATGATTCTGCGATCATCTGCACCGAGTCCTGCTGTGATGCCGCACAAGTGTCCGTTACCGGCGCGCATCCCTTACAGGCGGACTGCGGCGCAGAGCAGTTGCACGCGATGGCTTCTCTTACGGCGATCTCTTTGGCTTTTTGGTCCAGGCGCTTCGCGATTGAATAAGCCTGCAGCGGGGTGAGCGAGGGACAAACCGAACCCCCGCGGACCCCGACGTGATTAGGCCTCAAACGTGCGATGGCCGCCAGAAGTGCCACCTTGTTCTGAGTAAAATCCTGCGCCACGCTACCGGAATCCGTGAAGATCGCCACGTGATCTCCAGGCTCCAAATTCATTGTGACAAGTTTCTCCGCCGCCTCCTTGGACCTGTGAATACCGAAAAGACCTGTATGCGTATCATCGAAGAATAAGGCTATGTATCGGCGGCGTGACCCGTCGCTCGGCCTGCCACCGGCGCCGCGGACCCATTGGCTTGCGACCGGCGCCTCCAGAGCGGAATCGCGGGAAGCTTTCTGTTCGAGAAAGGCCGTGATCGCTTGTGGCGAGCCGTTATCGAGCACGACGAAATCGCCGGCCGTCAATCCGCCAAGTGGCTGGCCCTTCCGGTTTCGGACCACGGCGCCTAGCTCCACGAGCGTCGATTGCACGGAAATCACTGCGCCTGGGGGGAAGTATGGGGCGCTTCGAATTTGAACCTGTTCGGAATCGGCGGCATTCGACGCGATCCCCTGAGCGGCAATCGCGGCGATGAAATAGCTGCAAAGCATGAGACGGAACCGAATACCCGCGGCCCCAGATGTAGCAGACCCTCCCGCGGTGGATGGCGCCTGATGCCCAACACCCCTGGCGCCTGGCTGCGCAGTCTGGGTTAAATGGGCGAACATTCGAAAGCGAGACATGCTAAACCTCCCTTTACTCGCTTCTTCCGTCGGGTGCGGTTTGGTTTTACTATTTGGCATCGGCTTTTCTGCAAGCTCGGTCCCCGTAGGGCCACGGGTACGGCCACGCATGCCTGTTCTCCCCTTAGACGGTGTCCCGGGCCCCCAAGAACGCTTGTACTTCTCTTTGTTGCTGTTCATTTAGCAGGCCAACCCAAACACGTAGTATCGTACCCCCGGAGTCGCACACCGCCAGGGTAGGCGTGACAACGCGTGCCCACGGGAGGCGCACGTCATGCGGCACGGCGGCGAGAGGAATTGCGAGATCATGTAAATACTTCTCTCCCAGCTCGCTGGAATGCGGAAAAACAGCCACAAACTGAATATTGCGGCGCGGATTCCCGGCCAGCCGTGCGTAGAACTCAGCACTCTTCGCGCAGTACTGACATCCGGGCTGAAGCACCACCACGACGGTGGTTTTTTTTTGCCTCCACGGTATATCCAGACGATCGAGGCGAACCCCGGCAAGGGGCGCCAGCCCCTGCTGTTCACGTCCGGGATGCCAGCGTTCGAAGGCGCTAACGCCGACAATGATGGCGAGCCCGATCACTGCCAAATCCGCGGCTATCGCCAGCCACTTCCTAAATGGTCCTCTTCGTGTATCTTGCATAACGGATCCTCTCATAGAAACTCTCCTGAGCCGGCGCTGGGATTTCGGAATCGTCGGAATCCCAGTGCCGTGAAACCTACACGCTCAGTATTGACTACAAACAAAATAACATCCGGCAGCGCCGACGTCGCAGCCGGCAAAACACGCCGGGTCACCGCCGCCCGCACATCCTACTTGGCATCCAATCCAGCCGACGGCGCAGCCGTCTTCGCACTGCCCGGCCTTAGCTTCCCTCGGTGCCCCGAAGTAGAATAGGCCCACAGCCAACAACAAAACTACTCTAAGTATCGAGCGCATATTTCTTTCCTTTCTAGGCTAATAACCACGGCAAAATATATCACGGGAACCTTATCTACCCGCAACAATAATAAGGGGGGACTTGGATACCACGATGTAGGTAGCGCGAAGGCTTTTGCAGGGGGTATGACTCTTCGTCGCAGCGCCACCCTCTAAACAGAATTGGCGGCTCTAGTTGCGCGACCGCACGGGGTGATCAATCGCGCCAGACCACGGCCAACGGTCTCGATCCGGAAGCCGGCATCCACTTCACCGACGAAGCCGTGCTTTTTGTGGTCCGCCGCTATACCCGCGAGGCCGGCGTCCGCGAAAAAATGGAAGTGACGCCCGCCATCGTGGAAAAGGATTTGGGAGCGCCGCGCGTCCGCACCGATGATGAAGTCGCCGAACGCACGCGGCGGCCCGGAGTCGCCGTGGGTCTTGCCTGGACGCCTGTGGGCGGCGAAGTGCTCTTTATCGAAGCCGGACGTATGCCGGGCGGCAGCAAGGGATTGATCATGACCGGCCAACTCGGTCCGGTGATGCAGGAATCGGTGCAGGCCGCGCTCACCTGGGTGCGCGGCTGCGCAACCAAATATGGCATCGATCCCGATCTGTTTAAGACCAGCGACATTCACGTTCACGTTCCCGCCGGCGCGATTCCGAAAGACGGCCCCTCGGCCGGCATTACCATGGCGACGGCTCTGCTTTCCATGCTCACCGACCGGCGCGTGCGCAGCAATCTGGCGATGACCGGCGAGATCACGCTCACCGGCCAGGTGCTGCCCATCGGCGGAGTAAAAGAGAAAGTGCTAGCCGCCAAGCGCAGCGGCGTGCGCGAGGTGATTCTGCCCTTCGACAACGAAGTGAACGTGCGCGAAGATCTGAAAAGCGAGCAGATCGGCGATATGAAGCTTCATTATGTGAAGGCTATGCAAGAGG
>CAVRPF010000006.1:0-146980 GCA_963723015.1 Bryobacterales bacterium
GATAAAGTTTTTGAAAAAAGCTGTGACTATGTTTTGGACGCAGAGGCGCTGAGGCGCAGAGTGGGTTATAAAATATCGATTTGAAGGGGAAGAGTTCACAATTGGGTAGAGTCGAGGAAGGGCGCGGGCGCCAGTAGGCCGGTTTCCCTTCCCCGCCCATCAAACCGGCGTGCCGATTTCCGGCTCCGGCTTTCCGACGGACTTCACACCCAGCCAACGCAGGTTCGTCATCGGCTCGCCCTCTGGAGGGCCGCCCGGCGGCTTGGCCGCCACTACGTCGCCACCTCATTTACTTTGGGTATCCGTCTCGAAGCTCAACGGAATGTCCACCAGCGCGATTTTTTTTCCATCCTCATCGCTCAGCCTGAGCTTATAGTGCTTTGGCGGAACGTCGAAGACCAGATTGCCGCGGATGGTTTCGGCCGGGACGAGGGCGCGTTGAGAACCAAGAAAGTCCGCAATGCCGTCGCCGTGTTCAATTTCGGGAATGGCAACGCCCTGGTCGTCTACCAGGAATGCGGACGGAAGGATGACGACAGCGCTGCCATTGTTGGCAGCGGCGATGCGGATCGCATACAAACGGTATTGGGGCATTTGGGCGGTGAAGCCCGCGCCTGCCTGGGGCAGCCATTGCCGTTCGAAGACCGTGTAAACCAGATGGCCGAGCGGCACGCTCTCGCCGATCTGATACGTGTGCGGCGTTGGATCTTTGGAGGCGCAGCCGGTCAGGCTGAACGTTGCAAACGCTAAAGGGAATGCAAGAAGTAAGGCGCGCATGGAGACATCCTCCATTGTAGGCACACATAGCCGTCTTCAGCACCGGGATTGAGCAACAAATTGGCAGTGATCGACAGCGGGTGGAAGGCATCGCCATCGTGGGCGGCGGCCACTTCGCCATTTGGGGAATCTTTGGTGAACGCCTTGACAACGTGGTCTACTACGCCTTACGATATACTTCGTGATACGTAATAACGTCGGGAGGGGCCCAATATGACCGATCCAACCCTCCTGGTCCTCGCCAGCGTGGCCGATAGCGACAAGCATGGCTACGCCATGATGGAGGATATTGAGCGCTTCGCCGGCGTCCGCCTGGGACCGGGCACCCTCTATGGCGCTATCACGCGGCTGGAAGAGCGAGGCTGGATTCGGCCGGTTGCGGCCGAGGATCGCCGCCAGCCCTATACGATTACCGCGCTGGGGCGCCGCTATCTGAAAGATCAGGTGAGCAATCTGGAAGCGGTGGTGAAGACTGCCCGGCGGAGACTCAAGCAGGCATGAAGCACTGGATCCGGCTCGCATCCCGTTTGTACCCGCCCGCATGGCGCAAGCGCTACGCGGTGGAATTCGACGCCATGTTGGACCACATGGAGACCGGTTGGACAGACTTTTTCGACATTCTCAAAGGAGCGCTTACAATGCAATTCACTTTCTGGAACTGGAAAGCCATCATCGTGACTTTCGCCGGTATCGGCGCCGTGGTAGCCGCCGCAGTCGCATTGAGTATTCCTAACCAATACTCTTCCACTTCTGTGGTGCGCATCACAACGGCTTCCGGCTTTCCGGAAAGCGTCCGATATCTAACCAGCATCGAGCAGCAAACTCTAAGCCGGACCTCGTTGGAAGAGTTGATCACGCAATTGGGCCTCTATCGGGCGCAGCGCAGCCGCGAACCCATCGAGGACATCGTAGCGAAAATGCGAAACCACGATATCGCCATTAAGCTGATCCAAACCTCAAACGCCAGTCACGGCACGGCGTTCGCAATACAAACCGCTAATTCCGATCCGAAACTGGCGCAGGCGGTCAATCGGCAGTTGCTTTCAAAATTCATGCAGCAGAGCGCGGCGCTGGGCAAAATGACCAGCATCGAGGTTCTGGACTCGTCCAGCTTACCCACTTCCCCGATGTCTCCCCACAAGGAGCCGTTGATATTTTTAGGAACCGGCGCAGGCCTGGCGATCGGATCGATCGTGGCGCTGGCGATGGGGTGGCGGATCATGATCGTGCGCAGGTCCGCATCTTAGCCGCTGACGCGCTAATCATCCCGCCGCGCCGCATTTGCACTTCCGCTGGCATGCGCGGCAAAACTGCCGGCCGCAAGTGGTACATGGCGCGTGGCACGCCGTACACAGGAAATGTACTCGATCGTCGCACAATAACAGCGGGTGGGCGCGCAGGGAACAACTTTCGCACCACGGCGATTCCAATCCACCCGGCGCGGGATTCCAGTGGAACTTCGCCGCGCGCTCCGCCTTTTTGCGAATCACCCGGGTTGAGATTTCGCGCACGGGAAGCAAGACTGCCAGAACATCGCCCGGTTCGATCCGTACCTTCACCGAGTACCTGCGGGCCAGGTCGGCCAGTTTGGCTGCGCGGTCGAGTTGCGTGGCGGCCGCGCGGCTGCGTTCTTTTTCCGCCGCGTGCGCATCGCCGCCGTGGCGCGCGATTCGCTTATCGATCTGGCGCAGCAGATCACGGTAGTAGGAATTGACGCGCTCGCCATCGCGCGCCATCCGGCGGTTGGCGTTCACTTCCATGGTCTGCGCCAGGCGGCGTATCTCGGGCTGAGCGCCCCGGAGCGCAACCGGAAAAATCCGCGCCAGTTCCTCGCGATCAATGGCGAACGCCGGGTCTTCCTCCAGATCGCCTGCAACCGAACGCAGCATCGATTCCGGTTGACTTACCACGGACCGGGCCGAGGCGTTCAGGCACGCGGTCCAAACCCCGAGGCTGGTCTCGTCCGATTCCAACGTGTACTGGAAATTAAAAAAGTAATAGCGGGCGGTCGCCTGATACTCTTCGGACATCCGGTGGATGCCGTTCTGAAGAGCTAAATCACGATCCAGTAATCTGACGGAATCGACCGCCGGGACAAGTCGCGGATGGCGCAGCCGGGCGCCGGTGACGCGCGCGCCGGCCGGTAAAAGTTTGCCAAGGCGTTCGAGCCATTCATTTTCGTCGTCGGAATGCGCCCCGGCGCCAAATCGCAGCGAAAGCCATTCGCTTGCATCCAAAGCCCGCGCCAACTCCGGCGAGAGCAAGGCGCGCAGCTCGCCGCTCTGTTCGGTCTCGACCAACGCGCCGCGGCTGGTGAGAAGATTCGTAGCCCAATCGACGATTCCCAACATCGGCTACACCGCAAAATCCTGCGAGAACAACGCTTCGTCCAACTCATGCACTTGCGCCTGCTGTTTCTTGGCATCGAGAAGGCGTTGGGCAAGATCCTCGAACCCGCGCTCCACCTGGCCGGACTCGCGCCCCGAAATCCAGAGATCCATCACGATTTCGGCGAAGTCGCGGCTATCCTCCAGCGTCCCGAGGATAGCGTCCATCTCTCCCACCACCAGTTCGAACATATTGATCTTGTCGTGCAGCACGCGCAGCAGCTGCTCTTCCACTGAGCCTTCCTGGCAGAAGTTGAACACGAAGACATCGTGCGTCTGGCCGATGCGATGGACGCGGCCCACGCGCTGCTCGATGCGCATGGGATTCCACGGCAGGTCGAAATTCACGATGGTGTTGGCGAACTGAAGATTTCTGCCTTCACCGCCCGCGCCGGTCGAGAGGAGCACCCGCGCCTCGTCGCGGAAGCGCGCGATGGCGGCGTCCTTTTCCGCGCGCGCCGAGATCCCCGCTAAACAGCGCATAGGAAATGCCGCGCTTCTCGCAGACATATCGCAGATGCTCGAGCGTGGGAATAAATTCCGTAAAGACCACCGCCTTACCGGCATGGGCCGAGAGCATGTCTCCCAAGCGCGCGCCCTTGGCGCTTTCCTCCACGGCGTACGCCAGATCGAGGATGGTCTCCAACTCGCGGCGATCCTCCGCGCGGATCCAGGTCTCTTCGCGCAACGCGCGCGCCACCGAGCGGGCGAGCGCCTGGGGACTGCTGCCGGCCTGACGCTGCATCAGATCGAGCGCCAGCGGCGGCGCCTTCTTGCCGTTCGCGGGCCGGTAGCGCTTTTCGATGAAGCTCGACACCATCTCGTAGATCCTGGCTTCGGGCGTCGAAGGAGTCACCGGCATAGTGGCGGCGATGCGGCGCGGCAGTTGGACATCGGCCGCGGCGCGCGTATTGCGGATCATCACCTCGCTCAACATGCCGCGCAGAGCTTCGGGATTTTTCGGAGATTTGGGCTTGCCGGAAGTTACATACGTCTTGCGGAACGCAGCCTCGGTCTCCAATAGTCCAGGCTTGAGCAGCGTGATCAGGTTATATAGCTCGATGAGGTTGTTTTCAACCGGCGTGGCAGTCAGCATCAGGATGAACTTTTTTTCCAGCGAGTCTACAAGATGCCAGTTGGCACTGGCGCGGTTCTTAAGGCAGTGCGCTTCATCCACGATCACCATGTCCCAGGGGACGGCGCGGATAGCGGCGGCATTCGCGTCCAGCCGGGCCGCGGCGATGGAGGCGACCACGAGCGGCTCGTTCTTCCAGAAGCGCGCCGCGTCGCCGCGGAACTGCGGCCGCATCGGGCGAGACGGCGGTCAGGCCGAATTTCTCCATCAACTCGCCTTTCCATTGCGACACCAGCGAAGGCGGCGTGAGCACCAGCGCCTTGCGCACCAGACCGCGCATCCAATACTCCTTCAGCACCAGACACGCTTCGATGGTCTTGCCCAAGCCGACCTCGTCGGCCAATAGCGCGCGTCCCTTGAAGTGCCGGAGCACGCGGCGCACGGTCTCCTGCTGGTACAGGTAGGAGTCGACGCCCTGGAGCGAAGGCAGGCATAGCAGATCTTCAAAATTCTGCGCCAGCCGTAATTCCAGCCATTGCCGCCGTAAAAAATAGTCCGCGACGGTTCCGGTATGTGTGAAGTCGGGAGCGGCGGCGGCGAGGAACTGCACGCCGACTTTCGGTGTTTCGGGCAGCTTTTCGACTGCGGGTGAAGGTGGCGGCGGAATGGGCGCGGCCGGTTTGGGCAGCGCTGGGGCGGGCTTTTCCGCCCGCTGGGACCGCTGGAATTCCCGGCAAAGCTCTTCAGCCGTTTCGCGCATTCGCCGCCACTTTGGCTCGCGTAATCCCTTCACCGCCCCCAGGAAATCGCGCATGGCGGCCGCTGCATTCTCCATCTGGCCCATTCCGTGATAGACAATGCCAATGTTGTACAACACACCGGCGCCCGTTACCAGTTTCTGCATGCGCCGGAGATACGCCAGCGCTTCTTCATAATGGCCGGCCCCGGCGTGGATTTCGGCCAGAAGGCTCAGCGCCGCCGTGTGATCGGGGTTGAGGACCAGCGTCTTCTTCAGCCACCGATCCGCGGCCGGGAGATCGCCTTCACGATGGGCGCGAAACGCGTCCCGATACAGAAATTCCGCATCCTGGCGATTCCACTCGCGCTGCTCTTCCGCCTTCCGTTGTTTGAGGATCTGCTTGCGGCGTTGCTGGATGTCTGGCTTCGCCAAGGGAAGCTCCCGCCTAACTGGACGCTCCGGCCGCCTTCGCGCGCCGCGATTTCATAATTTCCAGCAGCGTTGGCAGCAACGAGAACACAATAATAACCAGAATCACTTTATCGAAATAGCGGCGCACAAACGGTATGCTGCCCAGTTCGTAGCCCAGCATAGTCATAAAAAAGACCCAGCCGATGGCGGCGCAAATGCTGAAGGGCAAAAAGCGCCGGTACGGCATCTCAGCCACTCCGGCCACGAACGCCGTAAACGTGCGTACGATAGGCACAAAGCGCGCGTAGACAATGGTCTGGCCGCCGTGCTTTTCGTAGAACGCCTTGGTGCGTACCAGGTGCTCGCGCTTGAACAGGAGCGAATCGGGACGGCTGAAGATCGCCACGCCGGCGCGCCGCCCGAGTAAGTAACCGGTGGAATCGCCCAACATCACGCATACCGACAGCAGCACGTTTACCAGAACGATATTCAACACGCCATCGCCCGCTACCACGCCCTACCGTAAACAGCAACGAATCGCCGGGCAGGAAGAAGCCCACCAGCAGGCCGGTTTCCGAGAATACAATCGCGCACAGCGCGGCATAGCCGAGCCAGCCCGCGAAGATCTGCTCCAGGATATGGCGCAGGCCGTCGGGGTTGGTCAGCGAGCGAATGAAATCCAGAATGGAGTGGATCATCCGCTTAGCTGCGGTAACCGGCAATCAACCGGTTAATCACGTCCTGATGGATCTTGATTTTGCCTTCCTGAATCAAGCGCTCCTTCAGGCCGGCTTCGAACAACTGATCGCGCTGCTTGGCCCTCTGGCTCTTGATCTGATCGCGAAGCGTAGCCCGCTCTTCGCTCAACTTGGAAAGATCGGGCGCGATATGCTCCACCACCTTCACCACCACCGTGCCCTCAGGCATCATCACCGGACCTATAATCGCGCCATCGGGGCTCGAAAAGGCCTGTGCTACGTAGTTCGCCGATCCGAAACCCGGCGCTGTATCCGACCGCGTGAATGCATCGGTGGTCTTCACTTCAAGATTCATCGCCTTCGCGGCCTTCTCCAGATCGCCGCCCATGGCCTTTGCCTTATCGGCCAGCTCCTTGGATTTTTCCTGGACCTTGACTGTCAGACGGCTCTGCACCAGAGCGTCGCGCACCTGGTCTTTGACCTCATCGAGCGTCGAAGGCCGCGCGGGCACGATTCCGGTCACTTCCGCCACTGCTATTTTGTTCCCGGGCAAAGCCACCGCTTGCGATACTTGGCCCTGCTTGAGATTGGCGACGGCCTGATCGAAATCGGGGCTGGCGCCGACATCCGGAATCGGCTTGTTCTGCTCCACATGGTCCGCGTGGACTACTTCCATATCCAGGGCCGCAGCCACTGTATCGGGATGCAGCGGGTCCTTTTGCAGCATCGTCTGCGCCTGATCCGAGATCCTTTGCATGACATCGTTCACGCGGGCCTTCTTCCATTGATCGGCCAACTGGCCCTTCACTTCGTCGAAGGTCTGCTGATGAGCGGGCTCGCGCGATATCACCTGTATGATGTGATAGCCGTAGCTGGTCTTGACTAGCCCCAAGTCGCCTGGTTTTTGGCTGAACGCGGCATCCTCGAATTCCTTTACCATCTGGCCGCGCTGCACGTTGTATTCGCCGCCCTTGTCCTTCGATCCGGGGTCTTCCGAATACTTCTTGACCGCGTCCTCAAATTTAAGAGTTCCAGCTTTGATCTGCTTCATGACGTCTTCCGCCTGAGCCTTGATCTTGGCCTCGTCCGCGGGAGACTTGCCCTGCGTCATGAAAAGGATGTGCCGCACCTTGGCCTGCTCGGGTACGTGGTATTGCGCCTGATTCTGGGTATATATCTTCAGCAGTTCGGCGTTGGTAGGATTGAGGGTCTGTTCCAGCTTGGCTTGATCCGCCACCAGAATCACCAGATTCTTTTTCTCGGGCGTCTGGTATTTATTGACGTTGGCGCGGAAGTACGACTCCAGGTCCGCTTCGCTAGGCGCCACTTCTTTCTTGAATTGATCCGTGGTAAGCCGGACATATTGGATCTTGATTTTTTCGTTCTTCTGCTTAAAGGCATGTTCGATTTCGAGCGGCGTCACCACCGTCCCTTCAATCGCGACATCTTTCAAGCGAGTGATCAGGATCTGACGGCGCAAATCGTCCTCGAAATCCGCAATGCTCAGTTGTTGCTGTGCCAGCATCGCCGCATACGCGTCCCTACCCACAAATCGGCCATCGGGGAACAGGCTCGGCACAAGTTGCCGGATGGCGTTGCTCACATCGGCATTGGTCACCTGGAAACCCAGCCGGTTCGCCTCATACGCCAAGGCGTGGTTGACGATCATTTCGTCGATCAGCTGGGGAAGATAAATGGGCAGCATTTCCGGCGGCAGTTGCTTGCCCCGCATCGTGTTCTGTACCAGTTTCTGCACGTCGGCAGCCGTAATCTGGTCGCCGGCCACCGTGGCCACCACCGCGCCCGCGCCGGTGGTGTTGCCGGTGTCGTAATTGGGCACCAGGTACGTCAGCATCGATATGGCCACTACTACCAGCAACCCGCCTAAAAGGATGCGGACAGCTTTGTCCCGGCTACGAAAAAGATCGAACATTTACGATTAAGCTCCTGTGTGCTAAAAGGGGAAATCTCATTATATAACGGAGCGCCGGCGCATTAGGTTTTGCGGGCACGCGACTTGATAGTATTGGAGCCACGGACGGAATAGCGGTCATGCATCCAAGCAGTGAGGGAATCCTGGAGTCATCGCTATACGTACGCGATGTGGCCGATTCCGCGCGGTTTTATGAGCGGATCTTCGGCTTTCCGATAATTACCGATTTCGGAGAGCGCGGCTGCGCAATGAGAGCCGGAAACCGGCAGGTGTTGCTGCTATTCAAGAAGGGCGGCTCGTTGGAGCTGCCCACCCCTCATGACGGCCAGGGCGAGCTTCATCTGGCATTCGCGATCGCTGCCTCCGAGCTCGCGCCTTGGGAAGCCTGGCTGGAGCAAAACGGCATTGCCGTGGAAGAGAAGCGGACCTGGGAATTGGGCGGCCAGAGCCTCTACTTTCGCGATCCGGACCGCCATCTGATCGAGATCGCTACGCCCGGGGTCTGGCCGATTTATTGATGCGGCTCCCCCAACGCCGCCTCCCGATTCACCGTATCAGCTTCAGAAACACCGGCAGCGAATGCAGTTGGTCCACGTGATCGGGAGCGGAATTGCCCGCATAGCCGCGTAATAAAAAGCGCCCCGCACTGGCCTCGCTAAGCTGCTGCAATCCCATGGGCCCCCGGCGGAGAACCGCGCGCCGGGTCAACCCGAGTTGCGCCAGCAGATAATCCGCGGTCTCGGTAGTGCTGGCGAATGTGCCCGGAAAAATCTCAGAGTGCGTTACCACAAACCGTTTGCGTCCGGCCACGGCGTCGCGGGCGAGCTGCATCCAAATCTGCAGATTGTCCGGATCGAGTTTCGATTCCAGCGGGCCGGGCTGGCCGCCGATATAGCCGGTATGCATGCCGTCGATCAGCAATACCGCATCCACGCGCGCGTAGGATTCCGGCGTTTTAAGAATCTCGCGCACCGCGCCGTACCCGGCGCTCCACCCGCCCAGCAGCACGTGTCCGAATTGGCAGCCCGCTTTGTCCCCGGCTTCGCGCAGAAGCCGGTCGAAGCGGCTTGCATCCTCAAACAGCCGCGCGTATGCGGCCGATCCCGAGCCGGCCTGCACGGAAATCACGGCGAGGCGCTGTCTGGCGGCGGCTACTTCAGGAATCCACGTCCCGCCATGAAAAAAGAGCAGCAACTTCGCTCCGGATCGCGCCGTCCACCCGCGAGGAAGAAACAGCGTTCCCAAATCGAGCTTTTCTCTTGCGGCCCGCGGGCTGAGTCTCTGTCAGGCGCGGATGCTTCCGCGTGTGCTCCACCATCGGTGACGGGTTTTGCGCCTGCTGAGCGGGCGCGCCGATGAGCGGGAGTATGCTACTCAGCGCCAACAATAGAGGCGAGACTCGCATAGACAGTACACCGTCGGCCTAATTTACCGACACAGCCACCGTAACTCCCGCCGGGCTGCTCGCGCTACCCACCTGTACCGCCACCGGCGCCGCCATGGCCGCCGGAATACCAAATGGAACCTGGACCTGCACCGCGGTCACTCCCGGCGCAGCGCCCGTCGAGACTGACGATCGCCGCCGGTTGGCCTTCAATCGTCACCGATAGCGCTCCCGCAATGAACTGCGAGACCACGCCATTCACGAACAGCGTCAGCACGCTGCCCTGGGCCGCCGGATGGGACGCGCCGTTGGCTGCGCCGCTAGCATTCACCGCCAGCGCCTGGCCGGAACCGCTGGTATTGGCCGTGAAGAGCGCGGGCGCCGCGATGGCCACCGGATTCGTCGCCGGAGTGCTTTCCAAGCCTTGATATTCCACTACAACTCGCGCGCTCGAGCCGCTGACCCCATTGGGAATTATGGCCGACAACTGCGTGGCGGAAACGTAAATCAGCGATGCGGGCGTGCCGTTGACCAGCACCGTAACCCCGCTCAATTGCTGCGGCGGCCCGGATGAATTGCCAGCCGCCGAAACCAATTGCGCCGGACCCAAGCCGCTTCCATAGATCACCACAACCTCGCCGCCCGCGATCGCGCCGGTCTGATTGCTGGCGCCGTTGGCGATCGCATTAATCGTGGGCAGGCCGCCGGTGGGCGCGGTCTGAATCAGGCGAATCGCGTTATTGCCGGAATCGGCTACAAAAAGACGGCCCGAGGCATCGAGCGTCAGACCCCATGGCGCATCCACTTGCGCCGCGGACGCCGGGCCGCCGTCGCCGGCATAGCAGCAAACTCCCGTACCCGCGAGGGTATTGATTACGCCACTCGCGACCACGCGGATGCGATCATGGCCGGAATCGGCGATATACACGTTTCCGGCGGCGTCCACCGCCACCGATGCGGGCGCGCTCAACTGCGCGCCGGCCGCCGGTCCGCCATCGCCCAGCGCGAAAGTCGCGGCGCCGGCGAAGGTCGCGATAGTTCCGCCGCTCGAAACTATCCGCACCTTGTTATTGCCTTGATCGGCGATGTACATATTGCCCGCCGCATCGAACGTTACGCCCGCCGGCATGTTCAGCTGCGCCGAAACGGCCGGACCGCCATCGCCCGCCGAACCTCGCCCGCCGTTTCCGGCTACGGTGACGATCGTCCCGTCGGGCTGCAGTTCGCGAATCCGCTGGTTGCCCGTGTCCGCGATATAAATGTAGCCGCCGCCGGCATTGAAAAGACCCTGCGGCGCGTGAAGTGAGGCGGAGTTAGCCGGCGCCCCATCGCCGAAAAAACTGGCGTTGCCATTACCCGCAATCGTAATAATCGTGCCGCCGGGCAGCAGTTTGCGAATGCGATTGTTCCCGGTATCGGCGATATATAGGTTGCCGTCGGCATCCGTTGCCAGGCCTTCCGGATTATTCAGCATGGCGCTTGTCGCCGATCCGCCGTCGCCCGAATAACCGGCAATGCCATTGCCTGCAACCGTCGCAATTGCGCCGCCGGGAGAGATCTTGCGCACGCGATTGTTCCCGGAATCGGCCACATAGAGATTGCCAATCGCGTCTAGCGCCATATTGGCGGGCCGGTTCAGTTGCGCGGCAATGGCGGGACCGCTATCGCCGGAATAGCTCGCGATACCATTGCCGGCCGCCGTGGAGACAATCCCGACGTTGTTGACCTTCCATATTTTGTAATCGCCTACGGCCAGCCCGTCGCCCGTCCCGATACCGCCCTCGGCGACGAAAATATCGCCGGCCGCATCGACAGCCACTCCCGTCGGTCCGTTCAGGCGAACCGTCGTGGCGGGCGCTTGATCGAAAATTGTGGTTGTTCCATTGCCGCCCACGACCGTCTGAATTTTGCCTTGCGCCACCTTGCGAATACGGCTGTTGCCATAATCCGCGATGTATACGTTCCCGCCGTTATCGGCAGCGACATCGGCGGGCAGGAAAAGCGCCGCGGTCGCGGCGGCGCCGTTGTCGCCGGAGAAGGAGGAAAAGCCCGTTCCCGCGGCAGTCTGAATGGTTCCACCCAAAGCCACCACGCGCACGCGATTGTTGAACGTATCGGCGATATAAAGCAGGCCCGACGGATCCACCGCCACACCTTCCGGCTGATCGAGCGCCGCCGCGGTGGCTGCGCCTCCATCCCCGCTGTAACCCGGAGATCCGATTCCCGCGGCCGTCGTGATGGAGCCGCTTTTGGAAACCATTCGGACGGCATGGTTGCCCGAATCGGCAATATAGAGATTGCCGGCGGCATCGAGCGCCAGGCCCATGGGAGCGTTGAGCTGCGCCTGCGTTGCCGCCCCGCCATCGCCCGTATAGCCTGCCGACCCAATTCCGGCGTAAGTGGCGATTGCGCCATTGGTTGTAATCACGCGCACGACATGCGCGGCCATATCGGCCACATACACGTTCCCGGCGCTATCGATGGCGATGCCGTCCGGAAATGCCAGTTGCGCGGCTGTGGCCGCCCCGCCATCGCCGGAATAACCCGACTGGCCATTGCCGGCGATCCGCGTGATGTTACCGCTCGAATCCACTTTGAATACGGAATGCAAACTGCCGAAATAGAGATTGCCCGCCGAATCTACGCCCACGCGAGGCGGGTCGCCGATAGACGCGTTGAGCGCCGCGACGGGCGTAGGCAGCGCCGCGCCGCCCGCTAAGGTCGAGATCACGTATTGCTGCGCCTGGATAAAGCCCGTGAAAAAAAAGAAAACCGGAAGAATGAAAAAACGCATGGACGGCCTTGAGGATGACGATGCAAAACGACTGTTAGCAGTTATACCATGCGCGGGGCGGATGCGTTTTGCCGGGCGCCGTCTACGGTCCGTACTCTGTGGTCGGAAGCAATGGATCTGCTAGGCTGACAACAGGAGGGTCCGTAATGACCATCGACGTCTCTCCCGAAACCGGAGCCCAACTGAAAATGAAGGCGCAATCTGAAGGCGTATCCGTCGGCGTTTATGTCGAACGATTGATGCTTGAAGCGGAGTCGCGCCGCATGCAGCTTGCCGCGTTTCGGCAAACGATCCATGACCGTATAGCGCCGCTGAGGGCCGGAGACAGCATGGACGGCGAGGAGGTCATGGCTCGACTCATCGACGGCATCAATGCGCCTGACCGATTACCTGGCGTACGGTGAGCCGGTTTCTTTTCGGCCGCGACGTTGAGCGTGACCTCCTCGAAATTCGCGACCACATCGGCAAAGATAGTCCGGAATCGGCACGCCCTTTAATGATTCGCTTCGTACGGGCACGTACGCGAAGACTTGCTCATGCCTACGCTCTGGTTCTGGCCAGTTGGTCGTACTTCGTCATCTATCTGGCCGATAGACTACCCATTGAAATTGTGCCGTCGTGCACGGCGCCCGCGACATACCGACGGTAATCAATCGCCGCCTCAAATAAGGGTTCGAATTCAGGACTTGTGCTGAGTCCGAACACGGAGGCCGCCAGCCGTGAATAACCCGAGGATGCCACAGCCAAGGAGCAGAGATGTCCCCGGCTCGGGCGTACCACTGGCCGTGACGGTCACCGTTGAACTGGACGTTGTCAGAGTAAGGCCCTGCCCAAAAGAATTTAGTGCGATCACGTTGAACAACTGCACGGTACTCGATCCGGCCGCCAAGGCCTTAAAAGATACATCGAGCAACGTACCGCTGCCGTTTACGCCGGAAACCACGCCTTCGAGGATATCGGCGTTGGCCGAAATTGAGCCCCCCACATTATCAATTGTGCCCGGCACGAAGACAGTTGGTCCTCCACCTGCGAGAAACGGACCTTCCGTGACGGAAGTGGCGGCGACAACTGCTGAGTTGAATCCGACGTCGAATTGGTAGCCATACAGGTCAGCCGCCCCGGATACCTGTACGGTTAGCACGAAGCTTTGGCCGGCTGTAACACCCAGTGTGGCCGGTTCGACGGAGATCGTCGCAGCCAGCAGTGGAGTTGAAGCGACAAATAACCAGAAGATTGAAACGAGCTGTATCTTTCGCATGCGTGTTCTCCGTCCCCTTAATGGCAGACTGTTCCAGCTGCTAATTGCCGGGTGACGATGAATAGATCTAATATATTCACGGTCCCGTCGTTATTGAGATCGGCGGCGATGTTGAAGCCCGCTTGACCGGTATGTGTGCCGAAGCTGCTTTTCACGATTGAAACGTCCGCGCAATTTACCGTGCCGTCTCCGTTGACATCGCCCAGTATGCTCCCCGTGGATAAATATGCTACGACGGTCGAAAAGGTGACGACGTTATTGAACGTAGCGCTAAGTCCGTCTGCGTTAACGGTTCCGATCACCGGAGAGCCGGAAGCATTTATGGCCGGCGCGAGGCCGATAATGGGGTCTATATGGTACAAACTAAGGTGCGCACCGGGGGTCATCGGAACCAATAGCGGAAGTACCACAGTTATGCCTGGGGCGGGCACCGGCGACGGCAGAGCCGGAACGAAGGCGAGGTTCTCGAAGTAGGTTCCAGGCATGGTGAATCCGCGAGGCGTGGGCACAGAAAGCGCGCTGGAAAAGACATCGATCGCGACTGTAGTTGGCGAGGATACCAACCCGGGCGGGAATGTTATGGAGGCGCGTGTCCCAAAGGCGTTGTCGTCGACAGTGCCGCCGGCTGGCCCGATTGTGCCGTCGGGGGCCAGAGAGGGTTTCGTTATTACGATGCTGGACGGAAATCCCAGCGCCTGCAGCTGGGCCGTACTATAGGTCTTGGAGTTGCCAACCTTATCCTTTAACCCGAAGAAGGTTGCGTTCCATGTCCCCTGCTCACTGAATTGGGGCCATGTAGCGCTCAATTGCCAGGTGCCTGCCAGAGGCGTTCCAGCAACAGTCACGGGAGTCGCAAATGGATTTACGAACACTGATTGGTTTCCAGAGGGGCTGATGAAGTCGATCTGTATAAAGGCGAGGCTGGCAGTGGTTGGACTGAAATCGACGCCAGAGATATCGTCGGACGCCGAGACCGTAATCGTCACATTCTGGCTGGAGGCCGAAGTGTCCACCACTGAAGGGGAGAAGCTAAGACCCGTGAGGGCTGGCGGAGTCGAGTCCGTCGGCACCGATGTGTCGATCAGGACGGGATTGATGCCCATGGCCGACAACTGAGCAGGCGTAAGAGAAAGGTGGTTAGTGACCGCATCGAACAGAGTCACCTGGGTGATCACCCAATTGCCGCCCGAGTACTGGGGCATCGTCTTCGTCGCCTGCCAGACGCCGTTTTGGGCGGTTCCAGATATTAGGTGAAAATCGAATGTACCCAAGTACTGAAAGGGTCCACTGGCTCCAGCGCCAACCGGCGAGAGAGTGACGGCAAATGCTTCCTCATCCGAGAAATCCGCGCCCGACTGAGTGTCGCTGACCTGGATGCTAATCGTAACGTTTTGCGGTCCGGCGGACGTATTAATCGTGGCAGGCGAGAACGACGCGCCAAGAAGCGTGGGTGGCGTTGTGTCGGGCATCGAATCGACGAGAGTCAACGTCCCTGGAAAACCCAGACTAACGAGTGTAGCGGATTGCAGCGTGATGCTATTGCCGGCATTGTCAAAAAGGTGAGCGGCGGCGGTCCAGACGCCCGGTTCAACAAATCGAGGGAACGGGGCCGTCCCCTGGTAAGCGCCATTGAGGCTAGTGCCGGACATCCTTGTGAGAATTCCATTCACAAATTGGCCTGAAGGGCTAGTAAATTGGATATAGGCGTTATTTACCCCCGACAGATCGTCAGTGATTGTTGCGTTTATCGTCAGATTCTGCGCCGCCGTCGAGACGTTGAGGCTCGCGGCGCTGAACGATAGTGCGACAAGGGTCGGTGGGGTCGTATCCGACTGGGCCATTGACAGCATTTGCGACGCGGCAAACGCAATTATCATTGTGAAGAGACGAAAGGTGCGCGGCATATACCCCTATCGAAGACATCCAGAGGTTTGGTCTTCATGTTTCCGAGCCAGATTACCAGAGCGAGCGCACTTTTGTTTTTGAAGTTTCTCTGATTTATTCTGAGGGCGGTATGTTTCAGAAAACGCAGTAAGTTACTGCTTCGGTCTACTTGCTGCCGGAAGCTTGGCCGTTATGCGCCGAAGTTAAAAAGCAAGGTTAACGATACTAAAAGCGATGTTAACAATGCTAAAAGTACCTGAATGCATCGGTCTGGGGTTAACATGGGCTTCGGCCACTACTCGGCCCTGCGGGGTTGTCTCGACTCGAATTACTTGACGAAAACTTCGCCAACTCTTCCACCTTCCTCCGCGCCGCCCCGGAATCGATCGATACAGCCGCGATAGCCGCCCCTTCCAGGAAGGTTTCCACGCGCGCGGCCGTCACCAGCGCGGCGGCCGCGTTGGCGATTACAATATCGCGCGCGGGGCCAGGCTCTCCGTTCAATACGCCCTTCGCGACCTCGCAATTCCGCTCTTTGCTACCACCCTTCAACTGCTCGGGCGTGGCGACCGGCAGGGCGAAGTCGGCCGGCTCCAGGGTGCGCCGCTCGATACCGCCATTGCGAATTTCAAAGACCACGGTCGGACCGGTAGTAGTGATCTCGTCCAATCCGTCGGCGCCATGCACCACCAGCCCGCGCGGCAATCCAAGCAAAGCCAGCGCGCCCGCGATTAGCCGGGCTTCGCGCTCCGACGGCGCGCCCGCCAGTTGCGCATTGGCGCCGGCGGGATTGGTCAGCGGTCCCAGCAAATTAAAGGCGGTGCGGATCTTCAGATCGGCGCGCACCGGCGCGGCATGTTTCATGGCGGTATGCACTGCCGGCGCGAAAAAGAATCCGATTCCCACTTCACGGATGGCGCGCGCAGTCTGTTCGAAACCCGTATCGATAGAGATCCCGAGTGAGTCGAGCAGGTCGGCGCTGCCGCATCCCGATCTGCCGGTCACGGCGCGATTGCCGTGCTTGGCCACGCGCACGCCCGCGCCCGCCGCTACAAATGCCGCCACCGTGGAAATGTTGAACGTACCGGCGCCGTCGCCGCCCGTGCCGCAGGTATCGAGCACCGTCTCGCCGGGCAAGCCCAGATCGATCGGCGCGGCCGTCTGGCGCATGGCGCGGGCGAAGCCGACCAGCTCGTCGACGGTCTCGCCTTGCATTCGCAGCGCCATCAGAAACCCGGCGATCTGCGCGGGCGGCGCTTCGCCGTCGAGGATGATCCGCATGGCCGCATTGCGCTCGATCCGGCGGAGAGATTCCGGCCCGCCGGCGAGCCGTTCCAGATAAGGTAAAAGGGGCATGCTATATTGAACACTCCGGCTGTTTCGCAATACTAGCAGATTTCCATGAAAATTCATGAGTATCAGGCCAAGGCCATCCTGGCCCAATACAATGTTCCTGTGCCGCGCGGCGAGGTGGCGTTCACGCGCGCAAGAGGCGCAGGCGATCGCGGAGCGCATCGGCGGAAGCGTCGTGGTCAAGGCGCAGATCCATGCCGGCGGGCGCGGCAAAGGCGGCGGCGTGAAGGTCGCGAAAAATGCGGCCGAAGCCGCCGAGTTAGCGCGCCGCATGTTGGGCATGACGCTGGTGACGCATCAGACCGGGCCGGAAGGCCGCCTGGTGCAGCGGCTGCTGATCGAAGAGACGTTGCCCATCGAGCGCGAGTTGTATCTCGGAATTGTGCTCGACCGCGTGCAGGGCAAGCTGGTGTTCATGGCCTCGGCGGCGGGCGGCATGGAGATCGAAGAGGTCGCGGCGAAGACGCCGGAGCTGATCTTAAAGGAGGCGCTCGATCCGGGTTTCGGGCCTGCAACCTTATCAGGCGCGCAAACTGGCGTTTGGCATTGGCATTCCCGCCGCCAGCGTGAATGCCGCGGCGCACGGCCATGACCGCGCTCGCCAAAGCATGCCTGGCCACCGACGCTACGCTCGCCGAAATCAATCCCTTCATCCTCACCAAGGATGGCAAGGTTTACGCGCTCGATGCCAAGATCAACTTCGACGACAACGCGCTCTATCGCCACAAAGATCTGACCGAGCTGCGCGACCTGAACGAGGAGGATCCGCTGGAAGTGGAAGCCTCGAAGTACGGCCTGAACTACATTAAGCTGGATGGCTCGGTGGCCTGCATGGTGAATGGCGCGGGCCTTGCCATGGCGACCATGGATATCGTGAAGTATGCGGGCGGCAGTCCGGCGAATTTTCTGGACGTGGGCGGCGGCGCGAGCGCGGAACAGGTGAAGAACGCGTTCCGCATTCTGCTTTCCGACAAGCACGTGAAGGCCGTGTTGATCAACGTGTTCGGCGGCATTCTGCGCTGCGACCGCTTGGCCAATGGCGTGGTGGAAGCGGCGCGCGATCTGCACATCGCGGTGCCGGTGGTGGTGCGCATGGAAGGCACCAATGTGGAATTGGGCCGCAAGATTCTGCTGGATTCGGGCCTGAACTTCACGGTGGGCGAAGACATGCGCGACGCGGCGGAAAAAGTAGTCCGGCTGGCCGCGCAATAGGATCCGAATGAGCGTACTCGTTGACAAACAAACCCGCCTGATGGTGCAGGGCTTCACCGGCAAGGAAGGCACATTCCATGCCGAGCAGGCCATCGCTTACGGCTCGACCGTGGTGGGCGGCGTCACGCCCGGCAAGGGCGGATCGAAGCATCTCAATTTGCCCGTATTCGATACCGTGGTGCAGGCGGTGAAAGAGACCGGCGCTAATGCGACCGTGATCTTTGTCCCGCCGCCCTATGCGGCCGACGCCATCATGGAAGCCGCCGATGCGGGAGTGCCGCTGATCGTCTGCATCACGGAAGGCATCCCGGCGATCGACATGGTCAAGACCTGGGCGTTCCTGCAGGGCAAGCAGGTCGCGGCTGATCGGTCCCAATTGCCCGGGCGTGATCTCGCCCGGCAAGTGCAAAATCGGCATCATGCCAGGGCACATCCACAAGGAAGGCCATGTGGGCGTGGTATCGCGCTCGGGCACGCTGACTTATGAAGCCGTCGGCCAGTTAACCAACCTGGGCATCGGGCAATCCACCTGCATCGGCATCGGCGGCGACCCGATTATCGGGACCAATTTCGTGGACGCCCTGACGCTGTTTAACAACGATCCGGACACGCACGCCATTGTCATGATCGGCGAGATCGGCGGCAATGCGGAAGAGACCGCGGCAGCCTATGTAAGGGCCAACGTGAAGAAACCGGTGGTGGGCTTCATTGCCGGGCAGACCGCGCCGCCGGGACGGCGCATGGGGCACGCGGGCGCGATCATCGCGGGCGGTTCCGGCAAGGCATCGGACAAGATCGAGGCGATGGAGCAGGCGGGCATTACGGTTTGCCAGTCGCCGGCCGAAATAGGAGAGAAGATTCAAAGCCGATTATGAGCGTAGAACGCACGTTGTCGATGATTAAGCCGGATGCGGTAGCTGCCCGTCACGCTGGGGATATACTCGCCATGATTGAGGCGGCGGGATTCAAAATTCTGGCCATGCGCATGACGCGCCTTAGTGACGCCCAGGCGCGGGAATTCTATGCGGTGCATAAGGCCCGGCCGTTTTTTGGAGGCTTGGTCAAGTTCATGACCGAGGGCCCCATCGTGGTCATGGCGCTGGAGCGGGAGGACGCAATTCGGAAACTGCGCGACCTGATGGGCGCGACCGACCCGGCCAAGGCCGCTGAGGGAACGGTGCGCAAACGCTTCGCCACCGATATCGAGCGCAATTGCATCCACGGATCGGACGCGGCGGAAACGGCGGAGCAGGAGCTGCGCTTCTTCTTTAGCACGGCCGATCTATTGTAAGGCAGCTAGACACCGCTGGAAGCGTTCCACACGAACTATTGTGGAGGCGACCAGATCGGCGCATCCAATTTCCTTCAGCGCTCGACCGGAACGCGTTCCACGTGCTCAATAATAATGACATCCAGTGGAAACGCCGCCTTTACCAGGCGAAGCCCGAGCTGCCTCTCGAGCGCATGGAAGAGGTCGGGCAAGCCGCTTGGGTCGCCCGCGGCTTGGACGGAAGGCCGTCCATCAGGCGCCGTCCCGCCCGCCTTGGTTCCCGTGGTGACTACCGGCGCTGCCGTGTCGAATTTCAGAGTAAAGTCATAGCTCCCCGAAAGCCCCGTCGCGTCCACAACGTGGCCGAAGGGGCCCCCGGTCGCATGCTGGATGAGCGTTCTGAGCTCGATCGCAAACTGAGCCATCGTGAAATCCCGAAATCTGGCATATTCCCCGCCATCATGCAAAGCAATTCCCCGTCGGTGGCCCGGCCGGAGAGCGAGGAAGCCATCCTTATCCAAGGTTGCTCGATGGCCCAATTCCTCACCCGGATCGGGCGGTTGCGTTGTCAATTTGAGCTTTGATCCATCCGCGGCCACGACTAGACGGTACCCGGGAAAGGTCCTGGCGCCATGCCGCAGCTTGATAGCAAATCGATCGATCAAGAGGGCCTGGAGCATGAGCCTGAACTGCTGCTCAGTGGTCGCCGGCGGAATCGTCGCTGTGACCGAATAGAGATCGGCTGTGTCCCGGAGCCAATCCGGTCCGATGATCCGGTAGCCCTCAATGTCCCAAGCGCGCATCAGGATGTCGATCAGAGGTACCTGGGTGCAGGTTATCCGGCCCGGATCCGAGGTACCCGGTCCCGCCTTTTATTTTGCCGGAGACGCCGCTCACAAACCTATGATCTGCAATCTTAACCGATGCCGCATCGAAGGCGGGCTGCTGTCCGGCATCTTGTCCGTAGAGAACGCATATACAGACTAGGATCAACCCGCCCATCCTGTGCGTCTTTTTCATAGTTACTCCCGGGCGGTGCCCACCCGTCCCCAAGTGCCCCCTTCGGCCTCGCGGGCTGAGACCAGCCCGCCTCGAATCAATTGCGACAAATACCCGAAAACGTAGAACCTGGCCCTTGTGGAGAATCCTCACGGTATCGGCGCCTGATTATAAATTCCTCCCTTGGGAATGTAAAGGCAATCAGGATTCTCGGCGACGCTCAGCGGGGGTGAACCGGCGTGGTGGATAAGTCATATCTAGCCCGCGCCTTCGGCGCAGTATGATCGTACAATGCGGCTCGCACTCTGCGCGGCAGCCGTTGTAGCCGCCTTTGCCGCTCCCTTCGTGGCCTCCGGCCAGGACCCGGTGTTCCGCACGGCCGTCTCGCTGGTGAAGGTGGACGCAGAAGTGACCGGCAGGAACGGCGTCGTCGATGGCCTGAGCAAGGAGGACTTCGTCATCCTCGATAATGGCCAGCGGCAGACGTTGCGCTACTGTTCGCAAAACGAGGAGCCGCTCGACATTATCCTGTTGTTCGACATCAGCTCGAGCATGGGTCCCAGTATCCGCAAGGTCGCTAACTCGGCGCGGCTGGCCATGTCCGAGCTGCGCCATGGCGACCGCGTGGCTATCATGTCGTTCAATACCGGCGTGTGGCTGGAGGCCCCGTTCAACCAAGACCTGGATGCCGTCGCCAACCGCCTGCTGGAAGGCATCCGCAATACTCATTTCGGCGGCGGCACATACATTTTGGATGGAGTGGACGAAGCCGCCAAATATTTTCTGAGCCAGCCGCAAGGCGAGCGGCGCAGGGCCGTGCTGGCCTTTACCGACGACGAGGGCTACGGGTTCAAAAGCCAGAAATCGGTTACTCGCGACCTCTGGGCGGCGGACGCGATCCTCAGTGGTCTGATCATCGGCAGTTCATCGGTCTTCCGGATATCGGGCCCGCATCTCGCCGGCGGCGACGATTATATTGATGATGTTGCCGCGCAGACCGGCGGCGATGTGGTCAGAGCCGATCCGCCTGGAGCCGCATTCCGTCAGATGTTGCTGCGCATGCGCAAGCGCTACAGCCTGTACTATGCGATGCCGCCGGGCAAACCAGGACAAGTCCGCCGCGTGACCGTGGAGCTAAGTCCGGCGGCGAAGCGGCGATATACCGACGCGGTTGTGCTGGCGAGAAAGGGATATATGATGAGAGGTCAGTGACCACAGGTACACTACCATGCCGATTCTATGGCAACATAACGTATTAATATAATCTTGGCGGAAAATATGATTCGGACCATGGATCGTTTAGCGCGTCCGGGCCGGCGCGGCCGGTTCATTCACCGCGCTGTGCAGCATTATGTGACTACTACCAGCCCCCAAGCCCTTCAGGAGCGTCTTAAGCAAGCCGCGATTCGCGATCGGGATCTGGATCTGGGAATTTCCCGGGACTGGGTTGACGTAGATCAAGAACAATGGCAACAAATCGCCACTCAAGAGAAGCGGCAGCGGATCATTGGCCGCAAAGAGGTGAAATCTACCTCGCCGCACTCGGCCCGGCGATCGGGCACGAGATCAAAAAGACCAGGCCCGCGCTGATCGCTCAGAACGACTTTTCCAGCCGATACAGCGATTATAAAGAGACTCGGCCAGGCCGATGCCTCGGCGATGGCCCGGGCGGACATTGCCATTCAGGCTATCTTCGGCCTGACCCCCAACGCAAGCGAAACTACGCGATGAGATTCCCCTCCTAAAGTGTCCTCCCAATCCGCCGATAAGGACTTCGTGGAGAATAGAGAGCTCTTGGAGCTTAATATGATGGCGGGCGTGAATCAGCTCACTCTGCCTCCTGAGGGGCGGCATACCCGCATATTGGCGGCGGAAGACAATCCGGTGTTTCAGTCCATGCTGCGCTCGATGCTTACGAAATGGGGTTACGATCCGGTCATCGCCCGCGATGGCGCCGAAGCCTGGCGCGCATTGGATGCAGCGGATGCGCCCCGCCTGGCGATTCTCGATTGGATGATGCCTGGCATGGATGGCGTGGAGATCTGCCGGCGCATTCGCGCGGCCGCCCGCGAACCCTACATATATATACTGCTTCTCACCGCCCGCACCGATGCGCAAGATCTTGTGGAAGGCATGGAAGCCGGCGCGGACGATTACATCACCAAGCCGCTTCGTCGCGCACGAATTGCGCGCGCGCTTGCGCGCGGGCCAGCGCATTCTCAGCCTGCAATCCGAACTGATGGCCACGCGGGAGGCCTTGCGCTTGCAAGCTACATTCGACAGTCTTACCGCAATACCCAACCGCGCCGCCATTCTCGATTCGCTCGACGTGGAACTATCGCGCGCCGCCCGCGAACGGCGTCCGGTGGCCGTGCTCATGGCCGACGTGGACCGCTTCAAGCAGGTTAACGATACGCGGGGCCATCAAGCCGGAGACGAAGTGTTGCGCGAAGCCGCCTATCGCATGAAATCGGTGATGCGCAATTACGACGCCGTCGGCCGTTATGGAGGCGAAGAGTTTCTGGTGGTGCTGCCCGGGTGCGACGCCGAGGGCGCGCTGGCTCAAGCGGAGCGCATTCGCGAAGCCTTCGACGTCGCACTATTCCATGGCCAGGGGAATCTCCTTGGGATTACGTGCAGCTTGGGCGTCGCGTGGCGAAATCCGCCATCGGCCGATGACGCCGATGCGCTGATTCGCGAGGCCGATCTGGCGCTCTACAGGGCCAAGGCCAATGGCCGCAACCGCGTCGAGAGCTACGCTCCGGAATTAGTGGAAGCGTAACTGGCGCTGCGGCGAACGAACTCCAGCATCGCGCGCGTTATGTAGCTCGGGGGCTGCACGGGGAAGCGCGGCTTGGCCTCCCATACGCCGCGGGGCACGTCAGTCCAGACCGGCGCTTCCAAGCCGTGGTCGATGGTCACGATCGCATCCGCGCGCTCCAGAAATCGCGCGCTCGAGGCCTTGAAATCCGCACAACTGAAATCGAGCACCATCAGGAAAAGGTCCGGTTCCACCAGCTCCAGCACGCTGTTGGATTCTACGATCACATTCCGTGCCGGCGCCAGAATTTTCCGCACCTGGCCGGCCGCCGCCGCTAATTCTCCGGCCGGAGTTCGCAACCAGAAGGATCGCTCCGCGCCGGCTTCCAGGAACCGGCCCGAATCGGTGCCATCCGGCTCATACTCTTCGCTCAAGGCGAAGGGGTGGTCCGGCTCGGTTTCGCAGCCGCAAGCTTCGCCATGGCGCGAGCATACGCCGTGTCCATACTGCGTGATCTTGAGCGCCGTCCACTTGCGGTCGCGCAGATGGCGGATCAGTCCCGCCGCTACGGAAGTTTTTCCGATATTCCGCGAATGGCCGCCGACTACGATCAGCATCGGGCGCTCCGTTCCAGCTCCATCAGGCGCCGCTTGATCTCCATCATCTCGCGCCGCAATTCCGGCAGACGCGCGAGATTGGCAAGCTGCTCCAGATGCTGCTTCAACGGGCGCGCCGGCGTGCCCCAGACCGTCGCGCCGGCCGCAATCATCTTGGAAGTCAGCACGCCGCAGCCCGAACCGAGCACGGCCCGCGAGCCAATCCGCGCCTTATCGCCGATTCCCACCTGCCCCCCGATCACGGCATAATCTTCCACCACCACGCCGCCTGAAAAGCCGGTCTGCGCCGCCACCACCACGTGGCGCCCGATGCGGCAATTGTGCCCCACATGAACCATGTTATCGAGCTTGGTCCCCTCGCCGATCGAGGTTACTCCCAGCGCCGCGCGGTCCACGCACGAGTTCGCGCCAATTTCGACAAAGTCGCCGATCTCCACCCGGCCCACTTGCGGGAATTTGTGCCAGCGCTCGTTTTCCATCACATATCCAAAGCCATCCGCGCCGATCACGCATCCCGAATGCAGAATCGAGCCGCGCCCAATATTGACGTTGTCATAAACCGTCACATTGGGATGGAGCACGCATCCTTCGCCCAAGCCCACCCGCTTGCCCACGAAGCACCCCGCGCCAATGCTGGTCGCGACTCCGAGGCGCGCGCCGTTGCCCACCACCGCGTGTGGACCGATGTAGACCAGCGCGCCTAGCTCGACATCCTTGCCCACTATGGCCGTCGGATGAATGCCGGGCTTCAGCTCGGCGGTCGGATAGAAGCGGCTCAGCGCACGCGCAAACGCGGCGCGCGGATCGGGCGCGCGGATCACCGTGCGAGGCGACGGGCTCGGCCATTCGAGCGGCACTATCAGACAGCCCGCCGCGGAGCTTTCGGCCTGCGCCGCCGCCTTGCGCGTGCCTACAAACGCGGCTTCCGAGAGGCCCGCGGTTTCCAGCGGCGCCGCGCCGGTCAGTTCCGCTTCGCCATCGCCTTCGAATGTGGCCCCGAGCCATTCGGCCAATTCGCGAACTCGCATGACGATATCATACTGTTTCATGCCGGTCGACCCCTCCGCCTGCGTTGCGCCAAGTGTCGCGCCCACAGCCCGCATTCACCCCGGCGCCGTCCTCGGGCCGGGCGTCCGCGTGGGCGAGTTTTGCGTTATCGAGGGCGACGTCACTATCGGCGCCGGCTGCCGACTGGAACCGTACGTTTACATCAAGCGCTGGACCACGCTCGGGCGAACGCAACGAAATTTCGGCCGGCACCGTCCTGGGAACGGATCCGCTGGATAAAGGCTTTACCGGCGAGCGCAGCTATCTGAAAATCGGCGACGGCAATAAGATTCGCGAACACTACACCATCTCGCGCGGCACCAAGCCGGAGTCGGTCACCGAGATCGGCGACGAGAACTACATCATGACCTCCGGCCACATCGCTCACAATTGCAAAATCGGCAATCACGTCGTGATTGCCAGTTGCGCCCTGGTCGCGGGATATGTCGAAGTGGAAGATCGGGCATTCATTTCCGGGGGCGTCGTGGTGCATCAGTTTTCGAGAATCGGACGTCTGGCCATGATAGGCGGCAACACCCGGGTCAACAGCGATGTGCCGCCGTTTTTTCTGTATTCGGGATTCAATGTCGAAGCCAAAGGCTTGAATCTTGTCGGACTCAAGCGCGCTGGTTACAAGGCTTCGGATTTAAGCACGCTCAAAAAAGCATATCAGCTCTTGTATCGGTCGGGATTAAAACTGCAGGAGGCTCTCGCAAGGATCGAAACCGAGATCCCCACTCCGGAGACGCTCCACCTGATCGACTTCATCCGCCGCAGCCAGCGCGGGATTTGCCGCGACTGACAGTTGGCGAGGCTACAAAGTACTCGCATGATAAGCGGCCTGGCCCAGACTGACCTTTGACTCACGCCCGCGTACTGGCATTGTCGAAAGGTGTAAAATCGTGTTGCGCAGGTTAGCCCGAGAGTATGAGCGACCAGGAAGAGCAGATCACTGTGCTTCTGCAACGTATCCGCAAAGGCGACCGCGAAGCCGAATCGGAGTTGTTGCCAGTGGTGTACGGCCACTTACATCGCTTGGCCGAACGCCAGTTCCGGGGCGAGCGAAGAGACATCACATTACAGCCAACGGCTCTTATGGGTGAGCTGTATCTCCGGATTCTCCGGGAGCCATCCATTGACTGGCAAAGCCGGGCGCATTTCTATGCCGTCGCGGCGGAAACGTTTCGCCGCATTCTTGTGGATCATGCGCGGTCGGCGAATGCGCAGAAACGTCCCCAGGCTAACCGGCGATTAGAACTTGAGGATGTGCTGGTCTATTCGGACGATCGCGCGTACGAGATCCTCATGATCGACGAGGCGCTGAACGCGTTGAAGGCGTGCGACGCGCGGCAGGCGAAGATTGTAGAGCTCCGGTTTTTTGGCGGCCTGTCGGTGGAAGAGACGGCGCAGGCGCTAGGCGTATCGGAGCGAACCGTGAAGCGCGATTGGACCATGGCGCGCGCATGGCTGTCGGCGCTTTTGAGCGGGGGCGCCGACCCGGCGCAGCGGTGATCCGTTCCCATGGATCAAATACGCTGGGAGCGCATGAAGAGAGCCTTCTCCGTGGTAATCGCGCGCGGCCCCAGCCGCGTTTCCGAAGCGTTGAATCGGGAGTGCGGCGGCGACGAGGAAATGGCCCGGGAGCTTCGGCCGCTGGTTGAAGAACATTTCCGGCTCGCCCATGCCGGCCAGACGCTCGGAACTGACGACGCTTCGACCACCGGCGTTCCCGAGTTAATCGCGGACCGCTTTCGCGTGCTCGCCCGCTTGGGGTCGGGAGGCTTTGGCGACGTCTACCGCGTCACGGACGAATTTGCCGGGGACGAGTCGCTGGCGCTGAAAGTACTTCGAACTTCCGATCCTCTAGCGCTCCACTATTTCAAAAGAGAGTTCCGCAGCCTGGCCGATATTCATCACCGCAACATCATCACGCTGCGCGAACTCATCGCGTATCGCGAACGCTGGATGTTCACGATGGAACTCGTGGACGGCGTGGATTTTCTTAAGTTTCTGGAAATGCAGCCGTCGTTACAGGACCGCTACGCTGCATTGCGCTCCTGCCTTGTCCAACTGGCCGAGGGCCTGGCGGCGCTGCACCAGCGAGGTCTCCTGCACCGCGATGTAAAGCCGTCGAATGTCCTGGTGACGCCGGCCGGCCGGCTGGTGCTGTTGGACTTTGGTTTGGTGCGCGCGTATGGAGAAGACGTCGATTCCACCTTCACGTTCGCGGGCACTCCCGATTATATGTCGCCCGAGCAAGCTGCCGGCGAGGCAGTCGGCGAGCCAAGCGATTGGTACGCGGTCGGCGTCATGCTGTACCGCGCCTTGACTGGGCGAAAGCCGTTCCATGGCAACTCGTTTGAGGTGCTTCGCCGCAAACAGAACGAGCGGCCGGTTCCGCCCGCCGACACGACTTCCGGCTTGCCCGTGGAACTCAACGATCTCTGCGTAAAATTGCTTGAACTCGATCCGCTCAAGCGCGCTTCCTATGCGGATGTCGCGCGGTTGGCGCCGCTCGAGGCCGGCATTCAGGTTCGCGAGCCGCAAGGCGCTCTCTTTGTGGGGCGCGCCGAGCCGCTCCGCAATCTGGCGGACGCCTATGCCGCGGTGGAGGACCGCCCCGTAATTGTGCACCTCTGCGGCCCATCCGGCATGGGAAAGACCGTGCTGCTGCGCGAATTCATCAGGCATTTGGGAACGGACGCTTCCGCGCTGGTTTTCGCCGGCCGCTGCTATGAGGGCGAGTCGGTTCCATATCAGGCGCTCGACGACTTGATCGACCATATTGGCCAGCACTTCCGCCGCTTGCCGGCGGATCGGGTGGATCAGTTACTACCGCGGAACTTCGCCGTTCTCGTTCGCATGTTTCCGGTACTTGCGCCATTTCTTTCCGGCGACTTAAGACCGGCGGTCAATCTAGATTCCATCCAGTTGCGCACTCGTGCCCTGGCGGCTTTACGGGAGATGCTTGGCCGTCTTACCGAACGTCATCGCATCGTGCTGGCGATCGATGATCTGCAATGGGGCGATGCGGACGGGTGTGCGGCCCTGAACGATCTGCTATCGACCGCCGATTGTCCGCCCATCCTGGCTGTGCTCGCGTACCGGTCCGAAGACATTGACGCGAGCGCCCCGCTTAAGGCGCTGCGCGACCCAGCCAGACAGCCATCCAGCCGTAAAACGATCTTCATCGACCTTAATAGGCTGGAGAACGCCGATGCCGGCGAGCTTGCCCGATCGCTGATGGCGCCGTCTGCCGACGAGGCTACTCTACGGCGAATCGTCGAGCAATCCGGAGGAAGTCCTTTCCTGATTCATGAGATTGTCCGTTGGATCAATTCGCGCGGTGCGATTCCCGTTCTGGCGCAACCATTCAGTTTCGCCGATGTGATCCGTTCCAGAGTGAACAATCTTTCTCCCGGGAGCCGTCATTTCCTGGAGTTGATAGCCGTCGCGGGCCAGCCCACGGGATTGTCGATCATGCAGGCGGCCGGAATTCCAAATGCGCTCCCCGCCCGCGATGAGTTAAGCGCCACGCGATTGGTTCGCTCGCGCGTAGTACGAGGGCGGGAAGAGGTGGAAATCTACCATGACCGCATTCGCCTTACTATTTTGGCCGGTATGGATGCCGAGATTCTGCTCCGGCGTCATCGCGAGCTCGCGCGCGCTTTTGAAGCCGCCGGTGGACAGGATCCCGAACGAATCGCGGTGCATTTCGATCAGGCGCACGATCCGCAATCGTGCTGCCGGTACGCCCTTCTGGCCGCGCGCCGGGCGGTGGAAGTTTTGGCCTTCAATAAAGCGGCGCTCTTTTTCGAAATGGCGCTCGCGACGCAAACTCTCGATCCCGGCGAGAGCCGACTGGTGCATCGTGAATGCGCCGACGCGCTGGCCAACGCCGGCTGCGGCCCGGAGTCCTCGGAGCACTACCTGGCCGCCTGCGCCGGGGCCACTATCGACGAGCGCTTGGAATGGAACCTGCGAGCGGCCGAGCAACTCTTATACAGCGGCCACGTGGACCGTGGGCTCGCAATCTTTGAAACCGTTCTGGGCCAAGTAGGTATTAAGCTGCCCAAAGCCTCTTCGCGGGCGACGTTGGACTTGCTGGCGCGGCGGCTCCATTTGAAGATTCGCGGCTTGCGCTGGCGCGAAGCCGCGGCGGGCAACGCGCCGCGCAGTATCCTGCTCAAGATCGACACCTGCGCATCGGTGGCCACGGGCTTGTCGTTGGTGGACGTCGCGCGCGGCGCGTCATTGCAGACCACCAGTTTGTTACTGGCGCTCCGGGCCGGAGATCCGAGCCGAATCGCCCGCGCGCTCGCGATGGAAGCCGCCTATGCTTCGACGGCTGGCGTACGGGCAAAGGAGCGCGTTAAGCGTTTGCTGGGCCTGGCGAGAGATCTATCCGGCCGATCCGGCGACCGGCACGCGATGGAACTTACGTCGGTGATGACGGCGGCCTGCGCCTGGAACGCCGGCCGCTGGGACGAATGTTACCGCCAGGCCCATGCCGCTCGCGAGGCCTTGGATGAAAGGTATGAGCACCTCATGTGGGAGCGCGATACGGCGGCGATCTTCGAGGTGGATGGATTGCGTTGGATGGGCCGGTGGTCGGTTATGAAGGCAATCCTCCCCGAACTGCTCGCCGACGCGCGGCTTCGCGGGGATCTGTACGCCCAGGCGATTCTCCAGATGCACGGCGGTTCTTGCGCGGCCCTGGCGAACGACGATCCGGCGCGCGCCAGAGAGGGGCTCGCCATCCTGGAACGGTGGTCCAACACCGGATTTCACGTAGAGCATTTGGTGGAAACGCACAATCGAGCCGAGATTGCGCTCTATCTCGGCAACGGCATGGACGCCAACAGTTTGATTCTCCAGCGCTGGCCGGCGCTGCGGCAATCGCTCTTGCTGCGCGTGCAGGCGCTCCATATTCAGATGCGTTCCCTGCGCGCTCGTGCGGCCTTATGCGCGGCTCTCGATGAGAGGTCGATTTCTCAACGCAAGGACCTGCTGCGATCGGCGCAGCGGGAGAGCCATGCGATAAGACGCCAGAACGCAGGATGGGGCTATGCGCTGGCCGACCTGATTCAAGGTGGAATCGAATCCGCATCGGGAAGGCGCGAGGAGGCAATCGCAACCTATCGACGCGCGGATACGGCCGCCGTCGCATCCGGCATGGGCTTGCATTCGGCTGTCGCCCGCCGCTCGCAAGGCTCACTGATGGGCGGCGATGCGGGACGGCAACTGGTGGCGGCAGCAGAGAGCGAGTTAGCCGCTGAAGGGATTGCCAATCCGGCGCGCCTCGCAGCGGTGATAGCTCCCGGAGTCTAGTAGTACTATACTCTAATCTTAAAAATAGCATTGCGAGTTGAATGAAATGCGAGCTAAACTTGTGCCACTATGATGCCCGACCTTGAACTGATGCGTAGCTTTGGCCGTTGTGAGCGGGGACAGTCTGAAGTCTATAGGCCAACTTCGATAGATGACGTGAATCAGGTTTTTGCGATTGCGAAGAAGAATGGGCAGCGCATTACCATTCGCGGAGGAGGCCACTCGTTTGACGGTCAGGCGGTGCAGAATGGGGACACCGGCAAACAGATCGTCTTATGCACGGACAATTTTAACGCGATCGACTTTGCCACCGACGGTTCCACGGTCACTCTTGGCAGCGGCGTCAAATGGGGCGATTTCGTCAATCAGTCCATTAGCAACGCCCTTGCCAACCATGGGCCGATCCTCATTCCCGGCTCGATGCAAACCGGAGGAAACGCAACAGCGGGTGGAACACTCTCCGGGGATTGTCTCTCCCGATTTTCCGGAACAGTTGGGAAAGAGAGTCAATGGATCGAGTCTTTCCGGATTGTTACGCCAAATAACCCCGTGCCGTTGAACGTGAATGTGACTGACTCTCCCGATCTATTTAATGCCGTTATCGGCGGGCAGGGCTATATCGGCTTTGTGACAGATGTTACTTACAAACTGATCGCCATCGATAACCAAAGTTGCGCCCACTCAACGATCACCTTATATCAAACGTTCAATGATATGGTTCAAGCGCAGATTGACCTGGTCAATCAATTTAAGGGCACCACGCGAGCCATATCTTCGGCCTGGTTCACCGATCTACCCAATCCCATCTTGCCCTCCAGTGAAATTAAGGGCGGCGTATTCAATTCGATTTACGCAAAACCTAGTAACCCGCAGCTTCCAGGATATCCACTGTATAACGATATCCAGTCTGAGTGGCGTGTCGGGACTGAGTTGGCGGCGCGCGGCGAACCGGCGAATTACGCGATTCACCTGACACTCTACCTTTTAGCTCAGAATCATGGCGGCCAGTTTGAAAACGATCTGAAAGACTTCATATTCTTCATGGATGGGAATACGTATGCGAAGGACCAATTCGAAACGTTATTCGCCCCCGATCTATTTCCTATCGTGCAGCAGACGTTCGTTATTCCGGACGACAAGACTGTAGCATTCGCTCAGAATTGTGAGGCTAAGATGCTGGCGGCTAACCTCCGTCCCACTGAATCCGACATGTTGTTTGTGGCGGCCGACAACTGTCTGATGTCGGCACATTATAAATTGGACGGCTTCGCGGTGACATTAGCATTTGAGCCGATCGCGCCGCAAGGATGCGCGCCCGCTAACATACCCGCGCTGCTGAAGGACCTCAGCGTAGATTGCCTAAACGCTGGCGGCCGCATTCACCTCACAAAGAACGCGAACATCGATCAACAAGTATTTCGGAATATGTTCTCGCCACAGATCACGACCTTCGAGAACATTAAGCGGCAATACGATCCCGATAAGCTGTTGCAGAATCCGTTTTCAGATGCCTTCTTCAATTTTTGATGTGGCCGCGCAAGCACACTCACTGGCCCAATGAGTAGATCGCCCGCGTAGCCGCCGGGCGCGAAATCGTAAGCGAGATATTGCCCAGCTTAGCGCTTGTCAATCCATCCGGCGGCAGGGAAACGTTCTGTTCGATACTCAACTGCGCATCCGTAAGCCGCACCGTCCTGCTCCAACCTTTGCCGGTGAATTCCAAAGCGTCGCTATTGGCGCGAACCTCTACCGGCCCGCTGCCGGCCAACACGCCCTGCTCGGGCAGGAAGTTGAAGTTACCGTCTTTCCAGGTGAATTCCATCCATCTCCCGCCGTCCTGACTCGAAAAGATAGCGCGCGCCTTCGGCGACTCGAGAACCCACTCAGGCGATCCGTCGCCATCCAAGTCGGTAGTCCATGCTACCGTTCGCGCGCGCGGAGCGATTGTCACTCGCATGGGCAGGTCGAGCGCTGCGCCCCCAGTCACCTTCAAATGCCAATCGCGCAGGCCGGTAATGCCTTCGGCGCCGAATACCCGTAGCTCGATTAACCGCTCATCCATCGGTCCGATGGTGATCTCAGTCTTAGCGGGAAAGAACTCCAGTCCATCGCCCGCGGCCTCAAGCTTGTAGGTCCGGATCGCAGGCCAGTTGTTGCGCAGAGAGATCTCCAGATTGGTTCCCGCCTTCGGATCGACTGGCGCTACCGGCGGATCGGGCGTCAGTTCCGTATGCTGCCCGAAGTGGATGTTGATGGCATCCATAAGACGCACGGACAATGGCCGGAAGAGCTGCAAACGCGCGCGCCCGAGTGGTACGCCATCGGCCTCCAGGGCGAAGCTGGCGTAATCGCCGTGCGGCGCGTCGGCCGGGACGGCGATCTCGTAATCGATTTCGTTCGGCGATTTCACAATCTTGCGCGCGGTGAAGCCCTCGGGCAGGCGCAATCGCGAGCGCGCCGCGACTTCGGGGAAGAATACGTGGTGGAGACCAGATTGTTCGCCCCGATAATCAGCCGCTTGGAATCGTTGAAAAACGCCGAAGTTTCCGGCTCTTCCATAGCGATGCCGATGCGCACACGGTGGTCCGGGGCCGTGCTTCGCGGAATCGGCAGCCGGGCGCGCAGCGTCTTATCGTCCCATTCGAATTCCAACGGCCGTCCCGACGCGAGGTACGGGCCCACCGGACGGCGCTCCAGTTGCAGAATGGCCTCGCCGGCCTCGGGCGCCGCGAACTCCATCGCCAGAATACCGTTCTCGTATTCGATGGAAATCAGCTCCGCCGTGGCGTACACAATTTGCTCCGCCGCGGAGAAGTTCGAACATTCGCCGCACAGCGCCTTGGGACTGAGCGAGACGGCCACGGGCAGCCAGAGCGACTCGCCGGCGGGAACGCGCACGGCCGGAATCGCGATCGCGCGTTTGGTAGCGCCATCGAGCGCGCTCAGGTCGTCTTGAAACGGCTGCGCGCCGCGATTGGTGATGGAGACTGCCGAGGCGTAGGGCGAAATGAGCTCGGTGGCTGTGACCCCGGCGGGCAATTTGCCCGACGCGGGCTTAGGCGCGGCGGCCGGTTGCAGTTGCGCGAGAATCGCGCCCCACGCGCGGAGCAGCGCGGCATCGCGCCGCAGCGCGCCGCTGGCGCCGCGTTCATCGCCGGCCAGGCCGACCGCGCCCTTGCGCAGGAATATGCCAGGGACGGCCGCCCAGCCTTCAGGATAGAGCGCGTCCTCCACGCCGGTCCAAATCAGCGCGCCCCGTTCCATGGCGATGACACTTCTGCTGCGCGCCAGGGCATTGACGTTGGCCTCGTCACCAGCAACTCTCCGCACTGCGCTGGGCGGCGCCGGCGGGGGCGCTGGCGTATCCACGCCCGGCAGCGCGCCCTCGATAAACTCAATGGCGCCGCCATGGCGCATGGTCTGCGCCGCCAGCGCTCCTGCCAGCGCTCTTTGCCATCCCTGAATGGCCGCTGAATTCCCCGCCGCGATACCGGCCGGCCAACCGCGATTTGGCCACTCATCCACCTGCGGCATGGTGCGCGCCCATCCGCGCAGTCCCACGCGACGCAACAGATGGACGAAGCCTGCAAGGTCCCGCCGCGGGCTGGTGCGGCCGGTGAAATCGAATTGCCCCGGCGCAACCTGATGCCAATTCCATGGAATGGAAAACTCTACGGTTTGAATGCCGATGGTCTTCAGCCAAACCAACTCGCGCTCCCAAAGGTTGCGCGGGTAGAGATAATAAGGAAACTCGACCGCCTGGACAAATTCCGCCGGAGCGGGCATCGCGGCCGCTGGCGTGGCCGCTACCGTCGAAACCGGCAGCAGCGCCGCGCATAAACGAAGCCAACGCCTCAAAACGTGCGCGCCTTTCGCAGCCGGTAATCTTCCACCAGCGGCATCCGAATCACCGTACACATCTCGAACAGCCGGGAACGGGCGCGCGCGCCGATGCGATCGCCTAAGGTGAGCCGGTACTCCGGCCGCCCGATGGCCGATTTCTCCACGACCGCGCTACCAGCGTCCGCATCCGGCAGATTCGTCGTGGCGATCAGCGCCTTCCGGTTGTTGCAGCGATACGTGATGATCGACGTCACAGTATCTTCCACCCAGTCCGTGACGCGATGCGCGCCAAGGTCATCGAGTAACAATACCTCGGCATCCAGCGCCATGCGGTACGCCTCTTTATCCGAGGAACCCGACGCGGGGTCGTAACCGGCCTTGATGCTATTGAGCAGCGTCTGGTAATCGCAAAACCTGCCTTCGAAGCCCTTTTCCATAATCTGCCGCAGGGCTGCAACGGCCAGATGCGTCTTTCCCGTGCCCGGTTCGCCAACCAGCAGCAGCCCGGGCCGCGACTCATTCTTGAAATCGCGAACGAAGGTCTTTACGGTGAGCAGCGCGCCGGTCAGCTCGCGGCGCGCGATGGGATTCTCCGGACCTGGCACGGAAAAATTCTCGAAGGACGCGTTGGCATAGAGCGGCGGAATGGACGCGCGCTCTTCCAGCCGCCCGGCGCGCCCAGTGGAGCGGCAATCGCACGGCCTGGCCCCGGAAACGTTGGCGCCCTCGACGATCACGAAACCGGTCCCGCCGCACTTCGGGCAAATCGAATCCGTGGCCATGGAATCCATTATCGGTCATCCTTCCAGAACAACTCGGCATCGCTCCGGCGCACATAATTTGCATCGATTGCGGCCGGGTCGCCCGCGTCTCCGCCGGCCAGCCGTTTGGCGGCGATGAGCGCCACGGCCGCGGCGATGGCGCGCGGCGTCCTGGTCACCGGCATGACCCCGCATTCCACATCGGGCGAAAGGATCTCGATATCGCCCTTCGGCAGCGCCTCCAGCCAGGCGGAAAGCTTCGCGACCGTCTCGGCTTGAACCAGGCGTCCGGCCGCATCGTACACGGCCCCATACACGTCGCCGCGGCGCGCATCCATCACCGCCGCGCGCAACGGCGCCGCGCCGAACGACGCGATGGCTTGCAAGTTGGATATGCCGATAGCCGCTTTACCCATAGCTTCAGCGAACCCCTTTATACAAGCCAGCCCAATGCGCACGCCGGTAAACGAGCCCGGGCCGGATGCGGCTGCGAAGCATCCCACGTCAGTCAAGGCCACGCGATTGCGCTTAAGCAGATCGTCTATATGTCCATAGAGCACGTGCCCAAAGCCAGCGGGCGCGTGCATCGGCGCTTCGTCGATCACGATGGAACCACGCGCCAGGGCGAGGCTGCCGTATTCGTGGGTGGCATCGATTGCGAGAATTACCGCGGCGGGAATCACCGGTTGAGCTGAACGGCCTTGGTCAGCAGGTAGACTTTTCCGTTGGCGTTCATTCCATAGACACGCAGCAGCAGGATGGCGGGAAAATCGATCGCCAGACGCGAAGTGGGCTGCATGGTTCCCTGCGCGCCGGTTCCGAGCACGCGATAGCCTTGATGATCGGCCGTCACTTCGCCGGTCCATAGATACATCATGGATCGCGTGGCGCGCGTTTCGCGTTTCAGCTTCACCGCGAATGGAGCGGGCTTGGAGATGGAGAGGTCTCCCGCGGGGCTCTCGATATCGTACGGAATCTTCTCGGGATTCAGCTTCCACTTCCTGGAGCACGATATCGCGCGATTCGAATTTGTACGAGCGGTTCATGCTCTGCAGCGTGCCTTCACGCACTACGTGCAGCAGCCAATCGTGAGACCTGATCCGGCGGCGCGCCGGTGAAATGGTCGCCGGAAAACTTTTTGCGCACGGTCTCGCCGGTGGCGGGATCGATCCAGAACACATCGTAGCCGTGCTTTGCCACGGTCAATTCCAGCGGTCCCGGCTTTTCGATGTAGACGAGGTACTCGGTATCCTCCAATGCCAGCGCGCGGCCTCCGTCTACGTCGAAGTAGGGCTCCAATTCCCAATGGCGGGTCGCCGATAGCACGTCGAACCACACGCTCATCGCGCTGGCATCCGCCGCACCCTGCGCCAGCGTCGGGTACTGACCGTCCATGGTTGCATTCCATAGACGATGCCGCGAGGCGGCCGCGGCAGCATCTGCGCCGCCAATTTGCAGGTTCACGAACGGCACGGGATAAAGCTGATGCTCGATCGCGCCGACGTTATCATCCGTGTTTCCGTAGGCCGCGAAATCCATCCACCCATCGTCGAGCAACGGCGCGGAGGTGACGCGCGCGCCGGCGGAGCGCGGATGCTGGAAGCCATCCGCATCTTTCAAGGCCGCGCCGATTTCCTTGAGCAGAGCGCGCGCGTCCGGATAATCTTCGAAATTCTCCACGCATTGCCAGGTCACGTTCATGGCCGCATAGCGCCCGACTACATAGCGCACGAAGCGCCGGCGCTGCTCCGGCGTTGGGAAGAGTTTGGTCAGGGTCCCCTCGCCGCCGGCCAACACCAGGTCGGCGACGATGCCTTTCCGGTTGAGATATCGCACCCGCTCGTCCAGGTTGCGGAACTGTTCGAGCTTGGGCGAATCCGGCGCGGAATAAGCCGCGTCGGAGCCATCCCCAGTCACCCATCCGCGCAGATGATTGAACTTCTGCTCCGCGCGCGCATCCGCCATAGTGCGAAACGCGGCATCATCCAGAAATGCGAATCGCAGCTCGGTAGCGCCCATCCATAAGTGCGGCTTCTGGCGCTCGGTATACGACCAATGGTGCATGTTCGCGGCTTTGATAAAGCCCGAGGCATCCGAATCGGTCGCGGTAAACGTGCCCGTTTGATCGTTGAGCGCGGCCACGTTAGCGATGAGGTGGAACGCCCACTGCCCCCCATCGGTGGGCGCGAGACGGATCACCATGCGCCGCCCGCCATCCCAATATCCGGGTATGGATATGGTGCGATTGCGCGGCGAGCGCACTTCGGCGCGCAGCTCGACGGAGGCATAGGGGTTCGGGTGCGCGGCCGCATCTCGATCGCTCAACTCGAATACCAGCTCGCATGGCGTATAGGCCGGCGTGTTGTTGCAGGTGGTGGAGGTCTGGGCGAGCGCGAGATGAACTATCGTGAGTTGGGCGAGCGCGAGCTGGGTCAGGGCGAGCCGACTCAATATGCCGAATCGCATGCGAATCCTCATTGTCTACCACTACGCGAGCGGTTGATCCATCCACGGGAATCGCGCCGACCATCATGCATAGCGCACCGCCTTAGCACGGGACAGCGCGGCTGAGCCTCACATCTTAAGAAGCCGGTCATATTCTTCGTGTGAACCAATCCAAAACCAAAAGAAAGTCGTTGTCCTTGCGCCTGGCTAAAGCACGATAGCCGCGGCTGACGCGGACGGCCCAATATGGGCCGATTGTCTTCAGCCGCAACGAAGGGTGATTTAGGAACGAAATTTCACTTCGATTGTCGTTCCCGGCGCTGGCGCAGTCCTTCCTCAAGAGAGGTGAAATTACCGGCATCGATTTGACGATCGATCTTCTCCGAAAGATGAGCACCGCGCCCACCAGGGGCGAAGTCCTCCTCCATCTGCCGATCCCAAGCGTCTTCCTCCATCTCCTCGAACCAGTTGGCCAATTGTTGGCGTTCCTCCTCAGACAAGTGGACAATGGCGTCCTTGATGGCTTCCACGGTCATAACCCCACCATAACCTGAGTTGAAGCTCGCTGCAAAGCGTTACCGCAAGTTTCCTTATAACCCGCCGCAGGGCGCGGGAGATCATGCATTTACGTGACGGACCTCCGGCGGGCAGCGGTTGCGAGGAAGCCTTGGTTTACCCTGCCCGCGAGCGCTTGATCCATCCAATCACCGAGATCACGCTGCCCACGGCGCATACCACGATCAGGACGGTCAATACCACTTGCACCGCGCCGCTTTCCGCCCAATGCAGAATCTTGCGCCCAAACAGCAACGCCAGCACGCCCAGGGCGGTGAACCGCACCATACGCGCGGCGCCGGTCACACTCAACAGCTTGACGCGCGGATATTGCAGCGCCGCCGCGGCCATGATGAAGGGCGTAAACGGAAACGGCGGCGGCGCGATGGACGCCAGCGTCAACGCCCAAGCCGCGTTCTTCTCCACTCTTTGGCGGACGTAAGCGATGCGCTTCATGGGCAGGTAGCGCTCCAGCTCCTTTTCGCCCGCGCGACGCAGAATTACATCCACCAGCAGGCATCCCAGCACGCTCCCGATAGTAGACATGGCGGCGTAGTACAGCATGCGCGGCACGCTGCGATAGTGGGCCGTCATTGCCACCACCAGCAGGTCGTTCCCAAGCGGCGCAAACAGGAATGAGGAATCCAAGATGCCCAGCAGCAGTAATCCGGGCCCGCCCAGATGCCAGAAAAACCCGAATAATAGCCGCGCGATCTGTTTCATTCGATCTCTGTCCGATGGTTGACAAAACCGCTCCCTGACGATCGAGCGACAAGTCGCGGCTCCGATGAACCCGGCAAGCTGGCGGCCAGCGTCGCCACTTCATTCTCCTTGGCGCGATCCCTATCCTCGAAATCGATTACGCGGCGAACCGCATCGTACATACGGCGCGATCCGGCGCCCAGCCGCTCCGGACCTCCCCGCAAGTCCACAGCCTGAGCGGACGCCATCAAGGTCATCGCGGTTAGATTGCGCACGCATTCGAGCGCATCGATCGCCGTGACCGCGGCGTGCATCCCGAGGCTGACTACATCCTGGTTGTATTGTTCAGTGGGCAGCGAGTGGATGGAACTCGGGCCGGCCATCTGACGCACCGCACAAGCCAGGCTGGTGACGCTCAACTGCATGCCCTTGAATCCCGAATTCACGCCGGGCCGGGGAGTGAGGTTGGCGGGGAGCCCGTTGTTGAAGCGATCGTCGACGAGCAAGGCCATCAGCGCGTTGCCCCAATTCGCCATGGAAGCAAAATCGATCTTCCAACCATCCAGCATACGCGCGATATGCCCACCGTAGAAATTGCCGGCTTTGTAGAGAGCGCCGGTATCGGGGTCGATCAGCGGATTGTCATTGGCGGAATTGATTTCCCGTTCCAGCGGCGCCCGCGAATCTTCCAAAGCTTCCCACACCTGGCCCAAGCCCTGCGGCGCGCATCGCAGCGAATAACAGGTTTGCCCGCTCGAGGCCGCGACATAGCGCGAGCCTTCCACCATCTGCCGCAAGTAAGCTGCAACGGCGATCTGTCCGGGATGGCCCTTCATTTGGTGGACCCAGGCCGCGAACGGCAAATCCGGCGCCAGCATGGCTTCGATGGATAGCGCCACCGCTCCCAGCAGTGCGCGCAGCGCCGCGAACGCATCCACCCACGCCAGCGCCGCAATGCCGGTCATCATCGTGGTCCCGTTGATGAGCGCCAATCCTTCTTTGGGCGCGAACCGCATGAGAGGCAAGCCAGCCGCGGCCAGCGCCTGGGCCGCAGGCATTCTGCGCCCTTGAAATTCGGCCTCCCCCATACCCAGCAGCACGCGCGCGATATACGCCGAAGGCATCAGATCGCCGGACGCGCCCACCGATCCGTAGCGCGGAACCACGGGCGTCACACCGCGATTCAATAGCTCCGCCAGAGCCTCTACCAATTCGGGACGCACGGCCGAAGCGCCGGTCAAAAACGTGGCGATGCGCAGCAGAATGGCCGCGCGCACCGCGTCTGAAGGCAGCGGCTGGCCGGTGGCGCAGCCCAATTCGAGCATCAGATTGTGCTGCAGTAACTCCATTTCATCGGGCGCCAACGCAATGCCGGCGTTGCCGCCGATGCCGGTATTTACGCCGTAGATGCGCTCGCCGCGCGCCAGCAACTCGTCAAGGCGTTGGCGGCCCAGGGCGATGCGCGACCGTGCCGCGGCGTCTATACGAACGGGTTCGGCCGCGCGCGCTACGCGCGCCACGTCTTCAATAGTCAGTCTTCCGGCGCCCAGTTCCATCAGTATTTAGGGTAACCGCATAGGGGCATGGGGCTGTGAGCGGCTTTCAATGCCTTATGCCGCCTTCTGAGAATGCTTTTTTTGCGGCTGGAACTGCCTTTTGGCTTGCGCGAGGCGGCGGTTGCGGATTACCAGGCGGGCGATCAGAGAAGTTGAAATAACAAATCGAGAGAGGTCCATCTCGGGCAGAAACTCGCGCTCAATGTCATAAACTTTGCCTTCGCTCTCAGCGAGTTGAGTGAGTAGCTCGGCCTCTTCCACGGCTTTCTGGATGGCGGCGGCGCGCTCGGTTTGCAGACGGCGAAGCAACTCCAGGTTCTTTTCCACGTGGCGATTGATGCGGTGCTCGTAGAGGCTGAGGAGTTGGATGTTCTTGCCTTGAGAGAGCCAGGTACGGGCCTGGGCGAAAGCAGTGTCGATTTCGGGGTTGGTTCCATTGACCTGGACTTCGCCGGGATCGGCATACCCGAGGGCGAAGATGGAGCTTTCCAGGCCGGCGGCGCGTTTGAGACGCCAGCGGTCTTCGGCGATAGATTGCGCGAGGTCGGTTTCGAGCGGGCCCTCGGGCGCGAGAGACTCATGGACGCCAACGCAATGCTTTTTGTAGGCCTGAAGGTCGGGGCCGGTGAGGACGTGGATCTGGCCTGTCAGGCCGTGGCGATAGGCGTTGAGCGCGCGCGGATCGAGATTTTTGAGGGTCGGCTCTTTGGGAGCGGTGTTATCTTCGAACATAAGATTATTCCTTAGTTACTGCGTAGCTATCTGCTTTCGGACGTGCTTTTCTGGGCGGAGATATTGTGCCGCCGATTCCAGTCTATGATGGCGAACCTGGGAATTAGCTCACCCGAAAGACAGGGTATCTCTGTAAGTTATGGGGAGCATTGGAGAAGGGCGGGAGAAAATAAATATGAAAGTGCTGTGACTGGGGTTTTGGGGGAGGGGATTTACGCGAGGACGCGGCGGACGCCATATTGAGAGTGAAGAAATAGATCCGGGACCGCCGCTTGCGTACAGCGTTTACGAGCAGCCCGCGTTAACCTGGTAAGAATACATCTCATTGGCGCCGTCTGCTGAGCGATCCTCATGCTGCTTCGCAGCTATAGGCGATGTTGATGCCCACGCCGACCATACGCGTTGCAGTCATGCTCGATGTCGCCGATCGATACGGCGCCGGCACGGGTTTGCTTCAGCTACTGGCGTTATTTGGGCGTGCGTTTGATGAGCGAGTCCACGGCTAGCCGGTAAACGTCATCATGCACCGATTCCGCCAGCGCGCGCTTGAGCCCGGAGACGAAGGGATCTGCGGCCCACTGAGCACCGGTCGGCGGGCCGCCATATTTGTCCACCATGGCGTCTGCCCATCGTCGCTCCGCGTCGGTCACGGTGGATTCTTCGTGCGATCCGAGTTGCTCGGCGGCCCAGGCTTTGATTCTCTGGTCGATGGCGGGGTCGCCCAGGGCGAAACCGTGGTAGCCGACTGGAAAGGATTGTGCCAATTCCTAGCGTTGCCTAGAGTGATCCCTACGAGCATCCCAAACCGCTTCTGATCGAGCTTGATCAATTTGGCGACCTGCTTGAGGGCTTCATCGTCACCAACGTTCGCGATTGTCCAGGCAATGAGATCGACAAACCGGTGGGGATCCACAGAAGTTGTCCGTGAAGCAGGCCGGCGGGTTGTCTGATTTTAACACCTGCTCAACCTTCGCTTCTAATAGGGGGAGGGCCAGCGAGCTTCGGTTTAGAAGGAGGAGACCCATTCGGCCTCCCATGTCGGGGGGCATACCCTGGTCGAGCGCCGATTTTACGAAAGTGATCTGATCCGCCTCAGTAGCCTCTAAGAGTCTGCGAGCGGGCGAATCCTGCCCGAAGGCGTGCGGCGCAGCCACTAAAGCAATCCAGGCGCATACTTCTTTCTTTAGCGATTTTCGCATGTTATCTTCCGTTGATTACTGCGACAATGGTTTGGAACAGTGGGTCGTTTGGAAGCGGAGCAGAAAGCACCGGCGCGCTGCCGCTATTTCCGCAGAGCACGAAAGATGCTGCCTTACCCCAGCCTGCATTTGAGTGAACATACTGCCGGTCCGGGCCCGACCAGGTAAAGCTCGGACCTATTCCCGTTGGCGTCGAAATATTATAGCTGGCACTGTCCGCGCACACCACGCCATCGCTCGTCGGGCTATTATCCTGGCATCCGGTGCTGGCGTCACCATTCCGCTGCGCTACCGAACACGATTGGCCGTAGGCGGCCAGCCAATAGCCGCTTGCGCCGGGGAACGATCCCGATTGCCATGTGTTCGTTGTGGGATACAGGTAGCTGGACAGGGCCGGCCAGTTGTTAGATGGTTGCAGAGCACGCCAGTTGCCAGCCATGGACTGAACCAGATACGGGCAGAATACGCCAGTGTCCGCGGCTGTGTACGGGTAGCCGAGACTGGGTGTGCCAAGAGTGATGAGAGTCACTTTCCGACCGGTCAACGCCCCTATGTAGTTACTAAGGATCAAATCGCGCGCGATCAATCCGCCCATGCTGAAGCCGACCAGGATGACGTCACCTATCGGGGCGGTGTTCGCGATGTAGGTGGCGAGGATCTGCGCCCCATTCGGAATGCTGCAGGCTGAGGTACAGTCGATGTTGCCCACGGCGGCACATGCGGAATAGTTATAGCCCGAGTCGACACGGAACCGAGTGGGATCTACCCCTACAGGGCCGAACTAGATTACCTCTGCCTGGGTAATAATCACTTTGGCCAGCTCGCGTGAGTGCAAAGTGCATCGGGGCGCGCCAGTCTTACTTCTTGGCGCGCTTTTCAAAGGCTTCCCTGCCAAGCTGAAGGATCTCGTCATGTAAAGATGCCGCAAGCTCAGGTGGAAGCCGGGTAGCGATGGGGTCGTTCGCCCAATGCACTTCGGTTGGGGCGGCGCCGTACTTCTCGGCCATTGCTGCGGCCCACCAGTGTTTGAGCTGTCCCTGCCGGAAGTCGGTCTTGTTGGCGAACTGCAGTTCAGCCCATGCCCCGATCCTTTTGTCCAAGGCGGGGTCGCCGATATAGAAACCGCGATACGCAACCGTAAAGGGATTCCGGTAAATTTCGGCGTTTATTAATGTAAAGGCCACAAGCCTGCCGAATCGCTTTTCATCGATTGCGATAAGCTTGCTAATTTCCTTAAGCGCCTGCTCATCGCCCGCATACGCTATGGTCGATGCGGCTAGATCAACAAAACGCTGCGGGTCCACAGCCTTGTCAGTAAAGCAGTCCAGCGGATTCGGGGACTTCAGAACTTCCTCGATCTTCTTCCCGATGATCGGGAGCACGAGCGAGCTTCGGGTGAGAACGAGAGTGCCTAGCGGAGCATTCTGGTCGATCGGCATGCCTTGGTCCAGATCGGAATGGGTGTAAGCGATTTGATCGGCCTCGCTCATGCTGAGAATGCCCTTCGCCAGCGGCTCTTGACGCGCGACCGGCTGTTGCGCGGCAGCCGCCACAATAGTCATTCCAGCGATCACGATTCGTGAAAAATATCTAATGTGCATTGATCACCGCCACTATTTGCGAAAAGAGAGGATCAAACGTCGGAGGGTTAAAAAGCACCCGGTCTTGTGAACCTGTAACACAACTCGCCCCCATTATGAGTGCGGTCCCATATCCGGCAAGGGTGTTTGTGTGGGAGTAATTATTGTTTGGGTCGTCGAACACCGCGGTTGGCTTACCGGCCGGCCCTGGACTTGAAAAATACGAATACTGCGCGCTGTCAGCGCAAACTACCCCGTCGTTACTGTTGACCCCATTCGCCTCCAAACAGCCCGTAAATGGAGGTCCGCCGGGGTTCGAAGCATTAAAGCGCGTCTGATCGGCGCAGAACCTGCCAGCTGCCGCGAGCCAATAGCTGCCATACGATAATGGCGCCCACGACGCGTTTAAAGATGAAAGGAAATTGGATAGAGTGTTGGGATCCCCGCTAAGCGTATCCCACGATCCAGCCATGTCGGTCACCAATTGTGGACACATGATACTTGTGTCTACGCTGAGCATTGGGTATCCCCAGTTGGGAGCCCCGAGGGTGATGAGGCCGACGAGATTGCGCGTGTACAGGACCCCGCCGTACGCGGCAGTATAGCCGTTGAGGAGAACGTTTCTAGCGATCAGGCCGCCCATGCTGTAGCGACGAGAACAATGCCGCCAGGCGCGCTGTGGGAAAGGATGTAGTCGGCGAGTTTCTTGCCACCGTTCGCAAGGCTGCACGGGAGTGACCCGAGCGTCGGACTGGCGGTGGTCATCGAGCAGGCCTGGTTCGCTGCGCATTCGCTGAAATCAAAACCGGCGTCAACCTGGAAGCGTATCGGGTCGACGCCCCCTGACCCGCTCAGGCTAGTATAGAGCTGCTGCATAGACGGCGACCCTTGCCCAATGCCATGAATCAGGAAAACAGTTGTAATCGGCGTTGCTGCGAAGTTGGCGGTTTGGTTCGCTTGGACGTTGCTCGATGGCGGAGTAAACCAATAACCGGTCAGGGATGGCGTCACTGTATAGGTCCCAGGGTCGCTGACTGTGTAGGAGTAGTTCCCGTTGGGGTCTGTAACTTGGCTGAAGTTAAGGCTGCCGTCCGGAGACACGAGGTTTATCCTCACCCCAGGCATGCCCGCTCCAGTCACGCTCGATGTTACCTGGCCGCTGATTGTGTACGTTACCGGTGGCTCTTCCGCGCACAAGTATGCCGACGATGACGCATAAATCGGCGAGTCGTCCTCATCGAATCCCAGGCCCGCTATCCGATAGTATCCGCAAGGCGCGCCGGCTGCCCACTCGATGGTAAAGGTCTGCGTGTCGCCATCGCCGCCCCCCGGTATTACCGGCAGGTAGGTCCCGCGATAGCTGACCGTCACCCACACGAACTCGTCGGGAAAATCCGAGGGTAGATCCAGCTCCCAGTTTCCCGAGCCGAGCGGGATCACCGATACATCAAATGAAGATCCCCAGCCGGGATAGATCGGGAACTGCACGATCAGCGCTCTCGCGGTGGTGCAGGCAACAGTGCCGCGCCCAGCGCCGCTGGCGGCCTGGAAGCCGATGGTCTGCGCGACCGGGTCGAGCGTCGCTGTAATTCCGCCCGGCGCCGAACAGCCTGTGATGGTATCGCCATTATCCAATGGCGATGCCACGATCACCGTAGCGCCCCCCTGCGGCACGCTGATTGTCCCGAGGGTAACCGTCGATCCGGCTGCCTGCGGGCCTAGACCTACTCCCAACGTAGCCAATGCGGCATGCGAGATGCCGCCGTTGGTCGCCGTCCCGTTCACTGAGATTGGATATGTTCCCAGGTATGCGGAAGACGACGCGCTCAAGGTCAGAGTTGCCGGCGCTCCTGGGCTGATTGTAGTCGAACTCAAATAGCCGCTCACACCCCCCGTGATCGCCCCCATATTCAATGTTACCGTACCGCTGAAGGTTCCTAAGGGCGCCATGGAGATCGTATAACTGGCGGAGCCTCCCTGCGCCACGGCCTGCGGGCCGGTGGCGGTGAGGGTGAAGTCGGCGCCTTGCAATACTGTCAGGTGCGCCGTCGCGATGTGGCTCTTGGTTGAGCTGGAACTTGAAATCGCGATACCGTAATTTCCCGGAGGATAGCCGTTCGGTACGTGGACGGTCATGGTAGTACTGCCGGTTCCGCCGCCGACTGGATTGATGGCGTCAATGGTAACGCCGGGCGGCGCGTTGGAGAACATGGCGGCCGAGAAGTTCACGGCGCCGGTAAAGTTGTTCACCGGAGAGACACTCAGGGTGTAATTGGCAGCGCCGGGAGCGGTTACTGTTTCGCTGCCGGGCGGCGCGATCAGGTAGTCCGGCGAGGGCGGCCACAACAAGCTCGCCGGTGAGTGTGTAGCTGGTTCCACCGCCGGTCCCCCGGATGGCAAAATAGCAATTAAACGAGCTACTGTATTGAGGCGTGATTTCCGCGGCTATTCCTTGCTGGCCGACGATCATGGAAGAGGGTAGCGTGATGGCAAATGACGGGCCATTAACCTGGTAACAGCCGAACTGATTCAGACCGCTATTGGGATCGGCCCAACTGAGGGTGATCGGCTGATTATATCCGCTGGATGAGAATGCCTGGATATTGAAGGTGGCGGGTGAGTTGTTCGCTACTGTCTGTGGAGATTGGGTCAGCGTGAGGGTGAATGGCGACTGCTGGATGGTGAGCACGCCCTGCACGGTATGGGTGAGCGATCCGCTGACACCAGTGACGGTAAATGGATAGACGCCAGGAGTTGGCGGCGCGGAAAAGCCATTCGGAGACATGTCCGGATTGACGCCAATGATCAGAGTTCCGGAACTGGAGGGGCTGATTGTTTGGCGATACCAGGATGCGTTTACTCCGGTGGCCGGGAGTCCGGTTACGGAGAGAGACACAGGACTATTGAAACCCTCGGTGGTCGAGGCAATCGACACTGCGTAGTTCAGGGACTGTTGAGCGCCAATCGGTATGGCTTGCGATGCGGGCGTGATGCCGAGGGTAGAATCGGGCGGCGGGACGGTCCAGGTTCCCATCTGCTGCCAGGGCGCGTACAGACCTTCGTAGTCCCAGCCAGATAGATATGCGTTCTGCGTTCCGGCAAACGAACTTTGAAACGTAATCGCCACGGTTAGCGAAAGCTGGGTCCCTGAGCCGGCGACACTCGATCCGCTGCCGTTGATCGTACATTGCGAGTTGCCCGCCGAGCCGGAGCTTCCCGGTATGAGGCCGTTCGACCAATTGTTGCCCGAGTCGTCGATTAGAAAAATCAGTTTGGAGTATGCAGAGTAATAGAAGTAGCAGGCGTTTGCGGCCGAAACCGAGGTGTTTAGAAGACCAAAGATGTCCAAAACGTTTGCGTATCCCGACGGGCTGGAGACGGTCAGAGTGAATGCCTGACTGAGTCCGCTGCCGCCGGAAGGCGAAACCGACACGTTGGAGGGCGCAGTTTCCACCCAGGCGTGGAATGTGGTTGCGGCGGTTCCGGCGGTGGCATTGAACCCTGGAAGAAGCTGGATGCAATTGCCTGCCAAAAAGGTAACGGCGGCGCTACCGTTGACGACGACGTTGCTGGCGGAGAGCGCATTGTTATCCGCGAAGTAGCCAGTGCCGGAACTGATGGTTTGGTTGGTGACCTGGGTGGGACTGGAACACTGCGCGTTTAGGACGGGTGAGAGTAGGTTGAAGAGGCAGAAAACGGCTAACGGCACCCAGCGTTTCCCGCGGGCATCTTCTTGAAACTGACTGCCGCGTCCATCCTGAACGTCCAGATACAGGATGCGCAAAAGGTCCTGACTCAACTGACCAAGGATGGCCGCCGCCCGGACCTAGCCATTGGCGTCTGGGGACCGAAAGGGCTCTACTATCCAGTCCACGCCTCCGGCAGCGGCCCGGCCGCCTCCGCCAATCTCAAGAGCGCGATTCCCAGCTACAGCTACCGGCTTAGCGTGCCGCTCGATACCACTCTGAGTTTTCACATCGCCAGCCATGACTTGATTCTGGGCGATGCCACCGGCCTGCCGCTTCCCGCCAATGCCAGCCAGCAAGCCTTCCTACACGCCACCGGCGATCTCAATCCGAAAAGCTTCTCGTTTTCCATTCTGGGCCTGCTGCCATGAACAACAAAAGAGGAAAAAACAAAATGACTCATCGAATGTGTGGCAGGACGGCATCCTGCGCGGCGGTTGTTAACCAGTCTGCCAACCGGCGCCTCTCGCGAACACCCTTCGCCGCCTTAGCTATCGTCCTGCTAGCCTCCACGCCGCACCCCGCCTGGGCCCAATGGACCAGCGGTTCCGGCGCCATCTATTACAACGGCGGCAACGTTGGCATCGGCACGACCAGTCCGGGCAACGTACTCGATATTGAGAGCGCGGGCCGTACCCTGGCATCACTATCGGAAACGGAACCAACGTACACACCATTATCGGCGGAACGTGCGGGAACTATGCTTGCGGCGGTCTGTTTCTGTATAACATAGGCCGGAAAATTCAGATCAGCGCCGATCCCGGGCTGCCCATCTATTTCAACAATGGAAATAACGTCGGCATTGGGACAACAGCGCCGCAATATCTGCTCTCGGTCAAAGGAACTATTGGCGCCGAGGAATTCATTGTCACTAACACCGGATGGTCCGATTATGTCTTCCAGCCCGGGTATCATCTGCGTCCCTTACGCGAAGTCAATGCCTACATCCAGGCTAATCATCATCTGCCCGATATCCCATCCGAAGCTGAAGTAAAAGAAAACGGCGTCGGCATAGGCGAAATGCAATCCAAGCTGCTGGCCAAGATCGAGGAGCTCACGCTGCACATGATCCAAGCGGAGGAACACAACAACCGGTTGGAGCGGCAAAATCAAGACCTCCTCGGCCGCCTCGCGCGGCTGGAGCAGCGCTCCGCGGCAACCGCCAGGTAAAAAGCGAAATAAAAGGCACAACACCATGAACCGGTCATATCGCATCGTCATCGGCGTAGCCGTGATCTCGATGGCATTAGCGACGCCTTCCGCTCGGGCCCAGTGGACCAGCGGTTCAGGCGGCGCAATTTACTACAACGGCGGCAACATCGGAATTGGGACGGCGAACCCGATCTGGAATCTGCATATCAGGTCCGGCGCCGATCAAAATTTGCTTGCGGGAAGTATGGGATGGTATCTGACAGGCGCAGTTGGGCTCAATGCGGCGAACGATGCAAACAACGCATATGTTCCACTTGCGCTCACGGGCAGCAAGATTGTCCTGTCTGGTGGCAACGTCGGCATCGGCACGACAAATCCGCAATACCTGCTCGCAGTCAAAGGAACCGTTGGCGCCGAGGAATTCATCGTCACCAACACCGGATGGTCCGACTATGTCTTCCAGCCCGGCTATCGTCTGCGTCCCTTGCGCGAAGTGAACACATACATTCGAACTCACCATCACCTGCCCGGCATCCCACCCGCCGCGGAAGTAAAAGAAAAGGGCGTCAGCATAGGAGAAATGCAATCCAAGCTACTGGCCAAGATCGAGGAGCTCACCCTCCACATGATCCGCCAGGAAGAGGAGAATCAAAATCTCCGCGATCGTATCGCACGCCTGGAAAAAGGCGCAAAATGAAAACCCCGCGACCATCCCATGTGGGGCAGGTTGGCAACCTGCGGCGGATTGTCAATCCGCCTCTCGCGAACCGCGGCGGCTTGGCCGGGGGTCAGAGCGACTAGCGTGGGAGTCCCGTTCCATTGACAGGGGTCCAGGTATTGATCCCCCGGCGCCTGCACGCAGAGCGAATAGTTACCGGCGGTGAGTGCTGAAATTTGGAATGCGCCATCGCCGCCGGATTTGGTGTTCCTGGTGAAGGGAGGAAACCGGCGCGGATTGCGATCACGAGCGCGGTGGGGATGGGTTTGTTGGTCTTGGCGTCGAGGATTTTGCCTTGGATGCTGGTGGTTGTGGGTTGCGCAACCACGGCGGGAACGGGTGAGCAATAGAAGAGATAGGAATTTCAGCGGTGGTTTCCGTTCGCGACCAAGCCACAGCGCTGCGTACTTTTTGATTACTGTGAGTTTCATGCTATCGAACCTCGTCTTGACACACTTTGACTTACTGCCTTGCATAAGGGCGATCTCCGGACAGGCCTCGGGCCGCGCGCCCTACTTGCAGGGCCGGATCGACTCACCTCAATTTTGCAGGTGTAGTTTAGCGATAGCTGTGGTAGGTCCCTACAGCTTCGCGGAATAGAGTACTATGGCCCGTTCCGAGTACCGGAACCTTGATAAGTGTTGTATCGACGTTACGCTGTAATTTCGGTGACGTCAAGTACCAAAAGGAGTACTAAGTAGAAATAGTTTGGACTTGCCCCAAAATTGAGACAAACAGTTAAGAGTGGAACTTCAGCGAATGGAGAATTCTACTTATGTCGTTGTCTCGAAGGAAATTCACGAAAGAATTAAAACTGGCTGACCATCAGAAAAATGAGGGCGCCCACGATATGCGTTTAGAAGGCATTGCGGAATCTATCGGTCCGATGTATCATCACATCTTTTTACCCCTGGGGCGTGTCCCGTTTCCGGTCGGGCCGCTGCCAGGGTATAGGACACGCCGGAAAGAACATGCCCTGCCCATCGTCCGCGATGAGTTCCGGCCGGCTATTCCTCGACGGGTCGCTCGCCAGCGTTGCCCGTCTCCGCTTCACCGGCATCATCAGGTTAAAACGATTGCCCAGGGCCAGGAAACGATTTGGCATGGAAAGGTATCAGTCTCTTAACTGGTTGCCTCAGCCCAGGGGACAAGCACGTACAGTACTCATACACAATGTCTTTATTCACGCCATTGCCCTTATACAGTACCAAGCCTGGTTAGCCGGGTTTCTGCTATGCCAATTATTGTACGTGGTCTGGCAATATGAATATCCTGCGGAGGTCTTGCTGCTGAGCAGAGTCTGCTCGCAGTTGGTCTCGACCGATTTTGCGCAATTAGATCGAGTAAAGTCGATTCGCCCAGGTGATTCGACCAGGGTTAAAGCGACTAGAATGCCGCGCGGCAGCGGTCGCAGATCGGTTCCGTTGTACGAGGTGGTGGCCGTACCAGGTGCTTGCACGGCTTTGGCGATTGCCGGCGCAGAACTGTAGAATGGTCTACTGGAGAACACATTGCGCATTGTAATTTCCGGCGCCGCCGGATTCATCGGCTCGCATCTGTGCGACCGGTTGTTGGCCGACGGGCATCGGATAGTGGGGCTCGATAACTTTCTCACTGGAAGCCGGCGCAACATCCTGCATCTTGGAGACGAACCGCGTTTCGATTTTCGCGAACAGGATATTACGCGGCCGTTCGAAATCGAAGGGCCGGTGGACGCGGTGGTGAATGCGGCGTCGCCCGCAAGTCCCAAGGATTATCTGGAGCATCCAGTGGAGACGCTCGATGTCGGCTCCATAGGGACGCGGGCCATGCTCGAGGTGGCGCGCGCGAAGGGCGCGCGCTTCCTGCTGACCTCGACTTCGGAGTGTTACGGGGATCCGCTGACGCATCCGCAGGTAGAGAGTTACTGGGGCAACGTGAATCCCGTAGGTCCGCGATCCTGTTACGACGAAAGCAAGCGGTTTGCGGAAGCGCTCACCATGGCGTATCACCGCAAGCACGGCGTGCGGACCAACATCGCGCGCATATTTAATACTTACGGTCCGCGCATGAAGCTGGACGATGGACGCGTGGTTCCGGCGTTTATCGACCAGGCGTTGCGGAGCCAGCCAATGACGGTGTTCGGCGATGGGTCGCAGACGCGCAGCTTCTGTTACGTGAGCGATTTGGTGGATGGACTGTGCCGGCTGATGCTATCGGACGAGCGCTATCCGGTGAATCTGGGCAACCCGCGCGAGATGACGATTTTGGAATTCGCGGAGAAGATCCGCGCCATGACGGGAAGTAAGGCGCAGATCGAATTCCGCGAACTGCCCGAAGACGATCCGAAGCAGCGCAAGCCGGATATTTCAAAAGCGCGAAAGATATTGGAATGGGCGCCGAAGGTGGATCTGGAAGAAGGACTGCGGTCAGACCGTAGACTACTTTACCGATTTGGAAAAGCTACAGAATCCCCTACCCCTCAGCCGCGAAGCGGTATCCTATCCAGGGCTCCGTTAGAATGTACTTGGGCTTGCTCGGGTTGGCCTCTATCTTCTTCCGCACCTGATTGACGAATACCCGGAGATACTCGGGCTCATCGCCATAATCCGGCCCCCACACGGCTTGCAGTAGCTCGCGGTGCGGCACTGGCTTTCCGGCGTGCATCACCAGATAGCGGAGTAAGTCGAACTCTTTCGGCGTCAGGCGCACCTCCCGGCCCTGCGCGGAGACGCGGCGAGTTTCAAAGTCGATCTCGAGATCGCCGGATGCGAACGCGCGCGGACCTTCGGGCGAGGAGGGCGAGCGCCGCATGGCCGCCCGGATACGCGCGAGCAACTCTTCGATGCCAAAGGGCTTGGTGACGTAATCGTCGGCGCCGGCATCGAGCGCGGCCACTTTATCCTTCTCCGTATTGCGAACCGAAAGAACGATTACGGGAATATCCGAGCCGGCGCGGATGGCGCGGCAGGTTTCCAGGCCGCCTATGCCCGGCATGTTCATGTCGAGCAGGACCAGGCTCGGCATCTCGCGCGGAAATGTCTCCAACGCGTCCTCGCCGGTGCGCGCTTCGATCACTTCGTAACCGTGCCCCACCAGCGTGGCCTTCATCACGCGGCGGATTTGCGGATCGTCGTCCACCACCAGAATTTTACCCGCGCTCAACCGCCGCCCCCATTCGCAATCGGCAGCGTGAAGTAGAAGACCGAGCCCTGCCCCGGTTCGGTTTCCACCCATATGCGGCCGCCGTGCGCTTCCACGATGCCTTTGGCGATGGCGAGCCCCATGCCAGTGCCGCCGGCATCGAAGCGATTCCGCCGTCCGCGAAAGAACTTATCGAAAATGCGCGCGCGCTCATTCTCTTCGATGCCTGGGCCGCGGTCGGCTACGCCCATAAGGATTCTGGCAGTCTCTGGCTTCGGCGGAAATGGCTACCGCGCGATCCGGGCGGCGAATACTTGAGCGCATTTTCCACCAACTGCTTCAAAACCTGCGCGGCGAACTCGGGATCGGCGTCCGCCAACGGCAGCGTTGCCGGAACGTTGACCGCTATGGGGCGCGTCTCCGCATGCAATCCGCCGAGCGCGCTGGAGACCAAATCCGCCGCGGCCACCGGCCGCTTGTCCAGGTGCAATTTGCCCGCCTCGATACGCGCCATGGCCACGACTTCCGCGGCCAGACGGTTCAAGCGGTCGGCCTCCTCATCGATGATGGTGAGCAACTCGCGCTGGCTGCCTTCGGCGCGGCCAAGCAAGCTGGTCACGGCGGCCTTAATGGAGGTCAGCGGCGTTTTGATATCGTGAGCCAGCGAATCGAGCAGCGCCGATTTGAGCGCCTCGGCCTGGCGCGCCGATTCCGACCGGCTGGCCTCATCGAACGCGCGCGCTTTTTCAATCGCGATCGCCGCCAGATTAGCGATCGCGCGCAGAGTCTGGTCCGAAGGCAACGCGCCCAGCAGAGCCATGCTCCCCAACGAGCGGACGCCCAGCCGCACGGGCGCGACGGCAATGCCGCGCGCGCGATCGATTGAAAGGCCGGAAGCTTCCGCGGCTGCGTGTAGCGCCTCGTCGGAAGCGTCGCGGCTTTCCGGGCCGGAGCGGAACACTTCGCCCGCCGCCGCATAGTAGAACGCGGCGGCGGAGCAGCCGAAGACTTGCGGTTACATCCTGAACGAACTCGCCGGCCGTGTTGCGAGCGCCGCCGCGCAGAGATCATGGTCTGCACCAGAGTGTATAAGCGCTCCATTTCCACGCGCCGGGATTCGGCTTCGGCGGTGCGGCGGCGGGCGTATGCCGAGAGCTGGCTGGCGGTGACCGCGGTAACGAAGAACGCTACGAAAGCGACGATGTTCTGCGGATCTCGAATCGTGAATGTCCCGATCGGCTCCAGGAAAAAGTAGTTGAACCCCAGCACGGCGGCGATCGATGCCGCGCTCGCTTCCGCCAGACCCCACAGCGTGGAGATCAGTAGAATCGCCAGCAGCAGCGTGAGCGCGACGGTAACGCTATTCACGGCGATGGCCCAGTGGTAGACCGCCAACACCAGAGCCACCAGCAGCAAGCGACGCGGCGAATCGCCAAGCCTTAATCATGGCCGGCCGAACGTGCGCTCAAAGAAGGCGCGCGTGCGCATGCGGATCTCGTGCAAGGTAGCATCGATGCGCCGATGGTGCAGATGCTCGGGGGTCCATCGCTTCACGAGCTCGGTCAGCGCCTCGAGTTGCGCTTGCGATGTGGGCAGGCTGCCTTCGGCGTGGCCCGAAAGGATCCGCTGCCCGTGGTCGATGGCGCGATAGAACGTCGCCGCATCGCGCAGGAAATCGGCGTCCTCGCGATCCAGGTGGCCCATCTTCTCGATAACGTTGATGCGCTCGGGCGTATTGAGCACCTTATAAAAGATGCCCGCGCCCTTGAGCCGCAGGTACATCAGACAGAAATCGATATCGTAATAACCGCCCTTGCCGGCCTTGAGAGGGTTGCGCGGCCCCTGTTCGCGCTCCAGGCGCGCGCGCATTTCGAACAGATCGCGGCGCGAGCGCATGCTCTGGCCGTAGCGGCGCCAATCCAGCTCCTGCAGCTCGTTCAGAAATGCGGTGGCGCGCTCGGCATGGCCGGCGATGGCGCGCGCCTTCATGTAACTGATGCCCTCCCAGGCTTCGGCGTGGCTTTCGAAGTAGGTCTTATAGGCGGCTTCGGAGGCAGCACCAGTTCGCCTTCGCGCCCGTTGGGCCGCAAGCGCGTATCGATGGCGAACATCAGGCCTTCGCCGGTGTAAGAGCTGAGCGTGCGAATCATGCGCTCGGCCACGCCGGTCCAGAAAGGCTGTTCGGAGGCATCGGCATCGGGAATGATGAATACCAGATCGGCGTCCGATCCCAAATCGAACTCGCTCACGCCCAAGCGGCCGAGCGCCACCACCATCATCTGATTGCCGGGCAGGTAGGCCGCGCTGGCGGGCGGCGGCGCTTCGCGAATGGCGATGTGGTACGCCGCCGCAATCACGCTGTCGGCCAGAACGGAGGTGTTTTTGAGCGTCGCGAAAATGGGCTCCGATTCCAAAATGCTGGCGCTCTGGATGCGCAGCATCTGACGGCGGTAGAAGCGCCGCAGCGCGGAATCGTCGGTCAGCGGGCCGCCCTCTAGCTGGAACGATTCGCCGATTTCATCCAGCAACTCGGGATAGCGCAGCAGATCGTCCGCGAAATAGGGGCTGTGCTCGAAAATATCGATGGCCCTGCGCGCCAACCCCGGCGCGGAGTTGAGGCGCTCCAGCAGATCCGGATTGGCGAACGCCTTCTCCAGGAAATGCTCGAAGCGCTCGCGCCCGCGATAGAGTTCGGAGCCGGCCACGATTTGCGCCAGTTGCGGCGCGCGGCTGATCCAGAAAGCGCGTCAGGTTGCTAGGCGGGGCGATCAGATCGGCGGCTTCCTGGACGTGCTCCGCGCTTACGGGTCCGGGCGCCAGCGTGTAATAGATGGGTTTTTGCGCGTGGACGACGCGGTCGTAAATTTCGCGGACGGCGGCGAGGTGCTGGTTAAGCCGCGCCAGCAGGGTATCGGCGTCAAAGCGCGCGCCGGTGGCGTCCGGCGGCATGCGTGCGCGCCAGCAGATTCAGCCGGCCGGTATCGGACGGGAGCGTATGGGTCTGGCGGTCTTCTTCGAGTTGCAACCGATGTTCCAGGTTGCGCAGAAATTGATAGGCGGTGGCAAGGCGCGCATATTCCGCGCCTGAAAGCAGACCTTTGTCGCGCAGGCGCAACAGCGAGATCATAGTGCCGCCATGGCGCACCCACTGTTCGCGGCCGCCATGCAGGCGCTGCAGACATTGCGTTAGAAATTCGATATCGCGGATGCCGCCGGGAGTCAACTTGATGTCGAGACCGGCGGGTAGCCCGCGCTTGGCGGCCATCTTTTCGCCGATGCGCTGGCGTGTTTCCGAGACCGCCTCCACGGCGCGAAAATCGAGCGAAGTGCGATAGATCAGCGGTTCGACAAAATCGAGCAGCGCCTCGCCGGGTTGCGGATCGCCGGCGGAGACGCGCGCTTTGATGAGCATCTGCTTTTCCCAATCGCGGGCGCGCCGGCCGTAATAGGCGAGCGCGCCATCGACCGAGAGACAGATCTCGCCCAGCGTGCCATCCGGACGCAGACGCAGGTCCACGCGATAGCATTGACCTTCACCGGTGTAAGTGGAAAGCAGCTCGGTGTATTGGTTGGCGGCCTTTTTGTAGAATTCCTTGTTGGTAAGCGGCTCGGGTCCATCGGTCTCGCCGGCGCCGGAATAGAGAAACATCAGGTCGATGTCGGAGCTATAGTTCAGCTCCTGGCCGCCCAACTTGCCCAGCGAGAGCACTGAAAAACCGCACGGGCGTCCATCGGGCAGGCGCGGCTCGCCATGGCGCGCCGCCAGGTCGTTGTGGATGCGCCGGTAGGCCACCTCGAGGATCGCGTCGGCGAGATTCGAAAGCTCCCCGGTGACTTCCGAAAGGACCGCGAGGCCAAGCACATCGCGCAGCACGATATGTAAAAGCTCGCGGCGGCGGAACGCGGCCAACTCGACCGCCGCGGGCACGCCCGGAGCGAGCGCCTGCGTCAGTTCGCGCTGGTAATCTTCTTTGCTGCGGAGCTTCTCCAGGCTGGCCGGGCGCGACGCTTGCCACAATGCCTCGGGATTATTCAGGCACGTTTCGCGAAAGGAAGCTGCTGTACGAAAATATGTGAAGCGCGGCGCGCAGGGCCGCCGGGGAATGGTAAATGCGCTCGAATCCATCGGGCGCTTCATGGCGCAAACGCTCCAGAAAACGAAGCGCTGAATCGGGATCGGGAAGCGACGCCAGCAAAACTTGGACGCGCTCAGCGATGTCAGTCACGCCGGTTGAGATTTGCATGGATCATGGCGATCGAGGCCACGAGTGAATTATAGCGATAATGGAGCCGAGGCCGACCGCGGGCTGCGGCAGCGGGCGAATTATGGACAGAGAGCAAATCGTTGCGATATTACGCGAGCATGAGCCGGAACTGAAGGCGGCCGGCATCGATCATTTGTTCCTGCACGGATCCTATGCGCGCGGGACAGCGATCATCCAGCGCTCTGATGTGGATGTGATCGCCGAGTTTGACAGGTCCAAGAGACTATCCTTGATCGGCCGGGCACACTTGGAGAACAGGCTGACGGATATGCTTGGCGTCAAAGCCGATCTGGCTGACAAAATAATGCTGCGCCCGGAAGTGCTTGAGCGGGCAGAGCGCGAGTCGATCCTTGTCTTTTAGGCAAGCGGCCGACCGTCTGTTCAGCGACATCGCGGAGTTTCGAGGTTAGAGTCGACTGGACAGGCCGGTTTTGCTGCACTGGGGCTGCTCTTTTGGGTGGCCTTAGTCTACGGAATTGCCACCTGGTACTGGATATCCAATTGCCAAACCCTCGACAATCCCGTGAGGTTCGAATCCGCCAATCATAGTCGGCCTTTTGGGATCAGGATCATGCTTACCGAGGACGTAGGCAAATCTGGTTTGATGATGGAGGTTATTCAGGGTCGATCTGTAGTCAACACAACCGACGACAATAAACATCACAGTCTGCATGGATTGTTCTCTTCCCGCAATTTGGCTCCTGACGCGGTCCATGACAATCTTGCTTGGTCCCGTAACGGCGAGATGCTTGAGCGGGTCTTGGTCAGGGAAAAGTGGATCTCCTCCTCTTTCGTTCTGCTTTCTCACGGCATCACAGTATTGACGTTGTCGATTCAGAGCTACATCGAAGGAATTGCCGAAAGGTATAGGGATAATATCCTCCCAATCGTTTACGTCCAAGGCGACAGAGTGGCCAATATTTCTCAGGGTAACCAAAAACCTAAGGGTGGTTGCAATAGCTTGTGTGCTAGGGTCATCGAACACGAGCTGGCCACTAACAGCAAGATCGGCATAGATCCATGGTCTTTCAGAAAGGTCCAGTTCGTTCGCGGCAGTTTTGGCGGCGCTGGTCGCGGCATCGGCAGCCTGTTTATTAGCGCAGTACATCTTGATGGTGAAGAACGTATATACGGCAAGAAGGATAGCACCCCCAATCTCCACGTATCGCTTATTCTTGTCCCACCAGTCCTTTTCTGGCTGGTAAGTAATGTGGTAACGGGTTTTGGTTGGCTGCGGCTGAGGTACGGACGCTGTGCTAGGGATACTGTTATTGGAGTGCCCTGTCTCTACATCGGATTCGCCCTCAGTGTTTGGAGTGGCCTCGTTCTTACGGACAGGTTGGGGTTCTGAGATATGCTCCAACTTGCCAATCAGCTGTTTGATAAGGGCCTTTGTGGCTTTGTCCATCAAGCCTCTTTGCGTTTACGCATCGGTGGTGCCTTGATGACCTGCTTAAGAAGCTTTCGGAAGTTTCGATACTCGCGAGTTTTCTTGATGTTTTGTTGGCTTTCTTCCTCTACCTTGCCTTTTGGTTTTGGGTCTGACATCACCCCACCTCCTGACTGGTGCGGTGATTCCAAGTTAGACGCTTCCCGGCGACCGATCCGAGTACTTTTTGGAAGCGTTCCGAGTCAGTCAGTTTAACGTTCGTTGTAGCGAAAGCTCTGTTCATCGAGGTATCTGAAGAGATGAAACGGCTCAACGCCAACATAGGTACCTTTGATCGACCGCTTCAGCAGCGACCAGAAGTTTTCCATACGGTTCGTGTGGACATTCCCGTCAACGTAGCTTTCCGCGTGGTTGATTACCTTGCGGGCGTACTCGCTGTCCAAGCCGTCGTAGGAGAGCAGTTCATCAGTCATCACCTCGCAACCCTTGCGAACGTTTTTGCGAACGATCTCGCAGAGTTCGCCCTTGCGCCGCGTCTCGACATGATGAATGCGGACCTTTCCGGTTTTGCGTTCGAGCAGCCCGAGGACGATTTCTTTCCCGCCAGGGCCGCGACCATGTACTTTCTGTTCGCGCTTGTGCTTGTGCATGAAGCGTGCCGCGCCGCCAATGAAGGTTTCATCGGCTTTAACGGTGCCCGACATCTTGTTGATCGATCCGGTGTGGGTAGCGTAGCGGATGCGGTGCATCATGAACCATGCCGTCTTTTGGGTGACTTCGAGAGCCTTACCGATTTCGTAACTGGAAACGCCGTTCTTGCAGTTCGCCATCATCCACATGGCGCAAAGCCATTTGTCGAGACCAACCGGCGAATCCTCGAAGATCGTACCGACCTTGACGGAGTACTGCTTTTTGCAGTCTCGGCACTTCCACAGGAGCCGCGTGGAAAGGTACGCGGCGTTCTTGCTGGAGCATCGCGGACAGACAGCCTCACCCTTGGTCCATTTAACAGCAGCAACCTCGTCGATGCAGGTTTGTGGGTTGCTATAGTGCCTTATGGCGCTCATCAAACCACTGTGTTTGCTGATGTTGTCGTTTTCCATGATTCAACTATACACCCCGAGGAACGGTGAGTCAAGTAACTTGTTTGCCATTGCCATGGTAGAGCAATTCACGTCGGCCATGGACTTCCAGGCGTTCCGCTCGAATGCGATGGCTATCTCGGCGGTCGAGCGTTAATTGCAGATAATCAGCGAGGCGGCGAATCGCCTCGGGGAGGAGGCAGAACGGCGCTGCCCCAATCAGCCGTGGCGTGACATCAGGGGTATCGGCAACCAGCTTCGCCACGCGTATGAGCGTGTCGATATACAAACGATTTGGGATACGGTGATCGATGACCTCCCGTCTCTAAAGAAGGCGGTGCTGCTGGCGCTCGGGCAGGCCTCACGCTAACTACGGTCCCCATGGCGTGGCCTGAGACCGGCTGGCTTATACTGGCGGGCATGGCATACTTTCTGGCCAAGACCGACCCTGCAACTTATTCTCTGGACGATCTGGAACGGGACAAGCGCACCTCCCTGGGACGGCGTTACCAACCCGCAGGCGGTGCGCGCCATCCGCGAAATGCGTCCCGGCGACCGGGTCTTCATCTATCACAGCGGCGGCGCGTCGGGAGTGGTGGGGATGGCGACTGTGCGCTCGGAACCACAAGACGATCCGAAGAATCCGAAATCGGCGGTCGTCGATCTGGAATTCGCCGGTCGCTTTGAAAAGCCTACGTTATTGGCGGAGATCAAGGAATCGCAAGAGTTCCAGGATTGGGCGCTGGTGCGACAAGGACGACTCTCGACCATGGCGGCTCCGGCGCACTTTGTGGAATGGATGCGGGCGCGCTATCCGAAAACGTCGATTTAGCTTGATGCTCCGGGCCGCCACCGTGCGGCGGTCGAGTTCTCCGAAGCGGCCGATGCTCAATGAAATCTCCTCTTATGAAATCAAGAGTGGACATCGATAGGAGCTGCAACGAGCGGCGCATGGACCGCCAACCGCCCGATTAAATTCCGTGATAGTTGAAGCGGTATCCCAGAATCGCCTTGATCAGCAGATGGTCCGTGCCCGCCGTGGCCCCCACGCCCACCCCGAAGTTGAATTCCCAGTTCTTGCCGAAATCCACATCCACCGCCGGAACGAATTGCTGTTGCTGGTCGTGTAGCGGGTCAAACCCGGTAATCGGTCCGTAAGCGCCGTAGTATTCCAGGCCTAGTGCAACCTTCTTCACAACGTCATAACTGAATTTGAAGTTGGGTGAAATTCGAAGCCCCGGTGGGCTTCCGGCCCATGGAACGACTTATCGACCGTCGGATTGAACGCCCAATACCATTTCCCCGTTTCTTATCGATGATCGGCCGGATCTCCCATGTCCAGGTATCGCCGGAAAAAATGGGGCGCTGATATCCGATTTCGTTAGAGATGCTGATGCCCCACCGGAAGATGGTATTTTTCGGGAACGGCGAAGCGCGGCCGGATGTGCGTGCCCACCCACATCCAACTTCCATCGGCTTGAATGCTGGTGAACTGATAGAAGCCGGTCTCGAACCATTCGTTGAAGCCATGCGTGATCTCCACCGTCTCATGTTCGGCATGGTTGGTCGGCAACACTCCGCCATCGCGGTTTTGGTTCCTGCCAGCGTGAAGTTGCTGTGCAGTTCCACCATCGTGGCCCTGGGGGTTACCAGGTCCGAACCGTAGACCTGCACTTCATAGTTGCCCTGAGCATGGGCGGCGATAGAGCAATACACAAGAGCTAAAGCGGCGATGAAATAGCGCAAGACCGGACCTCTTCTTAAACACTGTAAGCTATCGTCGGGCCGCGGCGGCTTCGCGGTAGATCTCGAGCACCTCCCGCGCGGTGCGCTCCCAACTGAAACGCGCCGCTTGCACGCGTCCGCGGCGGATCAATTCGGCGCGCAGCGTTTCATCCAGCAGCACTTCACGAATGCCGCGCGCAATATCGAAAACATTCTCCGGATTGACCAGCACCGCAGCGTCGCCCACCACTTCCGGCAGCGAGCTGACGTTGGAAGTGACCACCGGCGTTCCGCACGCCATAGCCTCGAGCGGAGGCAAGCCAAAACCTTCATAGCGCGAAGGGAACACAAACGCCGCAGCCGATTCATAGAAGCAGCGCAGCGTCTCAAACGGGACGAAACCCGAGAAAGCGCACCAGCGGCTCTACGCGGCTCTTGATCACGGCCTGGCGAACGGCCGGATACTGCGAAATGGTGTCGCCGATCAGCACCAGGCGCAGATCCTTGTACACCGGATGGTTCGCCAGTTGCCGACGAAGCACGGCGAAAGCTTCCACCAGCCGCGGAATATTCTTATGCCGGCGGACATTGCCGGCGTAAAGCAGAAAGGGATAGTGGATCTGGTAACGCTCCAGGATGCGCTGGTGCTGGTCGCGGCTGTGCTTGCCGCGATTCGTAGAATTGCGGGTCGGGCGCGTTGTATACGCGGCGGATGCGCTCCGGCCGCACGCCCATCAGGTTCTCTACATCGCGCTTGGTGGCTTCGGAAACCGCGATCACGCGGCGGGCGCGCAGCAGGCCGCGGCGGAAGCGGTAACGGCGCAATTGCATCCGCAGCCACCAGACGCGGTCTTCCACGAAAAGCAGGTTGGCCATATCGTGGATGGTGACCACGTAAGGCCGCATCAGCAGCAGCGGCACGCGGTTCAGGGGAATATGCACCAGATCCGGCGCGAGGCGATGCAGAAAAATCGGGAATGCCAGGTGATCCAGCGCATGGCGGTGTCGCTGCGCGAATAGATCGCGGAACTCGAAATTCTCCGGCAGCCCCGCCAGAGTGCGCACATCCTCTGGCGCCGCTGATCAGGGTGTAGCGATTCTCGCCATCGATATGGCTCAGCGCGTGGACCAGGCTGCGAATATACGTGCCGATGCCAAAGTCCCGGATGCGCCGGGCATCGATGGCGATATGCAGTGGCATATCACGCCGGAACCGGGCTGTCGACGCCCACGCTGCGTTTCCATCCGTAGAGCGGGAAACGCGCGGTGAGCGCTTCCACTTTTTGCCGGACCGCTGCCAGCGCCGTCTTCGTTCGCAATATCGCCGAGCACCTCGGCGATCAGCGCGCCGGTCTCGCGCATTTCGGGCTCTTGAAATCCGCGTGTGGTAACGGCCGGCGAGCCAAGGCGGATGCCGCTGGGATTGAGCGGCGGATTGGAATCGAAGGGAATCGCGTTCTTATTGACGGTAATGCGCGCGCGGTCGAGCGCCTTCTCGGCGTCCTTGCCGCGCACCCCTTTGGAAAAGACGTCGAGCAGCATCAGGTGAGTATCGGTGCCGCCCGAAACCACGCGGAATCCGGCATCCGTCAGCGCTTGCGCCAGCGCGCGCGCATTGGCGACCACTTGCTTCTGATACTCGACGAACTCCGGCTGCAGCGCTTCCAGAAAACAGACCGCTTTGGCGGCGACAATGTGTACCAGGGGTCCGCCCTGAATGCCGGGGAAAACGGTCTTGTCGATGGCCGCGCCGTATTGCTCTTTGGCCAGAATCAGCCCGGAGCGCGGCCCGCGCAGCGTCTTGTGCGTGGTGGAAGTGACGATATCGGCGTATTCGCACGGATTGGGATGCAGGCCCGCGGCCACCAGTCCCGAGATGTGCGCCATGTCCACTAAGAATATGGCATTCACCGCATCGGCGATCTGGCGGAAGCGCGCGAAATCGAGGATGCGCGGATAGGCGCTGGCGCCGGCGATGATCATGCGCGGCTTGTGCTCGTGCGCCAGCCGTTCCACTTCGTCGTAATCGATGCGCTCATCGTCCTTGCGCACGCTGTACGGAATCACCTGGTAGGTTTTGCCGGAAAAATTCAGTTGGTGCCCATGCGTCAGGTGGCCGCCATGCGCCAGGTTGAGGCCCATGATTTTATCGCCCGGCGAAAGCACGGCGGCGTACGCGGCCTGATTGGCCTGCGACCCGGAATGCGGCTGCACGTTGACGTATTCGGCGCCGAAGAGCTGCTTAGCGCGGTCGCGCGCAAGGTTTTCCACGAGATCGGTAATCTCGCATCCGCCGTAATAGCGCTTGCCCGGATAGCCTTCGGCATACTTGTTGGTGAAGACGCTGGCGGTGGCTTCGAGCACCGCTTCCGACGCGAAATTCTCGCTGGCGATCAGCTCGATCTGCGAGTGTTGCCGCTCTGCTTCCCGCTCAATCAGCGAGTAGACTTCGGGGTCGGCTTCGGCCAGCGGCCGGCGCATTCTTTCCGTTACTGTCATCGAGGCTCCGCGTGAGAAGTTTCAATTCTAGCGCAGGTGGGGCTGGCGGGGAATCGATTTAGAGGCCGCAGTGGCGAAGCGTAGCGCCGCCAATTGGCATTCACGCGATATGCAAGATTCTATTTGATTTCTATTCAAGTACTTAGCCGCTCACCCTCTCAAACTCGCGATTTTCATAGGCTAAAATCGATGTAGAGCCCCGTTTCCCTGGCTCAATTATGCTCTCCGGCGTTCTTTGCGCGCTGGCAGAAAAAATTGCAGAACGAAGCCAATTTCCGGTAAATCTTTTGTTTCTTATGTTTTCTAATAGGTTTGGCTTCGTTTGTTCGAGTTCTCCTTGGGCAGGAAAGCGCCTGGACCCGGCACCTTACTAGCCTCCTTGCCTGCGATTTCTGACAAAGCTCTCCAGTGCATCCAGTTCCCGCTTGCTCAGCACTTTGGCTTCCACCATCCCGCTGACTAGTTCCTCCACCGATCCTTGGCAGAAGCGATCCACGATCTGCCGCACCGCGCGCGCCGCCAGGCCTCGCGCCGGCTCCACTGCGCTGTAGACATAAGCGCGGCCCTCCTCTTTGTGCTTCAGATAGCCCTTATGCTCCAGCCTGCGCAGCAGCGTGCGGATAGTGGTTTCCTTAAGGGTGCGGCTGCGGGATACGCTGCGATGGACCGACTCGACGGTGCATGGGCCGGTATCGCAAACTGCCCGCATGACCTGGCTTTCCAGCTCGGTAACCGGAGCACGCATGTGGACGCCGGGAGTAGAACGAAGTGTCATGGTACACTCTGTACGATCACATCCGGGCGGCTGTCAAGTGGGTCATATATCCATATCGGCTCGCCCGATTGGATTGGCTGTGTGCATTGCGTTGGGAGGTCATGCTCAACGAGGTTTCGATAGCTTTGCGCTCGGCGGTTCCGGCAACGATTCCATTAACGCGATGGCAGTCGATCCCGCCGGGAACATCTACGTGACCGGCACCATGCAGTCATTCGACTTTCCGCTGCGCAATGCGTTTCAAGCGGCGAACAGCGGCACTGAGCTGATCTATAGCGCGGACGCGGGCGCCTGGTCCGCTCTTGCTAATCTACTGCCGGCTGCGCCGCCGCTCGGCAATTCGCATCGTTGGTGTCGGTGCTCAATCGGGCATTAGCCCGGCTAACCTTTCGACTTACTTATGCGGGCGCGGCGCCGTCGATCGTGCCGGGACCGGGCAAGCCGGTTTAGGTCGACGGCTCGGCTGGCGCCGCCGCCCCCGCCGTTAGATCGTCCCGGCCGCTGACCAGCCGCAACACTCAAGTAGTACCCTCTAATAATGCGTGTGCCGCTTACGCCGATCCGGTTTCTATATCGGGCGGTCGATATCTACGGCAGGAAGACGGGCGTGGTCTGCGGCGCCAATCGCTTCACGTATGCGGAATTCGGCGAGCGCTGTGAGCGTTTGGCAGCAGGATTACTGTCCGAGGGAATCGCGCCCGGCGATCGCGTCGCTTACCTCAGCTTCAACACTCACCAGCTTCTGGAAGGCTACTTCGGCGTGCCGCTCGCCGGGGCTATCGCGATGCCGCTGAACGTGCGCCTGACGCCCGCCGAACTGACCGGCATCCTCCACCATGCCGAGCCGCGCATCTTGATTTATGAACCGGATTTCGCGCCGCTGGTGGAGCACCTGCGCGCCGCTTGCCCGGAGGTCCATCGATTCATCGAGACCGGCGCCGCCTACGAAGAGTTGCTCGCGCGCGATCGTATGGTCCGGCCCGATCTCATGGCTGTGGATGAGAACGCGATCGCCGAGTTGTTCTACACGAGTGGGTCGACAGGCACGCCCAAGGGCGTTATGCTTTCGCACCGCACCCTTTATCTGCACGGCTTCTCCGTCGCCGCCGCATTCGGCCGCGAGGACAACAGCGTTGAGCTGCACACCATCCCGCTTTTCCATGCCAATGGATGGGGTCGCGCCCATTCCTCTACGATGTGCGGCATTAAGCAGGTGATGGTGCGCCGTTTCGATCCCGTTCACGTGCTGCAGCTCATTCAGGAGGAGCGGGCCACCGGCATGTCGCTCGTACCCACCATGGCCGGCGCGCTGGTGAATTGTCCGGACATCGGCAAGTTCGATCTATCCAGCATGGTCGAAATCAATCTGGGCGGCGCCGCTTCGTCGCCCGAGCTGATCGCTCGTATGGAGAAGGTGTTCCCGTGCCGCGTACAAGCCGGTTACGGGCTCACCGAGACTAGTCCGGTAGCTACCTCGGCCCGCGGCAAAAGCACTGTAATCTATGCCGGCGAGGAGGACCGCTTGCGCCATGTCGCGTCCACCGGCTGGCCCATTCCGGGCTGCGAGATCCGCGTGGTGGACGGGCAGATGAGCGATGTGCCGCGCGATATGCAAACCATCGGCGAGATCGTGATCCGCGGCGATATGGTGATGGACGGCTATTACAAGGAGCCGGAAGCCACCGCGGCCGTAATGTCGGGAGCATGGCTTCACACCGGCGATATGGCCGTCTGGGACGAGGAGACCTTCGTCAACATCGTCGATCGCAAGAAAGACATCATCATCAGCGGCGGCGAGAATATTTCGTCCATTGAAGTAGAGCGCGCCATCGCCGCGCACCCGGCGGTGCTCGAATGCGCGGTGGTCTCCGCGCCCGATCCGCATTGGGGCGAAGTGCCGGCCGCGTACGTGGTGGTGAAACCCGGGCAGCAACTCGCCGAGCGCGAGCTTTGCGAGTTTCTGCAAGGCCGCATTGCCAAATTCAAAATGCCGCGGCGATTCGTGTTCGGCGAAGAACCGCTGCCTAAAACCGGAACGGGCAAGATCCTGAAGCGCGAATTGCGTGAGGCTTTCTGGCGCGATAAAGATATCCGGGTTCAGGGATAGCGGCGGAGTTTTCTTCGAATAAAAAGGCCCACGCTGAACTCCAGTTCATTAGATTTTTCCGCTTGACATACGAGGATCTTCGTATTATGCTTTTCGTATAAATGGCCGAATCGCTTCCACGCCCTACCGACGCCGAACTGGAAATCCTCACGATCCTCTGGAGCCGGGGACCCAGCACGGTGCGCGACGTTCATGAAACCATCGCCAAACGCAAGGCGGCGCAATACACCACCGTCCTTAAAACGCTCCAGATTATGGCGGAAAAAGGCCTGGTGCGGCGCGATGAGAAGCAGCGCGCGCACATCTACCAGGCCGCTCGCCCGCGCGAGTGGACGCAGCGGCAGCTTGCGGGCGACCTGTTGCAGCGCGCTTTCGCCGGCTCCGCACGCACATTAATGATGGGCGCGCTCTCGGCGCGCAAAGCTTCCCGGGAAGAATTGGCCGAGCTGCGCAAGCTGCTCGATGAGTACGAGAAGGGGACAAAATGACGCTGCTCGAATCGTGGGTACATACCGCGCTGGCACGATCGCTCGGCTGGGCGCTGGTTCACTCGCTGTGGCAAGGCGTATTGATCGCGGCGCTGCTCGCCGCGGTGTTATGCGTAACGCGGTCTTCGCGAATCCGCTATGGCGCGGCGTGCGTAGCCATGCTGCTCACGCTGGCAAGTTTTGGTGTGACGGTAATTCGCTTGATGCCGGCGCCGCTTGATATCGCCGTCGCGTCGCGGCACTGGCCGCCGCCCGCCGGCGTAGCGCTGCCAATTCTTTCCGCGGAAGCGCCATCCGCGCCTCCGGGCTTTGCCGCCTGGCTGCCTTGGATGGCGCCGTTCTGGGCAGCCGGAGTACTGATCTTCCATCTGCGGGCGCTCGGCGGATGGGCGGCGGCGCGGCGGCTGCGAAGGTCGGGCGTGTGCCGCGCGCCCGCCGAATGGCAGCGGCGCCTCGATGTGTTGGCGGCCCGGTTGCGCGTCTCCAGGCCGGCCTTGCTGCTCGAATCGTGTCTGGCCGAGGCGCCTGTGGTGATGGGACATTTGCGCCCCGTGATCTTAATGCCTGTGGGTCTGCTTGCGGGCTTGCCCGTAGCGCAAGTGGAAGCTATTCTCATGCACGAGCTGGCGCACATACGCCGCCAGGATTATCTGGTGAACCTGATGCAGACCTTCGTCGAAGGGCTGCTCTTCTATCACCCGGCGGTCTGGTGGATCTCCGGCGTGATTCGCGCCGAACGCGAAAACTGTTGTGACGATCTGGCCGTGCTCGCCACCGGCGATGCGCGTCAGTACGCCGCGGCCTTGGCCGCGTTGGAGCAAAATCGATGGACCGCGCAGCAACCGGCGCTGGCCGCTACTGGAGGGAGTCTCGTGAAACGGATTCGACGTCTGCTACAGCAACCCGAGCGGCCGCGCGCCGCCTGGACACCCGTGATCTCGGCCGGCATTTTGTTCGCCGGCGCTACGAATTGCGTTCGCCAGTTGGCAAACACAGACGGCGCAGAAGTTGCTACTGGCGCCGGTTCCTGGCGTGTCGCCGGCGAGGACTGTTCCTGTTGTAGTAGAACTGCCAGGCGGGCGATTGAGAAAACCGGCTCCGGTACTGCTCGCTCAGGCGCAGCAAACTGTTCCCGCTCCGCAGAACTCGCAATCGGTCGAGCAGCAGCTCAAGGATACACTCTTGCGGGAAACGGCTGCGAGCCCGGAACTCAAGAATCCATACAAGAAGTGGTTAAACGAAGACGTGGCCTACATCATTACGGACGTAGAGCGGAAGGCCTTCAAAGCGCTCACCACGGATGAGGATCGCGAGTATTTCATCAAAGATTTCTGGCTATTTCGCGATCCGACGCCCGGCACGCCGGAGAACGAGTTCAAGGACGAGCACTATCGCCGTATCGCGTACGCCAACGAGCATTTCGCAGGCCCGAATGGCCTTCCCGGTTGGAAGACGGATCGCGGGCGAATCTATATCACCTACGGACCGCCGGATGAGATTGAAGACCACTCCTCCGGCGGATTCTATCAGCGGCCTGCGGCAGAGGGCGGGGGCACGACATCGACATTCCCGTTCCAACAATGGCGCTACAAGTTCATCCAAGGGGTGGGCAATAACATCATTATTGAATTCGTCGACCCGACCAACACTGGCGAATTCCGCATGACCACGGACCCGTCCGAAAAGGATGCGCTATTAGCTGGGCAGCCAGATGCGACAGCGCTCAGTCCATCAGGGAACTCGGCTGTGCCGTTCAGCCGGGCCGCGGCGGTCGCGGCTCCCGCGGTGGCGTGGCGAATCTGCCCGCCATCGGCGAATATCTTCGTCTCAGCGGGAGACGGTCCCAAGGTCACCGTGGCGATCACGGGTGAGAAGCGAAATACAAATGTCAACGTCGCGCTCCCGCCAGGAGCTGGCATTTATGACGTGATCGCCGCGATCAACCGACGCGCAAAATCGGACCGTCGCCAATCTCCGCGACGTCATCCCGGCCGGCCAGACCACCTATGGGGCCGGTTTCGTTCTGGCGCCCGGCTCCTACACTCTGACTCTTGTGACGCAGAGATCGGACTTCCGGCGCGATGCAAACCAGCACCGTCAGCTTCTATGTGAATTAGCGCAGCCGCAAGCTATTCGTGACCACGCTGACGCTCGACAGAGCCATGGCTGCCGACGCCACCATCGGCGAGAGCAGCCCCAGCGCGGCCACGGGAATGCCGATGGCGTTATAGGCGAACGCCCAGAATAGATTCTGGCGGATGATGCGCATGGTGCGGCGCGAAAGCTCGATCGCTTCCACCACGCCCAGCAAGTCGCTGCGCATCAGCGTGATATCGGCGGCTTCCATAGCGATGTCAGTGCCAGAACCCATCGCGATCCCCAGATCGGCTTGCGCCAGCGCGGGCGCGTCGTTGATGCCGTCGCCCACCATGGCGACGCGCTTGCCCGCGGCTTGCAGCTTCTTTATCGCATCCACTTTGTGCTCAGGGAGAACTTCGGCCAGCACATGCTCGATGCCGGCCTCGCGCGCGATGGCATCCGCTGTAGCCTGCCGGTCGCCGGTAATCATCCACACCTCGAGACCCATGGCGCGCAGGCGCCGCACCGCGTCCGCGGCCTCAGGCTTCAGGGTATCGGCCACTTCAACGGAACCGGCCGGCAAGCCGTCAACGGCGATGACTCGGCCCACTTCCACTTTGCGGCCGGCGACTATCGCGCGTACGCCGCGGCCCGGTAGGGCGATGAAGTCGCGCGCCTCTTCCAGCTTGATGCCGCGCGCGGCCGCTTCTTCCACCATCGCCTTCCCGATGGGATGCTCGGAGTGCCGTTCGGCCGACGCCGCCAGCCGCAGCAGTTCGTTTTCCGTGAATCCGGGCGCGGTGATAATGCGCGTCACGCGCGGCTTGCCTTGCGTTATGGTGCCGGTCTTGTCGAACACCACGGTGTCGATGCGCCGCGCCATTTCCAGCGCTTCGCCGCCCTTGATGAGAATGCCTCGTCCCGCGGCGCGCCCCGTTCCCACCATGATCGCCACCGGCGTTGCCAGACCTAACGCGCAGGGACAAGCGATGATCAGCACCGCGACGGCATTGATCATCGCCACCGCGACCGGCGCGAAAAACATCCATGCCGCGAACGTAACGATCGCGGCGATCAGCACGCCCACTGTGAAGTATGCGCTGACCACATCCGCCAACCGCGCCACCGGCGCGCGCGATCCCTGCGCTTGTTTAACCAGCTCGATCATCCGCTGCAGCACTGTGCCGCGCCCCGTTTTGGCGGCGGCGTAACGGAACGCTCCGGAGCGATTGACGGTCCCGGCGAAGACGGCCGCGCCGCGCCGCTTGTCCACCGGCATGCTTTCGCCGGTGAGCATCGATTCATCCACGGCCGATTCGCCCTCGATCACTGTGCCGTCCACCGGCAGGCGCTCGCCGGGACGCACGGCAACTGTGTCGCCGGCCTTGACCGCATCGACGGGCGTGTCGATTTCGGCGCCGTCGCGCACCACGCGCGCGGACGGCGGTTGCAAATCCATCAGCTTGCGAATCGAGGCGGAAGCCTTGGCGCGCGCGCGAGCCTCTAGCGTGCGGCCGGTGAGGATCAGCGCGACGATTGCGGCGGCGGCTTCGAAATAAACCTCGTGTCCGCCGCGCACAGTTTCAAATATGGAATAAAGGAACGCCGCGCCCGTGCCCAGCGCGATCAGCGAATTCATGTTGGCGGCGCGGTGCCGCAAGGCGCTCCACGCGGCTGCGTAAAATGGCGCGCCGGCATAGAAGATTACCGGCAGCGTGAGCGCGAGTTGAATCCACGGCGCTCGATGCAGCATTCCGAGCAGCAGCACCGGGATCGCAAATCGTGGCCCCCACCGCCAGCCGCGCTCCGTAGGCGGCGCTCTGTTACGCGCCGTCTCTGGCACGCCGTACCCAAGGCCTTCGATGGCGCGCACGATGGCGGGCGTCCGCACACGCGCCGGATCGTACTCTACCGTAGCCGTGTTGGTGGCCAGATTGACGCGCGCGCGTGCGATGCCCGGAGTACCGGCCAGCGTGCGTTCGATGATGCGCGCGCACGGCGGCGCAGGACATGCCGGAAACGGGCAGGTCCACGCGCTCAGGCCGTGCCTCGTCAAGCAAAGCACCGTTCACGAGGCCTCAAATCCCAATTCGCGGACGGCTTTGACCACCATTTCCGGCTTCACCAGGTCCGTGTCATAATCCACGGCAGCGCTGGCCTTTTCCAGATTCACAGTGGTGTTGGTCACGCCCGGAACGTCCAGCAGCTTCCGCTCCACGCTGCGGGCGCAGTTGGCGCACGTCATTCCATGAATGGACAAATTCAAAGTCTCGACCGCCATACTTATATGATGCACTCCGATCTTCGCCGGCCATGCGTTGGCCCGCCGCATCGAGAGCGCGGAGGCCCTCAATGCGAAGGCGTGCGCCGCGGCGACATCCGGGTTCCGCGACGCTCGACGCCGGTGGCGGAGCCGCTATATTCGTAGGCTCGGAATCGCCGCTCACGCATGCCGTTGGAGTGGGGCTGAACGGCCCCGTACGGGAAGCCGAATTGAGCGGCATCGAGGCCTTTTTCCGCAGCCGCGGAGCGCCGGTGTCTTTCGAGCTTTCGCCGCTGGCCGATCCTGGCCTGTTTCAGGCGCTGGGCGAGCGCGGCTATCGCATCGCCGAGTTAAACAATGTGTTGGCCAGGCGATTGGAGGGCTTGGAAATCGTGTTCACGCCGCGCGCGCGGCGGGCCCTCGAGGAGTGATTGCGATCTGTGGGCGCACGTCCTGGGCGAGGGGTCTTTTGAGAAATCGGAGCTGACGAGCGAGGAGATGGATATTGGCCGCGACCTGTTCCGTATGCCCGGCGCGATGTGCTATCTGGCATCGGTGGAGGGCGAAGCCGCCGCGGGCGCGGCGCTGACGATACGCGATGGCCTGGCCACGCTGTTCGCCGACGGAACCATCGCGCGGTTCCGCCGCCTGGGCCTGCAGCGCGAATTGATCGCAGCGCGGCTAAACGAAGCCGTGGCGCGAGGCTGCGATCTGGCGGCGGCATCGACGGCGCCGGGAAGCCAATCGCAGCGCAACTACGAACGCATGGGGTTTGGCGTGGTGTATACCAAGATCACGCTGGTTGGATAACCGCTCTTGATCATGATTAGCCGCCCGCATACCCCTGCGTAGCGATGCGCTTGCCGCCCTCCCTATGCGCTTCCTCGGACATCGCGTGAACGCCGCTGGCGTCGATCCAGCGATTGTAGAAATTGAAAAGCGCGCACACAGTGATCGCGAAGTAAATGGCCTCATCGCTCCAGCCCGCGGCGTGTAGCGGCTGCATATCCTCAGGCGTAATCCGCGCCGATTCGACATTGACCTTGTCCACGAAGCGGAACAGCGTCTTGTGCTGCTCGTCGAGCGGGGAAGTCTCCAGATCGCGCAGAACGGCCCAGACCAGCGCTTCATCCCCCAGTAGTTCCGCCGCACCTGCGGCGTGGGATTTCAGTCAAAACTCGCACTGATTGCGGCACGAAGTATACGCCGCGATCAATTCCCGAATGCCGGGCGTCAACGGCGCGGGCCCCCGCATAATCTCCTGTGTGAACCGGCTCAGATGCTGGGTGGCTTGGGGGAGAAACGCGAACAGGTGCCAGATCTGCGGGTATTCCGTCCCTCTCGTTTGCATCGCCCGGACGAGGTCGCGGTACACTCCGGGCTGAGGATTCCGCTCCACTTCACGTAAAAACATCGGTTCCATTTCAGGCGTCCTTCCATTACCAACCATTTACCACGGCGGAGTGGCTGCACTCGGGGCCGCATTCAAACCGTGCTGCGCGCAGAGCGCCAGAGCCGCCAACAGCGGCGCGGATGCAGAACGGGACGACGCATGGGCATCGACTAATATTATGCGCACGCGGCCGCCCGCGCAGTAAAATACATACGTCATGCGGGGATGGAATTCATGCGAGCGGGTTTGGCAGGACATACGCTACGCGCTTCGGGGCATGCGCCGCACTCCCGGATTTACAGCCATTGCCGTGGCATCCCTTGCGCTGGGGATCGGCGCGAATACGGCGATCTTCAGTCTAATCGACACTCTGATGCTGCGCATGCTGCCGGTACGCCAACCGGAGCAGTTAGTGGAATTCCTGAATCAATACCCGGGCGATCCGCCGCTGAACGTTTTCTCCTGGGAAAGCTACGAATATTTTCGCGACCATAATCACGTTTTCTCGGGAGTGACCGGCGGTCAGCCCGGCCGCCTCACTGTACGCGGAGACGGCCTGGAGGCCGAGACCGTGGATGGAGAGAGCGTCGCAGGGAATTTCCTCCAAATGCTCGGAGTGAAACCCGCGATCGGTAGACTGATCGGTCCCGGGGACGATCGCATAGGCGCGGATGGCGCCGCCGTAGCAGTGCTGAGCTGGCCTTACTGGAAGAACAAGTTCAATCTGGATCGCGCGATTCTGGGCCGACGGATCTTTGTGCAAGATGTGCCGGTGATCGTCATCGGAGTCACTCCACGCGATTTCTTCGGATTACAAGTCGGAGTGCGGCCGGATATATGGACGCCGCTTGCTATGGAGTCCCTGATCCCGGGCCACCGCGCCATCGGGCCGCTGCAGTTGATCGCGCGGTTGCGACCCGGCATTTCCATCGAGCGGGCGCGCGCGGAAATGGCGGTGCTGTTCCGGTGGACCCTGGAAGAACGAGCCGGCTCCAGCAAAGATCCCGTGATGCGGCAACTCAAGTTCGCGGTAGAGCCGGCCGGCGCCGGTTTATCCACCGGGCTGCGCGACCAGTTCGCAAAGCCGCTGCTGGCGTTAATGGCCATCGTCGGACTGCTTTTGCTGATCGCGTGCACGAATATGGCGAACATGCTGCTGGCGCGGGGCGCTGCCCGCCGGCGCGAGATGGCGGTGCGTGTCGCGCTGGGCGCGGGCCGGCTTCGCCTGATGCGCCAGGCGCTCACCGAATCTCTGCTGCTTTCGGGCATGGGCGGGCTTTTGGGTATATGGCTCGCGTATTTGGGCGCGGGCGCGCTGGTCGGGATTATGATGTCCGGACGGCCGCCCATCGGGCCTCGCATTGACGTTCAAATCCACCCCGATATTCAAGTGGTGCTCTTCACGGGCGCTATCTCGCTGCTGACCGGATTGGTGTTCGGGCTCGCGCCCGCATGGAACGCGTTCGCTTCCGCTCCGGCAGCCGCTTTGCGGGATACCGGCGGCTCGGGCGAGACCAGGCTACGCAAGCTTTTCGGGAAGAGCCTGGTGGTGGCGCAGATAGCGCTATCGGTGGGCTTGTTGAGCGCCGCCGGTTTGTTCATCCGCCACCTGTCGAATCTGGAGCACATCGATCTTGGCTTCCGCCGCGATCACGTTCTGCTGGTAACGCTCGATCCCGCGCGCAGCGGATATAGCGGCGCACGGCTATCCCGCGCCTACCAGGATTTGCTGGAGCGCCTGGATCGCCTTCCGGGCGTGCGCTCAGCGACGATCAGCGGACCCGGGCCGCTCTCCGGCGCGGGCGCTAACCGCTTCGTCAACGTGGCAGGCCGCCCGGAAAGGCCTCAGGATCGCCGGTACGTTGCAGTGAGCTGGATTGGTCCGAGATATTTGGAGACACTCGGGATGCCGTTGCTGGCGGGTCGCGAGTTCGCTTTCGAGGACCGGGGCCGCCCGCGCGTAGCTATCGTCAACCGGGCGATGGCCGAGTATTACTTCAGCGGCGGCAGCGCGATCGGAAAGTACTTTACGTTCGAGGGCGACAGCTATCCTTACGAGATTGTGGGCGTGGCGCGCGACGCGAAATATTTCGAGATTCGCGAATCCGCCCCGCGCACCATCTATCTCAATACGTTCCAATCGCCGCAGCCATCGTCCGGCTTTGCGATTCGCACCGGCATCGACCCGGAGGGAATCGCTCCGGCAGTGCGCCGGACGGTGCGCGATTTATTGCAGACCGTACCCGTGACTCGCGTCACGACACTGGCCGACCAAGTGGACGCGACCATCGTTCCCGAGAGACTCATCGCGACGTTATCCGGGCTATTCGGATGGTTGGGCTCGCTGCTCGCGGCCATCGGTATCTATGGGCTACTGGCATATACGGTTGCGCGCCGCACCCACGAGATCGGCATCCGTTTAGCCCTAGGCGCGACGCGCAGCGTGGTGTTCCGGATGGTGCTGGGAGAGGCGCTTGGGATGAGCTGTGCAGGTCTCGCCGTGGGGGCGCTCGCCGCGTATTGGGGCAAGCGCCTCGCCGGGAGTTTGATTAAGGATCTGCCGCTGAGCAGCCCGTTCCCAATCGTTTTCGGCGCCGCGGTCATGATCGCGATCACTCTGCTGGCGGCGTATGCGCCCGCGCGCCGGGCGGCGGGCATGGATCCGATAGAAGCTCTGCGATACGAGTAGATCTATCGCCGTCGCGAAGTGAGCGCGCCGTAGGCCGCGATAGGGTTTCCGTGGGGCGATTGATCTCAGGGCGCCTCTTTGTCCGCGCGCTCCTGGTTTGCGGAAGTCAGCCGCATCTCGTGAAAGATATCCGCGAGTTTGGCTTTCAAGTCCTTGTATCTTTGGAATTGCTCGATCTCTCGCTGAGCGTCTTCGACACGCCCTTCTATACGATAGACCGCGGCAAGACGAAAATGCGCCGTGAAATTGGAGGGATCGAGATGAACGGCGCGCTCGAGATAAGGCTGCGCCTTTGCCGGCTGCTGCATGGCCACGAGAGCGCGTCCCATACCGAGATTGGCATCGGTAGAATCGGGCTGAATGGCAAGCGCATGAGCGTAACGGTCGCGCGCACTGGCGGAATCGCCACGCTTGGCGGCTATCTCGCCCAAGCGGCATTCGGACATTGCATCGAAGGGATTCGCGATTGCGAATCCGAATGTCTCTAATCCATCGGTGAACGGATGGTTCAACACTTGCACCATCCTGCAAAACGGGACCACTTTTCCGTCCGGCTGCACGAATCCGGCTTGGGCGGTTCCGGCGCCGGGAACTTTTGGAAGCGCTGGGCGCAATCTTCTGCGCGGGCCCGGAATTCAAGATGTGGACCTCTCTCTGGGTAAGAACTTCCGCATCCCAATGCCGCACGAAACCGGAAATCTTCAGATCCGTTTCGACGCGATGGACGCACTGAATCACCCGAACTTCTCGACTCCGGGAGCGAATCTCGGTACGAGTGGGGCGGGCATTATAACTTCGACGACGAGTAACTACAACACGACGAACAACACCTTCGGCCAGCGGATTATTCAGCTTGGCGCGCGATTCTCGTTCTGAGAGACGGAAGATCCGCCGCGGTTTGGAATACGCAAGGCTGCCTTACCAGTAAATTCGGCCCACTAACTGGATGGCTCGCGGAGTATTGGCGGTCGCCGTGATAGTCCCAAAGCCGGACGAACTGGCGGTCGTGCTCGGCGGCCCGAAGATCACGTGGTTAGGGACATTGTATACTTCGCCGCGTAACTCAAAGCTGCGGCGCTCGCCCAAGGCGAACCGCTTCAGGACGGAAGCGTCGAGTTGGTTGATGCCATCGGTGCGCGCGTTCATAAACGTAGTGGGAAATGTTCGTATGTGATAGTTGAACGCGTCGGCGGCTTTGGTATCGAACACAGCCGTGTTGAACGCAGTGCCGTTCACCTGGCGATTATTGACGTCCAGAGGGCCGCCGAGATAGACATAATCGCCGGGGACCGATGAGCTGCCGTTGACCCACGTAATCGGCGCGCCCGTCTGGGCCTGATAGACCGTAGTCAGGTTCCAACCGCCGAATATGGCATTGCCCCACCGCGATTTTATATCGAAGTGCTGACCTTTTCCGACTGGCAGTTGATAGACGGCGAAGACTACAAAGCGATTGGGGTGATCACTGGGAGAATCGCGCTTCTCCGGCCGGGCATCCGAATCGTTCAGCCAGGAATCGAACTCGATCAGCCGGGACTTGATGTAGTTTACATGAAGCTGGAGTCCTTTGGAAATCCGTTTAGTAAGTCCGATATTCAAGCTGTCGAAATACGAACTGCCCACATTGTTATTCTCTTCCAGCACGCCGCTGGAATTCCATCCGGTGGAACTATCTCCCACGGTGAATTCGGGATAACGCGCCAGCAGTTGGGCCGGAGAGGTTGTGGCGCTAAAGGTAGTGCTGGTACCGGTGCTAAGACCGGCAAAAGGATTCGGCACTGAGCTTGTGAGATACGTCTGATTGGGGTCGCGCACTGGGAGCGTGCTCAGATACTGACGCGGAATGCCATTCAGTTGAGTGAGTTCGACCGGTAAGTGGAGCGAATGGTTGCCGATATACAAGACTTCGAGCATGGTATTGGACGAGAGTTGGTGCTGCACGCCAAAGTTCCAACGCATGGAGTAAGGGTTCTTGACTCGGGGATCGAGAAATGTGGCGGTCCCGTTGACATTGGTCAATAGCCCTAGACGTGGAGCCATACGGAGGCGTGAATCCGTTCGGAAATGGATTGCTCAGGGTCGCTGTGGATGCGGTAATCAACTGTCCTGCGCTCGGCGGCGCCGTCATGGTGGTGGTGGCGCTGTAACCCGGCTGATTGATATTCGGATTGGTGGAATATGAACCCGTAATGGAGAGATTCGAGATAGTGACCGGGACTGGTGAACATGCCGAATCCGCCGCGAATTACGGTTTTGCCATGAAACATGCCGGGAGTCCAGGCGAAACCCGCGCGCGGGCTGAACAGATGGGAAGTGTTCTGGTAAACGGCATTATTGCTCGGGGCTGGCGAAGGTTAACCCGCCGAGCACGTTGAAATCGCTAGGTGGAAGCTGCGGGATAGGGTTCTTGGCATAGGCCGCCTGCGCCGCGGGTTGCAGCGGATTTGGATCGGTGGCGTCGAACCCGTTTACGGTTCTGCCATATTTCTCGTGATATGGCCCGTTCCAGTCGTAGCGCAGACCAAGACTGATGGTGAGATTGTTCTTTACTCTCCAGTCGTCCTGTATAAAGGGCGATGCATAATAGGAGTACCACGAGCCATACGTAGAAAGGTCATAGGAGCCGCTGTAGGGAAGGCCGAGCAGGAACGAAGCGAAATCCTGACCCATGGTTACAGTGGAGGATGCGCTGCTGGAAGCTCTTACATAGCTGTTGCCGTTGAAGCTGAACGTGCCGGTGGAGTTACCAACCGTATAGGTATTCAGCCGGTATTGGCGTAAGTCGCCGCCAAATTTCAAGGAGTGGTTGCCCTTGATCTTCATCCATGTGCCGTAAAGTTGAAAAGATTGAGACGGTAAGTTACTGTTGCCGCTTGTAGCTCAGATTTTGGAAATCGGTATTGGTACTGAACGTAATTACCGGCATCTCCAGATATTCGGCATGGGATGCGAGATAAGAGGGAAAGCCCAGCGTGGTCGGGTCGAAACCCGTGCTTGGGTTGGCGTGTATTTCCGCCATGCGGGTGTAGTTTGCGCGAATATCGAGTACGTTGGCTGAGTTCAGCGTGTAGACTTCATCAATCGTGCCGCCCCAGTTGTTGCGGTAAAGCAGCGAGCCTTCGGATTGATTCTGAAAGTAATCGTTCTTAATCTGGTTATAGCCTGTGCGCCGGATATCGAAGAACATGCGGCTTTTGTCGCTCATGTTGTAGTCGAGGCGTCCTAACTCATTGTTGTAATTATCGTTGGTCGTAGCGTTGCTGGCATAGTTTTCGTAGCCATCGGCGCGTACCGGCACGATATTCGGCTCCGGATAAAACTTCAGGTAAGCCAGTGCGATAGGGTTCAATTCCGTGGTGGGAATCACATTGTTCGGATAGGGCGAACGGGTAATGGTCGTCCCGCTCAGGACCGCGGTATACGGATCATACAGCTGACTGCTCGCGCCATCGGCCGCCAGAACCTGCGAGAAATTACCTTGCCTCTCCAGATCGGTGGGTACGGTGGTGAAGACAGGATTGGGTTGGCCGTCTTTCAGACCTTCGAAGGCGAAAAACCAGAATAGCTTGTTCTTGCCGTTGAAGACCTTGGGAATCCAGACGGGGCCGCCCGCAGTCACTCCGTACTGATTGAAATGAGTAACGGGACGAGCCACGTCTTTAGCGTTGTTGAAGAAGTTATTGGCGGTGAGAGTATTGGGCTGAACCTGCTCGAACAGGGTCCCGCGCAGCGAGTTGGTCCCGGTCTTCATCACCTGATTGAGCGTGCCGCCGCCGGTATGGCCGTACCCCGCATCGGCATCGAACGCCTTTACATTGACTTCCTGAACGGCATCCTTCGGCAAGCTATAGGCGAGGCGTCCGTCCCAGGTGGCGTCGGGCGAGCCATCGATCAGCAATTCGCTGGTTTGCGCGTAGCCGCCGCCAACGCTCCAACCGGCCGCGCCGCCGCTATCGAACGGATGGATCAGACCCGGTTGACCGGTGGCGATCACTCCCAGAGACAGAGCCGCCAAAGCCATGGGAGTTCCGCCGTTGAGAGGCAGGTCTTGAACCTCTTTCGAGGTGATGGACGAACCCGCGGATGCGTTCTCGGTATTGAGCAGCGGTTCGGCCGCGGTGACCGATACGGTTTGGGTATTGTCGCCTACTTCCAGCTTGAAATCGATGACGACATGCGCTCCCGATGCTACCGCGATTCCCTTGCGCAGAGCCTCCTTGAACCCCTGCATGGCAACCGCGATCTGGTAATCGCCGGGCTGAAGGTACGGAGCGGTGTATTGGCCGGCGGAATCGGAAACGGTTTGTACCTTGGTACCGGTGTTAGTTTCGGTGACCGTCACCTTAACACCGGCAATTGCCGCGCCGGAAGCATCGGTAACGGCGCCGCTGATGGTACCGCGAAATTCCTGACCGAATGCTGCAACGGAAACGAACGATAGGACAACAGCTACAAAGCCGAGTCTCATGAATAACCCCTTAATAACCGGCGAAAGCGCGCCGGGGATCTACCTCTTTATTGGATTGTCCAACAACTAAGGGATTGAACGCAATGATCAAACCGCTCTGCTGAAGACGCCAATTCGACATTGGTCGCAAGAGGCCGATTGACAATCGGCCGCGGGTTAACAACCCGCCCCACAGAATGGACGAAATAGCGCTCGCCGTAATCGCGGCTCAGTATGCGGGGGCCGATTTCTGGCTGAAGCAGTCGAAGAATCGCTTGACGATCATCCTCGCGGTGGTCTCGATCAGGCGCTGACCAACGTTGGCGATGGTCCCGCCCACCTGGACATCGCCATCGAAGGTCACTTGCGAGCCGGCAGGGTCGGCAGCGAGCGTGATGACGCCATCGCCTTTCATAAAGCCGATCTTGCCGGACGCCTTCGACGGTCATGCGAAAGCCTGTGGGCGGGTTCTGCTCCGAGATGCGCACCTTGCCATCGAACCGGCCGGAAACACTGGCGATGCCGATCTTCATGCGCATCGCGTAGTCATCAGGGGCCACGCGGTCGAGACCTTCGCAGCCGGGAATGCACTGCGCCAGCACGACTGGGTCCTGGAGTAATTCGTAAGCTCGCTCGGGCGGTACAGGGTAGCGCGTACGATCCCGCTACCTTCATTCCGTCCTCGAAAGCGCGATGCGCAGAGCGCGCGCCGCATGCACGCGCGCCAGATGGAGACGATAATCGGCTGAGGCGTAGAGGTCGGAGTTAGGCTCAATGCCTTCGCCGATTACGGCCGCGGCAGCCTCGATTTCGGCTCCGCTTTCGAGCATCGCTTCTGCATTGAGCGCGCGGAACGCATGTGAGCCAGGCCCGTCACGCCGATGCGCGCCATGGTAATCTTACCGGCGCTCTTCTTGAGACGCACGGCAATACCTACCACAGCGAATCCGGACGCGGGGTGGGCAACTTTTTCGTATCGATAGCCTTCCTTGGAATCTTCAATAGGCGCTTGCACTTCCACGATAATTTCATCCGGCTCCAGCGCGGTGGTGAATGCATCCAGAAAGAAATCCTCCGCGGCTACGGTGCGCTCGCGGTGGGCGGCGACGATGCGAATTTGCGCTTCGAGAGCCAACAGCGCGGCGGGATAATCGGCCGCCGGATCGGCAATGCGCGATGCTGCCGCCGATAGTGCCCATATGGCGCACCTGCGGGTCTCCGATGCTGCCGACGGTTTCCGCCAGCAGCGGGCAATGGGCGCGCACGGCGGGGGAAATCTCGACATCGCAATGGCGCGCCATGGCGCCGATGCGGATCTTGCCATCGGCGGCTTCAATGCCGTTCAATCCGGGAACGCGGCCCAAATCCACAACGATGCCCGGGCTGCGCGAGCCGAAGCTTCATCAGCGGGATCAGGCTCATTCCGCCGGCCAGCAATTTGCGGTCGCTGTCGAGCAGATGCAGAGCTTCGGAGAGCGAAGTTGGGGCTGAATATTCGAACGTCTTGCGGAATCATGCGCGGGCCTCCCTGGACCAGTCTCCAGATCTTCTCGGGCGTCAGCGGCATATCGATGTGGCGCACGCCCAGCGGCGATAGCGCGTCCACCACGGAATTCACCACGGCGGGCGAGCAGCCGATGGTGCCGGCTTCGCCGACGCCCTTCACGCCCAGCGGATTGACCGGCGATGGCGTCTCCGTGTGGCTGCTTTCGATCCACGGCAGGAAGTGCGCTTTGGGGATGGCGTAATCGGTAAGCTCGCCGGTGACGAGCTGGCCGCTATCGTCGTAAACGGCCTGCTCCCACAGAGCCTGGCCGAGACCTTGCGCCACGCCGCCGTGGACCTGTCCCGCGACTAGCAGCGGGTTGATGATCCGGCCGCAATCGTCCACCGCGATGTAGCGGCGGATGGCGATTTCGCCGGTCTCGCGGTCTACATCCGAGTACCACGATGTGCGCGCCGAAGGGGAACGTGAAGTTCGGCGGCTCCCAGAAATGCGTTGCCACCAGGCCGGGTTCGGTTTTGGGCGGAAGCTTCTTGGCGTGATACGCGGCGGCGGCGATTTCGGCGAATTTTACCGATTTGCCGGTAGCTTCGTCGATGCACTCGCCGCCGGCGAAAGTGACGGAGTCGGCATCGTCCAGCAGCATGGCGCCGAACTTGCGAACCTTGGCTTTCAATTCCTGCAACGCTTCGAAGAGCGCCGCTCCGCCGACGGCCGTGCCGCGGCTGCCGAAGGTGCCGATGCCATATTGGACCACTGCCGGTATCGCCGTGAATCACCACCACGTCGTCGATATCCACGCCTAATTCATCGGCGACAATTTGCGCGAAGGTGGTCTCCTCGCCTTGTCCGTGCGGCGAAGCGCCGGTCATCACCGTGACCTTGCCGGTGGGCTCGATCTTCACCGTGGCCGATTCCCAACCGCCCGCGGGCAGCGCGGCTGAAGGTCCCATGGCGCAGATTTCACCGTAAGTCGAAATGCCGATGCCCATCAAGCGGCCTGCCTTGCGCGCCTCTGCCTGCTCGCGCCGGAGCGATTCGTAATTCACTTCTTTGAGCGCGCGTTTCAAGGGCGCGGCGTAATTGCCGCTGTCATAGCTGAGGCCGGTGGCGGTGGCAAAGGGAAATTGGTCGTTGCCCACGAAGTTCTTGAGGCGGATCTCGACCGGATCCATCTTCAATTCGGCCGCCAGAATATCCACCATGCGCTCGATGCCATGCGTGGCTTCAGGCCGTCCGGCGCCGCGATAGGCATCGGTTGGGACAGCATTGGTGAAGACGCCCACAATATCGGCCGCGATGTTCTGGAATTTGTAAAGACCCGGCATCATCAGTACGGAAAGCGTGGGGATGGCGGGCGTGAGCAATTGATGATATGCGCCCGAGATCCTGAATCAGTTTGAGCTTGAGGCCGAGCATGGTCCCGTCGCGCTTGGCGGCGAGCTCGAAATAATCCACGTGGCCGCGGCCGTGAATGGTGCATTGGAAATTTTCGCGGCGCGATTCCACCCACTTCACGGGCTTATTGATCTTCATGGCGATGAACGCCATCAGCGCTTCTTCCGCGTAGACGTTGAGCTTGGAGCCGAAGCCGCCGCCCACCTCGGGCGTGATGACGCGCAGCTTGTTCTCGGGCATGCCGAGGATTCCGGCGACCAGCGTGCGCATCAAGTGTGGAATTTGCGTGGACGAATAGAGCGTCAGCGATTTCTCGCCGCGCGCGCCAATCGGCGAGCACGCCGCGCGTTTCGAGCGCGGTGGGAATCAGGCGCTGGCTGGTGATGCGCTGCTTCACCACCACTTCGGCGTCGCGGAACGCCGCGTCGATATCGCCGCCGGCCTGATGGAAATTGAAGGCGACGTTATCGGGCCACTCGGGATGCACGGCGGGAGCGCCCGCGGCCAGCGCCTTTTCGGGATCGGCTACGGCAGCGGTAGGTTCGTAATCCACTTCCACCAGATCGGCCGCATCGCGCGCGATGTAGCGATCCGTGGCCACCACCACGGCCACCGGATGGCCGGAGAAGTAGACGCGATCCTGCGCCAGCAGATGATGATGCGGCACGCGCAGGCCGGGCAGTGAAGCGGCGCAGGGCACCGGGCCCAGATGCTTGATATCGGCGCCGGTGAAGACGGCAATCACGCCTGGCAGATCGAGAGCCGGCTTGGCGTTGATGCTCTTGATGCGCGCGGCCGCGTGCGGGCTGCGGACGAAAATGGCGTGCGTCATGCCCGGCATTTTCATATCGTCGAGATAGACGGCCGTTCCGGTGATGAGGCGAGGATCTTCGCGCCGGCGGATGCTCTTTGCCGACCAGCGGTTCGGGTTTTGCGATTATAGTGGCCATGGTTTATCGCTCCTGCGCTTGCGCCGCGGCTTTCACCGCGTTGACAATGTGTTGATAGCCGGTGCAGCGGCAGAGATTGCCATCCAGGCCGTGACGAATCTCGTCGTCATTGGGCTTCGGATGCTCGGACAGCAACTGCTTGACCGCCAGAATCATCCCCGGCGTGCAGAAGCCGCATTGCAGGCCGTGCTCGTTCCAAAACGCCTCCTGGACGGGGTCGAGCTTGCCGTTCGCGGCGAGACCTTCGATGGTGGTGATGCTGCGCCCGTTGGCCTGGACGGCCAGCATGGTGCATGCCTTGACGGTTTTGCCGTCGAGCATTACGGTGCAGGCGCCGCAGATGGAAGTTTCGCATCCGATGTGCGGTCCGGTGAGGCCAACCACTGTCGCGCAGATAGTGGATGAGCAGGAGGCGCGGCTCCACTTCGGCGGAGTGGGCCTGGCCGATTGATGGTGAGAGAGATTTTGTGTGTCATACGGAGGGCATTAAGAAACTTACCAGAATCGCGGGAAGAAGCAAAGGGGAGGGGCGGCAAATTGGGTATGAATGCGTGGCAGGAACCGGAGTCATCGCCGAAGCGGGCGCTTCCGCCAGTGCCAACTCGCCGGCGGTAATCGGCCTCGCTAGGTATGCCTCTCCGTCGAAACTATCCCCCGTACTGCTCAAGGAAATGCGCGACCGTCCGGATTCCCAGATAGTAGTTCTCAACTTTGAACTTTTCATTGGGCGAATGCAGGCCGTCGTCGGGCAAGCCGAAGCCCATCAGGATGGTTGGGATCTTCAGATGGTGCGCGAAGTCGCCCACAATCGGGATCGAGCCGCCGGACCGAATGAATACCGTCGGCTTGCCGAATATATCGCTGAACGCGCGCGCGGCCACTGCGATAGCGGGATGGTCGGGATTCACTACTAAGCCGGGCGACGCGCTCAACACGCGCACATTGGCTTGGATGCCCTTGGGTGTGTTGTCCCCGACCCAATCCCGAAATGCGGACACAACGGCGTCCGGATCTTGCCGCGGGACTAAGCGAAAGCTCACCTTGGCGGTAGCTTTCGCGGGAATGACTGTCTTCGCGCCGGCGGCCGTAAAGCCTCCCGCGATGCCATGAACTTCGAATGTGGGGCGCGACCACACGCGCTCCAGCACCGAGCGGTCCGGCTCGCCCGTGAGCGCGGTTGATCCTACTTCCCGGGCTAGAAACTCTCGTTCATCGAACTGCAAACCTTTCCAGCTTTCAAGCTCCGCGGGCGCCGGCTCTTCCACCTCGTCGTAGATTCCGGGAATTTGTATTGCGCCGTTCGCGTCCTTGGCCTTGGCCAGAAGCTCGATTAAGCCATAGACCGCATTCGGGGCCGCGCCTCCGTACTGGCCGGAATGCAAATCGCGCGCCGGGCCGGTGGCTTCCACTTCCATGTAAATCAGGCCGCGCAGCCCAATGCACAAGCTCGGCATGCCTTCGGCATGCATGGCCGTGTCCGATACCAGCGCCACATCGGCCTTCAGTTTCGCCGGATTTTCGGCGACGTACTTCGCGATGGATTCGCCGCCCACTTCCTCTTCGCCTTCGATAAGAAATTTCAAATTCAGCGGCAGCGTTCCATTCACAGCGCGCAAGGCTTCGATGGCCTTTATGTGGGCGTACATCTGGCCTTTATCGTCCACCGCGCCGCGGGCGTAAAGATTGCCATCGCGCTCGGTCGGCTCGAAGGCGGGAGTGATCCACAACTCCAGCGGGTCCGCAGGCTGCACGTCATAGTGGCCGTAGCACAGCACGGTGGGTTTCCCTGGCGCGTGCAGCCAATCGGCATAGACCAGCGGGTGCTTGGCAGTGGGAATGATTTCGACATTCTCGAGACCCGCGCGCCGCAGGCCTTCGAAGACAAAACGGGCGGCGCGCTCGATGTCCGGCCGATGCTCCGGCAGCGTGCTGATGCTGGGGATGCGGATGAAGTCTTTCAACTCTTCCAGCAAGCGCGGGCGGTTCTGTTGGATATAAGCGTCGATAGGTGCGGACATGCGGTTCATTATATGCCTGGGCAATATTCCCATTTTTATGGGAAAATGGTTGCGTGAAGACCACAGTGGAAATTCCGGATGCGCTATTTCGGAAAGCGAAAGCAGCCGCCGCGGAAGATGGAAAAAGCCTCAAAGATTTCTTCACCGAAGCTGTCTCTATTCGCTTACAGCAGAAGACGCCGGCCAATAGCAGCGCTCCGGCGTGGGACGTTGCGTTTGGCGGTCTCAAGCATCTTCACCGCGAGAATCTGCGCATCGACCGCATCGTGGCTGCCGAATTCGAGACTGTAGATCGGGAAGAATGGAACTAATTCTGGATACCAATGCCGTGTCGGCATTCGCCGACGGCGATTAGGATTTGCGCGGCGCGATCGGGCTGAAAGCCCATTTGCCTCTTTTCTCGCTGCTGTCCATCGATGCTGGAACGGCCGCTAGTTACGCGGAAATCCGATCCGAATTAAAAGTGGCGGGCCAACCGATTCCCACCAACGACGTATGGATCGCTGCGCTCGCGCGGCAGCATGGCCATGCAATCCTAACCCGTGATCGTCATTTTGAAGCCGTCCGGGGTGTGCGCCTGGTAAGTTGGTAGCGCCCCGATCACCAGCCCGCCCGGTGCGCGACGTAGGTTTTCGCGGCCAGGCCCGCCATTAGAACCCAGACGGCGTTGCGCATCAGGCCGCCATCGAGCGTAAATTCCGCCAGCAGCGCCAGAAGGGCGTAGGTCGCCATGGCGGCCACTAACCGTTTATTGACCGGCTTCGTCATTTTTTGGGGGTGTTGTACGCGAAATTGAACTGCACCGCGATGTGATCGCCCTTGAACGCGCCGGGCAGCGGCGGAAACGGATTGGACATGCTGATGCCTGCCACCGCCGCGCGATCGTAGGAATCGATGCCGGATTGCTCGTTATACACCAGCTTGTCCACTTTGCCTTCGCGCGTAATCGAGAAGACGATGGAGACTTTACCGCGCCGGCCATAGCGCGCGGCCTCGGGCATCACCGTCTCCCAATTACGCTTCACGATTTGCAGAATCAGGCGCAGATACGGCGCGAAGTCAATGCCTTGGCTATCGGTGAGCAGTTGCGGAAGCTGCAACGCGGAGGGATCGCTGGGCGCGGCCGGCGGAATGGGTAGACGCGACGATCCACCGGGATTGTGGATGGCGGCGGATGCGTCCGGAATCGGTATCACGCGCCGGTCGGGCGGTACCACGGGCGGCGGACCCTGGTTGAGATTCTCGAGCGGCAGCTTGGGCGATTCCTGCGCTTGGATCTTGGGCGGCGGAGGCAGGGTTCCAAGTTGCGGTTCTTCGATCTTGGGGGCTTTCACCGCCGTCTCTACTTTCGGTGGCTCCGGCGTGGGCGGCGCGGGCTTGGGCGGTGGCGCCTGCGGAATCACGGCTTGCCGGACCGGCGCCGACTTCGGACCCTCCGGGGAAGGCGCGGGCGGGCGCGGACGGACGGATTGCTCCTCTACCTTGAACTCTTTAGCAACCTTGGCGGTGTTCGGAGCTTTCTGCGTGAGCTTGGTGAGCGGCTCAAAAATAGGCATGACGTGCCGGACTGGTTCCGGCGGCGGCTGCTTTTCCTGGAAAAAGCTCTTCGGAAGCGACAGCAGGATCAGGATCGCGGCGGCGTGCCCAATTACCGTCCCGATCACGGCCGTGCGCCGGCGGCCGGAGTCCGCGGGGTCTTCCCACCGCGTGAGTAGATTGAGTTCGGGTTCAACCGGAGCCGGAACTACGGTTTCCATCCAGTTTCCAAGGAATGCGAGACGGTTTCGGAGTGCTCTTTAATTTTATCAATAATCGCGAGCGCCGCCCCAAGCGTTTGACGCGCGCGCGCGCCATCGCATTTCGGCGATTTTCGCGATCTTATGGCTTGCAGGAAGGCCTCGAACTGTAGCTTCAAGGGTTCGGCTTTGACGACGGAAGCTTGCTCGAAACCGATCTGCCGCTCGGGCCCCACGGAGAACACCGCCAGATCCTGGCGGCCATAGTCGAGCGACAGATACTGCTTCGGCTGGAATAGACGCAGCTTTCGGACGCGCTCGGTAGAAACGCGGCTGGCGGTCAGGTTGGCCACGCAGCCATTGGAAAACTGTAAGCGCACATTGGCGATGTCAATTTTTTCGGAAAGAACATGAACCCCAGCCGCGCGGATCTCGTCGGGCTCCCGCCCGGTTAGCGCCAGCACGATATCCACATCGTGAATCATTAGATCGAGCACCACATCCACATCCAGACTGCGCGGACTGAAGACGTTCATGCGGTGAATCTCGAAGAACAGCGGCAGAGTGGCGCGGCGCTCAAGCTCCATTACGGCCGGATTGAAGCGTTCCAGATGCCCTACCTGCAAGATGCGGCCGTGGCGCCCGGCGGCTTCGACCATCCTGGAGGCAGCTGCAAGATCGGCCGCTATGGGCTTCTCCACCAGTACGTCGAGACCCGCTTCCATCAGCATCTTGGCCAGTTCTTCGTGCGCGGTAGTGGGGGCTGCGATAATCGCGGCATCTACCATTCCCGCCAGCCCGCGCGCATCCGTTAGCGCGCAGGCGCCATATGGCGCGGCGGCATCGCGGGCGCGGCCCTCATCGATATCGACTATCGCGGTGATCTCTGCGTGTTCGGATTCGTGAATCACGCGGCAATGATTTTGGCCGAATGCGCCTGCGCCTACGACGGCGATTTTGGTCTTGGCCATTCTATGCTTCCAGGCCTATGATGGCGATCTTCGCGCGATTGGCCGCGTCTAGCATGGCTTCGCGGTCGAGCAGCAAGGTACGGCCGGCCTCCACCCCCAATGCGGTAGCGCCGGTTTCCTCCATCACCGGAATCGTGCTCAGGCCAACCACGGGCACATCGAACAGCATGTGCTCGCGGCCGCGCGCCACTTTGACCAGCGATAAAGGCCGGCCATTCACCAGGCCGGCCGCGCGCCGCAACATGGCGTCGGTGCCTTCCATCGCTTCCACGGCCACACAGGCGCGCTCGCAAATCGCCACGCTCTGGCCCACATCGAACCCGGCGAGTGCGTTGGCAACGCGGCGGCCGTATTCGATATCGGCCGTCTCGGATTTCGCTGGTTTGCGTTTGGTCAGCGGGCCGGCCGCCGCCAGCAGCGGCTGGAGCAGGAAGGTGGATTCACGCAGATGAATACCTTCGCCTTCGAGAATACGGATAATACCGCCGATCAGGCCGCCAGTGTTTTTCGAGGGCAGTGATGCGAGCAGCTTCGCCAAACGCCAATCCGGGCGGATCGACGAAAAAATCCTGGCGTGCTTTACCTGGCCGCACATCGCCACTTCGGTGATACCTTCCCGCTTCAGAATGTCAATGAGCTTGCCCAATTCACCAAGAGATACCCAATGGCATCGGGGCGCCAGCGTTTCTACTTCCTTGGAAGCCTCTTCCTGGATGGCGATGGCCGTAACATCATGACCTAAAGCCCGCGCGCTCTCCAGCGCCAGCAGTGGGAATCGCCCATTGCCGGCGATCAGGCCATAGCGCGTGGCTGTCATTGCGGGCGGGTTTGGAGCATTAATTGAAAGGCGCGATTGTGTCTGAGTGCAGAGGGAAACATGAGAAATTTCATTATATGGGTTCCGGCGGAGTTTCGATGCGGCGACATCCATCGGCGCACCAAACTCGTAGAATGAGACATGAGGCCGAGCGCATCGTACTACACTGAAAAAGTCAGAACTACCGGGCGGCTGCGCGCGGCGAAATAGGATCGGCATGCACATACCGGATGGATACCTTAGCCCGGCGACCTGCACGGCCCTCTATGCGAGCTCCGCGCCCTTCTGGTATGTCGCATCGCAGCGGGTCAAGAAGACCCTGCACACCCGGCTGATTCCCCTCTTATCGCTGTTCGCCGCCTTCTCTTTCGTGATCATGATGTTCAACCTTCCGCTACCCGGCGGCACGACCGGGCATGCGGTGGGGATCGGTCTGGCGGCAGTGGTATTGGGTCCTTGGGCGGCCATGCTGGCCGTCTCGGTGGCGATTGTGATTCAAGCGCTGTTTTTTGGGGACGGCGGTATCACCGCGATCGGCGCGAATTGCTTCAACATGGCGATCGCGGGAGCGCTGGTCGCGTATGCGGTTTATCGCCTGCTGGCGGGGCGGTCGGCGATCCTCTCGTTCCGGAGGGTGGCGGCGGCCGGTCTTGCCGGGTATGCGGCCATCAACGTTTCCGCGCTGCTGGCGGCGATCGAGTTTGGAATTCAGCCGCTGCTCTATCGGAACGCGAGCGGCGCGCCGCTCTACTGCCCATACCCGTTGAGCGTCGCCATTCCAGCGATGATGATTGGCCATCTGGCCATCGCGGGCATTGCCGAGCTGGTGGTATCGGCGGGGGTGGTGGCGTTCCTCCAGAAATCCGATCCGTCGTTGCTGAAGTCCACGGCCGGCCCCGGCGTTCCGCTCGACCTGCCGACTCCTCGCGGGAGAGCCCGGTCGTTGCGGCCGCTGTGGGTCGGCCTAGGCGCGCTGATGATCCTGACACCCTTGGGTATTCTGGCGGCTGGCTCGGCTTGGGGAGAATGGGTGGCGTCGGATTTTTCGAATCCCGCGGCCCGAAAGCAGATTGCTGCGGCATCTTTTCAGCAACCGGTCCCCTTGCATGCGCCGGAAGGACTCGAGCGGCTGTCGTCCGTGTGGACCGCCCCGTTTGTCCGTTATGCGCCTCCATATGTAACCAGCCCCGCATTCGGCTACCTGCTTTCCGCTATGTTCGGAGCGGGCCTGGTGCTGCTCGGAGGCTTCGCCGTGGGGCGATTCATCCGCGCGCAAGGCGTAAACGATTCCGAAGAGCGCGCCGCATGAGCGCCTTCCACCTGCACCGGCGCGGCGGCCTAATTGAGCACACCATCGAGGGCCTCTACCGCGCTATGGAGCGCGCTCTGTATTCGGAAAACGCCGGCGGCAGCGAGGGATTGTTGCAGCGGCTGGACCCAAGGGTGAAAGTCGGCGGGCTATTTTCGTTAATCCTGGCGGTTTCCCTCGTGACCAAGCTGTGGGCCATTGCGGTCATTTTCGCGGTAGCCGTTGCGCTGGCCGCGCTCTCGCATGTTTCCATCCGCATGTTGGCCGGCCGCGTCTGGATGGGCGCATTTGCATTCACTGGCGCCATAGCTATACCCGCCCTATTTCTGACGCCCGGCGCGTCCATCTACCGCATACCGGGGCTGAACTGGAGCGTCACCGCGCCTGGTTTGACCACCGCCGGTTATCTGATCTCGCGCGTGGAGACGGCGGCCACACTGGCGCTGCTGCTGATTTTTACTACGCCCTGGACGCACGTCCTCAAGGCGCTGCGGATCTTCCGCCTTCCGGTAGCCGTGGTTGTGATTCTCGGCATGACCTGCCGCTATATCCTGCTCATGCTGCAGACGGCGCATGAGATGTTCGAATCGCGCAAGAGCCGCACCGTGGGCGCGATGAGCGCGAACGATCAAAGGCGCGTGGCCGTGGCAGGCGCCGGCGTTCTGCTGACGAAGACGTTCCAGTTGAGCGGCGACGTCTACCTGGCGATGCAGTCGCGCGGATTCCGCGGCGAAGTTTACCTGTTGGACGAATTCCAGTTGAAGCGCATCGATTGGATGGCGATGTTCGCCTTTGCGGCGCTGGCGACCGCGGCAGTGTGGACGGGCCGATGACGCTATTCGAAGTCGATAGCCTGACTTACTGCTACGAGCGGCAGACGGCGCTCGATCAGTTGAGTCTTTCGATTGCGGAGGGCAGCCGCGCGGCCCTGCTGGGCGCGAACGGCTCGGGAAAATCCACGCTGCTGCGCCTGCTGGATGGCTTGTATTTCCCGCAAGCGGGCGCGGTGAGATTTCGCGGCGACGATCTGACGGAAGATCTGTTCGCGCATGACGATTTCGCCTTGGAGTTCCGCAAAGAGGTCGGCTTGGTGTTTCAGAATCCGGATGTGCAACTGTTCAATCCGACCGTTTTCGATGAGGTGGCATTCAGCCCATTGCAACTGCGCTGGCCCAGGAAGGAAGTGCGCGAGCGCGTGGATGAGATTCTGAACCGGCTGCGCATTTTTCACTTGAAAGATCGCGTGCCGCACCGCCTTTCGGGCGGCGAGAAGAAACGCGTGGCGTTGGCCAGCGTGTTGGTTTTGGACCCCGCCGTATTGCTGCTGGACGAGCCTACGGCGGCGCTCGATCCGCGCAGCCAGAGCCAAGTGATCGATCTTTTGGTGGAGTGGGGCGGCGGCGCCAAATCGGTTGTAACAGCCACGCACGATCTGCGGGATCTGGGGGATATCGCGGATCGCTGTTATGTGCTCGATGCAGGGCGGTTGGTGGCCGAGGGAACGCCGGATGAGATACTGCGCGATCGCGAGCTATTGCAGAGCACCAATCTGGTCCACGCGCATCGTCATCGCCATGCGTCGGGAGCAATGCATTCGCACGCGCATTCGCATGCGGATGAGGAGTGAAGCGATTTCGGGGTCAATGTCAGCGCGGCGCCAGGCAGAGGGTGCGCGCGATGACGGCATCTCCGGCCGCTTGCGCCAGAGACCGGCAGGCGGATTGACAATCCGCCGCAGATTAATAATCTGCCCCACAGCACAACATCTGCATTTCATAACACAGTTTCCGATTCGCGTGTTATAGTCCGGACCTATTAGCCACCGATCCAACAAGAAAATTGCCCTGCCGTGCTAAGGTCAAATTTGGATCTCCCTTCGCTCACCATCGGCGGCATTCGCGAAGCTCTGCGGGCGCGCAACTTCAGCGCCGTGGAGCTTGCCACCGACGCATTGCGTTTCGCCGAAGCGGAAAACCCGAAGACCAACGCTTATCTGCATTTTTCGCCGGAGCGCGCGCTGGCCGCAGCGCGCCGCGTCGACGATCGCATCGCGCGCGGCGAAGAGCCGGGTGCACTGGCGGGCGTTCCGGTCGCCGTCAAGGACGTGATTGTCACCAAGGGGCTTGCGACCACTTGCGGATCGAAGCTCCTGGCCAACTACATTCCGCCTTACGACGCTACCGCGGTAATTCGAATCGAAGAGGCGGGTGGAATCCTTATCGGCAAAACCAATTGCGACGAATTCGCAATGGGATCGTCCAACGAAAACTCAGCCTTTGGTCCGGTGCGCAATCCGGTCGCGCCGGATCGCGTTCCGGGCGGATCGAGCGGCGGTTCCGCGGCCGCGGTGGCGCAAGGCACGGCTGTGGTCTCCCTTGGCTCCGATACCGGCGGTTCGGTACGCCAGCCCGCATCGTTCTGCGGCATCGTTGGCCTGATGCCCACGTACGGGCGCGTTTCGCGGTACGGCCTCACGGCCTTCGCCAGCTCGCTCGATCATGTGGCGCCGTTCGCCCGCAACGTACAGGATGCCGCTATCGTGCTGCAGACCATTGCCGGGCACGACCCTGCCGATTCCACTTCCGCCGGCGCGCCCGTGCCCGACTATTCGTCCGCGCTTAATGGCAGCGTGCAAGGTTTGAAGCTCGGGTTGCCGCGCGAATATCTGAAAGATCTGCCCGCCGAGACCGGCGACCTCATCGCCCGCGGCGTCGAAACGCTGCGGAGACTTGGTTGCGAGATCCGCGACATCGGCTTGCCTTCGACGGATCTCGCGGTGGCGTGCTACTACATCGTCGCCACAGCGGAGGCCAGCTCGAATCTGGCGCGCTACGATGGCGTACGCTACACGACGCGCTCCGGCCACGCCGAAACACTTGCCGCAATGTATCGAAACACACGCGGCGAAGGCTTTGGCGATGAATGCAAACGCCGCATTATGTTGGGAACCTATGTGTTGAGCGCGGGCTATTATGACGCATACTATTTGAAGGCGCAGAAAGCGCGCGCGCTGATCGCGCGCGATTTCGCCCAAGCGTTCCAGGAGGTGGATGCCGTGATCGCGCCCGTTTCGCCGTTCCCCGCATTCCGCCTCGGCGAGAAGTTAAACAATCCGCTGGCCATGTACCTTTCCGATATTTACACCATCACCGCCAGCCTGGCCGGGATTCCCGCGATGAGCGTTCCCTGCGGGCAGACGGCCGACGGTTTACCCGTAGGGATGCAGATCATGACGCGGCACTTCGACGAAGTCACGATGCTCCGCATCGCCGCAGGACTTGAAAATTCTCAGCGCCACCAACATTTACAACATCAATAGAGGAGAAAATATGCCATTCACACTTCCACCGCTGCCCTACTCCGCCGATGCGCTCGAGCCGCACATCGATAAGACCACCATGGAAATCCACCATGGCAAACACCACGGCGCCTATGTGACCAACGTGAACAAGGCACTCGAATCGGCGCCGGAATTAGCCAACAAAACCGTCGAAGAGCTGCTGGCGAATAACTGCGCCATAGTGCCGGAAAGCATCCGCACCGCGGTGCGCAACAACGGCGGCGGCCATATTAATCATTCGATGTTCTGGAAGATCATGAAGCCGGGCGGGGGCGGACCGCCGGTGGGCCAGATCGCGGCCGCCATCCAATCCACGTTCAACAGCTTTGACGACTTTAAGACTAAGTTCAATCAGGCGCCACCACCCGTTTCGGCTCGGGTTGGGCATGGTTGGTAAAATCCGGCGGCAAGCTCGACATCATATCCACCGCCAATCAGGATAGCCCGGTAATGGAAGGCAAATTCCCGGTGATGGGCCTGGATGTGTGGGAGCACGCCTACTATTTGAAATACCAGAATCGCCGTCCGGATTACATTTCGGCCTGGTGGAATGTAGTCAATTGGGAAGAGATCGAAAACCGGTTTAATTCGGGTAAGTGACCGCACCCGATCGTCTGTAAATTTCGAGCACCGGCTGGTTACCGACAACAATCTTCCGTTCTAACCGGTACTTCACGCCCGAAATGCCGAGCCGGTTGATCGCGCTCTGGACTCTATCGCCGCCTTCCACGATGGCCCACTCCTGCGTGAGGAAGAAATCGGGTCGCGTTATGGCCGCCAGCCAGGGTAAGCCGTTGTCGCCCATCAGACCTTCGCGTAGCGGCAGACCCATTTCGCGAAAAATGCTCGTGAGCGGGTAGAACGAAGTGATGATGCCGGTGTGATGCACATAACGCGGGGCCAGATATGCGGCGGCCTCGCGGATGCGCTCGCGCCGCGCCTCATCGTTGACGCGCGGCTCCTGCCAGACCGCCCACGCGGCCGGTTGCGGATGCAGCAGCCACCAGAATGTGCCCGCCAGAATCGCCGCTGCCGCCGCGGCGGCGCGCAAGCGCGCGGGCGCTAACGCCACCAGGGCCGCCGCCCCGAGCGCCAGCATCGGCAGCGCGGCAGTGCCGTATCGGTCGTTGTAATAGGAGTGCGGCCACAGCGTGGGTACAAAAATTGGCGATGCGCCCGAGTGCATGTTGGCCAAGTAGAAGAGCGGCGGCAGCGACAGCAAAAGCAGGGGCCAGAAGGCTCGCTTGAAGAGGCACGCCGCGATGCCCGCAATCCCCAGAACCACCAGTCCGGGTCCGGCGCAAAGCTGCACGGCCGTGCGGAAATATAACCATGCGAGTCTCCAATCGTGCAGACCGGGATAGGTTGCGCTGCCCTGGATGGCGGCGGGCGAATTCGGACCACGCATGAAATCGAGAGCGTCGCCGGTCATCCACCAGTTGTATGCCAGCCATGCCACTGGACCTGCAACAGCTAACGCGCAGAACAATAGCGTAACGCCGGCTCGACGGCGGCGCGCGGAGATGGCGAAATACGCCGCCGCGAATGGCAGAAGGGCCCATGCTTCATAGCGCGTCAGCGTGCCCGCGCAGGTGGCAATGCCCGCGGCGGCTACGCAGAGCCATCGGCCATCTTGCCCGAAGCGCACGGTGAAATAGAGCAACGCAGCCATTGACGCGAAGAACACTATCTCCGTCATGGGAATCGACTGCAAGTAGAGAACATTAGGATTGAGCCCGAACAATGCGGTAGCGGCAACGGCGGCGGGAATTGAATCGAAAATTCGCCACGCCGCCGCGAAGAAAAAAGATCCGCCAATCACAAAGCAAACAGCTACGGGAATCGCGCCGGCGATCCCGTTGCGCCACCAGGCGTCCACACGCACGAAGGGCAGAATGAGAAGGTGAAGCAGGGGCAGCCAGCCCGAACCGATCTGTTCGAATCCGGGGTTTTGAGAATCCACGATGCGCCGTGCGATCATCAGGTGCGCGTCGGCATCGCCGTAATAGAGAGTCCAGCCTTGGTGATGAACGAACAGAACCGCGGCGGCGCTCAATAGCGCCAACGCGGCGGTCGCCAATACCTGGGGGCGCCTAGAACGATGTGAAGCTTTTGAATTCGCGATAGCGCGCCTCAATTTCATCGCGGGTCAGCGTGCGGAAGCGATCCACGCCGAACTTTTCGCAACAGAAACTGCCCATCACGGAGCCATAAATTACGGCGCGGCGCAAGTCCGCCATATCGGCTTTGCCCCCGGCTGGCTCGATGCCCTGTCCGGCCAGATAGCCCATGAAACCTCCGGCGAAAGAGTCGCCCGCGCCGGTGGGGTCGAACACATCTTCCAGCAGGAAGCCGGGAGCCATGAAATGCTCGCCGCCATGAAACAGGATGGCGCCATACTCACCACGCTTGATGATTAGCGTGTGTGGACCCATGGCTTGGATCTTCGCGGCAGCGCGCCGCAGATTGTGTTCGCCCGAAAGCAGGCGCGCTTCGCTGTCGTTGATCAGCAGAAAATCCCACTGCGCCAATGTCTCCAGCAATGCCGGGCGGAAGTCGTTGATCCAATAATTCATGGTGTCGCCGCCGGTGAAGCGGACGTTGGTCATCTGCGAGCGCACATTGCGTTGCAGCTCGGGCTGTATGTTGCCGAGAAACAAATACGGCGCCGGACGGTAGGAATCGGGCAGCTTGGGTTGAAAATCGGCGAAGACGTTCAGGTCGGTACGCAGCGTCGTCCGGTCGTTCATGTCGGCCGAGTAGACGCCGGCCCAAAAGAAAGTCTTGCCGCCGGACACGCGCTCCAGACCGTCCAGATCGATCTTGCGCGATGCCAGAAGATCGATATCTTGCTGAGCGAAATCGTCGCCCACCACGGCCACGATTTTCACCGGCGTGAAATAGCTGGCCGAGAGGCCGACATACGTTGCGGCGCCGCCCAGCATGCGTTCTACTTTTCCGTGCGGCGTTTCCACGCCGTCGTATGCGACTGAACCCACTATCACGAGTGACATGTAAGAGAAGATTGTACCCAAAGATTGTACCCAAAGATTGTAACAACCGGCCTTCACTCCTCGCCGGGAAACATGGTGTGGGTGAGATCTTCGTCGATTTTCGGGCGCGAATGATGCCACAGCGCCACGGCGAACGCGATTACGGCCAGCACCCAAATGACGATATCGGCGGCATCCAAACGATTCCGCAGCGCGACTGCGACGATGCACAGCGCGGTGCGGAAAATCCAGCCGTAGAGCCGCGTCAGCTTTTGCTTGCCCTGGCGATGTAATGCCAGCGAACGGCCGCACATATAGGCGCAGCCGATGCCGATGAGGCCGACGATGCCACGCAGAAATTCCAGCGAAACAGGCATCCTATACGCCATGGTATATCTTCCAGGAATCGGCGGGAATCACCGCCCGCGCTTGAGCCGGGCGATGGTCTTCGCGCAGTTCCGGATCGGGCCGAAGGCGAAATGCGATCTCGAGTTCCTGGACCGCTTCGCTGCACGCGGCCAGGGGTGTTCGATAGCGCAATGCCCAAATTATAATGCGCATCGGCGTAATCGGGCGCGATCCGCGCCGCCGCCTCAAAATGGGAAATCGCTTCCGGTAAGCGGTCGGGCTGATTGGTCATCGTCACTCCCAGAGTTATTGTGCGCCTCGGCCAATGGCCGATTGAGACGCGGCTCATAAGCAGGATCGAGGCGAATGCGTCCGCGGCGCTGAGGCGACCGTACCGCACAGCGCGCCCAGATTGTAGTGCGGTATGGCGGAGGCAGCGTAGCGCGCGATTTGGATTCGGCAACGGCCCGGCAATTTGGATAGCGCGCTGCCAAGATCACTGTGCGCGCGGGCGGAATCGGGCTTGATGCTCACCGCGGTTTCGAGATGCTGGATAGCCTCGGGCAAGGCGGCCTGGCTGTTCCATCAGCGCGGTCCCCAAATTGTGCTCCGCCACATAGTTACCGCCGGATGACTTGGATGGCGTGCTCGGAAGAGCGATTCGCTGTTTCGCCAATATTGGATCTGAACGTACGTAAGCGCCACACAATACGCGCAGCTTGCTGCCGCTAACACGGCGATTGCAAGTCTGGTCTGTGCGGCCAGCGCAGGGCCACCTCTGCCGCGCCCCAAGCCAGGTATGATCGAGAAGCCCCACCAGCGGAATATAGGTGTAACGGTCCGCGCGCGCCTGCGCTCCCACCTGCACCAGACCGATCACCGGAATGAGAGTGTCCGAGATACCACAGCCATCCGACCGCAAGATAGGGATGGGAACGGAAGCTGCGCAGGGCCAAGGCGCAGATGCCGGCCAGCACAACGGCCGCGACCGCGATCTTCCATATGGGCAGATCTCCGGATACGGATAGAACACCACGAGCCCACCCGGCCAGAACATGCTGGCGACGTCGCGAACTAGGAGACCAGCGCGTTGTCAAGCGCAATCCTATTGGGACCTGTAGCGCTTCGGCCGCGCCGGCGCCGCTCTGCACGGCGTAGTGGCGATGGCGGCGCTGCCGATGACAGCGCGAAAAACGGAAGCTTCTCCCAAAGCAGCCGGACGTTGCGCACCCGGCGCAGTGGCCATAAATCGAGAAGCAACATCACAATCGGCAGATGTCACAACCATGGGTTTCGACATCAAGCCAAGACAGAATGCCAGCAGCGCGACAACATACCAGTCGGCGCGCGGACGTTCCGCGTACCGCGCATAAGCCCACAACGCCAGAAACCAGAAGAAGGCGATTAAAACATCTTTGCGCTCCGCGACCCAAGCCACCGATTCCACATGTAACGGATGCAGCGCGAACAGAACGCGACCAAGGCGCTGGGCCAGCGAGCGCCGGTAGCGCGATGGAGAAACGCAAACAGCAGCAGCGTGGCGAGCGCGTGAAACAACAAGTTGGTGAGATGGCGCCAACCGCTATTGAGTCCGAAAATCTGCACATCCAGCATGTGGGACAACCGGGTTACGGGGAACCAGTTCGCGGCCTCGCCCGAGGTGAACGCCCACTCGATGCCATCGGCTGTAACGCCCTGGCGGACCTGCGCATTATTCGTGATGTAATCCGGATCATCGAAATTGATGAAATCGAAATGGGTGATCGGAGAGTAGACGGCAAGCTTACGAGGAAAGAGCCAGGTAAATCCAGAGAGATTTTTCGACGCGGAGACGCGGAGACGCGGAGACAAGCCTGAAGAACTTTTATGAGGTTGTTCTCTGCGTCTCAGCGTCTCTGCGTCGAAAAACCCTCTCGCGCACCCTAAACCCGCCGCACCCTGATACCGGCCTCGCCGAACAACACTTCCACCATGCCGAAATGCTCGTCATAATAGGCGCTGGTGTACTGCGCCATGCGCTCCGACGAGACCGCCACCTCCACGATGCCCGCCTGCACGATGGCGCGCGCGCAATCCATGCAGGGCATGATCTCGACATAAATCGTGCAGCGCTCGGTGGCCGTGCCGGCGCGCGCGGCATTGCAAATCGCATTGCGCTCGGCGTGTTCGATCCAAAGATATTTGGCGGGCCGAACCAGCCGCTCGGGGACATCGTCGCGGATGCCGCGTGGAAACGAGTTGTAACCGGTGGAGCGGATTTCGTGATTCGGCCCCACAATTACGCAGCCGATTTGCGTGTTCGGGTCCTTACTGCGGAGCGCGACCACCTTGCAGATCTCCAAGATAATACTGGTCCCAGCCGGGAATGGTTCGCATCGGATTTTTCAAATTTACCAGAAATAAGTTGCTTTTGAGCCGCGATTCAGGCAACCTTATAGGCTTCCCCTTCGCCCATGCTGGTACGAATTCTCTATCACGATCACTGCTTCGATGGCGCCGCTTCGGCGGCTTATTTCAGCCGCTTCATCGCGGGCGCGGTCCATCCCGGCGCGCAATTTCCAATATACCGGGATGACGCACACGGCTGCGCAGACATTCGATCCGGCGCTATTCGATGGGGATGAGAACGCGATCGTCGATTTCAAATATTCCAGCAACCCGCGCGTTACCTGGTGGTTCGATCACCATCAGAGCGCGTTCCTGAGCGCCGAAGACGCGGAGGATTTCCGCCGCGATCGCAGCGGCCGCAAGCTCTACGATCCGAATTACAAGTCTTGCGCGTCGTTCATCAGCGACTATGCGCGCGAGCGCTTCGGCTTTGCCCCAGCCGATCTGGAAGACCTGGTGAAATGGTCCATCGTGATCGATGGCGCGCAATATCCGGACGCGAAAACGGCGGTGGAACTGGGCGCGCCGGCAATGAAGCTAACGCTTGTAATCGAGGCCGCCCACGGCTCGGGGATCGTAAAGAAAATTATCGAATGGATGCGGACGCGGCAGCTCGCGGAGATCGTGGCGGAGCCGGAAATTCAACAGTTGTACGCGCCGCTTTACCGGCGCCATCTCGATTCCATCGGCATCATTCAGCGGCTGGCCGTTGCGGACGATGGGGTAGTGTTCTTCGATCTGGCGGGGCATGCTATTGAGGGGTACAACAAGTTCATTCCGTATCATCTGTTCCCAGATTCCACTTACACCGTATCGGTAATTGCCGCCAGCTCGCGAACTAAGATTTCGGTGGGATCGAACCCCTGGGCGCCGCGAGAACCGATTCACAACCTGGCCACCATCTGCGAGCGCTACGGCGGCGGCGGACACGCGCGCGTAGGCGCGATCAGCTTTCCGCCCGGGGAGTTGGAAAAGGCGCGTAAGGTGGCGGCGGAGATTGTGGAGGAATTGAAGAGGTAACGTGAGGCGATTATCGAGTGAATAATGCGACGCGCGCGCGATGGCCGGTGCGCAGTTTTTCGTCGCAGGTGTACAGCACCGAGTTGGTTGCTTCAGCTAGTGCTATGTAGGCCGCATCGTAGGCCGTAAAGTTGTGACGCAGCTCCCAGATGCGGCCCAGCAAAGGTGTATGCGAATAGCGCTCGGCCGGGAGCGCCGCAAGACCCGCGAGACATTCCCGAATACGATAGGAATCGATGCTCCGGCCCGCCGCCATTCTTCGAAGAGCACTGGCAACTTCAACATCGATTAAGTGCGGAACCAGGAACGAATCGCTGCGTCCAGCCAGATCGCGCCGGACGGAATCGGCTAATTCGCCGTTGGTGAGGAGCTCTACGACTATGGAGGCGTCCAGAACAATCATCGCGCCTCTCGCAATTCGCGCACGATTTGCGCCGCGCTGTGTTCCGAACGTATAGGCTTGGCATTCTTGGTGAGATCCAGCCATTCCCGCATGGACGGGCGTTCCGCTGCATGCTCCAGCTCTCTTTTAATAAAGTCGGAGAGGCTCATGCCCTCCCGCGCCGCGCGGGCTTTTAAAGTGCTGTGTATCGGCTCCGGAACGTCCCTTATCTGAATCATCTTCGATTGAATCACCGCCATCTTGCTGGTCATGTTCTAAGCATACAAACATGTGCGGCGCATGTCAAGTTGGTGTTAGCGGCAATTCCATCGACCTTGAGCTGCCTGTGGCCGTCGCTGCCGGCCGATCAGTTGCCTCCGCCGCGGCCAGGCGCCGCCGGCGGCGCTACATTCAAGTTCACCGTAAAGTATGCAACGCCGGCATCCGCCATCAACTTATTCAGCTTCGGAAGTTCGTCCCATAGCTTATCGATCTCGGCGACGCCCTTTTGCAGGTCCGCTTGCGTGGCCTGAATGTCCGCCAACTGGCGCGTCGTAGGAGCGGAACTGTAGCCATCGATCTGCCCCATTAGCCGCTGGATCTTCTGCGTGACCGGCGCCGGGACAAACGGTGGAGCGGCGCCCGCACCACCACCACCACCTCCTCCTCGCCCGCCACGGCCTCCCCCGGCCGCGACGAATACAGCGGCCGCAGCCTTGACGCGAGCATTGAGATCATCGACCGCTTTCTTGACGCTGTCGGGAACTTGCGGCGCATTCGGCTGCTGCCAGCTTGCCGTCAGGTTGGTCAGTGCGGCAGCCATCGCCGCGGCCTTTCGCGCCGGCTCCGCAGCCTGTTTGGTCATGGCCACTAAGCGTATCGACGGCCTGTCGCCGCTTGGCGCGATCGGCATCCGAAAACACTACGCGTGGATCTTCCTCCACGACCACGGTGCGCGTATCTTTCTTATCGCCCATGGCAACTGTGACGGTGTACTCGCCGGGATCGACCAGCGGCGCTCCGCCGCCACGCCCGCCACGTCCACCTCCGCCACCGCCGCCAGCCCTGGAGCGCCAGCGGCCCCAGCTTCCGCGCCGAATTCGCTGGTGAGCTCGCCCGCGAGACCCGCTGCGGCTCCGCCCGCCGCCTGCCCGGCTTGAGGCGTTGCCGCCGCAGCATCGGCCGCCGCGCCGCCACGACCGCCGCCGCGCCCTCCGCGCCCGCCGCCACGGCCTCCGCCGCCCGCGCCCGCTCGCTGCCGCTCCGCCGCCAAAGGTGGGCGGAACGGGCGGATCGACGCGCATATCCCATATCGCGCGATTGACCACGCCGGCTTCGGCGCGCGCATTCAATTGCCGCACCTGCTTACCGGATTTATCCGTCACCGTGATGCGAACCGGACCCGCGGTCTTCGCGAAATAATCCAGCAGCACGCCGCTCGGCGCATTCGGCGCCAGGAACAGACGCCGAGCCGATGAAGCTGCGATAATCCGCCATCTTCCACTCAATACCGGGACGCCCGCTGAACAGCTTGAGATCGCTGGTAAGCGTCTGATCGTTCAACTCTTCGAGCGCCGAGATGTCGTCCATGATCCAAAACGATCGGCCATGGGTGGCCAGAATCAGATCGTGGTCGCGCGGATGAACCTGCAGATCGAACACCGGAACGGTCGGCAACCCGTTCTTCATTGCGTGCCAGTTGGCGCCGCCGTCCACGGTCATGAACAGGCCGAATTCCGTGCCCGCGAAGAGCAGCTTCGGGTTGACCGGGTCCTCGCGAATCACGTGAACCGTGCCCGCTTCCGGCGGGATGCCGTTGGTGATTCGCGTAAAGGAATCGCCGTAATTAGTTGTCTTGTAAATATAAATGCCGTAATCGGCGGCGCGGTGATTATCGAACGCAACGTACACCGTTCCTTCATCCTTGCGCGACGGCTCGATGCGGCTGACGTATGCGCCTTTTTGTATGCCCTGAAGGTGGGAGACAACGTTGTTCCAGGTTTTGCCGTCGTCGCGGCTCATCTGCAGATTGCCGTCGTCAGTGCCGACCCAAAGCGTTCCGGCGCGGACCGGCGATTCGGCGATGGCAGTGATGCACGGCCAGGTATTGACGCCGTCATCGAAGGAAAGCGTGGTCCGGTCGAGCATTTTGCCCATCACGGGAAGCTTGTTGCGGTCCTGACCGGTGGTCAAATCCTTGCCCAGGCGCACCCAATTATCGCCGCGGTCGGTGGACTTAAACAGGTAATTGCCGCCGTAGTAAATGGTTTTGGGATCGTGCGGTGAAATGGCCATGGGCGAATTCCACTGGAAGCGGTAGCGCGGGTCCTGATCGCTCTCTTCTATCGGCCGAATGGATTTGCTTTCGCTGGTCTTCAAATCGCGGCGGGAAAGATTGCCGTCCTGCGATTCGGCATAGACGATAGTGGGGTCGCTGGGATCGATGCGGTTGTAAAAGCCATCTCCGCCTTCCACCGTGATCCAATCCTCATTGCCGATGCCGAGCGTCTGCATGGTGGAACTGGGGCCGCACCACGAGTAGTTATCCTGTGCGCCGCCGCAGATGTGATACGGCTTCTGGAAATCGTATGCGACTTCGTAGAATTGGCCCAACGCGATGTTGTTGATGTGCCGCCAGGCGCGCCCGCTATCATTGGTGGTCCACACTCCGCCGTCGCAGCCGATCACCAGATGGTCGGAATTGCCGGGATCGATCCAGATGCCGTGAACGTCGCTATGGACTTGGCGGAAGCGCGTCTGATCGAACGTTTTGCCGCCGTCCTCGGACATGTAGATATTCACGCCGCCAAGCCAGATTTTCAGATCCGTGTTGGGGTCGACGCGTATCTGGCTGAAGTAGGACGGGCGCGGATCGGTGTCGCTCATATGCGTCCAGGTGACGCCCTTATCCTCCGAGCGGTAGACGCCGCCGAGGGTTGCATGCTCGATCAGCGCGTAGACGATGTTGGTGTTCCTGCGATAGATATCGATCGCGCAACGGCCCATGTCGCCGGTCGCCGGCAATCCCTTCCCGAGAGTGGAATTTGGTCCGCCGACGAGCTTTGTCCAGTGAGCGCCCGAATCGGTGGAACGATAGAGGCCGCTGCCCGGTCCACCGCCGTTATAGCCAAAAACCGTGCGGCGGCGCTGATACGCCGTTGCATAGAGGATGTTGGGACTTTGCGAATCGATGGCGATATCGGAAACGCCCGTGTCTTCGTTGATGGCGAGCGACTGGGTCCAGTGTGCGCCGCCATCGGTGCTCATGAAGACGCCACGCTCTTTGTTGGGGCCCCAGAGGTCGCCCAGCGCGGCTACGTAGACGATGTTCGGATCGGTGGGGTTCACCACGATACGGCCGATGTGATGCGTTTCCTTCAAGCCCAGGTGAGTCCAGGTGGCTCCGCCGTCCATGGTCTTGTAGATGCCGTCGCCCCAAGAGGAACTCTGGCGATTGTTGGCCTCGCCCGTTCCCACGTAAACGATGGAGGGGTTCGAGGGCGCGATGGCGATATCGCCGATGGAAGGATTGGGCTGGTTCTCAAAGAGCGCCTGCCAGGTGATGCCGCCGTTGGTGGTCTTGAACAGACCGCCGGCGGCCGCGCCGACGTAGATGATGCGGGTGTCGGATTCCACCACCGCAATGTCGTCAACTCGTCCGCCCATAGTGGCGGGGCCGACACTGCGAAACTTCAGATTCTTCAGCGCGGTTTCATAAGTGGTCTGCGCGGGCGCGCTTACCGTAAAGAATGACGCCATCAAGGCGGTAGCGAGGATGCTGGTACGCATCGGGGTATTTGAGTTCATAGGGGTAACCGGGGTTGGGGTTTATTGTACAACAGGCGAGGCGCCATGGTTTTACGGATAGCGCGACGGCTCTTGAGAGAGTGTCGCGCTGGCGCGGCCTTACGCGCAGATCAGTGCATTGTCCCTCTAACCGCCAATCTGATACATCGGCCGCGGCGGCGGCACAAAACGCGCCGAATTGATCTCATGCCCGATCCATTTACCCGCCACGTTGCGCCGGACGAGCGCGGCGATTTCATCGTCGGAAGCGCCCGATCGCATCAGCGACTTCACATCGTCTTCATCGATGGCGAAAAGGCAGTAGCGCAGCTTGCCATCCGCTGTGATGCGCAGGCGGTTGCAGTTCAGGCAGAACGGGCGGCTGACCGAAGCGATAAAGCCGACGCGTCCGCCGCCATCGGCGTACTCGTATTCCGTGGCTGGCGCTCTTGGATCGGGATCGGGCACGGGGATCAGGGGCGAAATCTCGCGCGACAGCGTTTCGATAATTTCGTCGGCCAGCAGCACCTTGCGGCGGTCCCAGAGGCCCTGCGCGTCGAGCGGCATGAACTCGATGTAGCGCGGCTCAAAGCCATTTTCGCGGGCATATCGAGCCAGCGGAACGATATCCGGCTCTACCAGATTTTTCACCGCTACCGCGTTCAGCTTGATCGCCGAATAGCCCAGCCGCTTGGCTTCAGTCAGACCGGCCAGCACTTTGGGGAGATCGTCGCGGCGCGTGATCCGGGCGAAGCGCTCGCGGTCCAGCGTGTCGATGTGTACGTTGAGCCGCCGTAATCCAGCATCGTAGAGCGGCCCCGCGAGTTGCGGCAGCAAGACGCCATTAGTGGTGAGCGCGAGATCGCGGATGCCCGGAATCGCCGCCAGACGGCGGATCAGCACCGGCAAATCGCGCCGCAATAGCGGCTCGCCGCCGGTGACGCGCAATTTGGTGACGCCCAACGACGCGGCAATGCGCGCGAATCGCTCAATCTCCTCGAAATCGAGAATCTCCGCGCGCGGTACAAAATGCACGTCCGTTTCGGGCATGCAATAGAAGCAGCGGATATTGCAGCGGTCGGTAACGCTGATGCGCAGATTATCGTGAATGCGGCCGAAAGAATCGATCAATGGAGCCTCGATCAGCGGCGATGCAGCTGTTGCCATTCAATTCACCGCGAGCATGCGCTCGAGCGGCGCAAGTGCCCGCTGCATCAAATCCGCGGGCAATTCGACGCGCGGCTCCAGGTTCAGCAGGCTGTCGCGCAGCTTTTCCAGCGTGTTCAGTTTCATGTAAGGGCATTCGCTGCAATTGCAGTTCTCGTTGGCCACGAAGTAAAAACGCCTCGCGGGCGAGATTCTCTCCAGCGAATAGCGAATGCCGCTCTCGGTCATTACGATGAACTCGGCGGCATCGCTGGCATCGCACCACTCGATGATGGCGGACGTGGAGCCGACGAAATCCGCCAGCGCCAGTACCGATTCGGGACACTCCGGGTGCGCAACCACTTTGGCCCGCGGATGCTCCATTTTTGCTTCAATCAACCGCCGCGCCGGATAGGTCGCGTGAACGATGCAGGTCCCCTGCCAGATCTTCATGTTCTCGCGTCCGGTTTGCCGCTGGACGTAATTTCCCAGATTGCGGTCAGGTAGAAACAGCACGGGTGTTTCGCGCGGAATGGAATTGACGATCTTGACGGCGTTGCGCGAGGTGCAGAGAATGTCGCTTTCCGCTTTCACCTCAATCGAGGTATTGATGTAGCTGACGATGACGTACTCGGGATGCGCGCGCCGGAATTCGCGAATAGGTTCGACGGGACAGCTATCCACCAGACTGCATGAGGCGGCGCGGTCGGGCACGACCACAATGCGATCGGGATTGAGCGCCTTGGCGGTTTCGGCCATGAACCAGACGCCGGCGAAAGAGATCACGTCGCCCTCGAAATCGCGCGCTTTGCGAGCCAACTCGAGGCTATCCCCCACCACGTCGGCCATCTCTTGAATTTCCGGTTCCTGGTAGTGATGCGCCAACAAAATGGCGCGCCGCTGTCTTTTCAAATCTAGAATCTCATCCGCGATGGTAGCTGTGGCGAGCATTGGAGGAGTCGGATTCTTACTTAAGTTTATCAGAGCGCACATTGGCGCCCCGTCCCACATAATGGAAGGAGTGCGCGTGGTCTTGATTTCGACCTACGAGATGGGCCGCCAGCCGTTCGGGCTGGCTTCTCCCGCTGCATGGCTGCGCCGCGCAGGTCACGAGGTGACGTGCGTCGATCTCTCGCGCTCGCCTTTACCTCGCGAGGCCGTGGAGCAGGCGGAGCTGATCGCGTTCTTTCTTCCCATGCACACGGCTACGCGGTTGTTCCTGCGCGTCAGCGGCCGTGTGCGCGCCCTGAATCCGCGCGCGCATCTGTGCGGCTATGGCCTTTATGCCCCGCTGAACGAGGCGGCATTGCGGGAAGCGGGCGTCGAAACCATACTCGGGGGCGAGTTCGAACAGGGCCTGGTGGACCTGGCGTCAGCAGGGTTGCGCACGCTTCAGCTTGCGTTAGCCCTCCGCCGATTTCGCTGCAACGCCAGCAGTTCTTAACGCCCGACCGTGCCGGCCTTCCGCCCTTGGGGGCATATGCACAACTCGTTATCAATGGAGCGCATTCCACGCGCCGCGTGGGATACACCGAGGCCAGCCGCGGTTGCAAGCACTTCTGCCGCCATTGTCCCATCGTGCCGGTCTACCAGGGCATATTCCGCATCGTGCAGCGCGACGTCGTGGTCGAAGATATCCGCCAGCAGGTGGCCGCGGGCGCGGAGCACATCACGTTCGGCGATCCCGATTTTCTGAATGGGCCGGGACACGCGATGCCCATCGTGGAGGCGCTCCATCGCGAGTGGCCGCAGCTGACTTACGACGTGACCGTGAAAATCGAGCACATCCTGAACCATCGCGAGCTGCTTCCGGAATTGAAGCGCACAGGCTGTGCGTTCGTTACCAGCGCGGTCGAGTCGCTCGACGATGCGGTACTGCAAAAACTCGCAAAAGGACACACGCGGGCGGGATTCGTGGAAGCGCTGCAACTGATGCGCGCGGCGGCGCTGCCACTGTCACCCACGTTCCTTCCGTTCACGCCATGGACCACGCTATCGGGATATCGCGAGTTTCTGCGAGAGCTCGTCGAATTGGGGTTGGCCGGGCAAGTTGCGCCGGTGCAGCTTGCCATCCGCTTACTGATCCCGGAAGGCTCGCTGCTTCTGGAATTGCCGGAAGTGCGCGCCATCGTAGGACCGTTTGACGCGACCGGATTGTGCTACCCGTGGAAGAACGCCGACCGGGCGGTGGATGAGTTGTGCCAGTCGATCCACGCCGCGATTCAACGCGCGGACAAGCGCGGGGCGAGCCGCGAGGAAATTTTTCGCGAGATCTGGGACTTGGCCGCCGCTGGCCGCTGGCCGGATACGCCGATGGCCTCGCGCGCGACAATTCCGTATCTGACGGAGCCCTGGTATTGTTGAGCGGAGCCCGGCGAAGAGCAGTTGGCTCTTGTGTAGATATCTGCCCGGCTGGCTCCGTAGGTTAAGCGGAACTACGCGCCCGCCGCCAGCTTGCCGTGATCGTCGCAGTGCGCTCCGTGCGGATGGTGTAAGTGCCCGCTAACGAGATAGTCCACGTGATTGCCGTGCGGCACGGCTTCATGTCCGCAGGCGGGCCCATGGACATGATCGCGCTGGTGCTCTCCGCAGTGATGATCCGGCGTGCATCGATCCTGGTTTGAGTCGTCCGCCGCCAACCTGTGTTCGTCAACATGATTTCCGTGGACATGGTGCAAATGGCCGTCGTGAAGATAATCGGTATGGCCGTCGTGCTGAACGGCAGTGTGGCCACAATTTGGGCCGTGAGCATGGGTGTGCCCTATATGTTTATCGCAGGATTCTGTCATGATTGCTCCTTTATGCAAAGCCCGGCTTCGCAAAGAAACTGAACGTCAGAATTAGTTCGCGATCCCAATATCGTACCGCTGCGCGCCCGTGTCAACGCCTGCAAGTCCGAGGGAGTACACTCGATCGATAACCGCTTATGTTTGGGCTGTCGGACTGGCGTCGCGAGACCGGGCGCTGCCGTCCAGCAGCTATCATTTAATCTTAAAATTGGGCGTCCGTTCCCTCGCGGTGAGCCGAGTGGCAACCGCCGCAGTGTCCCTTGTATGGTCCGCAGGTTTGCGGCTTTATCTCCAGTTCCGGCGGCGATGGCTTTGGCCGCATCGCGCGCGGTTTCCGCGAATTTGACGGCATCCTCCGCATTCCGCGCTTTCCAGAATGTGGCGACATGGTCGAAGGTGTCGGCCAGTTTGGTGGCGTCGGCAGCCGCGGCGGCATTGTCCGGAGCGTTGCGAATCGCGGTCATCGTTGGCGGTATGGATTTCATCCAGGTCTGATATTGGGCTTCGTCTTGCGCCACTCCGATAACCCCGAAGGTCGCAAGCACGGCGATCAGTGTGAAGGGTTTATGCATGGCCCGTAGTATATATCCGGCGCGATGAAAATCGGGAATCTCCCGCAGGTCGGCAATGTCGTATTTATTACATTTTGAGCGGGGAATCTTTTGGCCAGTGGGCGACGCTATGGTTTGAGAGTCGATGTTCATAACCGTGAACTTATCGCGTCGCTAGAGTGCGTGTACTGTCGCGTCACGGGCGGCCTCTACTCCGCAGCGGCTTAACTTAATGGCCCGATGCCGGAGGTTTCAGAAACTCTCCACAGTACCGGCATTTCTTGGCCTCTGCCAAGATTGTTTCAGCGCAAAACGGACAACGCTTTGTTGGCTCTTGTGCAACTGGCTGTGGCACCTCAGGGATCGATTTCCGAGCTGTCGGAGACCGCATGAATTCCAATTCGGATTCGGTATAGATTACGCCGTTCTTCGAGCCACTACCCCGTGCGGAACCGCCTGCGGCTTGGATCGTGTATCCGCAGTTTGGACAGATTGTGGCTGCGTGGCTAATTCGGCTTGCGCACTTTGGACATTTAACGCCAGTGGCGAACGCCAGTGCAAACCCGATCGGTCCGAGCAGGACTCCCAGGCCAAACCATAAACATCCGTTTTCGCCACGGTTGCTGGCTACAATAGCGGCAGAGATTCCGAACAACAGCCATAAAACAACGACGATTTCCACACCGTTCTGTTTATCACATTTGGCCCCGAAGCGCACTGCCGCTTATGGATACAGCGTCTGAATGGATGCGGCACCTGAGAGGTATCTAATAAATGGCCGGCTCCGCCTGCTTCGCCCCGCGCGCCAGAAAATCGAAGTCGCAGCCTTCGTGGGCCTGCGTCACGCGCTCCCGGTAAAGCGCGAGATAGCCGCGATCCTCTTTGGGAACCGGCCGGATCCACTGGGATCGGCGCTTCTCAAGTTCCGCATCCGCCACGAGCAGATCCAGTCTCCGATTCGGAACGTCGAGCAAAATAGCATCTCCGTCCTGAACCAGCGCCAGTGGGCCGCCCACGTAGCTCTCCGGCGATACGTGCAGCACACACGTGCCGTAAGACGGTGCCGCTCATGCGCGCGTCGGAGATGCGCACCATGTCGCGGATGCCGAGCTTCAATAGCTTCTTGGGAATTGGCAGCATTCCCCATTCCGGCATGCCTGGGCCGCCCAGCGGCCCTGCATTACGCAAAACGAGCACCGAATTCTCATCGACATCCAGATCCTCACGGTTGATGCGCGCCTCCAGATCCGGATAATCCTGGAACACCACGGCTTTTCCGGTATGGCGCGAAAAGCGCTGGTCCATCGCGGCAGTCTTGATTACGGCGCCGTCCGGGGCGAGGCTGCCGTAGAGAATCGCCGTTCCGCCGGTCTCCGCTAGGGGCGCTTCGCGTCCATGGATTACTGCCGGGTTTATGATGCGCGCGCCGTCCAGATTCTCGCCGAGCGTCTTGCCATTCACCGTGCGGCAATCGAGATGTAAAAGGTCCCTAATTTCGGCCATCAAGGCGCGCAGGCCCCCAGCATAGTAAAAGTCCTCCATGAGAAACTCGCCCACTGGCCGTATATTCGCGAGTACGGGAACATGCTGCGCGATCTCGTCGAAAAGAGGCAGGGGCAGGTCGAGCCCGCGGCGCCGGGCCAGCGCCACCAGATGAATAATCGCATTTGTGGAACCGGCGATCGCCATATCTACGGTGATGGCATTTCTGAACGCCTGCATCGTCAGGATATCTTCGGGCTTGGAATCTTCCCATACCATTTCGACAATCCGGCGGCCGCTATCAATGGCCAGCCGAACGTGATTGGAATCCGCCGCCGGAATCGACGACGCGCCAGGCAGCGTCATGCCCAGCGCTTCGGCGAGCGCGGTCATAGTCGAAGCAGTGCCCATGGTCATGCAGAAGCCCGGCGATCTCGCAATTCCGCTTTCGATGGCATTCCAATCGTCGTCGCTCACCGAGCCGGCGCAGCGCTCGGTCCAGTATTTCCAAAGGTCGGAGCCGCTGCCGAGCGGCTTGCCGTTCCAATTGCCGCGCAGCATGGGACCCGCGGGAAGAAAGATCGCCGGCAGATTCACGCTGATCGCGCCCATCAGCAAACCCGGGGTGGTTTTATCGCAGCCGCCCATCAGGACCGCGCCATCCACGGGCAGGCTGCGCAAACTTTCCTCGGTATCCATGGCCAACAGGTTCCGGTACAGCATGGGACTGGGCTTCATGTAGGTCTCGGTAATGGAGAACGCCGGAATTTCCACCGGAAAGCCGCCCGCCTGCCACACGCCGCGTTTAACAGCCTCGGCGCGTTCGCGCAAATGGGCGTGGCAGGGATTGATTTCGCTCCAGGTGTTCACGATCGCAATCACCGGTTTCCCGGTGAAGTCTTCGCGCCGGTAGCCAAGCTGCAACATGCGCGAGCGATGGCTGAAGCCGCGCATCGTATCCGGCCCGAACCAACGGTAGCTGCGTAAATCCTCAGGCCGCTTTTTGGTTGTCATTCTTCTGGTGAGTATATCGGAAAAGCTATGTGAGGGCAGTGTTCGGAGGGGCCACGTGAGAAAAGCCGCGTTTCCCGGTAAAGCCCCGCGCCCCGTCAGCCGATATGGTTTGCATGGATGAACGCAGAATCGAACCGCGAATGATGTGCGCCGATATGGTGGAGGTCTTTTGGAAGGACCACGCCGGAAAGCGCCGTCAGGCTATGGCGCTGCTAGAGGATATCGCGCGATCCGGCGCCTGTCTGCAACTCGAGACCCCCGTTCCGGCCGGCGCCGTGGTGGAGTGGCATTCGCCTCATAAGGAATTCCGAGGCACGGTTCGGTATTGCGTGTACCGCGAAATCGGCTATTTCGCGGGCGTGGAGTTCATCGCATCCAGTAAATGGTCCAAGACCGCCTTTCGGCCGCGGCATCTATTCGATCCGCGGAGGCTGCACGGGTAAGGCTACACGCTTAATGCACCGCTTTGCCGCATGGTCGCACCGCCGATGAGCGGGGGCGGCGGCGTAGAAACTGATGAAGCTCAGTGTAGGATGCGGTTGACCGCGGGTTTGAATCAACCTCTCTGGAGGTCTTCCACGGTGAGGTGGCAATCACGCAATATCTTGTGGGCCAGGCCCGGCCCCAGCGTCTCGCCCGAGTGTACAGGGACCACTGTCCTTCGGCCATCCTCGTGACGAACAAAGTGGGTGGCTACCTCGAACCCGAACAACCTGGAAGCCGTTCTCGACTAAGGCCGTGATCAACCTAAAGCCGGTGATTCTTGGACTCCGACTCATGCTGCGATCGTGATGCGTTGAATGCCGATGAAATCAAGATTCCGCTCAGGCGTGCCCTCCACTTCAAGACAGAGTTCGATCGCCTCGCGAATACGTTGCGTTACCTCGTCGAGAGATCGCGCCTGCGTGTGACATCCCGAAAGTTGCGGGACTGACGCAACATAGTAGCCCTCCTCGTCGCGCTCTATGATGACGTCGAACTGGCGTGGCACTGGATGTCCTCAGCCCCAGTTTACGCCATCCATTCAGGCGCCTACAGCTGCATACTAAACAATTTCTCCGCCGCATCGTAATCGGCGGTCAGGTTGAGCCGCACCACGCGATCGTCCCGATCGATCTGAATCGATCGCAATAACCGGGCGAGATAGGGTTGGCGCGCCTCAGCCGCTGCCCCCAGCGTGATCTCGGCGCGCACGGTCTCTTCGATGTCGCGGGCGGATGCGGCGGTGCGCCCAACTATCGTAGCCGCGAGCGCCAAGCCCGAACCGACGCTCACCGCGACGGTGACATATTCCGCATTTCGCAGCAGATGGTTCAGATTCGCCAAATTGCCGCTGAGCGGGAGAGACACTCCGCCTTGCATAACGATCCAGATCTGGCGGCCGGCGGCGATGGATTCAGCGCGGGCGACAAGCGCCGGCGATCCGTTTGCGCCGGAGCGGTGCTGCTTGAGCGCGGCGGCCACGCATTCGGGCGGTCCGAACAGCGCGAGGTTGGGAGCCGCCAGAGTAGCGCCGGGCGGCGGCTGCGCGAATCGGCCGCGGGCGATCGCGAGCAGGTCTTTGCCGTTATAAGCCAGCAGCGCCGAGGAAGCGGCGCCGAACTGCCCAGCCAATGCTATCGCTGCCGGAGGTAGTTTGGCATACAGCGGCGCAGCGCGTAGCCGCTCGAGATCCACGCCGGCCAGCGCGATCGTATTCCCGGGTACGCACGAGGCGGCGTCCTCCGCGACCGCGCGCGCCACCGGGGACATATGGCAGCCGAGCGTCACCCACAGCAAAGCGGCGACGAAAATCGCGGCGGCATTCACGTTGTTGCTCTATTCGCCTATTTCGCGCCGGATCGCCTCGGCGATGCTGGCGCTGAAACTTTCCACCTGTGCCAGGTCCGGACCTTCCACCATCACCCGCGCCAGGGGTTCGGTACCGGAAAATCGCACCAGTACGCGACCTTTTCCGCCAAAGGCCTCTTCCACGCGCCGGATCTCCTGCGCCACCGCGGGAACCTCAAATGCGCCCTTTTTCTCACGTACTCTCACATTCACCAGCCGCTGCGGATAAACCAGAAGGTCGGCCGTGAGCTCGTCCAGTCCAGTACCGGCGAGGCGCGCAATCTCGAAAAGCCGCAGCGCGGTTAATAAACCATCGCCGGTAGTGGAAAATTCGCGGAAGATGACGTGCCCGGACTGCTCGCCGCCCAGCGCCGCGTCCAGGCGCACCATCTCTTCCAGCACATACTTATCGCCAACGGGCGTGCGCACCAGCCGGATGCCGACGGCATCAAGCGCCTTTTCCAGACCGAGATTCGACATCACGGTTGCAACAACGGTATTTCCGCGCAGCCGGCCACTGGCCTTCATGGCTCGCGCCGCGGTGAGCAGCACGGCATCGCCATCTATAATCTTGCCGCTCCTGGCGACGAAGATTACGCGATCGGCATCGCCATCGAAAGCCGCGCCGAAATCGGCGGCGTTCGCCAGCACCGCTGCCCGCATTCCCTCCACATGCAGGGCGCCGCAATTGCGGTTAATGTTGCGTCCATCGGGAGCGGCATTCAGCACGATGGTTTCTGCGCCAAGGCGGCCAAAGAGCGCCGGCGCCAATCGATACGCCGCGCCATGGCCGCAATCGAGCACGATCCGAACGCCGTCAAACCGCGTTGAAACCGTGCTCTGTAGAAATTCCAGGTATTTCGCGCCGTGCGATTCGCCGGCATCCATGTTCGCTGCCTTGGGCTTAATCCGCATTTCGCGCAGCCTCAGGATCTCCTGTTCCATCTCGTGTTCTTCGGCGTCCGGCAGCTTGAATCCGCTATGGCCAAAGACCTTGATGCCGTTATCGCGGAATGGATTGTGCGATGCCGAAATCATCACCCCCGCGGCGTATGGCCCGGTGCGGGTCAGATATGCGACTCCCGGAGTGGTGATGACGCCGGCGTAATGTACGCGCGCGTCCCGGCTCTCCAGGCCCCCGGCGACGGTTCTGGCGATCCACGGCCCACTCTCGCGAGTGTCGGCGCCGATGAGGATCTCAGGACGGTCGTGCGTCTTGGCCGCGTCGTCGGCCAAGGCCACGCCGAACGCGAATACGGTCGATGGGTCCAGCGGATATTCCCCCGCTACGCCCCGGATGCCGTCAGTGCCGAATAGCTGTTTGCTCAACGCTGATCCTCAGTCCTATTGCTTCTTCATGGCGACAATAACTTCCACTTGCGGCGAAGATTGAAACCTTACATACGGATCGGCCACAAATGCATTTACTTGATACTCCGACGTCCCAACCGCGCGCGAGACATCCACCGGATCCGTGGTTGCCTGATTGATGCGCGCAACGTGGGTTGCCGGACCCACGATAACCAGCTCGCCGGGTTGTACCCGTTGGCTCGCGATCACATAGCCATTCTGGCCCTCTCCCGTGATTTGCGGAACCACCGGTATGCTGCGGTATGCGCGACTCTCGAAATCGAAGCGCAATTGCGATGGCACCGCTTGCACCAGGCGCACGCCGCGCGGCAGCGTCACTGTTGCATCTTCTATAAAGAAAGTACGCTGGCCCGGCGCGCGGTCGACATATCGAGAATCACCCCGGGACGAAAGCTGGCTTGGTTGATATCTCTCAGAACGCCGGAAGGCCCGCGCAATTCCAGCAGCACTGTGCTAACCGGGTTGGAAGCGATCTCGACATCCCCGGGAAGGTTCTTGTATTCCACCTGCGTGCTGGTAAACGTAGAAAGCTCCGGCTCCGTAGCCACGAAGGCCCAGATGCCGGTCGCCAGAGCCAGCGATCCCAGCTTCCATGCAAAATTTTCGAAGATCAGCGCAAACATCCACTTGATGCCCCGCGCGATTGCGTTACTCATGGCCGGCTCCTCTTTCGGGAGGAGGCGCACCCGATCCGGCCGGTTTGGCGGCCAGCGGTATGTCGGCGGCAGATTCTTCCATATGGAGCGGGGTGGGATGCGGAACGCCGAAATGGCGGTTGATGCTCTCGGAGACTTCCGCGATCGTGATTCCCCGGTTGAGTTCGCCCATCGCCGCTACAGAGATGCGGCCGGTCTCTTCGGAAACCACCAGGGTGAGGCAATCGGTTTCCTCCGTGATTCCGATCGCCGCCCGATGGCGGGTGCCAAGTTTCCCCGATAGCAGTGGATTCGTGGTCAGCGGAAGAAAGCAAGCCGCCGCCGATATGCGGTCTTTCTGCACGATACACGCGCCGTCGTGCAAGGGCAAACCGGGCTGAAAAATGGAAAGCAGCAGATCGCGGGAAATCAGAGCGTCCAAGCGTACGCCGCTTTCGATGAATGTCCGCAGCCCAATGTCGCGCTCCATCACGATCAATGCGCCGATCTTCTCCGCCGCAAGCTGTTCCAGCGCGAGCAAAATCTCATTGGCCGATTCCGGCGCGCGGAATCCACCCGCCAAACCGAACCAGCGCTTCCGCCCGATGCGCGCCAGCGTTCGCCGGATTTCAGATTGAAATAGAACGATAATCGCAACGCCGATAAAAGGAACGATGTAAGAAAGCAGCGAGCGCAAAGCCTCCAGACCGGCGCGAAGCGCGATCCAGTACAGCAACATCATTACGACAATTCCGCCCAGAATATGGCCGGCGCGGGTCCCGCGAACCACCATCAAACACTGGTAAATGAGGAACGCGACTACTAGAATATCCACCGCGCCGGCGATCGTAAGGTCCGGCAGCGAGGGCACAATGGAGAGTAGAAGCGACATTCGGGACCGGGTTCAAACCCCTCGGGTTCAAACCTATAGTAACGTGGGGTGCGGCGTCTCGGTACTCGTCGCGCGGCCTTCTGCTCCGTGGGTTACCCGACCTTGGTTTACTGCGTGGAGGTCGCCTTCTGATGCTTCACCTGAATTTCATTAACCACCTGCTGAACGTTTGGAACGGAAGCCGCAACCTTTTCGACCTCGTCGCGCCTCGATTGCGTTTCCACTTCGCCTTTTAAAGTTACAACATGGTTATTGACCGTATAGCTTACATGATCGTGCAGCCTGTTTTGAAGCAATGCGGCGTCGAGGTTTTGCTCGATGGCTTTATCTACATCGGCATTCACCCTGCTTGCGTCTCTGTCTCCCGCTGGAGTCACCGCAATCTCGTTCGAAACTACTTGTCCGCCCGCGCCGGATTTTGCAATGCTTTCCGCTTGCGACTTCTCGCGATCGTCGTTGACATGGCCGCCCAAAGTTACAACTCCCTTGTCGCGATCCTGGCTGACAGAGACCGTTTTCAGGCCAGCCTGATCCAGCCCATTGCGGATCTTGCTCGAAACATCCGGCGATTGCGCCGTCCCGGAGCATCCGGCAAGGACGCCCGCCGAAATGAGCGCCAGCAATGCAAACCAATACGTCCCAGTTTTCATGTTCTCCTCCGCCGGCTTATGAACAGATTTGGGACCAAACCGTCTCCGAACCGTAAGGATGTCCAGGAACCGATGCGGAAATTCGCGAATTTCCCTTTTGGTATTGAAATTTTTGGGGCCCTGCCGCCGGTACAGAACTCAACACATCAACCTAAATTCGGCAATTGCCGCTGCCAGAAGCCGCCATCCGCCTTAACGGCAACTCGTTGCCGGAAAAGCGGTTCTCACCGAGGAGGTGATCTGCGCAGCAGTTGGAACTTGTTAGAGACAGGCGGGAGACGCGGCCCCCGGGCCGAACTGCCGGATCTAGGATCAATCACGGACCGGACTTTCAGTATACTTCCCCTGCTTGTATTTGAGCAAAACTCCGAGTACATTGAACCCGTATTGCATTGGGTTCAAATGTGATTTCTCGCCCGCATAAATTGTCGGGATCGCAATTTCCTTTAAACGGAGTTGGTTGACTCGGGCGCCAGCACGATCATTTCGAAATCGAAGTCGAAGGAATTCGACGTTGGTCCCACGGCAAGACGACCACATCAGGCCTGGTCCCGCGAATGGTAGCGTACTCACGATTCTGCGAAATTGAGCGAACTGTCCATCCGTGATTGGCGCTCGGCGACGAGCAACCCTGAGCCCACCCATCGCTCGATCTGATCGCCGGTCCGCCAGCGTTTGACATTTCGGCAGACCGTTTCGACGATGGAGAACGCGGACTCGATCACGTTGGTGCAGCACAGGGTCCGGCGCAGTTGGTCCGGCACGCGCAATTTGTGGACGGTGAGCGTTTCCTCCATCCCTTCTTCCAGGCTGCGCGCGGCGCTCGGATTCAGATCCATCAGCTCGCGATGCAAACGATCCAATGCGCGTTTGGCATCGGCGTAGTCCGTCATCGCGTAAGCGTTCTGGAGTTTCCTTCTCACGTCGGCTTTGTGCTCGTCCGGCAAGTGATCCACGACATTGCGTTTCTTGTGGACCTGGCAGCGTTGGATGAACGCCGCGTGGCCGGCATGCTTTCGCACCGCCGCGTGTAACGCTTTGCCGCCGTCCAGGATGTACAGCCGCGGCGTCGAGAAGTCCAGGCCGCGCTCCACCAGTTCACTCAATAGGCTGCTCACCATGGCCGTGTTTTCCGTCGCACCTTCGCGGATGCCCAGCACGGTTTTGCGTCCATCGCAGCCAATCCCAAGGGCCGCAATCATCTGCCGGTCCTTGAAGGGCGTGCCGTCGATCAGCACGGCGCAAAGCCGCAACTCGCCCAGCGGACGCTCCATTAACTGCTTCACCTTCTCGCGGCTGGCTTCGATGAAGTTCTCGCTCACTGCCGACTTCTCGATTCCATAGGCGGATTGAAAGTCCTTCACCACCGCGCCGTAGTTGCGCGTCGAAAGCCCGCGCATCATCTTGTCCCAGACGCCTTGCTGCAAAGGCCCGTCGTGCTGAAACAGCTCGTAGCTCCCCAAGCGTTGTTCGCGATTGTCACCGCTGCGCAATCGCGTGCGCTTGATCGGCACCTTCTGGCCATCCACCACGCAGTAGCCGTCTTCTTTGCCCCAGCGATGCGCGCGGCGTTGCTCGTGTTGCTGGTGGCGCTCGCCAGCCAACGACTTCACTTCTTCGTCCATCACCAGGTGCATCAATTCCAATCCGGCGTGCCGCAGCAAGTTGCCCACGCCCTCCTGCAACAAACCGACAATGTCGGCCATCGGCAGGATCATCTGGATCTTCGGGTTCTGTTCGGTGGCGAGCTGGCGGAACTGCTGCACCGCCCGTTGCTGGTCGATCTGATATCTTTTCTTCATAGCGACTCTCTCCTTTTTCTTGGCAGAAAAACTACCCAGAGGCGTTCACGCCCCCAGGTTTGAGAGTCGCTTACTTTCTACGAACTAACGGGCATCCTCAGAGAATCACCCAAAATAAGTTCCTGGATTTCGCCGCGGGTATGGCCGTGGGTACCCCACTTCGAGAGATTCCGCCGATGCTTAAACCGCATAGGCTTCGTAAAGGGGTTTTGATACGCCATACCAATCGCTGGCGCGAGCGATCTCTATTTCCGCAGCATTTACGATTTCCTGCGCAAACAATGGCGAACCGAGTACTCGGTCGACCGCCGCAGCGAGGCCTCGCCAGTCGCCCGGTTCGACCAGCAGGGCATTTCGTCCGTCTGTGTAAGTCTCGGCGATTCCACCGGCGCGCGTAGAAATGATCACAAGGCCGGCCGCCGAAGCTTCCAGAAGCGCGACAGGGGAATTGTCGATTCGAGATGCGTTCAACATGATGTCACGCTCATTGCAAAGCCCAGGTATTTGATCATGATTTACATGCCCAAGAAAAAGAACGTTCTTAAGGTGCAAACGTGCTGCCATGGCATGCAATGATCGTTCCTCGCGCCCTGTTCCCGTAATCCACAAAGATGCCTCAGGATAGTGTTGTTGGATAATTTGGAAGGCCCGAAGAACCGATGCTACATCATAGATTTCTTCCAAGTGGCGATTCACTAATATTTTGGGCTGGAGCGTCGCTCTATGCCTATATTGAAAAGCCTGCCTGTCTACAATATTGGGTACATGCACGACCGGAAGATGAAGGGAATTCCGTATCAGATCGGCAATGCAATGTGAAGGGGCCGTGATCGAGTCGGCGAGTCTGAATACCGGCTTCACAACCCAGCCACACCATCGGAGGAATTGCTGAGCTCCGCCTCCATGGTAGTTTACGACCACGACCTTCTCACTGATTCGACCGATCACTACAGCCGGGCATACCACCAAGAAGAAATATAGCCATGATGAGGCCAGCACATGAACGATATCCACCGATTGCGTTTGGCTCCACATAGTGACAGAGAAGGTCGCGAAGCGGAGAATGGTGCGCAGTCCGCGCACTCGATCTAAGAATCGCAGCGAACTGGGAAGCGGAAGGTTGGAAGAAAGCAGTACAACATAATTCCCGTCTTTTCGTAGGTAGCCTTCAAGGAGCTGGCCTTGAACTGCCATTCCCCCATAAGGCGGCGGTGACGGCGCAGGAGAAGTACTGAATAGTATGACCTTTCGCAATGCGTGTGCATGCTTCACCTCGTCCTAAAGCGGCGCTTCTCCGATCGTGGGAGCGTTCTGCTTCCCTAATACTTGTCGAATCGTTTTTGCAAGCCCAACAAACTCGACCTGAACTGCGCCCGCATCGCAGGCCTTGATACAGCAACCACAATCAACACAGGAGTCAAGATTTATTTTGTAGACGTTTCTTGGCGCAGGTGCGATGCAGCCGATAGGGCAACGCTGAACGCAATCGCCGCATCCAGTGCACTTCGCTGTGGTGATTACTGGTCGCGGCCTGAACAGGGTGTTGTTGAGAGCCCTTGAGACTTTATCATATGGCGCTGGCTTTACATGGGGCCGGATAAACGGATGCTCAAGACGGCGCGTCTCGAAACCGTTCCAGTCGAGACCTCGAATGTCAATCTGACCCATATCGTTGCAACCCAATCCGAGCTTATTTCCAAAGTAGGTTGGCCAGATCGGCACGTCCTCATAACCGATCGCATGAGCGGCTACCGTGTCAAGAGCCACGGGATCCCTGCTGGCAAGCATTAGGCCCACAGGACGCACCGCTAGCGTGATACCTCCGGCTTCAGCCACGCTCGTTAAGTCCAAAAACGAAAGATCGGCTCGGACCGCTGGGTGGATATCAGCGATAGCTCGGCCGAACTGTTCCGGGTACACGTCAAAAAGGTCGTGAATCAGTTGCTTTCTGAGCCCAACAACACAGCCGAACATATTCTTGATGGCGCCACTCATTCCAACTACTACTGGTCCAGACCGACAAGAAGCGGCATTGACTACAACGTCGGCCTCAAAGTAAGCGTTAGTAACCAAATAGCTTCGAGGATAGAGCAATCCACCGCGTACTTCGCGCGCTCCGGCAGCGACAAAGTCAATCAGCTTTGCTCCAGTTCGTTTGGCAACTTCGGACATTCCCGTTCTTTCATAGATACTTAGGGAGTGCTTTCCGGAGCGGGACACATCATCGCCAAAAGATACAACCGCGCCGCAATCTAGCAAGGACTCGATGATCGCTTGCGCCACTGTCGGATGTGTTGTGAGGCGGAGCCCCGGATCTCTCGCCCCCGAACATCCCATATTTACCTTTATGAGGACATGGTCACCTCGCTTGACGATAGAAGGAAGAGGGACGTCTAGATGATCAATGAGATTCCGCAAGGCCTTTGCGACAGAGGAGCAAGTGTGATTTTCGTTTCTCGCCGCTGAGACAATTGACTTGGTTGCCATAAAGCCCGGTCATTTTCCGGTCAGACACACTGGTCATGGCCCGCGGGGACTGCGGATTTGGCGGGCTTGCCGATTTCGGTCACTTGGTTTTTCAGGATTCCCAAAGACATTCGGAAGTAGATACATTGGTAAGAGGATGTTCTCATAGTGACCTGGGCGGTTCGCGGCGCCGTACATGCAATCGCCAGGCCATTGATATAACCTGCATTTCCTGCCCGGGAAACTATCAGCGGCTCCCAAAAATGAGGACTGAATTGCACGCTATTTCACAAAGTCGCATAATAGGGGATTCTATGTCGCTTCGGTTTAGAGTTCAGATCGATTAACCTGGAATTCGGATAGTTATAAGCGACGATTCGTTCTGCTTGATTCGAAAGTGGCCGCCTGTGAAAGGAGTTTACATGACCATAAGAGAAGCCAAACTGGCGTGGAAATATCGCAGGCCTCTTTGGAAATTTCGCAAGCTCCTGTGGCATCGCCGGGAGATCGCCGCTGCGGCCATTACCTGTGCCGCGATTCTGGCAGCCGTGTTGGAGCGCATTGAGAATGCCCGAGGCAAGCTAAGACAGACCCCGCCGCGTTAACCTGGAGCGTAGGAGGAAACGCATGCAGTTAGGGATGATCGGCCTCGGCCGGATGGGCGCCAACATGGTGCGCCGCCTCATGCGCGGCGGACACGAGTGCGTGGTCTTCGATATGAGCGCGGAGAGCGTTCAGAAAATGACCGCAGAGGGAGCCACTGGCGCCTCTTCGCTCGCCGATTTCGCCGGGAAGTTAAAACCGCCGCGCGCGGCTTGGATGATGGTGCCGGCCGCTGTAGTAGATAGCACCCTCGATCAGCTCACGCATGAACTGGAAAAAGACGACATCGTGATCGATGGCGGCAACTCGCATTACGTCGACGATATCCGCCGCGCCGAGGGCTTAAAAGCCAAGGGAATCCACTACGTGGATGCCGGTGTGAGCGGCGGCGTGTGGGGATTGGAGCGCGGCTATTGTCAGATGATCGGGGGCGAAGCCGAAACCGTGCGGCATCTCGATCCGCTATTCAAGACGCTGGCGCCGGGCAAGGGAACCATGGAACGTACGCCAGGCCGGGAAAAGTCCCCGGGGACCGCGGAAGAAGGTTATTTGCATTGCGGGCCGCACGGGGCGGGGCACTTCGTGAAGATGGTTCACAACGGCATCGAGTATGGAATGATGGCGGCCTTCTCCGAGGGGCTCAACATTCTCAAGCACGCCAATGCCGGCAAGGCGGCGCGCGAGAAAGACGCCGAAACCGCGCCTATGCGTCATCCCGAGCACTACATGTACGATTTGCCGCTGGCCGACGTCGCCGAAGTTTGGCGTCGCGGGAGCGTGATTGCGTCGTGGCTGCTCGATCTCACTGCCGCGGCGCTATTTGAATCGCCCGATCTGGCCAATTTCTCGGGACACGTTTCGGATTCCGGCGAGGGCCGCTGGACGGTGCTCGCGGCGGTGGATGAATCCACGCCAGCGCCGGTGCTGAGCGCCGCTCTCTATTCGCGGTTCAGCTCGCGCGGCGAGGAGGAATTCGCCCACCGGTTGCTTTCCGCCATGCGCTACCAATTCGGCGGTCATGTGGAGCGCGCGGCCGGAGGCGAGACTAAGTGAGCGAACCCCAGGCGCCGCAACATCCTCCCACCCCAGCTTTGATCGAGCCCCACGGGCGTCCGGCGGATCGCTGCGCCATGGTCATTTTCGGAGCTTCGGGTGATCTCACCAAGCGGAAGCTCATCCCTTCTCTCTACCATCTGGCGCGACAGAAGCTGCTGCCTAACGAGTTTGCGTTGGTGGGCTGCGCTCTCGATCCATTAAGTGAAGAAGATTACCGCAAACAGGTGCGCGACGATCTAAAGAAATTCGGGGATGCGCCCGAGCATTGCGAGATCTGCGATTGGCTGGCGGAAAGGACTCACTATTTCTCCGGCGATTTTCACCAGCCCGATACCTATCGGCAACTCAAAGCCGTGCTGGAGAGCGTCGATGCGAAACACGGAACCGGCGGAAACTATTTGTATTACCTGGCCACCATTCCGGAGCTGTTCGGCGAGGTGATCCAGCACCTGGGCGCGGCCAATCTGGCGCCGCAAAGCAGTGGTCAATGGCGGCGCGTGGTCATCGAGAAGCCGTTTGGGCACGATCTTGAATCGGCGCGCGCATTAAACCGTGAAATCGGCGAGGTGCTGGCGGAGAACCAGATTTATCGTATCGACCACTACCTCGGTAAAGAGACCGTGCAGAATATTTTGGTCTTCCGGTTTTCTAATGGCATTTTCGAGCCGGTGTGGAACCGCCGCTACATCGATCACGTGCAGATCACGGTGGCGGAGACGCTGGGAGTGGAGCAGCGCGGCGGCTATTACGATCACGCGGGCGCGGCGCGCGACATGGTTCCCAATCACATTCTGCAACTGGTGACGCTCACCGCCATGGAGCCGCCGATTTCGTTTCAAGCCGACGCCGTGCGCGACGAGCAGGCGAAGATTCTCCGCGCCGTGCAACCGCTCGCGCCCGAAGACGTGCTCACGCGCGCCGTTCGCGGCCAATACGCCGATGGGCAGGTGGATGGCCAGCCGGCCGTTGCTTACCGCCATGAGCCGCACGTGGACGCGGCTTCGCAAACCGAAACCTTCGTCGCGCTCAAGCTCTCCATCGATAACTGGCGCTGGGCCGATGTGCCGTTTTATATTCGCACCGGAAAGCGTATGGCCAAGCGCGTTACGGAAGTGGCGATTCAATTCCGCCGCGCGCCGTTCATACTTTTCCGCGATACGCCGGTGGAAAATCTCGCGCCGAATTTGCTGGTGCTGCACATTCAGCCGGACGAAGGCATCTCGCTGCGATTCGGCGCCAAGGTCCCGGGAATCGCCGTCGATATCGGATCGGTGAATATGGATTTCCACTATCAGGACTACTTCGGCAACGAGCCGAGCACCGGTTACGAGCGGCTGCTCTACGACTGTATGACTGGTGATGCGACGCTGTTCCAGCGCGCCGACATGGTGGAAGCCGGTTGGAGCGTGGTGCAGCCCACGCTTGACGTGTGGAAAGCCCTGCCGCCGCGCCATTTTCCCAATTACGCCGCCGGGTCGTGGGGTCCCCGGGAAGCCGACGATCTGATGGCCCGCGATAAACGGGCGTGGCGCAACCCGTAAGAGTTCGTGGCGCACGCACTCCTGCGTGCAGCGTTCATACTCATGTGAACGCGTTTTCTGCATGCTGTCACGACGCGATTTCCGTACAGACGCGCAAGTCCCCCAAACGACGCACTCACTAGCTAGTTTTTCGCCGGCATCTTATCGGCGTGATCGATCACCAACACATCCACCTGTATATTCCCTCGGCGCACCAGCCTCAGGCCCATTTGCTCTTTCACGGCGTCAAAGACAGTCGCAGCAGGAGCCGGCATTTTGCCCGTCCAGCCCGGACATGGCGGAGGAGCAGCGGGAGGCGGCGGTGGAGGAGGGGAGCGCCGCCGGGTGACTGATCGCTAAGTACCGGCCGTGGATTATCGGGAGCTACTACAAGGAAAAAGTAGTATGCACCGGAGAGGCCAGTTTGGTGTACAACTGGCTTGTCCAACACAAGTGACAACATGTCCGCGTATTCCGGCATTGTGCCAAACGATTTGCATCCCGGGACATCCGGCGCGTTCTTTTCGGGGCGGAGTTTCGACGTATCCCTCCCGGGCAACAGTGCATAAGCCTGGATCTCCCTCTTTTCAGCGTGCAAGACCAGGTGGAAGCGCTCGGCCAGCAGCGACTGGAGCATTAATCGTGTCTGATCTTCGGTTGTTCCCCGAGGTCTATTGGCCACGATATCGTAACGGTCGCGCGCGATCCAGGTAGGTCCCTCGACCTGATAGCGCGCCATATCATAGGCTTCCATGATCGCTTTCTTTAGGGCATAGTTCCGGTATGTGACGCGGACGGGGTTACTGGTCTTGATGGGCACGATCCAGCCCGTCACCTGTTCGGCCGGTTTGAGCGAGGCCGCGTCGAAGGATAACTTCGGCGGCGCTTGTTGACCAAGCGCCGGAAACGCAGCCAACAGTAAGACACATAGCGATCGCGTCATCTGGTTACCGCTTCTTGGCAAATATCGAAAGATCCACCGCGTCTGCCATCGCCTGATAGCCGGCATCGTTTGGATGCAAGTGGTCGCCGGGATCGAACTCGGGCCGGAACTTCTTCGGGTCGCTGGCGTCCCTCGTGGCCGCTTCGAAATCGACGAAAGCGTCGAACGCTCCGCCCGTGCGGACAAACGCGTTGACCGCTTCGCGAACGGCCTCCAGGTTCTCGCGATACGCGCTCGCGCCTTCATTGGGAGTCAGCGTGCAGCCAATCACCTGGATACCGTGCGTGTGGGCCTCCTCGATAATCTGCTTGTACGCTCCGATGAGATCGTCGGCCGTTACCGCTTCCGCCGGCACGGTGGCCCCGCGCCCGATATCGTTGATGCCTTCGAGCAGCATCACCCATTTCACGCCGGATTGGCTCAACACGTCGCGATCGAATCGCGCCAGGGCGCTGGCGCCGGTCACGTCGCGCAGCACGCGATTGCCGCCGATTCCCATGTTGGCCACCCCGATGTTCGCGGTCTTCTTATTGGCCGCGAGTCTGGCCGCCAGCAATGCCGGCCAACTGTGATTGGTCTCGGTAGTCGAGCGCGCACCATCGGTAATCGAGTCGCCAAAGGCAACAATCAGCGCAGCATTTGCGGGCGCCATCACGTCAATACCGGCTAGCCAGTAGTACGACTGAGTCTTTGTGGCATCGGCCAGCGCCGGTTGCCCGGTGACATCGCCCTCCTTAATGTAAGTGGTGTGCAGAGCGGTCGCGTGTGTCGTTGGCGGCCCTGTCTCGCCGGGGAAATAGAGACTCACAGCGAGATCGGCCAACGGCGCAAAAGTCAAATCTACCGGATCGCTCATCAGTACGATTCCAGGTCCTATGACGCAGCCAGGCTTGCCGTTGAATGCAAGTGGGCGGTCCGAAGCAGGAATGATTTCCGAGTCCTTACCGCGCAGTGCGATATGCGCCGCGCCGATTGTTACCGGCGCGCTTCCGAACGCATTAGAGAGTTTGACGCGCAGGCGACGCCCACCAATGCTGGCGCGCGAAATCATGCGAATAGTCTGATTGTTGAATCCGCGCGCTGCCGCGGACGCGGCTGCGGGCGGCGCAGGCGACGGGACGGGGCGGACCAGCAGTTGCGCCGTGGTCCAGGTGGCCACCCAATGTTCCTGTGATCCGTTTTGCGCATAGAGCGATGTTAATGGGCTGAGTAGCGCTATCGCCGCAGCGCTGCCATTCGCAGCTTCATAGAACCATCTCCTTGTTTGCAGATTATATACTGGACGGAAAAGCGGTGTTGGCAACGCCGCCGCAGGTTACCAACCTGCCCCACATCACTCGGAAATCGCGAAAGCCAGAATACTCGATCCCGCGGCCACGGCGATATACTGTTTGCCGTCGAACATATACGTCATAGGCGAAGCTTTCCAACTCTGATTAGTCTCGAAGCTCCATAATGGCTTTCCGCTAACGGCGTCGACCGCCATCAGCGCTCCACCCTCTTCGCAGACAAAGACCAGTCCGGTGGCCGTGGCGAGCGTGCCGCCCCACGATTCGGCCGGGCCGGGTTGCGGCAGTTCCCAGGCGATTTTACCGGTTTGAATGTCGATCGCCTTCAAGACTCGCTCCGGCTTTTCGCCCGGCGGACGGCGCTGCGAGCCGCCCAGATAGGACTTGCCCGGCGTCCATTCGCCAGGATCGCTCTTGGTGTAGACGCTGCATTTTTCGAATGTCTGGATGTAATAAAGGCCCGTTGCAGGATTAAAAGACGGCGAGAACCAATTCGTCGCGCCATCCTGGGATGGACAGACTTTGGTTCCGGCGGCGCTGGGCTCCTGATTCGGATTGCGCAAGGGACGGCCATCCGGGCCGATGCCGCTCGCCCATGTCAGATTGCGGACGAATGGCTTCGCCAGGAGTAACTTACCGTCAGTCCGATCAAAGACATAGAAGAAGCCATTGCGATTGGCCTGCAACAGCAGCTTGCGGGGCTGCGCCTGCCACATGGCATCGGCAACTATGGGAGTCTCGGTTGCATCCCAATCCCAAAGGTCGTGCGGAGTAGTTTGGAAATACCACTTGAGCTTGCCGGTCTTGGCGTCCAGCGCGAGAATGCAATCGGAGTAAAGGTTGTCGCCCGTGCGGTCGTCGCCGTTATATTCGGCGCTAGGGTTGCCGGTGGGCCAGTAGACGGTGTCGAGTTCCGCGTCGTAAGTGCCGGTAAACCACGTCGGCGCGCCACCGTGAGCGATGCCTTTGCCTTGCCAGGTTTCCGAGCCGGGCTCGCCGGGCTTGGGGACGGTCCAAAACCGCCAGACTTCCTTGCCGGTCGCCTGATCGTACGCCGCGACGAATCCGCGCGCGCCGTGCTCCCCGCCGCCGGTTCCGGAGACCACCAAATTACCGACCGCCAGCGGCGCCGAGGTCGCAAAGTAGTTCTGATGCCAGTCGGCCATCTCGGTCTCCCACAACAGCGCGCCGGTGGACCGGTTAAGGGCTATTATATGAGCGCTATCCGTCTCCATAAAAAGCCGGTCTCCAGCAATCGCCACGCCCCGGTTGATACCGCCCGAGGCATCCCCGGCCAGTCCGCGCGTGCGCGGACGCTGGTAATGCCAAATCTGGCGGCCGGAGCCGGCATCGAGGGCGTAACACTCATTGGCGCTCGAGACATACATGATGCCATCGACGACTACGGGGGTGACCTCCAGGCGAGCTGTATTCGGAAGGTTGAAGATCCACTTGGCGCTCAGCCGGGCGACATTATTGCGACTGATCTGAGTCATGGCGGTATAACGATTGCCGCCCGGGTCGCCGTTGTAACTGGGCCAGTTGGTTTGCGAAGTGACTTCCCGATACCGGTCGCCTGCACGGCGCAGCAGATGCACGCGATCGTCATTGGTACGCAATTGCAGATCGTCGAAACCTTGGCCTAGGACCTGCCCATCTAACTGCCTGCCATCGGTGGTGCGGACCTGCAGGCGCACCACGGGCCGTCCAAATGCGCGCGGCTGCAACGTGCGCAGGAAACGAGTAAGCTGCGCCATTTCAGCGGCCGGTAACTGATTGGCGGGCATTCCAGCGTTCGGCAGACCCTCATGAACCAGGCCGGCCAACTGCTCGTCGCTGAGAGCGCGCAGGCGATTTCCGATGGCGGGCCCCAGTTCCCCGCCGCGGCCGTCGGCCCCGTGACAGCGGGCGCAGCGGCTCTCAAAAACCACGCGCCCGGGATCGGCATCCTGGGCGTTGAGACTCAACGCAGGCAACAAAAAGCCGGAGAACAGAATTATGAGTCGCATTTTGCGAGCCTCTCGCGATGCAGCGCGAGAGTGATGGGTCAGGCCAATGCATCCTTGCAATACTGGAGACACTTCTTCATTTCGGCGACCAGCGTCGAGTCTTCGGGAATCCGGTATTCGAGTTCGATGTTAGCCGGGAAGCCATACTTCTCTTTCTTGAGTAATAGCAGAACGTCCTTAATCGGAGTGTCGCCCTGGCCCCACGGCACGTTCGGGCCATGATCCTTCTTCCGATCTTTCAGGTGTAAGTTGGTGATCTTGTCGTGATGCTCTTTGATGAACGCCACCGCGTCGTAGTTAGCCGCCGTGAAGTGCCCGATATCGAGATTGATGCCGTTGTACTTACCATAGCCCATCAAGGTTGCGTAGCTCTCCAACGTGGCCGTCTGATTCGGGTCGTTGGTTTGATCGTGGCCATGATAGCCGACCATAAGCTTGTGCGATTCGGCAATAGGTGCGATCCGCTTGGCCATAGTAAGGGTGGTGCTGGTCGTGATGCCTTTAACGCCCAGGCCCTTGGCCATCTTAAAACCGTATTCGATGTCTTCGTCCTTCATCCGGTCGTTCATGTTATAGCAGAGCAGGGCAACCTCAATACCGGCATCGTTGAATTTTCGGCGCACGCCTTTCCAGGTATCCGGGGTCGCATCGGTACGCCACTTGGCAACCGCCGCTTGCGCCTGCTCCATCTGCGCCTGTTGCTCGGGAGTTAGCGGGGCGCGCCCGCCGCCCCGGCGTCCAGCATCGGCTCCGGCGGGCGGGGTCTGGCCGCTTGCAGCGGTCTGTGCGCCGGGCGCAGGGGGTGCGCCGCCTGGCGCGGCGCCTGAGGCGCCGCCCGGTCCCCGGCGCTGAATTAATATTTCGGTGGCACTTTGTCCACCCCCTCCCCGTCCCCGTCCGAAAGAAGGCATTGCCGGCGCGCCCGCGAGGGCTTCGCAGTGGTTCGACATGAGCTCCGCTTCGCCCAAACCAATTTCGACCATTGCCTTGATAATCGCTTGAGGATCGCTGGCGATGCTATTGAAGCTGTAGGTGATGGCGCCGATCTGCACGCCATTGAATTTAGAGTTGATGGCGGCATACAAACGCGCCAGCGGCAGTGACGCCAAAGCGATCTTTCCGAAATCCCGTCTGTTGTACGGCATAAGTTCCCTTCGTCGCAAGCCCGAAACCGCGCCCCCACGGTCGCGGCTGTGTGTGCGGCATGTCTAAGATTATCAAAATTCGATTCGGGCGCTAAATGCCATCACCCGCGCCGGCAGCGTACCGTTGAAAACGCCGGCCGTCAGGCTGGTTTGGTTCCCGTTGGCGTCCCACTGAAGACCGGTGCCGACGCTGTTGTATTCGGTGTGGTTGAACACGTTGTACGCTTGGGCTTGAAGCCTCAGGCCGCGCCGCTCACCAAACAGCGGGATGAACTTGGACATGGTAGCATCCACATTGGTCCAATGCGGCAGGGACAGAACGCCGGAGCCGCCGCCCAAATCGCCGAGAACGGGCGTGGTAATTGTAGATCCCAACGTGGGTGGCGCGAACACCGCGGGGTTGTAATATAGGCCGGCCGGTACATTCGCCATGGGGTTTCCGATCACGTTCACACGCGCGCCCACATCGGGAGTTCCCGTGTAGTCGGGCGCGGTTCCATTCACGTTGGGACCGCCAGGATTGAATGGCGCGCCGCTCTGCACGGAGAGGATTCCCGACAGAGTCCAATGATCCACGAAGGCGCCGAGCACTTTGGAATTCAGCTTTCGACCCAGGTTCGGAATGTCGTACGCCCAACTGACTTGCAGATTCTGCCGCCGGTCGAACCCCTGGCGCCCATAGTTCCACGATTCGTTGTTCGGCACCACGGGGTTGTAAGAAGTCACGCCCAAAGCCTTCGACCACGTATACGCCACGCTGAACGCCAGACCGCGCGTGAGCCGCTGCTGTAGCGCCGTAGTCAAAGCGTTATAGTTGGAGCTACCCAGGTGCGCATAGCTATTGATAGTGTTGTATCCGGGGTATTTGGTTCGCAGGAGAATATCGCGGCAGCGTCTTGCCGCCATTGGTTGGGTCGGCATTCGCCGGATTAAATGGAGCCCGGGTACCGATCGGAATTGCGTTTATATCGTAGGAGAGTTGTTGGTTGTAACCCCAATCGCCCGTGTATCCGACCTCCAACACCGTGCTCTTGCCGATAGACCGCTGTATGTTGAGGCTGGCATTTTGCGCTCTGTCCCACGGAATATTGCCTCCCGGCCACATGTATTCCGTGGAAGGACCAAACACCAGGTTGTTGCCGCTCGCAGCGATCTGCGCGAATGTGGTGTAGTTCACCTGAGGTGTATAAGAATAGGGCGGCTGGCCCGATAAGTTATACACCTGATTGCCATCCAGCCGATTGTAGAAAATTCCGAAGCCGCCGCGCAGCGCCGTCTTGCCGTCGCCCGTGATGTCATAGGCAAAGCCGATTCGAGGCGCTGGCGCTATGGGAGATTGCGTGAACGGCGCCAGCGGCACGCCATTGACGCCCAGTAACCGGAAGCCGTCGGCCGGATCTCCCGAGTTCGGCACATACAGCCCAATGTAAGCAACCGGGGCCACGGCGCCCGTAGCCGGATCGACGGCTACGCGTTTCCCGCCGCTCAGTCCAGGGACATAGATGCGAGGCGCCGAAGATTTGGTATAGAGACTCGGGAAAAAATTGGAGAACGTCTTATTGATATCTTCCTGCGGCGTCTGGTGATAAAAACGGATACCGGCGTCGATTGTCAGGCGGTGAGTTACTCGCCAATTGTCCTGAACATAGAACTCGGCATTCCAGTAAGCTACGTTGAACACCGCGCGCGCGGTGGCCTGACTGATAACTATCGACATATCCCAGCAGAGCATTGGCATAGCCGTTGCCGGTGTTATCGACTCCATTGAGCGAATCCGGGCTAAAATTGAAATTCCCTGCATACGCCGGGTGTAGACGGCTGAATTTTGTGGTTATTCTCAACGTATACGCCAGACTTAAACGTATGCTTGTCGACTACTTTACTGATGTTATCCGTAAAGGTCCAGATGGTATTGAAGTTCTCATAATTTCCGGCTGAGGTTCCGTTGCGAGTATAGTTCATCGCGAGTTGCCCGATACGGTGCCGAACTGGAACTCCGGCAGGAGATTCAAATATCCATTCGTCACGGATGCACCGGTGGGATTCGTCGTTGGGATAGGGAATAGCAGCGAGGGGATTTGGAAGCAATGAGCGATCTTCGGTCTTCCCGCCATCTTCCGTGTAGTACGACCATGTATTCCAACTCTTGCCAATACGTGAATTCGTTAATCAATGTAGGGCGAGAAGGAGTAAGTGATAGTTCCTGAGTAACCATGACCAGGGTTCGGGTGGTCGATAGGAGCGATACCGGTCTTACCCAGAATTCCGCCCACATCGCTGCTGAACTGGACGCCCTGATAAAGGCGGCCATATCGTCGTGGTCGTTGATATAGCGGAAGTAGCCATTAAGCTTGGTGAGAGGTGTAAACATCCACGCGCAGCACATCGTTGCGCCGCGGATGGGTGGCGCTGGCGGCCTCGGTATAATTCACGACGTTGGCTTGCGACCCGGTCCCCGCGAAATTGGGCAGCGGGAAGAAGTTGAGCATCGCCTGGCCCAATGGAGTAATGCGCGATGCAGGAATATTGTTGCCGGGGAACGGGGCGCCGGTGGTAGGATCGATGATCGGGATCAAAGATACCGTTGTTCTGGAAGCTCTGCGAGAAATCACCCTGACGCTCCAACGCCGTCGGGAGTGTACTTCGTTCTGAACTCCGCCAGCTGACGTACTGCCCGGTATACTCCTGCGACCAAAAGAAGAAAAGCTTGGTTCTGTTCGCGTTCAAGTGGTGCGGAACGAAAATCGGACCGCCGATAGTGTAAGTCTCCACGTTGAAGCGGTAGGGTGAGATCGGCGAAGCTTGGCGCGCCCGGTCACGGGATTTCGGCCGTTCCGGTTATTCTGCCACAGATTAGCGTTGAACTCTTCATTACGATGGTTCCACACCATGCTGCCATGGAATTGCTGCGTGCCGTTCTTGGTAACCACGGTGATGGTCCCGCCGGAGTTACGTCCGAATTCCGCCTGGTAGTTGGATGTCAGGACCTTCATTTCCTGAACCGAATCGGCGTTCGGCTCGTAATGCAGCGTGCTATTCGAGCCGGTATCCATGTCGGTGATGCCATCCACCGTGAAATTCTTCGCCGATGTGTTGCCGCTGATAGTGATGCCGCGGATGGCATTGGGCGACGTTACGTCGCGATTGCCCGCATTGGTAGTACCGTAACTATTGTCGATAACTCCCGGAATCAATTTCAGGTATCCAAATATGTCGCGCCCCTTCAGAGTGACATTGCTTAACTGGACGCCGGTGATCGCTTCGGCCTTCTCCGAGCTGGCCAATTGGATGGACTGTGCCTCCGCTGTCACCGTGACGGTTTCGGACGTGTTTCCGATCTCGAGGGTCAGCTTGCCGACCTCGCGGGTTTGGTTTGCCTCTACCGTAATGCTTGCTTCAGTGAAGCCTTTGAACCCTGGCGCATGCACCGAAAGGGAATAGTTTCCGGGCGGCAGATCCAGAAATCGGAATACTCCCGAACTGTCTGTGGTTGCCGTATGAACGGCCCCGGTACCCTTGTCGGTAATTGTGACCGGCGCGTTTGGAACCGCCGCATTGGCCGGGTCCAATACAGTTCCCACCAGGGAACTGGAAACGGTCTGCGCAACCAGGCAGGCCGTAAGAATAGTCAAGACGCAGATTAACTGCAAGGCAGTGCGAAGCGTACGTGGCATCGATCCCCCTGAACGAATGAAGTATATGCCCAATCCCATTCAGTTGCAAGGATTTTTGAAGTAATAAACAGTGAAACCGCTTCCATTTCGTCAGTGAGATGAACTTTTCCGCATGCCAAGCGCGGAGGCCGAACGATATTACCGCCGGGGCGCGGCCGGAATGTCATCCGTACGGCTGCGCGCCCCAGCCCAATGAAGCATTGCCTTTCGCCCAGGAAGCTTTCGCGGTGACCTTGATAGCCGAAGCCGAAGAGGGTCCGGAGAGTGCCAGGATGTATCGATGAGCTACTTACCCAGGCTCTCTCGATTGAGGAACAATTCAGCCCTAAGAATGCCGCATTAGGCTCTACGCGCAATGCCTTGGCCGTAACGCGATCCGTGCTTCGGTTAACATTCGTACACGACTTAACGTTTTCCGAATGGCCCTACCGTTGCTCAATCGAAGGCGCTATGACTAAGACCATTGCCGGGTTTTTCCGTACTCAAAATGAAGGAGAAACAGCCTACAACAAGCTTCTGACCAACGGATTTACTCGTAACGAGGTCAGCTTTGTAGCAGGCGATACACGTGAACAGGACCTCCCTAAGATCGGCCCTCTTGAAACCACCGGCGCCGAATCGGAGATGCCGCGGGATATTGCGTTGGGCAGCGCTATCGGTTTGGCCGCTGGCCTTGTGGCGCTAGTAATCCCCGGTATAGGTCCCTTAATCGCCATCGGTCCGCTAGCCGCGGCGTTCGGCGGCTTGACGGCGGGAGCCGGGGTCGGCGGCATCGTCGGACTCCTAAGGGACCACGGAGTTTCCGAGGAGGAAGCCGAATTCTATGAGGAGGGCGTCCGTCGCGGCGGTTCCCTGGTAACCGTTTACGGCGTCTCCCAAGAACGCGAGGACCAGGCCCGCAAGCTCTTAAAGGAGAGCGGATCCATCGAAACGGAAAATCTGGGCGCCGGAAGCCGCGAAACTTTTACCGCGTAGCGCGCCGCGAGCCGTAGCGAAGGGGGAGTGGCGGAGTAACGCCTCGAACAGCTAGGCGGCGCGTGTCACCCGAGCAGTCCCAAACTCCGGCCGACTTTTCGGAATGCCTCGAGCGCGCGATCCAATTCTTCCCGCGTATGCGTGGCAGTGACAATGGTCCGCACGCGGGCTTTTCCCTTGGGTACGGTGGGAAAGCCGATGCCGGTGGCCAATACGCCTTCCTCAAAGAGGCCATTCGAGAGTGCATGCGCCGCTTTGGCCTCACCCACAATGACCGGCGTAATGGGCGTTTCGCTCATTCCGGTATCGAAGCCGGCCGAAGTCAGGCCCTGCTTGAAGTAGTTCGTATTGTCCCAAAGATTGTGGATTCGCTCCGGCTCCTGTTCGAGCACATCGAAAGCCGCCAAACAAGCCGCAGCCACCGCCGGGGGGTGAGAGGTGGAGAACAAAAATGGACGCGCGCGGTGATACAGGAACTCGATCAGATCGCGGCTGCCGCACACGTAACCTCCCAATACGCCGATGGCTTTGGATAGCGTTCCCACCTGCACCGCCACGCGTCCATGCAGGCCGAAATGGTCGATGGTTCCGCGGCCGTTTTTTCCTAGGACGCCGGATGAATGCGCGTCGTCCACCATCATGATAGCGCCATACTTTTCGGCGGCTTCGGTCAGCGCGGGCAGCGGGCCGATATCTCCTTCCATGGAGAAAACGCCGTCGGAGATAAGCAACTTACGTCCGGGGACGCCCTCCAATTCCGCCAGAATCCTGCTCGGCCGCAGCGACATCCTTGTGCGGAAAGACGTGGATCTTGGCCTTGGAGAGCCGGCAGCCATCGATGATGCTGGCATGGTTCAGCTCGTCGGAAATAATATGGTCTTCGGGACCGAGGATCGCTGAGACCGTCCCCGCATTGGCCGCGAATCCGGATTGAAATACCACGCACGCTTCCACATTCTTAAACGCCGCGATGCGCTCTTCGAGCTGCATGTGGAGCGACATGGTTCCGGAAATGGTACGTACCGCGCCCGAGCCTACGCCGTACTGTTTCACCGCGTCCATGGCGGCCTCGCGCAGTTTGGGGTGGGTGGTGAGGCCCAGATAATTGTTGGACGCCAGGTTGATCACTTCCTTGCCGTCAAAACGCGACTCGGCGGCGCTTTCCGATTGGAGCACGCGCAGGCGCTGGTAGACCCCATCGCGCTTCCACTCTTCGAGCTGATCGTGCAGGTATGCGAGAGGATTGCTCATAAGTTTCAGTCTATCGCCGCCAGCGGAGCCAGGCGGCCGTATTCTCCGGCGAAATGAATCAGCGGCCGGCCGTCGATAGCGTGGGCGCGCACCATTTCCCCGATGAAAATGTCGTGATCGCCCGCGGTGACTCGATGCCGCGTTTCACATTCGATGGTAGCCAAGGCATCCTCGAGCAGCGGAACGCCCGTCTCGCCGCGATACCAGGCGAGAGACTCGAAGCGATCGTCGAGCCGCGTGGCGAAGCGCTCGGAAAGCTCGCGCTGATCCTCGCGCAACACACTTAGGCCGAAGTGGCGCGATTGGCGAAAAACGTCGATGGCGGCGATGGCATGGCCCAGGCAGATCAGAACCAGGGGCGGGTCTAGCGAGACCGCGGAAAATGAGCTGACGGTGAGCCCGTGAGGCACGCCGTTAGCATCAATCGCGCCTGCAATGGCGACGCCGGTAGGGAAGCGGCCGCAAGCGCGGCGGAACAGCTCGCTCGAAACGGCCTCGGCCACGCCGGTGGACCCTCGCTTGACATGAGTATAAATTCAATCTTATCATGTGGTTGACCGGCAAGGAACCAATTTCGCGCGCGCCCTTGGGAGGCTTACCTTGATCAAGCTCGATATCATCAACGAAGTTGTCAACCGCACCGGCATCACCAAGACCAAGGCCGAAATGGCTGTGGAGACGGTTTTCGAAAGCATGAAGCGCGCGCTGGAACAAGGCGACCGCATCGAGCTGCGCGGCTTCGGCGTTTTCAACGTGAAGCCGCGCAAGACGGGCATCGGGCGTAATCCGCGCACGGGGGCGGAGGTCTCCATACCTCCGGGCAAAGCCGTGCGATTCAAACCGGGCAAGGAGCTGCAGACGCTGCACTAGCCCGCTGCGCGCGGTTTTTATCGTGTCATCCCGGGATATCTCTCCTGCATCCTATTCGCTCTATAAGGCGTATCGCTTCACGGCGTACCGCCGGCGCGAGCGCTATTGGCTGCACGTGTTGCTGTTCGCATTGACGCTGCTGAGCACCACCACGGTGGGCGCGGCCATGCAGTATTGTTTCAATCGCAACACGCCGTTCGATCTGGAGCGCAGCATGGAAATGTACCCGGCGTTCTGGCGCCATCCGGCCATGCTGCTGGATGGGCTGCCATTCTCGCTGACGCTGTTGGCCATCCTGCTGGCGCACGAGTTCGGGCATTACCTGGCGGCGCAGTATCACGGAGTGGACGCTAGCCTGCCGTACTTTCTGCCGTCCCCGGTGCTGGGGACTTTCGGTGCGTTTATTCGCGTGCGCTCGCCCATCTATTCAAAGCGAATTCTGTTCGATATCGGGATCGCGGGTCCGCTGGCGGGGTTTGCGATTCTGCTGCCGTCGCTGGCCATCGGCTTCGCGTTCTCGAAAGTGATTCCTGGATTCGGGCATCAAGGCGATCTGCACTTCGGCATTCCGGGACTGCAGTGGCTTCTACAGCACGCGATTTTTCCGGGACGCACATCGAGCGATGTGTATCTGCACCCGATCGCGCGGGCGGCTTGGGTGGGGATGTTGACCACGGCGATGAACCTGCTGCCCATCGGGCAACTGGATGGCGGCCACATACTCTATTCGTTCTTTCCGCGCCGCCATAAGCTGGTATCGATTCTGGTCTGCGTGGGCCTGATCCCACTGGGGATCTTCTGGTTCGGCTGGTGCTTCTGGGGCGTGGCGCTATTGATTCTGGGCCGCCGCCACCCCTCCATATACGATGCGGCGGAGCTGGGCGCGGGCCGCCGCAAGCTGGCGTGGATCGCGCTGGCGGTGTTCCTGCTGTGCTTCACCTACGCGCCCATCGCCGAAGGCGCGTTGTAAGAGGGCCTTTCGTAAGAGATGGGATGAAGATTACCGCTACGATTATCACGCTCAATGAAGAGCGCAATATCGTGCGCGCCATCGAGAGCCTGCGGTGCTGCGACGAAATTCTGATTCTCGATAGCGGATCCACGGACCGCACCGAGGAACTGGCTGGGAAGCTGGGGGCGCGGGTGATCGGGGCCGGCTGGCGCGGATACGCCGGCCAGAAAAACTGGGCCGCCGAGCAGGCCGCGCACGAATGGATCTTCTCGCTGGACGCGGATGAGGCGCTGAGCGAAGGGCTGGAAGCGGAAATCTGGAATTTGAAAAAGACCGGCCCGCGCTACGACGCTTACACCATGCCGCGCCTGGCGCGCTACTTGGGCCGCTGGATTCTGCACTCGGGCTGGTATCCCGACCGCAAGATCCGGCTCTATGACCGGCGCAAGGCGAAGTGGGTGGGCGATTTCGTGCATGAAAGCGTCCATGTAGCGGGGCGCGTGGGCAACCTCGAAGGCAACATTCTGCACTTCACCTGCGATTCGCTTTCCGAGCACATGAAGACCATGGAGAAGTACACCACGCTGGCCGCGCAGGAACTGGCGGCGCGCAATGTGCAGGCGCCGCTATGGCGGATGCTCTTCGACCCGCCATGGACATTCGTGAAGACCTACGTATTGCAACGCGGCTTTCTGGACGGCCACGAGGGGCTCACGATCGCGTATATGGCGGCCTTTTACACGTTCTTGAAATACGCTAAAGCGAGAAACATGAGCTGATGCGCATTCTGCATCTGGACGCGGGCAAGGAAATGCGCGGAGGCCAGTGGCAGGCGCTGCGGCTGATCGAAGGACTGGCCGCCGCTGGTGTGGAATCCACGCTGCTGGCGGTGAAGGGATCGCCGCTATTCGAGGCCGCGCGGAGCGGAGGAGGCAACGTGGAGCCGATCGGCGTGCGGCGGGCGGCCCATCTGGCGCGGCGTCACGATCTAGTCCACGCGCATGATGCGCTGGGGCACACGCTGGGCCTCTTCGCGCTCTCGTGTCCGCTGTTGGTTTCGCGGCGCGTGGCCTTTCCGGTCCGCGCGCGATGGAAGTATCGGCGGGCGAGGTATATCGCGGTATCGGAATTCGTAAGAGGAGTGCTGATCGCGGGCGGCGTGCCGCGCGAGAAGATCGCGGTTGTGTACGATGGCGTCCCGCTGCTGGCGCCCGCGCACGGCGCGGACATAGTGGCGCCGGCGCTCAAGAGCGGGCCTTTGGCTGTGGAAGCCGCACGGCTCGCGGGAGCTTCACTCAAGGTCTCATCCAATCTGCAGCGGGATTTGGCGCACGCGGCGTTGTGCGTGTACATCACCGAGAGCGAGGGCCTGGGCTCGGGCGTGCTGCTGGCGATGGCGGCCGGCGTGCCGGTGGTCGCGAGCAGGATCGGCGGCGTGCAGGAGATCGTGCGTCATGGAGAGAATGGAATGCTGGTGGACAATAATGCGGCTGACATCGCGAACGCTATTCGCGAATTGACGCGTGACTCCGGGCTGGCGCGCCGCATGGGCGAGGCGGCGCGGCGGACGGTGATCGAAAGGTTCACGGTGGAGCAAATGGTGAGCCGCACTATGGATGTGTATTCGCAGGTGTTGGGCTGATGGAAGGCTTAATAGAGGCCTTGCTCGCGCTGCTCTTCGGACTGATCGTTGGCAGCTTTCTAAACGTGTGTATCTACCGCTGGCCGCGCGATCTTTCGGTGGTGCGTCCGCGCTCGCATTGCGTCAGTTGCGGCAAGACGATCGCCGCATATGACAACGTGCCCGTGGTGAGCTTTCTGCTGCTGCGCGGGCGCTGCCGGTATTGCAAGGCAGGAATCGGAATCCGCTATCCAGTAGTGGAATTGCTCACGGGGGCGCTGTTTTTCTACTTCGTCTATACGCTGGGGCCGGATTTGGGCGCGCTGAAAATGTGCGTGTTGAGCGCTTTGCTCGTGGGATTGATCTTCTCGGATCTTGAGGAACGTATACTGCCCGACGAGCTCACATTGGGCGGAATGGCGCTGGGCTTCCTGTTCGCGCTGTTCGTCCCCACGCCGGATAACGTCGGGCAATCGCTGTTATGGCTGCTGGGCTTGAATGTGAACGGGACCGCCGCATCGGTTGCCGAAGCCGCTTTGGGCGCGGCGCTGCCGGCCTTTTTCCTGTGGGGCGTGGGCGCGCTCTATTTCCGGTTTCGACACAAAGAGGGGTTGGGTTTCGGCGACGTGAAGTTGATTGCGATGGTGGGCAGCTTTTTGGGATTGCAGGGCGCGCTGTTGACGCTGATCGCCGGCGGAGTAAGCGGATCGATTCTGGGTTCTATTTATGTCAAAGCCGCGGGTAAGGAGTTCGGCACATACGAACTGCCGTTCGGAACTTTTTTGGGGGCGGCGGCGCTGGCGCTGGCGGTGTGGCACAGGGGGATGCTGGGGTGAGTGGGCTTCGAATGGGGAGTGACCCGGGCCGCCGGCTCACTTCCCCGCGCCAGCCCTCTTAGCGATCGTCAGCAAGGTGCGTTCGCCCGCCTCAACACGGAACTGAATCTCATCGCCAAATACATGCCCGCGATATGTGGTCTTCAGTTCATAGGCGTCGCGCCGAATCACGACATTGAAAAAAACGTCCGCTCCTTCCACATTTCCGTCCTGAAGCGGGAAGTCGCCGAAGGAGGTTTTCAACGTTCCGGTGAGTTTATCGCCCTCCATTTTCAGCAGCAGCTTGCTCTCGGTCTTGCCGCCTGACGACTCGGTCTCCGCGTTCCATGTGCCCGTGAGATTAGGAGCGCCGCGCTGCGCTTGCGCGACGGCCAAGGTTAGCAGTAAAGCAGCGGCGAAGACAAAACAGCGCCGGATCATGCCAGGTCTACTCCCGTGAGGTTGCCGGTGGAATCGCCAAAATGCTCCATGGGGACGTTCATCCGCTCCATCATGGTGAGAAACAGATTGCACATGGGCGTTTCTTTGCGGAATACGATCCTGCGGCCCAGCTTGAAATGGCTGCCGCCGCGCCCCGCCACCAGCGTCGGCAGGTCCTCGTGCAGATGGCGGTTGCCGTCGGAAAGGCCGGCGCCGTAAACGATCATGCAGTTATCGAGGAGCGTCGAATCGCCCTCTTTGATCGACTTGAGCCGCGCGATCCAGGTGGCAACCTGCTGCGCGTGATAGGCGTTGATCTGCCGCACTTTTTCCATCAGGTCGGGCTTTCCCTGATGGTGTGTGAGCGGGTGATGGCCATCGGGAATATCGATCTCCCGATAGGCTCGCGAGGTACCCTCACGCGTCACAAGGAACGTTAAAACGCGCGTCAGATCGGCCTGGAACGCGATTGTCATCATGTCGGTCATCAGCTTGAAGTGCTGAGCGAAATCGGCCGGCACGCCATATGGCTTATCCATCTGTGGATCGATCTGCGCGTTATCGGTGGAAGCCTTCTCAATCTGGCGCTCGACTTCGCGAATGGAGGAGAGATACTCATCCAGTTTGCGCCGGTCCGTCGGTCCAAGATTGGTTTGGAGCTTCTGCGCATCGCCCATCACAAAATCCAGAATGCTGCGGCGCTCCACGGCTTGCTGCGCGCGCGCCTCGGGACTCATCACCGTACCATCGCCGAAGAGGCGCTCAAACAGAGCGCGCGGATCCAGAATCGGAGGCAATGGCTGAGTGGGACTCCTCCAGGCCAGATTGTTGGTGTACGCGCAGGAGTATCCCGAATCGCAATCGCCCGCCTGGCGAGCGTCTTCCAGGCCGATCTCGATCGAAGGAAACCGGGTCTGCTTGCCCACCTGATTGGCGACAATCTGGTCGCACGACAGCCCCGCGCGAATGTCCACCAAGGTCTTCTTGACCTGAACGCCGGTGAGATACGATCCGCAGCAGCGGCCATGATCGCCCGCACCGTCCAACAGAGCGCGGCCAGTGTTGTGGGTGAGATTTCCGAGCAGCAGGATGTCTTCCTTAAGCGGCTCGAACGGCTTTAGGATGCGCGGCAATGCGCCGAGCTGTCCCTCGTAATCCGGATTCCAGCTATCCATCATGATGCCGTTCGGCACATAAACAAAGGCCATCCGGACAGGCGCCTTTCCCGTAGCCGGGCCGGCGAACGCCGGGACCATGGCATCGAGGAACGGCAGCGCGACCGCGGTTCCGGCGCCGCGCAGGAACGTTCGCCTTGAGAGAGATTTTCGAGTGATCATCGGATTGCCTTCTCCTTGCTTGCAACAGCGTTTTGAGGGGGGGCAGCTTCGCCGCGCCGGGATTGGAACGGGAAACTGCGCACCACTTCGTAAACAACATTCTGAAACGGATAGCCTTGACCTGACAGTTTACGGCCGATCTCATCCACCGTCTTGCGGTCGTATGGCTGCAGCCCTCTGCCCAGCGCGTAAATCAGCATCTTCTCGATCAGGCAATGCGCGAACTCGGGAAGCTGAGCCATGAGGGCGGCGCGCATCTCGGCTGGGCCGTGAAAGGTCTTGCCGTTGGGCAGCGTGCCGCTGGAATCCACCGGGAACTTACCATCCATGGTGCGCCATTTGCCGATGGCGTCATAGTTCTCCAGGGCAAATCCCAGCGGGTCCATCTTGGCGTGGCAAGTGGCGCAGGCCGGGTTAGCCCGATGCTTCTCCATCTGCTGCCGCAGGGATGCAGCCGTGCCAACGGCGGTTTCGTCCAACGGCGGAACGTCCGGTGGAGGAGGAGGCGGCGGCGTGCCCAAAATATTCTGCAGAATGTATTTTCCGCGGATCACGACCGAGGTTCGCGTGGGGTAACTGGATACGGTGAGCACGCTCGCCTGGCTCAAAAGACCGCCGCGCTGATCGTTCGTGAACTCGACTTTCCGGAATTCCGGTCCTTTCACGTTATCGATTCCGTAGAACTTCGCGAGCCGCTCGTTAAGAAAGGAGTAGCGCGCATCGAGGAACTCCGCCATCGGCCGGTTCTCGCGCAGAATATAGTCGAAGAAGAGCCGCGTTTCGGTCTTCATCGCTTCGCGCAGCTCCGGACCCCAGTAAAGGAACCGGTCCGGATCGGGTTTGATCACATCCAGATTGCGAAGTTCCAGCCACTGGCCGGCGAAGTTTTCGGCCAGCGAATCCGAGCGCTGGTCGGCGAGCAACCTTTTGACCTGCGCATCCAAAACTGCGGGTTCGTGAAGTTGGCCGGCTTCCGCCAAGCCAAGCAGTTCGTCATCCGGCATGGAGCGCCAGAGGAAATAGCTAAGCCGCGATGCCAGTTCGACATCGGAGATGCGGTGGATTTGGGCCGCATCGCCGGGACGCGGGTCGCGCTCAATGCGGAAGAGAAAATTGGGCGATACCAGGATCGCTTCGATCGCCAACTCAAGCCCGTGTTCCGGAGTTTGGCCGCTTGCCACAGCTCGATTCACGAAGTGCATCAGTTGCTCGACTTCACTCTTGCCGACGGGCCGGCGATAGGCGCGGTGAGCGAGCGTGGAGACGATCTTTTCCAGGCACTCGGTCCCGGTTTTGGGATCGCAGGTCAGAATCTTCTTGCGGCTGGCCTTTTCCAAGCTGCCGGGATAAGGTCCCACGAAGGTCATGGATTCCGGGTACTTGTTCTTGCTTTGTTTGAAATAATCTTTCTCCGGCAGCGTGCTCAGGAACTCGTCGTCTACAAAGCCGGCGCGAATGGCATGATCGCCTTCCGAGATCGTCAGGCGCACCTGTTCTTCCGAGTAAGGGTCGAAGTAAACCAGCTTGGAGGGCTTGGTCTCTACCGGAATAGATTGCGCCAGCTTGCCATCCAGCCATATGTTCATGGTCACCGGCTTGGCGTCCGGGCCGCGTTGTCCGGGCAATCCGATGCGGACGTTGTACTCGCCATCGAAGTCGAAATGGTGGACCACTTCAATGGTATCGGCGTCGATCCGGCGCGACGTTCCAGCGGTTTGGGCCTCCCCGGCAGCCGATCCGCTCAGGCTGGTCTTGCCGCTGTACCCGATCTCCACCGGCTTCGGCAGCCGGTTCGTGCCCAGCGCCCGCGCCGTGATTCTCTCCGCTGCCGAGAGGTACCGTTCCATCAGGAGCGGCGAAATGGTCAAAACGTCCGCTATATTATCGAAGCCGTCGCCGGAATCGTCGGTGGGAAAACTGCGATCGGCCCGGAACTCGACGCCGAGCAGATCGCGGATCGTATTGCTGTACTCGTTGCGATTCAGGCGGTGCGCCGTGACATGGCCCGGATCGGGTTTTATGTTGCGATCCGCATTCGCGAACTCGTTTTCGATCTCCTGCAAAAACGCATCGACCCGCGGCTGCGGCGGGCGAGGTATTCCCGCGGGCGGCATTTCATTGGAGCGGATCTTCCGGACGATAACTTCCCAACCCTCGCGATTCTCCGTCAGCGAACTCCGTTTTTCAAAGTTGGCGACGTTGAGACCCCCCGAAGCAAGTTGGCTGTTGTGGCACGCGGAACAGGTATTCGCCAGGACAGGGACTACGTTCTTTTGAAAAGCCGCCTCGCCGGCAGCGGCGCTTTGCGGTGGCGCTTGCGAATAAGCTATCGCAGTCAAGCTCAGCGCCACAAAGACCAGGCCGAACACATTGCGTACGCTACGCGACTCACGGGGCATCCGAGTTTCCTCCTCAATGGCCTGCGCTCAATTCTACGCCAAACGGACGAGAGGTGGGGGGGTGATTTTCGAGCGCAGGCGGAGATTCAACGCGGAGGCGCGGAGTGGCGGAGATATCGCGGAGTTTTTGACAATGGTTTGGATTTCGACAGCGGTCAAGGGGTTTAATTGCGTTTGGGGGCGCCCGTTGGCACGCGAAAGCGCCGCCCCACTTTTTCGGCCTCGTTCAGGCGGCGAAAACGGTCTAACTGGCGGGCGATTTCTTGAGTCGAATAAACAAACCCACCGAAGTCGCCGGTGGGCGGAAAATCGGGGGCAGGATCGTAGGCTTCTCCTTTGGATTGTGCTAGTTCGGTGAGCAGCAGGGCTTCGTGTAAGGCTTGCGCGTGGGCCGCTTTGCGGGCCTCCTGCATGATCTTGAGCTCGGCTTCGTTCTTGCGTAACGACTTTTTGATGCGCCGCTCGTAGATAGTGAGCAGTTGCAGGCTCTTGCCCATGTTGATCCAGGGTTGGGATTGGGCGAGCGCGGTATCCACTTCGGCGTTGCCGGAGCCCATTTGCTCGAAATGCTCGTGATGGCCTTGAGCGAAGATGCCGTTTTCAAGGGCGCGGGCGCGCTTGAGCCGCCAGCGGTCTTCAGCGATTTCCTGGACGGCTTCGATTTCGAGAATGCCTACGGGATCGAGCGCTTCGCGAAGGGTCTCGCAGGGTTTGCGAAAGGCCTCCATTTCTTCGGGAGTGGCGATATGGATATCTCCGGTGAGGCCATGCCGGAAGGCATTGAGGCTGGAGCGGCGTTTGCCCGCTTCGGTTTTGGGACCGGTGGAATGCTGACAATTGGCCTGGTTGGCTGCGAGTTTTGCGCCGGAAACGTTGGTCATACTAATCAATCTCTTAACCCAGATCTACCATGCGAGCTAATGGAAGAGGCTCGCCCTCTTTACCTATGCTGCTGAAAACAAGGGGAGAAAATTCTTCAAAAAAGTGGGGAACGGTTTTTCGGGAGGCTTCGAATGAGGAAAAACAAAGATTTGGGGCCACAAATAGAGAAAGGGATCAGCGGAATCCAGCCGTCAGCCGGCATCGCCAGCCGACGCGACCGGCTACGGCTAGGGCGTATGCTGTTCCCTTAATGAACTGGATGGAATGGAAGCCGACCACACTACGCCTTGGCGCGATGGCGGAAAAACCATGACGGCAAATGTTGTGCAGGGACGACAATCGATGGAAAGCTGCGGTTTGATCCCCCACCTTAGCAACCTCCCTGCTCCGCGCCCGTCTTTCATAGGGATTTTTTGTGAACGGCTGGCTGCCAAACGTAACCAATGTGTCATGATTTCGTCACATGCGGCGGCGTATCATTGAGGCATATGAAGATAATGAAGGAAAAGGCCCGGTTTGAGGCCGGGCCGCCGCTTTCTAAGAGCGACAGTGCCCTGGCGCCGCATGCCGACCTCGAGTCTTGGCCGCCGGACCCGCCGACTGTTCGGGAGAAAAAGAAACGCCGATGGCCCGCGATCCTTTGGATCTGTGCGCCCTTTGCGGCCCTGCTGGCTTGGTGGAAATTCCCCGCCCTCCAGCCGCTGTTGTTTGGTGCCCTCCCGTACACGCACGCCGTGGCCTTCGCCGCCGTAGGTATCGTCGGGCTGCTCTACAAGGACAAATACACCCATCCGCTCGCCGCCCGGGTGGCGCTATGGATGTTCGTCCTGTTCGGCGTCCTGATGGCCTTCAATACGTACCGTGACCGTACGGCGGCGCAGCAGGACAAGAAGAAGGCGGCGGACGCATTCGATGGCGTCAATGGCCGAATCACGGGTATGCAGACCCATCTTACGGGACGGGCAGACAAGATGGACTCATCACTCGGCAAAATTTCCATCAATCTTAACGATTTCAAGGACAAGGTGCGCCCTAATGAGCTCAAGGCCGAAATGGCTGTCCTGCGCGACTCCATGCACAAAATCCTGAATCCGCCAAAAGCTACGCTCGGCTTTACCTTCATTCCTTTTTTCAACCCACCGCCGCAGGACCCAAGGCCCATGATGCCACTCAAGGAAATCAGCCGCGCGATGGATGAACACCGGGTCGTCTCGTTCGACATCACCGCCGTAAATTTCTCACCGGGTGTGACGGCCTCGGGCGTGGACCTGAGCATGATCATTTGCGATCCCTGCACCTTCGCCAAGGAACCCAAGGGGTTCACGAGACTGAAGGGAGACCCCGATCATATACGGTATATGAAGGTCGGCTTGCTTAACGCAGAAACGACTTTACCGGATGTCACCGTGGATGTGACTGTGCCTCCGGGCATTACCTCTTTTGAGGTCGGCTTCGACTATCGCTGCGCGGCGTGCGTCCTGCCGAAAGGCCCGGACATGGGCATCGTGCATGTCACCAATCCGCATTAATTAACCTCTCGCCGGTCCTGATCTCAGTGTGAACATTCTCGGGCCCTGTCTTGATTTCGAGCTTTTTCGGCCATGCCTGGCAGAGCTGAGCGAGTATTTCGACGAAACGAATGAAAGACTGTGACTGCCACTCGCTTGCGAGCACGTAGGGACCTTCCACTCGGATTGAAGCAAAGACTTGGCCTCGACAGAATGCGAAGTCCTTCTCGATCTCGCGAGCTTGACCGGCACGGTACTCACGCAACAATAGGTTTGACGGTTTCACCGGAGGAGTTGCGGCCAATTCCTGCCACCCAGATCTGAAGGCCTCTATGCGGTCAGAGTTAGGCAAAGAAGATCGCCAGAGCGGCATCGAGAACGGAGCGACCAGGAAAGGAACCTTGTTTCCCGCCGTGGAGAACCATGCCGAGCCGCTTTGCTTATCGGGGTTCACAACCACCCGCGGCCACGGCGAGAACACCCTCCGTGGCAATATAAGTGAGACACTTCTCGTTGCTTAGTTACAGACCAGGGTGAGAAAGAAATCTCAAACTTGAAAAACGAGAAGGTATCAGCTTCTTCTTCCTCCCCTGTGTTGCCGCCGGTGGGACGGAGGGATCCCGAGCGAAGCGACGGTGACCGGAGTGCCACCGGCGGCAACACAGCCGTCCACCCTGCTCCCGAGGTCGTGGCGCAAGCCCAAGCGCCGCCGCTTCACCGCCGAATACAAGCAGCGCATGCTGGCCGAAACCGACTACGCCAAAAGGCTCGGGCAGTATCGGCGCGCTACTCCGCCGCGAGGGCTTGTATTCGTCGCTGTTGGCGACCTGGCGTCGCGAACGGGAGGCCGGCGTTAAG
>CAVRPF010000007.1:0-222822 GCA_963723015.1 Bryobacterales bacterium
GACAAATCCGCCCTGCTGGTCCATGGACGCCATCTTGCTGGTTTTGGGATCGAAGCGCGCCGAAAGCTGTTGACTGGAAGTGACCGAAATCGCGCGGCCCTTCTTGCGTTCCTCTTGATTTGGGTCCGTTTCCGTCTTGACGTCGACGGCGCGGAAAGGTATCGATGCGGTTCTGCGCGCCATAAGCGATCACCATGTCGCGGCCGGAGAGCATCCGGTGGTGCTGCACGGGCATGTTGGGCACAAATTCCAGCGTGCCGGGATGACGCGCAATTACAGTTTCGATGTCTTTCCCGCCCGGACGCATTTTCATTTCGATTACTTCGCTGCGCAGGATGTGGGTCTCGCTCAGATCGCGTCCCGCGATGGGCAGCGGCTTGGCCGAGGCGACCGCATCGCCGCTGGCCACAACTTGATCGAGCAGACTTTCTTTGTTCTGAACGTTGAAAGCCATCTCGACATGTTTGCCAGTGACCGTGGTTTCCGAGGATTCCGACGTCTCCACCAGATGCGCATTGCCATCGCCGGTCATCTTTTGTACTTCGCCTTTGTCGTCGAAATTCATCAGCAGGTCGTCGGCGGAATATTGAAGCTTGCGATTGGATAGATGTCCGTACCGTGCGCTTTAGTAGCGTGGACCTGCTGAATGTATTCGCGGTTGCGCAGCTTGATCGCCGGATTCTCGCCTTCGACTATGGTATTTTCGCGGGTCAGTTTGCCCCAGGGACTCAAGAGCACTTCGCCGGTGGCTTCGTGATAGACCAGGTTACCGGCTTCGATAGTCATCGGCTTCACATGCGGCGGATGGCGGTGGACCACCACGTCTTTCTTGAGCTGTAATTCGTGAGTATCGGGATCGTAAAAAGCTCCGGTCGCCGTGCCGTCGCCATTTTCAAAGGTGAAGACTGCCGGCTGATCGGTTTCGGCTCTGCCGGTATTGGTGTCGAGCGTGACGCCCGCCGTCTTGATGGAGACCAACTCGTGCTTAGCTCCGCCCTGTATGGGCACGTTCAGCGTGATCTGCACGGCGCCTTGAGAATAGAATCGATTCTCGTTCAAAAAAACGAAGCCTCGGCGGTTTTGATCAGGTTGTAGGCGGTACACCCCTTATTGAACAGCTTGAGGGTAACGTCGCGCATATCGACGCGCGAGGAATCCTTCAACTGGCGATGACTGCCGGCTTCAATGAAGTACTTTTCGCAGGCGCGGTTAGACGGCTTCTGGCTCCATGTGGACCCTCACCCACGAAGTTAAGGTCGTCCGGCAGCGCCTGAGGGTTAGACGGCGCGGCGGCCTTGATGGCCTGCTTTTGTGCCCGGTAAGTGTAGCTCACGCCGCCTATAATGGCGACAATTGCCACCAGCAAGAGCCAGCGCGAACCTCGCATGGGGTTAATTCCAATATACCGCGAGAGGGCGCGCGCCCGAGACGGGCGAAAGATTCACGGTGTCGCGGAAAGGCCACATAGCCGGGCGGATGCGGCTAAAGTGTGCCGGCTTCATTCCAATGCGCTCCGTTCCAATACGTTCCTATGCGCTTGACAAGAGTTTCAAACCGTAACCTAGACTCGGCGAATTGTGCTGCATCGCCGAACTTTCATCCTATTGGCCGCGCTTGCCGCCGGCGCGCCGTTTGCGCTCGGGCAATCGCTCACCCTGGCGTTCACGGTCTCCATGCCACAGCCGGATAATCATGTCTTCCATGTCGTATTCCGCGCCGGCGGCCTCAAAGGCGAGTTGCAGGATTTAAAATGCCCGCCGGTCTCCGGGCTACTACGGCATCGGCGATGATGCCCGCAACGTGTTCAATTTTCGCGCGCAGGATGGCATGGAGCGCGACCTTCCGTGGGAAAAGGTCTCTAAAGGTACGTGAAGGGTAGCCGCCGGGAATGCTCCGGAGATTGTGCTGAACTACGACGTCTACGGCGCGACCTCTTTCGCGGCTAATACATATGTGGGCGAAGACCGCGCCTATATCTCTCCTTCGGGCGTCTTCCTTCACATTGATGGGATGTTACAGAATCCCGTTACAGTCGCGATTCAATTGCCGCCGGCGTGGAGACAGATTGCCACTGGCCTCGAACCCGTTCCAGAAAAAACGAACATCTTCTCCGCGACCAATTTCGACGTGCTGTACGATTCGCCGATCCTGATGGGTAACCAGAATGTACTTGCAATTCGAGGTTAAGGGCGTACCGCACTATGTCGCCATGGAAAACGTGGCCGATACCGTCGACCGTGCCAGGATGCTAACCGATCTCAAGAAGATGGTGACTGCGGCGACTGAACTTATCGGCGACGTTCCATACCAGCACTACACATTCCTCATGATGGGACGCGGCAACGGAGGCATTGAGCACCTGAACTCGGCATCCATCCAATTCGACGGCAATAGTCTGAGTACGCCCAACGGTTATCTCCGCTGGTTGAGTTACGTTTGTCACGAGTACTTCCACAATTTTAACGTCAAGCGCATCCGCCCCATCGCGCTCGGCCCTTTCAACTATGACGTGGAGAACCTCACTCATATGTTGTGGGTGTCGGAAGGCTTGTCAGTCTATTACCAGGACCTTATATTGGTACGCGCGGGATTAATGATCGGGAACAGTACCTCGAGAAGATGCAGAACGCGATCGCTTCATTTGAGAACTCGCCGGGGCATCGCTATCAATCGGCGACGGAATCGAGCTGGAATACCTGGAACACCGGCTCGGGTATCGGTGGAGATCGCAATACTACTATCTCCTACGACAACAACGGCGTCATGCTGGGCGCCATGCTCGATCTGAGCATTCGCGACGCCAGCGGCAACCGCAAATCGCTGGATGACGTGATGCGGGGCCTGTATCAAACGTATTACTTGCAGAAGAAGCGCGGCTTCACGGATGCCGAATTCCGCCAGGCATGCGAGAGCGCCGCGGGCGCCAGTCTGGCCGAGGTCTTTTCCTACGCGTCCACCACCACGGACGTCGATTATGCGAAGTACTTCGCCAAGGCGGGAATCAAAATGGTGGCGACGCAGCAAGATGCCCCGGGCGCCTACCTGGGAGTGAACACGCAATTCCAGGAGATTCCACCCAACGAGGCTAGCGGTGGAGTCGCCGGGCGCGGGGGTAGGGGCGCTGGGCCGGAGATGGCGCTAACGATCGTCAGCATTACCCCCGATTCGCCAGCGGAAAGCGCCGGCCTGAGGGCCGGCGACCGGATTCTGGAAGTGGAAGGGCTAAAGGCCACGCCCAAAGCCATCGCCGACCTGCTAACGCCGAGCCAGCCAGGCAATGGCCGCGGCAGGGGTCCTGCGCAGACGGCAACGGCAGCGCAGGCGGCGCAAGCGAATATCGCGGTGAAGAAGCCCGGCGAGAAGATCAAGCTTCAGATATCGAGGAAGGGCGTGGCGCAGGATGTGGAAGTCGAGTTAGGCAAGAATTTCACCCGGACATTTAATCTACAGGTTGCGGGCTCCCTTAATTCACTGCAAGCGGCGATTTTGAAGGATTGGCTGCGAGACGTTCAGTGATTCTCAAAACGACCACAGCACGCTCGTATAGCCCGTATTAGCGTGGAAGTTCTGGTTATAAGCAAATATATTAAATAGTTCGCTGTAGTCGTAAAACTGCCAGCCAAGGTTCCAGCGGACTTTGGGAGAAATCTTGATCGACACGCGAGCTAGCGGCGATTGATACGTAAGCGGGAAAGTCTGTACCGAATCGAGCAACTCAGTCGTAGGGTTGGTTTCAGTGGCGGGGATCGCTGTCGCGCGCCCATCGCCCGTATCCTTGACAATGCTATATCCCACGTAGAGATCGGCGCGGCGGCCAATTCCAACGCGCACGCCCAAATTGCCCGAATGAATGTTACTAAGGTAAAGCGAAGAGCCGGTCACAAGCTGCGAACCTACAGTACTTGAAAAGAACGCCAGGAAGGATAAGCTATCCAGGTGCTGGCGCGAGTAACTGGCATCCACGGCTGAACCAATCCTTGGGGGCCCACGATGCGCTCGCCCTGTAATTGCGTGAATGCAAGCTGGTAAGTAGAAAGCCAAACTGTGAGTTGGCGTTGTATATTTCTTTATATCCCGCCGATAGCTGTAGCTTTTTAAGGCGATATGCCACTCGGCCGCCGAGTGTCTGGTAATGCGCGGGACTGATGCCGGTGAGCGGGTGATTGGCGCGGTCGATCTCGCCTTCCAGATTAATGGTAAGCGGCTGAATCGGCCGGATGCGCACGCCAGCCGTGCCAGCCTGTACGATATTAACGACGCTATAGGAATTCGTAGACGGACCGGGAAAGCCGAGTGGACCGGCATCGATGGTGCTGACGTCGCGATCGGAATAGTGATATCCGGCATAGAGGCCGAGCCACTTCGCGAATGTATAATCGACGTCGCTCGAATTGACCACGGTGCGGATGCCAAGATAACGGAAGTTCAAACTCGCTCCGAAATTCCCGCCGTCGAATACGTCGTTATAAGTCGAATCGCCGCTCATCCTCTGGGTCATCACAGAGGTGTTATTGGAAATGGTCAGGCGGCTGGTTGGGAACAGGCTAAGATTCAAGTCACCGATGAACTGCGGGCGCTCGGCTTCGCCGGCAAGGGCGATCTGGCGCGTGGCGGGAGCGCCGGACTGGCCAATGCCGCCGGCGATTTCGTCCAAAGCGAAATCGCCTACGCCCTTAACATATGTCGCGCGCGCGTTGACGCCCCACCGCTTGCGACGCGTAAATAGATTGCCCAGCCACGCCGGGCTGCGCCCGTGCAGCGCCTGCGAGCGGTTGAATTGCTGTAACACGGTCTGATCGTTGATATTGGTGGCCCCCTCGACGCCGGCCGATGTGTACGGCGTATCGTCCTTGTAGTATTCCCAGCGATGCAGAAGGTTGAAGTGGAAACCGGCGAATTCGCCATCCAAGCCCATGCGGTATTCGTTCCACTGGCGCTTCACATTGGAAAAGATAGGAAGCCCTTCGCCGTTCAAATTGAATTCCTGGGCGGTGGAAAGCGCCGGCCCGTCTTCAGTGTTGCGGCTGTAGCCCAAATGAAAGCGCACCTTCGATTGCGGCAGCAATGTGAGATCGTGATCCTGCAGGCGGCGGACGGTATCCATAAGATGGGTCCCGCCGGCGACCGTAAGTCCGGGATTGAAGTAGTCGTCCAGGCGCCAGGTCAGGTTGTATTGATATAGGCCGTTCTTCCGGATGCGCAGGTTAGCCGATTGATACGGATCGTTTCCCAGCCCAATGGTATTCAAAAGAATCTCGTCGAAGAAATGGCCGTGCCCATCTTTGGAATTGACAGTCAGGTTACTACCAAGCAGTCGGATCCCATTGCCGTAATTGACGTCGCTGCGGTACTCGCCGATATTGCCGAAAGCTTCGCTGAAGCGATAGCCGGTCTCAAACGACTGGGTGATGTTATAGTCGCCCGTATTCTCGCCGCGCGGCGGCCCGACCTGTGCGGGCGTAGGCGCTACCACCTGCTGTGCATTAAGCGTTCCGAGGCCGGCGGCTGCAAACACGACGCTGAGGCAAACTTTTCTCATGAGCATCACCTGAGAAAATACTGATCGGCGTTTGAGCCGTGAATTCTGACGTGACAGGTGGTACATTTCTGGAATTTCGGGTTCAGCAGGTTATGGCGGCCCGTTTGTATATCTACTCCTTGATTACGGGTGCCCGAGCCGCCGCCGTTATGGCATTCCAGGCAGAGAGTGAAGACCACGGGACGAGTTAGTAATTTGGCGTTAGTGGAACCATGAGGGTTGTGACACGCCTGGCAGCCTTCCAGGCGTACTGGCGGGTGCTCATACACGAACGGCCCACGCTTATCCACATGACACTTCATACAAGGCGGATCCGTATCGAACGCGCGCCCGGCCATGGCCCCGTGTAGATTATTGCCCCAAGTGGCGGCGAATGAACCATGCGGATTATGGCAGTCGGTACACTGCATAAAGCCTTCATTGACGCGGTGGTGCGAAGGCATCTCAAATTGCGCGCGGATGTTGGCGTGGCAACCGTAGCAAGTCTCGTTTTGTTTTTTCGCCAGCAGGTACTTCGGCGTGGAGGAGTGATGGATAGAGTGACAGCTTGTGCAGGCTACGCCATTCAACGTATGCTCCGAGCGCTGGATATTGGCCTTGCTCATATCGGCCATATGGCAGGTGAGACAGTCTTCCAGGATCGCCTTCGGCTGCATCAGCGAGAACGCGTGCGGAATGGTAGCCTTGCCGCCGCGCGCTTCCACATGAGCCGCGGCCGGGCCATGACATCCCTCGCAACCCGTGCGCTCCGGCGGCGCCTTACCCATGGAAATGGTCTGATAATGCGGATTCTTGTAGAAGTTATTCCAAATATCCGCATGGCACGTCTTGCAGACGTCGCTGCCCACGTAGCCCGACGCGGAGGGCGCCGTCCGCGGCTGCGCAAATGCCATCGGCAGCAGTATTGCGGTGGCGAGAATGGCTGCAGCGCGTGCCATACTCAATGATGATAAACGACCGGGCATTCCGCCCGGCCTTATGGTAGAGAATTTTACGAACTTATTACCTCGGGGCGCTCCGCGCGCGGCCTCGGCTGTGAATGCGCGGGCGGCGGCATGACGCGGGTTGATATTCCGCAGGTATTGGTTATCGGCGGCGGCATGATTGTCCACGATCAGATCTTGCCGTCGTTGTATCAGTTGCAGCGGCTGGGCCGCATTGGCGGCATCTCCGTTTGCGCCCGGCGCGAGGAGACGCTGCGCGCGTTAGCGGAAGCCGCCATTCTGCGGCGCGCCTTTCCAGGCCAGAGCTTCCGCGGCACGCTGGAACCGTTCGCGCAAGCGATGCGGCAAATGGAGCCGCGCCATATCGTGTTCGTGGCCGTGCCGGACCAGCTACACTACCCGGTGATCATGGAAGCGCTGGGCCGCGATCAGCATGTCTGTACGGTGAAACCCCTGGTGCTCGAACATCGCCATGGCGCCGGGATTGCGGAAGAAGCGCGCCGGCGCGGTCTGTTAGTGGCCATCGATTATCACAAGCGCTGCGACGACCGTAGCTTGATGGCTCGGCGCGCCTATCGCGAAGGCAGGTTCGGCGAGTTCCGGCTGGGTACGGCGTGTCTCTTGGAGAAATGGTACTACCGCCGCTCGAATTTCCAGAACTGGATGACGGTGGAACACTCCGACGCGTTCACTTACATCGGGTGTCACTATGTGGACTTAGTACACTTCATCACTGGGTTGATGCCGGCCGCGGTGAGTGTTTACGGAATTCGCGACCGCTTCCCCAACGGCGCCGAAGGGTACTTATGGACCGACGCGCGCGTGATCTGGAACAACGGAGCGTGCCTCAACGTGCAGAACGCGCTCGGTTATCCGGATGCGGCGGCGGGGCCGAATACGCAAGGACTCACGATGTACTGCCAGGGAGCGTCGGATGGCGGCCTGATTGCGCATTCGGACCAATATCGCGGGCTTAAGTATTCGTATACGGAACCGCCCATGTATGTGGAACCGAGTCCGGATTACTTCCAGTATGTGGAATGGAACGGCCCGGGACTCGCGCCCGTTGGTTATGGATACCGATCCATCGAGCAGATGGTGAGCGCGGCCGTGCGTGGGCAGCTCGACTGCCCACTCCTGGCCACCGCCGGCAATAGCGGGTTCAACGACCAGGTGATTGAGGCGGGGCGGCAGTCGTTGCGCGAAGGTGGTAGAGAGGTCGCTATCCCGCTGGTTAGTTTGCAGCCGCCGGGAGCATATTGCGGATAGCCGCGATACGCCAGCCATCCGCGCCCCGCGTCACGATCAGGGTGGTCCACATGTTACGGTTCCGGCCGCCCGCCAGACCGGTAAGGTCGTAATGCCCATCCGCAATGGCTATGCCCGGCGCGGGGAATCGCACGGAGGTTACGGTAATGGTTCTCTTGCCGCCGCTGCTTTGAGAACTCGCGAGTGTGCCGCGTACCACTTCGGCGCGACCTCTGCGCCACTCGCCGGAAGAAACGAGTTGATCGGCGTCCGCAGTGAATAGCGTTTCCAGCGCACGCGCATCCTGGCGCTCGCGCGCATCCATATACTTCTGCACGATTGCCCTAACTGCCGCTTCATCGGCAGCCGTACCGGCCGGGCTTTGAGCGAACAAAGTTCCACCGGAGAGCATACAAATCAGACAGGCCGAGAGCGCTCGCATTGCGTTCCCTGCGGAGATTTTCATGATTGCTATAGTGCCAGTTCCAGCAACCGAGCGCTACTCTCGCCGCGTCGCGTTCTACTTGGCCGCTGCCATAGTAGCTTCGCGCGCTTTTACGAATCGCTCGGTCTTCGGATTGCTCGCGTCCCATTGCGGCGCTTGCGGGTTATTAGCGATGTCGAGCGCGGCCAGCGCCACTGTGCGATCTACCTTGGCCATATTCTCGTAATCGAGCTTGGGCCATTCGTCGCCGGCCTTGTGATAATCCGGAAAATCGTAAGCCACTGAAAGCGTGGTAGACGGCACGCCGGCATCGGCGAACGCGGCATTGTCACTGCGCGTAAAGTAGGAATCGCTGTTCTTTTCGTGCTTGATTACCTGGATGCCGGTCTGCGCGCCCGCGCGGCGGAAAACGGCCGGCAGATCGGTGTAATCGAAGCCGGTGAGATTGAACGCGCCCACCCGCGGACCCTCCAGGTCGTCGGTACGGCCGAGCTGTTCCAGATTCAGGTCTACTACAGTTTTGGCCAGCGGAAACACCGGGTGCTGCGCGTAATATCGCGATCCCAGATCGCCCAGCTCCTCACCAAACTGTGTCATAAATACAATGCTGCGCTTGGAGCGCGTGGGCAGCGCCGCCAGCGCGTTGGCGATTTCAATCACCGATGCGGTTCCGCTGCCATCGTCGTTAGCGCCGTTGAAAATATGATCGGGCGTACCGTTGTCGCGGATTCCCAAATGATCGTAATGCGCGGTGATCAGCAGGTATGTATCCCGCAGCGTCGCGTCGGACCCGCGCAGCAGACCGATCACGTTGCGCAACTTCGATTGCTCCACTTTGGGCGCGGCGATATGCGCTGAGATGGTGGGCTCGGCGGCGGCATCGAGGGCCGCGCGGATGGCCGGATCGGTGATCGCCAGAATCGGAACCGCTGCCGCGCTCGTGGTGGAAGCTTCGCGAAGCCGTGGGCCGCGCCCACCGCCTCCGCCGCGTCCGCCAGGACTGGAAACTAGCACGATGACGGCTGGTTGCAGCTTCGTCGCAAGCGCGGGCAGGCGGCGTGCGATGGCGGCCGCCGGACTGCCGCGACCCGCAGCGCCGCCGGCTTGCGCTTGCGTCGCGGACGATTCCAGCAGCAAAGCTTTCCCGCGCACCCGATCGGGCGTCAGCGCATCGATGGCCGCTGGATCGTCCATCGCCACTTTCACAACCTGCGCGTGATTCAGATCGAGCGCCGCCGGTTCCTGAAGAGCGATGGACGCGGCATTCGCTTTGACGACGGCGCCGTTAGCCTCAAGAGTGAATGCAATTCCGTCCATATCGGGGACGACACTGACGAACGTAGCGGTTTGGAAATAACCGTCGTCGCCCACCGGCTCCAGCCCCGCGCGGCGATACTGCGCCGCTATATATTCGGCGGCAATATCGAGACCACGCGACGGCGTCGCCCGGCCTTCGAGCAGATCCGACGCCAGAAAAGACACGTCGGCTTTCAGGCTATTCGCCGTCAGCAACGCGGTTATCCGCTGAGCGATTGACGGAGACTGCGCAAAAATGGCCGCGGCTGTGAGTGCAGCCGCGGCCGATATAAAAAATGGGGCTCTCATGAAGCCCCATTATAGGAGAGTTGGATCAATGTTAGCGGCGTCCGCCGCCGAAGTGAGCTCCGCCACCGAAGTGAGCTCCGCCGAATCCACCCACGCGCGCCGGCGCGCTGAAGCGCGGCGCAACGGCTCCGCGAAATGCCGGAGCTACAACCGCCGCGCGGGCTGCCGGCCCATGCCAATATCCACGGCCGATTATCGGTCCGTAGGCGCCCCAGTAACCAGGCGAATAGAATCCAAATCCAAACGGGCTATAGAAATACCCGCCTCCGGGAACAAAGGCCCAGGAGTCGAAGTAGGGATTCCAATACCACCCAGTTCCATAGAACCAGCCTGGGTTATTAACTACGATAGTCTGCGCGCTCGACATATTCGCCTCGGCCATATATTCGGAGCGCAGCTTGCTCCAGGAATAGAGCGGATCCGTATTTTGGGTATCGAAGCTCTGTGTCTTCAACTTCGCATTCTGCGCGACCAGAGCCACTTCATGCCCTTTCTTTACATTGACGCTGTGATCGTCGCTGCGCACCGTCGCCTCGCCATCATAAACCGCAACTCGCGGTTGATCGGCGTTGAACTCATAGATGCCGCGTTTATCGATTCGCGTATTGAAGCCCGCATCGGCGAGCGTTATATTGTTTTCCTTTTCGACTTGCGCGGCTTCCATCATAGCTTCGCCGCGAAGCAATTCGACGCGCGTGTCGGTAATCGAAGAGGAAACCACCCGCGCTTGCGATTGGTTATTCAGGCGCAGAAAAACGCCGGGCGTCAGCAGCATTTCGGCTTTGCCGTCCTGGGTTTGCAGCACCTGGCCCGGCTGAACGACCGTATTGCGCGACGCATGTACCGTCTGGCCGTCGATTAAAACCTGCCCCTCAGTGTAATTAACAGTACCCGGTTGGGCCATCCCTCCCTGGGCGAATGCGACCAGACCCGCCGCAAACAACGTTCCGGCGAGCCGGCTCGATGCTTTGAAGAGGTTCACCATAATTTTCACCTATCCTTCCACCTCTATTGATGCGGACCTAGGGGGGGTGGTTTTTAAGGGTTTGTAAGGATAGGCCCGCTTGTAAATTATTTGGCTGCAAAAGCTTGCGGTCTGCGCTTGTCGAATTGATGCCTGACAAGCTCGCCAACTCCGAGGGAGGCCGCAAAGATATTGGAAATAGGGAGGATGCCTGCTAACCGGAACCTTCCGACCGCCGCTAATCCCGCCGATGCAATGCAGCCGCATTCCGGGCACACCGGCCGGCCACCGAATTGGCACGGGGTGATACGGGTTTTTAAATCGGCGGAGACGCATGTTGTCGTCCTGGCGAAGATGCACTCCTCCGGCGATTCCGGCGGGACCCGATAGCCCTTTAGAACCACCTCCGGCGCGTACAGTTTGGGGAAAAGCGGGCGCAGGCCGCCGATTTCGTCAATGGCGCGCTGGCGCTCGGCGAATCCCAGCCTCTCCGCCGATTGATCTCCTTCTTGAGGCGTGAAGAGGCTGAACCAGATCTTGCGCACCTCGGGCTTTTCCGACCAAAACCGGCAGAACTCACCAAGATAATTGCCGCGGCCAACCATCTGTCTGGTGACGGTGCAATGCACGATGATACGATGACCCTCGATGTTCCGCAAGATTTTGTCGTAGGTAGCGGGCGTGCGCCTTCGGTCATGCTCGGGCTGCAGCCCGTCCACCGAGACCACCAGATGCAAGTTGCGCAGAGTGGTCCACTCCCGCGGGATGGGGCGCACCGCGCTGGTTACCAGCTGCGCCTCGACTCTCATCTTTTCCAACTGGGGCAGGATCGAGGTGAGCTCGCGATACCGAACCAGAGGCTCTCCACCGACGATGGAGACATGCAGAGGCCGGTGCTTGCGAACCAGCGCGACCACGGCGTCCACCAGATCCTGCCCACGATAATCGGAAAGCTGGCGCAGCGTAACAGAATCGCCGAGATGCGCCGGCTCGTACGCATAGCAACCGGGACAGTGGAGTGGGCACTCCTTGGTGATTTCGACGGAAAGGAGAGGCTTTCGCCCTTGCAGGATTTTTCCCCAAGCCGGAAGGATGTCGGCCTTAATCATTTTTACGCTCCGAGCCTAACACGAGCGTTAGCCGAATCTTTGTCAGGCTACGTACGCCAGCAAAGGTTTCCTACGCGCAAAAATACCTACCTGAAATTCTCCACCAGCTTCAAATTAGTCTGACTCTGGTCCACCGTCGGGTACAAAATGTACTTGCCATCCGGCGATACCGAGAAGGCCATGGGCACGGAAGAATCCGGCAGCCGCATGCGGAAGATTACCGAACTACGCTTGGCGGCATAGTCGAAAAAAGAGACCAGTAGGGCGCGATCGCCGCGGTCGAACTCCTGATAATAGATGCCCTTTTTGGCGGGTTGCAGCGAGCCGCCGAAGAACCCGAAATCCTGCCCAAATGCTTCCTCCTCCGCGCCGCCATCGGCGGGAATGCGCCAAATGCCGCGCCGATTGCGGTAGTACACAAACTTGCCGTCGAGCGATTCCACGGGCCCGCTGCCGCCCCCTTCTGTAAGCTGCGTAGGATTACCGCCATCGGCGGACGCCTTCCAAATGCCGCCGCGCTGCTGAAAGTAGATCGACTTGCCATCGCGCGACCACGAGGCTGCGTTGCCGCCGGTCAGAACGCGCACGGGCTTCGAACCCGGCTGGGCCAAGGTCTTATAAACCTCCGTGCGGCCGGCATCGCGAAGGTCGAAGAGCAGCCACTTGCCATCCGGCGACCAAAGCGGCCGGCTGGGTTGCGGTCCTTTGAAATTCGTGATCTGCGCGCGATTGCCGCCTTCCGAATCCGCCACCCAGATTTCACTGTAGCCAGTCTGATCGGAAATATCGGCGATGCGTTGTCCATCGGGGGAATACGACGGCGAAAATTCGCGCCCGGCCGATCGGATGATGGGATGGCCCGCGGGCGCGGTGGAATCGAGCCGCGCGCGCCACACCGAGGCGACCGATGGGCTTTCCGTATACGCGAGGCGGTTCTGTTTCGCGGATACGGCCGGGTAGGCGGCGGAATTGCCGGATAAGAACAGATCGTGTGGACTGCCGCCATTGATGGCAATGCGCCACAATTTTGTGCCGTTCAAGGATGCCGCATAGACAATGTCGCTGCCACTTGGCATCCAGGCCAGCCCACGGATGGAATGGTCGCTGAACGTGACGCGGCGCAGGTTAGCGCCTGAGAGATCGCAGACGTATAGGTCCGCGCCTTCGCCGGAACCGCTGCGCGCGAAGGCCAGCGTAGCGCCATCGGGCGAGATGGCCGGCGACCAATCGCCCTCCGTGCCCTCGGGTGGGTTGGTGATCCGGTGGAGCGCGCCGTTGGCGATATCGATTATGGCGATCGCGGCCGGTTGATTTTCGCCGCCGGTCACCACGGCCAGCGATTTGCCATCGCGCAACCATGCCAGACGCGGTTGCGTTTGCGTCGCATCGGCGGAGGGAAACTGGGCCACGACATGCTCTGCGCCGCCGCTGGCGGGGATTACGATGCATTGCGCATGGCTATCCTGGACGCGCAGGAATGCAACGGAAGCGCCATCCGGAGACCACGCCGCGCTGATATCGTTGGCCGCGCCTTGCGTGACTTGTTGCGCGGCGCCGGATGGAATACGCCGCACGAAGATATGGAATACGTCGTCTTTAGATACGCCGCGCTGGCTATACGCCAGGCGATTGCCGTCGGGTGAGAATGCGGGATAGGCGACCACGCCCGCAGTATCCGGCAGCGTCACCGGTTTAGTTTCTACGTTTGGCCCGCTGGTCAAGCGGCCCAGCACAGTGGTGACGGCGGCGATTGCGCAAAGCCCTAGCGCGAGCAGAACGGCCGGCCGGCGCAACAACGTGGATGCAGGCATATTCAGTGGCGATCCGTTCTAAAGCAAGACGCAAATTCGCCTTTACTTGTTCCCATCGCACAATGCCTTTGCGAACCGGCCGAGCCCCTCGACGAACATTTCATGATTCACGCCCATGCCGATGCGAATGTGATCCGGCATCTCGAAGAAGCGTCCCGGCACGGCGGAGGTTTCATATTCCGCACGCAAGCGCGCGAGGAATTCATCGGCGTTGCCATTCTTTAAGCGCAGGAAGGATGTTGTACCGGATCCAGTTCGCACGGCGGAAATTTTCGTCTGCAAATCGAGAAACCGCGCGAGCGCAACGCGGTCCGCATCCACCACCTTGCGGGCGCGCTCGCGCAAGATTGGAAGACTTTCAAACGCGGCGGCGGCGATGATCTCGGCCGGGTGCGCTGGGGTGGCAGCGAAGAGATTATTGAGCTGCCATACGGCGCGAATCAAATCGGGCTGCGCCAGAATCCATCCGCAGCGCAGGCCGGTGACGCCGTAGATCTTCGTCAGGCTGCTGGTCACCACTATATTGCCGGCCAGGTGGAACGATGTGCGCGGCGTATTCTCGTAAACGGCATCCAGATAGACTTCATCCACCAGCAGCATTGCGCCTACGCTGGCGGCCAGATCGGCGATCTCGCGCAAGGCGGAATCCGGGGCGAGGACGCTCGACGGATTGTGGAGATTGGTGATCACGATCAGCTTGGTTTTGGGTGAAAGCGCGCGGCGAACTTGGGCGGGGTCGAGCGCCCAGCCGCTCTCCTCGATCCGATCAAAGCGTTGGATGCGGGCGCCGATGTATGCGGCGGCATCGAGCAGCAGGCCATAGGCAGGGCGCTCTATAAGAATTTCGTCGCCGGGTTCGAGCAGCGCCGCCATGGCCAGATGGTTCGCCATGGATGTGCCCTCGGTGGTGAAGATGCAATCGGGGTCGATGTCGTGCCGGCGCGCGATGCCGGTTTTGAGCGGCGCGTAGCCGTAGGTGTTCTCCCCGTTGATCTCCAGCCGGGTGCAATCGAACGCCATTTCCCGCAACGGAAACGAACCCACGCCGCTGGTGGCCAGATTGAACGGCGCGCGGCTCTGCGTCTTGGCCCATTGCATGTACTCGGAATGTTTATGTCTCATGCGGTGCTTTGGAACGGCGGCTCCAATACAAATATACGGGAATGCCCGTGAGCAGGATCCCGAAGCCAATCGCGTTGTTTTGCGGCGATGCCGCCCAGGTGCTGGCGACAATGCCGGCGCAGGCGAGGACGAAAATCCCCGTAGTGTAGGGATGACCGGGCGTGCGATAAATTCCGGCCGGTCCTGCGCCGCGTTCGCGCGCGCGGAACACGAAAATGGACGCGGCGGTAAGCGCGAAGGAAATGAAATCGACCGAGACTTCGTAATTCAGAATCTGCTCATATCGTCCCAGCAGCGCGATCGCTGTGGCGAAGATCCCTTGCAACACGATCGCTACCACGGGCGCGCCGGTACGCGGCGAAAGCCGTCCTACGCGCTCGAAAAACAGGCCATCGCGCGCCATGGCATAGTAGACGCGCGGCGCGGTGAGAATTCCCTGGCTCAGAAATCCCAGTGTGGAAACGGCGATGCCTATCGCGATCCATTGCGCGCCACGGCTGCCAAGCGCGGCGCGCATTACGGCCGTCGCGGGCGTGCCTGTGGCGGCGAGCCCAGCGGGGCCAAGCACCTTCACGCAGACAAAATTCACCGATAGATACAGCAGCACCACGCCGGCCACGCCCGCGAAGAGGCCGCGGGCAAGATCGCGCCGCGGATCGCGCATTTCACCGGCGACGAAGCTGGCAGTCTGCCATCCGCCATAAGCGAACGCCACCGGAACCATCGCCGCGCCAATCGCGGCAATTAAGCCGGGCGAAACCGGACGATCGAGCAGCGGGGTCGCGTGAACCGCGCCGCCGCCCCAAAACACGCCCGCCAGCACCAGCGCGGCGATGGCGCCCGTCTTCATAAGCATGAGCGCGCTCTGCACGTTGCTGCCGGCGCGCGCGCCCAAACAATTGATGGCCGTTAAACCGAGCAGTGCCGCGGCCGCGATGGCGCTATCGCTCCACGCCAACGCCGGTCAGCTCGCGGTAATAGTGTGCGAAGGTTACGGCCACCGCCGCCATGCCGCCAGTCTGTGTAACCAGCAGCAGCACCCAACCGTATACGAACGCCACCATCGGGTGGTAAGCTTCGCGCAAGTACAGATATTGGCCGCCGGCGCCCGGTATGCGCGTGGCGAGCTCCGCCCAGATAAACGCGCCCAACATGGCCAGCGCGCCGCCCATCAGCCACACCGCCAGGATCAGCGTGGAAGTATGCAAATGGCGCGCGACTACGGATGGGTTCATGAAAATGCCGGACCCTACGATGCCGCCCATCACGATCATGGTGGCGTCGAAGAATCCAAGCGGCCGGCGCGGTTTGCTCACCGCGGCGCCGCCCGTAGGAATGCGAACGCTCTCGCGCTCCGGATAGACTCGCCAGCCATTACAGCGGATGCTATCACGCGCGCCGGCGTGCGGGTCGTTCTACAATTGAAAATCCGATGCAGCGCGAGCTTCTGATTCAAGGTCCCGACGGCGAGACCAAAACCGTACCCCTGACCGGGCGCCTGACGGTAGGCCGTTCGAGCGCCGCCGGCGTCAGCTTTCCCGAGGACGGCGGACTTTCCCGTCAGCATTTCGCCTTTGAGCCCGACGGCGAAAATTGGACCGTGCAGGACCTCGGCAGCAAGAACGGAACCTTCGTCAACAACATTCCGCTTAAAGCCAAACTGACGCTCAAGCCCGGCGACCGGGTGACGGCCGGGCATCTGATTATCGTTTATTCGCCGGATGGACGGACTGCCGAGCCGGGCGTCGTGGTGTTCGAAGGCGAGGAGGAACGGTCGTCCTCGACTACCGTGACCACCAGCCTGGAAGGCGCGCTGAATCAGACGATAGTGCTGGAGAAAGCGGGAGCTAAGGCGTCCGCGCCGATGCAGGCGCTGATTCGCGCCGGGCAGGTACTTTCGGAAAATAAGCCGCTTCTGGAACTGTTTCCGGTGATTCTCGATCTGGCGATTCAGGCCGTGAATGCGCAACGCGGCGTGCTGCTCATTCTCGAAGGCGACAAGCTGATACCGCGAGCGCACAAAGGCGAGGGATTTCGAATCAGCACCGGCGTCCGCGACCGGGTTATTAACGATAAGACGTCGATTCTGGTGCGCGATGCGCAGATGGACGAGGCGTTCCGCGGCCGCATGAGCATCGTGGAGCAAAAGGTCCATAGCATGATGGCGGTGCCATTGCAGACCAAGGACCGCATCATCGGCTTGATCTACCTCGATTCGCCGTTCATCCTCCGGGAATTCACCAAAGAGGATTTGAGCCTGGTAACAGTGATGGCGAATGTGGCCGCGATTCGTATTGAAAACGCGCGCCTGGCGGAAGTGGAGGAGGCCGAGCGCATCATGGTACGCGACCTGACGCAGGCGGCCGAGATCCAGCGCGGCGTGCTGCCCAGCGGCGCGCCCCGATTACCGGGAGTCGATCTGGCGGGCTACAACGCGGCTTGCCGGACGGTGGGTGGCGACTATTACGATTTCTTTCCGTACCAGGATGGGCGCGTGGGATTGGCTTTGGGCGACGTCTCGGGCAAGGGAATGCCGGCCTCGCTAATGATGATGGCGCTGCACGCGCGTGTGCAAGTGCTGGCCGAAGATCCGGGGAACATCGGTTCGTTTATGGCGCGGCTCAACAAAGCGACCTGCGCCAACTGCCCCCGAAACCGGTTCGTAACGTTCTTTTTCTGCGTGGTGAATGCGGCCACCGGCGACACCATTTTCGCCAACGCCGGGCACAATCCGCCGATAGTCATGCGCTCCACGGGGGAAACCGAATTGCTGGAGGACGGCGGGCCGCCTCTGGGTATTATGCCGATAGCGCCCTACTCCGAGCATCGCGTGCATCTGGCGTCCGGCGACTTGCTGGTGCTCTATAGCGACGGCGTTACCGAAGCCACCAATGCCAACTACGACGAATTCGGCGATGACCGGTTTATTGGCGTCTTGCGGCGCCACCGGTTGCAATCCGCCGGCGCGATCGTAGACGCGGTGACCAGCGCATTAACCGAATTCGCCGCCGGCGCGCCTCCGGCCGACGATATTACGCTGGTGGTGGCCAAACGTTTGTAGGCGACGCGCGGCGTGGACCTATGCAGTGTGGCGACGGCAAGTGGGCGTTCGCGTCGAAAGGGTTGATAATCTCGCCAAGATGCGTAACCTTAGGCGCTCCTGCGTCGCCCCTTCTATCAGTAACCGATGAACTTTCCCCTTTCTTTCGCTTTTACTTGCGCCACAGCCCTGTCTTTGGCGGCCGCTCCTCAGCAATCTAAAGAGGCGTTGGACCTGCTCGCCCGGGCTTCGGCAGCTTTTAATGTGAACCGGATGCACGAGCCTCATTGGAACTGGACGGCCACCGAAAAGCGTCAATTGGCTGGTCGCGCCGGCGACATTTTGCAAAGTTTTCCGGCGGTGACGGCGGAATCCGTGATCCGCGGCAACGGCAACCGTTGCAACGCGGTGGTGGCGTGGGGTGACGGTTTAACTCCTTACAAACTGCTTGCCGATACCGACGAGCGGTGCCGCGCCATGGACGAGTTCCGCGCGCCCTTCGAGCTTCAGGAACTGCTAAAAAGCTCGCAGGCGCGGGTGCTGGAGGAATGGGACGGCGGGGTTGCCATTTCGATTTTGCCCGACAAAGCGCGGCAGCGGTCCGAAGACCCAGCGGTGCGCTGCGCCGCTTCGATTGAAGCCGTGGTGAAGCTGGATTTGGCCACCGCGTTTCCAAAATCGGTGGAGGGAAAGGTTATGGACAATGGCTGCGATCAGCACGCGACGCCGATCGTGCAGTATGGCCGGCCGCCTTCCAGTCCGATGCGCGCCATCTTCCGCAAAGGCGCCTCCTTCCGCATGGAGTTCCAGCTTCAGAAAGATAAATTTGGCAACGATGCCAACAGTTTCTGGGTCTGCGTCAACCAGCATTATCTGATGCCATGGGATTCGGAAAACGGGCAGCTGGTCTATTGGGGCCGGCAGGTTCCGGTGAAGGCTGGCGGGCGTCAACTAGTGAAGGATATCGAGATCAAAGCGCAGGAGTTCGGCGTCGATTCCGATCTCCGCTACGACAACATCGGCCAATAAAAACCTCCCAGCTCCAGTAGTTAGGGGTCCAAGGTACCGGTACCAAATCCGCAGATCGGGTGCTTGCGCACACGAAATAACCCCGCCGATTAGCGGGTCCCGCGCTACAATCGGAATCTCCGAGGGACTCACCGTGCTGAAAACTTTCTTGCCGATCGGTCTGCTGATTTGGACCGCTTCCAGTCTGTCGGCCACTAGCTTGGCCGCTCCCTGCGTTGCGAATACATTGGCCAGTTACGAGGCTCTCCCGGCCACGGGCTGCAATGTAGGACCACTGAATTTTTCGGGATTCACCTTCTCTCAATCCGGTACAGTGACGGTGGGCGCGGCCGCTATCATGGTCACGCCTGTAACCAATATCATTGGCGTCGATTATGGTCTGTTGTTTACGTCGAGCGGATTCAGCGTCAGCGGGAGCAACACTTCCACCTACGTGATCGACTATCAGGAAGATCCCTCTGGCCCAATCCAGAGCCTCGACGATGTGCTCGGCGACCCGGTAACGTCACCCGGCTTGGCGGAGGTAAATACGCTGGGATGCCTGGGAGCGGCATTTAGCGCAGGGACGTGTCCCAACCCGGCCACAGTCGGCGTCTCGGTCTTCGATAATGGCATTACGCGCGTCGGGAGCGCTTCGGTGTCATTCGCGGGCCAGAGCATAGTCGGCGTTCAGAACACGATTTTACTGGAGGGCAACGGAACGGGGAGCGCCAGTATCATTCCGCCCCTAGGAATCGAAGTAGCGTCGGCCGATGCGCCGGAGCCCGGTTCCGGCTGGCTGTGCGGCGCCGTCCTTCTGGGGCTGTTATTTTTGCGCAAGGCGCCGTTGAAAGTCCCGCAAATTCGTCTGCAGCGCCGCCCGTAATTCCGATGGCTTGCCGCCTGCAGCCAGCCTCGGCAGCAAACCAAGAGCACTCGCTTCGGTTTCCATAGCTTCCTTGAAATCGCCGTTCTGATAGTAAGCGCGAGCGAGTATGTCCATTTCGGCGGGATCCTGCCGGCAACTCATAGCTACCGCTCTCTTCGCATATTCAATGGCGGCAGCGCGGTCCTGCAACTCGGGGAATGGCGTGGCGACTAGCAGCGATGCAAAATCGGAGAGCTGGTAATCGTGCGTCTGCGGGCGGTCCAACAGTGGTTTTACGCGGTTCAACACGCGCGCCGTCTCCTGGCGCTGCAGATCTTTTTGGCCCGCAGCCGCAAGCAGTTCGATCTGCAACACATCTCCCTGTTCCTGATCGATCAACTTGCGCTCTTCGTTGGGATCTTTTGACAGCAGCTCGTCCGTGATTTCGAGACTCTGACGGATGTTGGCTAAGGCTGCGTCGATTTTGCCTTCGCGCTTCTGGACCTCCGCGAGAATGCGCAAACCTACAGCGGTATTTCGAGGGTTGGCAGCAGCGGTTCCGGGTGGGGCATGCCGGTAATAATCGAGAGACCTGGTGGCCATCTCTTCAGCCCCTTGGGTGATGCCATTAAGGGCGGAGAAGTAGGCTATCTTCCCCTCGACAACCGCAGTGGCCGCGTTGCGCCTCCTCTCATCCGATATGCCGCGTGACGCGTCCAGGCAGACTTTGAACGTTTGCAACGCGCCTTCCAGATCTCCGAGCTGCTCCTGAGTCGACCCGACCTGCATCAACGACTCCACAATGCCACGCTGCGCGTCGGGGTTCAGAGCGGGCAGGGCGCGGTAGATCTTTAACGCGTGCTGATACTGGGCAAGTGCATCGCCGCGGCAATCCTTGTTATCCCCTAATTTCCTGTATGCCTTGCGCCACCTGAAGTTGAGTGGCGGCGTCGGAGGGATGCTTCTTCCACAGCGATTCGGCCATCGTCACTGCCTTACGGTAACTCTCCTCGGCGGCCTTCCACTCACCCAGATTCGCCACCCACAAGTTGCCCTGGACGTCGCCCATTTTGAGGTAGGCGCTGATCAGGTCCGCCTGCAGGGCGGGATCGTGGTTGGATTCCTGCGCAAGGCGATCAAGCGATTCAAGAACGTGAGCCAACATCTTTTGCCGGGCCGCGGTCACCCCTTTGCCCGACGTAAGCACCTGATCCAGGTCGTTAATCAGGAACTGGTCGGAGGTCCACACTTCCTGGAACCTGCGCTCCGCGCTCTGCTCGGCCCGCACTGCGAAATATGTCGTGCCCATGAGCGACGCCGCCACCACCGCTCCCGCCGCAACTCCAACCTTGTGCCGCTTAACGAACTTCGACAGCCGGTATTGCGCCGTCCCCTTGCGCGCCAGCACGGGCAGGCCGTCCAGATGGCGGCGCAGGTCTTCGGCCAGATGATCCGCGGAGGAATACCGGCGCTGCGGCTCCTTGCGCATGGCCTTGAGCACGATGGCGTCCAGGTCGCCCGAGAGGAGGCGCGAGAGCTGGTTCGGCGGCGCGGCGCGAAAATGCTTCACTGCGGCATCGCCGAGCTCCCGAGTGGCGGCAACGCTCGGCTTCTCCGGATCTTGCGCTGCAATAGCATTCTCCAGTTCCAGCTCCGTGCGCCCTTCGCGCTCGAACGGATGCTGCCCGGTGAGCAACTCGTAAAGCAGCACGCCCAAGGCATAGATATCGCTGGCGGTGGTAACCGGCTGGCCCAATACCTGCTCCGGGCTGGCATATTTGGGCGTCATGGGCTGCATGCGCGTGCGCGTGAGGCCCATGCTTTGAGCCGAGTACTCGGGCCGCAACAACTTCGCGATGCCAAAATCCAGCAGCTTGGCGACGCCCTGGGGCGTCACCAGAATGTTGCCGGGCTTCAAATCGCGATGCACCACCAGGTTCTGATGCGCGTAGTGAACGGCGGCGCAAACCGTGCGGAACAGCTCGATCCTTTCGCGCAGATTCAGCTTATGGCTGTCGCAATACTCATCGAGCGGCAGTCCCTCCACGTAATCCATCACCAGGTAAGGCAATCCGTCTTCGGACTGGCCGCCATCGAGGAGCTTAATGATGTTGGGGTGATCGAGCACGGCCAGCGCCTGGCGCTCGTTCTGGAAGCGAAGCAACGTGTGTTCGTCGGCCAAATCCGGCTTGATGACTTTGACGGCCACGCGGCGGCGGAACTGGTCGTCGTCGCGGGTGGCCAGGTACACCCATCCCATGCCGCCGCGGCCAATCTGGCGCACGATGCGATACACGCCGAAGGCGCGTCCGATCATATGGTCGCCCAATACCTGGCGCCGCATCGGCGTGGTTTCGAGAAAATCGCCTACCGAGCCGTAACGCAGCAGCGAAATCAGCTCAGCATGAAGCTCCGTGTCACCGGCGCAGGCTTCGCGCAGAAAGTCGTCGCGGCGGGCCGGATCGCATGCCACGGCCTGATCGAACAGCGCTTTAACCTGCTGCCACCGCTCCGGTGTCACGACCTTTTCCTCCCGTGATCTCACGCGTGAGCCACGCTTTTGCGGAGCTCCACTCGCGCTTTACCGTGGCGGTGGAAATTCCCAGTATCCCCGCAGTCTCCTCCACGTTCAGGCCGCCGAAAAAGCGCAGCTCTACCAGACGCGCCTGCTGCGGATCGAGCGCCGCCAGACGGTTGAGGCACTCATCGAGAGCCAAGACGTCGTCGAGATGCTGTTCGGCGATGATCAGCCCTTCGTCGAGAGTTTGCCGGCGCGGAGCGGCGCCGCGCTTCACAGCGTGGCGCTTGCGCGCGTAGTCCAACAGGACGCGCCGCATTAGTGTGGCGGCTACCGCGAAGAAATGCGCGCGATCGCTCCAGTCCACGTTACGTTGATCGATGAGGCGCATAAAGGCTTCGTGAACCACAGCTGTGGCCGTGAGCGTATGCCCGGGCCGCTCGCGGCGCATGCAGGCCCCCGCGAGTCGTTTCAGCTCGTTGTAAATCAGGGGCGCAAGCTCGTTCGCGGCCTCTGCATTGCCGCCGTTGAGTTGCCGTAATAAGCGCGTTACCTCTCCTGGCTTATCCGTCAATGGCGCTTCTCCCCGATCGCGATGCCATGTGGGATTATAGCCCAACGGCGGGCCCGCTTGCTGCGGCAGCGTGGGCTTAACCGAAGTTCTCGGCGATGATCAGACGGATACCGACGCGAGGAGCAGCGCTAGAGACAGACCGTAGGCCTCTTAAAGATGCGGGCCATCAGCTTTGATCCCAAATTTCGAAAACTTGCGCGTTTATTATTGACGGCGAAATCAGTAGCCGCAAGTTAGAACCAAAAGGAGAGACTTCCATGACGCGCAACTTCTTAACGATATCGATTCGCCTGGCGGCGCTGGCTGCAGCCACTCTGCTGCCCGGAATGGCTTGTACCTATTCAGCGAGCGCACCAGTGGTGGCCGCGGGTGGCGGCAATATCGCCGTTCAGATCTACACCCAGCCCGGATGCTCGTGGGACGTGAGCGCCGCCACAGCGTGGACGTCGGTCATTTCCGCTCGTACGGGCACTGGAAATGGGACCGTCTACGTATACGTGTCGCCCAATCGCGGCGGAACGCGCACAGGGTACATCGACGATCTTGTCTACGAATCAGGATCATCCCCGGTTATCTGCGGGCGAAGCGCCTGCGGGGGCGCATATGTGAGCATTAGGATTGGCTCGGTAACGCAGTATTGATAGCTGGCGGGGGTGGAGACCTATGCTAGGGAGACTCGCTTCCGGAGCGCGTACGCTCCCACCCCCAGCGCCAATGTCAGCAGGCCGAATCCTATAAATTTCCAGCCCGAGGTCACGAAAATATATGTCCAGCCGCAGAAGGCGATCACGCTTGGGACGGGATACAGCCACATCCGGAATGGCCGGCCGATATCCGGGCGGCGCTTGCGGAGACGATCCAGCGCAAAAATCTGGGCGATAAACTGAACCAAAACCCGCGATGTGAGTAAAGCTGAAATCACGGCGTCGAGACTGAAGAAAGACGCCGCAATGGACAGCAGCCCAATGGTGAGCAGCGAGATATGGGGGAACTGTCCGGTGGGATGGAGCCGCGCAAACACGCGGAAAAAGCGCCCGTCCGCGGCGGCCGCGTAAGGGATACGGCTGTAGCCGAGCAACAGAGCGAACACGGAGGCGAAAGCCGTCCAAAGCACTAATATTGTCGCCACCCCTGCCGCGCGCGGGCCATACAGCCTCTCGATGAATTGCGAGGCGATGAATTTCGATTGCATCGCCTCCCGCCATGGCACTACCGCGATGACGCTCAGGTTCATCAGCGCGTAGATTGCGGCTACGGCCAGCACGGAGTAAACGATAGAACGGGGTATGACGCGCGCCGGGTCGCGGACTTCGCCGCCCGCGTAGCAGACATCGTAATACCCCATGAAGTCGTACATGGCGATGAGCATGGCGGAGCCAAGCCCGGCGGCAAAACCGGCGGAAAACGTGAATGCGCGGGGCGGAAAATCGAACGCCACGCGGGCTTGAAAATTGGCCAGGCCGCTGGCGACGATCCATAGCGTTGTAATCAGCACGCCTAGCCAGAGCGCCATGGTAATGCGGCCGACGGCGGTAATTCGGCGGTAGAGCAGCACAATGACCAGCGTTCCTACTCCCACATTCACCAGGTGCGCCTGCGCGGCGCTCATGTTGCGCCAGAAGTAGCCGACGTATTGCGAGAAGCCGATATACCCGGAGGCGATCTCCAGCGGACCGCTGAAGATGAACTGCCATATAAAAAGAAACGGCAGAATCTCGCCCCACCTGGTGTTGCGAAAGGATTCGCGCAAGTAAAGGTAGGTGCCGCCCGAACCCGGCATTGCCGCCGCCAGTTCGCTCCAGATGAGACCGTCGCACAGCGCCAGGACCGCGCCCAGAAACCAGCCCAGCATGCACTGCGGGCCGCCCATGGCGGCAATGATCAGCGGAATGGTAATGAACGGTCCCGCTCCGACCATGTTGCTCATATTGAGCGCCATGGCCTGCATCGGCCCGAGCCCGCGGACTAATCCCTGCGCCCGCGTATTCAAGGCGCGCCCGATGGATCGTTCAGCGTCAAGCGCTGCCGCCAGAATAGGCGTGACATGTCAATCCTCTAGAATCACGTGAGCCATCCCCAACTCCGCAGTGTGAGTAAGGGAGAGGGAGACGGTTCTCACTCCCAGCCGGTCCGCGAATTGCGCGGCCACGCCATGAAAGCGGAGTGTCGGCTTACCGGAGGGAAGATTCGCGACCTCGAAATCGCGCCAGGTCACTCCGCGTTTCCAGCCGGTTCCGATAGCTTTCATTCCCGCCTCTTTGGCGGCGAAGCGGGCGGCATAGCGCTCATAGCGGTTCGCCTTGCGCTCCACGTAGGTAATCTCGGCGGCCGTATATATCCGCTGGATAAAGCGGTCGCCGAAGCGTTCGATAGATGCGCGTATGCGAGGCACTTCCGCCAGATCTATGCCCGTACCGACGATCATAGAGAACCGATTCGACAAATTAAGATGTGGGCCTTAATCCGCGGCCCCGAGTTTGCGGCGCTCGGCCCAGCGCTTCTTCTGCGCCGCGGCGATGCGCTTGCGCGCCGCCGCGCTCATGACGCGCTTACCGCCGGTGGCTTTGGCCGTTCCGGCCTGGTTGCCTTTTAGTCGATCCTTTAACTCTCGAATGGTAGTATCTATCTTCTCTCTCTCGTGTCGATATCCAATCAACGCCATTTCCAACATGGCCCGATCTTCTTTACTTTTCCCGCGCGGCATCGGTTTTCTCCCCGCCACAATATAACATAGAGTAATGAGACTCTTAGTGCAGCGGGTCTCGCACGCCGAAGTCAGTGTGGAGTCCCGTATCACCGGATCCATTCGCTTAGGACTACTGGTGTTTGTGGGAATATCCCGCCAAGATACCGTTGCCGATGCCGACTATGCGGTACGCAAGCTAACCGGTCTGAGGATCTTTCCCGACGCCGAAGGAAAGATGAACCGCAATGTTGAAGAGGCGGGCGGATCTTTGCTGATTGTTTCGCAATTTACTCTTTACGGCGATTGCCGGAAAGGCAATCGGCCGAGCTTCGAGCAGGCGGCCCCTCCGGGCGAGGCGCAAGCTGTCTATGCGTACTTTGTCGAGACGGCTCGCCGCGGCTCGGTAGCCGTGGAAACGGGAGTGTTCCAGGCCGCTATGAAGGTGCAGCTTGTAAATGACGGGCCAGTCACGATATGGATCGATACTGAGAATCGCGCCTGAATGCTTGGCGTCCTTCTGACAGGGGTGGGTCACATGCAGGCTCTGCGGAAATCCCAGGTTTCTGGCTTGCCTTTCTCTGTCCCCAAGAGGCGGATAAGAATTCGCCGCCGGTTAAACAACCTGCCCTACAAGCGCTATCGATCCCCAACGGCGGACGGGGTTGTGGCGCATGCAGCCAGTACGGAGCGGGCATCATCCTTGGGAAAATCCGGAGAAACCGCGCCCAGCGACCGCTCCAGAGAGGTCCGCGAAGCGCCGCAAGATCCGCTCGCTACGGCGGCTAAATGCCGCCAAGCCGCCGCGTCGGCCTTAGAAGGCTCCGCAATATCGAGATTTAGCGCGCTCGCAAATTCGTCCTCCGCGCGCCGCCAGTCCTTGCGCTCATAGAGCAGAATTCCCTGATAAAGGTGCGCTTCTCCCGACGACTGGCCGGGCGCGGCGGCGAAGGCCGTGCGGCTGGCCAAATTGTAGTCGGCGAGCGCCGCCTCGCTTTGCCCAGCAGTCTGCTTTGCGCGCGCCCGCAGATAAAGTGTGCGGGGTTTGAAGGGGTCTGCCTTTACCGCCGCATCGAGCGTCGCAATGGCGGCGTCCACTCGATGCGCCAGCAGTTGCGCCGCTCCCAGTTCCGTCAACATCGCCGCGATCTCGGGTTGTGGGCCGAGCCGTTGCAATAAGGGCGCTGCGGCGCTCCGTTGCGCTTTTCGGAACGTCTCGACGGCATTCTGGTAATCGTCGGCTGCCTTGGCGTAATCCCTTGCGCGAAACGCCTCTTGGCCTTGTACCCATTGCAACCAGCCGGGAGCCTGCGATTCCGTGAAGCGCCGCATAGCCGCGTAGGCGTCGCCCCGCCGCAGGGCGATCCAACCTAGCCAGAAGTTGCCGAGTTGAATCGATGTCTGGCAGGAAGCGGGCGCGGTGAGAACCGATTCGCAAGCCGGATGGTCTACCGCGGACATAAGCTGCGCCTCCTGCTGGCTCGACAATCCGGCCGCGGGGTTTTGCTCTAATCGCGACACCGCGCTAAACACGCGCACGGCGGAAGGAATCGGCGGGGCCGAGAGCTGCTGTTTCGCCGGTATCGCGCGCGCCTGCCAAGCTTCCGTAGCCTGATCGAATGCCGCCACCGCATCGCCGAATTGCGAGGCATCGTTGGCGAGCGCTCCGCCAATCAGAGCACAGTATCCTTTACGAAACAAGATGAGTGGCTTCTCTTCGGGGGCTGCCATTGGCAACAGCGCGGCTTGAGACTGCAAACATGCTGACGTATCGCGGGCTTGCGGCGCTGCCGTTAGCTCCACGCGATCAAAATCGCTCTGCGCCTTGAGAGCCAGCACAAGTTGACGGTCGTCAGCTGCCAACAAGGCGGTAGCTACCGTCAGCATGAGAATCGCACGTACCATCTACGTTTATTATGGCAGGAGGTGGACCTTTGTGCGATTCCTTACAACCAGCTCAGGCCGCTCGCGACGCCGATTCCGTCTCCTGGGACTGCGTCCGCGCAGCCGGCTGAATTAGTTGCGGATTGCAGGCCGGGCAGCAACGCGCGCAATACCATCCGTGAAGCTCTTCCGGTATGTGCAGTTCGCGAGGCCATTGGCGGCATGTATCGCAACAACCCTGGAGTACTTTCGAAATATGGCAGTTGCTCTTCATGTTGCGGCACTGAGCAACTGCTCTGCCACGGTGAAATGGCATGCATATGCGCGTGATTCGATGAGGGCTATGCTAGAACACGATGGGCACGCGTTCGGCTTCAACATGGCGGCGGTGGGCCTTGGTCCTGGCGCCCGCGGCAATCCTGTATCTTTTTCCCGTTCCATTCCTGAGCGCGCAGCAGAATCGTCTGCTCACGGTTTTTATGGCTACGATTGTGGCGCTGGTTGCGCAGCCGGTGCGCATGGGCGTGAGCGTCCTGATCGCCATTACAATTCTGGCGATTGCCCAGATTCTCACGCCGGCGCAAGCGCTCTCGGGATTCTCCAATGTGACCGTCTGGCTGGTCTTCACGGCATTCCTTTTTGCCCGCGCCGTCACTATCACCGGGTTCGGAACGCGCGTCGGCTATCTTTTTATCCGGCGGTTCGCGCGCACGCCACTAAGCCTCGGCTATGCACTGGCGGCAGCGGATTTGGCGCTGGCGCCCTTCATACCGTCCGACACGGCGCGCGGAGGCGGCATTGTTTTCCCAGTGGTCCGCAGCGTCGCCGCCGATTTTGGCTCGGAACCGGGACCCACGTCCAAGCTCATCGGCGAATTTCTGGTTCTGGTTTCTTATCACACGACCTATACGGCATCGGCGATCTTTCTAACGGGCATGGCGGCTAACCCGCTGATCGCCGAATTCGCGCACACTATCGGCCGCGTGGAACTCACCTGGACCACCTGGCTCCTGGGATCCATCGTGCCCGGCCTGCTGACTCTTACGCTGGCGCCATTGTTGATTCGCAAGCTCGCGCCGCCGTTAATTCGCGACACCAGCGCGGCGCGTAAACTGGCGAATGCGGAGCTGGAGCGCATGGGTCCGCTGAGCCGGCGCGAGAAATGGCTGGTAGCGATCCTGCTGGCAGTGATGGCAGGTTGGATCGGCTCGCCTTGGCATGGGATTTCGAATACATTCGTGGCGCTGGCGGGCGTTTGCGCGCTGCTGCTGGCGCGGGTGCTCGAATGGGACGATCTGCTCGCGGAGCACCGGGCCTGGGACGCGCTGGTCTGGTTCGCGGGCCTGGTGATGATGTCCGAGGCCCTGGTGGGCGGCGGCGTGATCGCAGCGCTCTCGTCGCGATGGTTTCATGCCATGGCTGGCTGGCCCTGGCCGGTGGCAATCGTCGCGCTGACGGTCTCGTACCTGTATATTCATTACAGCTTCGCAAGTATGACGGCGCACATCACCGCGCTCTATCCGGCATTTCTGGCGGCCGCTCTGGCCGGCGGGGTTCCACCGATGATGGCCGCGCTTCCATTGGCGTACTTCTCGAATCTGGATGCAGGCATTACCCATTACGGCACCGGTTCCGCGCCGGTATTCTTCGGAGCCGGTTACGTGCGCCAGACCGACTGGTGGCGGATCGGGTTTCTGATCTCGATAATGAATCTGGCGATCTGGCTGGGCGTGGGGATGTGGTGGTGGAAGCTGGTGGGCCTCTGGTAATAATGACTGACGCTATCGTGCCGTCCGAAGTTCCGCCAACCGCTCCCGCAACCCGCCCGGCAGCGCCGCTTCGATTTCGGGAGTGATTAAGCCGAGGAAATCCATGCCCCGGACGTGAAGTTTATCTTTTCATAGGAAGCTGATGAGCTTCATCCGCAATAAATCCGCAACCGGCACGAGTAGATACCCTCGGAAGTCTCGAGGGAATCGGAAAACTCGGGTATCGGAGCGCGCGCTCGGTTTAGCGGCATCAAGCAGCATGTCGATCCTGGCAACATAGCGAGCGCGAAACCATAAGCGCGGACGGCCCCGGCGATCCGATCCAAATCCCGGAGTTCACCGAGAGATCGATCTCCCGAGTCATGCGCGCCGCTAAGCTAGTCGGCAGGGTGGACCTGCTATTGCAGATTTCCCAACGATTGGACCCGTTGGCCGGATGGAATCTCGTTATGCGCCAGGAACATCAGGTTCGGCATAGAGGGCTCCACGATCTGGCGCAAATAGTAGCGCGCACCCGATGAGGTGACGGCGGCCACCGGCGTCTCCGCGGAAGGGATCCGCGCCGAAATCCGATTGAGGATGTCGCGGATAGCCTGCGGAGGAAGCGTGAGGTGGCTGCTCTGCTCCCCGTGCTCGACCGCGGATTCCACCATCTGCTCAATGGCCGGATCGACAAACCATGCCGGTAATTCACCGTTGCGCCCAAGATATGGCTTGACGATGCTGCGGCGTGATAGTCTGACGCACGTATTCTGTGAGCAGGATGGGATTCCGGGTGGAAACGGCGGCCTCGCCCAGCGACTCCAGTATGGAAACCGCATCGCGGATCGAGACGCGCTCGCGCAGCAGGTTCTGAAGCACCTTTTGCACGGTGGCCAGGGGCAAGAGCTTGGGAACAAGATCTTCGACTACCTTGGGATTATCGGCGCTGACGCGGTCAAGCAGCTTCTTGGCGTCCTGCCGCGAAAACAACTCGTATGCATGCCGCCGAATCAGCTCGGAAAGATGAGTACCGAGTACGCTGACGCCGTCCACCACTGTGTACCCGGCATTGCGCGCGCGTTCCGCGCGTTCACCAGGAACCCAGAGCGCGTGCATACCGAAGGCCGGCTCGCGTGTAGCGATACCTTGTAACGAGGCATCCGGCGCGCCGGTGGGGATTGCCAATTCCTGCCCTTGTGGTAACTCGTAGCGCGAAATCTCTACGCCCTTGAGTGAAATCACGTATTCGCGGCTGCGTAATGCCAGGTTATCGGCAACACGCACCGGCGGCAGCAGATACCCGAGGTCGGTCGCGAGCTGCTTACGTATGGCGGAAATGCGCCGCAACAGCGGCGAATCCTGTGCGCCTTCCACCATGTTTACCAGGCCCAGGCCAACTTCGATCGCCAACGGCTCCACGCGCAGCAGGTTTTCCAGATTATCCTTGGCGGCCTCCGTCTTAGCCGCGGTAGCTTCCGCGGCCGGAGCCCGCAGTTGCTTTTTGCGAATGTTCCAGCCCGCGGCCGCGGCGCCGCCGCCTAATAGCAGGAACGGCAGTTTCGGTAAACCGGGCAACGCCGCCAGCGCCACCAACACGCCCGACGCCAGCAACAGCGGCTGCGCATTGCCGAAGATTTGTTTGTTGAATTCGGCGCCCAGACGGGCATCGGAGCTTGCGCGCGTAACGATCATAGCTCCGGAGATCGAAATCATAAGTGCGGGGATTACCGTAACCAGTCCGTCGCCAATCGTCAGCACCGTGTAAGTCTGGATCGCCTTGCTAATCTCCATACCATGCTGCAAAACGCCTATCAGAAAGCCCGCGATAATATTAATGCTGGTGATCAGGATGCTCGCCACCGCGTCGCGCTGCGTAAAGCGCGAGGCTCCGTCCATCGAGCCGTAAAATTCGGCTTCCGTCGAGAGCTGTTTACGGCGGCGTTTGGCTTCCGTCTCATCGATTAAACCGGCATTCAAATCGGAATCGATCGCCATTTGCTTACCCGGCATCGCATCTAATGTGAACCGCGCCGTCACTTCCGAGATGCGCACCGCGCCGTGGTTGATGACGACATACTGGATCGCGATCAGCACCAGGAAAATCACTGTGCCGATAATGTAGTTGCCGCCCACCACGAAGCTGCCGAAGGCGCCGATGACGTCCCCGGCGGCCGAGGTTCCCGTGTTGCCGTTCAACAGGATCAAGCGTGACGAGGACACGTTCAACGCCAGGCGGAATAGCGTGAGTAGAAGCAACGTCGTCGGGAACGACGTAAACTCTACCGGCCGTACCAAGTAGAGCGAAACCATCAGCACCGTCACCGACATGAGGATATCGGTCACGATCAGCAGATCGAGAAGGAACCGCGGCAGAGGCGCGATGAGCGCGATCACAATCGCCAACACCGCCAGCGGCACCGCCAATTCGCTGAGCGCGGACAGGGGCGCGCCGGCGAGTTTCCAGTTCTTCGGCGCGGCAATCGCGTGAGCGGCGCTCATTTCGTTAACCTGGCAGCCTTCCGTTCATGAGTTTGTAAATGTAAGCCAAAATCTCGGCAACTGCCCGATAAAGCTGCGGCGGAATCTCCTGCCCGACTTCGGCGGATTTGTAGAGCGCCTGCGCCAGCGGCGGGTTCTCTATGATCGGCACCTGATTTTCGATGGCCTTCTGCTTGATTCGCAGCGCCAGGTAGTTCTTGCCTTTGGCTATCACCATCGGCGCGGCCTGGCTGTCCATCTGGTAACGGAGGGCCACCGCGAAGTGCGTGGGGTTGACGATGACCGCCGTGGCGGTGGGCACCTGCTTCATCATCTGCTTGCGCGCGCGGTCGCGCTGGATACGCCGCACCCTCTGCTTCATCTGCGGGTTGCCTTCCGTATCCTTCATCTCTTCGCGGATTTCCTGCTTCGACATGCGAAGCTGCTGGTTGTGCCGGCGTACCTGACGGAACAGATCTACCGCGCCCACCACGATGAAAACTCCGGCGGCTTTCCAGAACAGCTCCATCAGCGAGCCGCCCAAAACCGCGAATCCGCTCTCCACGCTTTGGAACGGCAGGCTTAGGAACAACTCCAGCTTCTCTCGCGCTATGACGTACACAGCCCATAAAAAAATGGGCAACATCAGCGCGGCTTGCACCAGAGCGGGTATGTTCTGGCTGGGCAACTGTTTCAATTTCTTCAGGGGACTGAGCCGCGAAAGATCGGGAGAGAGCTTCTTGAGGCTCAGTCCGAACCGGGTCGTGGCGAGACGCAGCCCCAATGTGGCCACCGCGATCACCAGTCCCGCGGCCAGCAGCGGCAGAACATGTTTCCAGAACAACTGCCAAGCTAAGTGCGTTACGTCGGTGGGCTGCAACTCGCGCTGAAAGCCAACGGTGAATAGCGCGCGCGCCGTCTGGCGAAACCCAGCGAACCAGCGCGCGCCGCCGATCCCTAACAGCGCCAGAAATATGGTGAATTGCAGCGCCGAGACGAATTCTTTCGCGGAAGGATAATTTCCCTCGTCGCGCGCCTTCTTCAGGCGGCGCTGCGTAGGTTTCTCGGTTTGTCCCGGTTGCGCCATGTTCCGTCATAGCCCCAACATCCATCGCGCCGTGATCCACGCATGGCTGCTCGATTCCAAAAGCACCCGCGGGAAGATCGTCGCGATCCAGCCCAACATAAGCAGCGCCACCAGCATCTTGGCGGGAAAGGCAAGCGATATGAGGTGCAGTTGTGCGTTCAATCGTCCCAGCAGAGCCACCGCCACATCCACCATCACCAATACCGCGGTCACCGGAAGCGCCAAGCGCACTCCCACCGAGAAGATATTACTCCCCAGGTGTATCAGCGCTTCGGCCGCCGGCCGCCCCAGGATATATGCGCCCGCCGGAATTTTTTCCAAGCTCATCGCGAAGAGCCGTAGAACTTCACGATCGAGACCCAGAGCGAAGAACAGCATACCGGCGCTCAGTTGCGCCATGACTACCAATACCGTCGAATCCGCTTCCGTATTCGGATCGATGGTGGAGGCAAAACCGTAACCCGCCGGCACGCCCAGCATCTGCGCCGCAAAGGCGAAGGCCTCCAGCGCAATCGCCACGCACACGCCAATACCAATTCCCATGGCCGCTTCCGCGGCCGCCCAGGCAATCAGGGTCGCGCCGGTTATATTCCCCGCATCCACCACCGGCCAACGCGCGTAGAGCGCGAACGTGCATGCCAGGGCGAATGCCGCGCGTACCGGTTGGGGCGCGGCGCTTATTCCCGGCAGCGGAACGAAGGCCAGCGCGCCTGCCACGCGCGTCAATACCAGCAGGAAGGAGTAAAGAGTCGCCGTGGAGAGGGTGAGGCTACCTGGCATAACGGCTCAGATCCCCCAGAATAGAAACGGCGTAGGACATGCTCCGCTGCAGCATCCAGGGCAAGAGCAACAGGATCGCCGTGAGAAACGCAATCAGCCGTGGAACCGTGCTGAAGGCGTTGTCCTGCATCGAGGTTGCGATTTGCACCAGGCTCACAACGATGCCGGCGATGAACCCTACGGCCAGCAGCGGCGCGGCCAGCCAGAAAGCGGTCATCAGCGTCTGCCGCAGGATTTGCACTACCGTATCGGGCGTCATGCGTAGAAACTCTTCATCAGCGAGCCGACGACTAAACTCCAACCGTCCACCAGCACGAATAGCAAAATTTTAAATGGCGCCGATATCATAGCGGGCGGCAACTGTACCATCCCCACCGATAGCGTGACCGAGGCCACGACAAGATCGATGACAAGAAAAGGGAGAAATAGAACCGCGCCGATCTGGAAGCCGGTCTTCAGCTCGGAAAGAATGTACGCGGGAATGAGAATCTTCAGGTCCAGGTCGGCCGGTGTACGCGGCGCGGGCGCATGTGCGATTTCGACGAACAGTTTCACGTCTTTTTCCCGCGCGAAGCGGATAAGAAAGTTGTGCAGCGGCTTAGAGGCCTCATCCATCGCCTGACTGGTGGTGATCTGGCCCGCTTCGAGCGGCTCCCAACCTTTCTGGTACATTTCCGCCGCCACCGGTTGCATGATGACAATGCTCAAAAACAGCGCCAGCCCCAGCAATACTTGATTCGATGGCGTAGTTTGCGTTCCTAGCGCCTGCCGCAGGAAATGCAGAACGATCGTAATGCGGAGGAACGGCGTTATGGCCATCATGGCCGCTGGCAGGACTGTCATCAGCGTGAGCAGGATGACGATCTGCATCGGGGCGCTGAGGGTGGTTCCGGCTTTTCCGGCCGATATGCCGAATAGTGAGAGAGGTTCCGTTGAGGCCGCGATAGCAGGCAGAGCCGTCATAGCCAGCAGTACGATGAGGCGCTTCATTCAGCCATTTCTCCCGTGACGGCCATCTCCGGCCAGTCGGAGCGGTGAATCAACGCACACCCGGTGGGCGAAGTTGAAATCAACAGGGCCGACCCACCCAGCCGCACAAGGTGCAAGGCGTGCTGCGGCCCCAGCGCCAGGCGCTCTAAGCTCTCCATCCGTCTGGCCAAAGGTTTCCGGCCCAGAGCCATTCCGGCAAGTCCGCGCCGGCGCAGCCACCACAGAGTGAGAAGCAGCAAAGCCAATACCGCCGCTACCGCTCCCGTCTGTTGAATCACTTCCATAGTTTGACCGCCCTTTATCCGTCGAGGAAGTCTGTAATGCGGACGCCCAGCGCGTTCTCGATGACCACGATTTCGCCGGAACCGAACAGCGCGCCGCCGATAAGGAGATCGATATTTTCGCCGGCCGAACGCCCCGTACAGATTACGCTGCCTTCTTCGAGCTCGATCACTTCCCAAGCCTTCATCGTCTTTCGATCCAGCTCGATCTCGATCTCTACCGGGATTTCTCCCAGCGGCGCAATTTCTTCCTGAGGATTCATCGGCGGCTTAGTGGATGAGGTTTATAGTGTCCTGGCTCAATTGATCGGCGGTCGTGACCACGTGCGCGTTCGCCTCATAGCTCCGCTGGTACACAATCAGATTAGTGAACTGTGTCGCCAGATCCACGTTGGACGATTCCAGCGCGCCGCCAACCACCGTTCCGCGGCCGCCCGTTCCCGCTGTTCCTACCGTGGGGGCGGCCGTTTGAGCGCTTAACGTGTAATCGTTGTTTCCGGCCGTGACGAGAGTGCTCGGGTTGCCGATGGCCGCCAACGCGAGTTGGCCCACCGTGGTCTGGACGCCATCGGAATACTGGGCCACGATTGTGCCTCCGTTGGCGAGGCTGACGCTCACCAGTTCCGCGGCGGGCGATCCGTTCTGGGTGCTGGCCGATGAGGCCGATGCCTGTCCAAATTGCGTGATGCCGGCCCGCGCCGTTGTCGTAGGGGTCCCAAGTGATGTTCATATCGGCCGCACCGTCCGCTAGCCCCGGAATGGCAACGGCGATGGGGCTTCCCGGCGCGGGAGTCGTCAATTGCCCGCTGGAATCGAAAGTCAGACTGCCGCTGGCGCCGGAAATATCGAAGGGTGTTCCAGCCGTCCCCGCCGTAACATCCCCTCCCGGGATAGTCACTTGATAACTCCAGGTATTAGCGGCGGTTTTTTGAAAATTCACAGTCAATACGTGCGAAGTGCCCAAGCTGTCGTACACCGTAACCGGAGTGGAAAACGCCGAGGTGGCATCGGCCGCCGCGGAAGAGTCCAGGTTGAGATTGGCCGTCATCCCCGTGGTGGCGGTTGGCGCCTGGAGAGCGCCGGTCGACAACGAGATGTTGCCGATCGGGCCGGTGGTGTCGATGTTTCCGGCAGCGTCAACCGCGGTCCAGCCCTGTACACTGGCGCCGTTCGCGGTGCGCAGATTGCCCGCGTTATCCACCTGAAATGTTCCATCCCGCGTGTACATGGTGTTGCCCTGGCCATTGGAAATTACGAAGAATCCCTGTCCCTGAATTGCGGCATCGAGCCCGCCGGTGCTGGTCTCAATAGCGCCTTGAGAGAAATCCTGGATGGCGAGCGGTTGGGACGTGCCGAACCCGACTTGAGTCTGGCCGCTCCCTCCGAGCGATTCCGAGATCAGGTCCTGAAAGGCCATATTGCTGCCCTTAAAGCCGGTCGTGTTCATGTTGGCCAGGTTGTTGCCCACCACGTCGATGGCGGTGGAAGTGGCGTTGAGCGCGGAAAGCGCGGTTGAAAATACGTTGAACATAGTTTTCCTCTGGTCTTAAGATTGGGTGGAACTGGCGCTTCCCGTGCCGGTGCTCGCATTCGCGCCGGAGCTGAAGTCGGTTACAAGCGTATCGGTATCGGATTGGATACCGCTGATCGACGCGCCCATGTTGGTGGTGGCTTCGAGTTGCTGGAATTGGGCGAGCTGAGTCACGAACGTGGTGCTATCCATGGGTTGTGTTGGATCCTGGTTCTTGAGCTGGGCCACAAGAAGCTGCAGGAACATATTTTGGTCGGTGCTGGCCGAAGTGGCGCTCACCGTTGCGCCCGCCGTAGCGGGGGCCGTCGAACTGGCGGATGGAATGGGGGACATAGATTTTCCTTTTAACTGTTTGTACTCACCGGGGTCGCGCCGGCGACTTCATTGGCGACCTGCTGGTTGATAAAAGCCTGGTTCCAGCCGTGCGTGTAGATATCGGCTATCAGGCCCGGATTGATTAGGCCGCCGTTGGGCAACTGCACCATCAAGTTGGGCTGGTTCTGCTGAAACGGACTGCCTTGCGAAGGCGTCAGCGCCTGCATCGAGACTACCGTTCCACCGACCATCTGCGCTACAGTCTGCGCGGTTTGCGCAGTGGCGAAGTAAACCGGGTTGTAATGCGTCTCGGGGCCCGGACCACTGCCGGTCGGGTCCGTAACCCACGGATTGGCCCCGAAGAGCGGTCCGGCGGGGCCGTCGGTTGCCGCCGCGGGCGCGGTCGTAGCAGCCGCCTGCGCTGGGGATGCGTGTTGCGGGTGTGGCCGTATTGACGGCCGTCGTACCCGCTGCCGCGGCAGTCGCGGCCATGGACGCGAACAGGGACGTGAAGCTGGGAGTGGGGGTAGCGGCCGCGTTCCCCGCTGCCGGGGTCTGCGAGGCTGACGTTGCGGCGGTTTTCAACGCCGTATGCGCATGATGCGCGATGCGGCCTAACGATATGTCTGAAAAAGCCATGCGAAGTCCTTTCGATCCGATCTGCGATTCGGTGTGTTAGTTTGGGTTTTTTGGATTCTGCTGCTGGGGATTATCTTGCTGCTGTTGCGAATGCTGCCCGGGGTGTTCCTGCGAATCCGGCGACGAGTTAGCGGCGCTCACGTCGGCCGCGCGTCTTTCAGCGCCGGTCGCAGCTCCCGGCTGCCAAGCCTCGGCGCGGAATCCCGATTGTTCCAATTTTGCGGTCAGCGCCGGCAGGTCTTGGCGCATCGCGCCGGAAAGACTCGCATCGGTAGTTCGGACCGCCACGTGTATATCTCCGCCACGCTCGCTCAACCGCACTTCCACTCGTTGTCCGCCGCCGTTTAGCTCAAGCTTTATGTCGTGTGCGGCGGGTGCTGTCAGTGCGGGCTGCGGCTCCGGTGCTGGCGCCGCTTCGACCGATGCCGGAATTACGGATCGGCTAGGCGCAGGTGTTGAAACAGTTGCCGCCTCGGCCGGCGGGGCGGCGTTGATATCAAATCTGGCTGGGGCTTCGACTGCGCCGATTGACCCGGGAGCGTTCGACACGGCTTCGGACGGCGACTCCCGATCGGCTTGACGCGAGCCATCGCCGTGTTTGGAGCTCGACGAGCTCGGCTGTGCTACGGCGGGCACGGACGTAGCGGCGGCGATCGCGTGCGGGTCCGATTGTGGCGCCGTTTGCAAGTCGTCGGGCGGCTGCGCGACCGCTGGCGAATTATCTTTCGCCGCGCCCGAGGCGGCCGAAACGGATTCCGCCGCATCCGCCCTTTGCCCTGCCGGTTCGAGCGGCTCCCCCGGCTGGAGATGCGCTTCAAAGGCCGGCTCTATGTTACTTAAGCTGCCATCGGATGCGTTGGCAGCCACTGCCGGTGCGCGCTCTGCGTCCGGCTGAGTATCGGGCGTGCCATGGCCTTCTCCCTGGATTCGCGGCGCAATGGGCAACCCGGACCGGCGCGGCGCGGGTGTTTCGGTTATTTTCCCGGTCTCTGGCGTATCGCCGGTGGAATCGGATGCTGAGCTCTGTTTATCATTCTTCTGCGGCCCCTCTTTGGCGGGGAAGATGTTTAGCGTAAGCGGAGTTGAGGTTGCCGGTTGTGTCGCAACTAGTATGGCTACGGCGAGGGCGTTGTCAGCGGACTTATCTTTCTTGGCGGATTTCGTCTTGAGACTCTCGCCCGGATCCGCCATGTCTTCCAGAATGGAATGAAACCGCGATCCGGTCATAGCCTTGAGCGCTGCGGGCGCTGCCGCGGGAATGCCTGCCGCGGCTAACAGATCGAGCGGCGAGACTGCGAGCGAAGCGCTGGGCGCGAGTGCGATCACGCAGCGCTAAATTGCATCTCTCCGGCCAATTCCGCGCAAACCTGTTTTCAACGGCTTAGTGCATCTGAGCGCGCCAAAATTTTGCCGGTGTCGGCGGCACGCGGCAATTCGTTGCCGCGCCGGCGCTTCCCTTCCCATTCTTATCGGCGCCGGGAGCAGCGTTTTGAGTGGCTTACATAAATTCTTCCGCTTGGCCCTCCCCGTGCCTTAATGGTTGCGCAATGGATCCTCTCGCGGCAATGGCGGCCAGCGGCATGCGCTCTCGCATGGAATCGCTCGACATGCTCGCCAACAACATCGCTAACGCTTCTACCGGCGGCTACAAGGCCGATCGCGAATTCTACAGTTTGTACGCCGCGATCGGATGCCGGGAGCGATAGCTCGACGATGCCGGTGATTCAGAAGCCTTATACCGATCTTTCTCAGGGCATACTCCAGCCCACGGGAAACTCCCTCGATGTGGCGCTGTCCGGCAACGGCTTCTTTGCCGTGCAGGGGCCTGGCGGCCCGCTCTACACGCGCAACGGCAACTTTCGATTGGCGCCGGACGGCAAACTGATCAGCGCCGAAGGGTATCCTGTCCGCGGAACCGCGGGCGCCGCTATAACGATTCCCGGAAGTCAGCCGATAGAAATCTCCAGCGATGGAACTGTGACACAGGATGGTCAGACTGTCGGTCAGTTGCAGATCGCCGATTTCACCAGCGGCGCTGGGACTTTCCAAGCAAGGCAATAATTATTTCCGCGCCACCGATCCTGCGGGTCAAGTGGCGCTGCCCAAAGGCACTACGGTGGAGCAGGGGAAACTCGAAGCCTCCAACAGCGGTACGGCCGAATCCGCGGTGCGCCTGATCAGTATCATGCGCCAGTTCGAGATGCTGCAAAAGGCCGCGGCTTTGGGAACGGACATGGATAAACAGGCGGTCGAACAGGTCGCCCGGGTCAGTCAGTAAACGTATCGGCCAGTAAAAAGGACATATTATGATTCGAGCTCTTTACAGCGCCGCCAGCGGAATGTCGGCGCAAGAAACGAATATCGATAACATCGCCAATAATCTGGCCAATGCCAACACCGTCGGCTTCAAATCGCGCCGCGCGCAGTTTCAGGATCTGATGTATCAAAGCATGGTGCAGCCTGGGACCTCTTCCGGTCAACAGACCGTGGTGCCCACTGGTCTACAACTCGGATTGGGCACGCGCGCCGCCTCCAACGAGATCATCTTTACCCAGGGTTCCTTTACGGAGACCGATAATCCCCTCGACGTGGTAATCCAAGGCAATGGTTTCTTTCAGATTCAGATGCCGAATGGAGGCTTGGCATACACGCGCGCCGGCCAATTCCAACTCGACAAGACGGGCAATGTAGTGACCCCGCAAGGTTATACTCTCGACCCGCAAATCACCATACCGGCCGCGGCCCAGCAGATCACCATCGCAAGCGATGGAACCGTCAGCTACACGCTGCCAAACCAAACCGCGGCGCAGCAGGCGGGACAGATTCAACTGGCCAATTTCCAGAACCCGGCGGGATTGAACGGCATCGGCAACAACCTGTATACTCCCACCGACGCTTCGGGAGAACCGACCGTCGGCGCGCCCGGCGGATCGGAGGGCCTCGGATCGCTGATGCAAGGCTACACCGAGCAATCGAACGTCTCTATCGTCAATGAGTTCATCAACCTGATACAGGCCCAGCGCGGGTATGAATCCAACTCGAAAGTGGTACAAGCGGCGGACCAAATGTACCAACAGGTGAATAGCCTCATCCGATGATGTTCCTCGTTCCCTTTGCGATGGCCGGCTGTCTTGCCGTGACGGCGGGTTCCGATCGAATCACAGCCGCGGATCTGGCTCCGGCCTTCGCGGGCCTAGAATCCGTGCCGGCGGAAACCACTCTCTCACTTGCCCCCGCTCCGGGCGTGGAGCGCGTCTTCCGCGTGCCCGAGCTGCGGAGAATCGCGGCGCAATTTCATCTTCCGGCGGCGCCCGAGATCGAAATCTGCATAGCGCGCACGCTGACGCCGCTCGTTCCCGCCACATTGCTCGCGGCCATGCAAAAGGAAATACCCGGCGCCACAGTTACCATTCTCGACTTTAGCCGGCAAGCCGCCCCACAAGGCGAGATTGTCTTCCGGCGCACCGGTCTGCGCTCCAACTCGGCTGCGGGCGCGATCTGGTTCGGAGTGGTGCGTTACGCGCCCGGCCGTGAATTTACCATCTGGACCAAGGTAATGGTGAGCGCAGAAGTTTCGCGGGTGGTGGCCAAACGGGACATCGCCGCGGGCAGGATTATCGAGGCGGGAGACATTGCCGTCGAAACGCGCGCCGAGTTTCCCTCTTCAGTGCTATCTCCAGCCTCCACCGGGGAGGTCGCGGGAAAGATCTCGCGCGCTCCGATTCGGGCGGGCACGCCCATTCGCCGCGAAACTCTGGAGAACGTCCCCGATATTCGCCAGGGCGACGTGGTCGAGGTGGATGTGCAAAACGGCGCCGCGCATCTGAAATTCGAAGCGCGTGCGGAAGTCTCCGGCACAGTGGGCGATGCCATATCCGTGCGCAATCCGTCGTCCGGTAAGCGATTCCTGGCGAAGGTGGAAGGGAAGGGCCGCGTGTTCGTCGATGGTTCCACGGCCAAATAAATCCATGATGCGAATTCCGATTTCGATGCTCTTGCTGGTCGTGTCCAGCGGCGCTAAACGCCGCGGACAAGAAAAAGGCCCCCGCGCAGCCGCCTCCTTCGCCGCTCGACCGTTACGTAGCCGAAGCCGAAGCCCGGCGGGCCGAAGCCCTCGCAACCACCCCCGGTTCCGTGTGGATTGCCGGTTCGCGACTGGCCGACGCCGCGCGCGACGTGCGCGCCAGCCAAACCGACGATATGCTGACCATCGTTGTGGCTGAGCAGGCCTCGGCGGTAACCTCCGGCGCTACGAATACTTCGCGCAAGTCGAGCACCGCCAATTCCATTACCAGTCTGCTGGGAATTAGAAACCCTAAAGGGCCGCTGGCAAACCTCGCCAACGTATCTGGCGACACCGAGTTAAACGGGCAGGGCACCACCACTCGCAGCACCACCCTGAACACCGTCCTCACAGCGCGAGTCACAGCCGTTCTGCCGAACGGCGGCTTGGTGGTGGAAGCTTCCAAGGATATCCTGATCAATTCAGAGCATCAGATCATTACCGTGCGCGGCGTGGTCCGGCCGGCCGATATCGATTTTACCAACAGCGTGCAATCCACGCGACTCGCTCAATTGGAATTACGCGTAAATGGAAAAGGGGTGGTCGGCGACGCCATCCGCCGCCCCAACATTCTCTATCGAATTTTATTGGGTATTCTCCCGTTCTAGCTATGCGCCCCCTACTGCTTACTCTCGTCCTGATCCCGCTATTGGCATCCGCCGCTCGCCTGAAGGACATTGTCGATGTCGAAGGCGTGCGCCAGAACCAGCTCATCGGCTATGGCTTGGTGGTTGGACTTGCGGGCACCGGCGATAAACAGCAAACCATCTTTTCGAACCAGAGCCTCACCAACATCCTCGAGCGCATGGGGGTCGCGGTTTCGCCCACCGCGATTCGCGTTAAGAACACCGCGGCCGTAATGGCGACTGCGACCCTGCCGCCCTTCGCGCAACCGGGCACCCGAATCGACGTGACCGTCGCCGCGATCGGCGACGCCGCCAACCTCCAGGGCGGCATCCTGATTCTGACCTCGCTACGCGGCGCCGATGGTCAGGTGTATGCGGTGGCGCAGGGCGCGGTGGTTACTGGAGGCTTCGTCGCGGGACGCGGCGGCGCCAGCCAATCGGTAAATCATCCAACCGTGGGCCGTGCGCCCAATGCCGCCACCGTGGAGCGCGCCGCGCCTTCGGTGGAGCCGAAGTCGGTGGCTCGGCTCCAATTACGCGAGCCCGATTTCACTACCTCGGCGCGGATCGTGGAAGCCATCAACAAAAGATTCGGCAGCGAGGGCAAGCCCGCCGCTCATGCCGAAAATTCGGGCCTGGTCAGCGTGAACATCCCCGCCGAATATGCCGCCCGCACCACCGAATTCATGGCCGAATTGGAAGTCCTTCCGGTCGATCCGGACCGTTCCGCGCGCGTCATTATCAACGAGCGCACCGGCACGATTGTGCTCGGTAAAGAAGTGCGGATCTCGCCAGTCGCTATCCTGCATGGAACTCTAAATGTCGAGGTGCAAACCATAGCGGCGGTTTCACAGCCGCTGCCTCAGTCGCAAGGCACGACACAGGTGGTTCAACAGGACAAGGTTGCCGCCACCGAAGAGAAATCGCGCAACGTGGTTCTGAAGCAGGGCGCGACGGTGGAAGAACTGGTGCGCGCCTTGGCTGCTATCGGGTCCACGCCGCGCGACGTTATCGCTATCTTACAGAGCCTGCGGGCCGCAGGCGCTCTCGAAGCCGAAATTGAGGTGATCTAAAATGGCCCAGATCTCACTAGCCGCGGCCGATCCGCGGCTTCTCGCCGATAGCCCCGTCAAGCAGAGCGACAGCCCCGCCAAGATCCACGATGCGGCCCAACAATTTGAAGGCCTATTGCTCGCGCAGATTCTCGGCAGCGTGCATCAAGGCGGCGGGTGGCTGGGTTCGAGCGACGATTCCTCCGGCGCCGCCACTGGTTTCGCCGAGCAGCAGTTGGCCGGAATGATCGCGCAAAAAGGGGGCCTGGGGCTTTCGAATATGATTTCGGCGGGTCTCCAGCGCGAAAGCCGCCTCAAGTCTCCCTAGAAACTCCACGCCTGCGAGCTACTCAACGCATCCTGCGTCGCGGCCTGGGCCCATGCGTTACCCACAGGCGCCGCCGGTTGGATCTGCTGCCGGACGCCGTCCCAACCCTCCAGGAGCGTCGATAGTAAGCCGAGCGTTTCTGCCAGCGGTCCATCCGTCTGCTTAAAATTGGCTTCCGTGATCCGCCGCATCATGTAATCGTAGAGATGCGCCAGGCGTTCGGCGATTTGCCCGCCCTTTTTGCGGTCCAACACGATCGTCAGTTCCACCAGAATCGCATGTGCCTTCGAAATGCATAGAGAGCGCGAACGGACGTCTTTCGCTTCCAAGTGGCGCCGCGCCTCTCGCAGCTCGGAAATGGCCGCTTGGTATAGCATGCAAATCAATTCAGTCGGATTCGCGGAGAGTATCCGGCTTTCCAGGTAGGCATTACGTGCGTTGCGAGGCATCGTCTAATCTCACTTTCCTTATCGGTTTGGATTATTGCAGTATGAGGTATTGGGGAAAATCCATCAGGGTATGCAGCGCTGTTTGATCCGGGGTATCCGCGACCAGAGTGCAGCTTTCATTAAAGCGCCTCGCTTCCAACCTTACTTGCCCACGGCAACGATTTACGCGGTAAGCCGCATTCGCGCCGTAATGCAGGCGCATTGGTTCAAGCGGCCAGTCGCCCCCTGCGATTATGTGGATTCCACCATCGCGATTCACAAGAATGGCCATATCGCAGTCTTCCGTGGCGGCCATACGGGCAGCCGTAAAGATCTCTTCCGCATGTTTTAAAAACCCGCTCACAAAATTCTTATCGCCGCTAGAAGCGCTACCGTGAGCCGATTTGTTCCTGAATAATCCGCCGCCTCTGCCGAAGAGAATCATGGAGGCATAGCATGTCGAAACAAGTCTCGGTAATCGGCGTTGAGCCGGAAGAACTTCGGTGGATCAGAACTCTAATCTTGCTGCTTCGGCACCCGGATCCCGGTATGCCCGAATTGGCTCGCCAAGCTTTGATTTACCTCGCTCAATCCGCCGGGGACCGTGCGCACTCAATCGTCGCGTAAAAAATTTGGGCAGTGTGTAAAAAAGCTTGCATTGCTATGGGAATTTAGTACCATAGAGTACATGTTGGGCGGCGGTCCCTCATTCCTCAATTCACTTTCCATTCCCCTATGCTTGCGGTTGTTTGCGCAATTCCCGCGGGTTTTGCCCAACCATTACCGGTTCAAAACGCTGAATCCCCAATTGGTCCTGCAATTGCGACTTCTCTTGAAAAACTCCCGGTTACGCCGGTTGGGGCCTATGAACGCACGTTGTTGGCGCAAAGCTTCACTAATGAGAAGCTGTGCGTGTGGCAAAGGCGTTTGAATCTGGAGGACTGGAACATCACAATCGGCGTGGTGCGCGCCACGGAATTGAAACCCAAGACGCTCGGGAATATCCATTGGGATTCCGACAAGAAGACCGCCACTATCCACGTCCTCGATCCCGCCGACTACAAGCTTCCCTTCGATGCCATGCTGCGGGATATGGAGTTCACCGTAGTGCATGAGCTGATTCATCTGGAGCTTTCACCCGTGCTGGCTCCGCTTCAGCGCAGCGATGAAAACCGGCGCGACGAAGAATACGCCGTCAACCATATGGCCCAAGCGCTGCTCGATCTCGACCGAACCAAGTAACAAATTTGCGCAAGGTCCATGCTAGAGTGCATGGAATGACAGCGCGAACGCTCTATCAGGTGCTGGAAGAAACGGCGCGGACCCACGGCGCCGCGCCCGCCTTACACCAACCGGCCGGGCGCGGCGGTTACCTCACATATTCCTGGAACGCCTACAAGCAAGCGGTCGACGAAATCGCCGCCGGCCTGCACGCCCTCGGCATTGGTAAGGGCGATATCGTGGCGCTCGATTCCGAAACCCGCCTCGAATTCTATCTGGCCGATCTCGGCATTATCGCAAACGGCTCTATCGCCGCCGCGCTCTATCCGAGCTATCCTGCCGCGGAGCTGATCCGCACCATCGAATCGGCGTCCGCGCGCGCGGTGTTCGTAGAGGATGCGAAGACGTTGGACGCGCTCCGCAGCGCGTCTGTGGCGCACTGGATACTGCTCAAAGGGGAAGCCGAGGGCGCCATCTCGCTGGCGAGTCTCCGTGATCTCGGCCGTAAAGCGATCGCGGACGATCCCGCGCTTCCTGACACTCTCCGCACGCGAATCACCCCCGCCGATCCCGCAATTCTCTATCTCACCTCCGGCGCCACTGGCGATCCTAAAATGGCACTGGTAACCCATGCCGCAATCGTAGCCAATCTCGATATGGGATCATCTGTGCTGCCGCTCGGTCCGGAGGATTCTACCGTGGCGTTCCTTCCCTCCGCCCACATCGCGCAACGCGTGGTAATTGAGCTGCTACCGCTCCGCTGGGGCACGCCCGTGACCTTTTCGGAAAGTCTGATGAAACTGCCGCAGGAGATTCGCAAGGTACGCCCCACGATTCTTCTGGCGCCCCCGCGAATGTGGGAGCGCATCTACTCCACAATCTGCACCGAGCTTCGCAAGCGTTCCGCCCCCGCGCAAAAACTGTTTTATGCCAGCTTGGCTCTGGGACTTGCCGCCGCAGCGTTATAAAAGGCAACGCAAACCCGTTCCGCGGCATGTTCGTTTGCCGCTGGCTTTGGCCGACCGCCTGGTGTTCCGAAAAGTGCGCAGCCGTTTCGGCGGCCGGATCCGCGTAGCCGCATCCGGCGCGGCGCCGCTGGGTAAGAATCTCGCCGAATTCTACGAAGCTATCGGCATGCCTCTTATCGAAGGCTACGGTTTGACCGAGGGCGGCGTGGCGGCACTCAATCCGCTCGATCGCCCGAAGCCCGGCAGCATCGGCAAGGCGCTTCCCGGAGTCGAGGTCCGCCTCTCCGAGGATGGCGAGATTCTCATCAAAAGCCCCTGTCTGTTTACCGGCTATCTCAACGATTGCCAGACCACCGCCGAAGTGCTGCGCGAGGGTTGGCTACACACTGGCGACCTGGGCCACATCGACGAAGAAAGTTACATCTTTATCACCGGCCGCAAGAAGGAACTGATCGTCTCTTCCACCGGCAAAAAAGTCTACCCATCGCGCGTGGAGGCCATTTTTAAGATGCGAGCCGCTCATCAGCCACGTGCTCTTGGTTGGCGACCGTCTACCTTTCGTGACGGCGTTACTAACCGTAAATATCGCCGCCGCGCAGACTCTGAAGGGCATGGACGAATGGAAGGGGCGGCCCGAAGCGGATCTGATCCAAGCACCGCCGGTATCTGGCCGAGATTCACAAAGCTATAGCGCGCGTCAACAAGCAGTTGGCGCCCTTCGAGCAGATCCGGAAGTATCGCGTGCTGCCGCGTGAATTTTCCATCGAGCGGGGTGAGTTGACCGCCACCATGAAGGTGCGCCGCACACGGGCCATGGAGAATTTTAAAGAACAGATCGACGAGTTGTATGCGGGGCGGGACTGAAATCAGGCTCCTGCTGGCGCTCGCCTGCGAACCGCGCAGCGCCGCACCCCTCTTGACGCCCTTAAGTCGCGCCAAACGCAGAATAGGGGCGTTTGACCCTCGGCGTTTCCCGAGCATACAATGGGTGCAAATGAATATGCGCCCGTAGCTCAGCTGGATAGAGCGTTTGCCTCCGGAGCAAAAGGTCGGTGGTTCGAATCCACTCGGGCGTACCACATTCTAAAGAATTTAACTGATCTTCGCTTATTTTTTCCCCAGCAACTTCCCCAGCAATTTCGGCTACGCTGACCGCTTTCGATGCGGCATCTGCGCCAATGCTGGTCCGGACAGCTCCTTATCGAGTTTTCCACTCGCGCCTTCTGCTCGGCAGGGATCGCTTTCAGGTGGTGCCGCTTCGTGGTCTCGACGCTCGAGTGCCGAAGCTGGCCTTGGGCCGTTGCCTCGTCACGCAGGTAGGTCGCACAGGTCCGGCGCAGGCGCCTGAGATTGATCCGACCGACACCGGCGGCTTCCGCCAGTTTCGCCAAATCGCGCTTGACGTAGTTGTTCGGTCGAATGGGTCCACCACCTCGGCTCGCCGGGAACAGCCAGCCTTCGGGCGGGATGCTCTCATCCCGAACCCAGGCTCGCAACTCCGACTCCAGTTTCGCGGGGAGCGATACATATCCGTACGAATCTGTGGTTTTGGGTTCATCAATAAATGCGGCGCCGCGTTCGGCCTGTTTTAGTGCTTCGTCTACCTGAAGTCGGCCTATTTCGATGTCGTTGGCTCGAAGCGCGAACGTCTCTTGCTGACGGAGGCCGCAAGAAACAAAGATCCGCAGGATGATTCGGTTCCGCTTCCCGGCGGCTTGGAAGAGTTTACGGACAACGTCCTGATCCGCATACGTATCATCCACCTTGCGAATCCGCTTCGGCATGGTGATACGGCGCGCCGGACTTGAGTCCAGTATCCTGTCATCAACGGCAAGTCGAACATGGCCTTCAGGTGCGTACGCACTTTCTTGATTGCCGAATGGCTGCGATGCGCCTTTGCTAAGGCGTTTAGCAAACCCTGAAGCTGACTACCCGTTACCTCACCGGAGCGTGTCTGCCCGATGGCGGGCAAGACGCAAGTCTTGAAGGTCGAAACTTAACGCGCCTTCCATGACCTTCGACCAGCGTTCTGACTTGATGGCGCGGTATCGGTCCCAGAGTTCCGAGACGCTGGGATTCTGGGGTGGCGTAGCACTTTTCTCTTCGATTTCGGCGCGTACCAAACGCAATTTCGCCATGGCGCTCGGCCGACTGCCGGATTCACCCGGCCCATTCCCCTCCCATCCGGCCGGCAAATCTCCGTCTCCGGCCAACTGCCGACGACATTCACATTCATCCCAACCCTAAATATGTCAGCTACATCCCAGCACGCTCCGCGCCATTTGCAAGAAATGCAGAACGAAGCCAATCCCGTGTTCAGACACTCGCCGCGTGCGGCCCTACCCGGCTCGGGTGTATACTTCCTTCGAGAGAAATTTCCCTTACACCGGCTCGCTATGCCCAGACGCATAACCAGGCGCAACTTCCTCGCTCTCACCGCCGCGGCTCCCTTGGCCGCCATCGCATCTCCCGCCGCTGGCGTAAAACCCGGCATCGACCTCTTCAGCCTGCGCTCCCAAAATTGGACGCCCTTCCAGCACTTGGACTACTGCGCGGCTCATGGCGCAAAAGTGGTGCATTTTTCCGAGGTGCGCTTCATCGGCAGTCTCGATCCCGCGAACCTGCGCCAGGTCCGGCAGTACGCCGAAAAGCTCGGCGTCGAAGTAGAGATCGGGATGAAGTCCATCTGCCCCACTTCGAAAATGTTCGATCCAAAGGAGGGCACGGCCGAGGAGCAGCTCGCGCGCATGATCGCCGCCGCGACCATCGTCGGCTCGCGCATCGTACGCGCCGTGCTCGGCAGCTCCGACGACCGCCTACCCGGACCCATCGAGCGCCACATCGCAAGCACCGTGCAGGTCCTCCACAACGTCCGCTCCCGGGCCGTGGATGCCAACATCAAAATCGCCATCGAGAATCATGCCGGCGATATGCAGGCGCGCGAATTGAAGACGCTGGTGGAAGGCGCCGGGCGCGATTTCGTGGGCGTTTGTCTCGATTCCGGCAATCCCCTGTGGACCATCGAAGACCCGCACCTCACTTTGGACACACTCTATCCTTACGTGTTAACCAGCCACGTGCGCGATAGCGCGGTGTGGCTGGTTCCACAAGGCGCCGCGGTAGCATGGGTGCGGATGGGCGAGGGCAACGTGGATATCGACAGTTATGTGCGCCGGTATGCCGAGCTTTGCCCCGGCCGCGCGCTCTCAATGGAATGCATCGTCACCGGACCGCGCATTTTCCCCTTCCGCGACGCCAAATTTTGGGACGCCTACCGCAACGATCCCGCATGGGAATTCGAGCGCTTCCTCGACATCGCCGCGCGCGGGAAAGCCCCGCCGCCCGAGCCGCGGGCGGCCAACCCCGAGGCCGCTCGGCAAAAAGAACGCGCGGATCTCGAAGCCAGTATCGAGTACACGCGAAAACTACTATAAGGAGCGAATGCCATGAATCGCCGTCAATTTATCGAAGCTGGCGCCGCCGGTCTCAGCGTAGCCGCAGCGGCTTATGCCGAACAGGGCCCGGATCAGAAACCCAAGCGCGTCGGCATTATCGGTCCCGGTTGGTACGGCAAGACCGATCTCTTCCGTTTGATCCAGGTCTCTCCGGTGGAAGTGGTATCCATGTGTGATGTGGACAAGCATATGCTGTCCGATGCGGCCGACATGGTAGCGACGCGGCAGCGCTCGAAGAAGAGGCCGCGCACTTATTCCGATTACCGCAAGATGCTGGCCGAGAAGGATCTCGATATCGTCCTTGTCGCCACGCCCGACCATTGGCACGCACTCGCCATGATCGCGGCCGTTCAGTCCGGCGCGGACGTCTGGTGCCAGAAGCCAATCAGTGTGGATGTCATCGAGGGCCAGGCCATGTTGGCCGCGGCCCGCAAGCATCAGCGGGTGGTGCAGGTGGGGATGCAGCGCCGCAGCACGCCCCACCTGGTCGACGCCCGCGAAAAAATCGTGCAGGCCGGCAAGCTGGGTAAAATCGGCATGGTCGAGATCTGCTGCTATTACCACATGCGCGCCGACAGCAATCCGCCCGATACCGCGCCGCCGGATTATCTCGATTATGAGATGTGGACCGGCCCAGCGCCCATGCGCCCTTACAACAAGCTGGTTCATCCACGAAGCTGGCGCGCCTTCATGGAATACGGCAACGGCATTGTGGGCGACATGTGCGTCCACATGTTCGACATGACTCGCTGGATGCTCAACCTGGGCTGGCCCAGGCGCGTCAGTTCCGATGGCGGCATTCTGGTGCAGACAAACAGCAAAGCCAATATCACCGACACGCAAGTTGCCACCTTCGAATACGACGACTTGAAAATCGTCTGGCAGCATCGCACCTGGGGCGACCCGCCCGATCCCAAATACCAATGGGCCGCTACGTTCTATGGCGACAAGGGAACGCTCAAAGCGGATGTCTATGGATATGATTTCAAACCTTCGAGCAAGAACGAAGCGCCCATCCATCAGGACGTTGTTTATGAGCTGGAACAGTATCCGGAAGACAAGACCGAAAAGGATCTGGAGAAGCACTGCGCGCCCGCCATCCGGCATCACATGATCGATTTTCTGGCGGCGATCGCATCTCGCGGCAAGCCGGTCGCCGATATCGAGCAGGGGTATATCTCGACTGCCAGTTGCATTCTGGCGAATCTCTCCATGAAACTCGGCCGCACCCTCGCTTGGGACCCGAAGACACAGCGCATCGTCGGCGACGACGTGGCCAACCGGCTGTTACAGCGTCCATACCGAAGCCCATGGGTACACCCCACGGTGGAATCCGTATAGAGTACCGATCATGAAAACCTATCTGGTTGCGATCGCGACCATACTCGCCGCCGCGGGGCTATCTCTCCACTCTCTCAATGCCCGTCCGGATGCTCCCGAAGCAGGCAAGGACGGATGGATTAGCATGTTCGACGGCAAGACACTCGCTGGCTGGAAGGCCAATGAGAATCCGGAAAGCTGGAAAGCGGTGGACGGCGCCATCGTTGGTAATGGAGCGCGCAGTCATCTCTTCTGGATGACGCGGGAATGCGACGATTGCGAATTCCGCGCCGAGGTAAAGCTCAACCACAGCGGCAATTCCGGGATGTATTTCCGGACTGCGTTCGGGCCCGGCTTTCCAAAGGGTTATGAGGCGCAGGTGGAGAACACTTCGCCGGACCCGCAAAAGACCGGCAGTCTGTACGGGTTTTCGAAAGTGCTCGAGCAATTGATTCCCGACGACGCCTGGTACACGCAGCAGATAATCGCCCAGGGTAACCATATCGTGATCACTGTGAACGATAAAGTGGTAGTCGATTATATCGACCAGAAGAACACTTTCACCAAGGGCTATCTGGCCCTGCAACAGCACAATGATGGCAGCGTAGTGCAATTCCGAAATCTGCTGATGCGGCCGCTTAAGCCCTGATCGCGCTTTGATGCTGCTACAACATTAAAAGGGTAATCCACAATGCTTAGAACTCGCGGCGTTCTCTTCGCCGTCCTCCTTGTCCCGGCGTTTCCGGCAATTCGAATTGGCTGTGCGGCCCCCGTTCCTTCGGTCCCCATCGCCGGCGAGCGCCGCGTTAACTTCGATGGCGACTGGCGCTTCTTCAAGGGCGCGGCCGAGGGCGCCGAGCGGCCCGCCTTCGACGACTCGCAGTGGCGGCAGGTGCGCCTACCGCACGATTGGGCCATCGAAGGCCCGTTCGATTCCAAGTTGAACCCCCATACCGGCGCGCTGCCCATCTTCGGGACCGGTTGGTACCGGAAATCGTTCACGATTCCCCAAAGCGGCAAAGGCCGCTACATCAGCGTGGAATTCGACGGCGCCATGGCCAATTCGCGCGTCTGGATCAATGGAAACGAGCTGGGCGGACGGCCATACGGATACATTGGTTTCGGATTTGATCTAACCCCGTATCTGCATTTCGGCGCAGAACCGAATGTGCTGGCGGTGCGACTGACGCCGGAGGACCGTTCGTCGCGTTGGTATCCCGGCGCGGGAATTTACCGCAACGTGTGGCTGGACATCACCGGGCCGGTGCATGTCGCGCGCTGGGGAACCTATGTGACCACGCCCGAAGTGGCCGACGATAAGGGCAGCGTCGCCGTGAAAACGGAGGTGCGGAATCAGTCGGACCATGCGGCGAAGATCCGGCTGCAGACGTCCATACTCGACCCATCGGGCAAACAGGTGAGCCGCAACGGCAATGAAGCCGATGTTCCCGCTAACGGCACGCAGACTATCGCGACTACGCTCAGTGTGGCGCGGCCGCAGCGATGGGATGTCGAACACCCCTATCTTTACACTGTGGTCAGTGAAGTGATGGAGAACAACCGCGTCGTGGACCGGTACACCACGCCTTTCGGCATCCGCACCATCGCGTTCGATAAAGATAAGGGATTTCTGCTGAACGGCAGGTATTTAAAGATCCAGGGCGTCTGCAATCATCATGACTTGGGAGCGTTGGGAGCGGCCGTGAATCGCCGCGCCACCGAGCGGCAGTTGGAAATCATGAAGAGCGCGGGCGTCAACGCCATCCGCACCAGTCACAATCCGCCGTCGCCCGAATTGCTCGAGCTCTGCGACCGCATGGGCCTGATGGTGATGGATGAATCGTTCGATATGTGGCGCATTCCTAAAGTTCCCAACGGCTACTCGAAATATTTTGACGAATGGTCGGAGCGCGACGTGCGCGACATGGTGCATCGCGACCGCAATCACCCCAGCATCATAATGTACAGCATCGGCAATGAAATTCCCGAGCAGGGCCGCGCCGATGGCTGGCAGGAAGCCAAGCGCCTGACGGGCTTCTTCCACCAGGAAGATCCCACCCGGCCAACTACTTCCGCATTCAACAACTGGGCCAATGCCATCAAGAACAAGCTGGCCGACGAGGTGGATGTCCCCGGTTTCAACTATCAGCCGATGAAGTATGAGCAGATCATGAAAGAACATCCCAACTGGGTTATTTACGGATCGGAGACGGCCTCGTGCGTGAGCTCACGCGGCGTGTACCAATTACCGATTCAGAAATACGACAAAGACCCTTCGCTGCAGATCAGCAGCTATGACATCATCGCGCCGCCATGGGCGTATTGCCCGGATGTTGAGTTCACTTACCAGGACCGTTTCCCGCAGGTGTTGGGCGAGTTTGTCTGGACCGGCTTCGATTATATAGGCGAGCCAACGCCTTACTTCAACGGCAGCAACACCGAGGCCGACTGGCCGGCGCGCAGCTCGTATTTCGGCATGGTGGATCTCGCCGGGTTCCCGAAGGATCGTTACTATCTTTACCAGAGCCAGTGGACCAAGCAGCCGATGGTTCACGTGCTGCCGCACTGGAATTGGCAGGGCCGCGAAGGCCAGGCGATTCCGGTTATGGCCTACACCAACGCGGATGAAGTCGAACTGTTCCTCAACGGCAAATCGCTGGGACGCAAGAAGCGCTTCTCGGAGCCGGTGGAGATTCCGGTTGGTCCCAATGTGAGCGCCGACAGAAAGTTTATGACCAAGTACCGGCTGGAGTGGCAGGTTCCGTATCAACCGGGCGATCTCAAAGCGGTTGCCTATCAAAACGGGAAACAAGTGGCCATGGATGAAAGGCGCACGGCCGGCGCGCCGGCGCGGGTTAAACTTACGCCCGATCGCGCATCCATCCTTGCCGATGGCGATGACCTATCCTTCCTCACGGTACGGATTGAAGATCGCGATGGCAACTTATGCCCATCGGCCGCTAACCTGGTGCACTTCAACGTAACCGGCGCGGGAACTATCGCCGCGGTAGATAATGGCAACGCGGCTACCGATGAGCCGTTCCAGGCCGATCATCGCAAAGCATTCAGCGGGATGGCGCTTCTGATCGTGCGGTCGAAGATTGGTCAACCAGGACGAATCCACGTGGCGGCTACATCGGACGGATTGATCGCAGCTGCAGCGGATATCACGGCTCACAGATGAGCTACCGGCCCTTAGCGGCCAGCGTCAACGTATACCCAGGCGGAACCCGCGCCACTAAATGGTCCTCCGCGTTGCGAATTTCGGCGGGGCCGCCCAGCGCCGAGACCATAACGCGGCGCCCACGATCCAACTCAACCCGCACATAGGTTGACGAATCGGTAGAGCCAATATGGAGACCGCGTGCCTCGACGCGATACCCCACCGTGCCGCTGAACTCGGCCGTGCCGCGAGTGAGAAGCAGATTGCCCGCATAAACCGTCGCCGACGAATTGGAGTACATGGTAACGCGCTCCCCACCGGCAAGCTTGACATCGGAGGAAGCATCCCCTGTCCTCACGCATGTTCCATCGAAAAGACTGGCGCTGCCCGGAACGGAGGCATCGCTTACCGAGAATGCGCCCCACGCCTGCGCCACGCCGATAACCGGCGCGCCGGACTGGACCTGGCCGTAAGCCAATTGCCCGAAAGTAACCATTTGCCCAAGAACCACTAAGGTGAATGCCAATAACGATCTCATGCACCTTCTATCGGTGGATCGGTGGAATACTTTAGTCCCCGCCGGGAAAAAGCCGGCCGCTATTTCGAATACGACGGCCCGTAGAGCACCCGGCCCGGCCGCTCGGCCGTCACAGCGTCGTTGCGCAACGCCAGCTTGCCGTTCACAATCACGTCACGGAAACCGACTGAATACTGGTGCGGCCTCTCGTAGCTGGCTTTGTCGGCCACTGTGGCGGGATCGAAGATCACGACATCTGCCTTCATTCCGGGCCGCAACTGGCCACGGTCCCAGAGCTTCAGCCGCTGCGCGGGATAGCCGGACATCTTGCGGATCGCGTCTTCCAACGTCAGGTCGCGCTTCTCGCGCACGTATACGGCGAGCACGCGCGCGAAGGTTCCATAGCTGCGCGGATGCGGCGCGGCCTGCCCGAATACGGGGATCTCGCCATCGGACGCGATCATCGTATACGGCGACTTTAGAATTCGCTCGATATCCTCGTCGCTGATGGCGTGGTATACGGCGGAGCAGCCGCCCCTGGTTTCCAGATCGATCACGGTGTCGGCTGCGTTCTCGAGGGTCGGCTCCACGCCCCGCGCCCGCGTGACGTCGGCCAGGTTCTTGCCCGCCAGCTTGTCGTCAAAGCCGCAGCTGGCGATGGCTACATTCCTGGGATCGCCGCCTCCGCGATCCACCTTGATGTTCTCGACAATCGCGGCTTTGATGCGCGCGCGCTGTTCGGGCGCCGCCAGCCGCTCCACCACGGCTTTGTGTCCGCCCTCCAGCGCCCATTGTGGAATCAGCGCCGCGATGCCGGTGCTCGAAGCGGTGTAGGGATACGCGTCGATGGTCACGTCCACGCCGCGCGCTCGCGCCGCTTCCACCAGCTTCAACGATTCAATGCTCGCGCCCCAGTTGCCTTTACCGATCACTTTGTGGTGGGTGATCTGCGTCGGCAATCCGCCCTCTTCGCCGATGCGGATGGTCTCGCGCACGCTGTCGAGCACCTGGCTAGCCTCATTGCGCATGTGCGAGATATGGATTCCGCCCATGCGGCCCACTACCTTCGCGATCTCGATCACCTCCTCGGTGGGCGTGAAGTTACCCGGCACATAGTAAAGTCCCGTGGAGAGACCGAAGGCGCCATCGCGCATAGCTTGCGCCGCCAGCGCCTTCATTTTCTCGATCTCCTCAGCAGTGGCTTTACGGTTTGCCAGCCCAACTACTTGCTCGCGAATGGTTCCCTGGCCGACCATGGTGGCGAAGTTAATGGAGATGGGAGTCTTGGCGACGCGGTCCAGAAAGGGCGCGAGCGGCAGCGGCGAGCTGCCGTCCGGACCCTCGACCAGCGTGGTCACGCCTTCATGAAGGTAGTTGGCCGCGGTGGGCGTCTGAAAGATCCCGCGGCGCCCGTGCGAATGGATATCGATGAAGCCTGGCGCGACGACCAACCCTGCGGCGTCGAGGCGCACGGTCGTGGTGGCATTCGGCAGCAGACCTACCGCTGCTATAGAATCACCCTTGATCCCGATATCGCCGTAGAACCACGGATCGCCCGAGCCATCGATCACCTTACCGCCGGTGATGAGGATATCGAATTGGGCGAATGCGGGAAGTCCGCCGAGCAGGAGCAACAACGCTGCCTTACGCATGGCGGATATTGTACTGCGGCGGTAGGATACTTGTGGTAGGGGCTGACTTGTGGTCTCCAGGAGAATATGTGCGACTCGTGCTATCGATTCTCTGCGCCGCGCTCGCGATGGCACAGGAAGACCACTCTCAACACCAATACGCCGTTACCGGCCTCGGCACGGTGGACTTTCGGACCTCCTGCAATGCTACTGCGCAAGCGTCGATCTCCCGCGGTGTCGCGCTACTCCATTCGTTCGGTTACGCGGAAGCCCGCCTCGCATTCAGCGGCGCCGCCAAAGCCGACCCGTCCTGCGCCATGGCGTACTGGGGCGTCGCGCGGACTTGGTACCACCCCATATGGACTCCTCCGTCGCCGGATGAATTGAAGCAGGGCGCGACGGCTCTCGAGAGGGCCTTGGCGATTGAGGCTAAGACCAGCCGCGAGCGCGACTACATACAGGCCCTTGCGGTGTTCTACAAGGATTGGCAGACCCTCGATCACGCGACGCGAGCTAAGAATTATGAACAGGCTTTGGCCGTGGTGTGCGATCGCAATCCAAGCGACGACGAGGCCGCCATTTTTCACGCGCTGCAACTGGTGGCGATCGGCTATCTCGACCCGACGGACAGGTCGTATAGTTGGCAGAAAAAGGGCAGCGAGATTCTCAACCAATTGCTGCCAAGCCACCGGAACCATCCTGGCGTGGCGCACTACATCATTCATAGCGTCGATTATCCGGGGCTGGCCGAGCTCGGCCTGAAGGCAGCGCGCGCGTACGCCACGATTGCGCCCGATTCGCCGCATGCATTGCACATGCCGTCTCACATCTTCACGCGACTGGGCCTGTGGGACGATTCCATAGCTTCGAACCTCGCGTCGACAAAGTCGGCCATCGCTCAGACTCAACGGCTGCGCGGCGGCGGCGGATCATTCGACCAGCTCCACGCGATCGATTACCTCATCTATGCCTATTTGCAGCAGGCGAAGGACAAGAGCGCTCGAAAGTCGCTGGCCGACATGCAGGCCATGACCACGCTTGACGAGAACCAGTTTGCCGCCGCGTACGCGTTCGCGGCCTCGCCCGCGCGCTGGGCACTCGAGAGACACGATTGGAAAGCCGCGGCCGCGCTGGAGGTCACTCCGGCCTGGTTCCCCTGGGATCGGTTCCGGAACGCCGAAGCGCTGGTGCATTACGCGCGAGCGATTGGCGCGGCCCATACCGGCGATGTGGCGGCCGCGCGCCGGTCGACCAGCGAGATTGCCGCCATCCGCAGTTCCATGCCAGCTACTCGCGATTACGATTGGAGCGGCTCCATCGGGGCGCAGTGGGAAGCGGCCACAGCACTGATCGCATGGGCCGAAGGAAAGAAAGATGAAGCTATCCGGCTGCTTCGTATAGCCGCCGACCATGAGGATGCTGTCGACAAGCACCCCGTTACGCCTGGGGCGTTGCTTCCAGTGCGCGAAATGCTGGCCGATCTATTGCTGGAGAATGGAGCGCCAACTGAGGCTCTGAAGGAGTACGAGTTGGTTCTGAAGACTGCGCCCAGACGCTTCAATGCCACGGCTGGGGCTGCGAAAGCGGCCGATGAGGCGGATGACAAGACGACAGCCCGCGCCTACGCGAAGCAACTTTTGGAAATCGCCAGAGATGCGGAGGCTTCGCGCCCGGAGTTGGAGTGGGCCCGTGCCTATCTGGTCAGCCACTGACCCGACAGAGAGATCGCTATTTAGACGCGTGGCTGGATCGGGGCGGCCGATTCCAGTCTCGGATTGCCTGGCGAACGCAGGTTCCGGACATCCCGAATGGGCAGTTGGCCAAACAAGCGGCTGTATTCACGATTGAATTGACTCGCGCTTTCGTATCCAACCTCAAAGGCGACCGTCGCCGCATCAACATCGTCGGCGAGCATCCGTACCAGCGCTGCCTGTAGTCGAATCTGCTTTTGACGTTGAAGCGGACTCATGGCCGAGGGCGCCGGAAATTATGGTGAAGCGTAGAAAGAGCCATACCCGCAGTTTCTGCAAGTTCTTCAACGGAGCCGAAATCCTGGAAGTAGAAGAACCTATATCACTTCAGAGCGGAGGATCCCGAGCCGGTATGAAAGCTTATAGTAGAAAGGGGAGGCGAAGCGGTCTCGCGTAGTTTGTCTTGATCCACGTGATTGCTTTGGCGGTGCGCTGACTCTGGTCTCCCGATGTCGCGATTGCTCGTAACCGCGCCCCCTCCGGTGGAGAAGGTCAGCGATGGCAATACGGCTCGGTACTCCGCGCTGAGGGGCGAACACCGATGCTGGCGCGCAGTCTCGATCGTCTCCAAATCACCGGCGCCCGACGATTCGTATCGTGAAACCTCGCAGCGATTCGTCACGGGCGGTTGACGCACAGCGGCACGCAGATTTGGACCGGTCCCCTTAACTTGAGGCTACAAGGGTTTGCCTACTGCGGGGTTGCGTACACATCGCGCTCAATGCCGCCCAAATCGTCGCCCAACGCTGGGCGGGCGGAACGATGGCCGCGGCATCGACGGCCGGCTCGGGCGGAGTGAAACGCGGCTCCGAGGGTCTTCCATTCCCGCTCCCGAATCGCTTGGGGCTGTGATCGCCATTGGGGTCGGCGGCGCCGGGCGAAGCGAAAGGCGAAGTGCGGTAATTGCCACTCTTGGATGCGTACTTGGAACTTTTAAAGCCGCCGCTTTTGGCGTAGTTGCTGCCGGCGTAGCGGTCGGCTGTCGCGGTCCCCTGCGATCCGTATTTGGGTGTTCCCGCCGCTTCATCGTGCCCATAATAGGTACGGCCCGTGCGCTGGTAATTGCGGTAATCTTCCCACTCGTAGCGGTCGAAGGGATGGTAGTGATAGTTGAACAGCAGGTCGCGCATCAGCGCGTATTGGCCGTAAAACACCCAAAAATCGTGGCCGCCGCTGTGATCCCAATATCCGTATTGGTTGGATTGACCCACCGGCGCGACATACGCCAAGCCGGCCGGCTGCGCAACGTGGTCGGCCTCGGAATCGTATTTGCCGGCGGATTTGTGCTCGATGGCCATGCCGAGATCGTTGCGCAGGGACTGGTAGGTGGCCGGTGCGACTTCCACCCACCGCTCGTCGGAAGTTGTGGTTCCCGTTTTCGCGGCGGCATCGGCCAGGTGCGTAGTAACTGTGCGGATTTCCTGGTCGTAGGTGTGGCCGCGCTGCCGCATGTCGACCAGCAGCTTGTCCCACGAGTTGTAGAGTTGACCGGTGAGCGCGGCGATCTCCGCCGATTGCCGCGGCAGTTCGGCGGCGCCGGACTTTAGCGCATCGGCGTCGCCGCCCAGCACGCCAAAGTTCAGGTGCGCGAAATCGTTCGCGGCCGCCAGACGGCGCTCTTCGGCGCTCGACTGCCAAATCTGATCGGCATGAGCTTGGATTTGCTTAAGAGACGCCACGCGGGCGTCTAGATCGGGCTTCTTGGCGGGCCAATCGGTTTCGGCGCGCTGCACCGTGGTATCGACCGGCGTCAGATCGAACGCGTGGATGGCCTGATAATCGCGCGCCATCTCCTGCAGCTCATCGGGCAGATGCCGCTTGAGGTCCACCCAATGCGAGGCTTCGTTCTGAACGCTGGTGGCCTCATGCAGCGCCGAGGTCCGCAACTGGCGCTCGTCGGCAAGCAGCCGCTGGGCTTCCTGCCGGTCGCCGCGGCGATTCTGCTTTTCGATGAGGGCCAGTTGCTGCGCGTCGCGGCTGGCCGATTGCAGCACGGTCTGCGTGCCCGCCAGCGCTACGGGCCATTGCTGGCTGGCGGGCACGCTGCGGAAAATATCGGCATCCGACTGCAGCTCGCGGCCTACTTCATCTTTGGCGCGCTGGATTTGAGCGGAGGCGGAGGCAAGCGCGCTGCGCTCGGAGTCGATGGCGGAACGCGTAGAGCGTGGGAGATCGTCGAGACCGAGAAATGGCACTACGGCCATCGTGGCGACAACCAGGATTGCTAGCAGGCGTAGACCGGGGTGTTTCATGGGTAGTTCACAGATTTTACGGGCGAACGCGCCTGCCCCAAATATTTCATGAGGTCCTACCGCGATAGACGGTCACGTCGCCGGGTTGGATACCGGTGAAGAGAGTGGCCGCGAACGGCTCACCCTCCTCTTTGCGAACGGCCAGAATTCCCGGCGCCCTCCTGCTCGCGAAACTCCCAATAATAGAATCCATTCGGTTGCGGGCGGTCACTGCGCCGGGCCTGCGCTTCGCGGCTGATGACGTAGAGCCAAGTCTTGCCATCGAACTCGAAAGAATCGGCGGTATTCTGGCGCTCGTCCATTTGCGCCAGATCGTCTTCGGAAAGGCCGAGATCTTCGAGCGTCACCTTGCGCGGGTCCTTGTGGATGCTTACCTCGACCTCTTCATCGCCGCCCACGCGCAATGCGACGCGGCGCTCGCGGTACGGGCCGGCGATCTCGACCCATTGGCGCGAGCCGGCGGTACACCAGGTAACGCGATCTACGGTGAAGTCGAGATCTTCCATATTGTCGCCCGCGCCGGAGACGGAAATAGCGTCTCCCACGCGAGCGTCTTGCGGCTTCAAATTGGCCAGGTCTTCCACGGGAGCGGCCGCGGACACCGGCTGCGGATGTTTTTTGAAAAATTGCATAATTACGATGGCCAGCATCACGCCCAGAACGGCTTCCAGAGTTATGGTAATCATGCGCCTATCCTGGACGATGCGCCGGCTCGGCTACGCGCCGGCCTTTTCGCCCGCCTGCTGGCCGGCGGAAACGGAAGCGCCGGGGCTTGCCAGCTCTTTGGGAAGATAGGGCGGCGAAGCCGGGGTCGATTTAATCTGCCGCGCGGCCTTCATTGCCTCGAGCTCAGCGTCCACGCCGTGGCTGCCCAGATTGGCGAACTGCTTTTCCAGGTCGTCGTCTTTGCCGGTGGCGGCGAGCTGGTCGAAGGCTTTCGCCGTGGCCTCTTCACGCGACACGCTCTCCTCGAAACGGCTCAATTGCGAAAACGCATTATCGGCATTGCCGACGCCCGCCATGGCTTCCGCAACTTTGCGCTGGGCGGAGGCGGCGTTCTTTCGCGCTACTAGCGTGGTGGCGGTGCGCTCGCCGTCTTCGATCTTGCGCTTGAGCTCGGTGACCTGCTGCTTGAGCTTATCGCTGGCGGCCTTGGCCGATTCCACGGCGGTCTGCATCGACGTCACCTGCTGATCGCTCTCGGCTTTTTTGGCGAGTGCTTTCTTGGCGAGATCCTCATTGCCCGCATCCAGCGCCAGGCCGGCGCGGTCTTTCCAGTCCTGCGACTGGCGCACGTATTTCTGATACTCCGCGTCCAGGCGGTTGTAGTTGCTCATGGCCATGGCGGAGGCGCGCACCACATTGTTCAACTCGGTTTTCATGTCGGCCACGGTCTGGTTTACCGTAGCCTCAAAGGTGGCGTCTTCGACGACGTCCATCCCCTTGTTTGCCTGTCCACGCGCCACCCGGCCGGCCCGGCCGAACAAATCCGATAAAAATGCCATATGGTTTCTCCGTTTACGATTTCAATCCGGCGAGCACGCGGCGCGCCGTCATCACATCGACCAGCAAAAAATGCACGCACGAGAGGATGTCGTCCTCATCGTCCGGGCCAAGGTCCTGCAGCTTACAAAAATTGTTGAGGTTGATCGCCACCTTGCCGCCGCTGGCGTCGTAGAGCGAAAAATGCGAGGTGGAAATGCCGTTATCGGCGGCCAGCATCCGCGCCATGATATCGGGCGTGATGGAGGCGCGCGGAACCACCGTGCAGGTCAGCGAGAGGAACAGAATATCGCCTTGCAGCACGGCGCGGACGGTAACGCCGCTCTCGACTTCCCGAATGGTCAGGGAATCCGGCGACGGCTCGGAAACTTCATAACCGCGCTCAGCGAGAAGCGCATGGATGTGCCCCAGTTGGGGGCTGATAGTTGCTGTCATAGGAGACGCTCACTTATTCGATACGACGCCGGGGCGTAAGAAGTTCCTAGGACGGTAAACGTCCTGAAACCATTGTAATGCTGGAAGCTCAGCAAACGCTGAGCCCATTGCAATAGGCGCGCAGTCTGCCGCTCTGAGCCCTCCATTCCGGCCGATACACGGCTGGGCAGCCTTGCTTTTGGCCGAAATACGTAGCAGAATCGGAGAAAACAGATCGGGAGACCGGGGGTTCCATGTCGAAAGCCGTGTCGGGGTTGCACGAAAGCGCAACGCACCGCGAGCATCGTCCGCAGCCGGAGGAGATCCGCCGCCAACTCGCTAATATTCTGACGAGCCCCGTTTTTCATGGGAGCAAACGCTGCCAGCAGTTCCTCGAGTACGTTTGCGAAAGATCCCTCGCCGGCGACGCGGGGGCGCTTAAGGAGCGCACCATCGCCGTCGAAGTCTTCGGACGCCAGCCCCAGATAGATTTGGGGGAAGACACCATCGTGCGGGTAGGCGCGCGCGAAGTGCGCAAGCGGCTGGCGCAATATTATGTGACGCCCGAAGGCGCCGCGGCGGAGATTCGCATCGATCTGCCGTTAGGTTCCTACGCGCCCGAGTTCCGTTACGCCGTCGCGGTCCCCGAAAAGGAAGCGCCGCCCGCGGTGGAAGAGGCGCATGGCCGCCGTCCCAGCCTCAAACTTATAGCCATCTGCGGTTTGGCACTATTGGCCGCCGCTTCCGCCGCCGTCTGGAGATTCACGGCGCCCAATCCCAACAGCGCGGCTTTTCAGCGCTTTTGGGAACCGGTGTTCCGCGCCCAGGAACCGCTGCTGATCGCCATGGCTCACCCCATCGTGTACCATCCCTCGGGCCGCGCGCTGCGGCTGAGCGAGCAGAATCTGCCGCCTCAGGAAATCCCGGGCCAGAGGGCCATTCAGGTGCCGCCCAATGAATTGAACGGTTCGGACCTTGTACCGGTATTCAATCAATACGTCGGCTTTGGCGATATGATCGCGGCCAACGAGATCACGGCCATGCTGGCGCGGAAATCGAGAATCGTCCGCGTGCGCCTGGCAAGCGGCATCGAATTCGCCGACCTCCGCAACGCGCAGATTCTGCTGATCGGCGCCGTAACCAACCGGTGGACCATGGAGATGCAGCAGTCCTGGCGATTTCGGCTCAGCTGGAAGCCGGGCACCCGAACGGAGATCGTCGACACGCAGGCAAGCCCCAAGGGCGGGAATGCCGACCAGTGGTCGGTGGTCGCAAAAGACGACGGCACCACTCCCGACGATTACATCATGGTGTGCCGTATCCACAGCACGTACACGGGCGGATTGATTCTGGCCGCCGCGGGATTGAAGCAGTTCGGTACCGAGGCGGCCGGGCGGTTGCTGGCCGATCCCGAGCAACTCGGCGTAATCCTCCGCAAGTTGCCGCCCGGCTGGGAAAACAAGAATCTTCAGGTGGTGCTGCACGCGCGCGTGATCGCCAACACGCCGGCCCTGCCGGACGTGGTAGCCTCCTACGTCTGGTAGATCCTCCAAAACTCCGCGCCCATCTTCGCATCTCAGCGTCTCTGCGTCTCTGCGTCGAACCTCCCCTCAAGTGATATAACCTATGGCCAGGACTTCCATGACCCCAAGATTCCTCGTCTTCGTGCTTACTATCGCGCCGGTGTTCTCCCAAGTCGACGTACTGACGCGCCGCAACGATATCTCCCGGAGCGGCGTGAATGCGCGCGAAACCAGTCTCACTCAAGCCACCGTGCGCACGCGTTTTGGCAAGCTATGGACTCTCTACGCCGATGCCAAGATCATGGCCCAGCCGCTGTATATCTCGAATCTCGCCGTTCCAGCGACAAGCATTATCGGGACTACAGCCAAGACAAAATGCGCCGGCGGTTGTAATGCGGTCGTCTTCGCCACCATGAAAGGCACTATCTACGCCTATATGGCCGACCAGCAGCCCTCTACCAGCAGTGACACGCTTCTCTGGGCCACGTATCTGAGCGATGGGAACGCCTGCAAATGCGCCGCCACGGGACCGCAGAACGGCAGCGGAAATTTCGATATGTGGGCCGTGGACGATCCCTGGTGGGGAATCCTGAGCACCCCGGTCATCGATCGCGCATCCAATTCTCTCTATGCCGTTGTGTGGACCAACGATCAGCAGTATCGTCTCTATAATCTCAACCTGACCACCGGTCAAATTCAGAAAGGACCGGTAGTGGTCCAAGGAAGCGTCGGCAATCAGACTTTCGCGCCCAACACCAACGGCTGGATTCAACGCCGCAAGCAGCGCGCCGGATTGCTTCTCTCCAACGGATTGCTGTACGTCGGTTTCGGCGGCGATAATAACGACGCCTTAGCCGGTTGGCTTTTTGTCTACGATGCCGCCACGCTTGCCATGAAGACCGTTTGGAGTCCCACGCCCAACGGGCGCAATGGCGGAATCTGGATGGCCGGCGACGCTCCCGCCGCGGATGCATCGGGCAATGTCTACCTGCAAACCGGCGACGGCGATCTGGCCCCCGCGAGTCAGAGTTATGGCGATAGCATTCTCAAGCTTCAGTTCCAGAACGGCGCCATTTCGGTCGCGGGCTACTTTGCGCCCTGCAATCAGATGCTGCTCAAACAGTGCGACCTCGACCAAGGCTCGTCCGGGCCGGTGCTCTTCGATCCGTTTATTATCGGAGGCGGAAAAGACGGCCGGCTCTACCTTATGCGTACCGATAGCATGCCCGGATACCAACCCGGGCCGTTTCCTCCTCCCGCCGCGTCCTGCCTGCCCGGCGAGCCCGATTGCTCCGATGGACCGGGCCTGATCCAGAAATGGCAGGCCTCGATGGGCCACATTCATTCGGCGCCCATAGTTTGGAAAGGTCCGAATAACCAGACGTGGCTCTACGTTATGGGCGAAGGCGACCCTTTGAAAGCGTTCCCGTTCCAGGGCGGTCAATTCAACACCCAAGCGGTCAAGCGGAGCAACTGGATTCAGCCAAAATTGAACCAGGTTCCCGCCTGCCAGTCGCAGGCAAATCATGGAATGTGGATGCCCGGAGGCTTGTTGGGCGTATCCAGTAATGGCTCCGCTGCCGGGACCGGTATTGTGTGGGCGCTCGTGCCCGCGAACGGCGATGCCAACAGTTGCCGCGGCGTCAAAGGCATGCTCATGGCTTTCAACGCCGAGGACATTACGCAGGAACTTTGGCGCAGTCAGGGCAAGGATGCAGGAGTATCCGACACCACGGATAGTTTCGGACTGCTGGCGCGCTTTAATCCGCCCACCATCGCCAATGGAAAGGTCTTCGTGGGCACTGCCGGCGACGCCGAACCGCTGCAGCGCTACGGAGGTCCCAGACCCGCGCCCGGCCCGGCAAATTATTACCTGGCCGTGTACGGACTTAAATAGCAGCCGACGTCCACGCCTCCCCGATTCGACGCGTTCGGACCGGGGTCGAGCTTTACAGCTTCATACGCTCCAGTTTGCGATACAGCGTCTTTCGCTCAATTCCCAGGATCTGGGCGGCTTTGCTCTTATTTCCGCCGGTAGCGGCCAGCACGCGGCGAATCTGATCCTCTTCGGCGTCGGCCAGCGTCTCCACGGGTTTTTCACGACTTTCCATTACGGTGAGCGCGTTGTGTACCGCGTCCGCGTCGATCCGATCGGCGAGAATGGTCAGCCGCTCCAGCATGTGCTGCAGTTGACGCACATTTCCCGGCCATGTGTAGTCCTGCAGCGCTTTAACGCCGGAATCGGTCAAGCGCACATCGCGATCGTACCGGCTGGTGTATTTATTGACGAAGAAGCGCGCCAGCACGGGAATATCGTCGCGGCGCTCGCGCAGACGGCGGCATCATGATGCGTACCGTATTCAGCCGATACCAAAGGTCCTCGCGAAAACTTGCCGTCGTCCACCATGCGCTGCAAATCGCGGTTGGTGGCGGCCACCACCCGCACATCCACTTCCTTGGCCCGGCTGCGCCCACCGGCCGGATTTCCTTCTCCTGCAGAAAGCGCAGCAGCTTCACCTGGAACTCCGGCTCCACATCGCCGATCTCGTCCAGAAACACCGTGCCGCGGTGCGCCGCTTCAAACACTCCCATGCGGTCTTTGTCCGCGCCTGTGAAGGCGCCGCGCATGGCGCCGAACAACTCGCTCTCGAGCAGCGATGGCGTAATCGAGGCGCAATCGACGGCGACAAAGGGTGCGTTGGCGCGCTTGCCGCGCCGGTGGATCATGCGCGCCACCATCTCCTTGCCGGTGCCGGTTTCGCCTTCAATCACCACCGTCGCATCGGTGCCCGCCACGCGCGCCACGGTCTTATAGATTTCCACCATCGCGGGCGAGAAGCCGATCATTTCGGTCTCTGGCAGCTCCTCTTCCTCGGCTTCCTTCTCGCCGATTTCGCGGCTGGATTCGGCGCGCGCGACCGCATCCAGAATCACGTCCAGATCGAAGGGCTTCGCGATGTAATCGAAAGCGCCGCCGCGCGTCGCGGCCATCACCGTTTCGATGGTGCCGCGCCCGGTCATGAGAATCACGGAACAGTCCGGGTCCTTGCGCTTGGCCGCGTCGAGCACGTCCAGGCCCGTGCCTTCGTCGACGTAGATATCGGAAATCACGATCGGGTAGCCGCCATCGCTCAAGCGATCCATGGCTTCGCCCGTAGTGGAGACCGCGTCCACCGCATAGCCCTTTTGCTCCAGCGCCGTCAGAATCGTAAATTGCAGCCCCGGGTCGTCTTCCACCAGCAATAGCTTCTGCATCAGCGCCGTTCCGCCACCGCCGGATCCGGCGTTACTATCGCCGCCGGCAGCGTCAGCGTAAAGCAGGAGCCGGCGCCGGGCTGGCTCACTACGCCGATCTCTCCTCCATGTTGCTCCACAATTTGTTGAACGATGGATAGTCCGATCCCGGTGCCCGCCTCGCCGGACTCTTCGGCCTTGCTGGTCCGGTAGAACTTTTGAAAAATCTGCTTCACTTCCTTCCGATCCATGCCGATGCCCTGATCCTTAACCGCGATGCGGACATGGCCGTTCTCGTTCCAGGCGGAAACCCTCACCTCGGTCCGCTGGGGAGAGTACTTGACCGCGTTGGTGAGTAGATTGTAGCAGGCATACTCCATCAGCTCGCGGTCTCCCGTCACTTGCATGTGGTCCGGCATCGGCTCTACCGCAACGGAAATGTGCTTACGTTCCGCCAGCGGTTGAATGCGATCGAGACAAATCTCGACCATCTCCTTCACCGGAATAATCTCGCGCTTCAACTCCATCTGACCGGCGGATAGCCGCTCCACATTGAGAAACACCTCCACCATGCGGGCCAGGCGCTTCGATTCCGAATTGATTAGCTGCGCGATCTGGTTCCGCTTCTCTTCGGTAAGCGGAAAGCGGGAGATCAATTCGCTCGAACCCTGGATAGCGGAAAGCGGCGTGCGCATCTCATGCGTGACAAACTGCATGGCTTCTTGATAGCGGGCTCGCGCCGCCTGTTCGGTATGCCAATCGCGCCGCACCACCAGGTGATAGTAGCCGGCGGCTGCGAGGAAGCTCAGGCACGCCACCATCGCCGGAGTCGCAAAGGAGAAGACGCGCTGGTGCGTGAAAAAGACGTAGGGCGCTACCCCGGCCGCGGCGACCAGTAGCGCGCCGCCAGCGTACGCCCACCAGCCGGGCAAGTAGCGGAAAGCCGAGCCCGATGCGCTACCGTGAGACCCACACTGAATAGCCACACCCAAATGCCGGAGACATCCGTAATGAAAAGCCGCTGCGCCATGGTTTCGAAGGCTTCCGCGTTGATTTCGATTCCGGGGCGGCTGCCCAGAGGCGTCATCAGCCGGTCCTTGACGGCCGTCATCGCGGTTACGCCCACAAACGCAGCCTTGCCCGCGAAGGCTTGCGCCAGCGAATGGTCCTGCAGCAGCCGCACCATGGATATTCGCGGTATCGGCTGCATGCCCGCGGGCACAAAGCGCACGCGCATAAAGCGCCCGTCGCCGTGCTGCGATGGGCCCATCCACTTGTCGGGAACAGGAATAGTCGTGCCGCCGACTTGCAGATCGTCAGGCGATTCGAGCGGCTCCGATGCTCCGGAAGACAGCCGGAACGCCTCCAGCGAGAGCGCCCATTTCTTCCGGTTGCCGAAGGTCTTTAGCAGCGAAACGCCGCGCGTGATTTCGTCGTTAGGGTCGGGGGCCGCATGAACATGGCCCAATGCGGCGGCGAATCGGGCGAACTCGGGCAAGGGGTCGTCCCAAGCGTCGTTCGACAGATCCGTGGCCAGCACAAGGTTGGGCGTAGTGCGCATCGCCTCCGCCAGATCCGCATCGACTTTGGGATCGCCACGGTCGGCCAGCGTCACATCGATGGCGACTGCTTTGGGGCGGGCGGCTGTCAGGACCCGCAGCGTCTCAGCCAGCGGCTTGCGGATACCCTGCATCCCTCCAGGCGTCGCCCGCAGCGTGGGTTCGTCAATGGCTACAATCGCCGATCCGGTTGGCCAGGGTTGCGGCTGGTATCGCCGCAGCATGAAATCGTAGGCGTAGTTATCGATCTCGCCGCCGAAATTCCGGCTGAGCGTTATACCCGCGGCGGACGATGCGGCCAGTAAGCCCGCATAGGCCGCCGCGCTCCTCCATCCACGACTTGGCATACCCTTGGCTAGCCGAGCCGGCGTCCTTAAGGTTTCGTTGCCAGGATTAGCGGCGATGGGCCCGGACTATCGAGCTGCCGTGCATTAACAAAGCCAATCTCCTTGAGCCAGCTCGCGATTTCCTCGAACGAGAAGGTATCGCCATCGTCGGTAGCCACGAGCATGTTCACTGCGAACAGCAGGCCCATGGCGTTTTTAGCCCGTTGCTCGTCCACCAGGAATTCCTGAATAGCGATGGTCCCGCCCGAGGCCAGCGCATCGTAGGTCTTCTTAAGCAGTTCGCGGCTGCGCGTTTCACCCTCGCTGTGCAGGATATGGCCCAGGGTTGCGATGTTATGTCCGCGGCCGAAGTCGGCCAGGCCCAGGTCTCCAGCAACGAACGTATAGCGGTCCGCAACGCCCAAGCGCGCGGTCATGCGCTGCGTCACTTTCAGCACTACGGGCCAATCCACGGCTCTAACGGAGACTTTCGCGGAAGCCTGCGCCAGCGCGATGCTCCATACGCCCGAGCCAGCCGCCAGATCGAGCACGCTGAGCGGCGACGACGTCTCCGCCACCTTCAACTCTGCCGCCAGCGCCTGCGCCGCCGGATAGCTCATCGGGAATAGATCTTCCACGAACTGTTCGAAGAACTCCGCGCCGCCTTCCTGGTGGTTCACGCCCCCACCCGGTTTACCTTGCGCGACAGTGTCCACCAGCTTGGTCCAGCGCGGCAGGATTTGCTCGGTGGTATGCCGGATCAGCCGGCCGAGGAACGAGGGCCTGCCGCTTACTAGAAACGCGGCGCTTTCCGGCGTCAAACTGTAGCGTCCCTCCGCATCTTTGGCCAGCAAATTAAGGGGGACCAACGCATTCGCAATGGCGCGCACGCCGCGCAGCGGAATTTCGGCGCGCCCCGGCCAACTCCTGCGCGGTCTTCGCCCCTTTATCCAGTTGGTCGAAGATGCCGTGCTGCACCGCGGCATTGACGATCATCGGCGGCCCATAGCCCCATGCAAGCTGCATCAGGCGGTCGGGTGTAACTTTGGTTTGTGTGGATGTGCCCATGGGTTTATTTTACAGCGCGTATGGCTTGGGTTTGTCGATCGGCCCATACCTGGTCCAAAGCCCGGCAGCCGCGCCTCTTGTCGCTTGTTGCTTTATTCGGCCAAATGGCGTATTATAAGTAGCCAAGAGGCCAAATATGGAAACAGACACAATAGTCGAGATCCTGGGCGGGCGAAAAGTGCTCGGCAAAGGCATCAAGAGTCCCGACGACCTGACACACCTGATTCGCAAGGGCCTGCCAGCGGGCTCAATCACAGTACTCGCCGCGAAGCTCCATCTAGGCAACAGCGCGCTTTCCGGGAAGCTCGGCATTCCGCAGCGCACGTTGACGCGGCGTCTGAGCCAGGCGCTGCGTCTGACCCCGGCCGAATCGGATCGCACGGTCCGCATGGCGCGGGTATATGCCAATGCGGTCGAGATGATTGGCGACGAAGAAAGGGCCATTGAATGGTTGAGCGCCCCAAATCGCGCGCTCGGTGGGGAAAGGCCTATCGATCGGCTCGACACCGATACGGGCGCGCGCGTTGTAGAAGACATCCTGGGACGCATAGCCTATGGCGTCTACAGTTAGTGCGGTTCTGGAGAATATGCCGGCGGCGCTACGCTGCCGGTGCGCCGGACGGCGAAGGCGCTCGCCTCTATGGCGGCCGGTGGAACAGCAGGGGCGTGCGCGTTGTTTACGCTTCCACATCGTTGGCGCTCGCCGCCATGGAAACTTTTGTTAATCTGGAGCCGAATGTAAGACCGGCGGATCTCGTCTTCATCGAAGGCGAGATCCCCGATGCGCTTGAAATTGGCAGACTCGATCCGCGGACTCTTCCCTCGGGTTGGCATGCGATGCGAGACGAATTTTTGCGCCGATTCGGCAATGCCTGGATTCGCGATGGACAAAGCTCGGCTCTGCTGGTTCCTTCGGCTGCGATACGCGGGGAATGGAACGTGCTGTTGAACCCGGCTCATCGCGATTTCTCCGCAATCGAATTACGCGAGCCGGCGCCTTTTGAATTTGATGTGCGGATGTTCCGTTAAGGCGCTTCCGCCTGCTAATCCCTTGTTCCAAAACTCCGCGCGACCTCCGCGTCTTAGCGTCTCCGCGTCGAAGTTCCGCCTCTCTTTTCCGTTATATGTGTGATCGAATAGAGTATTCATGGTTGGCATACGCGACAATCTCCGGCTCGCCGTCGATGCTATTCGCGCGCATAAGCTCCGCGCCGCCTTAACCGTTCTGGGCCTGACCATGGGCGTCGCCACGCTGATCACGGTGATGACGCTGGTGCAGGGCGCGAATCTCTATGTCGAGCAGAAGATCGCCAACCTCGGAACGAACGTTTTCCGGCTCGCCAAGACTCCCTTCGCGGTCGTCGATTTCACGGTCGTGGTGAAGGCGCTCAAGAACAAGAACATCGATATCTCGGATTATCGGGCGGTAGCCGATCTCTGCAATGCCTGCGAAGCAGGTGGGCGCCTCCGCCAGCGGGACTCTTTCGGTGCAGTATCGGCAACAAACAGGCGGACGACACCTCGATCATCGGCTACACGCCCAACATGGTGGATATCGATACCCGCACGCTGGATCTCGGGCGCTACTTCACTCCCGGCGAAGATCGACACGCGGCGTATGTCTGCCTCATCGGCGCGTCGCTGGTGGATCAGTTCTTTCCCGAACGTGAATCCCGATCGGCCGCAACATTCGCACCGGGAGCTTGGAGTTCACGGTCATCGGCACGTTTCAGAAGCTGGGTTCCGTGCTGGGGCAGGATCAGGATAATTTCGTCATTATTCCGCTGACGACGTATCTGAAGGTGCGCGGCGCGCGCACCAGCCTGACGCTCGAAATCAAAGCGTCGGGCGGCGAGAAGAATTTCAATGCCGCGCAGGATGAGGCGCGCGTGATCATGCGCTCGCGCCGTCACGACCCGCCCGGCAAAGACGATAGCTTCTTCATCGGCACATCGCAAAGTTACATCGCGCTGTGGCAGAGCATCAGCGGTTCGTTTTTCGCCGTGTTCGTGATGGTGAGCTCCATCTCGGCGGTGGTGGGCGGAATTGTCATCATGAACGTGATGCTGGTGAGCGTGACGGAGCGAACGCGCGAGATCGGCGTGCGCCGCGCGATGGGCGCGACGCAATCCGACATACTGCATCAGTTTCTTGCCGAAAGCCTGCTGCAATGCCTGATCGGAGGCGCGATCGGCATCGCGCATCGGCTTCGGATGCGCGCTCGCGCTGCGGACGCTGACGTCGTTTCCGGCTTCCGTGAAGACCTGGGTCGCGCTGCTCGGCGTGGTTCTCAGTTCCACCATCGGGCTGTTCTTCGGGATCTATCCGGCGCGCAAGGCGGCGCAGTCTCGATCCCGTAACCGCGCTGCGAACGGAGACCGGATGACGCGGCACGAGGTGTTCGAAAACCTGTCGGTCGCGCTCGACACGCTGCGATCGCGCAAGGTGCGTTCCGGCCTCACGATTCTCGGAATCGTGATCGGAGTGACCACGGTGATCGCGGTGGCGTCGATCATCGACGGACTGAATGGCGAAATCAAGGAGCGCGTGCAGCGGCTCGGGCTCGAACACGCTCTTCATCACGCGCATCCCGCCGATCGCAGAACACCGCCCGGCTTGCCGGCGAAGATCCGCGTGCGGAAATATCTGGAGGACGAGGATGCGGCCTTCATCGAAGCAATCCAGCCCCGCGGTCTCCTATGCGACGGTGTTCGCCAACCGAATCAACTTCAACGATCAGACCGATGAGATTCGATACGGCGACGCGCACGTCGAGCGTTTTTTTCTGCGCGGCGTGCAGCCGCAGTACATCAACGCTTTTCCGCTGTTCGCCGTGGCCGAGGGGCGGTTCATTTCGGATTACGACGAGGAGCACGCCCGCAATCGTGATCGTGATCGGGCGCGCCATCGCGGATTCGCTGTTTCCCACCGTCGACCCGCTGGGCAAACCGGTGCGGCTGAACGGCCGGCTTTATGAAGTAGTCGGCGTTTTCGAGCCGGATCAGGGGCTCTTTTCGAGCTTCGGCGTGGATCAGTTCGCCTGCATCCCGATGAGCAATTTCCGCAAGAGTTTTCCGGAGATTCGCGAGCGCTTCATCGCGGTGGCCGGCAAGGACGGCTATTCGCTCGACACCGTGAAGGGTCAAGTGGAAGAGGCGATGCGGCGCAAGCGCCACGTGCCCGTATAACGCGGAAGACGATTTCGAGATCACATCGCCCGATTTTCTGAGCTCGCTGTGGAATCAGCTCACCGGCGCCATGGTTCTGCTCACCGGCATCATCAGCGGCGTGGGCTTGCTGGTGGGCGGCATCGGGGTCATGAATATCATGTTGATTTCGGTGACCGAGCGCACCAGCGAGATCGGGATCCGCAAAGCCGTGGGCGCCCGCAAGGCGGATATCCGGGTGCAGTTTCTGCTGGAAGCGATTACGCTTTCGTGCATCGGCGGGGTGATCGGAATATTGGCGGGCGCGTTGATCGCATTCGCCGTGAGAACGGCGCTCCCCGCGATTCCGGCGTTCGTTTCGCCGCTGTGGATCGTGCTCGGCTTTACGATTTCGGTGAGCGTCGGTTTGTTTTTCGGATACTATCCGGCGAACCGCGCGGCGAATCTGGATCCGATCGTCTGCCTGCGCTATGAATAACCCCACCCCGCCCCCATCGTGGCGCACGCACTCCTGCGTGCAGGGTGTCACACTCGTGTGCAACGCGATTTCCTTTCGCGCCGCGCTTCCATGCGCCTTTTCAAATTCACCCTGGCCTCCACACTCTGCCTCGCCGCTTACGCGCAGCTTCCCAATGGTTCGCTTTGGCGCGACCCGGGCGACGTAGCCTCTCTCGATTTCTCCGGGTCCATGGCCGCGCCCGTCGTTTCGCCCAAGCCGCCGTTCACGTTTCTGCGCGAAGACATGAGCGGCACTCAGCCGAAAATATTCGCGCGCGACGCGCACGGCGCCACATGGAACGTAAAGTTCGGCCTGGAGGTTCGCCCGGAATCGTTCTGCTGGCGCGTGGTCAGGGCGTGCGGCTATTTCGCCGAGCCAAGTTTCTTTGTTGCGTCCGGCAAGTTCGAAGGTTTTCAACCCGTCAAGCGCCAAAATCCCAGCGTCCATGCGGATGGCAGCTTCATCGCTGGACGCTTCCAATATCGCGATCCGGATCTGAAGTTTCTCGAAGATAAGAACTGGCGATGGGACGGTCCGCCGTTCGGAGGGACCAAGGAATTAAGCGGCCTCAAAATTCTCATAATGCTCTTTTCCAACTGGGATAACAAAGATGCGCGCGTGGGCGCGGGCGGTCCTAACACCGCCATCTTCGAGCTGAAAAAGCCCTATGGGACGCGATTCATTTATGCGTTTACCGATTGGGCGCCGGATTTGGCCGCCTCGCCGCAGAACCCGCCGCGCGCACCGCCTGGCGCTGCGCCGACTTTACGCAGCAGAGCGGCGCCTTCGTGCGCGGCGTCGAAAGAGGCCTGGTGATGTTTGGCTACGAAGGAGACATCAATGAAGGCTTTCGTACCGGAATCCCCGTCGCCCACGTGGCCTGGTTCATGAAGTACCTGGGCCGCATCACCGACGCGCAGTTGCGCGCGGGCTTCATGGCCAGCGGCGCCGCCGCTAACGATGCCGCCTGCTTCACAGCCGCCCTGCGCACGCGCATCGAACAACTCCGGAGCGCCAACTGACTGTTCCTGAGGGGCACTCTTGCGGGCGCCCCTAAACCTAGACCTAGATCCCCGGCTTCGCGAACCGCTTAAAGAAGCTATCCTTGTACCACTCGGGTCGCGCGGCGTCGTTCGCTACACGCTGTAACAGGTCGGCGATAACGTGATTAAATTGCGCCGCGGCGGCGGCGTCCACCGGCTGTTTCAGGTCGTCGCTGGGCTTGTGGTAAACGTCGCGCACCCAGTCGCGGCGCGTCTTCTCATCAGGCGACCCCGGCTCGTAACCGAACTTGAACGCCAGCGCGGGCACGCCGTGCAGAATGAAGCTATATTGATCGCTACGGATAAAGCGGTTCTGCTCAGGCTCCTGATCGGGTTGAACCTTTACGCCCAGATCCGCCGCCGCCGCGCGCACCTGGTCGCCCAGCGTCGATTCAGTAAGCCCTTGCACCTCGATCACTTTGAGCGCGTAGAGCGGCAGAAACATATCGAGATTGATATCGGCCACAATGGCGCTCGCCGCAACCGTCGGATGCGCGGCGAAATAGCGCGACCCAATTCGCCCTTCTCTTCTCCAGTGACAGTCAGGAAGATGACCGAGCGCTTCAGCTTCGCGCCGGATTCTTTCATGAGGCGCGCGATCTCGATCACCGATGCTACGCCGGAAGCGTCGTCCATCGCGCCGTTGTAGATGCTGTCGCCGTTCACCGCGCGGCCTACGCCCAGATGATCAAGGTGCGCCGACATCACGATGTATTCGTTCTTCAGCTTGGCATCCGACCCGGGCAGCACGCCCACTACATTCTGCGAATCCAGCGGCTCGCTGGTCACAGCCGCCTTGGCGCGCAGTTGCCCTTTCAATTCGAACGTGGGCAGCGGCTGGTTGGCTTTGGCAATCTTCTGGAGTTCGTCAAGCGTGTGTCCGGTACCTTCGAAGAGCTTCTCCGCGCCCCGACTGGTGATGGTGAGCGAGATCTGTTGCCCGCCGGTTTCCTGTAGAGCCGGGTCTGCAATCACGGTTGAAGGCGCAGCGCCGCGCCCTCCGCGGGCGCCGCCCGCCGCATCCCCCTGCGCTGGATTGGCGCCATTGCCGCCCCGTCCGGCCTGCGGCGGCGCCTGCACCGTAGCGATGCCAATCGCGCCGGCCCGCTTTAACGCATTCCAGCGTTCGCTCGCCGATTGATAATGCGACATCAGATTGCCGGGCACTCCGGGAACCGAGCCGGCGCTCATATACACCGCGATCTTGCCGCGCAGGTCGAGCCCCTTAAGATCGTCGATCTTCGATTCGGGAATCGCGAACGCGTGACCCACGAACACCATTGGCGCCTCCACTGATGGAGCCAGGTTCGCCCGCGTGTTGAAGTTGGCGTCGGCGCCAAGCGCTAGCGGAATCTCGTTGCCGTCCCGGACCAGCGTCAGGCTCGACTGGTCGGCAATCAGCGTCCGCTTCTCGAACTTGATTGGCTGCTGGTATCCGTTTTCCCCGCCCGGTTTAAGCCCGATGCGCTCGAACTGCGTCGAAACGTACTCCACGGCCTTCTTAAAGCCTTCGGATCCGACGTCGCGGCCCTCCAGTTTATCGTCGGCCAGATACTGGATATGCGACCACCATAGCTTGCCCTCGGCGGCATAATCGGCGGCAAACAGCGATGCGGCGCCCACAAACAACCACAGCATTCTTCTCATTGGAATTCCTTTCATTATCGCCGATACACCACGCCGCCCTTCATCACGAAAGTCACTTTCTCCAGCGCGCCGATTTCCTGCAGCGGGTTACCTTCCACCGCCACGATATCCGCCAGATACCCCGCTTTCACTGCGCCGATCTGCCCCTGCCATCCGAGCAGCTTTGCGCCGTTGAGCGTTCCCGCTTGCAGCGCGGCCAGCGGGGTCATGCCGTATTGCACCATCAGCGCGAACTCTCGCCCCTGCGTGCCGTGTGGGAACGGACCCACATCCGAACCCATCGCCATGGGCACGCCCGCCGCCAGCTGCTTGCGGAACTCCTGCGCGTGCAGCTCGAGCATCTTGCGCTCCAAAGCTGCTATGGCGGGCGTGGCGGCGTGATCCGCGAAGTATTCGGAAATCGTAAACGTGGGCACCGCGAAGATCTGCCGCTCTTTCATCAGCCGCATGGTTTCATCGCTGAGCTGGTGCGCGTGATCCACGGAAGCCACGCCCGCGCGCGCCGCATAGAGCGTCCCGGGCTCGCCGGTAGCATGCACAGCCACGCGTTTGCCCACCCGCGCGGCTTCGTGGACGGCCGCGGCAAGCTCCTCCTCGGTGTACTGATACGGCGTGGATAGCCGGCCATTCACCAGTGAATCCTTACCGGTCTCGTAGATCTTGGTGAAGTCCGCACCTTCTTTATACTGCTGGCGCATGACTTCGACGATCTGCAATGCGCTATTGGCATAGGTGGCGTTGGAGAGCACGTGCTGCTCGGGGTTGAAGCCGATGGCGTCTTCATGGCCGCCCAGCAAATCGATAGCGTTGCCGCTGATGCGCAGCCGCGGGCCGGGAATACGGCCTTCATTGATGGCGTTGCGCACGGCGGTATCGGCCGAGCCGGCGCCTTCCGTGCCCATGTCGCGTTCGGCCGTGAAGCCGGCCATCAGATCGTCCTTGGCCGCGAGCGCCGCGAGAATGGTTCGCTGCGGCACGGATTCCTCGACGGTCTGCAAATCCTCGGCGCCTGGGTGCAGGAACAGGTGAACGTGCGCATCAATCAGGCCTGGCAGCAGCGTGCGGTCGCCCAGATCGACGATCTCGGCGCCGGCCGGACGAGTGACAGACGCGCCCGCCTCCACGATACGCTCGCCCTGCACCAGTACTTCACCGGGCGCAATCGCGCGCCCCGTCTCGACGTCGATCAAGCGCGCCGCATGGAGCACGATTGGCCGCGCGCCTTGCGCCGCCAGCGCGCCACAAAGGCTGAGTAAGAGGACGCAAGTCTTAAGCATGATATTGCAAGCCATGTTATCAATTGATGGCTGCGGCCGCTCCATGTACTGCCGGGCAAATCGGCGGCAGTACCTTGGCCATTAACTCAGGACACGCTCACGCGCGCCACTTGACGCCCAAATCCAGAACCTTCCGCGCGTACTCCACTCCGCGCTCCATATGGTCGCGCTGCTGGTATTGCAGGGCGGCGGCGATCGGTTCGGCAATCTTGCCCGGCACATCTTCGATTACCATATGACCTTCGTATGGATGCCCTTGCTTGGCGAGGGCGATAAATCGCGCCAGGTCCGAGGCGCGCATGTCCGTCCAGTTCCGCATGAACGTGGGATCGTAGATGGCCAACACCTGCGGCGGGCGGCCGGTGATCGGCTTATTGTATATGGCGATGGGGGGGCAGACTTCCTTGGCTTTCGCGACGATCTTCTTGAAATCCACCACTCCTTCGCCCAGCGGAACCCACTGCACCGCGATGCCGTTGTGCGCTTCGTAAACCACCGAATCGCGCAGGTGCAGCATCACCGCGACCGGACCCAGCGTTTCCACCGTGGCCAGCGGATCTTCCATTACGAAGACCGGGTTGCCCGTGTCGAGATAGGAACCCACGAACTCCTTGCCGGCGCCGTCTATCACCTGCCGCGTCTGCCAGCAATACAGGTCCTTATGATTCTCGATGGCGAATTTCACACCCGCATCCATGGCCTCAGTGCGCACGCTGCGCAGCGTCTTGATCATGGTTTCGATGGTCTTTTCGACCGGGCCGGGCGGGAGACTGGCGCGGTCTCCGGCCACTCGAAAGCGCACCAGCTTCGATCCTATGCCTACCGCGTGCCGGATTCCCTCATGCAGCCGCGCGATGGTCGGCGTTCATGCCGTCGGGCGTGCGCGGCAGCGCGCCGGCATCGCCGCCATGCAGTTCCAGCGCCAGGCGCGCGGCAGTCTGTTCAGATCCTTCCAATGCGCCGGATCGTTGTTGAGAGGATCGGTTGAATCCTGCAGGTAGACGGCGTCCAGCTTCAGGCTGGCGCCGTACTCCAACAGCTTGAGATCCGGCCAGCGCATCGCGCGGACCGAGTAAGTATTGAACCCGAGCGGGAACCGATCCATTCGCTTCTAATAGGGTTCGCCCGGTAGCGGCGCCAGCACCGGAGTGATCTTGCCCCAACCCTGATCCTTGACAGTCTTCATGTCCTTGATCAACTGGTCGGGCAGATTGCTCTTCAACTGCGGACGGCCCGGCTGCGTGGCAAGCACCCAGCCCACCGCCGCCACGGTCTTCGAAATCGTCTGAATTTCCTTGTAATCGATCTTCTCGGGCGTGTCCGTAGGACGGTGATAATCCGGGTGCAGCCCCACCGTAAAGAAGGCGATCGGGATCCCCATTTTGGCGAAATTATAGTGGTCGCTGCGATAGAAAATGCGCTGGCCGCGGCCAGCCGGGCCCAGATTATCGTGGGTCGCGTCGGGCGCGGTGGTGTCGTAGAAATGGTTGAGCGTCATTTTCTGGTAACCGCCGTTCACGTTTTCGATGGTCTTTTCCAGATCGTCGCTGCTGATGTTCGGACCAATCACCAGGACTTCACCCGGATTCACCAGCATATGCGTAGCATCGGGGTCGCTATAGCCCGGTCCCTTGGTGCGCCCGATCATATCCATGTTCAGGTTGGCAACGACTTTGGTGAGATCGACCGGCGGAAACTCATTGAAATATTGCGAGCCCCACAGTCCCTTCTCCTCGCCGGCGTTCCAGAGAAAAATGATGCTGCGCTTGGGCCGGATCCCCTTGGCCGCGCCTTCCGCGTAGGCGCGGGCAATGCCCAGGAGGCCGGTGGAACCGGAGCCATCGTCGTCGGCGCCGTTGTTCACGTTATGGCCATCGGGAAGCGGCGCGCTCAACCCAATATGATCCAGGTGCGCGCTGATCACCACAAATTCATTCTTCAGCACCGGGTCGGAGCCTTCGAGGATGCCGACCACATTCTCGGTGTGGCCCGGCTCCGCGTGGACGCCGATGTGCAAGCTGATTTTCTTTTCCGGCGTCAGCGCGAAGGAATCCTCCTTGGCGTTGGAGCCGGCCGCGTAGAAGATCTGCGACGCGCCGGTCTTCTCACCCTGAAAGATTGCGTTGGTCATTTCTAAACCTGCGGTGATTGCCGGGACCGCGGCGCAGGCCGCCGGGCGCTGGAACTTCACGACCGTGTAGTTGGGGCCATTGAGTCCGCCGCCCCGTCCTCCGCCGCCGAAACCGCCGCCCGTATTGGGATTGGCCATGGCGCTGAGCTGCTGAAAATTGGCTATAGAGATCACCGCCACGGCGCCGTTCTTAGCAGCCGCCTGTTCCGGCGTCAAAAAGTCGGTGCATTCCGTGCCCAGCGGATTGTCAGCCGCGCCACGTCCGCCGCCGCCCGCGCCGCCGCGCCCGCCTCGGCCGGCAGCCGCCGCTGCCTGTTGCGCCGCCAGTTCGGCGGGCAGCCCGGCCACAACGACGATCTTGCCCTTGACATCCAGGCCCTGATAGGGATTCACGTTCGTCTTGTTGACGACGTAGCCGTTCCCCGCAAAAACTAAAGGTCCGCTAACGTCCAGCGTGTCGATCTGCGGTCCGCCGCGTCCTCCGGCGACTACCGACCAATCCTTGCCATATTCAAATTCCGTCGTGCGTGGACCCGTCGCGGCGGCCGCGCCGCGCGCTCCTCCACCACCTCCACCCCCGCCGCGTCCACCCCGTCCGCCGCGCCCGCCGGCCGCCGGCGCTGTGATCGAAGCCTTACTTTCCGCGGGCACAATCTGTTTGCTCACCAGCTCGAACGGCATTAAGTAGGGCTGCAGCGGACCATTTGTATTCTCCGCGCTTCCTCCCGGTTTCAGATGCCATTCCGCCAGATGACTGGCGATGTAGAGTGCGGCGGTATCGTACCCGCGGGAAGGTACATTGCGGCCTTCCAGTTGATCGGAGGCGAGGAAGTAATCGTAGATCTTCATCTCCTCTTCGGTAATAGCCTCCGCATTGCCATAGGATCCGCTCGCGCCGGCCACCACTTTGGCCGCTGCCGCTTTAGATCTGGATTGAGGCGCGGAATTCGCCTTCCGCACGGTGGTGATAAGGGTAAACGAAAGTATCGCTACCAGAGAACTGCTAATCAAAATTCTACGCATAGAGCCTTAAAAAGGATAACATTGCGCACTTTGCGCCCGGAGCGACCCTTCCGCCCGGTATGTAGCGAAAGCCGGGTACGATGCGTTTGGTTTGCTTCTTCAGTGGAATCTCTCGAGACTGCCGAGGCTAACGCGCGGGTCTGTGCAACTCACATCTCTGGTAACGGACGTGCAGTTCCAAAAGCAGAGGCCCACGCCGTGTTGGTTGAGCCGCTCTTTCGCGATCGCACGCATGCTGGGCGGATTCTGGCTGAACGGCTCATCCCCGCCATCGGCAACGCGAATGTACTTGTGCTCGCGCTGCCTCGCGGTGGCGTACCTGTCGGATTTGAAATCGCGCAAAAATTCCACAGCGATCTGGACGTATTTCTGGTGCGGAAGCTTGGCGTCCCCGGTCAAGAAGAGCTGGCGATGGGCGCCGTCGCCAGTGGCGGCCTACGGGTATTAAATGATTCCATCATCCGGCAACTGCGCATTTCGCGGGCGGCAATAGATCGGGTAACGGAGCGTGAGAAGAAAGAGATCGCGCGGCGCGAGCGTCTCTATCGTGAAGACCGGCAGCCGCTGGACGCGGCCAAACGCACCATCGTTCTGGTGGACGATGGCCTCGCAACCGGGGCCTCGATGCTCGCTGCTACCCGCGCCCTGCGCGCCCGCGGGCCGGAGAGGGTTATCGTTGCCGTCCCGGTAGCATCCCGTGAAGCCTGCGAAGAGTTCCGCGAGCATGCGGATCAGATCGTTTGCGCCGCTACGCCAGACCCGTTCTACGCGGTGGGCGCATGGTACGAAGACTTCTCGCAAACCTCCGACGAGGAGGTCCGTGAGCTGCTCGAACGCGCAGCGCGCCAGCACGTCGCATGAGGTAATCATGCCGGATTCCGATCCACATATCCAGTTGGAGTATAGAATATGACCGAGACCATTACCGAAAAAGCCGTAACTATTTCGCCCCTCGGACTGGCGGGCGATCTCGTCGTGCCCGCCCGGGCCAGCGGCATGGTTTTATTCGCGCATGGCAGCGGCAGTAGCCGCCACAGCCCCAGAAATCGTTATGTCGCCGGCGTGCTGCAGCATGGCGGCTTCGGCACGCTGCTGCTCGATCTGTTGACCGAAGCCGAGGAAGATGTCGATCTTCGTACCCGGCGGCTGCGTTTCGATATTGCGCTTTTGGCGGACCGCGTCGAAGAAGCCACTGAATGGCTCCTGCGCGATCCTGTAGCCCGCGACTTATCGTTGGGCTATTTCGGCGCCAGCACCGGCGCTGCGGCCGCCTTGGCCGCTGCCGCGGAACGGCCAAAGAATATCGTCGCGGTGGTCTCGCGTGGAGGTCGGCCGGATCTTGCTGGTCCCGCGCTGCGCCGCGTCGAAGCCCCAACGCTGCTCATTGCCGGTAGCGAGGATCGCCAGGTGATCGAGTTGAACCGCAAAGCGCTGGCCGAGATGCACTGCGAAAAAGAGCTGTCGATCGTGCCCGGGGCCACCCATCTGTTCGAAGAACCAGGAACACTGGAGCAAGTTTCAGGCCTGGCGCTCAAGTGGTTCAGCCGTCATTCAGGCAAATCGCAGCCGTCGCCGCCTGAGCCGCATTTTTCATCGGATGCGGCGCAACCGCCTACATGACGGCGTGTGCGGCACGCCGGAACAGATTAATTCTCCGGCGGCTTCTCCGCGCGATCGATCACCAACACTTCCTGCGGGATCTTGCGCGCTTCCAGCTTCAGCCCAGTTGATCCTCTAACGCGTGCGATAGTGCAGCGGCGAAGGATGCGGGGTCCGAGGCCTCCGCGCCCGGGTTGTTTCCGCCAGTGGTCGCTGTTCGCCCCAACGGAAACTCCTCGCGCCGTTAGACGATTCGCGTGCTACATGGTAGGCGACTTCACTGCCACTCCACCGACGCCGGCGTCGAGTTTTCGCATTGCCCCGATTCGATTACGCCGCTCGCAATCAGCGCGCAAGCGTTCACCGTAGCCGCGCGCAGCGCCTCTTCGCGCTTGTCGGCCGACGCCCTACCGCAATTGCTTCCGCCCTTGTAGCTCATGCACACCCGCACCCGGTACGCTTTGTGGCTGAAGGACGACACCATCACGTAACCCACTACCAACACGCCAAAAAGAATCGCCAGCCAAACTGTCTTTTTCACGTGAAGAAGTTCCCCATGCGGCGGAATTTTGCGCAGCGTTCCTCCACCAATTGAGCGCCGCTCAAAGCGCCTAACTCCGCCAACCGGCCCGCCAGCTCCCGGCGCACATTGGCCGCGGCGAGATCGGGGTCTTCCTGGGCGCCTCCGGGCGGCTCCGGCACAATACCGTCGATCAGCCCCAATTCGAGCAGATCTTCGGCGGTCAAGCGCATGAAGGGAGCCACCTCCTGCGCCTTGCCCGCGTCCTTGAAGATGATATTGGCGCAATTTTCCGGGGAGATCACGCTGTACACCGAATTCTCCAGCATCAATACCACGCTCCCTACGCCGAGCGCCAGCGCCCCGCCGCTGCCGCCTTCTCCGATACAGATCGCGATCACCGGCACCGGCAGCCGCGACATCTCCCGTAGATTGCGCGCGATGGCTTCGGCCTGCCCACGCTCCTCCGCATCCACACCCGGGTACGCTCCGGGCGTGTCGATGAAGGTCACAATGGGCCGATTGAATTTGCCCGCCACCTGCATCGCCCGCAACGCCTTGCGGTACCCCTCCGGCTTCGGCATCCCGAAATTCCGGTAGACTTTCTGCCTGGTATCGCGCCCCTTCTGTTCGGCCACGACCATCACGGGGGAGCCGTCGAAGCGGGCCAGGCCGGTGACGATCGCCGGGTCGTCGCCAAACGCCCGATCACCGTGAATTTCCTGAAAATCCGTGAATATGCGCGTGATGTAGTCGAGAGAATGCGGGCGCTTGGGGTGACGCGCCAACTGAACCCGCCGCCACGCCGCATTCGATTCCGGCTGCGTAGGCGCGGCGGCGGAAACCGCTCCCTGGCTCTGGTGAGCCGGAGCCGGTTGCGTTGGCTTCTCTTCACTATCCATCCCTCACATCTTAACAGCCGCCCGTTAACCCCAAATCGGGCGGTACCATGTGCGGGAAATCACTCAGGAGTGTTGCCAATTCCGGCTTCAGAACCGAAACTCAAATTAGGAGGAAGAAGGGAGCGGCAATATGTGTGACTATTCCTTAATGGCAGTACCGAATCGGTTAGCGCGCGAAGGCGAAGAGCTGGTCGCGCACCGGTTTCCGACAGGCTCGTTGGGGTTGGCCTCGCCCTCTGAAATTACGCGCGCGGCGAATCCGGCTCCGGCAACGCACAAGACTTTTTGGGCACAGCTCAAGGAGTTTTTCCAACCGCCCGAACAGGCATGCGTGGCGGCAGTTTGTATACCGCCCGGCGCACGGCTGCGGCTGGAGGATATCCCCCAGCGGCTGCAAAGCGAATTCGGCGTGGGTCCAATGGAGGAGGTAACGTTTACTCAGATCACGGCGGCGGCGCACAGCTATCGCGACGCCGTGCGGTTCTCGAACGGCCGTGAAGTGCGCTTGCAAGAATTGCGCGAGGGTCAACGCGTGCGGGTGCTCGATCTCTCGCTGGCGCAAGAACTGGACCTGGAGCTTCTCCGGGAAGAGCGGGGAGAATTCGCGAGCAGGACTTGATCGCCGTTTTAACCCGCGAATTTGCGCGGCGAAGCCTGATCGATTGCCAGGTAACCGCAAGCCGACAGGCCCAGGAAAGGGATCAAAACAGCGCTCTCGCCCAAGTTGTACTCAGCCAGGCCTACTGCCATGATACTGACCATCATGGCAATGGCGCCGCATAGGATAGCGCGCGCGGCGGGGTTGTCGCGAGCCCGGCGCGCGCCTCCCGCAAAATCCAATAGCATTTTAAGCAGGAGCCAGATCATCGCCAGCGCCGCTGGGATTCCACGTTCCGCCGCCAATTGTACATAGAGGTTGTGCAGATGGCCATACCAGCCTGTCGGCAAGGGCCGCGGCACATCGGCCGGAATCCACTTCTGGTAATCTCCCGTCACTTCAAGCGCTTTGATCTCTTCGGGGCCCAGTCCGAGCCACGGATGTTTTTTGATGATTTCCCATCCCTCTCGCAAACACGCGTAGCGGAACGCGTTGGAATCGGTGTCACCGTGAGGGTGAAACGCGGAAAAGGCCCGTTCCCGGAGATCGAACGGATTCACCACCAGCAACGCCAAAATTGGTATGGGGAGCGCGAGTACCCACCAGCGCCGCCACAACCATATCAGATACACGCCGCCGCAAAACGTTCCGAACCAAACGATGCGGGTCTCTCCGAGCACGATTGAGATCAGAATGACGGAGATCGCGGCCGCGACCCATATCTTCCATTGGCGGTCGCGCGCAAAGAACAACCATGCGGCGGCCATCAGGATTACCATCATCTCCTGGCCGCCGAGGACCATCCAATGATTAGTAAAACCCGTGAGCCGCGCGCCCACGTAGTAGGAGTAAAGCGGCCTTCCCAGAGCATGCGCGCCCTCTACCTTTTCGCCGAACTGTACCAGGCTCCACGACGCCGATAGAGTCATCACCGCCGTTGCGGTTAGAATCAGGGCGCGTACGTCACGAAGGGTTCGCAGCGTGCTGTATACGATGAGAGGCGCCAGATAATACAGATAGAACTTTTTGATATCCGGAAAGCCGCCTTTCGGATCGGCGGAATGCACTAGAGAGATCAGCGTCAGCACGAGCAAAGTTGTGATCGGTAGCAGGATCGGCGGAAAGCGCAACGGGAGTCGTAAGGTGACGAGCGCGACTGCGGCCGCACCCACCAGAATCTCGCTGACAGCGATCGAAAACAGCATCGAGACGATGGCCGCGCACGCCAGGCAGTACGGAAGCCTTTCAACCCCTGAACCGAAGCGCATGAGTTGAATGTACCGTAATTTCGACTATCGGCCTTGGCACGGAGTTTTATTCGCAGCGGAGCGCATCCTCAGGCAGGCTGGAATAAAGGAAGGATGACCCGAAAGTATTCGCTGACTATCGAAGGCGACGACTTCGGCTATAGCGCCTTCATCCCCGAGTTGCCCACGATTCTTGTCACCCGAAAATCCGTCGACGAATTCTATGAAGTTGGCGCGGCCGATATCGTCGGCGCCGCCGCGCGCTAACCGACAACTGGCAGGTCGCGAATCCTATCGGGCGAAATGCCGATAATCACGCCCAAGCATTTTGATCTGCTCCGCCGCTCGAGACGCCGCGGCCGCCATAAAGCTCAGCAGCAGCCGCAGCCGGTTTACGCCTGTCATCCCGTGTTGACTGTACTCCGTTGAGCCATCAGATCCGGCTTAATCGGCGGGCGGTGAAATTTACGCGTGCTCGCACCAGAATTCGCCACCTCAAGGAAAGCCTACAGACGTGCCTCCGCGCGCAAAACCCGGACGAGCAGGAGGCCGGAAAAACCCAAAACCAGAAGCAAAAGCGAAGCAGGCTCCGGCGTACCTGTAACCACAGCGCTATGCACCGTATAAATGGCGGTGTAGGTACCGGAATTATCGCCATATGCGCCGGGGCTGCCGTTGTAGCCAGGCGCGTCGCTAATCCCGAGATACAAGCTCACTGCCCCCACAGGAACATTGAAAACCTGTTGCGAGCCGGTCTGATCGCCGGTAAGCCCGTCCCCGATGAAAAACGTCTGATCGAGTAGCGGCGAGTATGAGCCCGAAGACGTGCTGGAAGTAGTGGTGTAATTTAAAGCGATTGGCGCCGATCCGGAGGGCCCGCCGGAGGCAACGAACACACCAACCAGATATCCGGCGGCTGGGGCGGTGATCCCCGATATGCTGCCGGCCCCCGTATTAGACGAGGTACTGACAGCCGCCCCGGCGCCATCTGGGTCGTTGTAATTACCGAAGCCGTTTACTGTAATGCAACCTTCACCACCACAGGCAATCGATCCAGTCACGCTACTGAACGTGACGGAAGTGGCGCCGGACCCAAGCGCGATAAAGCCCGGCAGATTGCCGCCCCCGGGCGCCGAACTTTGGCCGGCTGCGTATATGTTGTCGGCTGCATTCACGGTGATCGTCGCGGCGCCCGCCGAAGTAGCCAATGAGAATCCTAACGCTATAAAAGCAAAAGTTGATAAGGCACTGAATCGCATATAATGTTCTCCGATTTGAAATTAGACGAGAGCAATTGTTGCGCTCGCCTAAACTACTCTGCCCTATCGAGCGCCGATTTGTAAGGCGCCATCACGTGATATGACCGTGACGTCACCGTGTTTTTAAAGAAAGAGGTGGGCTGCGCGTTGGGCAAGTTCTAGTACTTCAGCACGCTAACGGATGCCTTCCATAACAACACTTCGACGCTATACTGAGGGCTTACGGCTCATGGAGATCCTGAAGCCGAGCGCCGTCCGTGTGCAGGAGCAACTCGCCCGCATTATTGCTTCCTCCCAGTTCCGGGAATCGCCAAGGCTCCAGACCTTCCTTCAGTTTGTTGTCGATTTAACGGTAGAAGGGAAATCCGATCAGATTAAGGAATCGACTATTTCGATGGAGGTTTTCGGGCGTGCGGACATGCCTGACGACTCGATTGTGCGATCGGCGGCGCGCCGCCTTCGCACAAGGCTCGAGGAGTATTACCAGCAAGGCGGCATCAACGACCCTTTGCGTATAGCCATACCAAAGGGCAGCTACGTGCCTGAAATCGAGGAGCGATCCTCAGGGAATTCGTCAAGCGTCGCAGAAGAACCAGGTGCAGCGGACTCGGCGGCCGTCCTCGCCGTGTTGGAAGCCGGGCCAACGACCCAGGAGCCTGTCTCTGGAATTGCGGCGGCTAATCGGAAGCCAAGACGTCTCTGGTTATACGCCGCGCTCATTCTATTCTGCGCGGTGGGGGCGTCACTTGGTGTCTGGTTCCAGCGCCATGTTTCGTCAGCGGCGCAGCCAAACCCTCAGCCCGCGGCCGCTCGTCCGATTGCCAACGGATTCGGCCGCCGGCCATGTAGCCAATCCGGCAGCCCACGAATTTGTGATGAAGGGGCGCTTCGATTTGCAGCGGGTGACCACTGATGGCGTGAGGCAAGCGGAAGCGGAGTTTCAGAACGCCATCGATCTCGATCCCAATTACGCTCAAGCCTATGTGGGTTTGGCAAGGGCGAAAATGGCCGAAGCTCGTGCGCGGGGATCCATCTATCGCACCGAGATCGAGCGCGATAGCGCGGCGGAGTTATCCCGCAGGGCGCTCCAACTGGACCCGAACCTGCCGGAGGCGCATGCCGTGCTCGCGGAACTGGCAATGCAATACGACTGGGATTGGAGCAGAGCCGAGCGGGAGCTTCAACTGGCAGTGGCGGGCGCCCCGAGCGCGACGGCTGAGCTTACTTACACATCCTTGCTGATTTTCCGCGGCCGTTTTCCGGAAGCGGACCAACACCTTCGGCGCGCGCAAGAACTGGACCCGTTCGACACCGCGACCATGCTGAGTCTGAGCAACGCATGGTACCTCGAGGGCCGCTTTGCACAAGTTCGCGAGATATCCCAAAGAGCGCTGGCAATGTACCCCATGTTACCGGACGCTCAAGCTGCGGCAGCATCCAGTTACATTTGGGAGGGTAAGCCTGAAGTCGCGTTGGCTGCTCTGGAACGTATCAAGAAGCCGTCCCCATCGCTTCCTTTTCTTGAGGCAATGGCGAGAGCGCGCACAGGCCAGTGCGACGCGGCGCTACGGCTGATCCGCCCGTATGCGGAGAAATATCCCAACACGGGCGTTGCCCTGCAATGGATCGCTAAGGTGTATGCCATGGTCGGTGACGAGCCGAACACTCTCAAGTGGTTGGAACGCTCGGCAGACCGGCGAGAATGGCAGGCCCTGACGATCGCCGTGAATCCGGTATTCGCGCCTATGGAGAAATCCCCAGGATTCCTGGCGCTTAAAAAGCGGATGGGACTGCTATAGTGTTTGCGCGACCACCTGTATATGCCAGGAGTCGCAATTCGGACTGAGCATTGGTCTAACCTGCCTCCCGCTACAATTGAAACGTGGCTCTCACCTGCGAAACAGAACGCCGTAGCGGTATTCCATAAAGTGGGCGAAGCCGAAGCTGAAGTACACCAGGTTCCCATCGAAAAGGTCCATTTTCACGAAGTGGGCGCGGCCGATTCCATCGCCGATATCGTTGGCGCATGCGTCGCTTTGGACGCGCTCGATATCGACTCCGTCGTCTGCTCGGCGGTGAACGTCGGCAGCGGCACGGTAAACACCGAGCACGGCGTGCTGCCCGTGCCCGCGCCGGCTACCGCCCTGCTGCTGCGCGGTGCTCCTATTTATGCACAAGGCCCCGCACTGGAATTGACCACGCCTACCGGCGCGGCCATCGCCGCGGCCTTGGCGCAAGGATTCGGCGCGCTCCCGGCGATGAAGATCGCGCGCATCGGGTACGGGGCGGGCGATCGCGATTTTCCGGATCGCGCCAACGTGCTGCGTGTCATGATAGGCGAACCGAACGGCGCCGCGGAAGCGATCAGCGTTTCCGTCATTGAGGCGAACATCGACGATTCCAATCCGCAAGTTTTGGCCTACGCCACCGAGCGCCTGTTCGAAGCGGCGCGCTCGATGTGACGCTGCAGCCCATCGTTATGAAAAAGGGCCGGCCCGGCAATCTGCTGCGCGTCATCGCCAAACCCGAAGACCGCGAGCCGTTGGTCCCGCCGACCAACTCAGACGCACGGCGTATGCAAGGCCCGCACCTGGACTGAAATCGCGACGCCTTTTCGGAAAAGCGCGCGTCAAGATCGCATGCGAAGGCTCTTATGCGCCAGGACGCTCGCGCACCATGACCTTGGCCCGTAGCGCACGGCCAGCAGGCGGACGCCAAGCACATCGATAGACGGCGGAGACCAATCGGCCGAAGTATCATCAAACGTGCCTTTGAAGGTTCGCGATGTAGTCAAGCATTTAGAGAAGGCGGGCTGGCGGCATGTCCGCACGAAAGGGGATCATCGCGTGTTTCGAAGCCCTGATGGCCGGATCACGATCGTATCTGGCAATTTGGGCGACGATGTCCGCCCCGGCACGTACCAAGCCATCCTTCGGCAGACTAGAATAGAGGAGAAATGACCAGAAAGTATTCGCTGTTGATCGAGGGCGATGAGTCCGGCTACAGCGCCTTTGTTCCCGAGTTACCCACTATAATTGTTACCGGAAAATCCGTCGACGAATTGATTATGCGTGCCACCGAGGCCATCCGGCTCTATTGGGAGAACTTGCCGGAGGGAGCGTCGCCAACCGCTTTCCGGAAGGAAATCGAAGTAGAGCTTCCGGTAGGATGAAGCGCGTTTCACCGCAGCCTTAGCGTTCCAGCGTCTATGGCGCCGGCGGGGGAGCGCACCGGATAGCGACCCAAGCCAACACTTAGTGGCATGGCCTATTGCGGGTTATCAATCCATTCGCTCAAGGTGCCTGAGCCTCCGGGCAGCCATGACAGCATGAGATTAAAGCATGGTACAAAAAGCTCTCTCACGAGGTGGAAATCGTCGTCGCGGACACCCTTTATATAGGCATGCGCGTCCCGATTCCTGATAGTCCCGCCCAATAGTTTGTAGGCAGCGCAAAGCAATTGGCCCTCATGCTCTTTGACGTCCACCTTCGTCAATAGCTTATTCAGGTACTTGTTGAGTGCTCCGATAGTCTGGTAGTCCTTCGTGTCTACCGTCCCGCCGAAGTCTTGGTTTTCATTGAACTGTTCTGCCCACTTCATCAGATCATCACCGCTACTTGGAGGTGCGGGCTTTGATTTATTTTTGCGCATATCCACCTTGTGAATAAGGCAGACTCCTTTGGCCAGCAATTCCGCGCCAGCGGAGAAGGTGATCCAGCAAATAAACCGCCCAAACGAGGGGTCGATGTCGACCCAATTCTTCTCAAATCCCTCCGGGCCCACGTCGGTAAACTCGGCCTTCGTTCGGTCCCACTGCACGAGGTTAGAATGTTGCAGCAGGCAGGCAGCCGCAGTCATCTGCCGTCTGCCGTCGTCAAAACAGTCAAGACAAGGGGACATTCCCCTTTTGTAACACGAGTGGCACTCAGCCAAGCACCCAATAAAGCGTCGAGCGGCCCTCGTATTGGCGGCCTTCGCCTTTGTCGATCAGCTTCCGGCGTGGCCGATCTGCTCGGCGGAGCCCTACCTACCAAACTTGACGCCTCGGCGTTGCGCGGCTTTCACTCCGGCTCGCGTGGGTTCTGACATCAGCGATCTTGCGATCTCCGCCAACCACACCAATCGTTTGTCACATGGCACGGCCTGTCGAGCTTCCACACGATCAGCGTGTCACCGGCCCGGAGCGCCTTTCAAACACCGCGAGAGAACAGGGCCCTCAATCCGAGGTACAGGCCCGCCGAAACGCCACATCCCACAGGCGAGCGCGTCCGCGATTCCAGTCCAGGAAGTTCGCCGAATAGTCCCCGCTAAGTGTCTCCGCGATCCACGCATCCTTGCCGCAGCCAGACGCGCGCCGCCATCCCAACGCAGCCCGCTACAATTGAACCGTGGCCCTCACCTGTTACCTGGATGCGTTCTCCGGAATCAGCGGCGATATGACCGTTGGCGCGCTGGCCGATGCGGGCGCGGACCAGGCCGCCATCGCCGCCGCCGTTTCCTCGCTGAACGTGGGCGCGGCAGTCTCGTTTGAGAAGGTCAAGCGGGGCGGCATCGGCGCTACCAAATATCGCGTGGCGGCCGAGGAGAGTCGCAAACACAGGCACCTGCCGCACATTGTCAAAATGATCGAGAGCGCGGAGCTTTCGCCGCGCGCGAAACAGAACGCCATCGCCGTGTTTCGCAAGCTGGGCGAAGCCGAAGCTGAAGTACACCAGGTTCCCATCGAAAAGGTCCATTTTCACGAAGTGGGCGCGGCCGATTCCATCGCCGATATCGTCGGCGCCTGCGTCGCTTTGGACGCGCTCGATATTGACACCGTCGTCTGCTCGCCGGTGAACGTCGGCAGCGGCACGGTGAACACCGAGCACGGCGTGCTGCCCGTGCCCGCGCCGGCTACCGCCCTGCTGCTGCGCGGTGCTCCTATTTATGCGCAAGGCCCCGCACTGGAATTGACCACGCCTACCGGCGCGGCCATCGCCGCGGCTTTGGCGCAAGGATTCGGCGCGCTGCCGGCGATGAAGATCGCGCGCATCGGGTACGGGGCGGGCGATCGCGATTTTCCGGATCGCGCCAACGTGCTGCGTGTAATGATAGGCGAACCGAACGGCGCCGAGGAAGCCATCGGCGTTTCGGTCATTGAGGCGAACATCGACGATTCCAATCCGCAAGTGCTGGCCTACGCCACCGAGCGCCTGTTCGAAGCGGGCGCGCTCGACGTGACGCTGCAGCCCATCGTCATGAAAAAGGGCCGGCCCGGCAATCTGCTGCGCGTCATCGCCAAACCCGAAGACCGCGAGCCGCTGGCGCAAATCGTCTTCCAGGAAACCTCCACCCTGGGCCTGCGCATTTATGCCGCCGAGCGCCGCGTGCAGGCGCGCACCTGGACGGAAGTCGCGACGCCTTACGGCAAAGTGCGCGTGAAGATCGCGGGCGAAGGCGCATACGCGCCGGAATACGAAGACTGCCGTAAACTTGCGCTCGCCTCCGGCGTGCCTCTGAAACGCGTGATCGCCGAAGCCAACTTCGCTTACCTCAACCAATCCCGATGAAATACTATCTCACCACTCCGCTTTACTACGTGAATGCGGCGCCTCACATCGGCCACACTTACACCACCATGGCCGCCGAAACCATTGCCCGCTATAAGCGCATGAAGGGCTTCGACGCCGTGATGTTCACCGGCACCGATGAGCATGGCCAGAAAGTGGAGCGAGCCGCCGAGGCCACCGGCAAATCGCCGCAGGAGTTCGCCGATACGATCGCGTCCGAATTCAGCAAGCAGTGGGAGAAGCTCAACATCCGCGTGGACCGCACCCTCCGCACTACCGAACCGCGGCATCACAAAGTAGTGCGGTGGCTGTTCCAGCGCTGCATGGAAAACGGCTTCATCCACAAAGGCAGCTATACAGGCCAGTATTGCGTCTACGACGAACTCTATGTCAATGAGGCCAAGCCGGGCGATCCGTGCCCGGAATGCGGGCGGCCCACGGAAACCGTCACCGAGGAAAACTACTTTTTCAAGCTGTCGGCCTTCACGGCCAAGCTGCTTGAGTTATACGAATCGCAGCCCGATTTCGTCCAGCCCGAATCGCGACGCAACGAAGTAATCTCCTTCGTGCGGCAGGGTCTGAACGATCTTTCTATCAGCCGCACCACGCTCAAATGGGGCATCCCGCTGCCCGTAGAGGGTAAGCACGTCTTCTACGTCTGGTTCGACGCGCTCATCGGCTATATGAGCGCCGTGGACGGCGAAGATCTCTGGCCCGCCGATCTCCACCTGGTCGGCAAGGAAATCGTGCGCTTCCACGCCGTCTTCTGGCCGGCATTTCTGATGGCCGGCGGCGTTGCCTTGCCCAAGCAGGTCTTCGCGCACGGCTGGCTGCTGTTTGAAAACGATAAGATGAGCAAGTCGCGCGGCAACATCGTGCGCGCCGAACCAATTCGCGAAGTGATGGGCGCGGACGCCCTGCGCTACTTTTTGCTGCGCGAAATCGTCTTTGGGCAGGATGGCAGTTTCAGCTATGATGCCCTGGTAGGCCGGTACAATTCGGACCTGGCCAACGGCCTGGGCAATCTCGCCAGCCGCACGTTGACTATGATTCACCAGTACCGCGGCGGAGTGATCCCCGAAGGCGGCGATCGCGATATCGGCATTCTCGCGCAGGAGACCATTCAGGCCGTCCAGGATACATTCGACCGCTTCGAATTCTCGCGAGGCATTGAAGCCGTTTGGGGATTGATCTCGGCGGTAGATAAATTTATTGTGCAGCGCGCGCCCTGGAAACTCGCGAAGCAGCCCGGGGATGAAGCGCGCCAGCAGTTGGATTCGACTCTCTATACCGCGGCCGAAGCGCTACGCGTCGTGACTGCACTGCTCTCGCCCGTGCTGCCGCAATCGGCGCCTAAGATTTGGGCGCAGCTCGGCATGGCCGAATCCATCGAATCCGTGCGTTTCGGCGTATTGGAATGGGGCGGTTTGCGGGCGGGCCAGAAGATCGGCGAGGTTGTGGGAGTATTTCCGCGCGTCGAATTGAAGGAAGCCATCGCCAGGATGCGCGAGTTGGAAGAGAAACTCTCCGCCGAGCAGGCTGCTTTAGTGGGACAGCCGCATGAAGCGGCCACCGCCGCATCGCCGAAAATTCCCATTGACGATTTTCTGAAAGTGGATCTGCGCGTGGGCCTGGTGCTCTCCGCGGAACGCGTCAAAAACTCGGACAAGCTGATGCACATGAAAATCGATATCGGCGAGCCACAACCGCGCACCATCGTCGCCGGGATTGCCGAGGCGTATGCGCCGGAGCAACTGCTCAACCGCAAAGTCGTGATCGTCGCCAACCTGCAGCCGCGGAAGCTGAAAGGCATCGAATCGAACGGCATGATCGTCGCCGCGTCGGTCGACGATGGAAAGCCGGTGCTGGCGGGCTTCCAGGAGGATATCCCCGTGGGCGCGCGGTTGAAGTGAATCGAAATTTATCGCCTTGGACGTGAGCGATTCACGTGAGGGCCCAGGAGCGCGCCTCCGTGTTAGATTGCAGGTGATCCGACCGATGGCGCTCTTCCCGCGGCACTGAGTTCCCTTTTGCGGGCATTTTGTCGCGAAGCTAAACGCAAGGACTACCGATGGGATTCATATCAGACTTAATCCGTCCGGCGCGACGGCCGATGGCGGCACTGCTTCTGCTGCCGGCCGTAGTTGGCGCGCAAACCCTGCACAATAGCGCCTTTACCGTTCAGTATAGTGACGAAGGCATCGTCAGTCTTCGCCACACTAATGACGTCGCCGATACCGAGTATATTGCCAACGGCGGTTCGCTTGGGCCTGTCGTCGCTCGCTACCGCACATCGCCACAGGGCGATTGGCGCGCTATCAGCCACCTGAAGCTGACCGGTGAATCCACCGGCAAAAGGATCCAATACGGCGTCGGCAACCTGCTCAAGACCCTGGCGGCCCAGAGCCAAGTGAGCGCGTCGGATAACATTCCGGGCCTTGCGACCGTTAACGACGGCGCCGCGGCCCCCAATGGCGGTGGCCGTGGCGGGCGAGGCGGCCGGGGCGGCGCGCCCCTGACCGCAGCTCTCTTCCAGGGCGGCGCCAATGGTGGCGTCCATTGGATCCAATATGTTTTCCCGCAGGCCCAAACGGTTTCGGAAGCCGCCGTCTACTGGGCCGGCGCCGGCGGGAATCAGGCCGGCGCTCAGGTGGCCGGTGGCGCTCAGGCAACGGCCGGCCCCCAGGCTCCGCGTTCCTGGCGCATCCTTTATAAGACCGCTGACAATGAATGGCGTCCCGTTCAGGCCACAACGCCCTACGGTAATGAGACTTCGAAATTTAACGCCGTCAAGTTCGCCCCAATCGACACCTCCGGAATGCGAGTTGAATTCGAAATCGCTCCGAACACAGAGGTGGGTGTTACCGAATGGCGTGTGGGCCCGGAACGGACCGTGGTCCTCCCGCAGGATCTGAGCGTCAGCGAATCCTTCCAATTCGAAGGCGACCAGCTTAACTGGGACATCACGCTCGCCAACAATACCGCCGGCGATATCGAGGTCGGCGACCTGGCGGTGCCGATGCGCATGGCCGAAGGCACGCCCGGCCGCCGGGGAGACATCTATACGCAAAAGCTGCTGCGTCACAGCCTGATCGCAGGTAATGGCTCCTGGATGTACTGGGCGCGCAGCAACGGCGTAGGCCCGTATCTGCTCATGACGACTGTTGGAGCGACCAGTTTTGAATACTTCGACAACACGGGCGGGATGCCGCCAGACGGCGGCCGGGGCGGCCGGGGCGGCTTCACGCCCTACATTCATGCCACGATCAACAACCTAGCCGACATCGAAAGGGCCAAAGAGGCTGGCCGCGAGCAGGCCTGGCGTCTCCCGCTCACAAGCCTCCACCTCACGCCGCGAGGTTCGAAAGGCAGCGAAGTCACTTATCAATTCCATTTGCAGTGGGTCCCCAGCTTCCAGGGGGTCCGCGACGGGCTTTATGCCAACAACCAATTCGACACGGTCATTGTGCCCGGAATGACCGTGCCGGCCGACCTGCCAGCCATGATCGCGTTGCGCACCCGCAACAAAATCGATGCGGTCGAGGCCGAGTTCCCATCCAAAACATCCATCCAGTATGTCGGAAAAAAGGGAGCCGGCACTCACGTCTACAAGGTTAAGTTCGAGAAGCTTGGCGAAAACATGCTCAAAATCCGCTATGGCGGCAACAAGCAGTGGACATCGCTCGAGTTTTTCATTACCGAACCCCTGGAAACCGTCATCAAGAAGCGGGCGAAATTCCTGGTAGAGAGCATGCAGCACAACGACCCCGCCAAGCCATGGTATGGCGCCTACGGCGATTGGGATCAACTGACGCATGTGCTGCGCAACCCCGAGAACCGCGACCGTCTGAGCCCCTGGCTCACGGATTCCAGCGACGACGCGGGCAATGCGCGCCCCGCCTTTGTGGCCGGCGTTAACTCCTTTTTCCCCACGCCCGAAGGCGTCGCCAGCGTCGAACGCTATGTTCGCTACTATTTATTCAACGACTATAAGGACGGCAAAGGCGGCATGCAGATGACCGCGAACGAGCCGTACCCTTATGGCATCTACGGTACGTTCGACAATTGGTGGCAGCATCGCGCGGCCCCCGATTCGCCGCCCGACGCTTACGAGCCCGGCAACTCCAATCGCCAGCGCGATTGGACCGTTCTGCACCGGGATCACCTCTGGCGCATCTACGACTATCCGCATATCATCAACCTGTATTACCGGCTTTATCAGATTGGTAAGTTCTACCCCGAGATGCTCAAGTGGAAGACCTCTGCGCAATATCTGGAGTTGGCTTATCACACGACAGTTGCCTACTGGACAGTGCCGTTCGCGACGCGCAACTGGTCGGCTAACTCGGTGGGCACGATGAACGAAGCCTGTATCGAAGACCTCATCTACGCCCTGGAGGAAGAGGGCAAGCAGGAATGGGCGAATCAAATACGCGCCTTATGGGAAACCAAGGTGGCGCACTTCGTACTCAATACGCCTAACCTATATGGCTCGGAGTTCTCCTTCGATTCCACTGGTTTCGAATCTACAGAGGCTTTCGCCCGCTATGCCGTCCGCAACGCCGGCAAGCGCCACGTGGATCCGCCAAAGTTCGCCGTCGGTCCAGGCCGCGGCGAAATCCCGAGATTCAGCGATGTCACGCCCGAAGCGGCCAAAAAATTTCAGGATTTCCAGATGTCCCTCAACATGAATGACCGCGGCTGGATCGAAACCGCCTACTACCTGCTGGGCAGCGACTATCGTGGTTCGACATCCTACCTGCAAAGCTATATGTCCATCCTTGGCGGTTGGGGCGTGCTCGATCACGGCCTCAATTTTGCCGATAACCCGACCGACTACCTTCGCCTCGGCTATGCTTCGGCGCTGAGTGCGTGGTGCCTGGTCAATTCCGGCACGGCCGAGAGCGGTTACGGCTACTGGTACCCGGCCAAGGCGAATGATGGAGCGGCCGGCGGCGGTTTTATCCCCGAAGTCTGGGGGCGTGGTTGGATCGGCAAAACTATGCCGCGCGGCGCCTGGTACTATAGCGCCGAGGAAGATGTCGGCTACGTCGGCGCGCTGCGCACGCAGGCCACGGTTGTCGTTAACGATCCCGTGTTCGGCGATTACGCCTACGGCGGCATCCTCACCCGCGCGAAGAATAGCGTGCGGGTCATCGCGCGCGACGGATTGCGCATGCGCTTGCACGTAATCCGTGACAAGCAGCGCTTGCATCTGCTGTTTGACAACGATGGCTTCGCTGCGGAGCAACCGATCACGATCGCGGATGATTTAAGCAATGTCGCGTTCCGAATCGAGAATCGAGCGGGCCGGCCTCATGCCACGCACATGCGCATCAGCGGCATGCCTTCCGGGAACTACGGCATCTCCGTCAATGGAAGCCAGGTTGCTACTTTCTCCGGTTCGGACCAGGAACAGATCGTCCCCGTTCCGCTCCCCACCGGCCAAGATGCCGCGGTGACCATCGCGCGTCGCTGAGCGGCGCCGCACACGATAAGCAATCAATGCGGCGGTGGTGGTTTCCTGGCCACCACTACCCGCGAGGAGGGGGACTCTCTCTTGATCGCGGAAGATCGCCCTGATTAAGAGAAGCTATGGGGAGGATTACGCACTGCCGATCGCTGCCGGAGTTATGAAATCGACTACCTGGCCGCCGCCTCGTTCATCCGCTCCACCTGTTTCACCAGGTACCCAACATCGCTGAAAGGATCTCCGCCGGTTCGAGCCCAATATACGCGGCCTTTGCGGTCGATCAGAATGGTGGAGTGCAGCTCCATCTCCTCGAAATCGTCATAAGAATGAAAACGGCGCGCATTGGCGTAAGCGTCGTCGGATAGCAGACGCACGGGCAAATCGCCGAACGATTTAAGCCCCGCGGCGTTTGTGGATGGCGCCGCGCTGCTGACCGCAAGGATGGATGTATTCAAGCGCTCCCAATCGTCCTTTTTTGCGCCAATGTCATGCAACTGCCGGAGACAATGCGGGCACTCCGTCCCCAGGTAAAACACCAGGATCACGTTCTTGCCTTTGTATTCATCCAGCGTCACGCGCTTGCCGTTCGCATCCTTTACGTCCAAAGCGGGCGCCGCGTAAGGCTCCCATTTGTTGGGTCCAAACTGCTCGAGCGAGGTGCGGAGATAATTTCGTTGAGAGCCAGGTGAGCTGTCGCGCGGCGTTGCCCGGATGCCGGTCGCCATCGCTCGCTGAAGGATTGCGAGATCTTTGTCGGCATCGGCTGAGACGAACAGCAGGCGCGCCATGGCGTCCTCGGCTTTGCCTCGTTCGCCCGACGCGGCGTACGCCCGCACCAGCCCGCTGAGGGCAAACAGATCGTTGCGAGTCAAGGTGAGGGCCTTCTCAAACGCTTGCGCGGCCAGCACCGGACTCTTGACTTGCAAGTATGCCTCCCCAAGGCTGTTGTAAAGCGCTTCGGGATAAAACGGCGGGTCGGCATACGTCTTCTGAAAATCGAATTCGCGCTGGGCGGCGTCGGATAGATATTTCAAGCCCTCGAGAGTCTCGCCGCGGGCCAGCGCCAGTCTTCCCTTGAGCTCCCTCTCCTGGACCTCGTAGATATCCGGGTTGACTCCGTCCTTGTTCTTCTCCAGGTCGGCCCTGAGCGCCGCGTGCGCGCCCATGCTTTTTTCCGCTTTTTCCACGTCGCCTTTTCCGAAATGCGCGCGTGCCTCGAAATAAGCGCGGTTCATCTTATCCATGAATATGTCCCGCCAGGGAATGTTGTTTTCATTGAGCAGTTCGTCCCAGCGCTCGAACTTCACCAGCCCGCGGGCGAGCGCCGCGATTCCATAAGAGTGGCTGCTGCTGAAAGCGTCTGCGTTGCCCTGCGGATCGAGCGGAGCGTCGATCAACTGGCGCGCGCCGGCGGCTGCGGCCGCTTCCATACCCAGTTGCTCCTGGATATACGAGAGGTAATTGCGATTGTGACCGTAGTTCCAGTTATTGAATGGAAAAGTAAGCCGCTCCTGCATGTACTGCTTTTCGCGCCGTGTGGCCGCATCCATTGAAATCGCCGCTTCGTTCCACATCCCGACGATGCTGAAGATGTGTCCGGGCATGTGGAGAGCGTGGCCGATGGCGGGAGCGATGTCGCCATAACGGCGCGCGCTCTCGAGCGCCTGTTCCGGCTCATGATAATCCCAATTGTGGATGCGGTAGTGGTGCGCGCCAGGATGGTCCGGCTGCTTCGCCAATATCTCCCGAATGATGAGCTCCGTGCCATATCGCGAATCGCCGAGTGTGTTGAGCGCCAGCAGCGCGCGCGCTTCCATATCGTCGGGATATTTGACACAGATGGTTTCCATTATCTTTTGTGCCTTGCTGGGACCACTCGGCCGGCCGCTCTCTCCGCCTTCGTTTTCGTGCAGCGGATCGGGAAGAATTTGCGCCGCCAATGCGTCGATGTAGAGTTGTTCGCGGGGGCTAACCTTATCGCGGCGTTTGACGGCTTCGCGAATCATCTCCGCCGGGCGGTTGGCGCCGCCCAATCCGCGGATCATGCTGGCGCGCGCGAGTCCCCAATAAGCCATTGCATTGTCGGGTTCCAGCTTCAGGCACCAGCGGAAGGAGCGTTCGGCCTCATAATCCCAGAAAGAGTGCAACAGCGCGTTTCCCTGGTCGAACCATTTCTGTACCTCCGGGTTGCGGGTAGTGATCGGGAAATGCGCTACGCCAATGCCTGTCATTTCCCACGGCTTCTCGCGCGGACCGGTATCAAAGGCTTCGCCGTGCCCGGAGTGTCCGAGTTTGCCCAGGACGGTGTTCGGATCCGATTGAAATGCGGAGCCGGGTAGCGCCCAAACCAGGGCTACAAGGAAGAGATGCCGTGTCGATTTACCCATGGATGGAGTATATCTGAGAAGGAGGAGCCAGGCCCTGCCACAACATGCCACAACAAATAGTGAACCTCACCGATTCGCATTGTCATCTCGATAATGAGCAGTTCGATCCGGATCGCGATGCCATAATCGAACGCGCTCTGGCCGCCGGCGTGGAGTGCATGATGACTATCGGGACTGGCGATGGGCCGCCCGATCTGGAAGCCGGCATCCGCCTGGCGGAACGCTATACGTTTGTCTACACCACCGTGGCCGTACACCCGCACGACGCATCCAAAGCCAACGACGAAACCTTCGCGCGTATGCGCGAGCTCGCGCGCCATCCCAAAGTGCTGGCCATCGGCGAGATGGGCCTGGATTATCACTATGACTTTTCGCCCCGCGATGTACAGCACGCCGTTTTCGAGCGTCAGCTCGATGTGGCCGCCGAAGCGCGCAAACCCATCGTGATCCACACGCGCGAAGCCTGGGCCGATACCCTCGAAACGTTGCGCGCGCGCTGGACCGGCGAAGGCATTATGCACTGCTTCACCGGCGATGAAGAGCAGGCCCGCGAAGCGCTCAATCTGGGTTTCTACCTCAGCTTTGGCGGCGTGCTGACGTTTCCCAAGGCCGAGACGGTGCGCCAGGCAGCGCGCATTGCGCCCGCGGATCGCATCCTGATTGAGACCGATTGCCCATATCTCGCGCCCGTGCCGCATCGCGGCAAGCGCAACGAACCGGCATTTATCGCGGAGACCGCGCGCCGTCTGGCGGAGATTCGCGGGTGCTCGCCGGAAGCCATCGCCGAGCAAACTACGCATAATTTCGCGCATCTGTGTTTGCGGCGCGCGCCGCTTAACGGGTAAACTGGTTAACTTACATGAGCTTAGGCAAGCTGGGGCAAGCCCTCTCCGCCAAGGAAATATTCGACCTGATTCAGAGCGATCTGGAATTGGTCGAGCGGAGGATTTCCGCCGAGTCCGTGGCTTCGGTCGATGCGGTGACCGCTATCGGCCAGTACCTGCACTCGGCCGGCGGTAAGCGTCTGCGACCCGCCCTGCTGCTGCTTTCCGCCAAGCTGGCCGGCAACGGCGGACACTCCGCCGTTGAGCTCGGAGCGGTGGTGGAGCTCATCCACGCCGCCACGCTGGTGCATGACGACGTGATCGACGCCGCCCAGACCCGCCGCGGACGCCCTTCGACCAACGTCAAGTGGGGCAATCACACCTGCGTGCTGGCTGGCGACTGGCTGTACATGCAGGCCTTTCAAATCGCCTTGCGCGAGCGCAATTTCCAGATTCTCGAACTACTCATCGGCCTCACGCAGATGATGGTGGAAGGCGAGCTGATCCAGCTCGAGCGCATCGGCCGCATCGACGTCACCGAGGCCGACTGCATGGAATTGGTCGACCGCAAGACCGCCTGTCTGTTCTCCGTCTGCGCCCGTCTGGGCGCGCTCGCCGGGAATGCGGACTCGCGCTTCCAGGAAAAGCTGGGCGAATACGCCTGGAATCTGGGCATGGCGTTTCAGCTAGTAGACGACGTGCTGGACTTCACCGCGCGCGAAAAAACACTCGGTAAGCCCGTTGGCGGCGACCTGCGGGAAGGCAAAGTCACGCTGCCGCTGGTCTACGCGCTCGAGCGCGCATCGCCCAGCGAGCGCCGTCTGGTGGAAGTCATTCTTAAGCACCGCAGCTACGACGAAGCGCCCTTCGCCGGGATACTGGCGCTGCTGGAAAAGTACGGGGGCATCGACCGCGTCAGAGAGCGCGCCATGGCGTTCACCGATAAAGCCCGCAACATTATGGGCGAATTTCCGGAATCGCCTTATCAGCGAGCGCTAATGACGGTGACGGAATTGGTTATCGAACGCGATCATTGACGGCAACCCACCGCGTGGGCAAACGCTTTCGCGGCCTGAACGCCGCCAAGGCCGGCTTTCCAAACGCACCAGACGCCGCTCATTCTCCCGCTTTTTGCGCGGCGTGGGATACGGGTTGGCAACAGCCCAAACCCTAACCCGTATCCGCCCCTGGGAAACGGACGAGCGAGGATCGGGGGCAACCAGCCCAAGGCAAGTTGAAACGGATCCGCGGCTCCGAGAATGCACGTATATCCTCTTCGGTTCCTAGTAGCAGGCCAGGCCTCGCGCACGCGTCTGCCACCGCCCCCTGAATGTGAGTGAGAAAAGCGCTCCGTTCTGCCGCGCTTCTGAAACGCGGGATGTCCCACCGCGTCGCCTGATCTGCCTTTAGCTACTCATCAAGCGCTCGACCACCTACGGTACCAGTGGGATTTCTGAACTTCACGACCAGAAACAGGCCGGCCTCCTCCGAAGGCGGATCGCAGAACCACCACCCCCTCGGACGTAGAGCAGGGCACCCGGCCCAGCCTCACCTCCCCAGACGGCAGTACCCGTTGATTTCGGGCGCGGCTGACGGTTGTCTGGGACGGGCCCCGCTGGGGGATACAGTTTCCACGGTTTCTTACCCTCGATCTGGAGAATAATCACCTCGTGATCATTGGAACGTAACTCCGAGCCTAATCTGTCCCTCCAGCTTGCGTATAGATCCGCCCGAACCGGGACCTGCAGAGGAATCTCAAGCGCCTCACACATTCGAGAGATCGGCTCATTCAGCTCCTCAATCGATTCGATCACGATCACCGCGCCGTCACAAAACGCGGACGTGAGCTCCGCGACTAGCGGACGCGGGTACCCGCTGGCAACGGTCCTTATGTACGCCTCAGGCGGGATCTCCTGCCCCTCTCTGATAAGGCACAGCCTCGGATACGCTAATCCTCCGAACTCCAGAAGGTGGTTGAGGGCACCCCACGAGAACATGCCGCGGTATCTGCCAGGCTCGCTTTCGAGGTACAGGGCGCACTTCCCATGATTTGCTCGAGAAATTGCTTTGGAGTGTGTGGAGCGAGGAGCGCATCGAGCGTCATGGAATCCACCCAGATGCACTGGCCCGTTGAGCCTGCAAGATCGCGGGGGTGAGCCTGATGGCGCGCTCTCACAGTTGGAGGTATGATCCACCGACCCAGCGTTCAGTGCATTTCTGAGGGCTTCGGAAGCGGCTCGCCCCTTCCCCTCGGCATCGCGCTCAAAAACGCGGCTGGTGTTCTTGGCATCCATTCGAAACACCTCCGCAAGACGACGCTCGCCTTCAGATCGGAATCGCAGGCCGAAATACTCAGCCGCAGCCGCGACCGACGCAGGCGTTAGGCACTCGTACTCGAGGACGGCGCCTCTGTCGTCCATCAGCCTTAAGGCCTCAGCGGATATTCGGCCCATCAGCCATGCGCAGAGCTCGCCCCCCCCCGGCGGCCTTGACGGAGGAGCGCTCGACCAATTCCTGACCAGTGCGCGGACCGGGCGGAAGCCATCGCCATCGCACGGTCCACGGAGGCGGGCTCTGAAAGGCCAACCACGTTTTCCGCAGCCTTTAGTCCGCTCAACAACAGCGTCGAACCGCAACGCGACATATGGAAAATGATGCCGGCCGGGGTTGTCGGGGCAAGGTGGGCCGTTCCCTTATGTAACGCCGATTAATCCGTCTCAAGCTCCGCCGGTTCGCGACCCCTGACGCGAAGAGCATAAAATCGACTCTTTCATAAATGGCTCGTGCAGCGGGAGCGGCCCAACGTTCATCCATCTGATTACCGGCGGGAGACCACCAATGTCAACGGGTAACCAACCCTGGGGTATGTTGGTGTCCCACTCGATTTCAGGGAGATCTCGCTCAGCGAACAGAAGGCTCGCTCGGGCGCCAGTTGTTCGCTTTCCAAAGAGGAGGAGCGATGGTCGCTTTGAGGCCACGAGTACTCGGGATGGCGCGGCCCGTAGGGGTATGATCGCGGTGCGGAAGTTGCGGCGCAAGCCGCTGCTAGTGCCGCAGCTGCGGGAGGGAGCGCTTCAGCCGCAGCCGCTGCGGTGTTGGCGGCGGCGACCGCGGGGGCGACCGCGGATAGGCATGGAAATTCTTTTGCGGAAGCTGTAGAGACTGCGGCGGCGGCTGTCGCACATGCCGTATCGGCCACCATTGCATCTCAGCAGGCGATAAACAAATTGAAAACGCTTCAATGATTCAACGTTTGCCGGAGCGCGTGGCGCCGGAACGCGCAGGACGTGATTGCGTCCGGACCGCGATCGCCTGCAGATCGGCGTGCCGGCGGAAAACGATGCCGTACCTAAATTCTGTTTACTATGGAAGGTGTGATGGGGTCGCCGACGGAAGAGCGCCTGAACGTTTTTGCGCTCGTAATCTATATTGCCGATCCGCTGGGGCAGTTCCTGGACGGCCTTCGGCGGGAGCTGGCGCCGAACTCCAATCCGCACGCGCACGTCAGCATATTGCCGCCGCGGCCGGTTTCGGTGGATTGGCGGGAAGCCGCCGAACAGGCGCGGTCGATGGCCGAAAGTTGGACTCCCTTCGATGTGGAATTGACCGAAATCGCCAGGTTCAAGGCCACCGACGTAATCTACGCCGAAGTCGGTAAGGGGTCGGCCGAGCTGGAAAAGATGCATGATACCGTGAATGCCGGACTGCTCGATTTCCGCGAGCCGTTTCCGTACCATCCGCACGTTACCCTGGCCCAGGAAATCCCAGAGATTCAAGTGACGCAAGTTCACGACCTCGCCAGAAAGCGTTGGCGGGAATACCGCGGCGAGCGGACGTTTCGCGCCGAGCGGATGGCGTTCGTTCAAAATACCGTGAGGAATTGCTGGATCGATCTGGCGGAATATTCGCTGGGCGCGATTCCAGCGAAAATGTGAGAAGTATTTCGTTCTTTCCAACTACAACAACAGATGTCAATGCCGATAAGTAGTGCATTGGAAAGAAGTGTGTCCACCACCACGGTTGCCATTTGCGATGTCGAACCGGTTGCGATCGAGGGACTTCGGACACTCCTCGAGCAGCGCGGGCTGCGCGTAGTAGCCACGGCGGCATCTCTACGCGATGGGATGGAGGTGCTGCGAAAGTTGCGGCCATCCCTGCTGATTATCGATAAAGCTTTCGGTACTTTGGCCGTGATGGATTGGGTCGGCTCAATCCGTAAGGAGCAGCCGGCGCCGGGAATTGTGGTCTGGAGCTCGTCGGTGTCGGAAGTGGAGGCCATCCGTCTGCTGCAAGCGGGGGCGCATGGAGTGGTGCGGAAGAGCGCGCCGCTGGCGGATTTGACGAGCTGCATCCAGGCGGTTGCCGGCGGTGGAACATGGATGGAGCAAGCGCTGCTTGGAGAGACCGGGCGGCCGGTCCGGGCCGCGCGATCGCCCCTGACCATCCGCGAGATGCAGGTGATGGAGTTTGTAGAGCGCGGCTTGAAGAACAAGGAAATCGCCATCCAGCTCGGGATCCGGACCGGGACTGTCAAGATCCATCTGAAGCACATCTTCGAAAAAACAGGCATCCGCGGCCGCTACGGATTGGCGCTTTCGGGGCTGAAGGAAAAAGGCCTGCTGTTGATCGCTACCAAGTAAACTGTGGGAACTGCGCGTTGCCTCGGTATCTCTGAGCCTTACGCGTTAAACTTCCCTTCTCCTCGCCTATGCCATAATGGGCGTTTTGCGTGCAATCTATCCGTGAATTTCTGGCGGCAATGGGCCGTGGCCGACGCTGGAGTTGGGCGGCGCTGGCCGCCTACGCAGCGGCGGTCACATTTCCGCACGAAAACGTTCAGTACGTCGTCAACGAGATCGCCATCAGGATCAGCCACCCGCGCCTTTACCAGGCGTCGGCGGCCATTGTTCTGGCGATCGGAGCGCTGCTTACACTCTTCTTTTTCATGAATCTGGCTCGGCAGGCCGGGCGGCGCAGGCTAGCCGCGTTTTGGGTTCTGACGCTGTTCCTGATCTGGGGAACGTGGCGCGCGTTTACGGCCAATAATGTCGAACTGGTACACTATCCGCAATATTTTCCGGAGGGCGTGGCGCTGCTGGCATTGACGCTCTCGCCGGCGGAGTCGCTGGCGTGGATCGCGGTATTCGGCGGACTCGACGAGTGTTTCCAGTATTGGGACCTGATGGGCAGCAAGGCCGTTCCGTACGATTTCAACGATGTTTATATGGACCTGCTGGGCGGTGCGGCGGGCGTGGTCTTTGCGATGGCGATTTTGCGCTTCGAGCCGCGGACCGTTCCGGCGTCCTGGAAGCGGATCGTAACGCGCCCGGGCGTGGTTGTGCTTTTGAGTCTAATCGGGTTGGGTATCCTGCTCTGGTCTTGCGGATGGATGCAGCTTTACCAGGACGCCGCGCACCCGCACTGGTTCGCGCTCAGCCGGGTAAAGATGCCGGCATTCTGGTTTGTGGTGCCCGCCAACGGGCCGGGCAAATATCACACGCTTTCGCCGATTGAAGGCCCGCTGCTGATCCTGGCCACGATTGCGCTTTATGCGACGCTCGATAGGCGCATGCGAATTGCTAAAGAGTAAGTTACGCCAAGCTATGCCTTGCGTTCGAGCGCGGCGCGATCCCATCCGGCGAGATTCGCTCCGGCCTCATAGGTGCTTTGGCAGAAATCGAGAATCGCCTGATCGGGCGATGCCGCACTGCGGACGTCGTCGTACCTGAGAATGAACTCCCCCATTTGGCTATCCCAAGGACCGGTCTTCTCGATACCGGCCGGCGCGGGTTTGGTATAGGAATAGAAAGCGGCGTGCGGGAATTTTCGGTCACCCGGCCAGAAGCCGCAACTGATCGCTTCGTGGGAGTAGGCCTCGCGCGTGATCGGGTCCACATCGTCCGGCAGCGAGGCCGGCCGGCCGGAAAAGCGCGTGACAGCGAGATCGAACGAGCCCCAAAAGAAGTGAACCGGGCTGCACTTGCCGAGGAAGCGCGCCCGGAACTTCTTAAAAACGCGGTCGGCGCCAATCAGCACGCGCCGGAAGCTCTCGACGTGCTTTTCGTCGTAGGAAGCGTGCCGCCGATCCTGGTCGAAGGGAGTGGGATCGTCGAATTCGGCCGGCGTATGGTGGATGGCGACTTCGATTCCCATGGCGTGAAGGCACGCCATGTATTCGGCGTAGAAATCCGCGACTGACCGAGGAAACAGGGGAATGCCGCGCGCCGCGCCATCGCTGGTCTGAATCCAAAGCTGGTGAGCGATTAAATCGAAATCCACCGAGAAGGTCCGGCTGCGAAACGGAATCGGGGAAGTGGTGAGTCCGCGCGGCGTGACGTAGAGGGCTACCTGCCACCAATGGTTTTCCGCGGGCGAAAGGGCAAGACGGGTGTTGCCCACGATCTGGGTCCACATGTGGAGCGTGTCGCAGGTGCTTTCCCATTCGGGGAAAGAGAGCGCCGGCCATTCAGGCCAAATCAAGCTGGACCTCATCCACGTAGCACCAGCCCCATTTTTCACCCGGCTCGAACGACTTTATGATCGGATGTTTGGTGGCGTGGAAGTGCTTGGTGGCGTGCTTATTCTTGGATGAATCGCAGCAGCCGACGTGGCCGCAAATCATGCATAGCCGCAGGTGAACCCAGCTATCGCCGGATTTCAGGCACTCTTCGCAGCCATGGGTATGCGGCTTAGCGTCGCGGATCTGGTCAACGTGCGCGCATGTGGTCATGCTTCCATTGTCGAACAGAACGGGAGGGAATAAAACTTGGACGCCGAGACGCAAAGACACAGAGCTAAGCGCAGAGAAGAACGTTTATATAAGTTTTCTCTGCGCTTATCTCAGCGTCTCAGCGTCTCGGCGTCGAATATACCCGCTAGAATTGTAACCGCAGTGAGAACTGCAGATGGCGCTCGGTTCCCGCCACGCTGCTGGTGATCAGGCCGAAGTTGCCGTTCCCTCCGTAAACCTTGGCATCGCCGAGGCTCACGTCAGGCTGGCTCAATACCACAAAGTTGGTAAGATTGATTGCCTCGCCGCGGAACTGAACGCCAAACCGCTCCGAAAGCTTGAACATCTTGAAGATTGAGAAGTCCAGAGTCTTGGTGGGCGGCCCGGTCATCGATCTGCAGGCCAACGTCGCCGCCGGTGGCGATGCCGAGCGCTTGATTGGAGTATGCTTCGACGTACGCGCTGGTGTCGAACCACTCATTGGGGGTGCGGCCGCCGGGAGGGGGCGTGTTGCCATTGCCGGTATAGCCTTGGGCATAATCGGGCTCGCAACGGTTCCAGACGCCGTGGCAAGCTGGTACCCGCCATGGTGATGGGAACTCCCGTCCGCAACGTCAGAACGCCGTTCATTTGCCAGCCGCCGACGATTGCGTCCGCGGCGCGGTTCATGCTCGAGCCAAACTGCCTGCCCCGGCCGATCGGCAATTCGTAGTTGAAGCCGCCAGTCAAGTTGTGCCGGATATCCCATGATGCACTGGAATAGGCGGTCGCGTAGTTCGTATTACTGATCGGCGACAGATTGGAGGAACCGCTCAGGGGAGTACCGCTATCAGCGAGCGCGTGACTCCAGACATAGGAGGCAAGAAATTGCAGGCCATGGCTGAATCGCTTTTCGGCTTTCACCGAGCCAGCGGCGTAATTGCCAAAGCCGAAGGACGAAGTCATGGAAAGGCCATTGCCGACCGACTGGCAGGTGGAGCACGCCGGCTGAATCTCTTGCAGACTAGCGCCGCTGATGGAGGTGTTAAACGTGCCGAGGTTGGGGTTGGAGTCCGAGTTCCAGAGAACCACCTGATGCGCCTGATGGTTGCCTTCGTACCCGACCTCGAGGGACATGTCCCGAAGCCCAACTCGCGCTGCAGGACTACATTCCACTTATGCACCAGCGGATTCCGAAATCCGGCTGTACGCCGCGCATCGAAACACTAGCGTTTAGCGTGAATGGACTGAGCGGGATATCCGCCCGCAAAACCGCCCGGGAAGTAATCGCAGTTGAAGCATTGCGGCTGGCTGACGCCTACATAGCCGCTGTTGCCCTGATAGCGGGTCATATTGACGGTCTCATTAAACGGCACGCCTTCGCCGCGGTTGGGGCTGCCGCCCTGGTTCTCTTCGCCGCCATAGAAGATGCCGTATCCAAGGCGAAGAACGGTCTTGTTGGTAATCCTATATGCAACGCCCAGACGGGGACCGAAATCCAGCTTATCCCACGGAACCAGGTAATTCGAAACGTGGCAGCGGTTGACAGTCACGGTCGGGAATAGAGTCCCAAAATTCGGCGGCAGGGCGGCGTTGCAGTTGTTTCCTTGGGGAATGTAGAGGGTGTTGTTCTGCAGGTTGTAGTTCGCCTGGCGGCCCCATTGCTCGCCGATGGGCGACCACAACTCATAGCGGACGCCGATGTTGCACGGTCATTCTCTCGTTTACTTTCCAATCGTCCTGGGCGTAAGCCGCGTAGGCGATCTTCTGCGAAGACACGAAGTTGGTGGTCGAAATATTGCCGCTATCGACCAGGCCCAATAACGCCGATGCCATGGAGTCGCCGGTCAGACTGCTAATACTCGATCCGTTGGAGGCCGCATTTCCCGATGGGAACGCAGTTTCGTTGTTGCTGAAACCGATGATTGCCGTGAGGATCGGGAACCTGGAAGAACGGGAACTTCACAGAGCGGAATTCAAAGCCGAATTTATAGGCGTGCGCGCCCTTGCTGAGAGCGACGTTCTGAACCAGGTCCCACACGTTGTTGTATTCCTTGGTGGGCACCCAGTCGGTGGCGCCGACGGTCGGATAGCCGTTTCCGAAGCCGATCTGCGGCAGTCCGCCGTTATTGGAAGTGGCGGTGGTGGGATCGTAGCCGCCGATGCCGAACTGCGTAAACAGGTCAGTGCCCGGATTGGCTCCGATGCGCGACGTTACCAGACGCGTAAACCGATGCGGCTTTCCGTGACCAGGCTCGGACTCCAGACATGAGTAAGGCTGATCTGCGCGTTGCGGGCTGAGGTCGACTTCACCGGCGCCGTTGAAGCCGGTATCGTCGAGAGCGCCCGGCAGCGGAGCGCCATCGGACTTGGAAGTATTCGACCAACTCAAAGATCCGAAGAGGCTGTCCTTATCGCTGAGACGATAGTCGACGCGGGCGTCGCCCTGGTCGGTGGTCAGGGCGCCGCTGGTGTTGTAGTAATAATCGTTGGTGGGAGCATTGCCGGTAATGATCGACTGATTGGGAGTGGGATAAAGCTGAATGATCTTCGCCCATGCGGGATCCATTCGGTTCACGGGAATGATATTGCCGGGGAACTGCGTTCGGGAGACGGGAATCTGGAAACCCGCGGCAGTTAGGTTTGAGCAAGGCGAAGTACAGTACACAGTCGACAAAGGATCGTAGATTGCGCCCTTCTGAAACGAGATCGGATTGTGCTGTTCCCATCCGCCCCATAATAAGTTCCGGTATAGGTCGGCCCCAGGAGGCTGGCGAAATTGCCGGTCTTCATGGCCGGAGTAGGAATGGTCGTGTATCCCGAGTAGCCAAGGTTCGGTACCGAGCCTCCGGAATCGGCGATACGAGTTCCCTGGTAATCGCCGAAGAGGAAGAGCTTGTTCTTGCGGATGGGGCCGCCGGCGGTGGCGCCGAACTGGTTCTGCACGAACGGGCCGCGCGGTACTGGCCGGCGCGGTTGTTGGTCCAGGTATTCGCATCGAGATCCCGGTTCTGCAGGTATTCGAAAACGCTGCCGTGGAGCGCGTTGGTGCCGGACTTAAGAGTCACGTTGATCACTCCGCCGGCTGCGCGGCCATATTCGGCGTTGTAGCCGTTGGTCTGAATAGTGATTTCGCTGACGGCATCGATAGAAGGTCCAATAGCGTAGGAGGTTTGATTCAAAAAGTCGATAGTATTGATGTTGTTGTCGACTCCGTTCAGCAGGAAGTTATTCTGACCGTTGGAGCGCACACCGTTGGCGGAGAAGCCTCCATTGGCGGAATCGCGCGCGCCGGGTTCGGCCGGCACAACGCCGACGGAGAGACGCGCGAGATAGGTTAAATTGCGCGTTCCGCCCAACGGGACATCGGTAACCGTTTTGCTATCGAGCGCCGCGCCGACCTGAGTGCTTTCGGTCTGGAGCAGCGGCGCGGTCGCAGCCACTTCCACGGTCTGGCTCATGTCGCCGACTGTGAGGGTGATATTAACGCCAGTGCGCTCACCGGCAGTCAGAAGTACGTCCTTCTGTTCGGCTTTCTTAAATCCAGGCGCGCTGACGGTGACGGTGTACGTAGACGGCTTTAACGCCGGGCGAACAAATTCACCCAGGTTGTTGGTGGTGATCTCATAAGACTCGCCGGTGGCCACATCGGTGAGGGTCACCTTGGCGTTGGCGACGACGCCGCCGGAAGAGTCGGTAATCGTACCTGCAAGAGTTGAAAGATCGCGCTGCGCAAACATTGCGCTCGCAAAAAAAAGCCAGCTAAGCAGGGCCATACGGAGCCCCGTAACGTAGCGATACATGTGTCCCCCTCATCCCGCCCTGGGCAGGACAGACTTGGATGGATACTATCACTAATCCGCTTATGGAATCAATGATTTTTTTGAGTTTCCCCGATTATTTTGCAGATTTTACCGGGAGAGCGGCGTGAAAGGGCTGCATGGCGCGCGCAATCCGCACTTCTTCCTAGTCGTACTGATGCGTGCAGGCTTTTACGAGACCATCGCCTGCGCCACTCGCGATGTCAACTCGTCAAAAGGCACGATCTCATACAGCGACGCATCCGACATGATCCGCGCCACGAGAGCCGCGTGCATGGCATGACCCGCGCGTTCGGCGATCACATGGCCCAGCAGCGGACGGCCCAGCAGCGCCAGATCGCCGATCAGGTCGAGCGCCTTGTGGCGGCAGCATTCGTCCGGCGCGCGCAGCCCTCGGGGTTCATCACGCCGTTGCGGGTGAAGCACACCGCGTTCTCCAGCGATGCGCCGCGGATCAGCCCCATGTTGCGCATCTGGTTCAGATCGCTTTCCCATCCGAAGGTGCGCGCGAAGGCGATCTCGGAAGCGTACCGCTCGGGCGTCACTTCGAGCTCGAGCGACTGTCTGCCCACTGGCGCCGGATAATCCGTATCGCAGGTGAGACGGAAAGTATCGGCGGGAATGATGCTGATGCGCTTGCCGCGGTCCTCCACCGAAATCGGGCGGCGGATGCGCAAATATTTGCGCTTGGCGCGCAACTGGCGGATGCCGGCCTGCGAGAATCAGCCGCACAAACGGCTGGCCGCTGCCGTCGAGAATAGGGCACTTCGAGATTGTCGATCTCCACCAGCGCGTTATCGACCCCCATCGAATAAAACACGCTCAACAGATGTTCGGTGGTCGAGATCAGCACGCCTTGCCGCATCAGGCTGGTGGCATAACTGACCCGCGCCACATGCCGCCAACTCGCGGGAATGGGAAAGTTATCCAGATCGGTGCGGACGAAAACGATGCCTGTTCCGGCCTTCGCCGGCTTAATGCAGATGCGAACGGAAACGCCGCTGTGAAGTCCTACGCCCGACGCTTCTACCGGGCGCATTGGATGGTCGTTTCAAACCGCAAAGAGGAGTCTCCGGCATATTCTGCTTTATTACAACACGCGATGCTCGACAAAGAGTCTTAAAAACTTTGTTTTGAATAATTTGGAACTCTCGTGGTGTTGTCAAAATGATACAGTTATGAGTTATTGTGTGGTTCGAGAGCCGCATCTGCAAGGACGAGAGCCCGTTAGGGGAGGGGCTCTTCAACGCAGAGACGCGGAGGGGCGGAGGCAGCGCGGAGTTCTTGGACATTTGAGGTTTGGCATCGGTTTAGTTGTGTTTGGATGCGACCCACGGGGAGTAATTTTTTTTGGCGCGGGCGTTTCAGACGCCAGCCGTCTTCGGCGATATCCTGGACGGCTTCGATTTCGAGCACGCCGACAGGAGCGAGAGCTTCGCGCCAGGTCTCGCAGTGCTTACGGAAGGCATCCATTCCTTCGGGCGTAGCGATGTGGATCTGGCCGGTGAGGCCATGGCGGAAGGCATTGAGGCTGGAGCGGCGTTTGCCGGCTTCGGTTTTGGGACCGGTGGAGGATTGCGCATTGGCGCGGTTAGCTGCGACTTTTCCGTCAGATACAGCGTTGGTCACGTGGATGAATCTCCTCAACCCAGATCTATCACGCGAGCTGATGGAAAAGGCTTACCTGTTTGACTTATGCTGCTGAAAACAAGGGAAAAATCCTGTAAAAAAGTGGGGAATGGAATTTGGGAACGGTCCGGGAGATCCAGCGAAACAAGGATTGGGCCACGAATGGACACAAATAAACACGAATAGGATTTGATGTGAGTGGCTATTTCACGTAAATGGCCGCCTGCTGCGGGGCGGTGGTGTTCTGGCCAATGGTGAGCACCACCGGCTCCGGGCCGGACCCGACGCCGATGGGCACAATAGCATTGACCTGGAGGATGCCCCAAACTTGGTACGGCGCCCCGCCCGCATACAGAACCGTCGCGGGCTGGCCGCCGATGGTGAGCGAAACCTGGTTCAGCTGGAACATTTGCGCGAGTATGGCGATGCTGCCGTCTAGGCCATCCATGTGCGCAGTGCCGGGGCCGAACTGAGGGGTGTTGTTCCAAATGCCGCCGCCGTTGGCGAACAGAACGACGATTGACCCAGGCGGCGCTGGATTGCTCGCGTTGTTATTGCTGCAACTCTGGGCGCTGCTGCAGTTCAGAATGCCGGGTTGCCCGGTTGCGAGCTGCGCGGTGGCAAAGATTGCGAGCGAGCTGTCCACTTGGGGCACGGAGAAAGCGGGCGACGATTGTTGGAATTGGGTTTGTGGATATTGTGTCACTACCACTTGAACGGTTTTCTGACCGGCGATTTCGTATGCCGCTACAGCATTGATTTGCCCGGGGCCGGTGGATAGGATCGGAGCCGCGATGCCGTTGAAGGTCACGGCGGCGTTTGCCAGGCTCGCCGGAAAAAGGCCGGAACTGTTGTATGTGGCCGAAAGCGTGGGGGCAAGGCTGGTTCCAAGGATCGAGACCATGCCGCCAGGAGTGATGACCGGTTGGAGTGAGGCGGAATCCACCACGGATTGAACTACCGGCGGATTCGGGCGCCTAAGGTTACGGTTACAAAGTTTACGGACGTAATGGGAGGAGACTGATCCGTGGTAGTAAACGTGAGCATCAACGGATAACGCCCCGGAAACACCGTACCGACGACGTTAGGGTTTACGCCAACGTAAACTGCCGCCGGTGTGGTCCCGCTTGAAGGCGATACGACCAGGAAATTGGTATTGTCAAGAGTTTTGTGTAAACGCGGATTCCCCGTTCTTTGGTTTTGACTTTGACTTTTATTTTCATTCTTAGGAAGGTTTGGATTTTGATTTTCAAGCCCCCCGCGCCTGCTCAATCCTCTCGGGCCAGCGGATGGTGAATTGGCGCAGCGCTTCGCGCCAGCCTTGTATGGTGTGCCACTTTTTCGATACATTCTGAAGCGCCAGATAGAGCAGTTTGATCGCAGCATCCTGGGTCGGAAATGATCCCCGATTTCTGGTCACTTTCCGCAGCGTCATATGAAGTGACTCTACCGCGTGGTCGTGTAGATGATTTTTCGGATCTCTTCGGGGAATTCGAAAAATGGAATCACCCGCTGCCAGTTCCTCGCCCACACGTCGGCCACCACCTGGTGTTTTGGATATTTGACGCGGAAATCGGCCAGGGCCTGTTCCGCCATTTCGGCCGTCGCCGCCCGGTAGATCAGCTTCAGGTCGGCGGCCATGGCCTTACGCTCCTTCCAGCTCACGAAGTTGAGGCTGGCGCGAATCAGATGCACAATACACGTCTGTACCAGCGTGCTCGGAAACACCGCTTCGATAGCTTCCGGAAAGCCCTTCAGACCATCCGTACAAACAATAAACGCATCTTTCATCCCCCGGTTCTTCAGGTTCACCAGCACCGACATCCACTGCTTGGCCCCTTCATTTGCGCTTACCCACAAACCCAGCACGGATTTTTGGCCTTCGATGTTAATGCCGATCGCGGTATATACCGCGCGGTTTTCCACCTTGCCGTCCTGCCGCATTTTCACCATCAAGGCGTCCAGATACACAATGGGGTAGAGCGCTTCCAGCGGCCGATCCTGCCATGCCTTCACCTCTTCCTGGATGCTGTCGGTGACCTCCGAGATCAGCCCTGGGCTGACGTTCACTCCATACAGGTCGTGCAGGTGCCCCTGGATATCGCGCACCGTCATTCCCAACGCATACATCGACAGAATCTTCGTATCGAAGCCTTCAAAGCGGGTCTGGTGTTTTTCGATTAGTTGCGGCTCGAAGCTTGCGTTCCGGTCTCGCGGCACATCGATGGTCATCTCGCCGGCTTCGCCCTTCAGCGTTTTCTGGCTCTTGCCGTTCCGCGAGTTGCCGCTGCCGCGTCCGGCCACCTCGTGTTTCTGATAGCCCAGGTGATGGTTCATCTCACCGGAAAGCATTCGCTCCACCAGCGCTTTCGTCAGTTCCTTGACCAGCCCATCCGGGCCGATCAGACTGCCTCCGCTGGTGGCGATCAATTCGTCGATTAATTCTTTTTTAATGGTCATTTCGGTTCTCCTATCTTCGGATTTATTGGAGAACCGCGTTTACACAAACTTTTTTACACCCTCAGGAAATTGTCGGAGTTATCCGAAATACTAACCAGCTTGAACTTGACATTCTGGACTGCGCCGGCCGCGTTGAGACCCCCCACCGTGAACACTGTTGCCAGATTGCCCTGTCCAATTGTCCCGACGATGGTCTGACTCTGCGGAAACGCGGCTATCCCGTTTTGGGCGAGGGCCGGGCAAATGCTCAGAGACCAGCCAAGCATGATCTGCCAATGGCGAGTCGTTTGGCACCAGGCGCGGGTCACTTGCCACCCCCCGTCACAGCGAAGGTTATCACCGGCGGAGCTTGCCCGGATGGAACCAGGACTGGCAAAGCCGCCCCACCGGTTTTGGCCACTGCCTGCCCGATTCCATTTGTGAGGTTAAAGTTCCTGCCGCCCGAATCCTGTGAGATTGCCAGCGCCGAACGGAAAGCGAACCCGTCACCGCGGACGCCTAACGATAATTGCGCGCCGGGGACCTTACCTTCATTCTGTGGTAGCAGTTGACCGGGATCATTCACGCGTATCGAAATTACCGCGCCTCGCTTTAACACTATTGTGGCGCTCACCGAGCGCTGTGGCGGAGCTACTGTTATGACCTGTTGCGCATCACAGGCTTGAATGTAAAGGAGCGCGCCATATGCCGCCAGCTCGCGGGAATGGGAAAATTCTCCAGCCTTCGCCGGTTTAATGCAGATGCGAACCGGAAGCCCGCTGTGAAGGCCTACTCCCGCCGCTTCCACGGCGCATTGGATCGTAGTTTCAAACCGCAAAAGGAGTCTCCGGCATGTCCTGCCTATTAAAACACGCGATAACTTCGAATAGAGCAAAACTTTGTTTTGAACAATTTGAAACCTGATGGTGTAGTTTAGGAAGGTGCGCGCATTCGCCTTTCTGCTTTTCCTAACGGCCGCCTCATTCGCCGCCTCGGCCGCCGACGTTATGTCCGACGGCGCAAAGGTTCACTACGAGAGCTATGGCCAAGGCAAAGAGGCCGTGGTATTCATCCACGGCTGGACCTGCGATCTGACTTTCTGGCGCGGTCAAGCGCCGGTTTATGAGAACAGCCGCTCGCTGTTGGTCGATCTTCCAGGCCATGGGCAGAGCGATAAGCCGGATGTCTCCTACACGCAGGAACGGTTCGCGCGCGCTATAGACGCTGTAATGCGCGCGGCCGGCGTGGAGCGGGCAGTGCTTGTGGGGCACAGCATGGGAGGTCCGGTAGCGATTACGTTCCTGCGGCTCTTTCCGGCCAAGGCGAAGGCGCTGGTTTTGGTAGACGCTTACATGCCGCAAGCGCCCAAGGACAATGCGGCGCGCGAGCAACAGAAGCGGCAGATGGATGCGTTCGCGCAAAGATGGCGCGAGCCCAACTACAAGGACTCGGCGGCGGCTATGATCGAATCGATGTTCTCTGCAAAAACTACGCCGGTGCAGCGCGTGGAGATCCGAGGGAAGATGCTGGCGACCCCGCAGCACGTGATGGCGTCGGCCTTCGAAGGCATGTTTGCGATGGAGCCGCCGAAGCCGGGCGAAACCTACGGCTTGCCGGTGATGGCGATCATGGCCGAGGCGCCCGGTGGCAGCCGGGAGGCCCAATTCCGCACCGTGTTCCCGAATCTGCGGCGCTACGAGGGCTGGGAGGGATCGGGGCACTTTCTGATGATGGAAAGCCCGGACAGGTTCAATCGCGCGCTGCAGGAGTTCCTGGGGAGTTTGCATTAGCGTGCCGCCATAAGGATCGGCGCGAAGCTCATGCTACGCTCGAATTTTATGGCTTATCCATCTATTCGCGATTTCGATCTTAAGGGAAAACGCGTCTTTATCCGCGTCGATTTCAACGTGCCGCTGGACAACGCCGATGGCGGGATGAGATCACCAGCGACAAGCGTATCAAGGCTTCGCTGCCCACCATACAGTACGCGCTCGATCGCGGCGCGGGAGTGATCCTGGCGTCCCATCTGGGCCGTCCCAAGGGCAAGCCCAACGCCGCAATGGGCCTCAAGCCGGTGGCGCGGCGGCTGGAAGAGTTGCTCGGCCGTCCGGTGAAAATAGCGCCGGATTCCATTGGGCCGGAAGTGGAAAGCCTGCGCCCGGGTCCGGGCGAGGTTCTGCTGCTGGAAAACCTGCGCTTCCACCCCGAGGAAGAAAAGAACGACCCGCAATTCGCCAGGAAGCTGGCGGCGCTGTGCGACATCTATGTGAACGATGCGTTCGGCTCGGCGCATCGCGCCCACGCCTCCACCGACGGCATGATCCAGTTTGTGCCGCAGGCCGCCGCCGGGCTGCTGATGGACCAGGAATTGAAGTACCTCGGCATGGTGACCCAAAATCCTGCGCGGCCCTGTGTGGCGATTTTGGGCGGCGCCAAGGTGTCGGACAAGATCGAAGTGATTCAGAACCTGGGCAAGATTGTCGACCGGCTGCTGATCGGCGGCGCCATGGCCTACACGTTTCTTAAAGCGCAGGGCCAACCCACCGGGCAAGTCGCTGGTGGAAGACGATAAGCTGGAGCTGGCGAAAAAGCTGCTGGCGGAGTTCGGGCGATAAACTGATGCTGCCGGTGGACCACGTGGTGGTTTCCGAGATTGCGCCGGGCGCCGCGAATGAAGTCGTGGAGACGATTCCCGCGGATAAGATCGCGGTGGACATCGGGCCAAGAACTATCGACGCATACACGGCGGCGATCGCCGGCGCAAAGACGATCGTCTGGAACGGGCCGATGGGCATCTTCGAGAAGCCGCCCTTCGACAGGGGGACGGTCGCGCTGGCCAAGGCCGTGGCGGAATCCGGCGCAACTTCGGTGGTGGGCGGCGGCGACTCGGAAAAGGCGGTCAAAGCCGCGGGCGTCGCCGATAAGATTACGCACGTCTCCACCGGCGGCGGAGCGTCATTGGAATTTCTGGCCGGCATGGAGCTTCCGGGCGTGGCGGCGCTGGAGCGTGGGAATAAATTCGATTTCTCCGGGATAGCTTGACCGTACTTGCATCGCTGCAAGGCGTTGGCGCGTAATACGTGTATGCGTCTCCGTGCAAGCGCGCTCTGTCTGCTGGCCGCTGTTTGCCTGGCGCAGGAGTTCCGCACCGAAGTCCATCTGGTCAACGTGGGATTCTCCGTCCGCAGCGCGAGCGGCCAGTTCGCCACCAATCTGACCCGTGACGATTTCGAGGTGTTCGAAGACGGGGCGCCTCAGAAGATCGCCTTCTTCGCCCGCAGCGCGGATGTGCCGCTCGATCTGGGCCTGATCGCCGATTTCAGCGGCAGCCAGGAATCGTTCGTCAAAGCGCATCACAAGGATCTCGAAACCTTCCTGAAGAAGGTCCTCGCGCCGCGCGACCGCGCCTTCCTGGTCTGCTTTGGCAACCGGATCCGTCTGGCGCAGGACTACACTTCGTCACCCGACGCGCTGATGAATATGCTGCATCATTTCGAGAAGGGCGACGACTTCCCCGAACTGGGTCCGCACGAGCGCCGCATCCTGGGGACGGCGTTTTACGATGCCATCGTCTACTCTATCGAAGACCGCCTCGCCGCATCGGAGCGCAGCCGCAAGGCGCTCGTCATCTTCAGCGACGGCGAAGACAATTCCAGCGGTCACCACATGCTGGAGGCCATCGAGGCGGCGCAATCGAACGATGTGCTGCTGTTTCCCATCCGCTACACGGAAACTCCGAAGGGCGGCCCAATCGCGCGCAACCGGTATGGCGCCATGGTGATGACTCGCATCGCCAGAGAGACTGGCGGCGTGGATTTCAACGCGCGCGAGAAGGGCCTGGCGGCCGATTTCGAACAGATCGGCGACCAATTGCGGGCTTCCTACCAGCTTGCCTATCACTCCACTAATCCCGAGAGCGACGCGACCTTCCGGAAAGTGCAGATTCGAGTGAAACAGCCCGGTTACGCGGTGCGCGCGAAGACCGGATACTATGCCAAATAGCGGTTTGCTCTAATTCCCGCCGCCGCGTCCGCCTCGACCCCCGCGCTGCTGTTGCTGCTGTTGCTGCGTCGTCGTGGTCGTAGTCGTCGTCGTGCCCTGGCCGCCGCGGCCCGCGGGCGTCTTGCCGTTGTTCTGCTGTTCGCGGTTCAGCTCCCACATGTCCACCGACTGATCGGAATCCGCCAACAGATACTGGCAGAAGTAGTCGGCACGCCGCCAGAGCACGTAATCGGCATCGGGCCCGTAGGCGTGGCGCTGGCCGGGCAGCACCATGAAGTCGAAGCGCTTATTGGCCTTGATCAGCGCGTCGGCCAGCCGGTAGGTGTTGCTGGGATGAACGTTGTTGTCGATATCGCCGGTGACCAGCATCAGGTGGCCCTTCAGGTTCTTGGCGATCTCCGAGTTCTTGTCGATGGAATATTCGAAATGCACCGTGCCATCCTTGTCTTCGACTTCTTTCAGTCCGTTGTGCTTTTCGCTCCAGGTGTTGTTGTAGATGTTGTTTTCATGGTTGCCGGATTCCGACCAGCCGACCTTGAAAAAGTCCGGATAGAGAAGCAGCGCCGCGGCCGTCATAAAGCCGCCGCCGGAGTGGCCCCACATGCCCACGCGGTCGAGATCGATAAACGGATAGCGTTCGGCGAGCTGCTCGGCCGCGGTCTTCTTATCGGCCAAGCCGTAGTCGCGCAGATTGTTATAGCCGAAGGTGTGATACCACTTCGAGCGATTGGGGTTGCCGCCGCGATTGCCCACCGTGATCACGATAAAGCCGAAGTTCGCCAGCGTTACATTGGCGCTGCGGGGATTGAACGTGTAATCGACGCTCTCGGTCTGCGGTCCGGGATAGACGTATTCAATCAGCGGGTACTTCTTATTGGGATCGAAATCGAACGGCTTGTACATCACGCCGTAGATATCGGTGATGCCGTCGTCGGCCTTCACTTTGAATGGCTCGGGGAATTTGAAGCCGGCTTCCAGCGCGCGGCCCATATCCACTTTCTCCAGCGGCATCACGGTCGTGCCCTGCGCATCGTAGAGCGTGGCCTCGGGCGCGGTGTTGACGCGCGAGCCGTTATCCACAAAGAAGCGGCCGGAATCGGACATCTGCACGGCGTGCGACATGTCGCCCGGATCGATAATTTTCATGCCGCTGCCATCCAGATTGACGCGGTAGAAATGCATGTAGTAGGGGTTTTCGCCATCTTCGCGGCCATCGGCGGTCATGTAGGCCTGGCGCGCTTTCTCGTCCACATAGGTGAGATCCTCGGCGACAAATTCGCCCTTATCGATCTGACCCTTTAACGCGCCGTCGGCGCTGTAGAGATAATAGTGCCCCCAGCCATCGCGCTCCGACCACCAGATCATGGCCGCGCCGTTATCGATCAGCTTCAGCGGCTTGGTTTCGATGTAGACGTTCATGCGCTCCTGGATCACCGGCTTTACGGTTCCAGTTGCGAGGTCGGCCACGCACACATCCACGCGATGCAGGTCGCGGCTGGTGCGGGTGAAGTAGAGCTTGTCCGAACCGGGCGCGGCCCAAACGGATTCGGTGCGCTCATGCTCGCGCTGGCGCGCCGTGGGGCGCTCCACTTCCACTTGAATGGATTGGTCCTTAAAACCGTCGGCTTTGACGATAGTGCGATTTTTGGTGGCGAGCTCGAACACTTCAAGCCGCGAGATGGGGATGTTCACGTCACCGGGCATCGCATAGCGGTAGGTCTCAAGCGTGGGGCGCGGATTGGCAAGCGCGTTGATCACCCACAGCTTCTCCACCTTCAGCGAATCGCGCCGTACGGTGGCGAATTTCTTGGAATCGCGCGACCATGAGATATTGCCCGCCGAGGCGCGCGCCTTGCTGTTGTCCTGGTTCTCGCCTTGCTGGCCGGTGTTCTCGTTCTGATCCTGCTGTTGCGTGCTGGTCGCCGCCCATGCCGCGGCCGCCGCCGTAGCCGTTATCTTCAACGCCATCGGTGGTGAGCTGCGTTTCCACGATGGATGGATCGTCGGCTTTTTTCAGCGCTTTGGCGTAATTGGCGGCGTCCATCATGTAGAGGTTGTGATTGCGCGAGAAGACGACGGTCTTTTCGTCCGGCGAGATGGATGCCCAAGCCGGCTTGCGCGGCGGACGCTCATCGAGCAGCGTGAGCTTACCATTGGCCAGCTCGTATTCGAAGCTGAGGATCTTCTCATTGCGATTGGCGACGAGACCGCCGCGGCCGCCGCGGCCGCCCTGCTGCTGCTGAGGATCCTGCTGCCGGCCGTTGCCATTGCCGGCTTCGGTACTGGTCTGCGTGGCGGTGGTCTTCTTCTCGCCTGGAATCACAGCGTCTTTAGGCACGGTGATTTCAAACTGGATGGTGGTATCGTTCTTGACGAAACGAATGGTGGTGATGGGCAGATGCTGCGATTCGTAAGGCAAGCCCGTGGCAGCGGTGAGTTGCGCCGCCAGTTTCACCGGGTCGAACACGAAAGCTGCGTGTCTTCTTGACCGGATCGACGATATAGAACTTGCGGCCCTTGCTGTTTTCAAAGGTGTACCAGAAGCGGTCGCCTTGCTCCAGCCAGTGGGCCGTGACGCTAGCTTCAAGCACCAGCTTACCCATTTTGGCAGGGGTCCATTGCGCGGCCAATTCGTAATTGGCCTTGGTCTGCTTCACAGGCGCGGGATTATCCGCCGCCAGAGCGGGAAGAATAGCGATAAAGGACGATACAAGGAGACGCGTCAGGTTGACCATGCGAAGTTACTCCGGTTCGTTTACTATAACGCATCCGGAGTAGGAGTTCGAGACGGCGCCCTAAGCGATCGTGAATCTATCAGCGCTCGTCGTCGACGGCAATTTTCAAGGCGCGCAGAAACCGCTGGTCCTGGGAGGTCAACTTAATCTTGCCGGTAGTTTCGAAGACGCGTGCCGGCTCGCGATTGGAGCCTTCCATCTCGTCATCCTCATCGCCCGCATTTTCATCGCGCCGGTTGAAGCCAATGGTGGCTTCGAGCACGAGAAATACGTCGTATCCGGCTCGCTTGATTTCGCCGATCGCCTCGGCGATACGGTCGGACTCGGAAAGGGAATCGTTAATCGCGTTTCCCAATTCCTGCATGAGGCGTTTCAAAGGCTCATCCACGAAATAGCTCCCTAATAAGGCGGACGCACTCTCTCTAATACAGCGTTCCACCAGCGGGTTTCCTCCCTCGATTGTAATTGGCGGACTACCCATACACACAACCTAACACGGAGTCTATCGGCAAGTGTAGAGCCACGCGTTATAGCAAGGCTACCCGAATGCGCCTTTTGCTACTATTGAATTGTGTGGAGCGCACGCACAGGCCGCCAAGCGGGAATGTTGATCAAGCACGTCGTACCCGCCGTGGTGAAGCCCGCCAGGACCCTCTGGAATGAGATCATTGGCTTCTTTTTCTTGTGCTTAGGGACGGTGTTTGGATTCCAGACGGTGCGCGCCCTATTGAATCACGATACGCTGCGCACGGTGGGCGGAGCCATTTGCACCTTACTGATGGCATGGTACGGGATCGGCTCTTTCCTGCGGGCGCGTAAAATTTCCCGGTCATGAGCGACCGGTTGGGCAGGCCGGGCGAATTTCCGTACACGCGGGGGATCTACCCCGAAATGTATCGCAGCCGCATCTGGACCATGCGCCAGTATGCCGGCTTCGGCTCGGCGGAGGAGAGCAACCGGCGGTACCATTACTTGCTCACGCAAGGATCCACCGGTCTCTCGGTCGCCTTCGATCTGCCGACGCAGATGGGATTCGATTCGGATCACCCCATGGCTGCGGGCGAAGTGGGCCGCGTGGGCGTGCCCGTCTCTTCGCTGGCCGATATGGAGACGCTGTTTCAGGGCATCCCGCTGGCCGAGGTATCGACCTCGATGACCATCAACTCGACCGCCTCGATTCTGCTGGCCTATTATGCGCTGGTGGCGCGACGCCAGGGAGCGGACTGGCGCAAGTTATCGGGGACGATTCAGAACGACATCCTGAAGGAATACATCGCGCGCGGAACTTATATCTATCCGCCGCGTCCGGCGATGCGCCTTATTACCGATATCTTCGCGTGGGCGGGACGCGAATTGCCGGAATGGAATACCATCTCGATCAGCGGCTATCACATTCGCGAAGCCGGCTCGACCGCGGCGCAGGAACTGGCATTCACATTCGCCAACGCGATCGCCTACATCGATGCCGCGGTACAAGCCGGTTTGGCCGTGGATACGTTCGCGCCGCGACTTTCGTTCTTTTTCAACTCGCATAACGGCTTCCTGGAAGAGGTCGCCAAGTTCCGGGCGGCGCGGCGGATTTATGCCAAGCTGATGCGCGATCGCTTTGGAGCTAAAGATCCGCGTTCGCTGATGCTGCGCGTACACGTGCAAACGGCGGGCTCGACGCTCACCGCGCAGCAACCGGATGTAAACATCGTGCGCACTGCGTTGCAGGCCATGGCCGCGGTGTTGGGTGGCGTGCAATCGCTGCACACCAATTCGCGCGACGAGGCGCTCTCGCTGCCCACGGAGGAATCGGCGCGCATCGCGCTGCGGACTCAGCAGGTGATCGCCTACGAGACGGGCGTGGTCAATACGGCGGACCCGGCCGGCGGCAGCAATCAGCTCGAAGCGCTAACGGATTCGATGGAGCGGGAAGCGGGCGAATACATGCGCCGCATCGATGAGATGGGCGGCGCGTTGCGCGCGATTGAGACGGGATACGTCCAGAGCGAGATTCAGAATGCGGCATACGAATATCAGCGCGCGGTGGAGCGGGGCGAGCTCATCGTGGTGGGCGTAAATCGGTTCCAGCAGGATGGCGAGCGCGCGATCCCGGGCTTCCGGCTGGATCCGGCCCTGGAGCGGGCGCAGGTGGAGAAGCTACGCCAAGTGCGCGCTTCACGCAGCCGGAGCGCGTTAGATGAAAAGTTGACGGCGTTAGAAGAGGCGGCGCGCAATGGCGGCAATTTAATGCCGGTTATTGTAGCAGCGGCCGAGGCGTATGCGACGGTGGGCGAGATTTCGGATCGGCTGCGCGGGGTGTTTGGGGAATACCGGGAAGCGTAGGAACCCAGGTCCGATCACTTGGTCCAATCGGATAACCGCAGGCCCTCGACTCTGGAAAACTCGCGCGTATTGCTGGTGACCAATACCGCTCCCCGGCTCAGTGCGATGCCGGCCGTGAGTTAATCATTTCCACCCGATTGACGTACGGCGTGCCTCGCGCTAGCATGGACCCACATGCCGAAGCTGGCCGCACGGTTCTTGGCAATTATCGCCATGATGGCCTGCGCGTTCAATGCGCAGTGCGCGATTGCCTGCTCGCTGCAGGCGATCGCCGCGCCTTTTTCGCGCCAGGCCCAGGCGGCGGATGGGACGGCCGATCACGACTGCTGTCCTCATAAGCGCGCTCCGGCGCCGGCGCGGAAAGATGCCCCGTGCCCGCATTCTGTGCTGCCCGCCGATGAAACGCGCGTCCAAGCCAATGCCTCCACAGTCCCAATTTCAGCGTCGGCCGGGATCCTTCCCGGATTCGGCGCCGTAGCGGCTTTGTTTAGCGCCGCTCGCCCCCGACTGACTGCGTGGCCTGCGTTCCCGAGCGAGGCCGGTCCTCCCTCGATCTCCATATTGCGCATCTAGGCTCAAACCCTCCTCTTACATTTCGATTGTTCGGAAAGGCGGAGAACCGTCTTGCCGCTTAGGAGTGTCTTCCAATGGACAACAGTCGTTTTCGAAAGTTCAGACTCGCCGCGCTTCTCTTCCAGACAGTCCTGCGGCCTCCGCTGCATGCCCAGCAGAGCGACATGCAGATGTCCGGCGCGAAGATGGTAGACATGAATCCGGCGGCTATGTATCTGATGAATCTCGGCTCGGGAACATCCGTCAATCCCGCCGCATGGCCGATGCCGATGATCATGACGCATTTCGGAAACTGGAACGCCATGTTCATGGGCACCGGCTTTCTGTCCGATATCCAGCAATCCGGTCCACGCGGAGGCGACAAGCTCTATTCGACGAACTGGTTCATGGCTTCGCTGGAACATCGCGTAGGATCGAGCGGCGCGTTTCAGGCCGAGATCATGCTAAGTCTGGAGCCCGCCTCCGTTGCCGACCGGCGTTATCCCTTGCTCTTTCAAACCGGAGAGTCCGCGTTCGGCAAACCGCTGGTGGATTCCCAGCACCCTCACAATTTCATCATGGCTTTGGGATTTCACTATGTGCGGCAACTCGCCGAACATACCACCCTCGACGTGTACCTTGCTCCGGTTGGCGATCCGGCGTTAGGACCGGAAGCGTTCCCCCATCGCGCGTCCGCCATGGAACTGCCTGAAGCGCCGATTTCCCACCATTGGCAGGACTCTACCCATATCGCCGACGAGGTGGTCACTGTGGGAGTGCAGCACAAAAAAGTGAAGCTCGAAGCGAGCGGTTTTTATGGCTCCGAACCGGGAGAGAATCGCTGGACTATCGAGTCGGGACCCATCAACTCGTGGTCCACTCGGCTATGGTACTTCCCCTCGAAGAACTGGGCGGCCCAGGTGTCGGTCGGCCGCATCGCCCATCCCGAGGCGCTTGAGCCAGGGGATCAGGTACGCGCCACCGCGTCTTTGGAATACACGCGGCCAATGATGGGAGCGAGTTGGTCGTCCAGTCTGATCTGGGGACGGAATCACAGTACGGCGACGTTCCGGAATTTAAATTCTTACCTGGCTGAATCTGTCTTACCCGTGAGTCGCCGGAACTTTGTCACCGGCAGGATTGAGCGGGTGGATAAAGACGATTTGTTCGCCAATCAGCCGGACCTGGAGCAGCGGCTCGACGCAAGCTATGGCAGCACGTTTCGAATCGGCGCCTATACCCTCGGGTACACCCGCGACATCGCTCTGTTCCGGCGCCTGCAAACCGGAGCCGGCGCGAATTTCACCGCTTACTCATTGCCCGATGCGATCAAGCCGTACTATGGCGCTCATCCGCTGGGGGGCAATATTTTCGTACGTATCCGGCTCAGGGCGCATGAATAGGCGGCCTGACTCTTCGACTCTCGAATAGAAGGGACTCGCAATCAAACGAGTAGTTTCGACGAAGACTATCAAGGTATCCTCAATTGAACCGATTGGCGGCAAGTAATTCCAGGTAAGTTCCGTGCAAGGGTTACGTCAATGACTAAGCTTCGATGGTTCCTCGGCGGCGCGATTTCGCTGCTCGTCGTAGCGACGCTGGCGGCCGTGATCGCACTGCGTCAAGCGCGTGGATTGAGCGCGCGGGCAGAGCCTACTGCCATGGAAAGCTGGGTTGCGCGGCGGGCCCGCGATATAGCGCTTCCGCCCGGCGCAAGGAATCTCGTGAACCCTATCGCCAACACGCCTGAGGTTCTCGCCGAGGCCCGCGCGCATTGGGCGGATCATTGCGCATTTTGTCATGCGAACGATGGCAGCGGAGACAGCTTAATGGGAAAGCGAATGTATCCGCCGGCGCCCGATATGCGGCAAGCCGCAACTCAAGACCTCAGCGACGGCGAGCTGTTCTACATCATCCAGAATGGCATCCGGCTCACTGGAATGCCGGCCTGGGGCGGTTCCGATCACGATGCGGAGGACTCTTGGAAGCTTGTTCACTTCATCCGGCATCTGCCCAGCCTGACACTTGAGGAGCGGAGGGCAATGGAGAATCTGAATCCTAAAAGCCCGGACGAATGGAAAGAAGAAGAGGAAGAAGAAAGATTCTTGAAGGGAGAAGGAACCAATGAACCGCAACAGCACCATCATCACTAGCCGTTTCTTGCGCGGGAAATGGCTCTGGCTGAGCCTTGTCCTGCTTACTCTGTCAAACCTGCTCGTCGCGCATGGCGGATTCGACCACGTAATCGGGACTGTAGTAAAAGTCGAGAGCAACGTCCTGACCGTCAAGACTGCTAAAGGCAATGTGGACGTAAAGCTAAATGAGAAGACTGAAATCACCAAAGCCGATCAAAAGGCGCTGGCGGCCGATCTAAAGCCGGGCGCCAGAGTCGTAGTCGATGTGCCGGAGGGTAGCAAAGATCGAATGGCGCACTCAGTCAAGATCGGCGTGTCGGGAGCCGCCGCCCACACAAAGTAGCCGCCATCCAAGCCCTCGCCGGAACTACAATGAAGCTATGGTAAGCGATAGGCTCTCGTTTGCTTCCACCAGAAGAGATTTCCTGATCGGCGCGGCGGCAGTGGCTACAGTGCGCGCAGCCAACCCAGTGAAGGACCTAGTGCGCATCGTGCCCGTGCCCTCGAGCGGCATTCAGCCTCAAGTTGTCGTATCGGAAGGTATCGTTCACGCTATCTACTTCGCGGGCGATCCAAAACATGGTGACGTGCTTTATACGCGCTCCCATGATTTCGGCCGCGCTTTCTCCGCGCCCATCCGGGTCAACAGCCAGCCGGGAAGCGCCATAGCCGTCGGCGCCATCCGTGGCGCGCAGCTTTCCGTGGGGAACGGACATCGCGTACACGTCGCCTGGAACGGATCGGACCAAGCCGAGCCGCGCGGACCAATCAATCCGGAGAGCGGTAAACCGGGTTCACCGATGCTCTACGCGCGCCTCAATGACCGCGGCTCTTCATTTGAACCGCAGAGAAATCTGATGCGCGAGACTTTCGGACTCGATGGCGGCGGAACCGTTGCGGCCGATCGCGGCGGCAACGTCTACGTTGCCTGGCACGGTAAAGCTCCCGGCGCGGTTGCGGGCGAAGCCGGGCGGCGGATCTGGATTGCGCGCTCGCGCGATGAGGGTCGCAGTTTTGCGGAGGAGCTTCCCGCTTCGCCGGCGTCGACCGGCGCGTGCGGATGTTGCGGTATGCGGCTCTTTGCCGGCTCTGGCGGCGCGATCTATGGTCTGTATCGCTCCGCTAAAGAAAATGTCCATCGCGACATCTACCTCCTGCGATCCGGCGACAGCGGATCGACGTTCTCGACAGCTTTGCTCCACCCGTGGAATATCAATGCGTGCCCAATGAGCGGTATGAGCATCGTCGAAGCGGGAAATGAAGTATGGGGCGCATGGGAAACACAAACTCAGGTCTACTTCGCGCCTCTGAGCCGCGGAGTGGATGCGGCCCGATCCGCCACGGTCGCGCCGCCGGGCAACAATCCCAAACGCAAATATCCGGCTCTGGCGCGAAACGGGCGAGGCCAAACGTTGCTCGCGTGGGTGGAAGGCGCGGCTTGGCAGCGCGCCGGCGTATTGGGCTGGCAGCTTTTCGATGCGGCCGGACGCCCGTCAGCGGCATGCGCTGTGCAACGCAACCTGCCGGTGTGGAGTTTTCCCGCCGTGTTTGTCCGCCCGGATGACGGCTTTACGATTATGGCGTAGGGAAGTCATCGGCCTTCGCCGAGGAGGTTCATGTTTAAGATGAGTCGAAGCTCTACGCACGTTGTCGAACAACTATTAACTTCCATGCAACTTGTGGTCCGGAGCTATCACCCGGACACAGTCAAGACGGGATCGACCTTTTCTGAACTCATTCCCGGCACAGCGTTCTTCCCCGGAGGTACAGGATTATGGAGAGGTTCCGCGCCGTTTGGGCCCATGCCTGAGTTCTTCCCCGACAGCGCCATCATGTTCGTTGGCCACAATTTCGACAGCTTGAGGGGCTACCATAATTCGAAAGACCGGGGCGGGGAGGCGCAATCGGTTTTCTGGAGGAACCTTCTGGCGTATCTGTCACACGCGGGCCTGGGACCAGAAGCGTGTTTCTTCTCCAATGCTCTGATGGGACTTAAACCGGGAAGCGCGCTTGGGACGATGCCGTCTACGCCTGATTACAAGAATGAATGCTAGGCGTTCCTGAATCAGCAGGTCCAAATCGTGAGTCCTTCGCTTATCGTTGCGCTGGGACAAAAGGCATACACGCGTTTGTCGAAACTAAGGTTAACGGTTCCCTGTATTCGGCTGCTCCACCCATCCGCTCGGGAGTTGAATCCGCTCACTGCGAGGCAGATCCAAATTGAACGTCAGGGTGACTTGCTAAAGGATGCGTACATCAGATAATCGCTCGTTTTACTCCCGCGCCTCCTCTTTCCAACACCGCATGAGGCCGCTGGAAAATCGGGGTCACTGCGACCTCGACTCAAGCCCGTACACATTCACCGCATTATCCTGATTCGGAATGTACACTTTACCCGCTACCACCACCGGCGGCGCGAACTTCGCCAGCGTCCCCAATCGGTCGCGCTTAACGTTCTGCTGCGTGTTCCACAAGCTCTCGAGCGTTTCCGCGTTAAACGCATACAGGACGCCGGCGGTATTGCCGTGATCGGCGCTGCCTCCACTGGTCACCGTACCCCAAACAATGCCGCTGCCCGGTTTCGAGCCATCGGCCGAGATGCTGATCGTCCCGCCCGGCGAGCCGCGCGAGGCGACCGCGCCTTTCGCGAAGAATGCCGGATCGATCAGACCGTCTTTAATGCGATAGGCCTTTAGAAAATCGCTCTCGCTCCACTGATAGATGGCCGCACCGCCGGGTCCTTCCCAATAGGCAGGCCCCGGAAGCATGCGGCCGCCCTTGGTCTCCACCGTTTGCAGCACGCTCCTGTTTTCGGGCGTCATATGACCCAGGTTGTGCCCATCCAGCACAAAAAACGTGCCGTTCTTGCTGCCCACGACGATCCGGCTGGAGCCGGGAATCAGCAGCGGCCCGGTGGAACCCAGATCGGCATCGCGCCGGTTCAGCGTTTCGTAATCGGCGGGCGTGAAGAAATCCTCCAGCGTCAAGCCGCTCTTGCTCACGCTGAAGCGCAACAGCGAAGTGCCGAAATTCCTGACGCCGTCCCAATCGCCATTGCCCACTTCGAAGTAAATCGAGCCATCGGGACCAACGGCCGGGCCGCGGCCCGATTGCCAGATTCCACCCTCCCTGCCGTCGGGCGTAGCGCAGAATGCGCCGAGTTGTTTAAGCGTGGATGCATCGTACGCCATCACCCAGCCGTGGTACGGCTCGAAATCTTCGTGAGACGCCCAGGCAATAACGACTGCGCCGTGGACCAGAGCCAGTGCGGGCCGCTGATTGCCGGCCTTAGCATCGAACTTCAGGACTCCCTTGACCGCATCGGCCGCTGAACTCTTGACGGCTGCTTCGATCACCGCCGGCGGCTGCTTGTCCTTGCCGCTGGCCATATCGAGCTTGTGCAGCCGTTGCGTGTAGATGCCGCTCTCGCGCGTGCGGACCACCACGAAAATCGCGCGCGCGGCCGGATCGATGACCGGCGTTCCTTCGATGCCCACGTTGCCCACGATGTTGAGATCGCCGCGGCCGGTGATATCCGTCACCGGCACAGGGATAATGCCCGCTAGCTCATCGGTGAAGTCGCGCATCCACAGCGGCGGCCCGGGTTTATCGGCGTCGAACGCATAGAACTTATCGTTCATCGTCGCCACGTAGAGCACGTTGTGCGAACCACGGCCGCCGATGGCAACGGAAGGCGCGTAAAGCGGCTGCGCGAATACCGCGCCATCCACATAGTAGCTGTAGAGCTTTCCGAAACCGGCCGGGTTGACGTTGCTCGCGTTGAGAATGGTTTCACGCGTATTGGCGCCGGTGGCGTTGGCGTCATAGCGGTTCATAAACACGCCGATTTGCGCGTCTACCCAGAGCGGCAGAGCCATCAACAATGCGGCGCGGAGCTTCATGTTTTCCGATCTTACTATGAGCGAGTCTTACGTCTTCGGATGAAATGGGATCTGGATCGAACCGGTGCTGGCCGGCTCCGGACTTTGCATCTCCAGATTCACCACGATCGGGTCCTGCCCGCTGCGGACGACTACCGCCTCGCACGGCTCATCCGCAAGAGCGTTGATCTCCTGGTGCGGCACGTAGGGCGGCACATAGATGAAGTCGCCCGGTCCGGCCTCGCCGCTGAACTCCAGGCGGTCTCCCCATCGCATGCGGGCCCTCCCGCGGACGATGTAAAGGACCGTCTCCAGCTCGCCGTGATGATGCGGTCCGGTCTTCGCGTCCGGCTGCACCACCACCGTGCCGGCCCAGAGTTTGCTCGCGCCGGTGCGGGCGTGGGTGATCGCGGCCGCGCGCGTCATGCCTGGCGTTTGCGGCGTGTTGGGGTCCAGGTCGCCCGCTGCGACGATTTTGACGCCGTGGCGTTGCCAGTCCATGTCAAAGCGCCTTCATCAATCCACTACCCGTCCATCCCGCATCTGGACTGTCCGGTGCCCATAGGCCGCTGCTTCCGGATTATGCGTGATCATCAAAATGGTCTGCCCAAGGCGTTGGTTCAGATCCCGCATGATTTCCAGCACAGCCTTGGAATTTTCCGTATCCAGATTGCCGGTAGGCTCATCGGCCAGCAGAATCGCCGGGCGATTGACAATCGCGCGCGCGATGGCGACGCGCTGCTGCTCGCCGCCCGAGAGCGCGTTGGGCTTATGGTCGAGCCGCTGCGCGATGCCGAGCAGGGCCAGTGCCTGTTCGAACTGGGCATCGGGCTGAGAATCGCTTTGGGAATCGGCCCCGCCCAGATAGCGGGCTACCGCGATGTTGTCGCGCGCCGTGAGATTCGGCAGCAGGTTAAACTTCTGGAACACGAAACCCACCGTCCGCCGACGCATGCGCGTGCGGTCCGCGTCCGTCATCGCGGCGAGGTCCTTATCGGCCACGCGCACGCGGCCCGAAGTGGGCGGGGTTAAGCCGCCGATGATATGGAAGAGCGTCGATTTTCCCGATCCCGACGGCCCGATGATGGAAAGAAACTCGCCCGCCTTGACCTCCAGATCGACGCCGCGCAGCGCCGGCACTTCCACTTCGCCCACTCGGTAGATCTTGCGCAAATCGACTATGCTGATGATCCCGCCATCATTCATATGCCAGCGCCTCAATGGGATCGGCGCCCGCGGCGCTAAGCCCCGGATACAGCGCGCCCAGCGCGGCCGCCAGCAGCGCGATGCCGCTCGCGATCGGCCACCAGAACGGCTTGATCACCATGGGAATCGAGGCCGGTACAAATGTGGAAATGAGCCACCACGCGCCGAAGCTCAACAGAATGCCCACAATCGTTCCCGCGACGCCCAGGATCAGCGCCTCCACCTCGATGATGCCGATGATGAACGCTTTGGACGCGCCCAAAGATTTGAGGATCCCGATCTCGCGCGTGCGCTGCAGCACCGCCATATACATCGACAGGCTGACGCCCAAAAACCCGCTGACCACCCCCACCCCCACCATCACAGTAAGGAACGGAGTCACGCCCGGGATTGAGGCCACTCCGAACGCGGCGACGTATTCGTCCATGCTGGCGATATTGAAGCTGGGCATCAGCTTCTTCAGCTCATCGATTACCAGGCTGGTATTTGCCGGGATTGTCGAGCTTGACGTAGATCTGGCTCACCTTGCCCTCGGCGTCGTCGAGTTGCTGCAACACCGTGAGCGGGACCACCACGCGCGCCAGCTTGCCGGGACCGATGATGCCCGCGATGTGCCACTCCCGGTTCATCAAGGAAAGGGAATCGCCCGCGCGCTTGTGCTTCTGCTCGGCGAAATATTTGTCGATCAGAATGTCGTCGGGCTTGCGGATGGGTCCGCCTTCCAGATAGGTGAATCCTCCGTTCATCGCCGTGAACCTAGCCAGATCCACGCCCGTGGCCACCAGGGGGAAATCGATGCTGTGGTTGATGACGCCGACCGCCATCTTGACGTGCGGCTGTTGCTCGATTCTGGCGACCGCGCCTTCCGGAATAGTGGCGGCGCTAAAGCTGATGGCGGAAGAAGCCGTGGACCCGCGCACCACGATATCAGCCCCCACTCCCTCCTGCCGGTGCTGCGATTCCTCCGATAACCCGAAGCTGAGCCCCACCAGCGTCAGGATCAGCGTTACCGGGACGGCGATCAGCAGCGTGCTCAACAGGCTGCGCAAAGGCCTGTGCTTGAGATTTTCCAGGACGAGTTTGGCCGTCACCGCATCGGCCCTTCGGGAATTTTGGCGGCCGCTTGACCCACCGTCTCCAATTTCGTGCCTTCCGGCTGTTCCAGCACAAATTTATCGTCCGACACGCCCTTATTAATATCCATCTTGACCATGTCCAGAACCACGCCGATCTCATCGTGCGGGCGATTAAAATCCACGTGTTTGGGAAAGGGGACGTTGTCCCACGGCTTCCATTCGCTATAGCGGCAATCGGTGAGAATATTGCCGGCATCGTCGAAAATCAATTGCCGCGCCAGCAGCAGATCCAGCCGGTTGAACCAGATTGTGCGCCGGAGCAGCAATTGGCCGCTGGCCGCTTCGTGAATCTCGTGCAGGATGTAATATGCGCCGTCCTCGTCGGTCATGTTTTCTATTAATACTTTGTTGTTCTTGACATCGATCGGCCGCACCAGCATGGCGTCTAGAAAATATTGCGGACGCAGATTTTCGATCTTGTTGGGCGAAGGCTTGGAAATCTCGTTCTGGCCCCTCAGGAATGCGTTGCGCGATGGCAGGTAGAGTTCGAAGGTCGATCCGTTGGACGCCATATCGAACGCTTTCGAGCGAATCACCGGGTAAAGGCCGATGATGCGGATGCTGGAAGGCTTGCGGAACACGATATAGCCGGTGACCTCTTTGTATTCGGTGATCTGGCTTTTTTCGACGCTGCCCAGCGCGGGGGTCATGTCCACGGTGGCGCTGAAATCGTGAATCGCATTGTATTGCCTGGCGAGGCTATCCATCAGCGACGCTTCGCTGGCCACCTGCAGCTTAGCCGGCGTTTTCCCGCCGGTGGGCCTGCGCGTAATCAGCCGCCGCCGCGCCCAGCAGGAGGTAAGCGCCATCGACATCACGCAGGTCAGGAGGAGAATTGCCGGCAGACGCCTGAAGAGCATTCCCTTTTATTGTAGTGGTGGAGCGTATGTTATAGTGAAATTCGTTTCCCGGGCCTGTGGCGCAGTTGGGAGCGCGCTTCCATGGCATGGAAGAGGTCGTGAGTTCGAATCTCACCAGGTCCACCAAAACAAACCCTATTAAAGCTTTGAATCTGGGCGGCCGTTCATGCCTCAGGCTATGCCGAACGCCGGATCGGTACAAAACGGATCTCGACCCGCTGATTCAACGCGCCCGCTATCCTGCGCAACATCGCCAGGGAGTGGCCCTCATAATCGGCGTCCTCAAGGCGGCAGATGACCGATGCGGTGGTGCCGATCAACTTGGCAAGCTGAGTTTGAGTGAGGGCCGCCGTTTCCCTGAGTTCGTGGATTTTGCGGGCGATCTCTTCGTTCGCTCGCGCCTCCTCCAGGTTCTTCAGTCGGGCCGGTTTGCCTTCGTAGAACCGGCCGTGAAGGATCTCCACCGCATCGCTAGTCGATTTCAGTGTCCTGGCTTTTTTATCTGGCATGATCAAGCCTCCTCGTAAGTGTGCTTCGCCGGATTCGCCTCAAACCGCTTCTTGCCTCCCGGGTGTCGACGCAGTTCATGGCCCATCTCGCGAAGGCGCTCCAACCGGAGATAGCACTTGTCCTGCAATTTCGCCGGTAACTTGTCGAACCACTCGATGAACGGGCATGATCCGTCTTCCTCCCGGTAGAGGGCGACTCGGGTCTTCGGCCCTCGATCTCAGTTTATTCGCAATATTGCGAAAGAGCAAGGTTGCATGCGAAGCCCAGAAGGCGGTCACAGCTCCAGCTCCCGCGCGTGTGTGCGCGGAAGCGCCCGGCACGCGATTGTGCGTCCCCAAAGTCCCGCCGCCCCCCCTCGGTGCCGTCCCAACTACCCCGAAAAACGGTAATAGCGGCGAATATGTAACAAATAAAAATGCAAAAAGATCGCCGCAAACCCTTTCTGCGGACGCCAGATTAAGGTATAGTTGATGCGAGCTGTAAGGAAACGCTCACAGGAGATAACAATAAATGAAGACAATCGCCGCGATAGCTTTGATGAGCATGGGATTGGCCGCGAGCGGTATTGCTGCGGAATTCACGGGTTTCGTCGAGGATACGTCATGCTCCAGCAAGCCGGGAATGAAGGGCAATGCCGACTGTGCCAAGAGTTGCATTAAGAACGGCTCGCCGGCGGTCCTGGTGACCGCGGACGGGAAAATTTATAAAATCGCCAATCAGGATAAAATCGTCTCCCATGCTGGCGAAAACGTCACCGTTAGCGCCGACCTCAAGGGCGACACCCTGACCATCGAATCGGTAAAGTAGACCTAAGCTAAAAGTACTGCGTCAAGCTGGCCCACGACCGCCTCTCACCGTCGTGGCTGATCGGAGGTTCCCCGGTTGCATTGCATCCCTCTCCGCCGGGACCTCCGGACCTTATCGGCCCGAATCCTCCGGAACCTCTCCCCAAAATTTTCGCCAATCGCCTGCTTCTGCACGACTGCGCTTGCGAGCGTCGAAAGTCTGGTCGCCAACGGTTTACATAACCCAATTTCCTGCGGCGCGCACTCTATCGAAACATCGCTCTACCAAATCACCTTGAAGCCTAACTGAATCGAGCGTGGATTGACCGACGCCTGCGTGGACAGCGTGTGCGGAACAATGGCGCCGAAGTTAACGTCCGTAGCCGACGTATCTACGTTCGCCAGCATGTAATTCCAGTGGTTGAGTGCATTAAACGCTTCGGCGCGGAACTGGCTGTGTATGCGCTCGGTAATCCGTGTTTCCTTCACGAGAGAAGCATCCATGGTGTAGGTGCCTTGCACGCGGATATTCGGACTGCGAGACGAGTTGACCTGATTAGGCCGGTAGTTGGGCGGCAGCACCAGCCAATCGTAATTCGAGAAATTGGTGGCGCTGCAACCGTTTTGAATGCTCGTAGCCAGCGGCGTAATGTTGCCGCTGTCGTCTTCGTTCAAAACGCAGTTGTTCCAGATATGCACCGTGTTCGCGCCCCATTGGACGTTGGAGAGCCCGGGATTTTTGAGTTCCAATACGTTGCCCGGCAGATTGGCCGGTTCTCCCACCGGGGAGTCTGTCAGGAACGTATTAATCTGCCATCCGCTGACCAGCCTGTCGGCCACTCCATGTACTCCGGTCAGGAAATGCTTACCCTTGCCAACCGGCAGATCGTACACTATCGTCGCTTTGATAAAGTGCGGGCGGTCGGCGTAGTAGAGGCCTTCCTGGTATTGGATCGGGTACTGGTAATAGTTGAGATAGCCCCAGCGCTCGTTCTGTTTGGAAAGCGTATAGTTGAGCAGTAGATTGAGCCCGTTTCGCATGCGGTGGTTGTAATTGATCTGCAGCGAGTTATACCATACGTGCCCGTCGTTGAGCCCGTCTTCGGTGCCGCCGGTAAATTGCGGATACTGGCGCATCAACTGGTTCAGCGAGATAGTGGAAGACGTGTACATGCTGGTGCCGGCGAACGGCGCCAGCCCCTGGAACGGATTCGGCAGCGTCTGATTGCAGTATGCCGCGGGTGAGGCAAACCCAACCGGCGTGGGCGCGCCGTAGAGTATGCCGCACGATTCGTACTGCGGGTTGACGTCGAACGGGAAGTTAGTCTGGGTGTGAGCCGCCTGGCTGCCTACGTAAGAAACATCCAGGCTGCCGGACTGACTAATCTGGTATTGGAATCCGAATGAGTATTGGTGCGAGCGCGGCGTGCGAAAGTTCGGATTGAACCAGGTGATGCTCTTGCCCGCCTGAGTCAATGGTCCGAGCGACGATCCCGGTGGAGGATTGATCCCGCTGGGGAACGGGTTCGTCACTACGCCCGGAATGGGCGTACGCCCGCCGTCGTTGCTGTTCACCAGCGGAGTGTTGTTGCTGAAGCCCGTCGATTGCAGCCAGTCGTTAGTCGGATTGACGACGTACATTCCGTAGCCGCCGCGCATCACCAGCTTGTCTTTCAAGCGATAAGCGAAGCCGAAGCGGGGCTGGATTCCCGTCCAATCGATGTTAGCCGCCTTGGTGGGATAACCGTTGACGCCGGCGAACTCCATGCTGCCCTTAAGATTCGCCAGATTCGCATACAGCGGAGCGAACTGCGCGGGAATATTGAGTTTCAATGCGGCGATATTCGCGATGGCCATGGGTCCGATCGGGCTGGCTACATTGGGATTAAAGGCTTCATCCAGCCGGTTGTACTTTTCGTCCGGCGGCGCATTGATGTCATAACGAAGTCCCAGATTGACAGTCAGGCGGCTATTTACATGCCAGTCGTCCTGCACAAATGGGGCGATGTACCATTGGCGATAGAACGGATAGGCTGGATAGTTGGACTGTCCGCCGCTGGGATATCCCAATAGAAAACTGGCGTAACCGTCGCCGCCCAATCCGTTGCCCGAGTTATTGTAGATTTGCTGCGTCCAGGCGGAATTGAAGTCTTCCTCCAGGATGCTTCCGGTATCGTCGATCAGGTACTGAATGCGCCGGATGTCGATACCCGCTTTGAGAGTATGTTTTCCGGCTATCTTTGTAACACTCCCTTCCAATCCATAGCTGTTGGTAATGTTGTCGCTCTTAGTACGGCCCAGCGTCTGATAGCCGCCGATGGACCATACACCCATGTAAACCGGCTGCGGCAACTGGGCGATTAAGGAGCTTGGAAGACCTAGCGAAGTCAAATCGAAGCCGGTATTGGCCGCGCCCGTGCCCTTTTCGATGAAGCGCGTATTGGAAGCGCGGACGTCGATCACCGTCGTCGGGTTCAAGGTCGAGGTCCAATCGAGCACATATGCGTCGTTGATCCGCTGGAACGGCAGCTGCCCATCCTCGCCCACTCCCACGATGCCATTCACCGGACGATTTTCCGTGCGATCGTTGGAGCCTTCGCGCATGAAGAAACGATTCCGGTCGCCGATAGTCCAATCGAACTTAATCGTCATGTTATAGTACTTGTCTCTGTCGAAGACATCGGGCAGAAGGTAGTCTTGTGTGCCATACCGCGCCCCCGGCGTGCTTGAATTCGGCATAGGCATCAGTTTGGTTAGCGTCAGGGCCGTCTGGGTAATACGGTTTTGCGGAATGATATTGCCCGGGAATGGCTGGCGGTTGCTGACGATGTTACCGCTGGCATCGTAAGTAGCGCTCAGTGGATCGTAAATCGTAATTGGCAGTCCGGACCCATTCACCACCTTGCTAAAGTTGCCCGTGCGCATCTCGGCCGTCGGATAGCTGAGCGTGAGCGGATCGGGCGTGCCCTCGCGATAATTCTGGAATGCGCCCATATAGAAGAGCTTGATGTAGCCGTTCCGCGGAAGCAGTTTGGGAACGACTACCTGGCCGGAAACCTGCCCCCCGTAGTCGTCCAGGTAATGGTTGGGCCTGGGGGCGCCTACGGCATTGTCCTGGAATGTATTGGCGTCCAGTGCCGAGCGGCGCAGAAACTCCCATCCGACGCCGTGAAAGGTGCTACCGCCGCTCTTCATCACGGTGTTCAGAATGCCGCCCATCGTGTGGCCATACTGCGCGTCGTAACTGTTCTGCATCATCGTGAACTCCTGGACGGTTTCCACGATCGGCACATAGGCGATATTGTTGGTGCCCATCTGCGCGTTGTTGGCCGCGCCATCCAACAGATATTCGCTGCTCGACTGCCAGCTTCCGTTGACCACCCAATCGGCTATGGCGCCATTATCGAAAGGCCGCTGCCAAATCGAGGCTCCACGGAAGGTCACTCCCGACGCGGTCAGCCCCAGCATGAACGGATTGCGGCCGGAATTGAGAGGCAGTTCGGCAACCTCCTTCGTATCTACCAGGCCATTCCGCCCCGCGCTCTGCGTATCGAGGACCGCGGCTTCGCCAGTCACTTCCACACTCTGGTTAACTTCGCCGACCTCCAATCTTGCATCAATGCCCGCGGCCTGGTTCACTTCGAGCGTGATATCGGTCCGCACATACTGCTTAAATCCCGGTGCGGTAACCGTTAATCGATATTGGCCCGGTTGCAGCAACGGTATGGAGTAACTTCCGGAGCTATCCGTGGTCGCGTTGGTTTCTTCCTTGGTGGCCAGATTAGTCGCCTGGATCTTCGCATGAGGAACGCTTCCGCCGGACGCATCCACGACATGTCCCGATATGCTGGCGCGAAATTCTTGCGCGTACGCAATCGTACCAAGTACCGAAAGACAACCTATAAGAGCAATGATCTTTGATCGCATGGTAGTAGACCTCCCAAACCAAAAAGGCACTTCAACCCGATTTGCCTAGAACGACTAGTATGCTGTTTATCATTACCTGCCAGCGCTGTCAACCGAAAATTAAAAAGTTCCGTTTTTTTTCTTACCGCGCTGAATTCTGCACGCCCTCAAGTCTCGAGAGTCTTTTAACAACAAAACTCCGCGTTGCCTCCGTGTCTCCGCGTCTCCGCGTCGAAAATCACCTTTCCCGTTTCGGCCCATTCCCTCCTTGGCGCGCCGCGGCTAGTGTCGGCGATCATAGTGAGCCGAAATCGCCAGTCACAACATTTACAATTCCTCTAATCCTCTCATTCCAAAGCGTTCCCCATTCCTCCGGTTACCAGTTTCCTTTTTCCCCCCTGCTACTCTCGTAGCCGAGGACTTCGTATGGCAACCAAAAAGCAAACCGCCGCCAATCGCCGCAACGCAAAGCAATCTACCGGACCCCGCACCGCTCAAGGCAAGGCCAATTCCCGTTTCAACGCGCTCAAGCACGGCATCGACGCCGAGCAACAGATCATATTCGGCGAAACCGGGGAAGACCTCGCTCACCTCGCCGCCGAATACCACGAGCAATACCAACCCTCCACGCCCGCCATGCGTTTCCTGGTCGATACCATCGTCGATAACGAATGGCGTCTCCGCCGCTTCCGCCGCGTCGAAGCCGAGCTATGGAATGAACAGGGCGAGAGCCTGCTCTCAAGCAAAGCAAGGAGGCGCCAAAATGACCTCGATCCGGAGGACGGCGCAACCGTTACCGTCAACGTCTCCGCCGCCGAAACGTTCCTCGCGGCCGAAAAATCCCTCCTCCATCTCCAGCGCATGGTCAATTCCTGCGAGCGCAACCTGCACCGCGCCCTAAAAGAATTGCAGCGCCTCCAGGCGGCCCAATTTGAAGCCGTCGAAAAGGCCGGCGAAGCCGCCGCCAAGCCCACACCCACGCCCCCACTCCCGCCCCGCAACCTCAACAATCCACACCCACTTCCACTTTTTCGCGGAACGAACCCAATTTCCCCGAAACGCCGCCGCCCGTTTCGCCGCTAAATCCCCCGCCCACCCTCCCGGACGCCGCATGACGCCGCAAATCTCTCCGCCCCCTCCATCTTTCTTCTCAAAACTCCGCGTTGCCTCCGCGTCTCCGCGTCTCCGCGCCTCCGCGTCGAAACTCCCGCTCCCCCATTTCCGCCCATTCCGTCTTTGGCGCGCCAATAACACGATGCCAGTAACACGATTGACTCCCCCCGCCAGTTCTGATAAAAGGATTACCAGTGTTTCCACGTGCGAAACACTTTGGAGGTATCTCGGCATGCCGGATTCTCGCTTCAGTCGCAGAGGCTTTCTCGAACAGGTTGGCGTGGCTAGTTCTGTCCCCCTGATTGGCACTCTCATGGCCGCCAGCCCTTTTCAGGCCAGGGCAGTGCCTCAACTCAACGGCAAGGCCAAATCGGTTACCATTCCCACCCACGAATTCGCCGGTCCGAACGGAGCGCCGTGGATCGAAGAGCGCATCGATTTCCCCGAGAGCTGGGACATCCACGTGATGGATATGGCCGGCCACAACATGCCGGCCCTGACCCCACAGCAGATCGCCGAGCAGTGCAACAAACCGATCGGCGCCAAATCGCTGCGCGACCTGGCCGAAGGGAAAAAGACGGTCGCCATCAGCTTCGACGACCTCACGCGCACGACGCCGGCTTACGCGGTGACGCCGTGGCTGGTTTCCGAGCTGGCGAAAGCCGGGATCAAGGACGAGAACATTCTGTTCATCGGCTCCTTCGGCACGCACCGCGCCATGACGCAGGAAGAGGTGGGCCGCAAGCTGGGGCCGGAGGTCGCGCGGAGCTACGCCTGGCTCAATCACGATGCGTTCGACAATCTCAAGGAAGTGGGTACAGACCACGCGCGGCAATAAGGTTCTGCTGAACCAGACCTTTCTCGGCGCGGATCTGAAGATTTGCATCAGCGGCATCAAAGTCCACCAGGACGCCGGTTATGGCGGCGGCGCCAAGGCAATTCTACCTGGCCTGGCCGCGCTGCCCACCGTGGAATACAACCACACGCAGATTCTCGCCAAGGTCCATACCACCGGCCCGGTGAAGATTTTCAAGAACGACATGCGTCTCGATATGATCGAGGCGGCCAAAATGGCGAAGGTCGATTACACGGTCCAGATATTATATAACGACCGGCTCCGGGCCACGCAAATCTGGGGCGGCGACATTGTCGATGCGCACCATGCCGGCGTTCGCGTGGCTGCCAAGACCTACTGCACCCCCACTCTCAAGGACGCCGACATCGTGGTGGCCAATGCCTATCCCCAAAACGCGCAGGCCTGTCACGGCGCACTCTGGATCAATTACTCGCGGCGTCCTGGTGGTACCGGGGTTCTGATCGTGCAGCATCCGCTCGGGCTCGATCCGGTGCATTATCTCAACAATCGGCTAGCGGGCCGCTCCGGGGCGACGCAATTCGATCTGACCGCGCGGCGCGTCGGCGGCTTGGGACGGGGCGGCGGCGCGCCACAGGCGGCGCAGGGCCACATGATTGTGTACTCGCAGTATCTAACGCGAAACATGAAGAATAACTACCGCACGGGCACGTTCTTCTGCGATAAGTGGACGGATGTGATTGCCAAGCTGAAGGAGCTCCACCCCGGCGATCCGAAGGTGGCGGTCTACCCGTATGCGGGCATGCAGCACCAGGAAATCGAACTCGACGGCTAGCCGGCTAATGGCTAACCGGGCGAATCTACTTCTATTTGGCAAGTCGGCAGGGGTGGTTGTATGGACTTATTGTGACACAACCTACTCGCAATATACTTCGCCGAGAGACTCTAAGATTGGAGACTAATGACGATGCGCCACCGAATTAACCTGGCCAGGTGTTTGCCAGGAAACACCCTTCGAGTCATTGATTTTTGCGCCAAGCTGTACCCAAGCGGCCGCATGCGGGATGAAACGGATCGCTTATGCGTTGCTCCTGCTGGCCGCTTTCGCCTCCGTTTTGGCGCTGCCGGTCTTAGCCCAACTGGGAGCCACCATCTCCGGCGTTGTGACCGACCCTACCGGGGCTGCCGTGCCGGGCGCGACTTTGACTCTGACCGACCAGGACACCACGCTGGTCGACCGCGACGCTGAAATCCGACGCCAGTGGAAACTTTGAGTTTCTGGCCGTCCGGGCGCCGGGCACCTACACCATTTCCGTTCAGGCCCCCGGTTTCGCGCGGCTCGAACAAAAGGACATCGTCGTCACGCAAGGTGAGAGAAGGTCGGTCGGAACGCTCGGCCTCACAGTGGGCGCTGCGAACGAGGCGGTGACTGTGAGCGCCGCGGTCACTCCCGTTGAAACCACGAGCGCGGAACGAGCGGCCGACCTTGACACACACGAAATCTCAGCTCTACTCGCTCGCGGGTTAAATTTTGCCGGGCTAATGAGGAGTCTTCCGGGCGTCTCCGGCGGCGTCGACCCCGTATCGCCGGCCGGCAACAGCGGACAGGCTTATGCGGCCTTAAATGGAGCGCGCGCGAGCGTCTCGCTTCCGACCATGGACGGAGTCAATGCCACCGACCCATCCAGCCAGGGCCAGCTTTACGGAGCTTCAGCGATCGATACGTTATCCGAGATCAACGTGAAAACCTCGAACTACCAGGCCGAATACGGCGGCAGCGCCGGAGGGAACGTCAATTTGACGACCAAAGCCGGCACCAAGCAATATCACGGCGACGTATATGGTTATATTCGCAACGAGGATCTGAACGCGAACGACTATCTTCAACAACCGGAACAAAGTCAGGAAAGCGATCTATCGGTATGTTATGGCCGGCGTCAGCATCGGCGGCCCTGTCCCTATGCCTCAGGAAGCTTAAGAACAGAGTATTCTTCTTCTTCAACGATCAGTACCTCTACAACGGCAATCCCGGTTCGCTTGCAAGAACTTACGATGCCCACAGCTCTGGAGCGCCGGGTAATTTCTCCCAGAGTCTCACGGTGGGCGGAGCCTTGATTCCGGTCTACGCGTCCGGCACCAAGAATCCGTTACCGGGCAACATCGTTCCCGCCAACCTGATCTCCGCGTTACGGGCAGGAGATGCTGAACATCTTCTTCTTGCCGAACTTCACCAACAGGGCCGTCAGCGGGGGAAACTACAATTACCTGTTCCAGGATGCCCCTATAAACCGTAGCGAGCAGTATACGGACAGAGTGGATTTTCTGATTACCGAAAAGCTTGCGGATGTACGGGCGCGACACGGAAATCAGCAGTCACAATCAAGGCTATTCGCCTGCCGTGGCGGACGGGACCGCGTGGGGTTTGTTGAAGGGTTTTTACGATCAGCACATTAAAACTCCGGCAGTCAATCTTTCTGTACACTATCTCGCCCACGTTGATTAACGAAACGACTTTCGGTATGAATCACTGGGACTGAACCTGGCGGCCCCCTCACCGCTGCGGACTTGGCCAAGGCCCAGCGCACCACCTACGGCCTGGAAGGGCTGGGGCAATGGTATCCATCGTCAATCCTCTGGATTACGTGCCGACCATCGGCTTTTCGGATGTTCCGAACGCGGCTGGATTCTCTTACGACTCCCGTAACCCGATCCGCGGCGCCACTACCATTTTCACCTTCGTCGATAACATCACCAAGGTCTACGGCAAACACACCTTTAAGGCCGGAACCACCATTGCGCGCAGCCGGGCATGGAAGGGCAATCAGGGTAATTATTATTCCGGCTATTTCCAGTTCGGCAAGGATGTGAATAATCCGCTCGATACAAACTACGGCTATTCGAACGCCATCCAGGGCGTTTACGACACGTACCAGGAAGCTTCGGCCAGACCCGGCGCGGACTACCGCTCCGGTTCATTCGAGGAGTTTGTGCAGGATTCCTGGAAGGTTACTCCGAGACTGACTTTGGAAATAGGAATCCGCTTCACAACGTGGCGTCCCTGGTTCCAGCGTTCCTATATACAGTCCGCCTTCGACCCCAAGTCGTGGGTTCCAGCCAATGCGCCGGAACTCTATCAGCCTGGCCCTGAACGCGGCGGGACAGCGGGTTGCGGTCAATCCGGCTTACCGGGGTGCAGTACCCCGCGGTTTATATTGGCGCGATTGTTCCCGGAGTGGGCAACACCTTGGATGGATTGCTCATAGCGAGACGCCCGGAGTTCCACAGGGCCTCACGAATGTGCAGCGTGTCACTCCAGGTCCCAGATTTGGCTTCGCGTGGGACCCGTTCGGCAATGGAAAAACCGCGGTCCGCGGCGGCTTCGGCATAGCCACTTTGCCTCAGACGGAAATTAATACCAGCGAGCAAGCCCAGCCGCCATTCGCTTACACGCCCAACGGCCTACTATGGAACCCTGACCACGTTCTTAAGCGCCGCGGGCGCCATCTTCCCATCCAATGTGCAAGGGACGGACTGGTCCAAGTTGGCGCAGATGTATAGTTTCAGCGCTGGCGTTCAGAAGGATGGTCGGCTTTGAAACCGTGATCGATGTGGCTTTCGTCGGCAATTTGGGCCGTCACCTTCTGCAGGCCCAGCAACCTGAACACGCTTCCTTACGGCAGCGGTTCCTCGCCAGCAGCCAGGACCCAACCAACCCCGGCAAGCCGCTTCCGGATAGCTTTCCTGGCGCCCGTACACTGGCGTCGGGACCATTAACTACGGCGAGCCTGTCGGCACTTCGAACTACTATGCGCTCCAGATCCAGGCGAACCGGAGATTTTCGCACGGGCTGGAATTCAAGTCGAATTTCACCTGGTCCAAATCCATGGACTACAGTTCATCCGACAATGGTTCTCTGGCCTGTCTATGCAAGCCGCAAGCTGTTAGCTTATGGCGTGTCGAGTTTTGACCGCACCTACATTGTGAATCTCGCATGGCTGTACGAGCTTCCGGTTGGCCAGCATCTGAAGAATTCGTTCGCCAAGACGACCGTCGGCGGCACTGGAATGTCGCAGGGACAACCACTTTCGCCAGCGGCGCTCCCTCAGGCGTCGAGCTTCTCCACCACTCGCCGGCGTTGATCTAATCGGAGGCGGCGATGGACAGAGAATCGATATTTCCGCCAATCCGCAATCTCGGATACGGCACATCACAATCGGAAACGAGTGGTTTAATACCAGCGTGTTTTCGGTACCCCCGCTGGGCTATATCGGAAGCGCTAGCCGCGACTTTTTCGCGGTCCGGGACAGAACCAGTGGGACCTCTCCGTATTCAAGAACTTTTTTTTCCGCGAGACGGGCTCAGTGCAAATGCGTGGTGAGTTCTACAACGCCTTTAATCACCCTCAATGGTCCAGCATAAATACGTCGGCGCAATTTAACCCGGCCGGGCTGCAGGTCAACAGCCTTTGTTCGGTCAGGCCACAGGCGGATCGCGGTCCCCGGGTTATACAGCTTTCCTTGAGGGCCTCTTTCTAGTAGTAACGGTCATGAGAGGCGTCCTCTTATGAATTGCCCTATGCCAAAAGTACTTCTGTTTGGGCTGCTGCTCGCGCCCTTCGGCGCCTGGGGGCAGGCCACTCCACCCGATCCGAAACGGGCGGCGGAGTTTCCGCCGATGCGGCGGCCGGATTAAAGACGCTCCAAACGTGGTACGTAGAGGAAACCGGTCTCTGGAAGACGACCGGGTGGTGGAACGGCGCCAACGCGCTAACCGTGCTCGACGATTACTCGAAGTTGAGCGACACTCCGGATTTCCGGGCCGTCATGGCGAATACGTTCGAGCGCAATTCCAAGGGCAAGTTTCCAAACTTTCTGAACGAGTACTACGACGATGAAGGCTGGTGGGCGCTAGGCTGGGCAGGCGCTTACGAGGTCACGCACGAGACGCGCTATCTCGAAATGTCGGAGACGATCTTTGCCGATATGTCGGGAGGATGGGATGACGCCACCTGCGGCGGCGGCATTTGGTGGAAGAAGCCCAAGCAGTATAAGAATGCCATAGCCAACGAGTTATTCCTTTCCGTGGCCGCTAAGCTGGCGAGTCTCACGCAGGACGCACAGAAGCGGGCCACATACCTGGACTGGGCGCAACGGGAATGGAAGTGGTTTGCGGCGTCCGGCATGATCAATTCGGAAAACCTGGTAAACGACGGGTTGGATGCCGCATGCCACAATAACCATCGAACCACCTGGACTTACAATCAGGGCGTGATCATAGGCGGTCTGACCATGCTTTCGAAACAATCCGGCGATCCGAAGCCCCTGGAGGCCGCGCAGTCCATTGCATTGTCGGCGATGGCGCGGCTTACGGACCTCGATGGCATACTCCACGATCCCTGCGAGCCCGCCCGCTGCGGGAACGATGCGCCGCAGTTCAAAGGCGTTTTTATGCGTAATCTGGCAGTGTTGAACGCGGCGGCGCCGGCGCCGGGATTTCGCGCGTTTTTGCGGAGGAACGCCGAGAGTATTTGGAAGAATCGTGACGCGGAATGGCCGCTTCGGGTTAGTGTGGTCCGGGCCTTCCGACGTGAAGACCGCCGCGACCCAGGTTTCCGCCTTGGACGCCCTGGTGGCCGCCGCCGAGGCCGAGGGCGCCGCCAGGAAGTAGGCCTTCGGAGGGCGCCTGCAACTCCGATCGCGACCGGTCACGCGTTCTTTCGGCAGCGGAGTTATACTGGCCGGGACAATGGACGAAGACCGCCAAGCAGCGGAAAAGGACCGAAGCGATCGGGCCAGAGGAAAAGAAACCACTCGCGGCAGCAGCGAAGCGCCCCGGCTGGCAAAGCCACGGCTGGCGGTTGCTCGCGATTTGGGGGCTCCTTTTAATCGCCTATTCCAATTCGTTCCAGTCCGGTCTGGTGTTGGACAATGCCTCTATCATTGGGCAGGATCCGCGCATTCGCCAGGCTACGGCGCAAAACATTTCTTCGATTCTGGAAGGAGGGTATCGCTACAACAATCCCAATGTGGGATTGTATCGGCCCTTGACCACGTTCTCCTATATGGTGAACTATGCGGTATTCGGCAACGGCTCGCGGCCGGCGGGATATCATTGGGTCAATCTCGCGCTCCATTGCGTCAATGTGGCGCTGGTCTATGCGCTCGGAATCGCTGTATTCGCCGAGACCGCGCCGGCTTTCGCGTTAGCCGCAATCTGGGGATTACATCCGGTTCTCACCGAATCCGTGACCAATATCGTTGGCCGGGCCGATCTGCTCGCAGCGTTTGGAGTTTTGGCGGGTTTACTGTGTTACGTGAAGGCGGCGTCAGCCGCGCGGGCGGGAGAAGCTGGCATGGTTGGCCGGCCTGATGTCCGCACAGGCAATCGGAATTTTTTCGAAGGAGAGCGCAGTGGTCCTGCCGGGCCTCATGCTGCTATACGACCTGACCTGGATTCGTCGCATAACGTGGCGCACACGCGCTTCTGGCCTACGCTGTGCTCGCGCTGCCGCTTACGGCGTTCTTCTACCTGCGCGGCCAACTGCACGCGCACATGCTGATTCCGTTCGCCGACAACCCTCTGGTAAATGCCGGCTTCTGGACCGCGCGCCTGACAGCCATCAAAGTGATCGGCGATTTCCTGTGTCTGTTTGTCTGGCCGGCGCGCTTATCGGCGGACTATTCCTACAACGCTGTGCCATTATTCATCTGGCAGCTGTCGAACTGGGAAGATGCCAAGGCGCTCATCGCTCTGGTTGTATGCCTTGCCGCGGCGGCGCTAATCGCGATTCTTGCTGTGCGCGCGCGCCCCATCGAAAAACCGATTCTCTTCTTTCTGGCGTTCTTCTTTATTGCGCTGGCGCCCACATCGAATCTCATCGTCATAATCGGCAGCATCAAGGCGGAGCGATTTCTTTACCTGCCTTGCGTGGGCCTGGCTGGATTATCGGCCGCGGCGGTCTACGCTGCTTGGGCAGCGGAGGCCGCTTCGGCCACGAGCGTTGCGAATGGCCTGGGCCGCCGCGGCCGTGGCGTGCTTTGCGCTCGCCGCGCGAACCTATGCGCGCAATCTCGATTGGAAGGACGATCTCAGCCTTTGGAGCAGCGCCGTCGATGCGGTTCCGGGCAGCGCCAAGGCGCACTACAATCTCGCCAAGGCGTTGGAAGCGATACCCGGGCGAATGGCCCAAGCGATCGCCGAATACCGTGAATCGCTCCGCATCGACCCCGATCATGCGGATGTCCATAACAATCTGGCGAATGCGCTTTCGGCGATCCCCGGCCGTTTGCCGGAAGCCATCGCCGAATACCAGTCGGCGATCCGCTTGCAGCCCGATCGCGCTGAACCGCACAATAACCTGGCCAATGCGTTGGCGAACATGCCTGGCCGCTTGCCTGAGGCCATCGCCGAATATCGGACGGCTCTCCGGATTCAGCCCGGGACGGCGGAAGTTCACTACAATCTGGCAAATGCCCTGCTCCGCCAGCCCGGCAGACAAACGGAGGCGATTGCCGAATATCGCGCAGCCCTGCGCATCGATCCCAATCACGCCGATGCACACATAAATCTGGCGAATGCCCTCGCGCGCATGCCTGGGCGGCTGCCTGAGGCAGTTGCCGAATATCGCGAAGCGTTGCGCATTCAACCCGATTCCTTGGGCGCGCACATCGGCCTGGCCAATGCACTCACAACCATTCCTGGCGGGCTCCAGGAGGCCATCGCCGAATATCAAGCGGCGCTGCGGCTTCGGCCGGATGACGCGGAAGCCCACTATGATTTGGGCGCCGCGTTGGCGAACATTTCCGGCCGGTTGCCCGAAGCCATTGCCGAGTTCCAGGCGGCGCTTCGGAGTGAACCCGATTTCCTGGAAGCGCACGTCAATCTTGCCAATGCGCTGGCGCAGACTCCCGGCCGGCGTGCAGAGGCGATCGGGGAATACGAGGCCGCCTTGCGCCTCAGGCCCGATCCCGTGCTGCGGCAAACCATGGATAGACTAATGGCGGAGCGGCATTAACGACCGCCCTTTGCTATTACTTGATTTCCTAATTACTTGAACAGAAGCTGGGCGAAAGTATAAAAGCTCCTTCGCCAGGTCTGCCATTCGTGCGTGGTGCCGGGGGAGAAGTAGACGTAACTGTTAGTAATTCCGTCGGCGATGAGTTGTTCCTGGTGCCTCTTCAAGCCTTCGGGATTCTCTAAGGGCGGCTCCGTGCCAAAGCTCATAAACAGAACCTTCACCTTCCTGTTGAATTCCGCGGGATTGGCCATGGCGCCGTTATAGACGGTCTTGATGTCGAGAGGCGCCGGGGTTGCTGCCGGCGTGGGCGCCGCGCCGCCACGTCCACGGCCGCCTCCGGTTGCCGCTCCGCCGCTGAAGAGGCCGATGTAGGAAAACTTGTCGAGGTTGGCCATGGTGACGGAGGCCGTCATGCCGCCGCCCATCGAAAGGCCCGCCATGCCGCGATGGTCCTTATCGGTGAGCGTGCGGAAGTGGCTATCCACCCACGGAATAAGATCGCCGATCATCAGCTTTCCATAAGCGCCACCTCCGGGAGCGCCCATCATCCCGCGCCCGGGCGCCGCCGGGGGTCCGGTGGCGGCGCCCGGAGCTGGTGCGGGACCTCCCGGTCCGCGGCCGGGGCCAGGAACCGGAGCACCCACCGCGCTCGTTTCCATCACTACGATGAAGGGCTTGGCCTTCCCCGCGGCGAGCAGGTTGTCGAGAATCCAATTGGTGCGGCCCATTTCAATCCAGACACGCTGATCCTCGCCGCCGCCGTGCTGCAGATATAGCACCGGGTAGCGGAGATTCGTGTTGGCGTCATATCCCGGCGGGGTATAGACGAAGATGCGACGCCAGGAATCGGCGGTCTTAGAGAAGTAATTCTCAATGCGTACGCTTCCGTGCGGTACATCTTTTAGCTCGTAGAAATCCACGCCCGGCTCCGGAATTTCAAAGCCGTTACACATGTGGCCGTAGCCGATGAAAGTGTTGGCGCCGGGGTCAAGCGCCATGGCGCCATCTACCAGCATCCAATAGTTGTGATAGCCGGGGCTCTGCGGCGCGCTGCTATAAGTCCACACGCCATCGGCGCCTTTGACCATGTCATACGGAAGAGGCGTGAGCGAATTCTGGCCCGAAGTGACTAGCGCCACCTGCACCTTTTGAGCGTCAGGGGCGGTGAAGTGGAAAGTTACCCGCGAGTCGGCTTCAATCCGCGGATACTGCACGCCCGGAAAGTTGTACGGCGAAGCGTGCGCTGGAATGGCGGGCGCGTTAGCGGACGCCACGGGAGGGGGAGAAAGCTCCTGCCTTGCCGCGTGTTTGGAACTCGTCTCGGCCTTCTTGGTTTGAGCAACCGATTGGTTGCCCGCAAGAACAGCCGTCAACAGAGCGAAAATGAATGTCGATTTCATGGCGTTATCCTCTTCAGCGTATACTCCACCGTTTGGCCGCCCCGCCGAAGTCGACGGTCAGCTTTATCTGGTCGCCAACGACTTTTCCTTTGTACTCTAGCTTCATCTCATTGCCCTGAAAGTTCGCGTTAATGCTGAACGAGAGGTTATCGCCTTCGATCTTGCCGTCGTTTATGGTGGCTTTGCCCATCATCTCGCTTTCGGTCTCGCCCGTTAGCTTGTTGCCGTCCACCTTGAAGGTGAAGGTGCGCTCGATAGGTCCATTCGGCCCTTCGGCGTGCCTTTCCACTTACCGCTAATATCGGCTGCGCACAGGACGCCGCCAACAACAATGCCAATACAGCAACTCTTCTCATGAACATCTCCTCTTCTTTGAATAAGCAACTTGTTACCAGCTAACTTAACAGCAAAATGGCCGCTCCGGAACAACACTTCTGCTGTTCATTGGCCGGGCCGCCAGGCTGCCATGCTCGCGACGAGCCAGCGAACGTCCTTGTCTCGATGGCAGGCGAGGCAGGCGTTGGGGCTGTCGGGCTCGCCGAAACGGGCGGTCATTTCGGCATCGGGAATTTCGTCGATTTGGTGCGAGCGGGCGCGGAACAGCAGCGCATCCATATTGCGCGGCATGTGGCACGAAACGCAGCGGCTCGCTTCGCTCGCCGGCGCATGCCGCGTATGCCGCTCGGGATGATCGCGCAACGATTCGTGGCACTGCAGGCACATCTCATCGGAATCGGGCGCGAATTTGAGGGATTTCTGGTTCCCGGCCGAGATCGTCCGGGTGAGGATTGTGGCACGAGACGCAGGTGGCTTCGCCTTCCAGGAAGCAGCGCGATCGTTCGAAGGCTTCGCCGATGAAAGTCGTCGCGCGGAAGCGGCCGTCGGCGTAAAAGACCTTGTGGCTGTAATCCGAAAGCAGATGGACACGGTAGACGCGATAAAAGGGAGCGGCGGTCTGCGAATAATTCATCGCTCCGCCGGCTTCCGGCTCGTGAGCCAGCGATTGCATGTGGCACTGCTCGCAGATGGCGACCGACTGCTCGGCGGGAATCTTGCGGAAATCCACCGGCGCGCTCGGAGGCGGAAGCCGTTCGCGGGTCGACGCTGCGAGCCGCGGCGCATCGCGTCCACGTGCGCCTGCGAGGGCCCGTGACACATTTCGCAGTCTACGCCGCCCTCGCGAAACTGCGCCGCTGGCCGGAGACGCCCCTGCCCCGTTATAGCGCAGTTGGCTGGTATGGCACGGCGCGCAGTCGCGCTGGTATAGCGCGCCTTCGGGTGTGCCGTGAAAGTGCCCGATATCGGAGCGCTCGGAGCTGCCATCCACGATCTTCCAGTAGTTGACCCATCCGCCTTCCACCTTGCTGTACTGAATCGGCAGCACCACCAGCCGGCCATCGGGGAGCTGCGAGGCATACGCCTGCTGCCATTTGGACCCGATCAGGGCGTCGACGCGGTAGCGCGTCCACTTGCCCGAATCCCCGTCGCGCAGCTCGATGAAGCGCTGGCCGTTTTCGGCGCCGGTGCGCGCGCTGCCGCCGAGGATCTCTTCTCCCGAGAAGCGGCCCATCACGTCGCCCGCCGAATAGGGACGGAACATCTTCGCCATGCCGGTGGCCTGCCAGTTGCGAAATTCGGCCGCGTGGCACTGCGGCAGGCGGCCGAGCCGGCATACGTCCCGCGATGGCGAAGCACGCGGGGCTGGGCGCTGCAGCCGGAACACTCCAGTGCTGTGACGCGGCAAACTCCTCGAAGGTCTGAGATCGCGTCTTAGCGGCGTAGACCTGGCGCAGTTCCCGCCGTGCGGCCTCGGCCAGCGCCCCGCCGGCTGCGTTCATGACCTCCGCGAAACAGGGCGCCGCCGAATCCGGATCCTTCCCCGCGTACCGCTCGACGCCGAGCGCATAGAGCGCGACGTAATCGTTGGGCTTCGCACGCAACGCATCCAGCAGCCATCGTTCGGCATCCGCATAGTGGCCTTCCTCCTCCGCCGTTCGGCCCAGCGCGAAATCCGCCAGATTCCGCAGACCGTCCCGCACCTGCGGCCAGTCATCCGGCGAAATTGCCGCCGGCGCCAGCGCTCGCTCCAGATACCGCAGCGCCTGCCGGCCGCTCGTCTCCGCCAACTCGTGCTGGCCGTGCCGCGCCGCCAGATCGGCAATCATGGTCAGCAAAAATGGATTTTCCGGCAGCAGCCGCAGAGCGCGCTGGCCCCACTCGATGGCCTCTTTATCGTCTCCTAGCATCGCCGAAGCGCGGGCCGCCTGTTCATAAGCCTCCCGGAGCACCACCGAACGCGGGTAGCGTTGCACGAAGTCCATCGCCCGTTGCCTTCCCTGCCGCGGATCGTTCGTGTTCCAGAGCTCTCTTAAAGAGGCTCCGTTCCTGCGAGTCCTGAATCTCATCGAAAATAGAAACGGTCCGGACCGAGTTCGGACCGTTGGCCGTATCCATCTGCTGAGCCGCTGCCGGGGAAACCAGCAGCGGCAGCAGCCACAATGGGTTAAGGTTGGCCGCCCTCATCTTGAAGGTGTACCTTAAGAACCACGACATCGCGTTCCGCGTGCAGCGGCGCCGGTGGGTGCTCCTCACTTTTGAAACAATAGCGGCGCAAATTCATGCAAGTCGCGCCGCCAGCTCAGCCACTCGTGAGCGGTCAGCGGGGATTCATAGTAGACGGCGTTGACGCCGGCCGCTTTGAGTTCTTCCACGTTCGTTTTGCCCGCGGCGCCATTTTCCCGGCTGCCATAGCCCACAAACACAAGCTTGACCTTCTTCTTGAAATCGGCCATGTCTTTGATCTCCGATACGCCGATGCTGCCGCCGCTGAACATCCCGATGTGGGAGAACTTGTCGAGATGAGCGAGAGCGATCCCATGGGTCAGCATGCCGCCCATCGAAAGACCGGCCAGGGCGCGATGCGGCTGATCGGCGAGGGTGCGGAAGTTGGAGTCGATAAACGGAATCATCTCCTCGACCAGGACGTGCTCGAATGGAGTGTCCCGCATGATCATTCCGCGTCCGCGCCCGGGACCGCCCGGTCCGCCGCGGCCCGCCGGGCCAGTACCGCCGGGGGCTCCGGCCGGGGCCGCCGGGCCGGGTTGACCGGCCGGAGCCGCGCCACGTCCTGGGCCCGCAGGTCCACCCGGTCCGCCCGTTCCGGGGATGTAACTATTGCCGATCACGATGAGGAATGGCTTGGCTTTGCCGTCCGCGATCAGGTTGTCCATGATCAGACCCGCGTGACCCTGTTCGCCCCAGCCGTGTTCATCTTCTCCGGCGCCGTGTTGCAGATAGAGCACCGGGTAGCGCTTCGAGCCCTTCTCATAATCGGGAGGGGTGTAGACGTAGCATTCCAGAGTCGCATTGGCGATCTTGGAAAAGAAGTGGACTTCCCGCAATTGGCCGTGGGGCACGTCCTTCATCGCATAGAAGTCCTGATCGTGGGCGGGTACTTCGATCCCGCTGCCCCAGCGGCTCGCGCCATAAAACATCTGAGTCCCGGGATCCGGCACGGAGACGCCATCGACATTGAGCTGGTAGTAGTGAAAGCCTTCGTCCTGAGCGTTCGAGAAGCCGGTCCAGAAGCCGTCATCGCCCTTGGTCATGGGATACCGGACGCCGCCGATATCGAGCAGCACGCTCTGCGCGTTCGGCGCTCTGAGCTGGTGCGTACCCGCCTTTGAGAGTTGACCTCGGGATACTGTCTGATCTGCCCGTTGACTACCGCGTTCAGCGCCGAGGGCTTGAAGTCTTCTACCGGCGGCGTTTTGTCTATCTCAACCGGCGGCTGCGCTCCCCGGCCGCCCGGCGCGCCCTGCGGCGGCTGGGCAAATGCCGGAACACCCGATAATAACGGGCAGAAGAGTGAGAGTCAGAATCGCGATTTTCATGAAAAGCTCCTAATAATTTTCGCCGCTAAGCGCGTGCCTACCACTTCAACGCCACCGTCATATTCAGCAGCGGAGTACCGCCAAATCCCGCGGTGCCGGTAGCCGGTCTCTCCGTTATTTCCGGGGTTGATCTTGCCGAAGAGCGCGGCGTTGGCGACGCTCTGGACGTTCAACTGTGTGTTGGGGCCGCCCCAGTTGTACCACTTGAACGGGTTCTGGAAATCAAGGCGAAGGTGCAGATACAGCCGGTCGCCCTTCAGCGGGATGTCCTTGGCCAGGGCCGCGCTGGCCGCAATGAGTCTCTGGTTATTCCAGATATTGGCGCCGTTGTTGCCCAGACTGAACGCCGGAATGTAAGTAAAGCAGGAGTTCCCATAATTCACGATCGCCGGTCCGCAATTGACCATGCTGTTCTGGTTGCCCTCATTGAAACGGTCGCCGCCCAGGTCCTGCCAGTCATTACGCAGCGAAGGCCGCTGTAGCAATGTCACTCCGCCGAAGTTCGGCATGAAGCTGGGATATTGCGGCACGTTGATGTTGGTGAAGGTCTGCCCTCCAGCCGTATAAGTCGGTCAGCGACTGGCCGCGTAATGCTAATGCCCGCCGGCAGTCCGGATGCGATGGTATAGGTCCAGTAGAAGTCGTATCCACCGAGGATGGCGTTAAGCACTCGATTGCTGTGGTTGAGGAAATGCCGGCCCTTCCCTACCGGGAGTTCGTAGGTCATCGTCCCGGTAAAGTTGTGCGTCTGGTCCGTGCCGGTGCGCGCCTTATAAAGGTTCCAGTTCAGGTAAGGATTGAGGTTAGTGGTGGTGCTGGGGCCGAGCGATTTCGAGTATGTGTAGTAGGCCTGGAAGTTAAGGCCTCTCGAAAAGCGCTTCTGAATACTCACGATGCCGGCGTTATGGTCGTTGTGAATGCAATTGCATACGACATCGACATTCCCCAGGTTGGGATATGGCCTGGCATACTGGGTCTGGTACGAGGCAATCGAGTTGGTCGCCCACTGGTATCGGTAGAGGGCGTTGGCGGGGTCGTTCAGGTTCATCATGCCCCCGTCATGATTGGGGTTCGGGATCATGCCCCAAGGCCGGGTGTTGATATTGATGCTTCCGAAACCTTTCGATGTCTGCGGAGCCTTCCCAGCGGACTTCCAGCAAGTAGTCCTTGCTCAATTCCCGCTGAATGCCAATGTTCCAGGTCGCCACGTACGGCGTCTTTAAATCTCGCGGCACGATGGTGGGGCTGACGGCGCCGGCATTCGTTGCAATGGTCGGGTTCGAGCCGTCCGGACGCAGAGCCGGATAGCTCCACGCTGGAATTCCGTTGTTTATGTTGAACAGCGGGCTGAAGTTGCTGGATACCTGACTCGCCGAGTACGACCTGGCTCAAAAGCTCGTTGAGGAAAAGAAGGCTGGTGCCGTCAGTGAAGGTGTCGGTGTGCGCAATGCGGGCGCCGGCGTGGAAGACCATCTTTTGCGTAAAGTGCCACGCCAGACCGGCGACAGGATCGATGCGGCCCCAGTCCGTATCGAATGGCGTGGCGCCCTTCGGATGCGTATAAGCGCCCATGCAGCCGCCCGCCGGGCAGAAGGGCAGGTAAGCGGTGTTCGTATAAGTCGAGTTATCCGGAATGTTGAGATCGAAGAGGCTGATGTAACCACCCTTATACGTCTTGGGCGGCTCGACGTTGTAGCGCACCCCATAGTTCACTGTCAGCTTCGGGCTGACTTTCCAATCGTCCTGCACATACGTGCTGTACTGCCGTGAACGCGTATATTGGTTATCCGTGTTGATACTGAAGCTGAAGCCGCTCATGTCGCCGGTCAGGAACTGCGCCGCGGTAATGCCGCCGGTATTGGCGATGCTGCTGCCGTTAGATTGCAATCCGCCCACGCCGGCATAGGTGAATGACCCGTCCGGCGTTGCCCGGACCGACGCGTTGTTGTTGTGAAATCGCAAGAACTCGAAACCCGCCTTGAAATTGTGGGCGCCCATAGTCTTGCTCAGGTCGTCTTTCACGGTGAAGTTTTCGATATTGTCTCTGCTCCCGCAGCCCGGCGAAAGAGCCGCCCGGCCTGATCGGTAACCAGGTTGCTCGGGATCACGCCCGGCATACAGGTCTTCGGCAGAATTCAGATAGCCCAAGCCGAGCAGCGATGCGTAATCATTGTTCAGGGCGATCGAGCTATTGTCGACAAAATGCCCGAAATAGTTGACGCGGAAATCGTTGACCATGGTCGGACCGATCACCCAAGTCGCTCCTACCGAACCTGTATGGCGGTCGGTAAAGCTCAAGTTTCTAGAGGCGTCGAAGAGCGGATTGGGAGTGGCAAGGTCCGGCTGCCTGCCCCACTCGTGGTTGTAAGTATAGCTGGCGAACAGCTTCAGGGCGGCGCTGATCTGATGGTCGATGCGCGCCGTGTGGTTCTGCCACTTAGTGATCTTCAGCGGCGCGAGCTGAATGTTGTTGGAAGGCCCGGTGTTGGTCCAGTTCCCGGGGACGTCGGGCGGCGCGATCGGATTCAGCGCGAGAAAGGTCTCCGCCACTTTGCTGATCCTGTTCTGCGGAATGATGTTGCCCGGGAAGGGGCTGCGGGACCAGACCCCGTTCACAAAATTGGTGGACTCGGGATCGTAGATCGCGTTCGGGGCGACTCCGGTTCCGGCGAAGGTGAAATTTCCACCCAGCATGGCTGGCGTCGGAACGGTAGCCGTCAGTTGCTTGCCTTGCTTCTCGATCATCATCTGAAAACCGTAAAAGAAGAAGGTTTTGTTCTTGCCGTTATAAACCTTCGGGATATAGACCGGCCCGCTCACAAAAGCGTCGGGATTGATGACGATCAGCCCCGGCGGACTGATCGAAAAGCCCGGCTGGATCTGCGAATTGCGGTACTGGTCGAAAAATTTGCGATCCTGCATGCTGCGCGTGCGGTATTGCTGCGATAACGAGCCGTGGAACGCGTTGGCGCCGCACTTCTTCACGATCGACATGCCGACGCCCGCGGAGTGGCCAAATTCGGCCGGCATGGCCGACGTGAACACCTTGATATCTTCAATGCTGTTTGCGACCGTCTCGGAGTTGTCTCCCCTGGCGCCCAGGTCTGCCAGCACCCCGTCTTCAAAGTACGCCCATCACGCCGGAGCCGAGGCCGTCGATGGTCAGGCCGCTCAGGCCTTTGGTGTACTGATTGGATGCGAATGTGACGCCCGGCGTAAACAGCAGCGTCGCGGTCGCGTGCCGCTGGTAATTCGGCAGGCTATAGAAGTAATCGCCCGTCATACTGGCGCCGCTGGAGGAAGTTTCGGTGTCCAGCAATTGCGCTTTTGCTTGCACTCGCACCGATTCGTTCAGGCTGCCTACTTCGAGGCTCTCATCCACCGCCAACGTGGAATTGATGCGCAACTCAACGCTTTCGCGAACCAGTTTCTTAAATCCGGTGGCGACTATCGTGATTCGATAGGGCCCCGGCTTCAAGTTCAGCGCGCGGTAAATGCCGTCCTGATTCGTGACTGCGGGAGTCTCAAAGTTCGTTTCCGTCTGCGTCAAGGTGACCTGAGCGCCGGCGATAGCCGCGCCGGAGGGGTCTGTCACCCTACCGGTGATATTCCCGTTGTCGATCTGAGCGGAAAGCGGCAGCGTAGCGGCAAGCACCGCTGCGATAACGGCAGTTCGCCATTCGATTCCACCTCCCCTGGTTGGCATACCCGGGCCGATTCTCGCTACCAGGTCACTTTCGCCGCCAACTGCATCTGGCGCGGTGAATTCACCTGCGCTTGCCACTTGCCCCAGTTCGGGTTGCCGAGCGTGGTGCCGCCCCCGATAGGTCCGAACCAGGTTCGATTCAGAACGTTGAAGGCTTCTCCACGAACCTCGATGTGCGCCTTCTCCTTAATCGCGAAAATCCGTGATACCCCGAGATCCTCGTTAAATTGAGGCCAACTGCGGAAATCCGGGTTATACCGTGTGGAATTGCCGAAGGAGGTCGAGGACTGCGCCGGGAAGAAAGTCTGCGGCTGGAGATAGCTGTCCTTAAAGGGATCGAACTTGCCCGAGTATGGCAGCGTCCATCCTTGATAAGTGGTAATCGTGGGGCGGTTGTTGTATTCGCCGATGGGAAAGCTAACCGCGTTGGTGCCGATGTTCATCGGCAATCCGCTTGCGTAGCCCTGGATTCCGGAGATTCGCCAGCCGCCCACAACCGCTCCGGCCACGCCAGTCGACAAATACCTTTTCCCGTGCCCGAGGGGAAGTTCGTACACATAAGTGATCTTCACCGCGTGCGTCTGATCGAAGGCCGCAATGGACTTGAGTAGCCTCAAGTTATACATGTCGCCATAGTACTGCGCGGAGGCGTAGGACCCGTCCGTGTCGGTAAGCAATTTTGAGAACGAATAAGAAGCTTGGATCGTCAGCCCGTGACTTAGACGCTTGTTGAATTTAGCCAGTAGGGCATTGTAAGTGGAATGGCCGATCCGGTCGCCCCCTCCGTCCAGGGTATCGATCTCGCCGTATTGGGGATAGGGTCTCATCGCCTGCGTCACGGTCGCTCCGTTGCCCCATACTTGACTGAAGGTTTCGCATTCGGGCGACGAATTCGCTCCGCACGTCCATGGCGCGGACACACCGGCGGCATTGGCCGTGGCAGACCCCACCAGCGAGCCCAGCGCCGTCCGCCCCGCTGCCGTAAACGGATTCAGAGCGGGGGGCAGTGAGCGATAGGGCACTTGGTTAATGGAGATGAAGTTCGACGTGATGTCGCTGGCCAGCGTCGCCATGTAGCCAATTTCAACAGACGCGCTATTGGTAATCTGCCGCTGAATATTGAACGAGTAGTTAATCTCGGAGTCGGGTCTATCCGCCGAGCTGGGGGTAAGTCCATAGGAGGGCGGATTAGTGCCGACTCCGACGCCGGGGTTGATGTTCGGCAGAGTAAGATTTACCCCGGGGCCCTGTGATAACTGGTAGATCGGAAACAGACCGCCGCTTTGGTCACTCACCGTGTCCCGCACCGCAAAACCAAGTTGGTGCGAGGACTGCCCGATGCCGAGCAGCGGTCCGAAGCTGCGCGTGGCCGCGCCGCGGATAACCGTCTTGTTGTTGACGGCATACGCGAAACTGAGTCGCGGCTGCCAGCCGCCATACCAGTTAGGAATCAGGCTGTTGCTGCCGGTCCGGCCCGGGCCGCTGCCGGCAAATTCGGTCGCGCCCGGAATACCGCCCGCCGCCGGATTTGGAATCGTAAAGTTCAGCGTGCTCAATCGGCCGTCTTCGGCAAACGGCGCCACGTTCATGGCATAGCGCAAGCCGAGATTCAGCGTAAGCTTCTGATTCACCTTCCAATCGTCCTGTACAAACGCCTGGTTAGTCTTATATACAACCAGAAGGTAGCGCGGCGTATCCAGATTAAAGCCGCTCACCTGTCCCAGCAGCAAGGAGGCAAACCCGCTGCCGCCGCCAGTCGACTCGCTCCCTGCCTGCGGAACCGAAGTGTTTTTGAAACTGAATTGCACGCTTCCGGAACCGTTCTGTACGCCGTAGCCATCGTAGTGGGCGTCGCTTAAAAAGTAGCCCCACTTAAACGTATGCCGTCCCATGACCTTTGTCATGTCTTCGTGTAACTCAAACACCTGGCGGTCGGAGCCGTTCGGCGCATTGGTGCCCCACCCGCTGAAATCGCCCGTGCTGATAATCGGGAAGTTCGCGCACAGCGGATATCCCGGCAGACAGATCCCCTGCGATTTCCAGTAACCCGAGGGCTCCAGGCTGTTGAGACCCTCGCTCTGCGGCGATCCCTGTTCTATCGCTAAAGAGCCGTGGTCCTCTCGAAAGTAGTTGTACCCGCCGTAGAAGCGGTTCAGAAGAGTTGGGGTTATTGTCCAATCCCAGCTGCCACGATAGACCTGAGTGGCGTTGTAGCCAATGCTGGTACCGCCGATCGGGTTCGGCAGTCCCGGACAGCCGTCCGGGCCGCACTCAGCCGCATCCCGATAGCGGTTCATTAAATAGGAGATGTGGTGCTTCGATCCTATGTTCTGGTCGATCTTAACGCTCCACCTGTTGTTCGGGCTGATGCTGGTACCGGTGTTGTTAAAGAAGTTTTGATTCACGTAACCGAACGTTCCCGGTACGATACCGGGGCGGTTCGGCACAAGCAGCGTACTCAGATATTTCAGGATCGGTAGGACGCTCGGATCGATTCGGTTTTGCGGAATGATGTTGCCGGGGAACGGGCTTCTTACGTAAGTTCCGTTCTGCTGCAGTGTCTGCGAGGCCGGATCGTAAATCTGGTACAACTGGCCGCTTCCGTTTACCCATTGGGACAAGTTGCCGGTCCAGAACGCCGGCGGCGGCACGCTGAAATACGAACCGTTGCCCGCGCCCACGCGGTTGCGGAAGCCTTCGTATGAGCCGAAGAAAAACGTCTTGTTCTTGCCATTGTAAAGTTTCGGCAGCCATACCGGTCCACCGACAGTGGCCCCGAAGTTGTTCTGCTTGTAAATGGGCTTCACGCTATTGAAGAAACCTTTGGCATCGAAGTCCTGGTTGCGCATGAATTCGAATGCGCTGCCGTGTACCTGATTCGTGCCGGATTTGGAAACGAAGCTGAGCGTTCCCCCAGAGGCGTTGCCCGTTTCCGCCTTGAAGCCGCTCGATTCCACGTTAAACTCAGTGAGCGCTTCTACCGATGGGCTGTTCATCGCGGTCGCGCTCCCATCTCCGGCGTCGCTGCCGATCTTGTCCCCGGTGACAGAGGTCCCGTCGAGCGTCACGCCTACAGTGTCATTGCCGCCGCCGATCCGAAAGGTGGCGGCCGAGTTCACTTCTCCGGCGGCTGCGCTCGCCAGATCGAAGGGGCTGCGCGAATTGCCGTTCACCTGGACTGGCAGTGAATCCACCAGCGTGCTCGACACGTTCGTCGCCACCCTGGCGTTCTCCGTTTGTATCACTTGGGCTTGCGCCGTAATCTCCACCTTCTGCTGCGCCGTGCCTACCTCAAGTTTTACGTCTAGCCGCGTTTCCCCGCCGGGGTTTACCACTACCCGATCGGCTACATACGACTTGAAGCCCTGGACATCCACCCTGACTTGATAACTGCCCACGGGCAAGTTAGGCACGGTGTAATCGCCGGCCGTGCTGGTGGTCGTCTTATAGGAAGAGTTAGTATTTGCTTGTACGATAGTGATCTTAGCGCCCGGTACCACCGCCCCGGTGGCGTCCGACACGGTTCCCGTGATTACACCGCGATCCCCTTGACCCAGCAGTGGCACAGCGCTTACGGCTGCCCACAGGATCAAACTGAGAAGCATTCGTTGTTTGGTTCTCATCCAGGTCTGCTCCTTGAGATAGTCGCTCTGCCTCGAGTCTGCGTTTTTTGAGCAGCCTCATGGGCGTAGTTGGTGGGAAGGATCGCGCAATAATCCGCAATCGGCGCTACGCGGCGCAGCGATTCCATTTTTTCGATCCCCTGTATCCCTGGGCGGCTCGCCAAATTTGATCTTTCGCTTACCGCCTTTGTCTATTGCGGATTGTGCAATACACATTGGCTTTTATGCAGCGATGTTATCAGCGTCACAACATGAAGTCAAGAGAAAAGTAAGGCCTTACAGCCGAATCCTGGCGCGTCGATCCGGAAAGGCGGGGTAGAGAGCCATTACCTCTCTTAACCACGCCTGGTAGGCTCGAACCAAGGCGTTCCGGGAACCTGCGCCTTCTTGGCCGTGTCTTCGTTCATCTCCACTCCCAGGCCGGGCCGTTCGGGAAGCGGGATAAAGCCCTTCTGGATGATCTCGCCTTCCTTTACCCAGTTGCGCCAGAGATCCCGGGAATCGATCCAGTGCCACTCCTGCACCAGGAAATTGGGAAGTACGGAACAGACCTGAGCCGTGGCCATCATGCCGATGGGCGAGGTCACGCCGTGCGGCGCCACCGGAACGTAATAGGCGTGCGCCATATCGGCGATTTTGCGGGCTTCCAACAGACCGCCGCACTTCTGGAAATCCGGCATGATGATATCGGCCGCGCGCTTCTCCAGCAGTTCGCGGAATCCCCAGCGCATGTAGAGGTTCTCGCCGCAGCAGATAGGCGTGGTCGTGGAAGCGCGTACTTCGCGCATAGCATCGATATTCTCGGCCGGAACCGGTTCCTCCAGCCACATGAGCTTGAATGGTTCCACTTCCTTGGCTACGCGCTTACCGGTGGTAGCGTCATACCGCGCATGCATGTCCACCGCGAGATCGAAATTTTTGGGGTAGTTCTCGCGCGTAAATGCAATCTTGGCGACCATATGCTCGATCTCGCCGTTGGATGCGGTCCAATTGACGCGATCCATACGCGCGGGGTCGCGCGCGTCGTCGATATCGATCTTCGCCGCGGTGAATCCCAGCTCCTGAATTTCGTGGATGCGCGCTTTGGATTGTTCGTTGCCGGGAATCATTTCGCGTTCGCCGGAATCGCAATAGAGGCGCACGCGGTCGCGCACTTTGCCGCCCAGCAGTTGGTAAACCGGAACCCCGAGCGCCTTGCCCGCGATATCCCAAAGCGCGGTTTCAATGCCGGTCAACGCGGTGACATATACGCCACCTTGCGCGCCCGCGAAGACGCCCGACGTACGGATGCGTTCAAAGGCCGCTTCGATGTTCAGCGGATCCTGTCCCGTGAGCATCCGGCCGAATTGGCGTATCAACGGTACATTACCCTGTGATGCGTCGGTGGTTTCCCCCTGGCCCACAATGCCTTGGTCGGTGTAAACGCGGACGTGCACCTGGTACCCATGAACGCGCACCTCGGCGGTACGGACGTCGGTGATTTTGAGTTTAGGACGGCGATATGGCGAACTGACTTCCTGCACGGCGGCGGAGAGCGAAGGCAGGCCGAAAATTCCCGTGAGCGGGAGCAAACTGGATTTCAACACACTTCTACGGCTTTGTGGTTTCATGTTAGTCCCTCGATGTCATGAGCTCGATTCCAATGCTGGCGATGCGAATATGGTCGCGTACCCGAGGACCGCTTGCTAACGCGCGCGGCTCCGACCGAGCGGTGTTCCTGCAATACCTTAGCGCACGCCGTACTAACTCGCCATTCCTCACACGTTGCATACGGTTAGCGGAAAAGCCGGGGAGCGAAGTCGTACAGGCATCGCCGCCAGGTCAGCCATTCGTGCGCGGTTCCGGGCGATTCGAAGTAGACGTTGTGAATGCCGGCTTGAGTCAGCGCATCGCTGAAATTCTTAGTGCCCGGGCCCTCGGCGGAGCCAATGCCCAGAAACAGTACTTTGACCTCCTTGTTAAAGGAAGCCGGGTCGGCGAAGGCGCCACCGCAGGTAGTCTTGGCATCGAAGGTCCCGCCCCTACCGCCGCAGCTTCCACTAAATCCACCCAGGTAAGCAAATTTATCCAGGTTATTCAGCGCCGTAGTGAATGTCTGCGCGCCGCCCATTGAGAGACCCGCCATAGCGCGATTTTCCCGGCCGGGCAACACACGGTAGGTCCGCTCCACCGTCGGGATCAAATCGGTAATCATCATCTCGGTGAAGGTCGGTCTGCCTAAACCTCCCACGCCACGTCCCGCCGGTGTGCCGCCACGGCCCGGCGGCGCGCCGGTTCCCGTGGGTGCGAATCCCATTCCCTGGTTGGTTCCTCCCCTTCCGGCAGGGGCCGAGCCTGGAGGTGGAACCAGGCCGCGCGCTCCATAAATCGCCGCGCTTTCGTCCGGTTTCACGGCATTCAGGTTATCCATGACGACGATCATCGGCTTTGCCTTACGCGCCGCAATCAGGTTATCCATGATGAAATCCACGTGGCCTTGCGTGTACCACCCCGTCTCATCCTCGCCCCATCCATGCAGCAGATACAACACCGGGTAGCGGGCTTTCGCGTTTGCGCCGTAATCGGGCGGAGTATAAACGAAGCATCGCCGCCACTTTTCCGTCACCTTGGAGAAATACCATTGTTCCGACACGTGACCGCGCGGAACATCCTTCGCGCTATAGAAATCGGCATCTGGCGCGGGAATTTCGATGCCGCTGTTCGGCCATCCGGAACCGAAAAAGGTCATCGTGGAAGGGTCGGCCACCACAGCGCCATCGATCTGCAGCGCATAGTAATGGAAACCGGGCACAAGCGGCGTGGTGGTTACGGACCAGATGCCGTCCGGACCTTTCGCCATATCGAATCCCGGACCCACCCGCACTCTCACCTTTTGCGCCTCCGGCGCATTCACGCGAAACATGGCCCTGTTGTCCGGATACACGCACGGATACTTCGACTCAGGGATGTTCAGCGCCGACGGCTTACAATCGTCGCTCTGTCCCCAACAGACTCCGCAACTTAAAGCTACAAAAATCCATATTGCCCGCATAAGTCCTCTCTTTTTTCTTGATGATTCCTCCCGCCGAGTGGCTAATTGCCTCGGCCACCCCGTCCTCCTCGCCCGGCCCCGACCTCAATGCTGTCGACGTGCTTGCTCAAATCCCGCGCCACGCCAACCACCATAAACTCCAACGGTTCACTGCCAGTGTTCTCGAAGGAATGGACCTCGCCCAATTGGATCGGTATTGCGTCTCCCTCCTGGATCTGAGCCGTTTCCGCGCCACCACGCCCGCCGCCGACAGTAGCCGTTCCGGCGCCCTTCAGCACGTAATAAAACTCCGCAACCTCATGATGCATGTGCGGCCCTACGGAAGCGCCTGGCGGTAGCAGCAGATGATCGACGTATGACCATTCCGTGTAGAAGATCGAGGGATCGAGCGCCCTGCGGTATTGCGCCGTCCCCTTACCCCCATTCATCGCAGTAATGGGGCGCAACAGCGCGCGGTCCAGCCGCATGGAGATGAACTGCGGGATCGGGTCGATCGGCGCGTCCAGACGCGGATCGTTCAGGTTGAAGGCGTCATACTGGTCCTTTTCCAGCGAGACGTTGATATTCATCCATTGCACAGGCTTATCGGTGGCGTTGTAGATGGCATGCGAGTGGCCCAGGCGGCACGGCGCGCCGGCCGGACCCTTCAGAACGGAGGTTCGGCCGTCGATGGTGAACTGGGCTTCGCCATCGAGGATCACGAACATCTCTTCGCACTGATTGTGAAAGTGCGCTCCAATTCCGCTCTTAGGTTCGATTACGCCGCGATGAAGAAACTGGAGATTGGGTTCTATGGCATGGGCGTCGAATAAGGCTGTGAAGTCTAAATAGCCGGGACCTCCGTGTACAGCCGGGCTCTTCCGGAATCTGCTGGGGTCCGTGTGCACAATGCGCGAAGCCAGTGACTCCCGCGCCGCGATTGGCGGAAGAGCCAACCCACTTAGTCCCAGACACGCTACGACGAAGTAACGTTTGATTGTCATGTTCCTTCGCTTTCTGGCTGATTCAACAGTCCATTATTTTGAATCGAAAAGCAGCGTCGAATAGTTCTTGGTGCTCAGGGTGTTCTCAACCGTCGGCCACACCTTCTTGTGTATGGCGGAGTTGATCCATTTCTGCCGGAGATCCTCGCTCTCATACGTCAGTTGGAAACGATAGTTCACGCCCGGCGGCGGCGGAGCGCCCGTATAGACGGTGCGCAGTTTTAAAAGCTTCACGTCGATGTAGCCCGGATTTTTCTCCGCCGCGGGCTTGAATATCGTGTGGAAGTTATTTAGCATCTCCTGCTCGCGCGATGCATCCACGGACAAATCGCAATAAAGCACGATCGGATTCCTGGCGGGTTGCTGCGCGCCAAGTGTCTTCATGCCGGCAGCCGCGCCGAGCATGGCCGTGAGATAAGAACGTCTTTTCATGTGTGCTCCTGTTTGGATTCCTGGGCTTAGCGGTAAACCTGATAAAGCGGTTTCTCCCCCGGTATGTTCACTCGAATTCGATACACGCTGGTGCTGGCGGTGATGTAGAGCGTCTTTCCGTCGTCGCCCCACGCGCAGTTCGCCGCGGTCTCACCCGGCTGAATGGTGCCCAGATGCTTGCCGCTCGGGGAAAAGACCCAAATCCCTTCCGGTCCGCTGGCGTAGACATTGCCCTTGGAATCCACTTTCATCCCGTCCGGAATGCCTTGCTCTTTGGCGCCGGCCAGATCGTAAAACATGCGGCCATTCGACACCGTACCATCCGCGGCTACGTCGTACTTCATCCAGAACCGCTTCCGCTCATCGGAATTGGAAACATAGAGCGTCTTCTCGTCGGGCGACAACGCAATTCCGTTGGGACGGTTGAGATCGGTGATCGCAGGCTTCAGCTTGCCCTTGGCATACAGGAATACCGCATTGAACTTTAGCTCTTTGGCTGGGTCATCGTCCTGCCGAATGAGGCCGTACGGCGGATCCGTGAAATACAGCGCCCCGTCGGAGCGGTAGATGAGATCGTTCGGGCTGTTAAGTCGATGGCCTTCGTATTTGTCAATGTAAGGCGTGATCGTCATATCCTTGGCCACTCGCACAATGCGCCGGTTGCCGTGCTGGCAGAGAAGCACGGCGCCATCCTTATCGGCGATCATAGCGTTGGGTCCGATAAACGCACCCGGAGGCGCTACAACCGTTCCGCCAGCTTTTTCGATAATCACTTTCACCTGGCCCGAGGGCGTTACCGAACGGACCACGTTGCCCGGCACATCGCTAAACCATAAAACGCCTTCAGGCCGCCATAGCGGGCCTTCCGTGAAGGTGAATCCCGTCGCCACTTTCTCAATCTTGGCGTCCTTCGAGACCAGCGCATCGAATGCCGGATCGAGGCGGATAATCTTCCCTGCGGGCGCAGGCGCCTGCCCGCTGCACCACAGTGCAAGCGTGAATACCAAAAGCATCGCAAAAAAAGGCTTCATCGGGATCGTCTTCTGGTTTCCTATTGTTCGCCAAAATTGTTCTACAGTCAATATGATTTGTATAATACGCAATCGAGCGGATGGGGATTACGCGGAGAACAGCGGTGCGTCCCGGCCTGCTCGGGAAAGGACTCGCAATGAAAAGATTATTACGGATTGCCGCTTTTGCGGCTGCATTTGCCGCGATCTGGCTGTTGGGGCAAACGCCCGGCGACCCTATGATTCAGGGCTATCGCGAAACCGAGGTCGCCTCCGTGTCCGATGCCATAGAGCAACTCTATGGGCAGCAATCCTTCATGTCGCACGAAATGCGTCCACTCGAAAAAACCAAATTCGCCGGACCCGCCTGGACCGTGCTCATGAAGAGAGACGAAAACAAGAATGGCGGCGCGGCCGTACAGGGCATGCTCGATGCGATTGACGCCGCTCCTCCCGGCGCCGTGTACGTCATGGCGGTGGAGAACGGAGGCAACTATGCGGGAATCGGCGGCCTGATGGCCACCGGGATGAAAGCGCGGGGCCTGGCCGGCGCCGTCATCGATGCCAGCATCCGCGATACCCCGCAGATCAAGAAACTGCAATTCCCCGTCTTCAGCCGCGGCATCGTCCCATCAACTATGGTGGGGCACTACCGCTTCGCGGGCGTAAATGTGCCGGTGACATGTGGCGGCGTGAAGGTGAATCCGGGCGACATAATCACCGCGGATGAAGACGGCGTAGTTGTGGCGCCGAAGGCCCACGCCGCCGATATCCTCAAGAAAGCCCAAGAGCTCGACTTCCAGGAACATTCCACCATTCCCTTTATCGAGAAGTTCCGCTCCATCAAGGAAGCCGTCGCCAAGTTCGGCCGAATCTGACGGCCGCCCGTTTACTTTTTGTCCGCGGCCGCGCGCGCTGCCTTCAATTCATCCAGTTTCTTTTTGAGAAACTCCTGATACTCTTTGCGCGTGTCTTCGCCGCGCGGCGAGGGATAAATATCCGTGGACTTATACTTCCCTTGATCGAACTTCATCTTCGTCCACTGATCATGAATGTGAGTCTCATCAGCCTTATCCAGGATGCTTTCGGCAAGTGAGGGCGGCACAAACGACACGCCTTCGCGGTCGCCGATCGCCAGATCGCCCGGCACAACCACGGCATTGCCCATCCGGACGGGCACGTTGAAGCCGTAAAGCGTCGAACCGCCGTACCAGGTGGGCGTCACGCTGCGGACATACCCCGGCATCTTGATCTCGCTGATGCCGTCCATATCGCGCAGCGATCCGTTGATCACCAGGCCGCCGCCTTTGGTGGCCTTCATGATGTAGTAGTACAGATTGTCGCCGACCAGGCCGCCGCCCTCAACCTTCCCGTACATGTCGATCACCAGCACGTCTCCCGGCTGTAATTGATCCATCGGCCACTGATTGTTCAGGGTCACGCCCTTCTCGCGAAACTTCCCAAACATTATGGTGTCGATATCCGGGCGGGCCGGCATGTACATGGCGGTAACCACGCGGCCCGCCATCTTCAGTTCCGGATGCAGAACCTTGAAATCGCCATCGAACTGAGCGTAGCCGGCTATGTTCGGCGGTCCGCCGCCGCGGCCGGCCGGCACGATCACTTCTTCCGACGACATATCTTTAGCGCGTTTCAGCCAACTGTCCGGAACTCGTGGCCGGCCGTCGGGGGAGCGGTCGCCCGTCCATGCTTTGGTGTACTCCGCCATTTCCTCCTTCGTCCAGGAAAAGACTTGCGCATGGACGGATGGCGCGATCAATGAGGCGAGCGACAAGGCTGCTGTGCATGCGAAACCATGGTTGCGAATCGTTCGTAGCATTCTAAGTTCCCTTTCCAACAATGAGTTGAGTATGAAATCAATCTTGCATATTATACAAGTTTGGTTTCGTATGCGTGCCGTTGGCGATGCCTAACCGGAACCTCGCCTTCACACCCGGCGCCGGTGCTTCCACCTAAGCGGACTCAGCCGCGAAAATTCACGCCCTGCTTCTCCAGGTACGTCTTGGCAATCGTGGCCGTCTCTAGCGCCGTTATTGGCATTCGCGGCGTTCCATCCAGCTCCACCATCACCATCCCCGCTATCGTGCGCCCGTCCATCATGTCCAGAATCGCGGGAATATTCACTTTGCCCTCGCCCAGCGGGCAATAACCTACGAACGCCTCTCCGCCGCTGTAATCTTTCATGTGCATATGATTGACGATCGGCAGGAAATCTTTCACTACCTGCACCGGATCCGAGCCGCCTTTTTGTAACTGGCCGATGTCGGGACCAAACTTGACATACCGCGTATCGACATTCTCCATCACGGCATAAGTCTCTTCGCGCGATTCGACGCACGTACCTGTGTGTTGGTGCAGGCAGCCGGTGAGCCCGATATCGGTCAGGGCTTTCCCGAACTCGTTCAATGTCGCGATGATATCGGCCTTATGTTCCTGGAACTTGTAAGTATCGCGCCGAACTCCGTTGGGCCCGATCACCAAGACCTTGCCGCCGTACTTCTTCAGCAGCCGGGCCGGCTCGATCGCCTGCGCAATGCTGTCCTTGCGCTGCGTTGGATCGAGCAGATTTGGACCGCCGTACGCCGAGATTAACGGCAAATTATATTTCTCAATCAATGGCGCCATGCCGCCGTTCTCTTCCATTCCCTGAATCTGAAAAGTGAACAGTTCAAGCCCATAGAATCCCAGACCGCTGACGTCTTTGAATATCCCCTCAATGTACGCCGGATCGACGCGCCTCGGCCCGCCGGCGCCACGACCAGGAGGCGCCGCGGCATCGGCGGTCACAGACCGCGGGGGAGGGGGCTGCACCCACGTAATACCCGTGTGACCGATCTTGATATTCCGTTTCCGCTGCGCCATTCCGGGAAGAGTCCAACCCAAAGCGGCGCTGAACCCGGCAGTCCTTAGGAAATCACGCCGATTGCTGCGTCTCATCATATTCACCTCGCCAAGTAACCGAGTTTCACAAACCGCCTCCCTGGGCGCGCAGGAGTTGCCAATGGAGATCCCGCGCGGGGCGCATTTCTCAATTTGCACGCATGATTGAGGATTATACAACACGGTTTCGGAACCAATGGCGCGAGTGCGTTAGAGAATAGACCTTCGCACGCCGCCCGAGATCCGACTCCTCCCATGCCGCGCAGATCCAGCCCTGATTTTCTAGCCAGTGCAGCGCCGGGTAGAGAGACCCTTGGCCCACTGCAGGAGCGTCACCCGACAGTGTTTGTATTCGCTTCGCTATCCCCAACCATGAAGGGGCTAGCAGTCCTCGTCGCCGTACTTCTCACTTCGCCCCCGCCCCAACGCTTATCGATGGCGCAAGGTGATCGCGTCGATGGCGATGGCGACAATCTGCTTTGCGTTAACACATCCAAGATGTTGCAAGATTTTCCTGTGGCAGCAAAGTGATACTGTCGGCTTGAGCAAAGTAGAAATGTAGTCTTGACAGCCTCCAAACTTTGGGCAGCAGGAAGACAACTAGTCATGACGCAAGCCGATCGAGACCGGCTGGTGACGCTTAGGAAGGCCAAAAAGAAGCTGATTACACAACAGGAGCCGGCCGCGAAATCGACATTAGCATTCGGCAGGTGCAGCGGCTGCTCGAAGGTTTGCAAGTGCGCGGCGATCAAGCGGTGATCCGCGGATTTCGTGGCAAGTCGTCGAACGTAGATTGACCAGAAGATTGAACTTCAGGCGGTGAAGATACTATCCGCGCCCGTGTACGAAGGGTTCGGGCCAACGCTGGCAGCGGAATACCTGGCCAGCAAACACGGCATTGAAACCAGCAAAGAGACGGTGCGGCAGTGGATGATCCGCGGCGAACTGTGGCGAGCCAAGGGAGCCAAGGTGAAGCATTTGCATGGATGGCGGCCGCGGCGCAGCCGATTCGGCGAAGTGGTGCAGTGGGATACCAGCGAGCACGAGTGACTGGAGGGGCGCGGTGAAAAGCTCTACCTGATTACCATGATCGACGGTGCGACCAGCCGGTTGTTCTCGCGCGCTTCGTACGGCACGATTCGACCGAAGAGAACATGAAACTGCTGTGGAGCTACTTGGAGGAATTCGGCCGTCCGTTGGTTTCTATACCGATAAGGCGAGCGATTTTCAGACCGCGGCCAAGCGCAAGCGCGACGAACCGGGAGTGGACAAAGACGCGATGGAGATGCCGTCGACGCAGATTGCGCGCGCGCTGCGGGAACTGGAAATCACGTGGATTGCGGCGCATTCTCCGCAAGCCAAAGGACGCGTGGAGCGCAATTTCGGCACGGCGCAGGATGGGCTGGTAAAGGGTGTGCTCGCAGCCGGAGTGAAGACGATTGAAGAAGCAAACGAGTACCTGATCCACGACTACTTGCCGTGGCGGGAACGGGAACTGACGGTGCTCGCTGGCGGTACGCTATCAGGAACGGTATTTGCCGGTAGAGGAGTGCGCGGTCGCAAAGAAGCCGAAAGCCGCCGAGCCCGTCCAGCCGACCCAAAGACCGCGTGCCGCTCGACGGGGTAGCGATTGGGACAAGAACTTCGATTTGAAGAAGGGACCGAAAATATGGCAGGTCGCGCAAGCATCGGGCTGCGGCTGGAAGAGGCAGGCGAATGAGATTAATCCTGGGGGAGTCGCGCGAAGCCGAACGTCGCCCTCTCCAGGGAAACGCTCCGCGCGACCGGCCGGTAAGCCGGGGGATTTCTTTATCGCTCGGGAGCGTTTACGACGATCTCTTCCCCGCCACTCGATTCCCGCAGCTGTCTAGAGCTACCGGGCCCTCGGTAGGCGTTTTCAAGGCATGGCGGAATCTATCGGTCCGATGTGGTCAAAACCAAACCAAATCCCAGGTCGGGACCGAACCGCCTCCCGCCGGCCAGTGCCGAGCCCGAGCAAAAGAACGCGCCGGGAGGATTACGTTCTTCCATCGTCCGCGATGAGTTCCGGCCGGCTATTCCTCGATCGGGTTTGGTCGCCACCAAAGCCCGTCTCCGCTTCACCGGCATAAGCAAATTAACATGCACCTCGTAAACCGGCTAAAACACGACGTTTCTACTTTGCCAGGAACACGACATTTCTACTTTGCCTTGACAGTTCCAAAATTTCCTTGACTGCGGAAGTGCGCCATGATAAAGATACGTCAGATACTTCTGACTCGGTGGGAAGACTTGAGGGTGGGGTAAGTGTCAGGTGACAGTGGCTGCTCTAGCCAGACACTTTTCGCTGATCCAGTGTTTGTTAACAACAGGCGCCGACGGGCCACTGTGTTGGACCTCCAGTAGGTGTTTTGGTTCGAGTTTGCCGATGGGGCCGCCGGCTTTCTGGGTATGATCAATCGGGCGAGAAGGGCGGAGAGGGGACTATGAAGATCAATCGACTAGCGCAGCTTGTGGGCGCCTTAACCTTCCTATGTGGCTGCGCTTTCGGCCAGTCCATTACCGGCACTTTACAGGGAATCGTGGAGGACCCTACGGGCGCGGTTGTGCCCGATGCCAAGGTCGTAATCAAAAGCGCCGATACCGGGGTGACGCGCTCTGCGGTCACCGGCAACGACGGTCTCTTCATCTTTAATGCTGTTGAGCCTGCTACATACAATCTCACCGTTACCGGCAAGGCCGGCTTCAAAGTTTACGATGAACAGAACATCGTCATCACCGCGAATGAGCGGCGCGATTTGGGCAAGATCGCGCTGGCCATAGGATCGCAGACCGAGACAGTTTCGGTCACCGCTACCAGTACGCCCGTACAGACGTCTTCCGGCGAAAATTCGAAGCTGATCGAGGCCGCGCAGTTGGCCAACATTACCATTAAGGGCCGTGATCTGTTCGAAATCCTGCAGACCGTTCCCGGCGTAACCTTTGGCAACGCTTTGCTTTCGGGCAGCGGCGCCGATGCTACCAGTAACGCTGCCAATACTTTTGGCAATCTGCAGATCAATGGCGGCGGTACCGCGCGCACCAACTTCGTCGTCGATGGCGTGCCGGACGTGGACAACGGCAATAACTCCCAGGTAGACTTCGAGCCCACCATGGACACCATCGCCGAGATCCGCGTGCTGACGTCCAACTATCAGGCGGAGTTCGGCCACAGTTCCGGCGGCCAGATCAGCCTGATCACTAAGGGCGGCAGTACCTCATTCCACGGCAGCGCTTTCTACAACAAGCGCCATGAGATGTTTAATGCCAAGGATTTTTTCACCAACTTGAACGGCAACCAGAAGACGATTTCCCGCTACGGGGTATACGGCTACACCATTGGCGGGCCGGTCTACATTCCCAAAGTCTGGAACGTGAACAAGAACAAGCTGTTCTTCTTCTTTTCCCAGGAGTACACGAAGACGAAGCCCTCCAGCACCACTGCAGAGGCAATGGTGCCTACGGCAGCTCAGTTACAGGGCAACTTCTACGACCGCTGTCTCGTCGGCACCGGCGTCAACGGCGTTCCCTGCACGCCGGGTTACACCGACAACAACGGGAACGACAGGAGCACCTTCCTGGTGAATCCGGCTGCCGGCAAGACCACGCTGGCTAATGGTAATTTGAATCAACTGATTGGAACGTCGGTCTACAATCCGGCTTCTGCGGCCATCGGCCAGGCGATGCTGAAGTACCTCCCCTTGCCAAATCTCTGCACCGCGGCCGCCGGCATTTACAACGGCATGGCGATCAGCCCAACCAATTGCCCCGCCGGCTTCTCCAACCACCCCATTTCGAATCCGGCGTGGAACTACGGCGACAACTACATCTGGTCGGCCACCGAAGTCCACCCGCGGCGAAACGACACGGTTCGTTTCGATTGGAACGTCAACGAGAAGAACCGGGTGTTTGTTCGTTACTCGCAGGACTATGACCGAGACTTGACGAATTTTGGAATCCCGGTGAAAGACACCTCGGGCAACTATGCTCCAACCGCCGCGGAGTTCACCAAACCGGGCCACGGATACGCGGTCGGCCTCACGACCACCATCACCCCAAGCATGGTGAACGAGTTCACTTTCGGGAAGATTTTCAACGGAATCGGCTATTACGAGGCGGATGATGCCCAAGTCCAACGGTCGAATATGGGCAATCCGCCCTCGTTCGACAACTTCGCCACCGATCCGCTGTTCAACGACAGCGGAAAGCGGTGGTTGGACGGCACCGGCCCGCTAAGCTTCGCCAATTACGTGCCCACTGTGGCCTACGGCGACTCTGCCGGCCGCACCGAGACTGCCCCATCCACCAATCCCTGCTGGAACGGGTGTCCGTACACCAACCAGGCCGATGCGTGGACTTTCGCCGACAATCTCACCAAGGTTGTGGGCAAGCACAACCTGAAGGCTGGCGTGTACGTCGAGCGCACCTTTAAGGTGCAGGACGGCAGCCAGGGCACCTACCTTGGCGCCTACAGCTTTGGCAACGACTCGAGCGGGCAGAACCCACTGGACACGCAGGATGGCTATGCCAACGCCTGGTTGGGCAACTACCGGCAGTACGCGGAAGGCCAAAAGAACATCGGCGACTGGAAGTTCTGGCAGGTGGAGTTCTACGTTCAAGATTCATGGCGAGTGACCCCACGCCTGACTCTCGACCTCGGCGTGCGCTTCTACGGCATGCCGCCGATCACCAACGTGGCCACCGGCCGCAACGCTTCGACAGAATTCGTCGCCTCCACCTATAACTCTAACCAGGTGGAGCGGCTGTACATCGGGGAGTGCGTCAACCCTGCTACCAATGCGTTGATTTCGACCGCCAATAGTCCATGCCCCAGCACCGCAACAACCAAGGCCTACGATCCAACTACCGGTACCTTTGCCATTTCGTCGTTAATCGGGACGTTCGTTCCAAATTCGGTGGCCAACTATCCTTCCACGGCGACTCCGTACCCGGGTATGGTCATTGCCGGAACCAGTGCGGCGCTGCCCCAGGGCCTGTACACCGTGCCGTTCCTTTCTCCGGCGGGCCGCTTCGGCTTTGCTTGGGACGTGTTCGGCAACGGCAAGACGGCCCTTCGCGGCGGTATCGGCCAATTCCTGAACCGGCTCAGCTACAACGAAATCGCGAGCCCGTCTTCGTTTCCGCCCGTTCTTCAAACTCTGAACCTGTACTACGGAAACATCACGAATATCACGTCGGGCGCAGCCTCGCTCGGCGCCATTTCGCCGGGTAGTATGAACGCCGACTTCACGGGAAACCAGCAAAACGAATCCACCTACAACGGAAGCCTTCAAGTTCAGCAGAAAGTAGGCTTCTCCACAGTGGTGGAGACGTCCTGGGTGTTCGAAATGCGCCGCCACGTGCCGCTCAATATTCCGCTGGATTACTTTCCCGCTCTACTCGCAGTTCAACAACGGCGCTGCCTGGGTGAATCCTACGACAGCGTACCTCCAAAACAACGCGCTGACGGGGTATCAAGGGGGGAACAGCGGTTTGGGGCTGCTCGGCAACCAATACCTCTTCAGTCCGAGCGTGTGCCCCACCTGCGTCTCCAGTTATTCCGGCATCTCCGCGCAACAGTTCGAAGGGACCTCGAACTACAATGCTTTACAGGTCAACGTGCGCCGTAACATGACGAGGCGCCTTTCCTACGGATTTGCTTTTACGTGGGACAAGTCAATGGGACCGGCGGGAGCTCTCCTCAACAACAATGACCCGGCCTTCAGCCGCGACCCCCTCTTGCCGGATAAGTTCCGCAACTGGGGACCGTCCTACACGTCGACGCCGTTTTACTTTACGATCAACGCGGTGTACGAGATTCCGGGCCTTGGGAGAGAGGCTGCACTTCAAGCCGATGGGTTGGGTTACCGATCACTGGGTCCTTTCCGGACTGTACCAGTGGCGCAGCGACCAGATGGCCGCGATACCTACCCCCACTTTCGCCAATACCAACTCTACCTGCTCCAGCGCCGCCAACTGTTATCCGCAGTGGAACTGGACTGGCACGCTAACGAAGGCTACAGGGCGGTCGTCACGGGCAACTATAACTTATCCAGCATCGGGCAGTCATTGTCGATCAACCCCGCTGCCAGCACGACGGCCACGTCGTCCGGCAGCCCGTCTACCCCGAGCTATCCCCTGAACGGAAACCCTGGCAACCAGATCATCAACACGGCGGCCTTCACCATTCCGTTCCCCTGCAGCCAGTACCCCGCGGCCGACCCGCACTACGGCGTGGGCGAGAACCTGTCCTGCCTGGGCAACGCCGGTTCCGGTCAGCTCCTCAACATCCCCGGCACCCGCGTCAGCAACCTGGATATGACGGTCACCAAGAACTTCCCGCTGAAACACGAAGGGCGCAATTTACAGTTCCGCGCGGAGATGTACAACCTCCCGAACCATACGCAGTTCTCCGGGTATAACATCACGCCGTCGTACGACTGGCGCAACTGGCTGGCCGGCCGTCTGGTCCAGACTAACGCCAGCCTGAACCGCATGACGGGCACGCTGAACCCGCGGCAGATGGAAATGTCGCTGCGGCTCGTGTTCTGACACCAGGCCACTCGGTCAAGCCTTCGGGTTTGACTGGGTAATGAATCGGGCGGGCGCGAGTCCGTTCTTGGGCTTCATACGAGTGGCGTGTCAGAACTAATTGCGAATCAGGATCTTTTCGCGGAAGCGGATGCCCGATTTCACGAGGTGATTGGTAGTGGGCTGGCAATCCCCTGTTCGAAGTGATCGGTAGCGCGCTGAAAACCTCTCTCCGCGCGGGACTGCGCAAAAGGGTTGTTCGGTCGGAGCTGGATCAGGTCGTTGTTACGCATGAACGTATAGCCGACGCTAGTGCCGCTAACGACGCAATCCAGGCCCGCGGGTAGGAGGAATACAAGGGTACCCGTTGGAACAATACCATTCCGGAGGCCGCGCGAGCCGGTGTTGTGAACGCCCTGCGCCAGGGCCAAGTCGTCGCCCGCCGGAGCCTGCCATTTGATCGTGCCGCTGTTCAGGTCATAGGCTGTGAACGCGGCCAATGGCGGTTTTACCGCGCTCGGCGTTTGCAGTGACGGCCGCCGTCAATAGCGCCAGTGTCGTGAACCCCAGAGCCAGGTTTCGGGCTTCTCGCAAAGCTGTCCTGGAGATAGGTCCGGAAATTATTGTGGTATACCAGGAGTCGGGAATTTTGTACGCCGAATTTTTCTATGGATAAGAGAAGCTCTGCGATTGTGTTTAGCGCGGCCGTGGCGCTCGGGTTGGCTGCGTTTCCGGCGGCGGCGTTTCAGGGAAGTCCGCCGGCCATCGCCGACGCGCCGCGGGGCGGTCTCACCGCTCCCCAGGTTGTACTGAGTCCGCCGTCCAAAGCTTCCGTAAAATTCGAAGGGGGAAAGGTCACGGTCGCTTATGGGGCCCCGTCCATGCGCAAGCGGGTAATTTTTGGTGAACTCGTGCCGTTTAACGCGGTCTGGCGGGCGGGCGCCAACGACGCAACAGCCCTGCACACCGATCTGGATCTCAACCTGAACGGCCTCGAGGTTTCCAAAGGCGATTACACCCTTTTCGTTTGGGTGGATGCCAGGCAATGGCAGCTCATCGTGAACAGGCAGACGGGGCAATCCGGACTGGACTACGATCACCAGCGGGATCTGGGCCGCGTACCGATGCAAATGACTAAGTCGGCAAAGCCGATCGAACGTTTTCGCATTACACTTTCGCGGGAGGGCAAGAGCGATCGCGGCCATCTCGAGTTAGTTTGGGAAAATACGATTGCCGAAGTTGATTTTTCCGTGCGGCAATGAAGGTCCGCTTCATTCCTCCGTGCCTGAAGTCTCAGGAAGGAAACCATGAGATTCTCTAAGATTGCCCTCGGTCTTTGTTGGACGCTGCCCGCGTTTGCGCAGTACGCCGCTCAACGAAACGGCGATGTGGTGCGGCTTGAGGACGCCAAGAGTCAGACCGAAGTCTCGATAGTCACCTCCGTCGGCAATGTGACCTTTGAGATGAAAGTCAGGGGAACCAATATTCTCTATTTCCCCTACGCTTCACTGGACGAGTTCAAGAGCCGCCCCTCGCTCAGCGGAATACCGTTCCTGGGTCCGTGGGCGAACCGGCTGGACGAAGATGCGTTTTATGCCAACGGAAAAAAATATACCTTCAATATGGAGTTGGGCAACGTTCGCGGCCCCACGCCTATCCACGGTTTTCTGGGCGCCTCCGATCACTGGCAAGTAATGGAAGTGAAGGCCGACCGCGATTCCGCATGGGTGACGAGCAGGCTCGAGTTTTACCGGTACCCCGACTACATGGCGCAGTTTCCGTTCGCGCATACGATTGAAATGACGCACCGCCTGAAGGACGGCGTCCTGGAGGTCTCAACCAAAGTGCAGAACCTCAGCGCCGAACCGATGCCTCTCTCCATCGGCTTCCATCCCTACTACCATCTGACCGATTCGCCCCGCGAAGAATGGACTTTAAACGTGGGCGCTCGCAACCGCTGGCTCCTCGAGCCGGGGAAAATTCCCACGGGAGAGACGGAGCCGATCGAAAAATTCTTCCCGAATCCGAGCGCGGTTCCACTGAAGGATTACAGTCTGGATGACGTCTTCGGCGATCTGATCCGCGACTCTTCCGGCCGCGCGATGGTTTCCGTGCAGGGCAAATCTCAGAAAATTGAGGTTGCGCTCGGTCCTAATTATCATAATGTGGTGCTTTTCTCGCCGGGGGCGGGCGGACAGGGAGGCGGTGGAGCCTCCGCGGCGCAGGCCGGGCGAGGGGGCCGCGGTTCAGGCGCCAATGGATCGACGCCGGCAGCAGGCCGTGATGGAGCGGCGGCGGCGGGCCGTGCCGGGCCAAGCGGCCGCGGACGGGGTCCGCAGGATCGCAATTTCATCGCGATGGAGCCCATGGCCGGCGTGACCGATGCAATGAATCTTGCTCATAAGGGCGTGTATAAGGATTTGCAGTACATCGCTCCCGGGCAGACCTGGGAGGAAAGCTTCTGGATACGGCCGAGTGGGTTTTGACTTATGCTCAAGGGTCAACAGCCCATGGAAGCAGGACATCGTGACGCTGGAACGCTGGGCGTAGATCGAATAATATTTCCATGGCGCGATGGACTCTGAAAGGAGATAAGCGTACTGCGATTCTGGAAGAAGCCGCCAGTACCGATCCGGAGTTGCGCCGCGAAGTGGAATTGCTGCTCTCATCAGATGGCCGCGCGGGCGTTCATCTGCGGCGCGCTCTCAACAGCGACGATTCGACGTTAGAAGGCGGCGCGGAAGGGGCGGTAAATTGGCGCGGCCGCCGCGTCGCGCTGAAATTGGTAAAGCCCGGAATGAACACGCACGAGGTGATCGCGCGTTTCGAATCCGAGCGGCAGCTATTGGCGCTCATGGACCACCCGGCGATCGCCAACGTATTCGACGCCGGATCAACGCCCGCGGGAGCGCCGTACTTCGGCATGCAATACCTCGCGGGCGTTCCGATCACCGCATACTGCGACGATCGCAAACTGACCGTTCGCGAACGGCTCGATTCCGGGCATTATTTCCAGGGCGGTCAAGCCCCGGGGAGATCGTCAGCCTTTACGGCGCCGGCTTCTGGCCGGTGACGCTTTCCAGCAGCTCACTCTCTGGCGGTTTTTGTTTTCCTGAAATTTCCAAAAAGCGTTAGGCCGCGTTAGCTAAGCCGGCGTTCAGATCAAAGCCAGTTCTTTTCCGGTGGGCGTCAACACCTCACAGCCCGTGCCGGTTACGACCACGGTATCTTCAATCCGGATTCCGCCGAATCCTTCGAGATACACGCCCGGTTCGATTGTGATGGCCATGCCGGCGCGCAGCTTCGCTTTACCACGCTTGCCAATCCGCGGCGGCTCATGGATTTCGAGGCCAAGTCCATGGCCGGTAGAATGCACAAACGCCTCGTCTAAGCCGTACCCTTTCAGAACGTCGCGCGCGGCGGCATCGACAGCCGAGGCTTTGACGCCGGGCCGCACGGCGTCAATGGCGGCCAACTGCGCCTCGAGCACGGCGCGGTAGGTGCGCTTCACCTTGGCATCCGGGGCGCCCAGGAAGAGCATGCGCGTCATATCGCTGGCGTAGCCATCCTGCATTGCGCCCATATCGACGATGGTCAAATCGCCGGATTGTAGGGTGGAAGCCGTGGGCTGCGCGTGCGGCCAGGCGGAGCGCCGGCCGCCGGCGACGATGGTTTCAAACGCCGGCTTCTCCGCGCCCAGGCGGCGCATGCGGTATTCCAGTTCGGCCGCGAGATCGGATTCCTTCATGCCCGGCTTCACGTGCGCCACAGCTTGTTCGAAGGCGCGGGAATTGGTTTCCACGGAGCGGCGAATGCGCTCGATCTCGGCGGCCGATTTAATAGTGCGCAGCTCCTCAATCCAGCCGGTGGCCGGCTCGGCAACTGCTTCCATTGAAGCCCTCATGGGCAGCTTCGATTTCAGGCTTTCGAGGACATCGCAGGTCATGCGCGCCGGCTCGTAGCCGATGCGGCGCAATTTCAGGCGGCGGATGGCGCCCGCGATGGCGTTGACCAGGACGCCTTTGGCGATCCGCACGCGGCATGCCGTTTCGCTCGCGGCCTGCATGGTGTATCGCGGATCGGTGAAGAGAATGGCGCGATCGGGCGTGAGGAGCAGATTCCCGCTGCTGCCGGTGAAGCCGGTCAGATATCGCAGATTGGGACTGAATGCGACAAGCAGCGCATCGAGCTTGCGCGAGGCCAGCTCACCCGCGACGATTGCGCGGCGGGCGGCGAATTCAGCGTTGCGATCGCTACCCACTCCGCGCTCATTTACCACCCGTCATCTCCCGAGCCATAATGAGGGCCCGTTCCGCGAGCGCGTCGGCCTGCCTCATATCGCCATGCTCCTCGACGCTCTCGGCTTGGGATAGCAGCGATTGGACGCGCCTGGTCTGGCGAGTCTGCTCGGTTGTCAGGTGGAGCAATTTAAGCTGGGCCAGCAACTGCCTGATCTCCGTATTTTCGATTGTCCACCGATTCCTGCAGGCGCTTCCGGTCGTCGGGCGAGAGCACTTCTTGCACCGGCGCAACTTCCTCGGCCGTTGTGGGCGGGGCTGCGGCCGCGGGAGCGGCGGTTTCCGGTTTGGTCGCGGGCGGGGTGGTTTTCCGGGCGGGTCGTGGAGCCGCCGGAGCGGGTGCGGGTTCTTCCGGCTTGGGCAGCGGCGGGACGGCTTCCGGATTCACGGGCTGCGGCGGCGGCAATTGCACCCGCGTTTGCGGCGCGGAGAGCGGCTCGGGAGGGGCAGTGGGCTGGACGGCAGGGGCGGGGGTGGGCGGCGGCGGGGCCAAAGTGGCGGTGGAGGTTTTCGGCTTACCGGTAAGCATGCAGGCCGACTGAAAGCCGGCCATGCACAGGGCCAGCGCGACGGCAAGACATGGTTCGATTCGCCTCATCGGATGCCTAACTCGCAATGGGCAGCCGGATGGAGAAGGTTGTACCTTTCCCTGGCTCGCTCGTGAAGTCTATCGTACCATCGTGCAATTGCACGATGCGGAACGTCATGGCAAGGCCGATGCCGGAGCCTTCCTTTTTGGTAGTGAAGTAGAGGCGGAAAATTTTGTCGCGCAGCTCAGGTGGAATTCCAGGACCCGAATCGGAAATTCGAATGTCGGCGAATTCTTCGCCGGCGACGGAATCGAAGCGCAGTTCGCCACCCTCGGGCATGGCCTCGATGGCATTCACCACGATGTTCAGCATGGCCTGTTTGAGCAGATCGCGGTCGATACGCACGTTCACGCCGTCCGATTCCTGGCCGGCGATTACCTGGATTCTGCACGCTTCGGCCTGCGGGCGCGCCAAGTCCAACACCTCATCGAGCAGCCGCCGCACGGGAACCGTTTCCAGCTTCAACTCCACCGGACGTGCGAAATCGAGAAACGTCTTCACCACGCGATCGAGGCGCAGAATCTCGCTGGAGATGATTTCCATCTGCGGGGCCACATCGGTATCGCCGCGCTTGAGCTTGGCCTTGGCGACTTCGACGTGCAACAGAATGGCGTTCAGCGGGTTCTTCACCTCATGCGCGACGCCGCCAGAGACGCGGCTGATAGCGGCAAGCCGGTCGGCGGTTTGCAATTCGCGGCCGATCTTACGCTGCGCCTCCGGGTCCCGCAATCGAACCAGCAGGCCGGAGCCGGTAGCGCCGGGGACGGATTCCAGCATATCCACGGAAAGCAGCACCACCGCGGCGCCGCCGCCCACCGCTGAAACAGGAACGCGCCGGTTGCGCACCAGACGCCCGGTCTGCGCGGCCTGGGCGATGAGCAAGCCGAGAGTGGCGGTGGGCGGAAAAATCTCGGAAAGTGCGAGGCGGGACAACGCTTCGCGCTCCTTGCCGAGAAATTTCTCCACCGAACCGGATGCGAACATGAGGCGCAATTCGCGATCGAAAATGAAAACCGCATCCTCCAGATCGAGCAGCAGGCGGTCGATATTTCCGCGCAGATCGGAGACTTCGAATTGCGCGCCGCGCAAGCCGTTCGCTGAGCAGGGACACTTTGCTGGCCATCACTCCAAGCTCGTCCGTGGGAACGGGAGGCGGTCCCGGCTTGGCCGGCTCGAACTTGCCGCTGGCGGCGAGATCGAGCATGTGCCCCAACTGACCGAGGCGGCGAAAGGCGAGAGCGGAGACGAGGAACGTCAGGCCGACGGCGCCGGCGAAGAGCAGCGTGGCGACCTCCGCGCTATGCCGCAACTCCGGCCAAATGGTGTGTGGGAGGATCAGCAAAGGATAGACAATCACGCGCACCAACACCAGCGGGGCCCCGGTCTTTCTGCCGAGCGGTTTTTCCATTTGATAAAGCCCCTTCTCGCGTCCGGCGAGCAGCTTGATCCTGTCGATCAAACTGGAATGGTTCACCAGCGCATCGAACTCGTGGTATTTGGGCGAGAAGAGGCCAATGCGATCGGGGTCGCTATCCGCCAGAATCTGTCCGTGCGGGTCGACTACCGCGATCTCGATCAGCTCGTCCGATTCGGTCATCAGAGTGGTCAGACGCGCGGGCAGCAGCGGGTCGCGCAGGGCTTCGCGAAGGGGCTGCTGCGGCTTGACGTTGAGGGCCTGGGCGACGTATTCGCTGGCGACGTCGCGTACCAGGGCGGCGCGCCTTTCGGCGGCGTGAACCTCGATTTGCATGACGTTGCCGAGATCGACTGCGGAGATGATTCCGACAATCAGGGTCTCGAGCGCGACCGCGCCCAACGTCAGCTTGGCCTGGAGATTCATGCCCCCTTTTTTATTAGACCGTGAGCAGGAGCTTGCCGGCGGTGCGGCGCCCTTCGAGTTCGCGGTGGGCGGCGGCGGCATCGGCCAGGGGATAGGCGTGGTCGATGCGCAGTTTCAATTTTCCTTCCTCGATCCAACGCAGCACATCGCCCGCGCGCCATTCGAGCTCCTGTCGCGTGAGAAGATGATGCGCCAGGCTGGGGCGGGTGAGGAAAAGCGATCCCTTGGCGTTGAGAATGGATGGATCGAAGGGCGGCACGGGACCGCTCGATTGGCCGAAGAGCGCCAGTGTACCGCGTGGGCGCAGCGAGCTAAGACTTTGTTCGAAGGTCGTTTTTCCCACCGAGTCGTAAACCACGTCGACGCCACGCCCTTCGGTCAGCCGCCGCACTTCGATTTCAAAATCGCGTTGGGTGTAGAGAATGGCCTCGTCGCACGCCATGAGCGCGCGCGATATGCGCCTTCTCTTCGGTCGAAACGGTGCCGAAGACACGCGCGCCCAGCATTCGCGCCATCTGCACGATCAATCCTCCCGCTCCGCCGGCGGCGGCGTGGACCAGGCACGTGTCGCCGCTCTTCAAGGGAAAGGTGGAGTGCGTCAGGTAATGCGCCGTCATGCCCTGCAGCATGGCCGCGGCGGCGGTGTTGAAATCGATATGATCCGGAATCTTGACCAGCATCGCGCTGGGGACCAGGGCGAACTCGGCGTAAGATCCGCGCGCCATCGCGTAAGCGACGCGGTCCCCAGGTTTGACTTCAGTCACCTCGGGACCAACCGCTTCCACCGTGCCGGCGCCTTCATTGCCGAGCGTGACCGGTAGCGGCGCCTTATAGAGGCCGGTGCGGAAGTAGACGTCGATGAAATTGACGCCCGCCGCGGCGATGCGCACCAGCGCCTGCCCAGGCGAGGGCTGGGGCGTGGGGGCGTCCACGAGTTGCATCGACTTCGGGACCGCCGTGTTCTCTTACTTGTATCTGTTTCATGGAATTAGATTTTGCGAAAGGCCCTTCGCGCGTGTACGGCCGATGCATAGAGTAGCAGATAAAGCAGAGTGAAAGGAAACGAAATGGCGCGCGCCAGAGTGCGGACCGCGCCCGCGCCGGCCAATCCCGCGCGGAAAAGCACAAAACGCCTGATCTGCTTCGAATGGGCGAGATCGAGCCAAAAATAATCGGCGTTTTCGTTGACGATGAAAACCTTCGCGGGAATTTCCAAGGCGAGCGCGAGCTTCCATTTCGTCATGAGCGGCTCGCCCGAACAAACGATTCCCATAACCGGATAGCGGTTCGCAATCAGCTCGCGATAGAGCTTGCGCCGCCCAGCGCGTCCGCGATAATCGGAGACGCGGAAAATACGAGTGCGTTCATCGAACCCTGCGGGACGGGCGGCGAAGCAGGAGACGATATCGATCGGAGTATCGTCGCCATATCCGCGCCGCAGCGCGGGCAGGACGCGCTCGACGATGGAACGCGAGCCGCTTTCGATCAGCAGGATCGATGAAACGGCCGGATAGCGGCCGCGAAGGAAATAGCGCATTTATTTGAATATAGCGGGTGGGGCGTGATTCCGCCGCGACAAGCTGCGGCGCCTATTCGCGGAGGTCACTCAGGATTTTAACGAGAGGCTCCGACAGTAAGCAGGTTTGTCAGGCGCGGGGCCGCGGCATCGGTAAGCCCTGCGCGCGGAGGGGCGCCACTAATAGCCTTAAGCCTCCGCGCGGGACCTCAGTGCCTGATTCATGGCGACAAAGCCGGCTTTAGTGCCGCCATCGAGGCTCGATTTAGCAAATGGGACCAAGACGCCTGAAAACCTTTCGCCTTGGACAAATCTCACGCGATGAGGGCCAAGTTGCGTAATTTGGAAGTAATGCTCGCCATCAAAGATTCCCGGCAGAAGAAAGTGCCCTAGCCACCGCAATTCCGAATTGGGTATCACCTTCAGCACAGCAGGGCGAAATGTCATGCCCTTCCCTCCTTGGGGCTGAATGTAGACCGTAAGCCGATCGCCCACTTTCGCAACACCTTTGATAGATCGAACGAAGGGATTCCATTGGGGATGAGCGGGAAAATCCAGCAGGATGCCCCAAACGCGCTCGGGCGTGGCCTCGATCTCAATCTCCGTTCTGATCTCATGCATAGACGAAATTATAGTGTAGGTTTTGCGACGCTCGGAGACGCAACGAAATCAGCGCCGTCGGAGTCTCATAATTCAGTTTCAAGACCGAACGCAGGTCGGCGGGTCGGGGCCACTGGGTTTGTTCGGCGGCGCTGAGCAGGCTTCACGAATTGCGGTCCCGCCGGGAATCTCAAATCGCTGCCTCAACGGTTCAGACGAAACCGGCCAGTTCATAAACGGTTTTTTGTGCAACGGCAACACGATAACTTCGACTGATTGTTGCGTGAATTCAGTATCGACGGCGGCTGTTTTCAGTTCCCGATCAATTGATCCGTCTCCGGCGGTATCGGAGGGCTATGAACGTCAAGCCACCCAACATCAACGCGATCGATCCCGGTTCCGGCGTGATCAATCCCGGAGCGGTTAAGGTTCCGCTTCCGGACACCGTGCCCGTAACCGCCCCTACAAAACCTGTGCCGGAGGCAGACCCACTAACACCGGCAAACTCGCCGGTTCCTGCTGTGAAAATCAGCGTCTGTGTGAACGGTCCTGTGCCGTTCGGCGAGTTAATAATCGCGGAAACGTCTTCGGCCACCATACCGGACAGCATTTCGCCGTTCGCGAAAGTGATGCTGAACGTACCGTTGAGTAAGCCAGTCAAAAGATTTGCTTGGCTCACGTCATTGTAGGTCACCGGATTCCAAACGGCATTCTCAGCGGGATTCCTTGATCGACAGAACCGGTAAAGGCGCCGGTCAGGTCCAGGGAAGTGCTGGTCATACCGGTTACCGTCCCCATTCCGGTAAAGCTGTAAGTGATATCAATCGTACCGGCTCGGGCCGGAACATTAGCGACCAGCGATGCACATAAAAGTAAAATCATGGTCGTGCAGACATTTAATAAATGTCCCAAAGGCATCAAAGGTTCCTACCGGCATAGGAATATACAGCGCACCGACGAGGTTGGGCTGCTATTTCGTGAGAACGTGGCCGCCACGTTGTGCAGCCCCACCCCGACCATTTGGATCACTATCACCCATGCCGGTCAACGGTAATGTGCCAATTGCGTAAGTTTCTGCCTCCCCGCCGTTTATGACGAGGCGCGGGCAGTGTTCCAGAAAGGGTGAGTTTTGCAACGCTCGGCGAGGCCAAGGAAATCAGGCCCTTCGGAGTCTCATAATTCAGTCTCAAAACCGAATGCATGTGGTCCGGTTTGGACCACTGGGTTTGCTCGGCGGCGCTGAGCAGGCTTCACGAATTGCGGTCCCGCCGGGAATCTGAAAGCGCCGCCTCAAGATACAGGCTGGGAATTTAGCTCGCGTGCGCCGGCCTATGAATGGGTGCAAACCGCGCGGCTTGAGGTCGGGGATAGATTTAGTGGTCACGGCGAAACGTCTCCGGTTCACGGGCGGCGAGCCGAGCTCCCAGCCGGCACTGGGGCGTCTGGATAGCCCACAGATTTCTCCCGCGAGACTTCCTTCCGAAGATAGCGCCAACGCTCATACGGTACTCTAAAGTAAACCTTGCTCGAGAACCTTCTCACCGAACAGGCGAACCCGGCATCGGCGCACATCGATACCCTTTCCACCGAAGAGATGCTGCGGGTCATCAATGCCGAAGACCGCAAAGTGGCGGCAGCGGTGGAGCGCGAAATTCCGGCTATTGCGCGCGCGGTAGACGCCATCGCCGCGGCGTTCAAACGCGGCGGCCGGCTGTTCTATATCGGCGCGGGAACCAGCGGCCGGCTGGGCGTGCTGGATGCCGCGGAGTGTCCGCCTACGTTTGGCGTGGCGCCCGATCTGGTGCGGGGAATTATCGCCGGTGGTGAAGCGGCGCTGAGCCGCGCGACGGAGACTACGGAAGACGATCCGGCGATTGGAGTGCGCGATCTAGCGGCCGCGCGGTTTTACCGCGGCCGATGTGCTTACCGGAATCGCGGCCAGCGGCAGGACGCCATACGTGCTCGGCGCGATCGCGGAGGCGAAGCGGTTGGGCGCGGTGACCATCGGCGCTGAGCTGTACGCCCGATTCCGAGCTGGCGCGCGCCGTGGATATCGCCATTACGCCGCTGGTAGGGCCGGAGGTGATCGCGGGCTCCACGCGGATGAAGGCGGGCACAGCGCAGAAACTGGTCCTCAACATGCTTACTACAGGGGCGTTCGTGCGTATGGGATATGTTTACGGCAACCTCATGGTGAATGTTCAGCCGAAGAATTCCAAGCTGCGCGACCGCGCGCGGCGGATTGTCGCGCAAGCGGCCGGAGTTAGTTACGAGCGCGCCGGCGAGTTACTGGTCGGAGGCGCAGGATAATGTCCCGGCGGCGATTCGGAAAGGCATCCATGGATAAGTTCGCGATTTGCGGCGGGGCGCCGCTCTACGGCGAGATCCCCACCAGCGGCTCGAAAAATTCGGCGCTGCCCGCACTTGCGGCGGCGCTGCTTACGGCTGAGCCGGTGACGCTGCGGCGCATTCCGCAGCGTACGCGATATCCGCACTATGCAGCGTCTGCTGGTGGATATCGGAACGCAGGTGGAGGAGATCGATGGCTCCGTTCGCCTGCATACGCCGCATATCGTTTGTCCGGAAGCGCCTTATGAGCTGGTGAAGACGATGCGCGCTTCGAGCCTGGTGCTGGGACCGCTGGTGGCGCGTTCGGGGCGGGCGCGCGTCTCGCTGCCGGGCGGCTGCAACATCGGCGCGCGGCCCATCGATCTGCATATTTTCGGCCTGGAGCGTTTGGGCGCGAAAATCAACCAATCGCACGGGTATATCGAAGCCGAAGCGGCCGATGGTTTGCGCGGCGCGGTCGTGAATTTCGAGCGAATCACGGTCACAGGCACGGAAGATCTGATGATGGCGGCGGTTCTGGCGAAAGGCGAAACGGTGCTGCGCAACGCGGCGCGCGAGCCGGAGGTGGCGGATCTGGCGGCGCTGCTGGTGAAAATGGGCGCGAAGATGGAAGGCGCGGGCACGTCCGAAATTCGCATTCAGGGAGTGGAGAAGCTGAGCGGCGCCGATCACACGATTATTCCCGACCGCATCGAGGCCGGCACCTTTTTGATCGCCGGAGCGATCACCGGCGGCGACCTTACCGTCACAGGCTGCGAGCCGGGGCACCTGGATGCGCTCGTGTCGAAGCTGCAACAGGCCGGCATCGATGTGACACAGGCGGCGCCCGATGCGCTGCGCGTGCGCGCCAACGGGGCCGTGCGTTCAGTCGATATGACGACCGAAGAGTATCCCGGCTTCCCCACCGATCTGCAGGCGCAGTATATGGCGCTGATGACCCAGGGCAACGGCATCGCGCTGGTGGTCGAGACGATTTTCGAGAACCGCTTCATGCACGCGCAGGAGCTGGCGCGGATGGGGGCGAATATCCGCATCGATGGACGGCAGGCGATGGTGGCGGGGCCGCGGCAGCTTTCGGGCGCGGGGGTAATCGCCTCCGATCTACGGGCCAGCGCCTCGCTGGTGCTGGCGGCGCTGGTGGCGCGCGGCGAAACGGTGATCGACCGCGTCTATCACATCGATCGCGGCTATGAGAAAATCGAGGAGAAACTGGCGCGCGCCGGCGCGAAAATCGGCCGCGTGGAGTAGAGATGCAACACAGCCCCGGATTCCTGAGCCTGGTGAACGACGCGAAGCAGCGCGTCCGCGAGATCGATATCGAAGCATATAAGAAGATGAAAGCGGCCGGCGAGCCGCACCTGCTGATCGATACCCGCGAGGACAGCGAGTGGGCGGCCGGTCATGTGAAGGGGGCCGCGCATTTGAGCAAGGGCATCATCGAGCGCGATATCGAGACGAAGATTCCGGATAAAAACGCGACGCTCGTCCTTTATTGCGGCGGCGGATTTCGCTCCGCGCTGGCGGCCGATAACCTGAAAAAAATGGGCTATCGTAACGCGATCTCGCTTGATGGCGGCTGGCGGGCGCTGAAGGAATCGGGAGTGGAGCTCGAGTAGACGGTCGTCTGCAGAGTCCGGGCCGACGGCAAGCTCCGCGCCGCTTGGTTGTTATACTCGAATTCCGTGTTTCATTCCCTCGAGAAGCGGATTTCCCGCTCATTTCGCGATCACATTCAGCTTCGCTACGGCATCGACCTCACGGTAGCGGTCGACCAGCCGCGGCACAGCGGCTTCGGCGAAATGGCCGTACCGGCGGCGTTTCAGCTCGCCAAGGAATTGAAGCAGGCGCCGAAGAAGATCGCGGCGGAACTGGTAGAGGATATCGGCGCGCTTCCCGGCGTGCGCGCGATGGAGGTGGCCGGCAACGGGTACATCAATATCCGGCTCGACCGCGCCGCCTATGCACTCTCCTTGCTTCGCGATGAGCAGGCGCCCGCCGCCATGCCTGGTGAGAAGGTGATTGTCGAGCACACCAACATTAATCCAAACAAGGCGGCGCACATTGGCCACCTGCGCAACACCACTTTGGGCGATACGTTTGTGCGCATGCTGCGCTCGCGCGGGCAGCGCGTCGAAGTGCAGAACTACATCGATAACACGGGCGTGCAGGTGGCCGATGTGGTGGTGGGATTTCAGCGTCTCGAGCACAAGACGGCGTCCGACGTGCGCGCGCTGATCGCCGATCCCGCGGTGCGCTTCGACTATTATTGTTGGGACCTTTATGCCCGCATCTCCGCCCATTACAATGACGATAAGGAATCGCTGAAGTGGCGCAGCGAGGCGCTGCACGCCATCGAAGCGGGATCGGGCGAAGTAGCGGAGATCGCTCACCTGGTGGCGGACCGGATTGTGCGCGCGCATCTGGCAACCATGGCGCGTATCGATGTGGAATACGACGTTCTGCCGCGCGAAAGCGAAATTCTGCATCTGAAGTTTTGGAGCTCGGCCTTCGAGCAATTGAAGGCGCGCGGCGCCATTTATCCGGAAACGGAGGGCAAGAACGCCGGCTGCTGGGTGATGCCGGGGAGTTTCGGAACATGGCAAGGTGATTGTGCGCTCCGACGGCACGGTGACGTACGTCGGGAAGGACATCGCGTACCAGCTTTGGAAATTCGGGCTGCTCGGAAAAGATTTTTTCTACCGGCCATTTCAAACCTATCCCGATGGGCGTACGTTGTGGATCACCACGGACGAGCCGAACCAATCGGGCCGGCAGTTTGGGCACGGCGCGCGCGTGTATAACGTGATCGACGCCCGCCAATCGTACCTGCAGGATGTAGTCGTGGCTGGGCTGCGCGCGCTCGGGTACAACGAACAGGCGGAGCGTTCCGAGCACTTCTCCTACGAGATGGTGGCGCTTTCTCCGCGCTGCTGCGCGGATTTGGGGATTCCGCTTTCGGAAGAGGACCAGAGGCGGCCGTACGTGGAAGTCTCGGGCCGCAAAGGCCTGGGCGTGAAGGCGGACGATCTCCTGGATAGCTTGATTGCGAAAGCGCTGGATGAGGTGGCATCGCGCCACCGCGAGGCTCCGCCAAAGGAACAGCGCGCCGTGGCCGCGCAAATTGCCGTAGCCGCGCTGCGCTATTTTCTGCTGAAGTTCACCCGCAACACGGTGATCGCGTTCGATCTGCAGGAGGCGCTGAGCTTCGAAGGCGAAACCGGGCCCTATGTGCAATACGCGGCGGTACGCGCGCGCAAGATTCTGCTGAAGCTGGAGGAGCGTGGGGAAACCATTCCCGATTTCGCGCGCGAACTGGGACCGGACGCCATGGCGCGGCAATTGGAAGACGAAGATTGCTGGCAGATGCTGCTGGCGGCATCGAAAGCCGATTCGGCGGTGGAAACGGCCGTTGCCGCGGGAGAGCCGGCGCACGTCGCGCGCTATGCGTTTCAGCTTGCGCAGACGTTCAGTAATTTTTATCAGAAGTATCCGGTTATCCAGGAAGAGAACCGCGAGAAGAAGGTATTTCTGCTGTGGATGACGGATTTCTTCCGGCGGCAACTGGAAGCGACGGCGGGAATCCTGGGGATCCGGATTCCGGCGTATATGTAGGCGTCAGGCCAGAATCGGCTTCACCACATTTCCCGCCACGTCCGTCAGCCGGTAATCTCTGCCGGCGTGGCGGAACGTCAATTTAGTATGATCGAAGCCCAGGCAATGCAGAATGGTCGCGTGGAAATCGTGAACGTGGCATTCGTTTTCGACAATTTCTGGCGCCGAAATCGTCCGTTTTGCCGTAGGCGATTCCGGGCTTGATGCCGCCGCCCGCGAGCCATGAGGAATAGGCGCGGTTGTAATGGCCGCGTCCCATTTCGCCTTCGGCGGTGGGCGAGCGGCCGAACTCGGTGGTGAAGACCACCAGCGTATCCTTCAGCATGCCGCGCGATTTCAGATCGGCCAGCAGGCCCGCCACGGGCTGATCGATCTTGCGCGCTAATGGCTCGTGGTCGTGAATGTTGCCGTGGGCATCCCAATTCTTGCTCGATCCGGTGTCGATCAGCTCGACGAAGCGCACGCCTTGCTCTATCAATCGCCGCGCGACGATGCACTGCCAGCCGAAGCCGGCCGTGGCGCCGCGCTCCATCCCATACAGTTTCAGCGTGGCGTCGCTTTCCTTCGAGAGATCGAGCGCGCGCGGCATCTCCATCTGCATGCCGAACGCGGTCTCAAACGATTTGATGCGCGCTTCGAGCATCGGGTCGCCCGGATGGCGCGATTCGTGCTTGCGGTTGAATTTCTCGAGCAGGCTCAACTCGAGCTTCTGCATTTCATCCGAAGGCGCGCGGCGGTTGAGATCGGGAACGGGCTCGGGTCCGCTGGCGATGCGCGTGCCGGAATAAATGCCCGGCAGAAAATCCGACGACCAGATCTGGCTGCCGGCATAGGGCATTTCGGGCGCGAGCACGACATAGCACGGCAGGTTCTGGTTTTCCGTGCCGAGGCCGTAAGCGACCCAGGAGCCGACGCTGGGCCGCTTGAACGTCACCGAGCCGGTATGGATGCCGAGCGTTGCCTGGAAATGGTCGTTGTGATCGCCGCGCATGGAGCGGATCACGCACAGATCGTCGGCGCAATCGGCGATGTGCGGGAAAAGGTCGGTGATCTCCGTGCCGGATTGGCCGCGCGGTTTCGCGGCCCAGGGCGACCCGAGCATCTTCTTGCCGTTTGCGTCGAGCTTGCCATCGCGCTGATATTCGGCAAGCTTCGGCTTGGGGTCGAACGAATCGACGTGCGACATGCCGCCGCTGAGATAGATCCAGATCACGCGTTTGGCTGTGCCTGGAAAGTGCGGGGCTTTCGGGCGCGAGCGGATTGACGGCGGCCGGCGGGCGCGCCTTTGGCGAGTAGCTCGCTGACCAGGGCGGGGAAGAGGCTGCTACCGAGCAGGAGCGAGCGTAGCGCCCCGCGGCGTGTATCGTGGTATGCCATAGATTCAATCCAATGTCATAAATTCATTCGCGCTCAACAGCACGCGCATCAGACTCGCCCAGAGCCGTGCGCGCGCGCTGCCATTCTGGGGTCTGCCGTATCGGCCAACGATTGGCGCGTCTTTGGCCAGAAAGGCGCGCGATCTTCGCGGATTTCGTCGGCCGCGGGCGCGCGCCCGTATAGCAGCTTGTACGCGTAAGCGAGCCGCTCGGCGTCGGAACCGAAATTCATACCCACGCGCAGCGCCAGCGCATCGGCCTGCGCATGGAAGAAGGGATCGTTCATTACGTAGAGCGCCTGTAGAGCCGTCGTCGTCAGCGGACGAACGCCGGTCTCGGCATTGGCATCCGGGCCATCGAAGAGCTCGAGGAACGGCTGGCGGCGGATGCGCTGCTGCATCAGGTATACGCTGCGTTTGTTGGTGGCATATGCGGCATCCGCGCCGATGAACGGCGTGTGCTGCGTGTACTTCCATTACATCTCGGGTGGAAACGGCTGCTCGCCGCCGGGCGCGGGGTCGAGATTGCCGCTCACGGCCAGCAGCGAATCGCGGATCTCTTCCGCATCCAGCCGGCGGCGGATTGAAATGCCAGAGATAAGCGTTCTTCGAATCCTTGAGCGCATCGGCATCGTTCACGCCGCTCGCCATTTGATAGGCGCGCGTCAGCAGAATGCGGCGGTTCAGCTTCTTGATGGACCATCCATCTTCGATGAAGCGCGAAGTCAGATAATCGAGCAATTCCGGATTCGTGGGCGGCTCGCCGCGGGCGCCGAAATCGTCGGGAGTGGCCACGATGCCCTGTCCGAAATGCCACGCCCAGACGCGGTTCACGATCACGCGCGCGGTTAGCGGGTTCTTAGGATCCGTAATCCATTGCGCCAATTCCAGGCGGCCGCTGCCCTTTTCCTCCGGCGGCAGCTTCTGTCCGCCCGAGAATGGTCAGGAAGCCGCGCGGAACCTGCGGCCCGAGCGTTCCGGGCTCGCCGCGCACCATGATTTTCGCGTCGACCGGCTTGCCATCGGAGACGGAATAAGCCTTCTGCAAATACGGATATTCCGCCGCCCATTTTTGTCACATTCGCCTGGTTTTCCTGCTCGGCCTTGCGCTTCTCCGCGTCATTAGCGAATTTGATGCGGCCGGCTTTTATATCTTCGATGCGGTTATCGAGCCCTGAAAGCTGCGTCTCCACTTCTTTCAACTTCGCCGCGTCCGAAGGATTGAGCGCGGTGAAGCCGTACGTGTGCGGATAAATTTCGGTACCCGGATGCGCGTAATTGGTGCTCTTGAAAATGCCGTAGAGCGCGTAGTAATCGGCGGTCGGGATGGGGTCGAATTTATGATCGTGGCAGCGCGCGCAGGCAATGGTCATCCCCAGAACGCCCTTGCCTAGATTGTCGATCGTGTCGTCGATCGTCAGATGAAACTCGCTGGCGCGCGAGCCGAAGCGGCGCGAGTTGGCGAGATACGCCCGTCGCGACGATCTTCGCCTGCCAATCTTCTTTGTTCTTCGCAGCCAGATCGTCCTTCGCCGCCAGCAGATCGCCCGCAATCTGTTCGCGCACGAATTGATCGTATGGCTCGTCGCGATTGAACGCCGCGATCACCCAGTTCCGGTAGCGATACATCGAGGGCACTGGGAAATCGGCATTGTCGCCGGCGGTATCGGCATAGCGCACGACATCGAGCCAATGCCGTCCCCATTTTTCGCCATATTGCTGCGAGGCGAGTAAGCGATCCACCAGCTTCTCGAAAGCATGCGGCGACGCGTCCTTCACGAATGCATCGACCTCTTCCGGAGAGGGCGGAAGTCCGATCAGGTCGTAAGTCACGCGCCGGATCAGCGCCGCTTTTGTCGCGCGCGGCTGCGGCGTAAGCTTCTTCTCATCGAGCTTGGCCTTGATGAAGCGATCGATGGGCGAATGGCCCCACTCGGCCGCTGTGATCTCAGGGGGCGCGGGGTCGCGAACGGGCTGGAATGACCAATGCCGGCGGGCTTTCTCCCAATCGTAGCTGGATGTTGGCGGCGGCGCAGTTTCGGTTCGCGGATCGGGCGCGCCCATGCGGATCCATTCCACCAGCGCATCGATCTCCGCCGGATCGAGCGTCTTGCCGGGCGGCATGCTGAGGGCGCTTGTATGTTTGACCGCAGTGACGATCAAGCTGTCATCCGGTTTTCCCGGAACCACGGCCGGCAAACCCGATTTGCCGCCGCGCAGCATGCCGGCTTTGCTATCGAGCGCAAGGCCGCTCATTGGGCTCGCGAGTTTCGAGCTGTGGCACGCGTAACAGTTGGCGGCCAATAGCGGGCGGATGTTTTTTTCGAAGTAAGCGATACCTTCGGCGGATGGCGCGGGTGAAGGTTGGGCGGAGCAATACGCCGCAAGAAGCAGCGCCGCCCCCGGGACCCGCATGGAGTTAGTTTCCCATAACTACAGCCTCGGCGCTAAAATCGCATGGGTGACCTCCCAACCGCATGTCCACTAAGAGCGCCGACTGCGACATCGAGCGAAAATTTGAAGCCGAGCTGGACGCCTTGATCGATCGGATTAAGCTCGATCGCTCCATCCTGGCCGCCGTGCTCTGCGGCAGTCTGGCGCACGATACGGTGTGGTCGAAATCCGATATCGATCTGCTGCTGGTAACTGTCGACGATCGCAAAGCTCCTAAGAGCGCTCTATCTCTCTACGCCGGCGGAATCAACGTACACGCCTGCCTCATGCCGCGCGCGGAATTTCGCAAGACCCTGGAAAGCGCGCTTCGCAATTCCTTCGAACATTCGTTCATTGCCAAGGGACGGCTACTCTACACGCATGATGAAACCATTGCCGCGCTTTTCGATCGCCTGCAGGTTATCGGCGAAAGAGATACGCAGGCGCAATTGCTCGCCGCGGCCGGGCACGCGCTGCCATCGCTCTACAAGGCGCATAAATGGTTTCTCACCCGCGGCGACCTCGAATACACGGCGCTCTGGATCCTATTCACCGCCAACGCGCTTGCCAAGGTGGAAGCTATCCGCGCACGGCAGCTCGCGGACCGCGAGGTTCTGCCGCAGGCGATGAAGCTGAATCCGGAGTTTTTTAAAATTGTCTACGCCGATTTGCTCAATCGCAAAAAGACCGCGCGGAGCGTGCAGGCCGCCCTCTCGGCAATCGACGAGTATCTCGCCCGATGGACGCCGGCCTTGTTTGGATTATTAATCGATTACCTGCGCAAAGTAGGCGAAGCGCGCTCCGCCACCGATATCGAAGACCATTTCGCGCGCAATTTCGGCGTCGAAGGCGTCACCGGCGCGTGCGAGTATCTGGCCGACCGCGGCATCTTCGGCAAGGCGGCGGTTCCCGCGCAGTTGACCAGAAGGAGCAACGTCAGCGTCGAGGAGTTGGCGTTTTTCTATATTGGAGAAGGCGCCGATGCCCGCTAAGGCGAAGCAGGCGGCAGCGAAGGCGCCGCGGACCACCATCGCCGTGCAAGGCGCGCGCGTTCACAATCTCAAGAACGTCTCCCTCGATCTGCCGCGCGACCGTCTAATCGTCATCACCGGCCTTTCGGGCTCCGGTAAATCCAGCCTCGCCTTCGACACCATCTACGCGGAAGGGCAGCGCCGGTACATGGAGTCGCTGTCGACGTTCGCCAAGCGTTTCATAGCGCAAGTAGCCAAGCCGGATGTCGATTTCGTCTTTGGTCTTTCGCCGGTGATCTCGATTGAGCAAAAGACAACCGGCAGCAACCCGCGGTCGACGGTCGGCACCATGACCGATATTGCCAGTTACCTGAATCTGCTTTTCGCCACGTCCGCGGAAGCGCACTGTCCGCGCACGGGCGAACGCGTACCGAGCCGTTCGCCGAGCCAAATCCTGGAAGCCATTCTCTCGCTGCCGGAGGGCGCCGGAATCGAGTTGCGCGCCCCCGTGTTCCCTGTGTATGGGGAAGAGCTCGATTTCGTTTTCACCGAGATCCGCAAGAAGGGATGCCGCCGCCTCATCATCGATGGAAAGCCGATCGATCTTTCGAGCGACGTCGCGGTGGACGAATCCAAGGTGAAGAATATGGATGCCGTGGTCGACCGCTTCACGGTCGGCCCCACGCACGAGAGGGCCATCAAAGCCGGCATCGCGGCCACGCTCCTGGTGGGCGATAACCTCATGCAGGCGCAAGTGACCGGAGGCGCTTCGAAAGCGGAGGCCGAACGCTTCTATCAAGGCCTTTGCAGCCCGGCGCACCATTTTGTCTATGGCGGCGTCGAGCCGGAGTATTTCATGTTCAATAATCCCGAGAGCGCCTGCCGCACGTGCGGCGGCCTCGGGGTTTATAAGATTACGCACCCGGAACTGCTGGTGCCCGATCCCAAGCGCAGCATCCTGAGCGGCTGCTTCGTGAAGGAAGCGTTCCGCTACAACCCGGATACCTGGGACGGGCGCATCATGTACACGCTTTCGAAGGCCGCGGGCTTCTCGCTCGAAACGCCTTGGGAAGAGCTGCCGGAGACCGCGCGCCATGCCATTCTCTATGGAGTCGATACGGAAAAGCTGACGCTGATGACGCCTCCCGGGGTGAAGATCAAGCGCGAGGATTGGGAAGGCAAGGAGGTCCGGTTCGGAGGGATTTGCCGGCGAATCGAGCGCTACTACCGCCGCTATCGCCAGCGCGGCGAAGCCAGCGCCGGTATCGAGGAATGGCTGGAAAAGGTGATGGTGGAGCGCACCTGCCCCGATTGCCAGGGTGCGCGCCTGCGCGCGACGCGCCTTCTCTTCACCCTCGCGGGCAAGACAATTTACCAGGTGGGCAATCTCAATTTCGATGAGCTGAACGCGTTTCTCGGCTCACTGAAGCTTTCCGGCCGCGGCGGCGATGCCGGCCGCCAGGTGCTGGGCGAAATCCGCGGCCGCCTGCAACTATTGCTGGGCATCGGTCTCGATTACCTCAATCTCAATCGCCGGTCCAGCACCTTGTCCGGGCGGCGAATCGCAGCGCATCCGGCTTTCGACGCAGATCGGCTCGGGTCTGATGGGAATGCTCTACGTGCTCGACGAGCCGAGCATCGGTCTGCATCCCAAGGACAACGTTAAGATGATCGCAACGCTCGAAAGCCTGCGCGATATCGGCAATACCGTCATCGTGGTCGAGCACGATCAGGACACCGTGCGCGCCGCCGATCACATCGTCGAGATGGGACCCGGACCGGGGGTTCACGGCGGCGAAGTTGTCGTGCAAGGGACAGTCGAAGATGTGATCGCCTGCAAGGCTTCGCCTACCGGGCAGTTCCTCTCCGGCGCACGATTGATCGCCACGCCGAAGCGGCGCCGCAAAGGCATTGGCGCGTCGCTGGTTGTACGCGGCGCGCGGGAGAACAATCTAAAAAACGTGGATGTCGAGATCCCGCTCGGCATGCTGATAGCGGTCACGGGCGCATCGGGCTCGGGCAAGAGCACGCTGATCGACGAAATACTCTACAAGGCCCTCTGGAAACGGCTCGTCGATACGCGCACGCTGCCCGGCGCGCACGATGGCATCGAGGGCGCGGAGCATGTGCACAAGGTGGTCAACATCGACCAATCGCCGATCGGGCGCAACAGCCGCTCGAATCCGGCGACCTACATCGGCTTCTACGATGCAATCCGCGACCTGTTCACGCGCGCTCCGGCATCGGTAGAGCGCGGCTACAAATCCGGACGGTTCAGCTTCAACGTGAAAGGCGGCCGGTGCGAGGAATGCCAGGGTGAAGGCGTCATCTCCACGCAACTTTATTTCATGCCCGATGTGGAAGTGACTTGCGGCGTATGCAAGGGCGCCCGCTTCAACGCCGAGACGCTGGAGGTGGCCGTGCGCGGCAAGACCATTGCCGACGTGTTGAACCTCTCTATCGAAGAGGGCGCGGCTTTCTTTTCGCCTGAGCCCGTGATTGCCCGGAAGATCGAGGTGCTGAACGAGCTCGGTCTCGGCTATCTTACGCTGGGCCAATCCGCCACCACGCTGTCAGGCGGCGAGGCGCAGCGCATCAAGATCGCCGCCGAGCTTTCCAAATTGCAGCGTGCCAAACACACGCTATATATCCTGGACGAGCCGACTACCGGTCTCCATCTGGCGGATATCGAGCGCCTGCTGGAATGCCTGAACCGCCTGGTGGACGCCGGCCATACGGTGCTGGTGATCGAGCACCATCTGGACGTGATCAAGACCGCCGATTACGTCATCGATCTCGGGCCCGAGGGCGGCCACGCCGGAGGCGAAGTAATTGCCGTAGGCGCGCCCGAGAAGATCGCCGCCAGCACTCGATCTTACACCGGCAGGTTTCTGAAGTCGCACCTGCGTAAATGAAGCTTTAACGAATCGTCGAGGCCCGTTCGAATTCGGCGTTGAATTCGCACCCGATCAGCGCAATGATCGCCAGCAGATACATCCAGACCAGCAGCGCGATGCCCGCGCCGACCGATCCGTACATCACGTTATAGTGGCCGATATTGCGCGCGTACCATGCGAATCCGGAGGTCGCTCCAAGCCAGAGCAGAGTGGCTAATATGGCGCCGGGCCAGACATAGCGCCACCGCTGTCTCCGGTACGGCCCGAAATAGTACAGCGTGGCGGAAACCGTAACTGTGGTGGCGAACGCAACCGCATATCGCGCCACCTGGCTAAGCAACTCCCATACCCAGGCCCACGGCGTCCAGATGGGGTCGACCTTCATCCAACCCAAGACCAGACGCTCCACTTGTCCGCCGAAAAGAATCAGTAGCGAGGCGGCGAGCAGGGGGATGGCGGCCAGCAGCACCAACGCCGCCGCGATCAGGCTGCCGTGCACCACGCCGCGATTGCGCGGCACGCGGTATGCCGCCTGAAACCCCTCGATCAGGCTCTTGATCACGCCCGAGGCCGCAAAGACCGAGATCGCCGCCGCCACCACCAGTAGCATCGCCGGGCGGGAGCCCGTTACGCGGAATTGCTGCAGCACCAGATCCTCCGTTCCCGGCGGCACGATCTGGGAAAGAGAATGCTCGAGCATGCCGGAGAAAAATTCCGCCCGCGTTTCGAGAAGAATCGCGGCGGCCGAGGCCAGCATGGGGAAAAACGCGAGCAGCGCCGAATAGGCCGCCGCTTTGGCGATGCCGAAGCAGTTATCGTCAAGCGCCCCGATTATGCTGCGGCGTAGAAGCCAGAATAGATTGCGCGGGGTGAAGCGCATTTCTAATAACAGGATGGCAGAAACCGGCGTATGTGCGCTTACGATGCGCTGTGCTAAGATTCAGTAAGATTGCTGCGGATCCCGCAGCTTGTCACGTCCGGAGCGACTAATCGCCAAGAATGAATCTTACACGCTCGCTGTTTAGTCTGTTCTCGTCGGATCTCGCCATCGATCTCGGCACGGCTAACACTCTTGTTTTTGCCAAAGGAAAGGGCATCGTAGTCAACGAGCCCTCCATTGTCGCCATCAACAAAAACACCGGAGAAGTGGAAGCGGTGGGCAAAGAGGCGAAGGAGATGCTAGGCCGCACTCCCGGGAATATCGTCGCCATCAAGCCTATGAAAGACGGCGTTATTGCCGATTTCAAAGTCACCGAGCGCATGTTGAATTATTTTATTCAAAAGGCGCACGGGCGTAAGATGCTGGTGCATCCGCGCATCGTAATCGGCGTACCCAGCGAAATTACGCAGGTGGAGAAGCGCGCGGTTATGGATTCCGCCTATCGCGCCAAAGCGAGCGAGGTCCATCTGGTAGAGCAGGCGATGGTGGCCGCTATTGGCGCCGGGCTCCCCATTACCGAGCCATCCGGGAATATGGTGGTAGATATCGGCGGCGGCACCACGGACGTGGCTGTCATTTCGCTTTCCGGCATCGTATACTCGCGCTCCGTGCGCGTGGCCGGTAATGAGATGGATGACGCCGTGATGCAGTATCTCAAGAAGAAGTACAACCTGCTTGTGGGCGAGCGAACGGCCGAAGCCATCAAGATCGAAATCGGCTCCGCCTATCCCCTGGATAAGCCGCTGAGCATGGAGATCAAAGGCCGCAATCTGATTGAAGGCGTGCCGCGCACCGTAAACGTGCAGGACGATGAGATCCGCGAGGCGCTCTCGGAGTGCATCGCGACCATCATTAACGCCATTCGCGTCGCTCTGGAGCGCACTCCGCCCGAGCTTAGCGCGGACATCAGCGACCGCGGCATCGTGCTCACCGGGGGCGGCGCGCTCATTAAGAACCTCGATAAGAGAATTCGCGAAGAGACAGGTTTGCCGGTTTCAATCGCCGACGATCCGCTGGCTTCAGTAGTGCTTGGCACCGGCCGCATGCTCAGCGATTTCAGGCTGCTGCGCAAGATTTCGATAGACTAAAGGCATAGGGCCGGGGCCGGCGTAATGGATTCGTTCCTCAACCGCTACCGCAATATCACCGTGCTGCTGCTGGCAATCGTGGCACAGTTGATTCTTCTTGCGGTGCAGGTCAAGAACGATCGGGATATCCGCTTTATCCGCGTGTGGACTGTCACCGCCGTAACCCCTTTCGCATGGGTGGCGGAATCGGTGCGCGAGGGCGCCGCCGGGCTTTTCCGCAACTACATCCACCTGCATGACGCCGACGCCGAAAATCGCCGCTTGCGCGATGAAGTCGGCAAGCTGAAACTGGATAACATTTTCCTGCGCAACGAGCTCAATCAGGCCGACCGCGTCAAGGCGCTGCAGATGTTTCAGGCGGAAACGCAATCGAAAACACTGGCGGCGCGGGTATTTGGGGTAGGCGCCGCGGCCAGCGCCAAGATGGTTTACGTGGATCGCGGCTCGGCGAATGGCGTCGAGCGCGGCATGGCCGTCGTAACGCCGGATGGAATCGTCGGCAAAGTGATCGCCGCCTATCCCACGGCCTCGCAAGTTCTGCTGGTGACCGATCCCGATTTCGCAGCCGGGGCGGTTTCGCAGAAGAACCAGGCGCGCGGCGATGTCAAAGGTACGGGCAAAGCGTACTGCGTGGTCGATTACGTTCCGGCGGCCGATAAAGTGGAAGTGGGCGAGTGGTTCTACACCTCAGGCGACGACCGCATCTTCCCGCGTGGATTTCCAATCGGCGTGGTGAAAGAAGTTCGCGAGACGCAGCCCTTCAAGCAGATCCTGGTCGAGCCGAGCGGTCCGCGCCGAGGATTAGAAGACGTGCTCATCATTCTCAATGGCGTGCACCAGGAGATTCCGGATACGCCGCCCTCTAATCAGCAGGTTTACATCGCCCCGCCGCCGCCAACCGCGGTGGGTGCGCCGGATGACGCGGCAGTCGGCGCAACCGGCGCTCCCGGTACCGCGGCCGACCGCCTCCGCGCGCGTTATAAAGCCATCGGCGATGCTCAGAATCACGTCTTCGGAGAGGGATTGCCCGGATCGAAGCCCCCGAATTTTAATTTGCCCCTGCCCGCGAGCGGGTCCATTGGACCGGCAGGCGCGAGCGGCGCCGCCACGCCCGGCGGCCGCAAAGGGATGGGCGGCGCGAATGCTTCGACGGGTTCGGCTTTACCCAGCGGCGCCGTTCCGCCTACTGGCGCGGTTTCGCCTACCGGCGCGGTTTCCCCCACCGGCGCGGCCGCGCCCCAAAAATCCGCCACCCCTCCCGGAAAGCCGCCCCGCTGATGGATTACACCGGCGGTCCGATTCTGCTCAACAGCCAGCGCGAGAGTCAGATCTCCCGCTTCCGGGCATGGATCGTGTTGGCCGTGCCGCTAGCCGCGATTCTGTTCCAACTCTTCGTACCCCGATTTTTCGAAATCCTGGGATTTATCGAGATGCCGCTGCTGGTGGTGATCTACTTCGCCCTGGTGCGCCGAAGCCAGATCGCCGGATTGGTTACCGGGGCGCTGATTGGCCTGGCGCAGGATTCGCTGAACAAGACTCCGGTGGGCATGTTGGGAATCGTCAATACGCTGGTGGGCTATTTCGCGGCATCGGTGGGGCTGCGAATCGACGTGGACCAGCTGGGAGTGCGGCTGCCGCTGACTTTTTTCTTTTACTGCTTTCATCAGGTTCTTTACTGGGTGATGGTGCGCGCCCTGCTGGAGCGGCCCATGGCCTTCGATTGGCAGCGCGCCGCCCTGCTGGGCCTGTTGAACGCGGTGGTGGGAGTTGCCTTGTTTCATTTTCTGGACAAGCTGCGCGAGCGGCCGTGAGCTCGCATGCGACCCATGTCCCGGCGTTGAACCGATCGGTTCCGGCGCCGGGTTTCATTTGGGCGAGCTGCTGCCGAAGAGGCAGCGTTTACCTGTGCCCACGCGGTCCTGGGACCCGGGCCGGTTGACCGGCGCCGCTCTCGCCGGCCTTCTCGATTTCCGAATTCATTTCCGCACCGATCAGGATCGCCGCGCACGTCATGTAGAGCCACATCAACAACATCGCGGCGGCGGCCGCGCGTCCGTAAATTCGAGGGTAATTCGAAAAACGGTCGAAGTACTCTCGAGCCGCGAGCGTCGCGGCGACCCACAATGCGGCGCCGAAAACCGCTCCCGGCGTGCTCCACTGCCATTCGCGCCTTTTCAGATTGGGTCCGAAGCGGTAAAACAGGGCGAAGGCGATCAGAAGAGTGACTGCCATGGCGCACCATCTGGCGATTTCGCGAAGAAGGCCGGACGGGCTCGCCCGCTCTAAAGGCACGCCCACATACCGCGCCGTGAGCAGGGCGGCGAAAATCAACAGGAGTACGGCAATGGCCAGGCCGGCGGCGGTTTTTGCGATTCGCCACCAAGGGCGATCCTCCCGTGTTTCGTAGGCCATGTTCAAGCCCACAATCATCGCCCAGGACGCGTTGACGCTCGCCCAGAGTGCGCTGCCGGTGGCGAGTATCAGAAGCGCGCCGCTGGAGCGCGCATTCGCATTCAGGTCCTCGATTACGCCGGTAACCAACAGCGCCGGCCCATGCGGCAGAAATTGCCGGAAAGAACCGCTGAGCAAGTGGCGCATGCCGGACCCCGCGGCGGCCAGATGCGCGAGCGGCATCAGAAGCAGCCATAGCACCGGAAAAAGAGCAATGAAGTGATAGAACGCGAGCCGCGCCGCCAGACCGAAGACTTCGTCCTGCCAACTCTCCCTCACGGTGCGCTTCAGAAGCTCGCGTGGCGGGAGCCCGCCGAGATTCCACATGCCGGCCATGCCTCTTATTGTGCGGCTTCGCGGTCGGCTCGGAGCGGATCGAGATAACTTACGATAGCGTCAATGTGTAGACTGCCGATATCCTACTAACATGCGCACACTGAGTCCAAAGCCGGGCGCGAGCAATCTGCTGGCGCTGGTGGCCGGGTTCGGCGGACTGCTGGCGATGATGGCATTGGCCGAAATCGGAGGCGTGCGCGCTCTCGAAGGCATCGAGAGGGCCAACGATGAAATCCGCGAGGATTTCCTGCTGCGCACGCGGCTCCTCGAGCGCATCCGCGGCGACGTGTATATCTCGGGCACGTACGTGCGCGATTACTTGCTCGAGCCCGAAGCCGGCAAAGCCGAGGCGCACCGGGATAGCCTGCTGAAAACGCGCAACGATATGGATGCGGCGCTGGCGCAATATAAAGGATTAATTCATGCGCGCGAGCGGCAGCCTTTCCAGGCGCTGACAGCGGCGCTGTCGGAATACTGGCATACGCTCGATCCGGTTTTTTCGTGGAGCCGGGCCATCCGCCAACGCGACGGATTCGCGTTTTTGCGCGACGAGGTGTTTCCGAGGCGCATGGCAATGCTTGGAATCGCCGACCGCATTCGCGAGCTCAACGAAGCCCAATTAAACGAAGGCAAGACGCGCGTGGAGCAAACGTTCGCGCAGTTTCGCAGGGGACTGGCCGTGACGATCGGCTTTACGATCGGATTAGGACTGCTGCTCGCCGCCTTCAGCATCCGGCGCATTCTAGGGTTGGAAGGAGAAGCGGCGCGCCAGTTCCGCGAAGTGCAGCAGCTTTCGGCGCGGCTGGTTGAGGCGCAGGAGGAGGAGAGGCGCTCGATCGCGCGCGAACTGCACGACGAAGTTGGGCAATCGCTCACCGGAGTGCTGGTGGAGATGGCGAATCTCTCGACGCTGATCCGGGCGCGCGATTTGCCGCAGGTGGCGGATAAGGCGGGCGAGATCAAGAGGCTGGTGGAAAGCTCCATCGGCGTCGTGCGCAATATGGCGCTGTTGCTGCGCCCGGCGATGCTGGACGATTTAGGACTGATTCCGGCGCTCGAATGGCAGGCTCGCGAGGTTTCGAAGCGCAGCGGCTTATGGGTGAAAGTGGATGCGGAGGGCGTTTCCGAACGGCTCTCGGAAGATCACAAAATCGGCGTGTACCGCATCGTGCAGGAAGCGCTGCATAACGTGGAGCAGCACGCGGAGGCGCGCCGGGCGGTAGTAACCGTGAAACAGGAAGGCGGCAGGCTGAGCGTGACCGTCGAAGACGATGGGAAAGGTTTCGATGCCGCGCGCGCCAAGGGGATGGGATTGTTGGGAATCGAAGAACGCGTGGGTCATTTGGGCGGAAAATTCGAGGTGGAATCGCAGGCCGGGCGCGGCACGGTTTTGCGCGTGAGTTTGCCGCTGGAGACGAAATGAGCGGCGCCGCGCTGAAACCGGTGCGCATTCTGCTGGCGGACGATCACACGGTGGTGCGGAAAGGGCTGCGCCTGCTGCTTGAAAGCGTGCCGCGGTTTCAGGTGATCGCCGAGGCGGCGAGCGGAAAAGAAGCGGCGGCGCTGGCGGAACAGCATAGGCCGGAGGTGGTGGTGATGGATGTGGCGATGCCGGTGCTGAACGGCATCGAGGCGGCACGGCAGATTACCGCCAGGCATCCGGGCACGGCCATCGTATTCCTGAGCATGCACGGCGATGAAGGCTACGTGCTGCGGGCGCTGAAGGCGGGCGCGCGCGCCTACCTGCTAAAGGATTCGGCGGAGAGCGATTTGATTCAAGCGGTGCAGGCGGTAAGCGAGGGCAAAGCGTTTTTCAGCCCGGCGATCTCGAAGATGCTGGTGGAAGACTACATGCGGCAAATGCGGGAGCGCGGATACGAGGACAGCTTCGAGCTGCTGACCACGCGTGAGCGAGAGGTGCTGCAACTGCTGGCCGAAGGAAAGAGCAACAAGGAGGCCGCCGGACTGCTCAATCTCAGCTTGCATACGGTAGAGACGCACCGCGGCAACATTTTCCAGAAGCTGAATTTGCATAGCCAGGCGGAGCTGATTCTTTACGCGATACGGAAGGGGGTCATCCGATAACGCGATCCGGCGAGCGCAGTAAAATAGCTAGCGTGCCTGTTTCGCCGTCTTCCAGCCGGCTTTTTTCGAGACGCCGCCTGTTGATTTCCACCGCCGCCGGCGCCCTCTCCGCCTGCGCGCCCGAAAAGGCGGTTGGATATCGCGGCTACTGCCTGGTGGCTAACGGCGAGGGCCGCACGGTGGCGGTGGTGGATCTGCTGCGCTTCAAATTGCGCAAACAGATTCCACTCGATAGCGCGCCATCGGAAATCGTTGGGCATCCCTCGGCATCGAAGGCCTTCGTTCTCGGCGCCGATGCGGGAATGGTCTGGGAGATCGACACCGAACGGCTGAGCGTCAGCCGCCGCATTCGCATCGGCGACCGCGCTCTCGGCATGGCGTTCGCGAATGGCTCACTGTGGGCGCTCTCGCGCGATCCCGCGGAACTGGTGGAACTTCCGCCGGCTTCCTTTACGCCGCGGCGCCGCATCCGTCTGCCATGGGCGCCCGACGGAATTACTTTTGGGCCCGGCCATCTCGCGGCTGTTGCTAGCTATGCCCAACGCTCCATTGCCATGATCTCGTTGGATCGCGCCACGGTCAATCGCGTGATCGATGCCAGGGACGAGCCATCGCTCCTCCAGTTCCGCCAGGATGGCGCGCAACTGATCGCGGGCAGTCACCCGGAGCGAGCGCTCACCATCTTCGACGCGGTGTCCGGAAAAATCGTGGTGCGCCTGCCGATGCCGATGGCGCCGCGCAACTTCTGTCCCGACACTACGGGGGGACAGCTTTACGTGACCGGCGATGGCATGGACGCGGTGGTGGTGATTTACCCATACGAAACCGAAATCGGCCAGACCATTGTGGCCGGCCACGCGCCCGGCGCCATGGCCGTGACGCGCGGGGATGAGCGGCTGCTGCTGGTCGCCAATCCCGAGAATGACCGCGTCACGGCGCTCGATGCCAACAACGGCGGTAAGAGCCTGGTCACGGTGGTGGATGTCGGCCAGGAGCCGCAGCGCATCGTGGTGACGCCGGATAACGAATACGCCCTGGTATTGGATCGGCGCTCGGGCGATCTCTCTGTCATCCGGCGCATCGCCTTAAGCCACGGCCGGCCGTTCCGCCGTCCGACGCCGGTCTTCACTATGATTCCGGTCGGCGAGGAACCGGTTGCGGCGGCGGTGGTTCCGTGGCTGGCTTAGCATAGAGGGATGGTGCGCCTCCTGTTCCTCTGGCCGCTGGTGTTTCCGGTCGCGGCGCTGGGATGCAAATGCGCCGGTCCGTTTTCCGTCTGCCAGCGTGTGGCGATGAGCGACATTGTCTTCATCGGCACGGTGGAATCCATCGCGCCTCGCTTTCTCGATTACTGGAACCCTACGCAGCAGCAGTCGCTCACGCTGCTGAACGCCGAGACGGCGCGGGCCCAGGCGGACCGTTCGGCCGCAAGCCTGACTGCGGCCAAGAATGCCTACGCCGCGATTTTTCCCGATTTGCCCGAAGATTCCAAAAAACTTCTGGAAGCGGCCAACTCGCGCGAGGATCTGGTCAAGGCCTTCTACCGCATTCTCGGCAACGGCCGCCGCGTGCGCTTCCGAGTGAAGAATGCGTATCGCGGCGAAGAGGACGAAGACGAGATCCTCGATGTGTGGACGCCGTTTGGGGATTGCGGCTACGATTTCCAAACCGGTGAGACTTACCTGGTCTACGCCGATGACGACGAAGAATCCAACCAGGTTTCAACCGACGCCTGCTCCGGAACCAAGCGCCTTTCGGACGCAGGCGCGGATTTGCCTTACCTCTACTTCTTCGAAACGAGCGGCGGCGAGGCGGCGCGCCTCGATGGCTTCGCCACCACGAATGAGTTTCACAAGCTGGATGACGCGCGGACGCAACAGCCGGTAGCCGGCGTGCTGGTGGAGTTAAAATCCGAGCGCGGCTCGCGATTTACCGAAACCGGCGCCGACGGAAGATTCGTATTCGACGGGTTAGCGGCTGGCGAATATACGCTCGCAGCTTATGCGGCGGGATATCCAAGGATCGTGCAGCAACTGGCGGGTCCCGAGCGGGTGCGGGTGGAAGCCAAGGGCTGCGCGGCGCCCACCTTGCTGGTTATCAAAAAGTAACTCGGCGAAGATTGCCCGGCGGGCTCCGGTCGAGTGATCGACACGGGCGTATGCCAACATAGAAGTGATGGCAACCGCTACTTTAACCGAATTCCGCAACGAAGGCTACGCCGATTTTTCCAACCCCGAGAACAAGCGCGCGATGGAATTGGCGCTGAAGAAGGTCCGCTCCGAACTGGGGCGCGAATATGAGCTGCGCATCGGGGGTGAATGGATCCCGACCGGCGACAAACTCCGATCCGTAAATCCCTCGAAGATCGATGAAGTGGTGGGCCTGCATCACAAAGCCACGCGGCGCTGGCCACGCGCGCGGTGGAAGAGGCTTATGCGTATTTCCCGCAATGGAGCCGCACGCCGGCCGAAGAGCGCATCCGCATGGCGCTTGAGGTGGCGCGCATTTTGCGCAGCCGCAAGTTCGAATTCAACGCCTGGCTGGTGCTCGAAGCCGGCAAAACGTTTCCCGAAGCCGAGGCCGAAACCTCGGAGGCGATCGACTTCTGCGAATACTATGCGCGCGAGATGGCGCGCCTGTCCGGTCCGCAGCCGACGGTGCAATTGCCGGGCGAGCGCGATGAAATGGTCTATATTCCGCTGGGCGTGGGTATTGTAATTCCGCCCTGGAATTTTCCGCTGGCGATTCTGGCAGGCATGACCATCGCGGCCCTGGTGACCGGAAATACGGCCATCGTCAAACCCTCGAGCGAGACTCCGACAATTGCGGCGAAGTTCGCCGATGCGCTGCTCGAAGCCGGTTTCCCGGAGCGATCGTTTACGCTATTGACCGGCAGCGGCGCGGCGGTGGGCGACACGCTGGTGGAGCATCCCAAGACGCGCTTCGTGGCGTTCACAGGGTCCCGCGACGTCGGTCTGCGCATCAACGAACTGGCCGCGAAAACCGCTCCGGGACAGATCTGGATCAAGCGGGTTGTCGCCGAAATGGGTGGTAAAGACGCAATCGTAGTAGACGCGAACAGCGATCTCGATAAGGCCGTCGAGGGCGTGGTGTCTTCCGCATTCGGCTATCAGGGGCAGAAATGCTCGGCGTGCTCGCGCGCCATTGTGGATGCGAAGATCTACGACGAATTTTTGGAGAAGCTCACGGCGCGCGCGAAATCGATTCGAAGTCGGGCCGGCGGACGATGCGGCGAACTATATGGGTCCGGTGATCAGCGAAGGCGCGCGCAGGACGATTCTGCGAATACATCGAGACCGGCAAGAAGGAGGGACGCCTGGTGCTGGGAGAGCGCTCCGCGCCCGAGGGCGGATATTTCGTGCCGCCCACGATTATCGCGGATGTGGATTCCAAGGCGCGCATTTTCCAGGAAGAGATTTTCGGGCCGGTGCTGGCGGTGACCAAGGCGAACGATTTCGAACACGCGCTGGAGTTGGCCAACGACACGCAGTACGGACTGACGGGAGCGGTGTATTCGAACGACCCGAAGCATCTAAAACGAGGCGCGGGAAAGCTTCCACGTAGGAAACCTTTACCTGAACCGCAAATGCACGGGAGCAATGGTGGGGGCGCATCCGTTCGGCGGCTTTAATATGTCAGGGACGGATTCGAAGGCGGGCGGCCCGGATTATCTACTGCTGTTCCTGCAGGCGAAAAGCGTGGCGGCGAAGGTGGGGTGAGGATCTGCCGGGCGATTCGCGAGCCGCCGGACGATTACGCCAGATTCAAAACCTGCATCGTCGTTCCGCTCGAGGCCGCTATTTTTTTCTGCAGCATCATGATCGCATAGATCAACTGCTCCGGGCGCGGCGGGCAGCCGGGGACGTATACGTCGATCGGAATCACCTGATTCACCGGCACCAGCGCGTAGTTATTGAAGACGCCGGTGGAAGTCGCGCAAGCGCCCATCGAGATCGCCCACTTAGGCTCCGGCATCTGCTGGTAAAGATGGCGGATCACGGGGGCCATTTTCTGCGACACCCGGCCGGCGATGATCATGAGGTCCGATTGACGGGGTGAGCCGCGGAAAACTTCGGCCCCGAAGCGGGCAATATCGTAGCGCGAGGCCGACATCGACATCATCTCAATAGCGCAGCACGCCAACCCGAAGCTCATCGGCCAGATGGAGTTCCGGCGCGCCCAGTTGATGGCGGTGTCGAGCTTAGTGAAAACCACGCCTTCCGATTCGGCGAACCGGGCGTTCACTACAGCCTCATCGTCCACGCGCGCGAAGAGTTCGACCGGTCCGCTGGCTAGGGGTTTCTCCATACTTTTATTCTCGCATGCGGCGTTTAAATTCCCGAATTGCGCGGCGAAACGCTCGCGCGGCGGCGGGGCAGCCCGGTAAAATCGAAGTTCGCCCGCCACATGAGTTCCCAAGCATTTGAAACGCTTCTCGACCGCGCCGCCGCGCTCTGCGGCATCGAGCCCGAATATTGGGATATCTTCGGCCGCCATCACGTCACCACAACGGAAACCAAGCAGGCGATTCTGCGCGCCATGGGTTGGGCGGCCGGCAGCACGGAGGAACTCGAACAATCGTTAGCGAGGCGCGCGCGGTGCGATTGGCAGCGGATCGCTCCCGCTACCGTGGTGAGAATGGAATCGGATGAGGTGGAGCTTCGAACTGCATCTGCCCGCCGAATCGCTGCGCGATGCTGTGACCATCGACGTGCGCCGCGAAGGCGGCGGAGAGGAGACGTTTTCGTTCGGCGCCGGCGAATTGCCGCAAACCGCCTCGATGGAGCTTGACGGGCGAACGTTGGTGCGGCTGCAAGCGCGCCTTCCGATTCATTTGCCGGCTGGATATCACCAGCTCGCCGTACACTGCGGCGCGGCGGAGGCTGTGACGCGCTACATCGCGGCTCCGGCGCGGGGGTGGATGCATCCGGCGCTGGAGAACGGAGGGCGCGCGGCGGGTATCGCGATTGCGCTTTACGCTTTGCGCTCGGCGCGCAACTGGGGCTGCGGCGATTTCCGGGATCTCTGGAGCGCGATCGATTGGGCACGCGAACTGCGCGCCAGCTTCATCGGATTGAATCCGCTGCATGCCATCCACAACCGGCGGCCCTTCAACACCAGTCCGTATCTGCCGAATTGCATCTTCTACCAAAATTTTCTTTATCTGGATATTGAAGGGATGGAGGAGTACGCGCGCTGCGGGCGGGCGCTGCGGCTGCGAAAATCGGAAGCGGTCGAGCGCGAGATCGGCGAGTTGCGCGCCGCCGAATTCGTGGAGTACGAGCGCGTGGCGGCGCTCAAACTGCGGTTCCTGTGGCTGCTTTATGCGCAGTTTTTGCGCGAATGCAAGAAGGACGCCGCGCGCGGCCGGGAGTTCGACCTCTTTCGGCAGCGCGAGGGCGACCTGCTGCGGCGCTTTGCGATCTATTGCGCGCTCGAGCGGCATTTGCATCGCGCCGATCCCAATCTGTGGCTGTGGACGGAATGGCCGGCGCAGCTGCAGGATCCCGATTCCACAGAGACCCAGGCATTCGCGCGCGAACATCCGCGGCAGGTCATGTTTTTCGAATGGGTACAGTGGCAGATCGACCGGCAATTGAGCGCGGCGCACGCGCGGGCTCGTGAGCGCAATTTATCGATCGGCTTCTATCACGATCTCGCGTTAGCGACGGACCGTTTCGGGTCCGATCTCTGGGCGCACCGGCCTTTTTTCGTAAGTGGCTGCCGCGTCGGCTCGCCGCCTGACGATTTCGCGCCGCAGGGGCAGGATTGGGGCTTTCCGCCGCCCAATTCGCGGCGCCATCGCGAGGATGGATACCGGCTGTTTGCTGAATCGATCCGCAAGAACTGCCGGCATGGCGGCGCGCTGCGCATCGATCACGTGATGCGCCTGTTCCGGCTTTACTGGATTCCGGAGGGTTGCGATGCCACCGAGGGCGCGTATGTGCGGGAAACCTCCGAGGATTTCGTTCGCGTGCTGGCGCTCGAGAGCGTGCGCAACCAGGTGACCATCGTAGGCGAAGATTTGGGAACGGTCGAGCCCGAGGTTCGCGAGACGCTGGCAAGATTCGGCATTCTAAGCTACCGCCTGTTCTTTTTCGAGAAGCGGACGAACGGCGAGTTCCGCGCGGCGCGATGAGTACCCGGCGCAAGCGCTCGTCTCGTCGAGCACGCACGATTTGCCGACGCTGGCCGGATTCTGGACCGGCGGCGACATCGAAGCCCGGCGCCGCGCCGAAGTTATCGACGAAGCGGCGGCGCGCGAGCAGTGGGAGGTACGCAATCGCGACAAACAGAAGATGCTCGACCGCCTCTTTGCCGAAGGGCTGCTGCGGCCCGACCTGCCGCGCGCGGCGGCGGATTATCCGGAATGGACCGGGGAGCTTCATCATGCGGCCATCGGGTTTCTGGCGCGGACGCCCTGCCAGGTGCTGGCAATCAATCAGGAAGATATTACCAAGCAAACCGACCAGCAGAACCTGCCGGGCACCACCTGGCAATATCCCAATTGGGGCCGCAAGATGCGCTTCACGGTCGAGGAATTGGAGGCGGCGGGGGAAGCGCGGAGTTTCGCCGCTATGGTGCGGGAGTGGATTGTGAACTCGGGGCGCGAAAGCCGGTAAGCGGTCCTTCATCGCCCCGCGCGATTTGGCCCCTCGACGCCGCGCGGCCCAAAGTTCCGTCAGCATCTATTCGTTGGCTGAGGCGTGATCGAAGCTGGCTATAAGACCGTGGCCGCTTAATGGCCGCCCGAGAGTTTCCGGTAATACTCGGCCACCGAGTCCTTGTAGCCCGGAGGCGCCTTGTTCGGATCCGGATTGCGGATTGTGCCGCTGTGGTTTTGGTCGAGCTGCTTGCGCAGTTGCAGCTCGAGCGCGTCCACGCCGCTGACGAGCTGCTGATGCATCTGCTCCACCAAAGCCGGGTTGCCGGGAAAACGCTTCGGATCGAGATTGCGCATTTGATCGATCAGCTGCTGCAACTGTTGCCGCGCCTCGGGACTATCCTGCAGGGCAGGCCGAACCTGGTTGAGAAGGTTCAATCCCTGATCGATTTCGCGCTGCGCATCGGCCGGGTTGGGGCCTTGCTGCGGCGCCACAGCTTGACCCTGGATGTGAGTATTGCCGGTATCCAGGTTGCCATAAACCGTGCTGTTGCGATTACCGGCGCCGCCGGCCGGATTGCCCATGGGACCCATCGCATCGCCATTGGCTCCGCCCTGCCGCCCGCCGGCCCGGTTCCCCTGCTGGCCGCCGCTCTGGCCGCCCGCTTGGTTTCCCTGACCGCCGCCTTGTCCGGCCTGACGGCCCTGACCGCCCGGTCCGCCCTGCTGCCCGGGTTGACCGCCCTGTCCGCCCTGCTGCCCGGATTGACCGCCCCGTTGCCCAGCTTGCCCCGGCTGCCCCTCACGGCTGAGCTGCCCGCTTTGGCGCTGCGGACCGGGTTCCCCGGCGCGGCCGCCCGGAGCCTGTCCCGCTTGAGGATTGCCGCGTCCGCCCAGGCCCGCGAGTCGATCCCGCAGCCGCGATAAGTCGTCCATAGCGCGGCTCAGCTCGGCGTCCCTGCGACGCGGGCTGGCCGTTGCCTAATGCGCGCGCCGCATCGTCGACCTGTTGGCCCAGCTTGCGCAGGTCGTTCGTCATTGCGGTTTCCGCCGGGTCGGAGAAGTTGCCGCTGCGCAGCGAATCCGAGCTGTGCTGCATGCGGGTGTTGAGATCGTTCTCGTCCATGCCGTCGACCGCGCTGCGCAGCTTGCCCGAAGCCGCCGGCTGCGTGGGCGCGAGCTCGCGCGCCGCCGTGCGCAGTTGCTGTGTGAGGTGCGCCAGGTCATCCGCCGCCTGTTGCCGGTCGTTGACCATCTTGTCGATTTCCTCGGCGCTTGGATAGTGCTGCGGCTGGCCGGAAGTGCGCGCCGCGTTCTGCTGCGCCATCAAATCCCGCACCCGGTCGGCTTGCGCCTTTTGCCGCGCCGCCAAATCCTCGGCCGTCTGCGCCATCGACTTCAACCGTCCGGCTGCATCCTGCTGCTCGAGCCCTCCCAGCAGGTTCGTGGCTTCGCGCAAGCGGTCGGCCGCGCGGCGCGAATCGGCCGCGCCTGTACTCGCCGAGGCCGCGCGCTTCATGTCTTCGGTGGCCTGCCGCAAGCGGTCAAGCGCCTGTTGCGCGGCCTGTTGCCGGTTATCGGCAGCCTGGTCGGCGGATCGTTGAGGATTGGCGCCGGGCCTGACTTTGGCCTGCCGATTGTGCGCGGTCGCCGGGGTCGCCTTTACGATTTGGGCCTGCGCGCCCGGAGGAACCGCCCGCCTGTCCGCCCGATTGCCCGGACGCCGAAGCGCTCTGGCCGCCCTGTTGCCCTTGCTGTCCCTGTTGCCCTGTTGCCCTTGCTGCCCTTGTTGGCCTTGCTGCCCTTGCTGGTTTTGCCCCTGTTGTCCTTGCTGGCTCTGCCCCTGCTGCCCGTTTTGAGCCAGTTGTTGCTCCATCTGTTGTTGGAGCTGCTGCGCCTCGCGCTGCAACATTTCCTGTTGCCATTTTTCTTCGGCAGTCTGAACGCCATTGCGCCGCTGCTGCGCCAGACTTTCTTCGCGTTTGGCCAGCTCATCGAGCTTCTTCAGCGCCTCATCGATTTGCTGCGCTCTCTGCTCCTCCGAGGTGATCGCCGATTGCCGGGTCTCGTATTGATTCTTCTCCGTATCCAGCTCGAGATCGAAGAGCGCGGCCATATCGCGCGCCGCGCCGCCTCCCCCGCCGCCGCCTCCTCCGCCTCTGCCAAACGCAACCTGAATTTGCCGGAACGTGGCTTCGGCGCGCAGCAGGTATTGCAGCGCCTTCTGCTCCTGCGGAATGGCATCCTTCCACTTCTCCTGCTGCAATTGTTCCGCCGCCGGTCCCATCGATTGGGCAGCGGCGATCATATCCTTCTGAAAATCGCCAATCGCCTGCACTTCATCCGTCAACTGGCGCGCTTCCAATCGGCCGGAAAGCGTCCTCGCCTGGTCGCGCAAAGTGGATTGGGATTCCGTCAGCAGCTTGGAAATCTCGGCCGCCTGCTGTTTAGTCGAGGTTTTGTCCGATTGTTGCCTGAAGGTGGCGGAGATAATCTCCTTCTCCCGCTGCGAGATCTGCGCGGGCTGAACGCCTGCGCCGCCACCGCCACCGCCGCCTCCGCCGCCCGATTGTTGCGATTGCGAAAATTCGCGCTCGAACGGGTCCGCCTGGATGAACATCATATCCGTGTGGGCTTCGGCGTTGGCATCCTTGGCCGTGGCGTAAACGCTGATCAGATCGCCAGGAACCAGCTTGAACGATTCCAGCGAAAGCGTGGTCGAGCCTTCAGCCTGTTTCTTGCCCTTTTGCGGCAGCAGTTCCACCGTCGTCTCGGGACCGCCGTTGACCGAATAATGCAGCGCGAATCCGTTGAGGCTATACTCGTCGCCGGCCTTGGCGGCAACCGTTACCTCTTCGATCGGGCTCGCGTGGTAGTCGCCCCGGCCGGGACGCACCAGCGAAACCTGTGGCGGGTTGGCTTTTCGCGCCTCAATAAAGAAATCCTCGCTCACGCGGACAGGCTGGCCTTCCTCAATCCCGGCGACATGATACACGCCGTCCTTATCCATCTTGACCGCGCCGCGATATACGTTGTTCTGGCCGCCCGTAAGCTGCACCCGCTGTCCGTTATCGAGTTGGATCTGACCACCCTCAAGCGGACGGTCGGTCGAGACCTCCAGTTCGGCCTCGGTGCCGGCGACCGCGCGCAGATCGCCGCCCCGCTCCTCGGTCTCGGGCGCCATGCCCGTCCACGCGGGGTAGCGATAGGTAACGCGAATCTGCTTCACCGCCGGCAAATCGCTGACGTGAATATTGAAATGCTTCGACGTCATGGCGCCCGCCGTGACGTAGTATTCGACATTCTCCGGCAAGCCCGCAAAGAGAAATTCGTAGCCGCCGGCGAAGCTGCCGGCCGCCTTGGGATGCATCGCGATCTCTTCCCATTTGTTCGAGCTCTGATAGCGCGCATACAACTTCACGCTGGGCGACCGCAGACCGACCGGAATCGCCGAAACCAATTGGTCGGCGTGGCGGCGTACCACGGCATCGCCGGGCGTTACGCGCAGATCGTAAAGCGCCGGCTTATCGCGGTGCGGGCCCGTCCAAAGCAGCGACGCGCCATAACCCAGAAAACCCGGCCCGGCGGCGATCATCCAGATCAAAATGGCAAACGCGCCGGCGCTGGCCGCGAGCGATCCATAAAGGCGGAGATCGGTGACCAATTCGCTTCGGCTTTGCCGATTGGGCAATTTGAACCGCGTCCCCGGCCAACAGTTCGATAAAAGGATCCTGGCCGTCGCGCTCCTCGAACGTGCTCAGGCGCTGTTGGAATTGTGGAAACGCAGCTTCGGCCGTTCCCACGGCGCGGCGGCGGGTCAAGCGGCGCAATGGCAGCGCCAGCCCAGCCGCGGCGGCGATCGCCAAAATCAGGATGAGCGCGTAGCGGGCTACGGTCACGCTTCCATGCGAAAACGCCAGCGTATTGGCGATTGCGACCAGCCCCAGCGTCGCCAGCAACGCGCTGGCGGTGAGAATGGCCGCCCCGCGCAGCAAGGCGCTCCAACGTAAACGTCGCTCCACTTGCGTAATGTAGTCGTGAAGCTGTTCGCGAAAATTCATCTGGCCTCCAACGGCGCAGCCCAATTGATATTTGAAGGATATCGCATTAGCGCTGGCCGTGGACTGCCAATGGCGCCGACCGCACCGAACTGGCGCGACTGATCGCTAGCCAATGGCCGTCTGTCAGCGTCGAGCGGCGCGGGCGCGGGTTGACCTGACTGGATTCCAGGAGCCACCCGCCCGGCGGCAGTTTGAGAGGCCGACAGCAAGTGCGCATAGCCGGATCTCTAATTCGCCGTGGGCGTTTTTGAGACCTGATCAACCACCACGGTTTCGACGCTCACCTTGCGCGGCTCCAGTTTCAGGCCGAGTTTTTCGACAGCATCGAAAACCGTACCTCCCGGAACCTCCCCATTTTTCCAGATCTCTATCGTAACGGAATATTTTCCGCTCAAACCGGTCTCGTCGACCACAGGTGCTTCGGCGAATGGCTCCAGCCGGAGAGCCAATTGTTCGGTGGTGATCGAGGGGAAATTTGCGCGGCTGAGTCCCACCAGGGGTGTACCGTTTTCGCGGTTTGCCTGCATGCGCTTCTGCATTGCCGCCAGACCCGCCTGCGCCTGCTGCTGGACCTTAGCTCTTTGTTCCTCATCGGTGAGCCCCCGCGCAATCTCGGGCGGTGGCTCAGCGGGTTTCAGCTTGGGCCCATTCTTGGCCACCGTCAGCGCAAAGCCTCGCTTAGTCTGCGTTTCGCGATGCGCTTTGAGGCCGAAGCGTTCTTCGAGCAGCGATTGCAGCATGGCATTCAACTCTTCCTTCGGAGCGCCATCGGGCACCGTGGCCTCGATGTCGAAGCTCCGATCGGAAAGCCAGGCCGGGCCGGACACCTGCGTGGCACGAACGCTGTAGGCAGCGGCAATCAGATCCAGTAATGCCCAGTTCTCCAGGCGGATACGGCCCGGGTCCGCCAACGGAATCATTCCGGGCTGCCGCAGGTTTCGGATCATCTCCTGCATTCTCGCCGTGCGGCCGCCCGTCTGGTCATTCGCCGCCGGCTTTACCGACGCGACTTCGAACTGGGGTCTGGCGGTCGGGGTCTGCGCACGCAAATTTGCGCAAATTAAGGCTATCGCGGTGCATGCGGCATATCGCATCGTCAACCTCTCGGCTTTGCGAAGCAGCACTATAATAACATCCCCACCGCCGTACTCAGATGAGGATTAAAACAGAGCTAATGCATGGCGGGAACTCTTCAGCGATATTCCGCCCGACACCTCGATGCGCTGTCCATTGACCCAGCGATTGTCGTCTGAAAGCAGTGCCGCGATCATCGGTCCGATATCCTCAGGTACGCCAGCCCGTCCCAACGCGGTCATCTCCGAGACGCGCTTGTTGATTTCCGGATTGTCGCGCACCGTCCCGCCGCTGAAGTCGGTCTGGATCGCCCCCGGGGCAACTACGTTGGCCGTGATTCCACGCGGTCCGAGCTCTTTGGCCAGACCTACCTTCGATTCCCCGAGCAACTCGATCGGCATCGGTAAATGAGTGGGCTGTTTTCGCGGCCTGTCGCTTGTGAATTATTGATTCAATGGTGGGCGCGACAGGACTCGAACCTGTGACCTCCTGCGTGTGAAGCACTACCTCTCGTCCTTTTTATTGATTGCACAGCCACTTACAAACCTGTTCTTGACGTAATCATCGTATAAAACGCCAAGTTTCCGCCCAAAACTCCGCCCAAAACGGTTTGGGCGGAAAACGGCTGCGCAAGATCGATCATCGTCTAATCCCTGCCTCGGACGTTGCAGCTCTGCAGAGGATGCATGCATATGCGTCCGCAAACGGTCCTCCCCCTTCTCCTCGCAGGTGAATCCCCTCCGGACAATTCTTGTCGTGCCATCTTTGGCAAATCCTTGCCGGCTGAGGGCACAACAACAAAATGCCACTTCATGAAAGGTCCGCCAAGAGCGTTCGCACAATGACCGATCGAGGAGGATTGTACAATGCCGGGCAGAAATTCCTGAGACTTTCGTGCCCCCGGTGCCACAGAGCTCGACTGCCTCTGTCTTTCACTCGGACCGAGAACCTCCCTTTCTCTCCCTCCAGTGTGACACTTCTTCACGTTGCACCTTTTCCTCGGCTTCTCCCGCCAAAAATACAAATCGAATGCGGACGCCTCTATGGTGACGGGCCATTGGAACTCTCGGCGCGCGACCGTTGTCACCAATTCCGGAGAAGGGCAACAATTCTCGGAATTTCCGCCACGGGATTGGAGTGAACCCCAAAATTGAGACACGGAAATTAGGGACACTTTTCATTAAACGGAAAGAGGTCAAGAATGCCTAGATGCCGTGTTTACAGCTTGGAGTTAAAAATAGAGGTGGCTCAACGCCTCGTGAACGGGGAGAGCGTGAGCGCGCTGCACGACGAGTTGGGGATTAGACGCGGAGTGCTCTACCGTTGGCGAGACGTCTACCGCAAGGAGGGAGCCGCCGGCCTGCGATTGACTGGGCGCCCTACCGGGGTGGAAGGCGCGCCGCGGGATGGCAACACGCAGGAATCGGCCCGGCGAATTGCCGAGTTGCAGCGCAAAATCGGCCAACAAGCGCTGGATCTGGATTTTTTGACAAGAGCCTTCAAGCGTGTAAAGGAGTCACGCCAGAAGAACACCGGCACTGGCGCGACAGCATCTACGGAGAAATCCGAAGCATGATGCAGCGGGAAGGCTTCGATGCCAGTCACGCCTGCCAGATCGCCAGGGTGAGCCGAGCTGGCTTCTATCGCCACTATGAACAACACGAACCACGCCAGGCCGACGTGGCCTTGCGGGATCTGATCCAGAAGATCGCGCTGGAGAATCGCTTTTACGGATACCGCCGGGTGACGGCAGAACTGCAACACCGCGGCGCCGTGGTGAACCACAAACGGGTACTGCGGTTGATGCGCGCCGACAACCTGTTGGCGGTTCGCAAGCAGCGATTCGTCTTCACTACGGATTCACGGCACGACTATGCCGTGTATTCGAACCTGGCGCCGTGCCTCAACCTGACCGGGATTGACCAATTGTGGGTGGCCGACATTACGTACGTTCGCCTCCGCGAGGCATTTCTGTATCTGGCGATTGTGATGGACGCCTACTCGCGCAAGGTCGTGGGCTGGGAACTGGCGGAGGATCTCCGCGCCGAGTTGGCTCTGGGGGCCCTGAACCGCGCCCTGATCGACCGGCACATCGAGCCGGGCATCGTGCATCATTCCGACCGCGGTGTGCAGTATTGCTGTTTGGCCTATGTGGCAAAACTGCAAGCGCACGGCTTTGCGATCAGCATGAGCCGCACGGGAATTTGGGCGGGAAACTGATACAAGCCATCGGAATGCTCCAGACAGGACGTGCGAGACGACGTCGCCGCGCTAGTCATGTAACAAGTTGGAGCGCCCGACAGCGGCAGCCGGGGACGGCACCGATCTGGCGTGTAGTGCGTCCGGAGACGGACCCAGTATTTCGATCACCGCCCGCGCGAGTGGTTGAGGTGTTCGAAAATCGAATTCCTTGGCGAAATCGAAGAGGACAGTCAGGAGTTCCTCGAACCACCGTTCCTTGTCTTCAGGGGTCCAGCGGTCAATGGGTAGCTCATCGACGTATCGGACCAAAGCGGATATGAGATCAGGATCGAGCACTCGAAGTCGCGCGGCTGCCGGATTTTGGAGCCCTGCCTGAAGGGCGAGCCGGTCGAACATGTCGGCGATTCTTCAGGCGTGGTCACGATTGCTTCAGTTTCCAAAACGCTGCGGAAGCTAACAGGCACTCAGCCGGGCACCGCTTCAGCGGCCCACGGAACCATGGCATTCGCGCCGTCGCGCTCGACTCGGGTGTTACATCGCGCCTAGCCCAGCTGGGATATGACTCCGAGCCCGTTTATGAACATTCCGACGCGATAGCCATTTCGATATCTGCGGGATAGTTTTCTGGCCGTCATAATGAAGGCTATCGTACTACCGAGACGAGCTTTCCGCTTCATGCAAGCGGTCGGTCGCTAGCAGAGGCGGGGCGAACATGCGCGCACTGCCATGTGGAACTGGAGGTGGATATAATCAAATCAGAGATAGCGGCGCTTACGGCGAGCGCGGAGGCTTGGTGTCATTTTTCGCCATCATCGGTGTGCCTAATACTTTCAACGAAGCAAGCCAAGTTTTTGCCGGACCAGTCCCGATGTTGGGCCAGATCACGGGCCAAGCGAATACTCCATGAAACATGAATTCGGCATACGCGTCCAATTTTAATTGGTACAGTTTTAAGTAATACAATCATGAACCGTAAATCCTCGATCGTTATTTGCGGCGTAGCGCTGCTTTGTGCTGCGGCTTGCCCTGGCTTTGCGCAGCGCGGTGGCCGTGGGGCCGTCGCACTACCGCAGAATCTCTCTTTCCGCTTTATGGGACCGGCGGTGGGGAATCGAATCTCCGCGGCCGCGGGCGTCCCCGGCGATCCCAACACGTCTATTATGCCGGCGCCGCGTCGGGCGGCGTCTGGAAGTCCAGCGACGAGCGGCGCAACTGCCGGCCCGTTTCCGACAGCCATGCCTGTGCAGGCCATCGGCGCGCTCGCCGTCGCGCCCTCGAAGCCCAACATCGTCTGGGCGGGCACCGGTGAAGCCTGGGCCATCCGCGACGCCGACCTCATGGGCGACGGCGTCTACAAGTCGACCGATTCCGGCAAGCACCTGGACAGCACATGGGCCTCGACGAGACGGGCCGCATTGACGAATCTCGTCGACCCAGCGAACTCCGAACATCGTCTACGTCTGCGCCCTCGGCCGCGCACCGGGCCGCAGCAGGAGCGCGGCGTCTTCCGGACGACGGACGGCGGCCGCAACTGGGAACACGTGCTCTTCGTCGACGAGAACACCGGCTGCTCCGGCCTGACCATGGATGCCCACGAATCCTAACACCCTGTTCGCCGGCATGTGGCAGGTCGAGATGCACACCTGGGCGATGTTCAGCGGCGGCCCGGGCAGCGGATCTACAGTCGCACGACGGCGGCGCCACTGGACCACATCACAGGACAGGGCCTGCCGAACTCCCCGTCGGCAAGATCGACGTCGCTATCGCGCCGACGAACCCGAAGCGCGTCTACGCGCTGATCCAAACCGCCGATCAGGGCTCCGTCTGGCGCTCCGACGACGGCGGCGACACCTGGCGCGTCAACAGTCAGCGAGTCCGCTCATCGGCCGCGCCGGCTACTACATCAACATCAAGGTCGTCGAGCGCCAACGCCGACGAGGTGTTCGTCGCCAACAGCAGCTTCTGGCGATCCACCGATGGCGGCAAGACGTTCGCGGAATGCCGTGGGGCGGCGACAACCACGACATCTGGATCGACCCGAAGAACTCCGACCGCTTGCTTACGACCCATGACGGCGGCATGAACATCACCACGATCACGGCCCACTTCCATCGCGTGACGCTTGCCGATCGGACAGATGTATCACGTCGCCGTCGATAACCAGGTCCCCTATAACGTATACGCAACATGCAGGATGACGGCACGATGCGCGGGCTAAGTACCACGCAGGAAGCGGGCGGGGCGAATGTTCCTGGTCAGAACGCCCACCGAAGGCCGGGGCGGGCGCGCGCAGGAGGCCGTGGCGGCTCCGGCGGCCCCGGCGGTAGGAACATGGGAGCACGGTCTCGGCGGATGCGAATCCCTGGTGGTCTACGCGCCCTGATCTTCACCAATACCGATATCGTTTGGGCGTCGTGTTATGGCAACGAGGTGACTCGCTACGATGCGAAGAATCATGTCGCGCGCTCCATAAGCCCTTGGCTTCACACGCTCGATTCGGAGCCGAACAAGGCCAAATACCGCTGTCATTGGACGCCTCCGCCGCTCGCCGTCTATCTGTTCGAGCACAATGCGGTCGATCACGGCTGCCAAGTCGTTTTCCGCACGAC
>CAVRPF010000008.1:0-24341 GCA_963723015.1 Bryobacterales bacterium
GCGCAGCTTGTCGGCCGAGATCACCCGCATGCCGCGCCCCTTGATCTGCTCGAAGAAACCGGCCGACTTCACGTTGCGCAAAAAGAAGACGCACTCAATAGCTCGGTGACTGCCTCATCTTAGCTCGGTGACTGCCTCATCGCGCCCATAGTGCATGACCAGATTCTGATTGAAAACGTGATGAAATCGAAGAATTCGGGCGGGATGCACGCGCTGTACACAACGTCTGGCCGTTCGCCCTGCCAAGGCCGCGCAGAATCGAAACCTGAGCCTTCTTCATTACCCGGATCGAACTCCTCATCCCGCACCGCGATGCCGCTGCCCGCGGTCAGGTCGATTTCATCGCGGTCCTGGACAATCCAACCGGCCTCAGCCAGATTGGCATCGATCTCGCGGCGCGCCTTCTGTTCGGGCATCTCAGGCGTTATTCGTGTTCAATCGTGTTCAATCGTGGCCCAATTCTTTGTCATCCATAAATGATCCGCTTCCACTCCACTTTAGGCCTTTGAAAGTTTATCAGCAAAGCAAGCCTCAAACCCGAAGCCTTGAGGTAATTGATGCACTGCGCCATATGCTCGTTAGAAAATCGCTCCACGCACTTCAACTCAACCAGCAGCCCCTTTTCCACCAACAAATCGGCCACATATTCCCCCACGCAGTGCCCCTTATACGCCACCGAATAGCAAACTTGCGCTTGCACACCCAGTCCGCGCGCCGCCATCTCCCGAATCAGCGCCCGCTCGTACACCTTCTCCAAGAAACCGGCCCCCAACACATTAGAAACCTCATAGGCCGCCCCAATCACCGCCTCCACCACCGCATCCAGTTCATGTGCCACCTCTTTTTAGTCCCCGCGACTTCCAAACCTCTCACCCAAAATCGCAACCATTCGTGTCCATTATTCGTGTCCATCCGTGTTCATTCGTGGCCCAACTCTTTTAATCCTTCGCCCTCCAAAACTCTCTCCCCCCGAATCGATTCACCCCGCATCGCCAGTCACAACATTTACAATTCTCCTAACCCCCTGATTCCAAACGTTCCCCATTCCTCCAGTTACCAGTTTCCTTTTTCCCCCCTGCTACTCTCGTAGCCGAGGACTTCGCATGGCAACCAAAAAGCAAACCGCCGCCAATCGCCGCAACGCAAAGCAATCTACCGGACCCCGCACCGCTCAAGGCAAAGCCAATTCCCGTTTCAACGCGCTCAAGCACGGCATCGACGCCGAACAACAGATCATATTCGGCGAAACCGGGGAAGACCTCGCTCACCTCGCCGCCGAATACCACGAGCAATACCAACCCTCCACGCCCGCCATGCGTTTCCTGGTCGATACCATCGTCGATAACGAATGGCGGCTGCGCCGCTTCCGCCGCGTCGAAGCCGAACTATGGAATGAACAGGGCGAGAGCCTACTCACAAGCAAAGCAAGGAGGCGCCAAAATGACCTCGATCCGGAGGACGGCGCAACCGTTACCGTCAACGTCTCCGCCGCCGAAACCTTCCTCGCGGCCGAAAAATCCCTCCTCCATCTCCAGCGCATGGTCAATTCCTGCGAGCGCAACCTGCACCGCGCCCTAAAAGAATTGCAGCGCCTTCAGGCAGCCCAATTTGACGCCGTCGAAAAGGCCGGCGAAGCCGCCGCCGAAGCCATCACTCCCGCCCCTCAACCCAAACAATCCACACCCACTTCCATTTTTCGCGGAACGAACCCAATTCCCCGAAAGTGCCCCCGCAGTTTCGGCCTGCCAACCCCCCATCCGGCCCGCCCGCCAAACCCGATCTCAACTCTAATTTCCCGGAGACCGTGTGACTTGTACAACTGAGGTGGCCTCCAGCCCAAAATATGCCCATTAAAATTACTTATAGCAAAGCCATATTGCATTTAGAAAACTTCTAGGCTAAACTCGAAATTGGTTCGATGGATACCTTTCTTACAGGCCGCGCGGCGTACAGCGTAATCTCCCGCGCCATTCCTGTAGGCATTATTATTATTCTGCCGGTCATCGTAGCCGGCCCCGCGTAGGCCAACCGGAAATCGGTTCCAAGGCCATCGGCGGGGCGAAGCGGACCAGCCGATGGCCTTTTTATTTATATGACAAGAATTGTGAGGCGGAATATATGTCAACACTGATGAGCGGCGCGAAGATGTTGCTGGAGTGCCTGGTCCGCGAGGGAGTCGATTGCATGTTCGGCTATCCGGGCGGCGTCACTCTGCCCTTCTACGACGTTCTATACGACCATCCCATCCGGCACGTGCTGGTGCGGCACGAAGAGAACGCCGCATTCGCCGCCGGCGGTTATGCGCGCGCTACCGGTAAGGCCGGCGTGTGCTGCGCCACTTCGGGTCCCGGCGCGACCAATCTGACCACGGGATTGGTGGACGCCATGATGGATTCCATCCCTATCGTCGCGATCACCGGACAGGTTTCCACCAAGCTGATCGGCAGCGATGCCTTCCAGGAAGCCGATACCTTTGGGATTACTCGCTCGTGCACCAAGCATAACTACATGGTGAAGCGCATCGAGGACCTGCCGCAGATCGTTCACGAAGCGTTCTATCTGGCGAACAGCGGACGCCCCGGCCCCGTGCTGGTCGATATTCCCAAGGACGTCTTTCAAGCCCAGGGACACTATCAACCGGTGACTTCGATTCACCTGCCGGGATACAAGGTATTCACCGAGGGTCATACCGGCCAGATCCGCCGCGCCGCGCAATTAGTGCAGGAATCGGAGCGGCCGCTGGTCTACGCCGGCGGCGGCATTCTGGCGGCCGATGCGACCGCCGAGTTACGCGAGTTTGTCGAGAACGCCGATATACCCGCGGTGATCACTCTAATGGGCCTGGGCGCGCTCCCTTCCAATCATCCGAACTTCATCAGCATGCCCGGAATGCACGGCAGTTATGCGGCTAATATGGCGCTGACGAACTGCGATCTTCTGATCGCTTTGGGCACGCGCTTCGACGATCGCGTGACCGGCCGTCTGGCGGCCTTTGCGCCGCACGCGAAGGTCATCCATGTGGATATCGATCCCGCCGAAATCGGCAAGAATCGCACGCCGGATGTACCCATAGTGGGCGACGTGCGGCGCGTACTGGCGAAGCTCAATAACCTGTTGGGCAAAAAGCCGGATGCGCCCGCCGAGGCGCGCCGCGCATGGTGGCGGCAGATTCGCGAATGGAAAGAGCAGCATCCGCTGCGGACATCGTCGTCGGAAACAGAGATCAAGCCGCAGCATCTGATGGCCGAGATAGACCGGCTCTCGGGCGGACATGCGGTAGTGACATCCGACGTGGGCCAGCATCAGATGTGGGCGGCGCAGTTTGTGCGCTTCAACGAGCCCCGGTTGTGGTTGAACTCCGGCGGGCTCGGCTCGATGGGCTTCGGCTTGCCCGCGGCGATCGGCGCGCAGTTTGCGCGGCCGGATAAGTTGGTGTTTTCGCTCGTCGGCGACGGCGGCTTCCAGATGTCGATTCCGGAGCTGGCGACGATAGCGAGTTACGGTCTGCCGATCAAGATTGTCATCATGAACAACGGCTATCTGGGAATGGTGCGGCAGTGGCAGACGCTGTTCTATAACAACCGGCTCAGCGCGGTGGAGCTCGACTGTTTTCCGGATGCCGCCAAGTTAGCCGCGGCTTACGGTTTTAAAGGCCGCACCATCGATAAGCCGTGGGAACTGGCTGCGGCGCTGGAAGAGGCGGTGAATGAGCCGGGGCCGTACTTACTCAATGTCAAAGTGACTCCGCTCGAAAATGTATTTCCCATGGTGCCCGCGGGCGGCGCTATCAGCGAGATGGTGCTGGGTCCGCCGGAGCCGGTGGCCGAAACCGGCGGTCCGATAAACGACATGGGACACAGTATCAATCCGATCGTCACGTATTTGTGGGGCAGGTTGTCAACCTGCGGCCGATTGCCAATCGGCCTCTGCGGACCCGCGAAAACGCCAGCCCCGATTCCGGCTGACCCGAAGGAGAAGCCATGCTGCAAGTAATTTCAGTTCTTCTCGAAAACAAACCGGGCGCGCTGATGCGCGTCACCGGCCTGCTGACGCAGCGCGGCTACAACATTGAAAGCCTCACTGTGGCGCGCACGCTCGATCCCGAGCTATCGCGCATGACTATTGCGGTGGACGTGGACGACAATCAGCGGCCCCAGGTGATCAAGCAGATGAACAAGCTGATCAATGTGCTCCAAGCGACCGACCTTACCGGCGTACCCGCCGTAATTCGCGAGCTGGTACTGGTTCGCATCCGTATGCCGCAGGAAGCGCGCACGGCGGTGCTGAAAGAAGCCGAGATTTTCGGCGGCCGGGTGGTGGATTCCTCCACCGAAGGCTTTGCGATTGAAGTCACCGGAGCGCCCGAGAAGTTGAACGAATTTATCGATGTTATGCGGAGTTATGGCGAGATCGATGTGACCCGATCCGGTTCGCTGGCCATCGGCCTGGAGAACAAGAAGCTGCGCCTGCAGCCGCCGGTAGCTACAGTCGGGTCCGCGAGCACACGGCCCGCGCGGGAGAAGACCAATGCCTAATCGTTACTACGAAAAAGACGGAAATCCGGATTACTTAGACGGCCGTACCGTGGCTATTATCGGTTACGGAAGTCAGGGACATGCGCACTCGCTGAATCTTCGCGATTCGGGCGTGGACGTGGTGGTGGGACTATATCCCGGCAGTAAGTCGTGGGCCAAGGCCGAAGCTGCCGGACTGAAAGTAATGACCGCTTCCGACGCTGCCAAATCCGCCGATGTGATCATGATCCTGGTAAGCGATCATATTCAGGCCGACCTATACAATAAAGACATTGCGCCGCACATGACGCCCGGTAAGACCCTCATGTTTGCGCACGGTTTCAACATTCACTTCCAGCAGATTGCGCCGCCCGCCGGCGTGGATGTCTCGATGGTTGCGCCCAAGGCGCCGGGCCATCGCGTGCGCGAGCTATACACCGAGGGCGTGGGCGTGCCCGCGCTGGTGGCCATCCATCAGGATGCGTCGGGTGAAGCCCTACAGCGCGCGCTGGCTTACGCGCTGGCGTTGGGCTGTCTCAAGGCGGGCGTGATCGAGACCACTTTTCGCGAGGAAACGGAAAGCGATCTCTTCGGCGAGCAAGCGGTGCTCTGCGGCGGCGTAAGCGAGCTGATCCGGGCCGGCTTTGAGACTCTCACCGAGGCCGGTTACGCTCCGGAGATCGCTTACTTCGAGTGTCTGCATGAGTTGAAGTTAATTGTAGACCTGATCTATGAAGGCGGCCTGAGTTATATGCGTTACTCCGTCTCGGACACTGCCGAGTACGGCGATTACACTCGCGGACCGCGCACTGGTCAACCAGCAGACCCGGGCCGAGATGAAGAAGATCCTCAGTGAGATTCAATCCGGCGAGTTCGCGCGCCAATGGATTGACGAAAACAGGTCCGGGCGGCATAAATTTCTGGCAATGCGCGAAGCCGCGCGCCATCAGCCGATGGAGACCGTAGGCCGCGAATTGCGAGAAATGATGACATTCCTCAAGAAGAGAAAAGAGGCGGGAGTGCCGCAAGAGGCAACAGCGTAAAGGCAAGAAGAAATTAGCCACGAATGAACACAAATACACACGAATAAGCGAAGACAAAGGCAGTCCGGTCTTATTCGTGTTCATTCGTATTCGTGGCCCAAGGTTTTAGGCGTAAGAGAATTAGCCACGAATGAACACAAATACACACGAATAAGCAAAGACAAAGGCAGTCCGATTTTATTCGTGTTCATTCGTGTTCATTCGTGGCCCAAGGTTTTAGGCATTTATGAAGATCTCTACTTTCGACACGACTCTCCGTGATGGCACCCAGGGCGAATCCGTCTCCTTCTCCGCCGACGACAAGCTAGCGATTGCGCAGAGACTCGACGAGTTGGGCATCGATTACATCGAAGGCGGATGGCCCGGTTCCAATCCCAGGGACAAAGAGTTCTTTCTGCGCGCGGCGTCGCTTGATCTGAAGCATGCCAAGCTGACGGCATTCGGTTCCACGCGATTCGCTAAAAACCCGGTACAGGAAGACCGCAATGTGCTGGCGCTGGTGGAGGCTGGCACGCCGGCGGTATCCATTTTCGGCAAGACTTGGGATCTACACGTCAAGCGCGCGCTCGGCATCACCGAAGAGGAAAACCTCAAGCTGATCTCCGAGACGGTGAAATACCTCAAGGACCGGGGCAGGGAAGTGATCTACGATGCCGAGCATTTCTTCGACGGATATTTCGCTAATGCCGATTACGCTCTGCGGACGCTCGAGTCCGCCAAGAACGCCGGCGCCGATGTGCTTTGCCTGTGCGATACCAATGGCGGAACGCTTACCGGCCGGCTTGTGGAAGCGTTCGCGGAGGTGCGCCGGCGCTTCGACGGCATTCTGGGGATCCACACCCATAATGATTCCGGCGTGGCGGTGGCTAACGCCATTGCGGCCGTGGAAGCGGGCGCAACGCACGTGCAGGGCTGCCTCAACGGCTATGGCGAGCGCTGCGGCAACGCCAATCTGGCCAGCGTGATCGCCAACCTGGAGTTGAAACTGGGACACACCACCATCGGGCCGGAAAAACTTGCCACCCTTTCTTCCGCCTGCCGCTTCATCGCCGAAATTGCCAACCTGCCGCTCCCCAACGATCAACCCTTTGTAGGAAAAAGCGCTTTCGCCCATAAAGGCGGCGTGCATGTCAGCGCCGTGCTGAAGGATTCCGCGACCTACGAGCACGTTCCGCCGGAAACTGTGGGCAACCGCCAGCGCGTGCTGGTGAGCGATCTTTCTGGACGCGGCAACGTGATCTACAAGCTCAAGCAGCACGGCCTGGCGGAGCGGCTCGAGGAAGATGCGCGCCGCGAGCTGCTGGAGCGCATTAAGCAGATGGAATTCGAAGGCTACGAGCTTGAGGCCGCCGAAGGCACATTCGAGTTGCTGGTGAGGGAAGCGCTGCACCCGGGGTTAAAGTTCTTCGAGGTGGATCGCTATGAAGTCTCGGCGCGTACCTCGGGCGCCGGACCTTCTCGCACCACCGCGACCGTCACACTGCGCGCGCAGGATGGCGTACACTCCGCCACCGCCGACGGCCACGGCCCATTCAACGCGCTGCATCTCTGCCTGCGAAAGTGTCTGAGTAAGTTATATCCGCAGATCGCGGATGTGCGGCTGACGGATTACAAAGTGCGCGTGCTCGATTCGCATCAGGGGACGGCCGCCAAGGTCCGCGTCCTGATCGAATGGTCGGACCATCGCAAGAGTTGGACCACCGCGGGTGTTTCCGACAACATCATAGAAGCCAGTTGGAAGGCGCTGGTGGACGCGATCCGGCTGGAACTGATCCGGTTGACGGAAAAGGACGACTCAGTGGAGCGGGCTGTTGAAGATTACTGCTGGGGAGTCTGACTCCGGTTTCAGACCGCCGCCTCTGTAGCACGATGCCTCAATAACCCCGCAACTTTTCTAGCGCCGGGCGCGTTCAATAGATAGGCTAGAATTGAATAAGGAGTCTGAATGTTGTTTTGCCGTTGGATTTCAGCAACATTGCTGTTCGGGGGAGTTCTCGCGGCGCAGGACCCCTCGTCTCCGGGCAGGCCGGAACAATACGTCGTACAATCCGGCGTCACCGTCCCCTTGAGCCTTATCAATAGCGTCAGCACCAAGCACTCCGTGGAAGGCGACCGTATCTATTTGGAAACCGCATTCCCCATCCTTGCAAACGGCCGCATCGTCATTCCGGTGGGCAGTTACGTTGCTGGGACAGTCACTCGGATCAAGAAGCCGGGCCGGGTGAAGGGCCGCGGCGAAATCTATGTTCGCTTCGACACACTGACTTTGCCCAACGGCGTCACGCGCGATTTCCGGTCGCGCATGGGTTCGATGGACGCTTCGGCCAGCGGCAGCCTGGATCGCGCCGAGGGCAAAGTAGAAAGCGAGGGCGACAAGCTTGGGGATACGCGCACTGTGGCGGAAACCACCGCGACCGGCACGTCCATAGGCGCCATCGCCGGCTCCGCATCCAAGAGCGTGCCCATGGGATTAGGAATTGGCGCGGGTGCGGGCGCGGCTGCCGGGTTGATTGCGATTCTGGCGACGCGCGGGCCGGATGCGGTCCTCGCCAAAGGCAGTACCGTGGAGATGATACTCGACAGGCCCCTCAGTTTTAGCGATACCGATCTGAATTTCGGGAACTATCAGGCCCCGAAGATGTCCACGCCGCAGCCGCCCCCGGCACAGACCAAATCGGGACTGCCGATTCCCTTACGCAAGTAACGTTTCCAGCGCCGTCACTGCATTCAATATCGCGGCCTGCGCACCAGCACCGTACTCACGTTATCCGGCCCGCCTGCATCTTTCGCCGCTTCAATCAGCCGCCGGCAGCTCTCTTCCAAGCCCACGCCGTCGCGGCCACCTTGTAAAATTTGTTCCAGCTTCGCCGGTTCCACTACGCCGTGAAGGCCGTCGCTGCACATCAGCACCAGGGCGCCTGGCGCAAGCGGCACGGTATAGCAATTTACCGCAAGCGGCGCGCTGGCCCCAATGGCCATGGTCAGCACGTGGCGCATCGGGTGGTTCTTCAGGCTCTCCTCATCGAGGCCCAGCGGACGCCCCACTTCGTTTACCCAGGTTTGATCGTCGGTGATGGCATGTAGACCGGCGTCGTCCAGCAGATATGCGCGGCTATCGCCTACGCTGGCGATGCACAAGTCCTGTCCGTGTTCGAGAGCGGCCACCAGCGTGGTACCCATGCCTTCCAGCGTGGCGTCGTGCTGCGCGGCTTCGAGTACTCGCCGATTGGCCTCTTCCACCGCTGAGAGCAACACTTGAGAATCTCGCCGCTGAGCCGTATGCACGGCTTCGGCGACCGTATCCACGGCCAGGCGGGAAGCCCGCTCGCCCGCGTTGGCGCCGCCCATGCCATCCGCCAGAACGTACAACCCAAGCTCCGGCTCAATCAGGCAGTAATCTTCGTTGTTGCTTCTCACGCAGCCTTTATCCGACAGCGCGAAGGCATCCAGCATTCCGGGCGGCTCCCTTCAAAAAAACGGCGCAATACCGTCACCGGTAATTTTAACCAAATATCCGGCGGCGGTAACATGGAGGTTCGCCCCCATGATTTGGAAACGGCTCCGGCTCACCCTCGAGATGATCAAGTTCGAGCATTCCGTGTTCGCGCTGCCCTTCGCTCTGACGGGAGCGCTGCTGGCATTTCGCGACGGCGGCTTCGATTCCAGCGGCATCTGGCGAAAGCTGGCCTGGATCGTAGCCGCGATGGTCTGCGCCCGCTCCGCCGCCATGGCTTTCAATCGGTTAGTGGATCGCGACATCGACGCGCGTAATCCACGAACTCGCAGCCGTCACCTGCCCGCGGGCTTATTAAGCGGCGGCTTCGCCTGGATATTCGTGGCCGCCACCGCGGCGCTGTTTTTTGTGGCCGCGGGCGAGTTGAACCGCTTATGTTTGCGGCTGGCGCCAGTGGCGCTCGCGATCGTCTTTTTCTATTCCTTCACAAAAAGATTTACATCCTTTTCGCATTTGGTACTGGGTTTTAGCTTGGGTATTGCGCCCGCGGCCGCATGGATCGCGGTGCGGGGATCGCTTGATCCCCGAATTCTCTGGCTTACCGCGGCGGTTACCTGCTGGACCGCCGGCTTCGACATCATCTACTCTTGCCAGGATTTCGAATTCGATTCGGCTGAAGATCTGCGCAGCGTGCCGCGCGTCTTGGGTATTCCCGCAGCGTTGCGCCTGGCGCAGTTGCTGCACGTGCTGATGATCGCCTGCCTTCTCGCGCTCGTCTATGCGATGCATCTGGGCTTGCTGGCGGTAGCCGGCGTGGGCGCGGTGGTCGCGTTGCTTCTGTATGAGCACAGCCTGGTGAAGCCCGGCGATCTCTCTCGGGTAAATGCGGCTTTCTTCACCATGAATGGCTACGTCAGCGTGCTATTCTTCCTATTCTGGGCTGCGGATATGTATTTCTCCCGGATCGATCTCTGAGCGCTGCGAACCGCTATGCCAGTCGATGCCATGCCAGTTCATATCGAGGACCGCCGCCTGCTCCCCATCCGCGACAAGGTGGAAGCGGGCGAGCGGCTGTCTTTCGACGATGGCGTGGCGCTCTACCGTACTCGCGACATATTGGCGCTGGGCTACATGGCGAATCTGGTGCGCGAGCGGCTGCACGGCGATACCACGTACTTCAATGTTAATCGCCACATCAATCCCACCGACGTGTGCGTGGCGAGCTGCCGTCTCTGCGCCTTCGGCAAGCGGGTACGGGATCCCAAAGCTTATACGATGTCGCTCGAAGAAGTGTGGCATCGCGCCGGCGAAGGTTGGAGCGAAGCCGTCACTGAGTTTCATATTGTCGGCGGGCCTGCACCCCGAGCTGACCCTTGATTGGTATTGCCAGATGTTGCGTGGTCTCAAGCAGCGCTTTCCGCAGGTGCATTTGAAAGCCTTTACCATGGTCGAGATCGCGTATCTATCGCGCCGCCAGAAGATTTCCGTGCGCGAGACGTTGGAGCGCCTGCGCGACGCCGGCATGGATTCGCTGCCCGGCGGCGGGGCCGAAATCTTCCACGAGCGTGTTCGCCGCATCATCTGCGATCACAAAATCGATGGCAACGAGTGGCTGGAGACCGCCCGCATCGCGCACCAGTTGGGGTTGCGATCCAACTGCACGATGCTGTACGGTCACATCGAAAATGAGGAAGATCGCGCCGACCACTTAGTGCGCTTGCGCGAGCTGCAGGATGAGACGCACGGCTTTGTCACCTTCATTCCCCTGGCGTTCCATCCGGATAACACGGCCCTGCACCATCTTCCAAAGACTACCGGATTCGACGACATCGGCAACATCGCCGTAGCGCGATTAATGCTCGACAATATCCCTCACATCAAGGCATATTGGGTGATGATGACGCCGCGGATCGCGCAGATCGCGCAACGCTTCGGCGCCGACGATCTGGACGGCACCATCGTGGAAGAGCGCATCTACCATGACGCCGGGGCCACCACGGTACAAGGCTTGCGCCGCACTGAGTTACTGCAGTTGATCCGCAAAGCCGGACGCATACCGATGGAACGCGATACGCTCTATCGCCCGGTGGAACGCGCGGAAGCCACCTTTACAGTACTGGTATAACTCACGCATTATCTTGCGCCTATTATCTTGTATTTACCCGGACACCGCGTGACGCGAGTACGTACTATGTACGTACCTTGAATGCCAACGGGCCGAACCCGGTGATCGCTATTAATGCCATTACCGGCTCCTGCACCGGCGCAGCCGGATTGATAGCAGGCGTGACCTTCGTTCCCGCCAAACCTGGAGACTATCTCACCATATATGGCGTCTCGTTCGGCCCCACCAATCCGGCCATTGCACCGGGGACCGCATCATCGAACATTGCAACAGCCGCTGATTCGCCTCGGTCGCTTTGGGCTCTTCCGCTTTGTCCGCGCCCAACCTGCTATATGTGGGTGCGTCGCCAGGCACGGCTGGACTCTATCAATGAATATCCAGGTACCAGCCGGCCTGGCCGACGGAGATTACCCGCTGATTCTCACGCTAGCGACGTTCAGCACGCCCACGGGCGCTTACTTGACTATTCAAAACTGATGGAACCTTACGCGTGAATCAATCCGGTCCGGATCGCATACCTGACTAGCGATGTAGTCTCGTGCGCGCCCAGTTTCCCCATCAGGTTAGCCCGATGGCTACGGGCGGTCCGAAAACGGATTCCTAATCTTGAGGCGATTTCCCGGTCGGTTTCACCGCAGGCGATGAGCTTGAGTATCTCGATCTCCCTGGGCGTAAGTTGTTCGTACATAACCTGTCACCCCGTTCCTCTGCAGAGAAGTGATGGGCCGGATGCCCGTGGCCGCTCAGTGGACAAGTGTTATTACCATAACACCGGCGGTTCAGTCCAGCCATGCCTGCTCGCTTCTCTGAGCGGGTTGGGGTACGGCGCCGAACCTTCTCTGCCGTCCGCGAAATTCGCGCACCGCGGCCGCCAGATCGTCCGCGCCAAATTCCGGCCACATGCGCCGCGAAAAGACGAACTCGGCGTAAGCGCACTCCCAAAGCAGAAAATCGCTCAAGCGCTGTTCGCCGCCGGTACGGATCATTAAGTCCACGGGCGGCCCGAGCGCGCCACTGAGCGACTCCCGCGAGAGCGGTGAAGTCTCGCGAGCCGCCGCCAGAATGGCCTCGCGCGCCGAGTAATCGATCGCCATGCGCAAGCGCAGCCGCGTGCCCTGCGCGGTGGCGGCTTCGGTGCGCTCAATCGCGTGGCGCAGCGATTCGTCCAGCCGGTCCCGCCGCCCGATAATCTCGATGCGAATGCCGTTCTTGAGGCATCGCGGCGTCTCGCGGGCGAGGTAGATCCAAAGCAGCGCCATCAGCGCATCCACTTCGGCGGAAGGGCGCCGCCAATTGTCCGACGAGAATGCGAAAAGCGTCAGAATGCCGATGCCCACATCGGGCGAGGCCTCCACGATGCGGCTCACGCTCTCAACTCCGGCGCGGTGTCCCGCCTCGCGGGGAAGACCGCGCCCCAGCGCCCAGCGGCCATTGCCGTCCATGATGATGGCTGTATGTAGAGTACTTTGTGTTGCAAAGTTAGGTTGCATAAAAAAAGACCTATTTCTCGCGCATGGCGCGAATCAGCGCCTCCATGTGATCCAGATACCGTCCCAGAGCCTTCCGTCCGGAAGCGGTCAGCCTGTACTCGGTTTTCGGAATACGTCCGTCGAACGACTTTTGGCAGGAGATATAGCCGGCTTCCTCCAACTTGCGCGCATGGACGCTCAGGTTGCCGTCGGTGGTATCGAGCAGCTTTTTAAGGTCGCCAAAGGCCAGTGTCTCATTCACCGAAAGCGCGCTCAGAATTCCCAGGCGCAAGCGTTCATGGACCAGCCGGTCAAGCCCGGCCCCGCCCGCCGCCGGGATGAGCCGCCGCTTTTTCTGCTCGCGGCGCAACGCGCTCAACTTAACCCCCATAACGAATTGCAATCACCGTGCCGAAGACAATGTGCAAACCGCCGAATCCCATTGCAAGAAAAATATCTCCTTGCGCCGCCGGCCACAGCAGCGCCACCGCTCCGGCGGTCATGAAGCACGCGCCCATTACCGGCACCACCCGCACCGACGCCGATCCGCCCGAGAGCACTGCCGCCCCATAGAGCAGAAGCCACATGCCGGGCAGAAATTGGCCCAGCCCGGCGCGGAACAGTACGGCGCTCAACACCACGCCGGCGATCATCGAAGGCGAAAACCCGGCGATGAATTTGCGTCCCGGTCCCGACAGCAGCGGCATACCGGCGAGCCTCGATTTCACGGTCGCGCCAAGAATCCCAATCAGCAGCGCCAGCGTAGCTTCCGCCAGCCAGACCGACAGCCACCGAGCGCCAGCCGTCCGCGGCCCCGCAATCCAGGCCGCCGCTAACGCCGTGGATCCCATGAGTACGCCGCCCAATCCAGGTACCGCCGTAAACGAGCCGGCCTGCTCCATGGTGCGGCGGATATATTGCAAATTATCCATCGCATGGGCATGAAGCTCTACGATTTCGGGCTTAGACGCCGCCATTGGATTCCAGAATACACCAGGCATGCGACAGCTTTCAAGTACTTTTCGTAGCAAAGTACCAAATAAATGGCGCAAAGTACCAAAAAACCGGCTGCCCCGATGCATCCATTCCCAAGCGGGGATGTTTGGCGCTGGCGGGTGTAGAATATCTCACGCCTATGCCTACACCGACGACAAATCACCGCCGCAGCCGCAGGGAATTCATAAGCCTTGCAGGCGCCGGAATCGCCAATGTTTTGGGCGGCCGGTGGGCAGCCGGCGCGCAGCCTGCCGGGGATGGGGACACCGATCTTATTGTCGTTAATGCAAACGTCTACACGGTCGATCGCGCGCGCCCACGGCGGAGGCGTTCGCGGTAAAGTCCGGCCGCTTTGCCGCGGTAGGCAGCAACGCGGAAATCCGGCCGCTCATGGGCAAGGGCGCCCGCACATTCGACGCGCGGCGGATGACGATTGTGCCGGGGTTCATCGATTGCCACAATCACGCGCCCGGCAATACATTGCTTTACGAGGTGCTCGTCGGTAATCCCTACGTGGTGGAATTCGTGACCATCGCCGGTATTGTGGACAAGCTCCGCGCGAAGGCTCGCGATACGCCGCCGGGCTTTTGGGTGGACGGCTATTTCTTCGACGACACCAAAGTGAAAGATAATCGCCAGCTGAACGTACATGACCTCGACCAGGACGCGAAGGATCACCGGTGGTGGTGATCATCGCGGCGGCACACGATCTCAACAGGCCGGGTTACGGCATCCGCCGGCACCGGAACGCGCTCAACAGGACCGGCAAGCGGCCGAGTTTTACCGAAGAGCAGCGGCTGCAGCGCGACCGCGAGGGCCTGGCATACATTTTCAAACAATTCGTACGTTATGGCGTGACCAGCCTTCACCACCAAGGCGGCAATCTGGCCGCCCTGCAGCAGGTCGGGCGCGCGGAGAGCTCCTGCACCGCGTGAGCTATGAGGCCGGCGGCAGAGTGCTCGAGGCGATGATCTCGGGCGGCATTATGACCGGTTTCGCCGACGAGTGGATCCGGTTCGGCGCCGCCTCCGAGCACACCGTCGATGGATGCGTTCTCGGAGCGCACCATGGCGCTCAGCACGCCTTATCCGGGCGTCGCGCCGCCCTACCAGGGCAATCTTACCGAGACACAAGACGATCTCAACGCATGGATGGAACGCGTGCATGGGGCGTGCATCCAGGTCAACTGCCACGCGAATGGCGATGTCGCCATCGACATGGTGCTCACCGCGATCGAGCGGGCGCAGCGGCTGTTCCCGCGTGCCGACGCGCGCCCCAAGATCACCCATTGCACGCTGATTAACGACGGGTAGGACGGGCAGACCTGGGGTCAGATCGTGCGCACTTTGGTGGGCGGCTCGACCGTCTACCAGGCGTGAGGTTGGGGCGGACCCTGGTGGATCGGCGGACCGCGTGTAGCTATTAAATTGAGGCTCCCCGCTTGTGCAATCACACCGCGTGGTGAATAAGCGGCTTCTCGTCGTATGTGCGCCCGTGCAGTTCCCGGCCTGTCTTGTCCTTCCGCACGCCGCCCCACTGTTTGAAGAAAAAGGCGACCTTGCTCCGGATGCATTGCCGGTGAATCGAGTCAACCCACTCGGCCTGCATCGCGCGTGCAAACGGCCCGGACTCTCCGCCCACAATCACCCAATGAATATCGTGAAGCGGCAGGTCCTCAAGCGGCCCGATTAGCGGCTCACAGGAAAGAAAACGAACTTTCGCAGGGACGGCGGCAAGGTCGGAGATTCGATGGATTACGCGCCCGTCCTCAACACTGACGCCTATCCAGACGTTGGATGGCCACGGCAGTTTTGACCCAAGCGCCCGGAGTCTTTCACTTCGCTTCGTGAGGATTTGAAACGTGTGCTGCGGGCATGCTTCCATTGTGGCGAAAACGGCGCGGATGAAGTCTTCGGGCACATCATCCTGAAACAGGTCGCTCATCGAGTTAACGAAAATAACGCGCGGGTTCTTCCAGCGCCGGGGAAGGTCAATGAGGTCGTAATGCAACGTTGGCTGAAATCCGTTCTCATATCGCTGCGAGCCCATAGCCTTCAGGCGCTTCGCCATTCGCTCGGCATAGCAATGTTTGCAACCCTGACTGACTTTCAAGCACCCCGTCACGGGGTTCCACGTCATCTCCGTCCATTCAATGCTCGATTTCGCCGCCATAATCGCCCCTCATTTTCAGTCGTCCTTTAGAATGTGCTGCGCTATTCTGATTGCGGTCGGTGCGCCCTTTTTATTTGCTGCCGCGAAGCACAGCAGATAGAGCGGGCTTTGCCGGGAATTCCTCAGTACCAAGCCTTCGCGGTTTTCTCGAGAATTCCGGCGAGACGCTTATGGATGAAGGGTCGCTCTCGCCTGGAGTCACTCGGTAGAATTCGGTACGCCACTCCGCCGTGCCGAAAAGCAAATCCAAACGCCGCTGCCACGCTTGGTCTATATCGCCACGATGTGTGAGCAACCGCGCCACGCCGACCCCGAGCGGAAACAGATACCAAAGTCAACGGCCTTGGTCGCAGCGAGCGCCTCAATGGTGCTCCATCAACCTGCATACCGTAAGGATCGAGACAAACAACGGCTCGCTCCTTCTGCCAGTCGCGCTATTTACACCATGCTTTGAGTACGGTGTTTGCGTCCCCATGCCGGAAATCGCAGCGCAACAGCAGCGCGTCGTGTTCCCGCCGGATGCTCTCCCTAAGCTGCCTGACGGGGCTCTTGGATTTTTCAATGAGTAGATAAGCGTCGAACGGCTGCGGCAGAGCCAAAGCGATTTTGGCGCTTCCATCAGGGTATCGGGTGGTTTCCGCGTCTTCGTAAATATCGTCAAAAACCGAATGCTGTCCCGTCGCCGGACTGCCGGACACCGCTCGGGAGCCGGTACCCGCAAAAGCGTCAACGTACCACGTTTTGAAATAAAGCGCCTTCCCGTTCTGCGTAAAGATTTGTTGGTATGCCCTCAGGTATTTTGCGAGCCGGAAGAGCTTGTCTTCTGTCCAGTCGCCACCAAACTTATGCTCGCCCACAACATTTTCCCTGGGTCAATTAAAACATAACCCCATGTGTATGTTGTGAACGGCCTAGCCGTGAATCCCCGGCGTTCCTTCGCCCTCCGCTGAAGCCGGGGTAGGCTTCGAGGATGGCAATGGGCTGATCCAGATATTTGGGGTGACGAAAAGAGTGGTGGGCCCACTTCTTCAGTCCCCGGTCCCGTGGATCCACATTACGGGCAGGGCGCTTCCGGCCAAGCGCCCCGAGCCGAATACACGCGTTGCCGTGTCGGCGGTGACGAAGGCAGGACGCCCGCGAATGCCAACCACTGATCCGCGCCGCCCTCAATCGAGAGTCGCTAGGGCATTTATTGACTCGAACATTATTGACCTGAACCAGCAACGCCCGCCAGCGCCCCGGCGTGTACAATAGCGGAATGCGAATTCCGCTTGCCTTATTTCTGCCGTTAGCCGCGCTGGCTCAACCGCAATCTCAAGGTCCGAACGTGATCCCGCCGCCTTTGCGGCAGGCCGCGAGCCTGATTAACGATTTTGCCAATACGCGGCGCTACGCATCGGAAAACGCCACCGTCCAACCGCCCGTCCCCGGCGAGCAGCGCGTGGTTTTCATGGGCGACTCCATTACCGACAATCTGCACAATTCACAACGCTTCGGCCCGTTTTTTCCCGGCAAGCCGTACATCAATCGCGGCATCAGCGGCCAGGTGACGGGACAGATGCTGCTGCGCTTCTACCCGGATGTGATTGTCCTTCAACCGAAAGCAGTCGTGATCTTCGGCGGTACCAATGATATCGGCGGCAATATCGGACCCGTGCCTCTGGAAGCGACGGAGAACAACCTCGCGGCCATGGCCGACATGGCGCGCGCCAACGGAATCAAAGTCATCCTCGCTTCGCTCACGCCGGTTTGCGATATTCCGGGAAGACCGCCGATGACCACCGGACGTCCGCCCGAGACCATCCTGACGCTCAACCGCTGGATCAAGAATTACGCCGCCGCCCATAGCTTGGTGTTTCTGGATTACTTTTCGGCGACCGTCGACGACAAAGGATTATTTCGAGCTGAGCTTACCGAAGATGGGCTGCATCCAACCGCCAAAGGCTACGAAATCATGAATCCTCTGGCGGAGAAGGCGATCGCTCAGGCTCTCGGGCGTTAAGCGCGCGTTTCGCTCCGGGGTAGGGCTTTTGCCAGTACTAGTACGAGTTCGGGGCGAATTGCTCTATTACTCTCAGTATTTTCTTGACAGTTCGGTGGAACCGCCCTACATTAATGAGATACCGCTACTGGCGGTGGGTTACTTCAGGAAAGAAAACGCAGCGGAGGTTTTATGAAATTTGCACGTCTTTTTGGCTTTGGTATTGCAGCTTTAATGGCTGGCGGCGCGTCAGCTTCGATTATTCCAACGCTGACTGGCACATCCACTTCCGCCGGTATAACTACGTATAGCTACGATGTACAGCTCGATGGCATGCAGAACCTGATCACCGGAAATGAGCTTTGCCTCGCCGATGTTGCCGGGTTGACCGGAACGCCCACGGCGCCCGCGGGTTGGACGGCGGTGGACAATCTGAGCGGCAACTGTCCCATCGCCACCGGAGTAACCGCTCCCAACAATGCTCCTACAGTCCTTTACACGTACACAGCGGCGGCATCGGTCTCAGGCCCGATGGATCTGGGCGCGTTCACGCTCCAGTCGACGATTGCAAATGTTGGAACCAGCAATCTTGCATACGGCGCCATTGCCCAAAAGAAAGCCCCCCTGTCGCCCGCCGCCAATCAAGGCGAGGTGAACGGTCCCCTCGCGATACCGGAGCCAGGATCTTTTGCACTATTCGGCACAAGCATATTGGGACTTGGATGGCTGCGGCGCCGCGAATCTCAGAAGTAGCTGCAGTACGAACGTGACGCTGGGCGGCCGAAGTGCGAATCCCAGTCATATTACTCCGATTTCGAAATCCAATTAACTAAATTCCGATGGGCCTATAGGTACCTTCCGTTAGTACTCTTTCAGCATAAGTACTCTGGATTTTCAAGGCTTTTGTCTTGACTTTGATCCGGAAATCACCCTACATTGGTGACTACCGCACACTGCGGTAGAAGTGTTTCAGAAAAAAAATTAACGGAGGATTATGAAATTTGCACACCTTTTAGGCTTCAGTGCAGCAGCTCTACTAGTGGCTAGCGCTTCGGCTTCCATCATTCCAACAATGACAGGATCGACGACTGCAGGCGCGATCACTACTTTCACTTACGACGTGCAGCTCGATAGTCTACAGAACGCGCCTACCGGCAGCGAACTTTGCATCGCCGATGTCGCCGGCTTGACCGGAACGCCAACCGCGCCGACGGGCTGGACTGCCGCGAATAACCTTACTGGCGGCTGTCCGATCGCGGCCGGAGTCATCGTGGCTAACAGCGCTCCGTCCGTCCTTTATACCTATACAGCGGCATCTACATTGTCTGGGCCGTTGGATCTCGGTAATTTCACACTCCAGTCGATCTATTCGGGCGTTGGAGTAATGAACGAAGCGTACGGCGCTATTGCGCAAAAAAAGAGTCCGCTATCGCCCGCCGCTAATCAGGGCGAGGTGAACGGACCGATCGCTTCCGTATCTACGCCCGAGCCGGCTACCCTCGGTCTCCTGGGCGCGAGCTTGATTGGGCTCGGCTTGATGAAGCGTCGCGCAGCCCGGAAGTAGATACATTCGCGGCGCGATGGTCGATTCCGCTCCGAACGAGAGAGCGTGAGTGCCATTCGCGCCGCTTTAAGTTCCCCACGCCAAGTCATAGCTGTGTCTCCTCTTCTCTAACTTCAGCAATCTGGATAGCCCAGGGAGTTGTCCAGTACCGATGCACAGTACTCAGCGGCAGTTATCGGTACTTTACTTAGATTGATATTCATTGATTTCATAGTTGATCCGCCATATAGTCGGAATGTCCTTAAAGGAGGACTATGAAATTTAGACACCTTTTGAGTTTTGGCGCAGCCGCTCTACTTGCAGCTACCGCCTCAGCTTCGATTATTCCAACCATGACAGGCGAGACGACTACTGCTGGTGTTACCACCTTCAGTTATGACGTCCAGCTTGACGCCCAACAAAACGCAATTACCGGTAACCAACTTTGCATTGGCGATGTTGCCGGCCTGACCGGAACGCCGACCGCGCCCACGGGCTGGACGGCTGTCGACGAAACGAGCGCATGCCCATTTGCCGCCGGAGTAGTCGTTCCCAATGTCGGCCCGTCAGTACTCTACACGTATACCGGGACCGCTCCTATCTTAGGGGCCATGGATCTCGGCACATTCACCCTCCAGTCGATCTATTCTGGCGCGGGGACGATGAATGACTCATACGGCGCTACGGCGCAGAAAAAGAGTAATCTGTCGCCAACTGCGAATCAGGGCGAAGTAAACGGCCCCCTGACCAGTACTCCCGAGCCGGCTACCCTCGGTCTCCTGGGCGCCAGCTTGTTTGGTCTCGGTTTGATGAGGCGGCGCGCCATCCGGAAGTAAGATTTAATTTTTTGGCCGTGAGCTTTCGAGCTCACGGCCTTATTGTGTGTGTCTTATACCAGGCGCAGTTGCCGGTCCAACCCGTTCACCGCAACTACTGTCCGAGCGTCACTTTCAATAGCTGCGTGTCGCCATTGCGGATCTCCACCGTACTGACACTCTGGATTCCGTTCTTCTGCACCGAAATCTTATATGTGCCCGGCGCTAAGGATAGCTGCGCCGGCGTAGTCTCCGTCACCGGCTTTCCATTTACCAGAATGCTGGCTCCGGGCGGCGTGGAACTCAGCAGCAATACGCCATTGAAGGCGCGCAGAATGACGGCAGGCAACTCCAAAGGTCCCGACCCCACGGTCACATCTCGATGCTCGATCTGGCGGCCTGGCAAGGTGAAAGAAATGGTGTGCCGGCCAGGGGACGCATCGATCGTGCATGGGGTAACGCATGACTGATCCAGGCGGCCGTCCAGCGTGGCCGTTGCGCCCGAGGGACTGGTGATCACACTGACGGGCTGCGAACCTGCGGCGCCGTGCGATGGCAGCGTGGCGGGTGTACGGACGGCGGTTTCGGGAGCCGTCTGCCGGGCCGCCTTGGGAATGTCTTCAGGTTGAGCCGGCGGTTGGGCCGGCGACTGGGGCCTCGATTGAAACGGGGGAAGCTCGGGGTTGGCAGCGGTGGTTTGCCGAGGCGATTTTGACTCCGCGACGGAACCTCTGGGTGCGGATTCCGCGGATGGCATCGGACTGGGTTTGATTTCGCTCGGCGCAGCGCCAGTGGCAGCGCTTATCCCGGTCGCGGGTGATACCGGCGGGTTTAGGGGCGCGGTGTTGCCGTTGTTGTGCGATCCGGTAGAAGGATGGGTGCCCAATTGAATTGTTCCCGACTGCCAGCCGATCAGCGCAAGCAGCGCGGCAGCCATAAGAATAGCCGCCAAAAACGGCAGGAATCCGGATTTGCGCTTACGGCTGCCATCCGCTGTGGCTGTAGTGACGTTGCGCGCGGGCCGGCGCGCCGGCGGCAGCGTAATCGCCGGCATCGCGGCTTCCGCTACTGTGGGGGCCTTAAGACTCCCGCCACGCGGCATCGCCCTCCAGATCTTAGTCGCGGCGCAGGCTTTCTCCAGGGAATCGATGAACTCGCCGCACGTTCGATAACGCGCATCCGGCTTCTTCGCCAAACCCTTGCGCAGCGCGTTTTCAATCGGGCCGGCAAGAGTGGAATTGATACGGTGCGGCGCAATGGGATCTTCAGCGACAATCTTGTAGACCACTGTGGTGAGGTGTTCGCCGGTATAGGGCTTTTCGCCGGTCAGCATTTCAAACGCGATTACGCCTAGCGAGAACTGGTCGGAGCGGCCATCCACCGGCTGACCCTGTATCTGTTCCGGGGACATGTAATGAGGCGTTCCCAAAATAGAACCGGTCATCGTGAATTGTTCGGAGGCGGTGATCTTGGCAATGCCGAAATCGGTGATCTTCGCAGCGCCGTCGGCGGCGATCATGATATTCGCGGGTTTGATATCGCGGTGTACGATCCCTTTGGAGTGCGCGTAGTCGAGCGCCGCGGCAGTCTGCGCCAGGATGGCGAACATGCGGTCCGGGGCCAGCGGCTCCGGGCCGGAGAGAAGCTGATCGAGCGTGGGCCCATCCACGAACTCCATAGCGATGTAGGCCAGATCGCCCTGTTGCTCCACATCGTAAATAGTGACAATGCCGGGATGCGAGAGCATGCCCGCCGACCGCGCTTCGCGAAACAGCCGCTCGCGCAAGCGCTCCCGATCGTCCGCGCTTCGCGGGCCGCCTAATTGGATGGTCTTGATCGCCACCGGTCGGCCGATATTGGGATCGATGGCATGATAGACCACGCCCATGGCGCCGCGGCCCAATTCCCGGATAATCTTATATCGCCCGATGCGGTCCACTCAGTTTAGAAATAGCACATGGCGCGCGGGAGCTTAATGCAGGGCGCCGGCGTTTAATTGAAAACCATGTCCGGGAGACGGATGATTTTTCTCTGAATCGCATATTGCACGAGCTGCGCTTTGTTATGAATATCGAGCTTGCGCATCAAGTTGAATTTGTGAGCCTCGATCGTCTTAATGCTCAAGTCGAAGTTGGCCGCGATTTCCTTAACCGATAAGCCTTCGGCCAGCAGCTTCAAAATCTCGCGCTCGCGCTTGGTCAACGTGCCGAAACGCGGTTGCCGCGCCGCCCCTCCCGGGCCCTGCGAGCGGAATCCGTCGACCAGCTTGGTGAGCAGCCGCGGGCTCAAGAAACTGCCGCCGCGATGCACTTCGCGGATGGCCGTCACCAGTTGCTCGGCTGGACTCTCCTTCAAGATGTAACCATTGGCGCCGATCTCGACGCATTCGGCCAAATAGTCCTCGTCGTCGTACATGGAAAGGAAAACCACGCGCGTTTCCGGCCGTTCCTTGCGGATTTGCCGGGTAGCTTCGAAACTGCTCATTCCGGCCATGCCGATATCCATCAGGACCACGTCGGGCCTCGCTTGCCGCGCGATGGCCACGGCCTCGGCCGCATTCGCCGTCTCGCCCGCCACCTCTATATCCGGCTCGGCGGCCAGCAGCGTCCGGATACCTTGCCGGAACAGCATGTGGTCGTCAGTCAACAATACGCGTATTTTTGCCATTTGATTTCACTTGCGCCTCGTCTAGCGGTAATTCGAGAAGCACTGTTACTCCTTTGCCAATTGCGCTCTGTACGGCTAAGTTCCGCCCATCAACGCCGCGCGCTCTCGCATTCCCGCCAAACCGAACGATGCCAGCTTGCGGACAGCCGCCTCGTCTTGGAAGCCGGCGCCATCATCGGAAACTCTCAGCCTGATACATGAATCGGCCGCGCGGAGGGAAACCTTTACGCATTTCGCGCGGGAATGTTTGACAATATTCATCATCAGTTCCTGCGTCACCCGGTAAACCACTTCCTGGACCGCCTGCGGCAGAGGCTCGGCGCCCAGCGCCACTGTCATCCGCAGTTTGGCCGCATCCATCTTGCGGAACCGCTCGGCCAGATGGCGCAGCGCCGATGGCAGCCCCAAACGCTCGAGCACCGAAGGGCTCAGCGCGGCGACAATCCGCCGGATCTCCGTCACCGCCGATTCCGCCATCGCGCGCGCCTCGCGAGGGGCACGCGCAGACCGAGCGGCGCCCGGCGCTCCATCATTTCCAGTTGCAGCCGCAGCAGCAGCAGACATTGGCCGGCCTCATCGTGCAGCTCGCGGCCGATACGTTTGCGCTCATCCTCTTCCGCCCGATGGGCCACGGCATTCAGCCGGAGGTTTTCCGATTCGAGCAGCGCCCGCGCCTCCGCTGCCCGGCAGCGGTCCCCAGCCGTCTTGAGCAGCGCCAATTCCCGCGGCAGCCATGGATACTTCACCGCAAAACCGAACTGCGCCAACAGACGCTCGCTCAATGGATACGACCAGAACGAGGCATGGCGGCGGCGCATGGCGCGGTCGGCCACCAGGTTGGGCGTTCGCGCTTCCCCGTTCGATGTAAAGCGGTTTTCTCAGCCTGGCCGCCGCCGGTTGGGGCAGCACGATAATCCGCCCCGCTTGTGCGTCAAAGGCCGGCGTAAGCACCCGAATAAAGCCGTGCAGCAGATCCTCAAAGCTCAAGCGCCGTCACCTCGGCGCGGTAGATGCCGAACAGCGCCTGCGTTTCCGCCTCGCGGACGCGATAGTACGCCTCATTCAACGTAAGCGTGGTCGCCAGATGGAGTTGTTCGCGCGCCGGCTGGAACCGGCCCGCTAACACCGGATCGAGTAGGGCGATGCTATCGCGCAACGCATCCTGCGCCTGCGCCGGCGAGACGTTCATTTTCGCCAACCGCCGCCCGTTGTACTCCACCTGCTCCAAAAATTGCGGCAATGTGCGCGAATCGCGCCGCCGCCGCCGGAGTGATGCCCAGCAAAGCGCGAATTTCGGCATCGCCATGGCCGCGCTTTCGCAGTACGCGGAAAGACGCCGGTCAAGCCGCGGGGCGGCCGGGCGTATCGCGCGCGCCATCTCCGCCGCATAGCGGCTGGCGGCGGGAGTTAAAATCTGCGGATAGGACGGCAAGTTCGAATAGTCGGCGGGAGTGGGGCTTATTCTCAAAAAATCGTGCCATACCGCGCGCTATTTCGCCTGGTCCGCGACCTTCCTTAGCCAGTCCGGGCACTTCAAGACGTCGCGCGGCTTGCTGCCGTCG
>CAVRPF010000009.1:0-484918 GCA_963723015.1 Bryobacterales bacterium
AATGGAAGAGAGAGCTGACGTGGATCTAATAATGTAGGGAAGAGTTGAAGAAGGTAGAGGGTGGAGGAAAATGATACGGCACACCACCGACATGGGGTTTGCTGGGAGGAAAAAGAAAGGCAAATTCATGAATGGCATAAGCATAAGCGAGGCGTTGAAAACTATACATGGCTGTCTTTTGAAGAGGTCTGAAGAAACCGTAAACTGTCAAAGGCCACGATCCTCGGTGCAAGCCTTTCTCTGAAGTCTTCCACGCCCGGGCATTCCTCTCTGCCTATCACAAGCTCGCTCGAAGTTCTTGTCACCATCAATCTAGGATCTGGCCCTTCATTCAATTGACACAGTGCATCACTTACTGGACAATGCCACAACCCCTGGCAAGGCCTTACCCTCCAACAACTCCAAACTCGCTCCACCACCCGTGCTCACATGGCTCAACTTATCCTCAACACCATACTGAGCAGCCACGGTCGCCGTATCTCCTCCACCAATAATCACTATCTTTCCGGCCTCACACGCTTTCACCGCCGCCTCCATAGTCTTCTTGGTTCCATTAGCAAACGGCTCCATCTCGAAAGCTCCAGGAGGGCCATTCCACAAGATCGTCTGTGCCTCGTCAGTAGCCTTCGTGAACAGCTTGATACTCTCCGGGCCGCAGTCCAGGCCCATCCAGCCGTCCTCGATGCCCTGGGCGTCTGTGGCTGTGCCAGTTTTAGCGTTCTTGTCAACTTGTCCCCCGTGACGTGGTCAATGGGTAGGATGACCTGGACGTTGTTCTTCTTGGCCTTTTCTATCAACTCGGCGCATTTCTCGCTGCCAGCCTTGTCGAACAGAGAGTTTCCGATCTTCATTCCGTCCAACGTCTTCTTAAATGTAAATGCCATGCCGCCGCAGATGATCAGGCTGTTGACCTTTTCGAGAAGGTTGTCTATTAGTTGGATCTTATCGGAAACTTTGGCGCCGCCGAGGATGGCAAGGAAGGGTCTCTTGGGATTCTCGAGGGCCTGAGCGAAGTAGTCGAGTTCCTTCTTCATGAGGAAACCGGAGGCTTTCTGGGGGAGGTCAACGCCGACCATTGAGCTGTGTGCTCGGTGGGCTGTTCCAAAGGCATCGTTAACGTAGACGTCGCCTAAAGCTGTGAGGCCTTGTCGGAACTTCGCAACGTCGTTTTTGTCCGCCTTGACCTTGTTTCCGTCGGCGTCTTTGGCGCTGCCCTCTTCCTCAATGTGGAAGCGGAGGTTTTCGAGGAGTATGACTTGGCCACCGTTGGCTTTGTTGACGATTTCTTCGACCTCAGGACCGACGCAGTCATCGGTGAATATGACGTCTTTCCCCAAGAGCTTCTCAAGCTCGGGCACGACGGGCTTCAAGCTGTACTTGGGGTTCTTCTTACCGTCCGGGCGGCCCAGATGGGACATCAGGATGACGGCTTTGGCGCCATGGTCGATGGCATACTTGATGGTGGGGAGGGCGCCGACGATGCGTTGGTTGTTGGTGACTTTCTTGTCAGAGTCTAAAGGAACATTGAAGTCGACCTAAGAGTATTTAGTCCCATGCCTGTCAAGAGATTGAGGGCGTCGTACTCGGATGAGCACCCGCTTGTCTTTGACGTCGACATCTGTGATGGCAAGCTTGTTCGAGAGAGACATGGTGGCACTAGAGGGTTCACAAGGGAAATGACTTTAAAGAAGATTCAGTAAGAAGAGAAGGAGTCCCTATGGTCTGGCATGTCAACAGAAATTTGTTGGAGGGGCAGATGCTTGGTGTTGATATTTGGCGGGGCTACTCGACCCGAACGACTGACGTAGGGTAAGAGCGTTTTGTACATTCATCAAAATGGATGTGATTCGATATACGTGGTAGAAAGGCTTGTTTCATTACATGCATAGCAAAAGAGAATGACTGAGCCATTCTATTCCATGGCGGCTTGCTGTATACCTGCAGTCAATTGACTGTGGCCTGACAGGTGCTACCGCGAGCAACTGACCAACAGACATGATACATGACTGGAAGCTGACGGGAAGAAAATGAGCAACGATATCGCTGTATTCATTGTTGATCGAGTCGAGCTGGCATCTTAAGGTGCATTGTATTGTGTTTCAAGTAACGAAAGAGAACGGCGTTTGTATGTACTTAATTACTCGTGGCACTCGCCCCCACATCCAGCGGCGGCCGGATCGGCCAGCCGTCAGACTGGCGAAGCACATTCCTGCGCCTCCTCCATTCCGATCACACCATCTGCACAGCTCGTACTCTCTCCTCTCCTCGTAATCAACTTCAACTTGAATAAGTCTATATTATCCACCGACGACTCGTTCCTACCTTCAACTAGGCCTTGGTTGAGGGCTGTCCAGTCAATGACTCCGTGATTTCCGGTCGCTTTGTGTTACGCCATAGCGTCACCACATCAGATCGGTCTGAGGTTAACGACACCTCACACCACACCTTCTCTTCCTGCAACCCTTTCTTCCTCCCTTCTCATACAATGATCGAACGGTGGAGAAGGAGGGCGCTAGACTGGTCGAATAGCACCTACATCTATGGCCGGCTGGTGAGATCTCCATGCCAACCGGGGATGACACGACAGCAAGCTGACATTTCATTGCCTTAGCCATTCCTTCATACCGTAGTCATCCTTATCGAACTCCTCATCACGATGGTTCTCATCGCCAAGTTCAATGCCTTCTACCGCCGACGACCTGTCATCACCACAATGATCACAAACGCCGTATGTCTCGCCTGTCTTCGTTATTGAATAAGTCTGACCGTGGTTTAGGTGCTTGGAGGCATAGCAGACACAACAGCACAAGCAATCACTGCCTACAATATCCGTCTCCGATCGCTCCCGGCCGCCGCCCAAACTAGAAAGTTCATGGCCTCCGATGGCGTGGAGATGGACGAGTTAAACGAGAAACACGAAAATCTCAATCCTGAGCTGGACCCTCAATTCCTTGGTGGACCTCCCCCCTTCGATTTCGAACGCCTCCTCAGATTCATGGCCTATGGCTTCCTCATGGCGCCAATACAGTGGCAGTGGTATACGAGGCTCAGCCGATGGTTCCCCATCACCAAAACGAGCGGCACTGTCCCAGCTATGCAGCGAGTCGCGATGGACCAGTTCATCTTTGCACCGATTGGTCTTACATGTTTTTTCACGTTCATGACGCTGGCCGAAGGTGGCGGAAGGAATGCCATCAGGGACAAGTTCCTTCACGTCTACATGCCGACCCTGAGAGCGAACTACCTGGTGTGGCCAGCGGTGCAAATGCTCAACTTCCGCATTTTGCCAATCCAGTTTCAGATTCCATTTGTCAGTACGGTGGGCATCGCATGGACAGCATATCTGAGCCTGCAGAACGCACAAGAGGAAGAATGATGGCAAATATGGCATGCACCTGGACTCTGAGATACCCAAGACTTCGATTTGTATAGCGCGGCGTTCTGGTTACGATGAGACGTTTACACCAACGGTTGCATGAGCAGAACGGACTGGCCACAAGATCTCTCCCACAAGTCCATGGAAGTTATGATTGCAATACCTATGCTTAGCCGTTTCGTTACGATCGATGCTTTCTAACGTGACTCGTGTGGCCAAGCGGGGAGCTTTGGTTCTGATGAGTTGAGATCAAGTGCCTAACTGACATCGGATCGCCAATGATACAATGGAAGTGATTTGAAGGAGTCTCGAAACTGAGACGCGCGTCAAAGCTACCCATAGCATAAGGCAGGTCAAGCCACACGAGGCTTCGACTGCTGAATGCGTGGCAGGAAGAATCTCTACCATTGGCCTGGCCATGTCCTTCCGTTGCCCCAGGCTTTTCCGAACACGCAGACTCGCAGACAGAACGTGCGCGACGGTCTTTGGCCGTGATTCTCTTCAATTTCATCATTCTACATTTCGTAATGCTGTGCGCATTGCTGTGTGCGTCGCTGCTACTCCACCTGCTCCTCCGGCTAGAGCTCTTCGGAGGGGAAACTGTTAAAGATAGTGGATGTAAGATGATAGACGGTAGCTCTCTGGCCATTCGGGTGTTGCACGTGGGGATGCGAGGCCAGCCATTCAGTCATTCAATCTGACTGATCCGACACCGTCAACAGGCGTCAACTTCGACGAGTACTCCTCTCGGTCTCGGATGTCGCAGCCAGCCTCAGCTTGCCTTGCGAGGAGCAATGAGTACCTCGTAGCCCATAGTGTCCACCTCAGATGAATCTGACATAAGTATTTCCCTCAATTGTCAAGGTCAGCTGTTCCTAAGTACTCACCCAACCTCACAAATGGAGGTTCCGGAAGATTCAGGAAAGGTTTGTGTGGATTGAACGACGAATCCCGGTGGATCTGGGCCCAGCTTTGCTCCGATCGGCCAAGTCACGCCGCTGGGAGGTGCAATTCCAGGCGGCTGCCTTGGGGCCAGAAACAGTGATGATTTTTGCAGCTCATAATAATTCGGTGGTAGGTGGAGCCTGCCCAGTGCCCATTACATTGTCGGCGTGATTGCCTCTCGTGCATGAACACCTGCACTGAACCTGCACTGAACCATTTGCCCCCTCCCTAAATTCCTTCGTTCTGCCCACACCCACCCAATCTATGAATCCTGTTTTGCCAATCCAATCGAATCACGCCAGCCTGTTCCATCCTCGCCCCCCCTCCCCGCCCCGACCTTGTTGTGTATCAATCTCGCCTCTCAACCCCCGTTGACTCTTCCTTCCTTCCTCCCTCCATCTTCCTCACCACCTTAGTGTAGGGAGATAATCTTGCTGCGCGAGCCACCTTCACCGGTACTCGCAAAATCAACACTCAATTCATCAAAAGCCTGTCATCGCGGATCTGGGTCTGTCTACCCAACAGCAACACTCGCGCCTCAACCGTTTTCGCCGATAACCCACTTCAGAGGTTCGTTATTCCTGACTCATCCCACCCTGGATCTCCCCGACTGCGCGACACCCTCTCTTTCTTCTTTGCCGCTGACTCACGCGTCGTCTTGTGAACAGACAAGCTAAAGTCTTTCAATCGAGAAAACATGGCTTCCTCCATCGGCATGGCTCTTGCTGGCAAGTCTGCTTCAGTCGACATACCTCAGCCTCGCGATGGGGCTTTCCCTTCTGGCCGGGACAACTTAACTGTTGTACCGGTCAATGGCGCGAAGAAGGCGGGCATGTTGCCGTCGCCACCCAATTCCATCAGCCCCAATTTGCCTCCTCATCGCCGTCGCGACAGCCAATCCATCCCCGGGCCAACCTCTCCTAACGTGAAGCTCGAGTTCGGCCTGGACGATCACGATGGCGAGCCTTTGGATGGACAAGATCAAACACACCAAGGATTGAGCACCGAGGCTCTGGACAGTCTCGGTGATCTAGACAGCGCGGGAGCGATCACAGCTGGCATGCTGGCCAAACATCACTTGCCAGAGATTTTGCTCTCTCATGGTCCTTTGGCGATAAGACACATTATGGGATACTTGACTACATCCGTCCCAGGCTTCTCCCGCATCGCGTCGGCCAAAGCACGTAGACTCGTGGTGGCCGCATTGGAAGGTCGGGGCAGCGGGACAGAAGGTGGTGGTGTAGATGGAGACGTCATCTTCGACAAAGTTGGCTGGGGTCGTTGGGATGCTCGCCTCAGAGGACAGCCTCCTCGTGAACGCTCGACTGGGAATCTCACTCCTCCTGGAAGTCTACCGTCCTCGTACTTCATTCAGTAACATCGAATCCAGCACTTGGTACTTCACGGTCTCGATCTGCCCGTCCGCCGAGCGGGTGACCAGGTCGGGGTAGACCTCCTCCACCTCCTCGGCAATCAAGCCGTACTCAATCGGCTTGGAGCCGGGTAAGAGCAAGGTTGCCGCTGGCCGTGTTGTTAGCGCCGCTCGTATTGACGAGTAGTGTATCGGTCCCGACGGCGGTGTTGTCAATCCCGGTAGGGTTGCTCGCCAGCGCTCCCATTCCCAAACCGGTGTTGCCAAGCAAGTCACCAGGCGGGGCATAATAGCCGTTGATGTCGATGACGAGGTCGGTGTTAGCATTGGCATACACGTCCACCGAACCGCTCGTTCGTGCTGGCACAACAGCCGCGTCGCTCACTATATTGCGCCCAGTCGATGGTCTCAGCGAGAGGCAGCGGCCCCGGGTCGGGTAAGCAGTGATGAAACCGAGAGGCGCGGCGGACCACCGTCAGGTTGAACGAATAGGCTTGGGCGACGGACGGAATCGGACAGGTGGCATTGGATTGTATGGGAAAAGTCCGGCCAGTTGCGCTCCCGATAAGGCCCGGCGGCCCAAAGGCGCCGAAAATCCCTGGCCGGCTCGCGTGTCGGCTATCCGGCAAGGCGTCGTGGCTACAAACACTAGTATTTCGTCCGATTAATCCTTTTTATTATTTGTCTTGGCCTTTCGTTCTTTCGGTTGCTTAGGATGAGCTGCTTGGTATTGCTTGGTTTTTTCGATGATTCGTTGCAACTGCTCCGGCCCTTTGGTCCAGGTGAATGGCGTGGGATTGTCGCTGTATTTCTTCAGGTATCGAAGCAGAAAATCCTTTAAGATCTTTTTTCGAACGGTGCACGCTCTGCGTCAGCGCCTGCCGGGTTAGAATGCTGAAAAAGCATTCGATCATGTTCATCCAGGAGGCATGGGTTGGCGTGTAGTGAAAATGCACTCGCGGCGCTTCAGGAGCCACTGCTTGGCCGCCTCGTTCTTGTGGATATTGAGGTTGTCCAGCACCACGTGAAGTTCGCGGACCGGATAGGATTTGACGACATCGTCCATAAAGCTGAGGAAGTCCACCGTGGTCCGTTGGTCGCGGACATGCGCCAGCACCTTGCCGGTAGCGATCTCTAGCGCGGCGAGCAGCGTCTGCGTGCCATGACGGACGTATTCATTGGTCCAAGCGCGAGGTTTCTTAGCCCGCAGCGGCAACAAAGGCTGTGTCCGATCCAGCGCCGAATGCCCGGTTTCTCATCCACGCACAGCACAAAGGCATTCTCGGGCGGATTGAGGTATAACCCGACAATTCCAGCAACTTGGCTTCAAAGTCAGGATCTGGGCTGAAGGTGAACGTCCGGATGTGATGGGGTTGCAGGTTAGCCGCCACCAGCATCCCATGCACCGTGCTGGCGGGCAGTCCGAGTTCGGCCGCCAGTGTGCGCACAGTCCAGCGGCCTTGATCGTCCGGCTGCTGGCACACGCGTGTCTGCACCTCAAGGCGTTTCGGCGCCATGCTTCTGAGGCCGTCCCGAGCGTGGCGCATCGCGCAAGCCTTCCATACCGAAGAGGACAAACGATTGGCGCCACTTCCCAACCGTGATCGGCGGAAGCTTCAACGCGGCGGCGATTTGTTGGTTGTTCGATCCGTCGGCCGCAGCCAAGACGATGCGACTACGCAGCGCCAGTGACTGAGGCGTCGTGGATGAATGAACGAACCTGTTAAGAGAGTTCCGAGTCTCAACATCGAGCTGGATGGGAAGCGCTACGCGAGGCATTCCCAAGCGTACCAGAATTTTCTATTAATATAAAGAACTATTTGGACGATGTGCTAGCGCGTTGTTTCCCAACGGCAGATTGGCCGTGGCCGCCAACGGCGTGGCCGACGGCCCCTCCTGTGCTCGGGTTGGCTGCCAATACAGGGGCGCCGCCGAATTCTTGAGCATCACCGGATCGCGGTCCCGTGCCGACTGCGCTATCAGCGCAACCGGTATCACAAGCAGTAGGGAAACGGCACGAGGTAGATCATTCGCATTCATCCGAGCTTTCTCCTTTTTCAGTTCGCTGAGGCGTCTCCGGACAGCGATTAGGCTATCTCGGTAACGATACCGCAATCGGGAGAACGCCGCTAGCTTGGCTAAGCTGAGGCTGCAGTATCCATTCGCAGTATCCGTTCAAAGATCGGGCCAAAAATCGCACATGCTGTCCCCTACCAGGATTATATAGTCAAGCCTGCCCAAGGCTGCATCGTTCATTTGTGGAAACCAAGGAGAGGAGGATCCGGGCGTGGTGCCCAAAATGCCGCGGCTCCGCATTTGTATTCGCGGAAGCCGTCGATTAATTGCTGAAATGACACTGGCTTGTATTGAAAAGCCGGGCTGATCGACGTAGGCAAAACGGTAAGTGACGTCTGGGTGGACGCGCTTGACTTCCTCGCACTATCCGCGGCAGTTTCTTTTACCTCAGCGCCTCAGCGTCGAAAAGTGGGTCGAGGAAATGCATCGCATGACCAGCGTATCAGATGCAAAACTCGCAGCCAACCAAGCCAATTCTCAACACTCTACCGGTCCCAAAACCGAAGCCGGCAAACGCCACGCCAGCCTCAATGCCTTCCGCCACGGTCTCACCGGCCAGATCCATATCGCAACGCCCGAGGAGATGGAGGAGGAGCGACTCCCACTTGCCCCCCCTGTACGAGGCCGTCTCCCGTTTGACAATCTCTCTTTTTTATGGAGTGGCGTCTACAGCGCGCGCCAAACACGCATTCCGCCGGTCTCTGGCCCCCGCTGGGAAGCACAACGCCACAGCTCTCCGCCCGCCCCGCGCGCAGCCAGGATCCGCGTCCCGCTGCTGACCGAAAAGACGGATGTTGGCCGCCCTTCGAGGTCGGCGATTTGACCACCCTCGTTAAAATTGACCGCAAGTGATAATAACCTGTCATCCAGTTTTCACGCCGCGCTGGGAAAAACGTTGAAGGAAGGAAATGTGGTTGAGATTTGGAACGGGTATTTCGTTATATTCAACAGGCCTGCGCGCATGCGCCAGCAGATTCCGGGAGGCGGGATACACTAAACGAGAATGGGCTTGAACAGTCTGGCGGTGGCTCTGGGCGTTCGAATCCGGCGAAGGGATCTACAGCCCTGGTTCTTTATTGTCTGCTTGTGTGTGCTGCAGTCCTCGCTTGCGGCACAGGACAAAGGAGCCCAGCGTGAAGGAGCAACTGCGCTTTCGCAAATCAAACAGGCCATGGGAGGCGTGCGCTGGGATGATGTTCGGACGTTGCACGCACAGGGCAAGATTCAACTCGGCGAATTGCAAGGGAACTACGAGTCCTGGCTGGACCTGCGGCGGTTATACTCCTACACGGAGTTGCGCTTCTCTCATCCGGATTTGGGCGACCTGGGGTTCGCCGGGGGTGGAATGGGTCCCTCTCGTGGTCGGCGGATCAGACCGGCGATGTCTGTGTCGCTTCCAGCCATGCGGCCGTTCAGGACGCCGCGAGTAACACCTATATGGAAGCCTTTGGGTACCTCCTGAAGAACGCCTCGGCGGCGTCTTTGCAAGTCAAACCGGACGCGACCTTCCAGCACCGACGCTTTCACGTATTACTGATCGCACCGGCCGAGGGGCCTCCTTTTGAGTTGTGGACCGATCCGGCTACTGCCCGATCGCCCGCATCATTCCGCTAAAAGGCGTGGATCGCGATGGCATGAATTATGGGGATTTGAGGCTAGACGGGTTGCTTCTGCCCTTCCGTGTGGAGGAGCGGGATTCGCATTCCAACAAGGTCTCGTCCGTCCGGAGCATCACTTCGATCGAAATCGACCGCGATCCCCCGGAGCATCGATTCGACCCTCCGGCGGCAGTACTCTCGGGGCTGCAGTTTCCTCCGGGAATCGACTCGGTTAGCCTGCCGTTCCGTTACGATCACGGGCATCTCTATTTGCCGGTCTCGATCAATGATCGGCGTTTCGAGAACTTCGTTTTGGACATTGGAATGAACAATACCCTGGATACAGCCACAGCAAAGTCGCTGGGGCTGAAGGTTGTCAAGGCAGGCGCTGCCTATGGCGCCGGAACCGAGGCCGCCGAGAACGGTATGACGAGGGTAGAGCGACTGGAGATCGGCGATCTCAAAATGGCGAGTCAAATCATCGATGTGACGCCGCTCGATGCGTCCGGCCGGCTGATCGCCGGAGGAGTCGGTTACGAGTTGGCGAAGCGTTCGGTGGTGACAATTGACTATTCTTCTCACCGGATTACTTTCACCAAACCGGAATCGTTCCGCTCTCCCGCCAGCGCCACCAGGCTTCCGTTCCGCTTCGCGTCTATCAGCGAGATCGTGGTGGACGCCACGGTGGACGGCAACCGCGGTGAGTTTCAGTTGGATACCGGCCAAGGAAGTTCCTTGCTCATCAACCGTCCTTTCGCCGAGCAAAACGGGCTGCTCGTTAAGTACGCGCCGGGCCAAAAGGCCTCGGTAAGCGGCGTTGGCGGGAAGGCCGGCGTCGTTGCTTTCAGGCCGTCCGAATTTGCGATGGGGAGTCTGACGCCGTCGATTACCGACGCCGAAATCATGCTCTCCAAGAGTGGAATCGGAGGAGACGAGTATGTTGCAGGAGCTATTGGTAATCAGATCCTACGCCAATATAAGGTGACACTGGATTATGGCCATGGAGCGATCTATCTTGAGAAAGACCCAAATTACAAAGATGACCGGGACTGGACTTTTACCATCCCCCGGCCGGACCCGCAGAAACCCGGGGCCCAGGGGATCTGGGATTGGTCCGGATAGTTCGCCGCACCGGCGAACATATCGAGATTCTGGGGATCACTGCGGACGGAGCCGCGTCACGGGCCGGATTAAAAAAAGGCGATTGGATCCTAGCGATCGATGGCGTTCCGGTGGGGGACTTCACAATCGAGAAACTGCTTGGTCAGTACCCGCCCAGCCCGGCACAGTGGTGAGGCTCACGATCCGCCACCGCAACGTGACACGGGAGGTCACCCTCACGACACAGTAGCGGATGGCCCGGCAATTACGGGCTCAGAACGACAACTGCGCAGGCCGAAATCTCACAAAAAAACGAGACCTTTAAGAAATCCATCAACTCCCTCACTATCCGGAACAAAGCCCAAATCCGACATACCATCGCCATGTATGGTTATTTCGTTCATTGCCATGCTCTGACTCCTTTAAGCCCTCGTACCGGTCTCACAAAACCGAGTTTCGGGCATCTCCACTGCTTGCCCGCCGGCCTCGCTAGAATAAAGTAGCTCTGCGGAGGCGATCATGTCCAAGGCTGTTCTTGACCTGCGGTTCAAAGATAAGAAGGTAGGCTCGCTAGCATGGGCGCTGCTTGCAGCTGTTCTGTTGGCTCAGGCACAACCGGCATCGGCCCCGGTCTTGCGTTCTTTCGATCGCGTTCTGCTGCTTGAAGAGAAAGCCGAAACCTCGGCCGGCGTGAGCGTGGGCGACCTCAACGGAGACGGCCTACCGGACATCGTTCTTGGCAAAGGGCGGCATTGGCCGCTCTTCAATCGCGTGCTTTTGAACGATGGCCATGGCGGCTTCATCGCCAGTAACCTGGGAACGGCGCCCGACCGCACCTATTCGGCGGCGCTGGCCGATGTCGATGGCGACGGCCACCTGGACATCGTGGTCAGCAACGATGCGCCCGATCGCAAACTTGTCTACCTGAATGACGGCAAGGGCCACTTCACTGAATTCGGCACGTTCGGCGATCCCAAGTGGAGCACACGGTACGTGACCCTGGCGGATCTGAACGGTGACGGCTATCCGGACATCGTGGCCGCCAACCGCGGCGACTATCCGGACTTGGTGGACGGAAAACCCGGTAAAGGCCGCCAAGTCCCCACTCCGAGTTACGTCTGCCTCAACGATGGCAAAGGGCATTTCCCGGTTTGCCAGCCACTGCCAACCGAATCAGCCACCTCGATCGTAGCGGCGGATTTCGACGGCGATGGCGCGCTCGACCTGTTCGTGCCTCATCGCGACGGCGGCCAGAGCATCGTGCTTTGGAACGACGGCAAGGGGCACTTCCCGACCTCGACCAAGGTAGGGGCAGCTAAAGCCTGGATTCGCATGGGCGCGGCCGGCGACCTCGACGGCGACGGGCGGCCCGATCTGGCGATCATCGATGAACGCCTCAAGGCTACCTTCATCATCTTTAATCGCGGCGGACGCCAGTTCGGAGAACCGGTCAGGCTTCCCGGCCCCGAGCGGCCGCCGTACTGCCTGGCGATCGCCGACTTGAATCGCGACAAGCGGCCGGACATCATCGTGGGCTACGTGGAGTTGCCCGGATCGGTATACTTCAACACCGGGCAGGGGCGCACGTTCCACGAGGTCCCCTGGAACGACGGCAAGGGCACCGTGTACGGCCTGGCCTTCGCCGACTTCGATGGAGACGGTTGGCCGGACATCGTGGCGGCGCGTTCCGATGCTCCCAATGGCATCTGGTTCAACACGAAACCGGGCGGCGGGCGCTAACTCTCTATGACCACAAAAAGACTGCAAGCTTCGCGAACTACTTGTTTGATCCTGGCAGGTCGAGTTGGGTCTGGCGCCAGCGCCAACAGCATCACGGATTAGTTCTCGGTTCCGTGGAAACACCACCTCCGATTTTGACGTCCTTGTCGCCGGCCGCCTGTTTCGCGAGCCTCAACGCCTCTTCGATTCCGCCGGTGACAAAGTGAAAGGTCGTCCCGCCCTCCATTACCAGCGGCTCCCGCTCGTAGTGCGTCAGGACGAACGTCTGCGCATGGTACGGTGGGTTGTCGCCCCACCATCCCTTCCATTTTCTGTCGGGCCACGGTCCGCGCACCGGACCGAACATGTTGCGACCAAGGATGAAGGCCCCAAAGTTCTCCATCGATCGCCGGGCGAAGTCATCGTCCACATCGATAGATCCACCGTCCTGTCTTTGCATCGCGCAAAATGTCTTCGTGTGGAAAAACCACCGTAAAATTCCGGACCGCGCTTGCCCAGCGGATCGTTCAGGCCTTGGTCCGGCCCCGCGCTGAAACCATCCAGCGAAACACTAAAGCCTGCAACTCGCACTCTCTGCATAGGCCTGCTACTCGCCTCCCAGATTTATGTTAACGCCGCTCGATGGGCGGTCATCACGAGGCCCCAGCTCGCTTGTGCTCGCTGATTGTGGACGGATCGGCTCGGAAGGCCGAGCGATCTACCAGAAGAGGATTTCTTGCCCGCGTGCGATACCAATTGCGCTCCGGGACCAACAAGCAGATAGGCGGACCCACCACACTTTTCAACTCCCTCACCATCCGGAACAAAGGCGATGCCTAAATCCGCGATACCATCAAACCCAGCGGCCACATCGTTATTGTGGAAACCAAGGGACAGGAAGACCTGGACGTAGCGCCCAAGGTGGCGCGCCTCCGCCAATGGTGCGAGGACATCAACCGCGTCCAGCCAGACATCATTTACGATTTCGTCTACGTCGATCAGCCCAGCTTCGACAAATACAAGCCAGTCTCATTTCAACAAGTAATCCACGGCTTCCGCCAATACAAGTAGCCGCGTTCATCCACGACCCAATTTTTACTCCTCCGCGTCTCAGCGCCTCAGCGTCGAAAAGTCGTTCCCCACAATCGAAGACTTATTTCTGCCATGTTTTCAACATGGTAGTTCAAACGGGTAGACTGATCCCTCAAACCCCAATGGTAGATATGGGTCGAGGAGATTCATCGCATGACCAACGTATCAGACGCAAAACTCGCAGCCAACCAAGCCAATTCTCAACACTCTACCGGTCCCAAAACCGAAGTCGGCAAACGCCGCTCCAGCCTCAATGCCTTCCGCCACGGCCTCACCGGCCAGATCCACATCGCCACTCCCGAAGAGATGGACGCCTTCCGCACGCACTGCGAGACTTATCGCGAAGCCCTCGCGCCCGTCGGCGTGCTCGAAATCGAAGCCGTCCAGGACATCGCCGAAGATCGCTGGCGGCTCAAACGCGCCCGCGCCCTCGAGAACGGCATCTTCGCCCAAGGCCATCGCGACCATTTCGCCGCCATGGATTCCGGCCACGCCGAGGTCGATACCGCGCTTGCCCAATCCCATACGTGGCTTCAAACCGGCAAAAGCCTCGCAACTGCTCACCACCTACGAGCGGCGCATCAAACGCTCCCTCACTGAGAACGAAATGGAGCTCAAATCTCTCCAGGACGCCCGCAAAGCCGCTCACGCCCAAGCTCTCCACGAAGCCATGCTGCTCACCGAACTGGCGCAATCCAAAGGAGAAACTTACGATCCCTTACCTGATTTTCCGCCTGCCGGCGACTTCGGTGGCTTTGTTTATTCAACCCCAGAAATCGCTCGCCAGCTCGACCGTTTCCACCGTCTGACCGCCGCCCAAGAGGTCCGCGCCGCCCAAAATAACCCGTCGAAAGGAGCATTCACAACCAATTAACACTAACCAACTATGCCAAAATCCCTCCCAAGAACTCTTCCTGTGCCCAAAGTGCGCCCAAAGTGCCGCAGGCGCTCTCGCCCGCCAACTCCCGGGATCAACCTCTCCAAAACTCCGCGCGCCTACTTCGAGTTCCGGCGCTCTCGGAACGGCGGCCCCGTTCTCTCCGCTTCCTCCAGTCTTTTCCGTTGCCCCAAAGAAATGGCATCGACGCGTGGCCCCACAAAATGCCAAACTTCTTCGAAACTCCGCGTTGTCTCCGCTCCTCCGCGTCTCCGCGTCGAAAGTCCCGTTCCCTTTTCCGCCCATTCCGTCGTTGGCGGGCCCAGTTTCCCGCGCGCCTACTTCGAGTTCCGGCGCTCTCGGAACGGCGGCCCCGTTCTCTCCGCTTCCTCCAGTCTTTTCCGTTGCCCCAAAGAAATGCATCGGCGCTTGGCCCCCGCAAAATCCCAAACTTCTTCGAAACTCCGCGTTGCCTCCGCGCTCCGCGTCTCCGCGTCGAAAGTCCCGTTCCCCCTTTTCCGCCGATTCCGTCGTTGGCGCGCCCAGTTTCCCCGCTCCATGAACGACGGCCTCCCCCAGCCCGCACACGATATAATCGTGTTGTCCTCCCTGCGAGTCCAAAGGAATAGAGGGAACGTCTATGCAATCTCGACGCATGTTCATCGGTAAAGTGGCCACCGGATTGGCGGGCACTCTGGCTGCCTCCAACGTTCTGGGCGCCAACGAGCGTGTCCGCATCGGCATCATCGGGCCGGGCGACCGCGGGCAGGAGATTCTGCGCCAGGCGCTGGCTTTGCCGAATATGGAATGCGTGGGCGCGGCCGACGTCTACACCTATCGCCTGGAGCAGGCCAAGGCCATCGCGCCGGATGCCAAAACGTATCTCGATTATCGACATCTGCTGGACGATAAAAGCGTCGACGCCGTCCTCATCGCCACGCCGCAGCACCTGCACGCCGAATGCTTCACTGCCGCGCTGGCCGCGGGCAAGCACGTGTATCAGGAAAAGACCATGGCGTTCAATGTCGACCATGCCAAGCGCATGCGCGCCGCCTATCAGCAGGCCTCCGGACGCACCGTGCAGGTCGGCCACCAATGGACTTCGCTCGGCCAGTTCACCGATGCCATGAGCTTTCTCAAGCCCGAGCTGATGGGCAAGATCACCATGATTCAGGCGCGCATGTACCGCAATACGCCGCATGGAAAGCCGCAGTGGACGCGGCCCATTCGCCCGGATATGACGCCCGAGAACATCGTATGGAAGTCGTTCCTGGGCGAGGCCCCGCAGCGGCCTTTCGATGCCAACCGCTATATCAACTGGCGCTTTTTCTGGGATTATTCCGGCGGGAATGTCTACGAAAACATGTGCCATCAGCTCTCGTTCTGGTACAAAGCGCTCAATCTTTCCATTCCCACCAAAGTGACCATGACGGGCGGATTGTTCCTCTGGAAAGACGGCCGCGAAGTGCCCGACACCATGAACGTCTCCATGGAGCACGGCAAGGAAGAGATGCTCTTCACCTGGGATTCCGGCTTCGGCAACGAGCGGCTCAGCGTCACCGAAGAAGTGCTCGGAACCGATGGAACCATCAGCAAGACTCCGCAAAATATCCGTTACACGCCCGAGAAGAAGAACCGCCCGGACGGCACGGAAATGGCGGGCATGACGCGCAGCGATCCCAAAGCGCATATGATAAACTTCTTCGATTCCATTCGCGGCGCCGCAACCCCGAACTGCCCGTTCGATTTCGGCTTCCGCATCGCTATCGCCTGTCGCATGGCCGTGAATAGCTATCTGCAGCAGCGCACCGTGCATTGGGATCCCGTCAAGGAAGAGATCGTTTAAGGCGCGCCATTCGTGGAATTCGATTACACGCCCGAGCAGATCCAGCTTCGCAAATCGGTTCGGGAATTCGCCGAAGGCGAAATCTTGCCCCACGTGATGGAGTGGGACGAAGCGCAGACGTTTCCACTCGAAGTCGTGCGCAAGCTCGGCCACCTCGGGTACATGGGCGCGATCTTTCCCGAAGAGCTGGGCGGCGCCGGACTGGGTTACATCGAGTACTCCATCGTCATCGAAGAGCTTTCGCGCGTGGATGGCTCGGTGGGCATCATCGTGGCGGCGCATACCTCGCTCTGCTCCAATCACATTTACAAGATGGGTTGCGACGAGCAGCGCCGCAAGTACATTCCAAAATTGGCGTCGGGCGAGTGGATCGGATGCTGGTCGTTGACCGAGCCCGAAGCCGGATCGGACGCCGCGGGTACGCGCACCAAGGCCGTGAAGGAAGACGGCGACTGGTTACTGAACGGCGCCAAGACCTTCACCACCAATGCGCATTACGCCGACGTTTGCGTGGCCATGGCGGTGACCGATCGCGCGGCCGCGCAGCACGGAATTTCGGCATTCATCGTCGAAAAGGGAACGCCCGGTTTCCGCGCCGGCAAGAAGGAGAATAAGCTCGGATTGCGCGCCAGCGCCACCGGCGAGGTGATTTTCGAAAACTGCCGTCTCTCGCCCCAGCAGCTCCTCGGCAAACAGAACGAAGGCTTCGTCGATAGCTTGAAAGTGCTCGACGGGGGGCGTATTTCCATCGCCGCGCTGGCCATCGGCATGGCCCAGGGCGCGTATGACGCCGCGCTCCGCTATTCCAAAACGCGCAAGCAGTTCGGCCGGCCCATCTCCGAGTTCCAGGCGATCCAGCATAAGCTGGTCGATATGGCCGTGGATCTGGATGCCGCGCGCTTGCTAAACTATCGCGCCGGGTGGATGCTCGACCGCGGCATGCGCGTGACGCGCGAATCGGCCATGTCCAAGCTGTTCGCTTCCGAAGCCGCCGTGCGCATCGCCAATGAGGCGGTGCAGATTCACGGCGGTTACGGCTTTATCAAAGATTATCCGGTGGAGAAGTTCTATCGCGACGTCAAGCTGTGTACGATTGGCGAGGGTACCAGCGAGATCCAGCGCATGGTGATCGCGCGGCGGCTTCTAAAAAGCTAAATGAGCGAATGGGCGCAAAAGATTCGCGGCGGCGATTTGCGGACGCTCGCCCGTGCCGCTACCGGCGTGGAGAACCGCGATCCGGCCGCGCTGGCGCTGCTGCGCGAACTGGAGCAAACTCCCGGCCACGCGCGCATCGTGGGCATCACCGGGCCGCCTGGCGCGGGCAAAAGCACGCTGGTGGATGCGATCGCCGCCGCCCTCCGCCGCGAAGGCAAGAGCGTCGCCGTGATTGCCGTGGATCCCACCAGCCGCATCACTGGCGGCGCGATTCTGGGCGATCGTATTCGCATGTTGCAGCATCATGGCGATGCGGGAGTGTTCATCCGTTCGATGGCGACGCGCGGCTCGAGCGGCGGCTTGGCGCGTGCGACCGCGGATCTTGTGCGCCTCATGAATGCCGCCGGCCGCGACTATGTCATTGTCGAAACGGTCGGCGTGGGGCAGGATGAAATTCAGGTCGCAGGATTGGCGCAAGTCACCGTGGTAGTCCTGGCGCCCGGCATGGGCGACGATGTGCAGGCGATCAAGGCCGGCATCATGGAGATCGCGGATGTATTCGCTATCAACAAAGCGGATCAGTCCGGCGCCGCGCAAACCGAGCGCGAAATCAAAGCGATGCTGGATCTGACAGGCGCCCGCAGGCCCGCCATCGTCCAAACCGTGGCCACGGAATCGAAAGGCATCGACGCTCTGCTGGAAGCGATCGAGCGGACCGACGCGGGGCCCAATCTCCTGATGACGCATCGGCAGCTTCAAATCGACCACCTCGGCATCGCGGTCAACCTGCTGTCGGAAGCGATCCCTTTTTACGAGTCCCTTGGCCTTCAAGTTGCAAGCCGTGAAACCGTGTCAGCCGAAAAGGTCCACGTCGCCATGCTGCCCGCCGGCGATTCGCGCATCGAGCTGATCGAGCCCGCCGCGCCCGATTCGCCCATCTCCAAGTTCCTGGAGCGCCGCGGCCCCGGCCTGCATCACGTCGCGCTGCGCGTGCCCGACCTGCGCGCCATCGCCGCGCGGCTCACCCAATCGGGCGCGCGCTTGCTCCATGAACCGCGCGAAGGCGCCGGCGGCCATCTCTATGTTTTCGTTCACCCCGCTTCGGCCGGCGGCGTTTTGCTGGAACTGATTCAGGAGCCCTCGAATTGAAGGCGGAGATCGGCATCATTGGCGGCAGCGGCCTCTATTCCATGCCTGGATTTGAAGCCCAAGAGGAATCCAACATCGAAACTCCGTTCGGGCCGCCGTCCGACAATTACGTTCTCGGCCAGCTCGGCGGGCGCTCCGTGGCTTTCCTTGCGCGGCATGGCCGAGGTCATCGCATTTCGCCTTCCGAGCTCAATTTTCGCGCTAATATCTACGGCATGAAATCGCTGGGCGTGGAGCGCATCGTTTCGCTCAGCGCGGTGGGATCGCTCAAAGAGGAGCATCGTCCGCTGGACTTCGTTATCCCCGATCAATTCTTCGATCGCACGCGCGGCCGTATTTCGACGTTCTTCGGCGAAGGCCTGGTGGCGCACATCAGCTTTGCCGATCCCATTTGCCCGCAGCTTGCGCAGGTAGTCGCCAGCGCGTGCGGCGCCGCCGGCGTTACGGCGAAACTGGGCGGCACGTATCTCTGCATGGAAGGGCCGGCCTTTTCCACCCGGGCCGAATCCAACGTCTACCGCAGCTGGGGCATGGACGTGATCGGTATGACCAATTTGCAGGAGGCCAAGCTTGCCCGCGAAGCCGAGATCTGCTATGTCACCGTAGCCATGGTGACAGACTACGACTGCTGGCATGCCGGTCATGACGCCGTGACCGTGAACGATATTCTCGCCAATCTGGTAATGAATGCCGGGAACGCCTGTAAGGTGGTGGCCGAGGCGGTAGCGCGGATGCCGCGAGAACGCGCCTGCAAGTGCGGCTCGGCGCTAGCGCACGCCATTCTAACCGACCGCCGGCAGGTTCCCGAAACTACTCTCAAGAAACTGAGGTTGCTGGTTGAGAAGTACTTCGTGTAGGACCATCGCTCAGTCGGTTTTGGATCGCTGCCTTGCAGGCTCGCCGCCGAAAGATCTCCCCCGCGCGCTAATGGAAGATCCGTGCGCCCCGGCGTTGTTCGGCGTGCTGGCGGAAGGGCTCGCGGACCATTTCCAGCCCGCTCTTTGCGACGCGTATGCACGGTTGTTTTCGCAAGCCATCGCGCAAATGGCCGATTTGGATGCGGCCCGGCTGGTCTCGCGATACGAGTGGATCCGGCGGCCCCGAAAGCTCACCGGCGAGCCCAAGCGCGTCCTCGTGCTCTCGCGGGTTACACTGGGCGCGGACGTCGCTATAACCAGCGTGCTCCTGGCGGCCGCGAAGCGGCGCTTCAAGAACGCGGCCATTATCATGGCTGGGCCGGGGAAGAACTATGAGCTATTCGCCAACGATCCCCGCATTCACCACGCGCCCATCGAGTACGTCCGCGGGGGTTTGCGTGAGCGCCTAGCCGCGGCGGAGGGATTGAAGGCGCTGGCCGGCGATTCCGATTGTGTCGTGATCGATCCCGATTCGCGGCTTACGCAGCTTGGACTGCTGCCGGTCTGCCCGGAAGAGCGTCACTACTTTTTCGAGAGTCGCGCCTACCGCGCCGAAAGCGCCGAACCCCTGTCCCGATTGACCGCCGATTGGGCGGAAGAGACGCTCGGCATCTCCGGCGCCAAGCCGTATATCGCGGTGGATTCCGCCCCCACGCAGGCTCCTTATATCGCCGTGAGTCTCGGGGTGGGCGAGAATCTGGCGAAGCGTATCGACGATCCGTTTGAAGAGCAACTGCTGGCGCTGCTGGCGAAGACGGGGCTGCCGCTCTACGTCGATCGAGGCGCGGGTGAGGCCGAGGCGGAGCGGGTGGAGAGAGCCGTGGAGCGCTCGGGCGCCGCGGCTACTTTGTGGAAAGGCTCCTTCGCCGGCTTCGCTTCCCTCATCGCGGGAAGCAAGCTGTATGTGGGCTACGATTCCGCCGGCCAACACGTGGCGGCCGCATGCGGCGTGCCGCTGCTGGTTGTGTTCGCCGGCTTTCCCGCGCCGCGCATGTTCGAGCGTTGGCGGCCGGTGGGCCCGAATTGTGAGGTGATTCGCATGGATCACCCCGATCCGGCGGAGGCTATTGAGCGCGTACGCGAGGCGTTAAGGAGCCACGCCGTCTGACAATCGCGATCGGCGCTAACCTCCCCACACGTAACTCACGCAACTAGAACTTTACGCGGAACGACAATTGCATTTCCGGCGGCCCGCCCTCCGTGGAGTCGCCGAAATCGCCGAGTGGAATCGTCCCAAAGAGCGCCGGCTGGGTTTGGCTCATGGTGGTGACCAGCGTGTTCCAGTTGTACCACTTGAACGGGTTGAAGAAATCCAGCCGGACTTGCGTCTTGAAGCGTTCCTTAATCGGGAAGTCCTTGAAGAACGATGCGTTGGCCCCGATGATTCGTTGCGGGATCCACATGTTCGCCGGCATGTTGCCGTTAGTAAACGAGGGAGCGACATGGACGCAGTTGTTACCCACGTTCGGGATGGCCGTACCGCAGTTGGTGACCAGAGGGTTCTGGGCCGACTGTGCATAGCGGTTGCCTCCGAGGTCCTGCCAATCGTCACGAAGCTGCGGGTCCATAATGCGGAAGAGTTGCTGCCGGGTTCCGGCTCGTAGCTCGGATAATCCTGCCGGCCTCCTGAATGCGCCGGTTACGGGGTTGACGTAAGAGGCGCCCGAATAGCCGGTGCTAAGGGGGCTGGGCGCCCAGACGGAGAAGTTCCACGAGAGGCTATAGCCGCCCAACAGCCAGTTCATCGCGCGTCCCTGGTTCATGAAGTGCCTGCCTTTGCCGAACGGCAGCTCGTAGGTCATAGAGCTGGTGTAGCGGTACTTCTGAGTGATACTAGTGACCGAGCGGCCGACGCTGATCGGTTGATAGAGATTTTGACTGTTCCAGTTAGTTGTCAAGCCTTTCTGCAAGGTGAAGAACGTCAGGAACGAGAGGCCATACGAGTACCGTTTTTCCATCTTGACGGTTCCCGAATGGTAGATCATGCTGACGCAGTTGCACTCCAGGTTGACCTGGTTCCAATTGGGATAGGGCTTGTATGCTTGCGTGCCGTTGACGGCCGACGAGTTGGAGGTCCAGGTATTGCGGTAGGCCCAATTGGCGGGCTGTGTCAGATCGATTACGTTGCCGTTCGGGTCGATACCGGTCCCGTAAGGCCGAGAGTCCAGGTTAACGGTACCGGGGAAGCCCACGTTGTGGGTGCCGACATAGTCCAATTCCAACAGGTAGTCCTTCTTTAGCGCGTGCTGGATACTGATGTTCCAGTTCAGTGTGTACGAGTTGTGGAAGTTGGCGGGATACACGGTCAGCGTACCGCGGCCCGATGGCGAAGAAGCGGTGGTGGGTATGGTTCCGTTCGCCAGGGTCGGGTTAGGGACGAACGCAGGTACGCCCTGGTTAATATTGAACAGCGGCGTGTAGACGTTGGGCTGTTGCGCGACGTTTTGCTGGAAGAAGTTGGAGCCGCCGATTTCGTTCTGGGTCGTGTACCCGAGGTTCTGATCCAGCGTGATCAGCGCGAAGCCGGCGCGGATGACTGTATTCCGCTCGATGCTATACGCCAGCCCGACGCGTGGCTGGAAGTTGTTGTTATCGCGGTTGTAGATCCCGCCCTTCGGCTGGATCCACCCACCCATGCATCCGCCCGGCGGGCAGGTAATGACGCCGGGGACGGATTGGGGATAAACATCGTCCGGTACCGTCAGACTTCCGTTACTGAGTTGTCCGGGGAACTTGCTGTGGGCCGGGCTTTCGGTGCTGTAGCGAAGACCTAGATTGAGGGTCAGATTGGGAAGAATCCGCCAGTCATCCTGGGCATAGAAGCTGTGGATAGAGTCTTCAGGAAGAGTGCTGGCGCCCTGCTGGGCGTAGCTGTAAGCGGTGACGTACCCGAGCATAACATCCGCCAGCCCGATCCCGCCTGTATTGGGGATGGTCGTCCCGGTTGGACCAATGCCATTAGTGCCGCCGAAAGTGAGGGTCAGCCGCGGATTGCCGATATTGTGCGAGACCTGGTTTTCCCAAAGCCACTCATACCCGAACTTGAAGGAATGCGTGCGCCAAATCTTTGTAACGTCCTCGCGTAACTGGTGGTTGTTGTTCACCATAATGCTTAGGGTTCCCTGGCCGAGACTGCCATTGCCGTACTTACCCTGGGTGGGCAAGCCAACGCTGATCGGGTTGACGTATACATTGGCGGGGAGGTTGGGAATGGCCTTGGCGAGCGCAAACTGGTCGTCGGGCGAGCTTGTCTGCGGGTTATTCGTCTGTCGGTATTCACCTACTCTGGTCTCACTGATCAGGGTGGGAGAGGCGGTGTAGGTCAACCCGACGGTGGCCACGTTTTGCACCGTGTAAGTGACCAACTGATTGGCGTCGTATGGCGCATAAGTGATCACGCTGTTAATCCCGGGCTGGTGTTGCGATCCCGTCGAGTAGCTGCCGAACACTTTGACCTTGTCGGTGAAACTGTGGTCCAGGCGGGCTTGGGTAGTGAGGTTATAGTAGTGTCCGACGGCGCTGCTATTGATGTTGTTGCTGGGGCCGGTCGGGGTAAAGATGCCGGTTCCCGATTGGGGCGCATTGAAAGGATTGTTAGCCGCGATCGCATTCCACATAGCTGCTGAACCGGCTCTGCGGGATCTGGTTATTGGGAAAGGGATTGCGCGACAGGTTGCCGGCGGCGAAGCTTCCGCTGGTACTGGCCGGATCGTAGATCTGGTTGGGCGTTGTACCCGGGAAATTGAAATCGCCCGCCAATTCCGCGGGCGTGGGAACTGTAAAGGCGGCCTGATTCGTATTCTGGTCGATGTGGTACGACCCCGCCACCTCGAAGAAGGTCTTGTTCTTACCGTTATAGATCTTCGGGAAGAAAACCGGCCCGGCCAACTCGAAATCCGGCTGCTGGAAGAGTTGCGTAACGCCCTGTTGCGGGAGGGTTGTCAACTGGAAGAACGGGCGGTGGACCATGGGGGTACTTTTGAAAAGCTCGCCGCCCTGGCCGTGAATTTGGTTGGTACCGGCCTTCTTCACCACGCTGATCGAGACCGGTGGTGGCGTGGCCGTATTCGGCCGGCAAAGCGCTGGTCAAGCACCTTGACCTCCTCCACGCCCACCGAGACGGAATTTAAGGTGGTGCCGCCGTCCATTCGTGGTGGCCAACTGGCCGTCTTCAAAGTAACCAATCTGGTAACTATTGCCGCCGTTGATGGACCAATTGCCCAGGGAGCCCGGCCACGGCGCGTTGGCGCTCTCGACCTGGGGAGTATAGTACAGCACGCCCTTTTCCCAGTGTTGGTAGTTCGGCAGCGCGTAAAGGTACGAGCCCTCCATCACCTGGCCGGTGGACGAGGTTTGCGTTTCCAATAAGGCTGGGGTGGATTTGACCTCGATGGATTCGTTGGTGGCGCCTACCTCGAGCTTTACATTCACTCCCAGGTCCTCGCCGATGCGGAGGATGACGCCGTCCTGAACAAACGTTTTGAATCCGGGAGCGGTGACGGTGACCCGGTAGGTCCCGGGCTGCAGGGATGGCACTCGATATACGCCGTCGCTGTCGGTTTGGCTGGCGCTTGCGAAATTGGTCGCGGTTTGGGTGATCGTAAGTTTTGCCCCGGGCACCACCGCACCCGATGGATCGGTTACCCTGCCGGAGATAATACCGGTGTCGATCTGGGCGAAAACCGGTATCGCCAGCAGAAAAATGACAGCTATCGGAACTGCTTGCAGCACTGCTTGCAGCGCTGTTTTCAGCCCTGCTCGTAAATAGTTGCGCACGTTCGCTCTCCTTGTGACCAACCCGGAAGTGACTACAGGATGCAATAATCCGGACCCCGGAACAACGGGATACACAGTATATATAACCGTGAAAAGCTCGTCAATGGCAGGATATATTTCAGCTTGTCCGCATTAAGAGTATCATGCGGACGAACACATTCCTAAGATATGATTTATCATATAGCGCAACGGTGCCCGGTGCGTCCCTCCGGAGACTGCCCCGGTTATTATGCAAGTTTGCCGTGCCGCGGCCACGTGGGCGGTTCTGTTGTGTGCCACTCTGATCGCTTATGGTCCGGCGCTCCGCGGGGGACTGGTCTGGGACGACGCCAGCTCATGTTACAGCGCCCGCCTGCAATCGCTTCACGGTCTGTGGCGAATCTGGTTCGAACTGGGCGCCACTCAACAATACTATCCTCTTTTACACTCTGCATTCTGGGTGGAGCACCGGCTTTGGGGCGATGCCGTGCTGGGTTACCATCTCACCAACATCGCCCTGCACGCGACCGCGGCATACCTGGTCATGAAGATCGTACAGCGCCTTTCCTGCCTGGAGCGTGGCTGGCCGGTCTGATTTTCGCCTGCACCCGGTTTGCGTGGAGGCGGTGGCGTGGATCTCCGAGCAGAAGAGCGCCCTCTCGGGAGTTTTCTACCTGGCGGCCGCGCTCGCTTATTTGCGCTTTGATAAGACGCGCGGTAAACGGCAGTATCTTTGGGGCTTGGGGCTGTTCGTGCTGGCGCTACTTACAAAGAGGTGACAGCCACATTGCCGGCCGCGCTGCTGGTGCTTCTGTGGTGGATGCGTGGACGCAAGGCCACGGTGAACCGCATCGAATGGCGGCGCGACGTGCTTCCGTTGCTGCCATGGTTCGGGTTGGCTGTGCCTGCGGGACTTCTTACCGCATGGGTGGAGCGGAGTATATATCGGCGCACAGGGGGCGGACTATGCGCTCACATTGCGACAGCGTCTGCTGCTGGCCGGGCGCGTGCCTTGGTTCTACGCCTGGAAGGCGCTCTGGCCGGCGGACCTGATGTTTTCATATCCAAAATGGAACATCGGATGCGGGCGATTGGCGGCAATATTTGTTCCGGCCGGACTGGTGGCGGTGGCGGCGGCTTTCGGTCTGGCTGGCCCGGAGAAAGCCGCGGACCGCTGGCGGCCTTTTTGATTTTCATGGGCACTCTTTTTCCGGTCGCTTGGGTTCCTAAATGTTTTCCCGTTTCGTTACTCCTACGTCGCCGATCATTTGAGTATCTGGCTATCTTGGGGATCATCGTTCCGGCGAGCCTCCTGGCTGATGCCGATGGCCGCGCGGATTGGGCCAGGAAAACTCGGCGCGGCCGGCGCTGCCCACGCTATTGCTGGCTGCGCTAGCCATCTTGACTTGGCGGCAGAGCGGCATTACGGGACGAGGAGGCGCTCTACCGCGCGACACTGGCGCGCAATTCCCGATAGCTATTTTGTCCATCTGGACCTCGGAACTCCCCAGAGATCGGGCCTGAGTCCGAAAGCCGTTTGATTCGAGCGACATTGAGGGTTAAGCGGACAGCGCGGAAGCTCATATGAATCTGGGAAATGCTTTGGCGGAAATGCCGGGCCGCGGCGCGGATGCGATTGTGAGTATCGGAGGCTTTGCGTCTGAAACCGGATTATGCGGACGCGCACGACAACCTGGGGCTGGGTTAGCGTCGATGCCGGGCGATCTACAGCAGGCAGTGGCGGAGTATCGCGCGGCGCTGCGGATCGATCCTGATTTCGCGCAGGCGCACCTCAACCTGGGGATTGCCTATGCGCAAATGCCGGGCCAGTTGGCGGACGCGATTACCGAGTATCAAACGGCTTTGAGGCTCAAACCCGATCTGGCGGAAGCGCACAGCGATCTGGCTAACGCGCTCTCCGCGGATACCCGGCCGGGAAGCGGAGGCATCGCGGAATATCGAGAGGCGCTGCGGATTAAAGCCCGGACTCAGCGACAGCTGCATTTCGAATCTGGGGAATATTTTGCCAGACGATGGGCCGGCTGCAGGACGCGATGCGGAGTATCAGGCTTCGCTGAGAATCCGATCCGATGATGCCGCGGAAGCGCATTATGAGCTGGCGTATGCGCTGGCGCAGATTCCCGGCCATCTGCCGGAGGCGATCACCGAGTGCCAGGCGATGTTGCACATAGATCCCAACAAGAACCGGGACGGCAATTGATGGCTTCGCTGCTGGCGTTTCGAAACAGTCGCGGACAGTGAATGCAACGATACCTACTGTTTTCTTGGAAGCTATTTGGATCTACCGTATCTTCCTTGTGGCCACGAGCGATTTCGTTATCCCGCAGAAGCGTTCCCGCACTAGCCGCGCTCCCGGAAACAGCCTTTGCATTTCCCCCAAGCTCAACAGCCGCACGTCGCGCAAATAGTGTTCGATATAAAATTCGCGCCGGTCCGCGGAAGGTCGCGTCAGCATTCGCCACGCATTGAATCGCGGCGCAATCGCGCGCTGCCAGCTTCGCGGCAGCCAGTGAAGGAACGGCGTCAGCAGGTGCTGCTCCACCGGAAACCAGCGGTTCGGCGTCTGCACCCAATAGGCGCGGCCAACCCGCGCTGTTTCCGACGCAAACCGGCGCTGGCTATCAGCGTCGCCGACGTGCTCGATCACCGAATTGCTGAATACCACATCGAACGCGGCGTCGCCAAACGGCAACTGGCGGCCATCGCCAGCCACCCATGTCGCAGCGCCGGCGAGATCCTGCCGGGCGCGCGGCGTGTTCAGCAGAACCACGCTCGGGCGGACCGGCAGCAGATCCCAATACTCGGGCGTGCCGCCGATGTCGAGCACGCGCGTGTCCGCGTTAATGCGAAGCTCCGCCGCAAAGCGTATCATCCGCGCGCGGCGAAAATGGCGGGAGATGCGGGTCAACAAGCGAGCAGCGCCGCTCTTGACGGCAACAGGCCGATTAACAATCGGCCGCAGGACGCCATCCTGCCCCACAAAATCGGCGCGCGGAGAAGGAATTGGTAGTAGAACCAGATCATTTGTTTACGATCCAGCCGTCCGCCAGGTTAATGACGCGATCACCATACTCCGCATTCGCCAGCGAGTGCGTCACCTGCACGATGGTCGTGCCCTCGCCGTTCAGCTTCTTGAAGAGCTCCATAATCTCCTTGCCCTGAACGGAATGCAAGTTGCCTGTAGGCTCGTCGGCCAGTATCAGCTTGGGGCTCGCGATCACCGCGCGCGCCACCGCCACCAATTGCTGCTGGCCCCCGGAAAGCTGGCTCGGATAAAGATCGCGCTTGCCCACGATATGGAACCGGTCGAGCGCATCGCATACGATGGATGCCCGCTCCGACCCCTTCACGTTGCGATAGGAGAGCGGGATATCCAGATTTTCGTACACTGTCAAGTTGTCTATCAGGTGATAGCTCTGAAATACGAATCCGATGTACTTTTTATTCAGCTCCACGCGGTCCTTGGGCTTCATGCGATGCACCTGGTGGCCGAAGAATTCGAATTCGCCGGTCCATGCGCCGTCCAACATGCCCAGGATGCTCAACAGCGTCGATTTGCCGGCGCCCGATGGACCCATGATGGTGACAAACTCGCCTTCCTTAATCTCTCCACTGATACGGCGCAGCACATAGGTGCGCCCGTAGCCGCCTTCGTAAAACTTCTCGAGGTTCTGTAACTTGATCATTATTTGTTCCCGGCGATCCTATTCGTGCCTCAAGGCTACTAACGGGTCCAGCGCCGTGGCGCGCCGCGCCGGGAGATAACTTGCGGCCAGCGCGACCGCCCCCAGCAACCCGGCAATCGCCGCGAAAGTATAAAAATCCCGGGGACTCACGCCGAACAGCATCGACTGCATCGCGCGCGTCAACGCGAACGCCGCCGCCAAGCCGATCGCGATCCCAATAGCCGCCAGCCGCGCGCCATGTCCCAGTACCAGCTTAATCATATCCGCGCTCTCCGCGCCCAGCGCCATGCGGATGCCGATCTCATTGGTGCGCGCGGTCACGTCGTAGGAGATTACGCCGTAAATACCAATCGCCGCCAGCAGAAACGCAATCGCGGCGAAGATCGCCAGCGCCACCGTGTTGAACCTGGCCCCGGCCACGGCTTCGTCTACTACCCGGTCCATGGTACGCACGTCCGCTACCGGCTGCTCGGCATCCATCTCATGCACCGTCCGCGTCACCGCGGAGGCTAAGCCCATGGGATCGCGCGCGGTGCGAACCACCAGAATCATGGTCTGGTCGTGTTTCTGTGCATGCGGCATATAAATCGTCGGCCAATCGTCGGCATCTAGCCGGTCCGGCTTGACCGCCCCTACTACTCCGACGATCTCCTCCACTTTCTCGTTAGCATCGGTTATCAACCGGCCGCCGATGGCGCCGCCTTGCGGCCAGAATCTCCGCGCCAGCGTTTGGTCGATAACCGCAACCGGCGTCGATCTGGCCGTATCCGTATCGTTGAAGAATCGCCCTTCGATCAACGGGATTCCCATCGTCCGCAAATAGCCCGGCGTCGCGCCGCGCGTGAGCGCCATCGGTCTCCGCTCGGTGGGGGGCGCCGGACGGCCGACAATCCAGAACTCCGATCCAAAGCCGACCCCGGTCAGCGGCAATTCGCTTACCGCGCCCACACTCCGTACGCCCGGCAGCGCAGCCACGCGGCGGTTCACTTCGCGGAAAAACGCCACCCGCCGCTCGATGGCATTATTCCGTCCCCCTCCCAGCGGCACGCGCATCGTGAGCAGGCCTTGCGGCTGAAAACCGGGATCCACCCTCCGCAGGCGCGTGAAGCTCTTCATCAGCAAGCCCGCGCCGATCAGCACCACCAGCGCCAGCGCAATTTCCGCCACCACCAGCGAGCTACGCATCAACCGGGCGGCGCGACCCGCCGTTCCGCCGCGTCCGCCTTCGGTCAGCGCCGCGTTCAGATTCGCCCGCGATCCTTGAATTGCCGGCGCCAGCCCGAAGAGAATGCCGGTCAATATCGACACTCCCAGCGAAAACAGGAACAGGCGTGCATCCACTCTTACCTGCGTCAGCCGCGGAATGCTCGCCGGACCCAGCCGCGCCACCAGCGCCACGCCGCCGCGGGCCAGAGCCAGTCCCAGCGCTCCTCCGGCCAAGCCCAACAACACGCTCTCGGCAAGAAACTGCGCCGCGATTCGCCCGGCGGTGGCTCCTAGCGCGGTACGGATCGCAACCTCCTTTTGCCGCGCGGCCCCGCGCGCCAGCAGCAGGTTGGCCACATTGACGCAGGCCATCAGCAGAAGCAAGCCCACCGCTCCCAGCAACACCCACATGGCCTGTTGCACGTTACCGAAGAGCTCGTTTTGAATCGGGAAGAGGTTCGGACGCCAGCCGCGATTCACCGCCGGATTGCTAAGTTCCAAACGCGCACCGATAGTCTCCATCTCAGTCCTGGCCTGTTCCACAGTGGCGCCGGGCTTTAGCCGCGCTACCACCATAAGCATGCGCGCGCCGGCAAAGCGCGGGTCCTTCGCGTTCAGCGCCAGCGGCACGTAAACGTCGACCGAGGGATCGAGCACGCCGAAGCCCGGTGGCAGCACGCCCACCACGGTATAGGGTTGATCGCGCAGGCCGATCGCCTTGCCTATGATGGATGAATCCGCGCCGAACTTCCGCTGCCACAACGAATAGCTCAACAGCGCCAAGTTCGCGTGTCCGGGCCGGTCTTCGTCGGGACGGAACACACGCCCTAACATCGGTTGTACGCCCAGCATCGGGAACATGGAAGCCGAGACACGCTCCACTTTCAACTCTTCCGGATCGATCCGCCCATTGGGTCCGCCGGTCAGATTGACGCGCGCATCGAACACGCCGGACAGGCCTTCCAAGGTACGCGCCTGCCGCCCCCACTCGTAAAGGTTGCCCACCGCCACGCTCATCCGGAACCGGTTCAGCGACGGATTCTTTTCCCAAACCACTAGCACGCGATCGGGATCGCGAAAGGGCAGCGGTTTGAGAATCACCGCATCCACCACACTGAAGATCGAATTCGCCGCGCCCGTCCCCAAGGCGAGAGTCGCCAGCGCCACCCCCGTAAAACCAGGCGCTTTGGTAAGCAGGCGCAGGCCGAAACGCAAATCCTGCCCTAACTGCATCATGGTTTGCCAGATTATCAGATCGCGCTCGCGGCGGAAAGCCCGGCAGTCTGGGCGTGTCGCCAAAGAAACTCGACGGCGTGCCTAAAGTTTTGTCCCTCACGGCCGATTAATGAACTGTGAAGTGGATCGTCTTTCTAGCCGCTACGGCCGCCGCTTTGGCGCAAACTCCCGCGGAACTGCAGCGCGCCGCCATAACCAAACAGCGCGAAGCTGTGCAAAAGCAGGCTGAATCCGTGGGCGCCCGCCTGAAGCCTTGGGGCGAAGCCATCACCGAATCCGGGCCGGGATTCGAATCCGAAAAACCCGCCTGCGATCCGTTAGCGGAGACCATCTCCGCGCCGTTGATCGATGGAGCCGCGCAGCAACAGGGCGTAGATACCAAGTTGCTCCGCGCCGTGATCGATCGGGAATCCGGTTTCCGGCCGTGCGCAATCTCCCCTAAGGGTGCGCAAGGGCTCATGCAGCTTATGCCCGCCACCGCCGAACAGTTCAACGTCGTCGACCCGTTCGATCCCAAACAGAGCATAGACGCCGGGGCCAAGTATCTGCGTCAGCTCCTCGATAGATATAAGGGCGACGTGCCGCAAGCGCTCGCCGCATATAATGCCGGCCCCGGCGCCACAGATCACGCCAATGGCGACCCCGATATTTCGGAAACGCGGGCCTATGTAGACGCCATTCTGCAAAAGCTCGGCATCAAACGTACTGACCCGCCGAGTATCCCGACGCCCAAGCCCATTGAAAATTGAAGCCGCCCAAGTGGCCCGTCACATCCACTACCTCGCCGATGAAGTAGAGTCCGGGGTTCTTAAGCGCCTCGAACGTTTTGGACGATAACTCCGCCGTATCCACTCCACCGGCCGTCACTTCCGCCTTGTCGTACCCCTCCGTGCCGGCCGGGACTATCCTCCAGGCATGCAGCGCTGCGAATGCAGCTTGTATCTCGCGGTCGCTCAACATCGCCACGGGTTTTGACAATCCGCAAAGCTCGCACCATCGGTCGGCGAGGCGTTTCGCAAGGAACCTTGCCAGGATCGTCCTTACCTCTGCGCGCTCGCCTTGGGCGCGCGCTTCGCGCAGCGTCGCAATCAGATCCACATCCGGCAGCAGATCGATTTCAACCGCCGCGCCGGGCATCCAATAGGAAGATACCTGCAGGATCGCCGGCCCGCTGAGCCCGCGATGCGTAAACAGCAGCTTTTCCCGGAATACGCCTTCCTCCAGCCGCGGCCGAAACCTCCGCGGAAACCCCGGCCAATCCGGCGAACTTTTCAAGATCGCCGGCGCCAAACAGCAGCGGGACCAACGCGGGGCGCGGCTCGGCGATCTCCAATCCAAACTGGCCCGCGATGGTATAACCAAACGGCGTGGCTCCGATTTTCGGAATGGAAAGGCCCCCGGTGGCAATCACCAGCGACGATGCCGTGTAGGTTCCCCAATTGGTTTCCACCTCGAATGCTTCGCCTTTCGCGACCCGGCTTACAGCGCAGGATGGCATGATCTGTGCGCCCGCCGCGGCGCACTCGCGTTCCAGCATTGCGACAATCGCGGCCGCCGGTCCATCGCAGAATAGCTGTCCCAATTTCTTTTCGTGATAGCGAATGCCGTGCCGCTCCACCAGGCGCACAAAATCGCGCGGTCCATAGCGCGCCAGGGCCGATTTTGCAAAGTGCGGATTCCGCGACAGAAAGTTTTCGGGACGCGTATGTAGATTAGTGAAATTGCAGCGGCCGCCGCCCGAGATCAGGATCTTCCGCCCGATTTGAGCATTCCGCTCGAGTACCGTAACGCGGCGGCCGCGCTTGGCGGCCTCAATGGCGCAAATCAGACCGGCGGCGCCGCCTCCGATCACCAGAACATCCACATTTTTCATTCTGGCAGGCCCGCGGGACTGTTATGCTGGCTAGTTAGCGTCATGACAAAGAAGGTCTTGATCGTTACCGGCGACGGCGGCGATAGCTACGAAGCCCTCTATGCCTATCACCGGTTTCTGGAAGCGCAGTGGCAGGCGGTGATTGCCGCGCCCACCCGCCGCCGGCTGCATACGGTAATCCACGATACCGAGCCTGGCTGGGAAACGTACATCGAGCGGCCCGGTTACTCCATTGAACCCGATGTAGCCATCACCGCCGTGGCCGCCCGCGATTTTGCCGCGATGATTATCCTGGGCGGACGCGCGCCCGAGTATCTTCGCAACGATCCCAACGTATTGTCGCTGGTGCGCGAATTCGCCGAGCAGGATAAATGCATCTGCGCCATCGGCCATGGCATCCAGGTGTTGACGGCCGCCGGTCTCACCAAAGGCCGCACCGTTACCTGTCATCCGCATGTGCGCATCGAGGTGGAACGAAGCGGCGGCGTGTATAGCCCTAAGGCCGCCGTTCGCGATGGCAAGCTGGTTACGGCGCAGACGTGGACCGCGCACCCGGAGTTCTATCGTGAGATCTTCGCGTGCCTGGCTTAAGCGCCAGCCTTCGGCATGAAATTTCTCCGCCGGACCTCGGGCATCTGGCTTTAGCTCAATGCCGATCCGTCTCATCCCAATGGCTGTTCGCGTGCTGCTTTCCGTCTAGTGCCCCCCAGAGAAGGTCAGTCGCACCGGGGCGCGCCAGAACGGCGCAGGACCTGGCGCACGTGGAAAAGCTGTTCGAGCGCCTCGGTCTGGGACGGCTGACGAAGCCTTTGCCGCCTCCAGCGCTCTGGGCGGTTTATGTCTTCGTCAACGGATTTTTAAGTATCGCACTGCTGGCTCTGCTGGCCGTGGTTACTGGAATCCCCTTCGTGTTTCCATCGCTCGGGCCGACGGCGTATCAGCTTTTCTTTTCGCCGCGCGCGGAATCGTCGGCGCCCCGCAATACCTTGATCGGCCACTTCATTGGCTTGATCTGCGGCTACGCCGCATTCCGGCTCGCCGGGATGCCGATGCTGGCGGCTTTGGCGAGCCGCTATTTCGACTGGCGGCCGGTGGTAGCGGCTGCATTATCGTTAGCGGCCACCGCGGCTATAATGATTCTGCTTAACGCGAGCCACCCGCCGGCCGGAGCCACTACTCTCATCGTGTCTCTCGGGATCATTACCCGGCCGGCATACCTGGTCATTATCGAAGTCGCGGTATTTGTGCTGACCGCACAGGCATTCTGTATCAGCCGGTTGGCTGGGGTTCCTTATCCATTGTGGAAAGCGCCGCATCCGTCGGCTACGTGAGTATTCGCAAACGCTATCCAACGCTATCCAAAATGAAGTGTGCGAAAGCATCACAAAGCGATCACCAAACCTCTTGCGTTAGCCCTCAGCCATGTGAGAAAAAGGAATTGAGGATCGGCAGTTAAAACTGCAGTTCGGAGCTAATCGGACTGGAGGATTGGAAAGACCCAAGGTCCAGAAACGGGGTATTCCGATTACTGTCGCCTTGAACAGGAGGGAGGACATGCCTCCCGGTTAAAAAAAGGCCGCCCAGAACATCGGGCGGCCTTTTAAGTTTGGCCGGCCGTTAAAACGGTCCAGCCCCATTCTCGCGTGTTAGCTTCCCTGGTTTCCTACTGCTGTCCCCCGGTAACGGCTGCCCGCCCGCCCGCCGCTCGGCGATAGTTCGAGTACGTCTCGTCGTCGCGGGAGTTCCGCGATACAATTAACACCCTAGCTATAACCGCCATCGAGAAATGACTCGGCAGCCATAAATTTCCTTCTATAGGTTTTTGTTCCAAGGTGAACTTAGTACCTGGTTTTACGCTCGCGAAAAATAGCCCGAAGCTCACGGGGCGGAACACCTCTGCCTGTACTTTGACCCACTGATACTGCTCCGTATCCACCCACATCTTTCCTCGCATACCTTTAAGCACCTGTGTATCGCGGGTCGGCGGTCTGTAGCCGGGTTTCGGCGTCGCCTCTAGGGCAAAGCAACGGCGTCCATTGACTGTCTCCTCACCTGTCAGTCGGTAATCGAACCCCTTTACCATCTCTGCCATCAAAGCATGATCCTGACGGCGTTCCTTTTGATACTCGGCTATGCGTTTTTGCCTGGCGGCGGACGGCTCGGTTTGCCGCCGGTTCGTTTCCTGCTGGAGCTTGCGCTGCTCCGCTGCCGCCTGGGCAGCCGAAAGCGGCTGGCCATCGATCGCAATGAGATTGTTATAAGGTGAACCATTAATCATCAAGACCTGATAACTCTTCACCGTTCGGGTTCCATGCCGTGTAATCACGTCGCGCTCGGTAAAATCGAATTGCGGAGCGGCGGCCCAATCGGCATTTGTGTTCGCGACCGATTTCTGCACAATCTCCTGGGCGCGGTTAGGCGCCGCGGCCGCCCAACCCGAGTGCGCTACCAGCAAAGATAAGAATGCAAGGTGTCCTAATCGCATAACTAACTGGTTGCAAGTGATTCACCATTCGCGGGGTGGCCCGCTTGCGTCGCGCTATGGGGAAGTGTCTGGCGTGTGGGTCATGGAGGGAAGATCAGTACAATAGCCGGGCTGCCGCCGACCGCAGGGCTGTTTCCATAACCCCGGGACGGCGGCTTTTGCGTTGCTGAAGTTTTCCTACGCTTGTCCTCGAATTACTCCTGGCTCGCCCATACCTAGCGTAATCCTAGGCATCTGTTGAGCTTGAGCGCTCCGGCCCAGTGACCAAACCTCGCGTCCGAACGCCTCGTTCAACATCAGGGCGCTGCCTGTGTACCACGCAGCTATCGCGGAGATGATGAATAGGTAACCCGCCAGAATCATTAGGCCTTCGATACCCGCCAGAAGCGATATGGCCGATATAGTTGAACCCGCGGCTAAGAACACCAACGTTGTTACCATGGATCTGTTTTCGGAGCTAGCGGCTCCGGCGCAAACCCAAGTTATGGCGGCGAGCACGATAAACCAGTATCCGAGCTCTGGAAACAGTGGGCCGGCGGCCACTGGCGCACGGCCACTCGACATGATCAAGGCTAGAATACCGAACGCCATCCAGAATGCGCCCCACATGCCGTGGACCGCGGTGGCCATGCCGTCTCGGGCCTTATAAGCCCACATACCGGCGAGGAACTGCGCCAGACCGCCGAATATCGCAGCAAACGGGACCAACAATAAAGTTGTGTAAGATGAACCGAACCAGTGGGCCATCTGGGCAGCCACCATGAAAGTGGCTCCCGCCAAGCCATACAGACCGAGAATGGACGGCGCAGCAATGGGTTGCAAAAACACCCGCGGCTGCGCATCCGTGTAAGTTGCGTCTTCCATAGGCATTTGTGACATCTCCTTCCTCATCGGAGTCTGAGGCAAGCTCCAGATTACCTGGATGAGGTTTACTGATATGAATCACTTTAATAGGTTGCAAAAACGTTGCCAGTGCCTCGAAAATTACGTTCAAAACTGTGGCGGCTTTCAGCGGCCGAGCTTCTTGGCAAGGCCGAAATTTAGGACGGTAGGTATGTTTCAATCGCTACACGATTAACATGCAATCTCCGTACGAATAGAACCGGTATGCGGCATCGATTGCGTGCCTGTAAGCCGCCAACGCAAGCTCGGTCCCCGCGAATGCGCACACCAGCAGCAAAAGGCTGGTGCGGGGCAAATGAAAATTGGTCAGCATGGCGCCGACACCCCGAAACTCGAAGCCCGGATAAATAAAGATATCCGTCTCGCCGCTTTGCGCGAGCGATCCTACGTGGCGCAGGGCGGTCTCCACCGTGCGCACACTGGTGGTACCGGCGCAGACCAGGCGCTTCGCAGCCCGAATGCGCGTCGCATTCTCCTCCGTGATGCGGTAGCTCTCGGCGTGAAGCCGGGCCCGCTCGATCTGTTCGTCATGCAGCGGCTGGAATGTTCCCAAGCCAACGTGCAGCGTTACATATGCGATATCGGCGCCCCGCGCGCGGCAGGACTCCAGAATCTCGGGCGTGAAGTGCAAACCGGCGGTCGGGGCCGCAACCGAGCCGCGCTCACGCGCGAAGACGGTCTGGTAACGGTCGCGGTCGGCGGCGCGATCGGGGCGCTTGATGTAAGGCGGCAGCGGCACATGGCCGATTTTTTCGAATTCCTCAAGCAGATCGCTATCCCCCTTAAAGCGAAGAGTGCGCTCGCCGAACTCCGCCACGGACGTGATTTCGGCTTCCAGTCCGCCGGGGAACCGGATGCGCTCGCCCACACCTAGCTTGCGGCCCGGGCGCACGAGCGCTCTCCACTCGCGGCTGCCCGGCGCACACGCGCGCAAGAGCAATACTTCGGCCGCGGCGCTGCTGCCCGTTCGGGTTCCAAATAGGCGCGCCGGAAAGACGCGCGAATCGTTCAGCACCAGGCAATCGCCTGGACGCAAATACGTTGGAAAATCACGAAACATACGGTCTTCCCAACGGCCTTCGTCCCGATGAACGACCAACATGCGCGACGCCGCGCGATCCGCCAGAGGCTCCTGCGCAATCAACTCCCCGGGCAAGTGGAAATCGAAGGCGGTCAGGTCCATCGGTTTTACTCTAGCCGATTTGCGAAAAGTTCCGAAATAGCGGAGGTTTATTTTGGCGGATCGCTTGCCCTATGGCAGACGATCATACAGACTGAAATCAGAACATACTGGAGGTTCCATGTACATGTCGTTTCGCAGATTTCTTAGCCTCGGCCTTCTAGGCGTTATGCTGGCGACGACCGTGCCAGCTTTCGCCGCTCCGCAACGCGGTAAGAAGTCCGGAAAGAAAGGCGGCAAGGGCGGTAAGGGAGCCCCGAAAAAGGGCGGACGCGGGGGATCGCAGTAAGTCACATCCGCCGGCCGGGCAGCTTCATCGAGTCACGGTTTGAACTTAAAAACGCCGTAGGGCGTCGTCCGGGTACTCTTGCCTTGGTTGTAAGTCGGCGATTCATTGATGTGGGAAGCCGATATATAAATGGATCCGTCAGGACCCTCGCTAAAAGTATCCGGCCATTGAAGGCGCGGATCCGTCACCATGGTCTCGATCTTGCGGTCGCTTGTCAGGCGCGACACCGCATTCTGCTGTAGATTGCTCAAGTAGATGTTCTGCTTGGAATCCATCCAGATACCATCCACAGGAAAGGTCGCGGCGTACTTCTCGGCAAGCGGTTTGCCATTCGGGTCGCGCAAGCCATTCGTCCGCACTCGATACAACGTTCTGGAAGCGATCGCCTGATAATAGAGGTATTCGCCGTCGGGCGAAAGCGCGATGGCATCGGAGTGGAAAGACGGCGTTTCGCCGGTAGGGCCGAGCAGCGGTTTACCATCGATCGAGATTTTCACGCTCTTATCCGGCATCACCGAAGGATCGCCGTCGAGGCATCGATGCGATTTTCCGGTAGCCAAGTCGATAACGATGATCCCGCCCATACCGCTGTCGGTGATGTAAGCGAAATTCCGGCGGTTGTCGATACGAATATCGTTCATATAGCTGTTGGTTTTGGCCACGTCGGGGCCGACCGGGATTACTCGCGTCACCTGGTTCGTTTTCAGGTCGACCTTTACCAGCTTCGGGCCGTTGGGAATTATGCTCATCAGCATGGGCGCGGCGGGGTCGAGTATCCACAAACTGTCCGTTTCGTCTACGAAAACGCTCTGTACGCAAATCAGGTGCGTGCCGGCCGAAGCCGGGTTGAGATCCCAACGATTCCACGTCTCGTCCGGAAATGGTTTTGATGAACCGTCGGGCATCACCTCGATTACGGCATTCCGATACTGTGGCGACCATCGTGGGAAGTTCACGAACAATCGACCGGTTTTCGAGACAGCAATTCCCGTGAGCTGAAAATCATTGTTGCTATAGACCTGAACTAACTGGCGGCTCGGCATGTCGGCAGGCCGGACCGGCGGCGCGGATAGGCAACATACGGCGAGACCTGTTATCCCAGAGATTCGTAGCGCTCTTGCCATTTTGGACTCCTTAGTTCTTATTTGCCGAGAATCCGGCGCTTCCGAATCCGGCTTCGCTATGAGTGCAAACGACGCGCCAGTGCGAGTACAGTCGCAGGTTGAGCGTACCGCGTCCGAGGTCAATCTTCGCGCAACACCGCCATGGGATCGACCCTGGTGGCCCGCCGCGCCGGCACGCATGCCGCGGCTAGCGCCACCGCCAGCAGAACGGCAATCGCGCCGGCAAGAGTTGCGGGGTCGTTCGGGCCGATGCCGAACACCATGGCCGCCATCACCCGGCGCAGCGCCACACAGCCCAAGAGGCCAGCCGTCACTCCGATTCCCGCGAGCGCCAATGCGCGGCCCGCGATCATGCGGAAAACCACGCTTCGCGGGGCCCCCAGCGCAAGCCGGATGCCGATCTGCGCCCGGTTGGCGGTGACCAGGTGCGACACCACCCCGTATAGCCCGACAGCCGCCAGCAAGAGCGCCAGAAGGGCGAATCCGCCCAGAATCTCCATTTGGAAACGCTGCTTGGAAAGCGAACCTGCCAGCACCGAGTCCATGGTTCGCGTCCGCGGAACCGCTTCACGATTCACCGCCTGTATGGCCATACGCACCGCGCCGGACAACGAGGCCGGTGAAAGCGCGGTCCGCGCCACGAGCGTGCCGCCGTTCAGAAGGCCGCCGTATGCTTGTTGGGTATAACACGTATAAGCCTGCGGAAATAGCGGTCGCGTAAGCCCATCTTCGCGGACATCCGCCGTTATGCCGACGATCGTCAGCCAGTGCGGCTGCTTGGGGCTGAACGAATCGAACCAGATGCGCTGGCCCAAGGGATCGCGGCCGGCGAAATATACGCGCGCCATTTCCGAACTGACGATGGCTACCGGCTGGCTGCTCTCGGTATCATGGTCCGTGAAATCGCGCCCGCGTAGCAATGGGATACGCAATGTTTTCAGGTATCCGGGGCTGATCACGCTGTAATTGGCATCGGCGGCGCCGGTTTCGGCGCGGCGATCTTCGATGAAAAAATGGCCGTCCGGCGCGCCCGATTCGACTGGCAGGCTGCGAGTCATCGCGGCCGATTCCACGCCAGGAATCGCTCTCACTTTGGCGAGAAGATCGCGGTATTTGGAAGTCAAGCTTTCGTTCCCATGCGGCTCGAAATTGGTATCGGCGGTCAGCACATGATCCGAGCGGAATCCGGGATCGATGGATCGCAGATTCCAAAAGCTGCGCGCCAGCAGCCCGGCGCCCGCCACCAGGACCAGCGAGAGACAGGCCTCGGAAATCGCCAGAGCGGCCTGGGTGCGCTGTGTACGTTTGCCAGCGCTGGCGGACCGAGATCCGGCCTTTAACGCGTCATTCACATTGATGCCGGAAGCGCGCCATGCCGGCAGCAGCCCGAATACCAGTCCGGCAGCCGCGGAGACTGCCAGCGCAAACCCGATCACGCCGCCATCTATCGAAATCTCACCGGCCCGCGGCATATCGGCGGGCAGCAGCACGCGCAGCAGGTCCATGGACCAGACTGCCAGCAGCATCCCGCAGATCCCGCCTGCGACGGCCAACAGCAGGCTCTCGGTCAGCATCTGGCGAATCAGATGGCGCCGTCCGGCGCCGAGCGCGGCGCGCACGGCCAGCTCCCGGCTGCGCGCGGCGACCCGCACCAGCAGCAAGTTGGCGACGTTCACGCACACGATCAGGAGCAGGAATCCCACAGCGCCGAAGAGCATGAGCAGCGGACGGCGGACTTCGCCGGCGATATGCGATGCAAGCGACGTCACAGCCGCATCCTTCCCTTGGAAAGGCGAAGGGTACTGTTGCTTGATGCGCCGCTCGATAGCGCCGATATCCGCCTGCGCCCGATCGATGCCAACTCCCGGCTTGAGCCGGCCCACTACGCGCCAATTATGCCCGGTGCGAACACCGAAGCCGGGATCGCCGAACGCCGTTTGCGGCAGCCACAACTCGGTCTTTTCGGGAAAGCTGAACCGCGGCGGCATGACCCCAACCACAACCGGAGACATGCCCAAGACGTGAATACTTCGACCCAGAATAGCGGGGCTTCCACCGAAAGCCCGCTGCCACAGACCATAGCCGATCACCACCACCGAGGGGCCTCCCACGATTTGCTCCTCTTGCGAAAAGGTGCGGCCGGCGATTGCGTCGGCGCCCATCACGCGGAAGAAGTCTTCCGTCACTACGGAGCCGAAGGTGCGTAACGGGACATCGCCGCCGGAAACGATCGCGGGGCCGCTCCTCATACCCGGCGATGGCTGAGAAGCTGCGATTCGCGGCCTGCCAATCCAGAAGGTTCTGAAAGCCTACCTGCATCGGCCTCCCCTTTTCGTTCACTTCCGCGAGCCACGCGAGGCGGCCCGGATCGGGATACGGCAGCGGATTGAGCAGGACAGCCTTGACCACGCTGAATAGCGCGGTCCCGGCGCCGACGCCTAAGGCCACGGTCAGGATCGAGAGTACGGTCAAGCTGGGGACGCGGGCGAGAGACCGGAACGCGAGACGTATTTCACGGGATAACATGAAATCCGATGGGCACTCCAGGCGCCAGGGCAAGCTACTCGAAACGTGGGGCTGAGGCTTGGGGGGGTGTGCGATTCTGGGATGGGGTTCGGCGCGGACGAACAGAGGGGGCTGTGGCGGGGCGTTGTCGACGAGCTCCGTGAAGCCCGCTCGTACTTAATGGCTCACGCGGCGGTTCTCGAAGACCTTGCCGCCCTTCATCACGAAGACCGCGCGCCGGGCAGCAGTTACGTCCTGTAACGGGTTGCCGTCGAATCCAACGATATCGGCGGCCATACCGGGCGCGAGCGAGCCAATCTGGTCCTGCAGGTTCAGCGACTCGGCGGAAATGGAGGTGGCGGATTCCAATGCGGCCATGGGGTCCTGACCGCCATCGCGCACGCGAACGATGAACTCTTCGTAGTTGCGGCCATGAGCGCCGGCAACGGCATCGGTGCCGTAGACGATCTTCAGGTTCTTGTGAGTCAGCGCTTTCTTGAAAGTATCGCGAGTGATGGCGATGCCCTTTTCCATGAAGGCGAAGCCCTCTTCGTTATAGTTGCCGCTACCGAGGAATTTCGACTTGTTCTCAAGATAGTTCTGCAGCACGAGCCCGATGTTTGGGTCGTAGTAAGTTCCATGCTCAGCCATCAGGTTGAAGTCTTCGTCGTTGGCATACGCGCCATGCTCGATGGAAGTGCATCCGGCGAGCGTGGCTGCCTTAACGGATTCGGCCGAATGCGCATGCACAATAGTGCGCAGGCCTTGAGCCTTAGCCTCGCCGCACGCGGCTTGGAGCTGATCGTCGGTCATGGTCTGGCCGCCGCCTTCGCGGATGCTCTTCGAGGCAAAAACTTTGATGAAGTCGGCGCCTTCCTGTTTCCTCTGGCGGACCAGTTCGCGCAGCTTGTCGGGCGGGCCGCTGTTCTCGGTTAGCGGTTGCATGGAGGTGAGGATGCGGGGGCCGGGGATGATGCCGCGCGCGATGGCATCGCGCAATTCTTTGTCGGAGGCTTGTCCCGGGCTTTGAATGGTGGTGAAACCGGCATTGAGGGTGAGGATGGCGTTATCGACGCCACGCAGCATGGAGTGAACGGGAGATTCGCCGCGGCCGCCATTGCGGCCGTCGTCGCCGAAATGGTAGCCGATATGGGAATGGGTGTCGATCCAGCCGGGCGAGACAGTCAGGGCTGTGAGGTCATAGACGATCGCATTGGCAGGCACGGCGCCGCCGATGCGCAGGATCTTGGAGCCTTGGATGACGATGGCGCTGTTGTGGATAGTCTTGCCCCTGCCGTCGAAGGCGGTGCTTACTTTGAGGACAATGGGGTGGTCCTGGGCGGCGAGGGTTAAGGGGAGGAGAAGAGCGAAGGCAAACGGGGCTCTCCGCAGCGAGCCGAAGAGGCGGATTAACAATCCGCCGCAGCTTAAGAAGCTGCCCCACATAAGATCTGCGTGAAATCGTCATGGATTTTCCTGTTTACCTATTCTAGAACTCCAGCCAGCTGCCGAACATGATTCGTGACCCTCCGCGCGGCCAGCGCGAGCGCCAGCAGCACGCCCGCGGCGGCGGCAGTTACCGCTAAGGAAATCGGTAAGATATCCGGGTGGAACTCCATACGGATGCGATGCGCGCCATCGGGCGTTACTACGCCGCGGAACGCAATATCGGTGCGATAGATCGCAGCGGGCCGACCATCGACCCAGGCGCGCCAACCGGGGTAATCGTTGTCCGCGGCCACCAGCAGCGAATCGCCATGCGCGGTTACCGCCAGTTCCAGGGCGTCGGGTTCGTAGAACAGAGTGCGTACATCGCCGGGGACGCCGGAATCGGGCGATAGCTTCAAGGCCGAATCCGTAACTGCCGTGCGGCTCAGATCGATACCGCTGGCGATCAAGGTCCGTGCCGCGGCCAGACTGGAAACCGGCCGGGCGTCGTGAACCAGGAAGAAGCGCGGCAGCGCGGTCCGGTTCTCATACAAGTCGAATCCCGGCATCTCTCTCACGTGGGAAAACTTGCCGATCGCCGACATCCTGGTCTTTGTCTCTGCATCGTCCGGCGTCACCAGGTAGCGCACATTGAGCAAATCGAGAACGGGCGACGCGGGCTTTGCTACCGGATAATACCACCCCCATGGCTGGCCATCGTGCAGAAACAGGCGAAGCTGGATGATGTTCTCAAGCGCCAGGGGGCTGACCCCGTTGGCGCTCGGTACGCGCGTTAGCGGCGCCTGTATGCTCCATTCGCCGGTAGCGCCTTCCAGGTTGTCGATGCGCCATGGCGGCGATTGACTGAACGACAGCGCCCGTACGAGGGCGAGGGTTTCCGGGCTTCCATCGAAGGCATCGCGGGTAACGCCCGGATCGGCCTTCACAGAGGCGAGATCCATGGGCGCCCGGATCCGGTCCAAAAGAGATCGGCCGCGACGATCAATCCCAGAGCTATTTTCCAGGAATTGGGCGCGCGGAGCGAGTCCATGCCCAGGGCAGCCAGAGCAGCCACAGCCAGGATCAGGATGCAATATGTGTATTCGGGGTGAATGCCGATGCGGATGCGAGTTGGCAATAAGGGGTATAACAATCGCCAGATGGGCGTATTCTCGCCTAGCATGAAGACGGCGCCGAATATGGCCATAGCCGCGGCCAGAGCGGTGATGCGCGTATGCCGGCGAGCCAGCGCATAGATGGCCAGCGCGAGCCCGGCCAGCGAGCAGTACAGGTACAGGAACGTAGAGTCTCCGGGTCCGTTGAATCCCACGCGATCGAGAGCGTGGCCGTAGTTCGGAAAGATAAGAGAGACGAAGCTTTGCCAATAGAGGCCGCCCCCGGCGCCGAGCCATCCGGCGCGATACGCGGCGACGCTGTGCGCGGTCAACTGCGCGGTGGGAATAAAGACGACGGCTGAGAGGGCCAGGCCCAACCCGCATCCCAGCGCCGTGGAAGCCAAAACGCGGAATCGCGCGAGTCGAAGAGCCGCGAGAACCAGCGCCCAAACGACGGTTGAAATGTAAACGGCCAGCGTGGGCTGCGGGAACCCGCCCACCACCGCCATGCCCAATGCGGCGGCGAGCGCGGCGATCCACCCGGGATGGCAGCGCTGACGGAGCTTCCAAACGGCGAGCCACGCCAGCGGCATCCATGCGACCGCCATAATCGCCCCGATGTGCTCGGTACGGGAAGGAAAGTAGCCGCCAGTCTCGAAGATCAAGGCCCCGGTCCACGCGGCTATGGCAGCTACGCCCAAATTGCGGAACAGGTAATATGCGCTTACGCCCGCTATCCACACGTGTAAGGCGACCACCCACTCGAGGAGCTGCGGCAGACGTTCGGGTTGGGTGTGCGCCGCGATCCACGCAGCCGCCAGAATGAACGGCTGAAAAAAACATGCCTCGATATTGGCGAACACCGGGTATCCGCAGTAGCTGTACGGGTTCCAGAGCGCGAAGTGCCCCGCGCGCAGGCGGTCCACCAGGAAGCTCAGCATGGGCAGTTGTACGCTACGGAAATCCCATGGAAACAGGTAAGCGGCGCTGAATAGCGGCTTATGATAAAAAAGCAGCACATTCGCCAGAAGCGATCCATACACCGCGATTGCGGCGCGTTGAGCGGATAGGCGCAAGCTGGGCTTCCGGCGGAGTTGCCTGAGACTACCCTTTCGCTTTAGGCGGCACGTAGCCTTCGGGAAGCGCCGCTCCTTCGCCGAAGAAGTAGTTGTCCATCTGCTGGATCAGAAACTCCTGCGCTTCGGCCGTGCCCAGGTTGAGGCGATACTCGTTCATGAGCATCTTCATGTGCTCGACCCACATTTTCCAGGCCTCTTTGGACACATTGTCGTAAATCTTTTGTCCGAGCGGATGGCCTTCGAAGGGGATCTCGTCGAGGCCCTCCATCTCTCTTTGAAACTTGGTGCAGAAAACCTTGTGCGCGCCGGGGCGAATCGCGTTGTCGATTTGATTCAAACCGCTTTGACCGTGTCCACATCCCATGCAACCATACTACGGCACAAAGCCTACCGCTGTCAGCACGATTCCCAGCTCGCGGGCGTCGCCGGGAGCGAAAAAGGTATGATCGACGTCGATTTCGACGGTGGCGGTGGCGCCCGCTGGCTGTACCGGCGGCGATTCCAAGACGTGGGCGCCCGGCTGCGGACCAGGTCTGCGAAGCCACTTCGCGGCCATCGAGCAGCAGTCGCACGGTGCGCGGCGGCGATGCGTTGGGCATGAAGAACTCGACCCGCAGCTTGCGCGGATCGCGCGGACTCTTCAGCGCGACCACGCCGCTGCGGCCCATCCAGTGATCGGCGTAGATGCCGCTGACGATCTGATCGGCGGCTTCCGGCGCTTTCATGGGCAGGAATTCGAGGGTGACGTGGCGCTCGCCGATCATCGCGGCGCGGATGCGGTCGATGGGTCCGGTGGAGATGCCGAACGGCCAGAGGCCGGCCGAGGAGGACGAAAATCCGGAATGCGAGCCAAGGCCGATAATGCGCAATGGAATGGAGGAATGAATCTCGGATTGCGCGATGGTGATGGCTTTGGCGGGAATATCGGCGGAGTGATTGAGTTCGCTCGATACGACGATGTCGCCGGGGCGGAGGATTTGCGTCTTGGATAGCGGCAGGGCGCCGCGCGCGGTCAGGTAATAACGATAGCCCCAATCGCCATCCACCCAGACGCGATGGCCGGCGGTCTTGGCGGGAAGGGACGCGGCGAACTGGCGATAGCCGTTCCAGTGTTGATAATTCATAGCGGCCAAGGCCAGACTGAGCGCCATCTGGAACGCGAAGCCGACGGCGAGCCAACGTGGCCGCAGGCGCGACGCCAGCAACGCTACCGGCGCGGCGATGGGCAGCAGGTAGCGCGCGGATCCGGCGAAGAATACGATTACCGCGCCCGCGAAGAAGATGGCGATCCATGCCAGCAGGAACTGGGTATCGCGATCGCGGCGGCGGCGCCATGCGAGGATGGCGGCGCCCGGGCAGCAGCGCGGGGCAGACGATGAAGCAGAAATGGATGGCGAGGGCGGCGGCGTTGCGGAGCTTATTGGCGAGCGGCCTGGAAGCCGTAGTGCGTGAAGTAGCCGGAGAGAATGGAGGCGGGGACAGCGCCGGTGGAAAGGCGTTCGAAGATTTGGAGAGCGAGCGAGGACGAGGAGGGGGGTGAGGATAAGGAAAACGCGCTCCCTCGTCCACGGTCGCGGCTCGCGATAGCGGCGTTGCGAACAGTATGCGCGCAGCACCGGCGTCAGGAAGACGGCCTGATAGGCCTCGAGCGACGCCAAGCGCCATCGCGGCCGCGGCCAGCCAGATTCGGCCGGAGCAGAACAGCGCCATCGATGCCATCCAGAATGCGAGGAATGGGACGTCGGGCTCGAAGGAGTTGCCATTCACTACGAACGCCGGGACAGCCAGGAACAGCAGCGTGGCCCACACCGGATGCGGCGAGAATCGCCGCGCCAGGGACCACATGGACCACGCGGCGATCAGCGAAAACACGATGTAGGCAGCGTGAAACGGGATCTCTTTCACGTCGCCGAATATGGCCACCAGCAGCGCCAGCGGCCATGCATTGAGCGGCGGGTGCGATTGGCCGCGCAGGTCTACGTCATCGCCGCGAAAGATGTAATGGGTGTTGGCGGGATGCAGCGGATCGATCTGCGCGTGGGCGGCTTCGGTGATGTAAATGTCGTCGTCGCCCTGGATTGCCTGGTTGAGAAACGGAACGCGGATCAGGAGGACCACTGCCAGGATGAGCCACAGGCCGCGGCGAGGCGCGTTCCCGAAGCTCTGAAGCTCTCCGATACTACGCGGGCTTCCATCGCAACACCGGCTTGCGCGCGGCGGTGACTTCATCCACGCGGCTGGTGCGCGTGCCGTAGGGCGCGCCCTTCACCATCTGCGGATCGGACTCGACCTCTTTCGCGATCGAGATCATGGCTTCGATGAACTGATCGATCTCAAGCTTGCTTTCGGTTTCGGTCGGCTCGATCATCAAGCGCGCCGTGAACGATCAGCGGGAAGCTGACCGTGTATGGATGGAATCCATAATCGATCAACCGCTTCGCCAGATCTCCCGTGGAGACGCCGAGCTTCTTCTGGCGATCGTCGCTGAAGACCACTTCGTGCATGTTGGGCGAAGGGTAGGGCAGGTCGTAATAGGCTTCGAGTCCCTTGCGGATATAGACGGCGTTCATCACCGCGTCCACGGTGGCGTTGCGCAGTCCCGGACCGCCATGCGCCAGGATGTACGCCAGCGCGCGCACCAGCACGCCGAAGTTGCCATAGAACGCGCGCACGCGCCCGATGGAATGCTTGCGCCGGTAGTCGTAGGTGAGCCGTCTTGCCGGCTTGTTTGATGCGCGGGATGGGCAGGAACGGCTCGAATGGCTTCTTCACGGCCACCGGCCCGGCGCCTGGGCCGCCGCCGCCATGAGGCGTGGAGAATGTCTTATGCAGATTGAGATGCAGCACGTCCACGCCGAAGTCGCCGGGGCGCGCGATGCCGACGAGCGCGTTCATGTTGGCGCCATCCATGTAGAGCATGGCGCCTTTGGCGTGCAGAATCTCGGCGACGTGAATGATGTTGTTTTCGAAGACGCCGAGCGTGTTGGGGTTGGTGACCATCAGGGCGGCGACGTCTCTATCCACGATCTTTTCAAGCGCGCTCGACGTCGAGCACGCCGGCTTCGCTCGATTTGACGTTCTCGATGGCGTATCCGGCGACGGCGGCAGTGGCGGGGTTGGTGCCGTGGGCGGAATCGGGAATCAGAATGCGCTTGCGCGGGTTGCCGCGCTTTTCGAGCAGCGCGCGGATCAGCAGGATGCCGGTCAATTCGCCCTGCGCGCCGGCGCACGGCTGCAGCGTCACGGCGTCCATGCCGGTGATTTCCGCCAGCGCGGCTTCGAGGCGCACCATCACTTCCATGCAGCCCTGCGCGAGCGCTTCCGGCTGATAGGGATGGGCCCACGCCAGGCCTTCAATGCGCGCGACGAGCTCATTGATGCGCGGGTTGTACTTCATGGTGCAGGAGCCCAGCGGGTACATGCCGTGGTCGATGGCGTAGTTCCAGGTGGAGAGCCGGGTGAAGTGGCGGATGGCTTCGACTTCGCTCACTTCCGGGAAGCCTTCGATTTCGGCGCGCACATTTTCGGCGCCCAGAGCTCGAGCGGCGTCGACATCGGGGACGTCGAGATCGGGAAGCTGATAGGCTTTTTTGCCGGGCGAGCTGCGCTCGAAGAGCAGGGCTTCGTTCTGGGAGAGATGTTGAGTGACTTTGGTGATCATGAGCGGCCTCGCATTGGGCGATGCAGCGCGTCCGCCAATCGGCATCCATATCCGCCCCGCTTGGCGTCATCTTCGGTGGCGCAGAGCAGGCAGCGCGAATCCGCCAGCTGCCGGCATCCAAGTTCGAACTCGGTGGCGCAGGCAGCAACGGCCAGCTCAAGACCGCCAGATAGATCATTCTTGCTTTGAGCAGGGCCTTGTTCCAGTCCTCCGGCTCAGCCGCGCGGGCGACGAATTCGTTGAAGAATTTGCCGGTAAATCGCGGCTGTCAATTTACCGGCCAGATAGTGCGCTTTCGCCAGATTCTGTTGCGCCAATTCGCGCAAGCCCCTGCTTGCCGTACACCGTCATGAAGACCGTCGCCATCAGCGCGATCAGCGCCTGGTTGGTGCAGATGTTGGAGGTGGCCTTCTCGCGCCGGATGTGCTGCTCGCGCGTGGAAAGCGTCAGGCAGAACGCGCGATGGCCGCGCGAATCGGTGGTCTGGCCTACGAGGCGGCCGGGCATTTGCCGGATCAACTTCTCCTTGGCCGCGATGATGCCCGCGAACGGTCCGCCGTAGCACGGAGAAATGGCGAACGACTGCAACTCGCCCGCCACGATATCGGCATCGGCGGGCGGTTCGAGAATCCCCAGCGACACGGCTTCGGTGAATACCACTACCAGCAGCGCGCCGCGTTGATGCGCGATCTCGGCGGCCGCCTTCACTTGATCCACGATGCCGAAGAAGTTGGGCGACTGCACGATTACGGCGCCGGTCAAATCGTCCATCTTACTTTCGAGATCCTGCAGGTCGATTGTGCCCGCATCGGCATCGTAGCCGAATTCCGCCACCGGCATTCCCTGATGCTTGGCGTAGGTCTGCAAGACCTGGCGGTATTCGGGATGTACGGATTTCGCAATCAGCACGCGCCCTTTGCCGGTGGCGCGCACCGCCATCATGGCGGCCTCGGGAACGGCGGTCGAGCCGTCGTACATGGATGCATTGGCCACGTCCATGCCGGTCAACTGGCAGATCATGGTCTGGAATTCGAAGATGGCGGTCAGCGTACCCTGCGAAATCTCGGCCTGATAGGGCGTATACGACGTCAGGAATTCGCCGCGCGAAACCACCGTATCCACCAGCACCGGGCGGTAATGGCTGTACACGCCGGCTCCCAGGAAGGACGCGTAGCCGTTGGCGTTTTGGGCGGCGCGCTGGCGGAAATAATCGACGATTTCGTACTCGGAAATTCCGGGCGCGAGATCGAGCGGGCGATTGAGGCGCACCGCATCCGGCAAATGCGCGAACAGTTCTTCAGCGGACCCAACGCCAATCGCATCCAACATCGCGCGGCGCTCGGAATCGGACTTCGGCAGATAGCGCAACTATTTTTCGGCCCCCACGTAGGTTTGATACTCCGCGGCGGTCATCAGATTCGCGGCTTCGGCGGGGTCGCTCAACTTCAGCTTTACCAGCCATGCGGCGCCGTGCGGATCTTCGTTGAGCTTTTCGGGCGCATCCGCCAGCAGGGCGTTGATTTCGGTGACTTCGCCGCCGACCGGCGCGTACACGTCGGAAACGGCCTTCACCGATTCCACCGATCCCAAGACCTTGCCCTTTTCAAGATGCGCGCCGACCTTGGGCAGATCGACGTAAACGATATCTCCAAGCTCGTGCTGCGCGTGATCGGTGATGCCGATCGTGCCCGCGCCATCCTCCACCAGGACCCACTCATGTTCCTTCGTATAGCGGAAATTTTCCGGATACATAGTTTATTTCGCTCGTTTATAAAACGGAGTTTCCACAGTTACCGCGTCCACCGGCTGTTGGCGGACCATGACCTGAATGTTTGTGCCCGGCACAGCGCGATCCACGGGCAGATAGCAAAGACCGATATTCCTGTTCAGCGTCGGCGATGGGCCGCCGCTGGTGACCCAACCGGCGGGCGCGCCATCGACGTAGACTTCGTAGCCGTCGCGTCCAATGCCGCGGCCGCGCATTTCAAAGCCTACCAGTTTGCGCGTGAGTCCGCTTTCTTTTTGCTTGAGCAGCGTATCGCGCCCTACAAATTCGCCTTTATCGAGTTTGACAATCCACGCCAGATCGGCTTCGAGCGGCGAAATGGAGGCATCGATTTCGTGCCCGTAGAGCGCCATCTTGGCTTCCAGGCGCAGAGTATTGCGGGCGCCCAATCCGCAAGGCTTGATGCCGAATTCGGCGCCGGCGTCCATAACCTTGCCCCAGGCGTTGACGGCTTCGCCCGGAGCGACATAGATCTCGAAGCCGTCTTCGCCGGTATAGCCGGTGTGGGCGATGCGCGCCGGAATTCCGCCGACTACGCCATCGGTAAACCAGTAATACTTGATCGCGGACAAGGTCCACCGCGCGTCAATTTCTGCAACGTCGCGCGCGCATTCGGTCCCTGAATCGCGATCTGCGCGTAAGCGCCGCTGGCGAAATCGACCTGCGCGTGGAAGCGGTTGTGCGTGCGGATATGATCGAAATCCTTGTCCTGATTGGAGGCGTTGACGCACAGGAAATAGCGCTCGTCGTCTACTTTGTGAACCAGAATGTCGTCCACAAAACCGCCATGTTCGTAGAGCAAGGCCCGAGTAGTGCGCCTGTCCGGGCTGCAATTTGGCGACGTTGTTGGTGGTGACGAAATCGGTCAGTTTGGCCGCCTCGGGGCCGCGGATTTCGATCTCGCCCATGTGGCTGACGTCGAAAATGCCGACGGAATTGCGCACGGCATTGTGCTCATCGATGATGCCGGAGTATTGGACGGGCATGTCCCATCCGCCGAAATCGACCATCCTGGCGCCGAGCGCGCGGTGAACGGAATTGAGCGGAGTTTTGAGCAGGGGAGCTTCGGACATGAAGAATCAGGCTAGCAGCAGGGGATGCGGGGAAGCAACTTGGGGGTGGGGCGTGAGAGGATTTTCGACGCGGAGACGCGGAGACGCGGAGATCGGCGCGGAGATTTGGAGGATTTGAGGGTTTTGCATGGGTTAGTTGCGTTTGGAGGCGGCCCAGGGGGAGTAATTTTTGTTGGCGCGGGCGGTTTCGGCTTCATTTAGGCGGTGGGCGCGGTCCATGAGGCGGGTGATTTCGGGGGTTGAATAAACAAACCCACCGAAGTCGCCGGTGGGCGGGAAATCGGGAGATGGATCGTAGAGTTCTCCTTTGGATTGTGCCAGTTCGGTGAGCAGCATGGCTTCGTGGAGGGCTTGGGCGTGGGCGGCTTTGCGGGCGGATTGCATGGCTTGGAGCTGCGCTTCGTTCTCCTGAAGGGAGCGTTTGATACGCCGCTCGTAGGTGGTGAGCAGTTGGAGGCTTTTGCCGGTTTGAAGCCAGGTATGGGATTGGGCAAGCGCGGTATCGACTTCGGCGTGGCCGGAATCCATGGCGTTGATGTGGTCGCGATGGCCTTGGGCGAAGATGCCGTTTTCGAAGGCGCGGGCGCGTTTGAGACGCCAGCGGTCTTCAGCGATGTCCTGGACGGCTTCGGTTTCGAGCACGCCAACGGGCGCGAGAGCTTCGCGGTAAGTTTCGCAGTGCTTGCGGAAGGCGTCCATTTCCTCGGGAGTGGCGATGTGGATCTGGCCGGTGAGGCCGTGGCGAAAGGCATTGAGGCTGGAGCGGCGTTTGCCGGCTTCGGTTTTGGGACCGGTGGAGCGACTGGGCGTTGGATTGGTTGGCTGCATAATTTTGCTTCCGATACGTTGGTCATGCGATGAATCTCCTCGACCCATATCTACCATTGGGGTTTGATGGATCAGTCTACCCGTTTGAACTACCATGTTGAAAACATGGCAGAAATAAGTCTGCGATTGTGGGGACTGATAAAAAGGTCTCCTCGGTTTCACGTCGCTGTATGCGTGCGCCACGGCTATATACGAGGTACAATTCTTGAATTCATAAGGAGTTTACCCGATGGCTACTGGCGGCGAAATTACGGGCCTGCTGGCGGCATTACGGCGCGGCGACCATCAAGCCCGAGTCGGATCTGATAGAGCTGGTCTACGGCGAATTCCACGCCGTCGCGCAAAGTATATGCGTCGCGAGCGCCCGGATCACACTCTCCAGCCGACCGCGCTGGTGCATGAAACCTATTTGCGGCTGATGCAGGACGGCGCCGCGGATTGGCAAAACCGCGCCCACTTCTACGCCACCGCGGCGATGGTGATGCGCCGCATCCTGGTGGATCATGCGCGCCATCGCGCGGCGCCGGCAAACGGCCGGACGGAAGACAGAAAGTGGAATTGGGCGATTTCATGGCGGCGCAGAATCCGCGTATCGAACAACTGCTCATTCTCGATGAAGCGCTCACTCATCTTGCGGGGATGGACGCCCGCCAGGCGCGCGTGGTAGAGATGATCTATTTCGGCGGCATGACGGAAGAGGAAGTCGGCGATGGCGCTGGGCGTATCGGTACGAACCGTCAAGCGCGATTGGAGAAACGCCCGCGCCTGGCTGCAGGCGGAATTGAACAGGGCCGCGCGCATGACCGCGGAACGGTAAAGACGAGCGCAAGAGATCTTCGATGCCGCCGTGTGAGCGTCCGGCGGGAGCGGAAGAGTTCGCGCGCGAGCAATGCGGGGCGGATGGGGACCTGCTTTCGGAAGTCCTGCGCATGTTGGAGGCGGATGCCAGGCCGGGTTTTCATGGATCAACCGCCGGTGGAGGCGCAAGCGATTCGGGCCGGACGCTTCGAGAGTTTTCCACGATGGCCAGATCGTGGCCGGGCGCTATCGGATTGTCCGGTATTTGAGCCAGCGGCGGCATGGGCGAGGTGTATGAAGCGGAAGACTTGCATCTGCCGGAGATGAAGGAGCACGTCGCGCTGAAGACGTTGCTGCCGGAGATCGCTTCCGACCAGAGTATGCTGGCGCGCTTCCGGCAGGAGATCGCGCTGTCGCGGAAGATCCGGCACCCGAACGTCTGCGGAGCATTCGACCTGGCGCGGCATGAGGTGGAAGGCCGGAGCCCGATTCTTTTTCTGACAATGCCATTTCTGCCGGGCGAGACGCTGGCGGAGAAGCTGGCGCGCGGACGGGCGCATGAATCCGGACGAGGCGCTGCCGTTGCTGGAGCAGATGGCGGAGGGGCTGGACGCGGCGCACGCGGCGGGCGTGGTCCACCGGGATTTCAAACCGTCGAACGTGATGCTGGTTCCGGCGGGGAACGGTGTGCGCGCGGTGGTGACGGATTTCGGGCTGGCGCGCCGCATCGCGACCGGCGCCGATAGCACAGACAGCATTAGCAAGACCATTGTGGGAACGCTGGACTACATGGCGCCCGAGCTCTTGACGGGATCGATTGCATCCGCCGGCACGGACCTCTACGCGCTGGGCATGGTGGGATACAAAATGATTACCGGGACGCTTCCTTTCCCGGCCGAAATGCCGCTGGCGGGGGCGATCCGGCGGGCGAAGGATCCGGTTGTATGGCCGAGGACCAGCGTGCCCGAGCTGGATTCGAAATGGGGACGGGCGATCCTTCGGGCCCTGGATATCCACCCGGGGGATCGCTTCCGGAGCGGCAACCAGTTTGTGCAGGCGCTGCGCGGCGAGACGCATTCGGTGACGGTGCGCATGCCGGCCATGACGCGGCGGCGGGTGGCCGCGGCGGGATTGGCAGCGCTGATTGTGGCGGGCGGGGTGGTGGGCTGGCGAGGGTGGGAAGCGGCTAGGAATCGGCCTTCGGCGGAGGCGATGCGATGGTACCAAGCGGGGGTGGCCGATCTGCGGGACGGGGCGTACTACGGCGCCGCCAAAGCGCTTCGGGAGACCGTCAGGGTGGATCCCAAGTTTGCCCTGGCGCACGCCCGACTGGCTGAAGCCTTAAATGAATTGGATGACCCGGAGGGCGCGCGCAAAGAGATGTTGCTCGCTTTGCCAGCCGCGTCTGGCCATGTATTTTCTTGGGAAACCGATAGTCTGTATGTTGAGGCAATCCGTGACGCGCTCACCGGAGATTTCCCAAGCGCAATCCAGATCTACCTCAAACTCTCCAGGCTTGTCCCGGAATCGGAGAGGCCACAGGTGCTCGTTGACCTCGGGCGCGCCCGTGAGCGAAACGATGAGCCGACGCATGCGCTCGAAGCCTATCGCGAAGCTGCGCGGCTCGACCCGCAGAGCGCCGCGGCGCACCTGCACGCCGCCATTCTGCTGGGTCGGTTGCGGAAGCTGGATGGGGCTGCGGCCGAATTTGAAAAGGCCGATTCGCTCTATCAGGCCCTGAGCAACACAGAGGGTCAGGTGGAAGTCGCATATCAGCGCGGATTTTTGGCCAGCACCGTCTCCAAGCTCTCCGAAGCTCGGGCTGCATTGGAGAAAGCAGTTCAATTGGCGGGCGCGATTGGGGCCGGATATTATGAGATCGCCTCTGGCCTGCAACTGAGCCTTGTGACATACCTGGAAGGTGATGAACCGCGGGCGGAACAGATCGCTTCCGATGCCACCGAAAAGGCGCGCCAAGCTGGGATGAGTTATCTGGCGGCTCGCGGACTGACCGACTTAGGCAATGCTCAGTATGTGAAAGGGGATTATAGCGGAGCAGAAGCAAGCTGGAATCAAGCGCTCAATCTTTCCCGCCGGTTCCAAATGCGCAGGGCGGAGGCCCGCGCCCTGTTCTCGCTTGCCAATCTGCATCAGTTCCAAGGAGCCAACGAGGTGGCAGTGAAGGAAGCCGAGCCAGCGCTAGCCTTTTTTGTCAAGGCCGGTTTCCGCCTTGAGACCTTGCAATGCTTGACGGTGATGGCACGGGCACATCGGGATCTTGGCCGATACTCCGAGGCGGCCGCTGAGTTCAACCGACTGCTCGAGTTGGCCGGCGGCGTGGGTGACAAAGGCCAGATGGCGGTCGCGGAACAAGGAATCGCCTCCATACTATTCCAAGAGGATCACTGGCCCGCTGCACTCACTCATTACGAGAAGTACTACGAGTTGGCGAAGGCAATTCCAAGCCGCGACGGAATCGGGCGCGGTTTGGTAAACCGCGCAAATCTGCTCTGGCGGCTCGGAAACCATGTAGGCGCGGAGGGGGCTTTGGCGGAGGCGGGGAAGCTGGCCGGTCCAGCGCCAACGCCTGGCCCCCTTGCGGCCGCTATTGCTGGGCAGCGGGCGGCGATCGCGTTAAGCCAAGGACTTTTTCGGGAGGCGATCGCCCAAGCACGAAAAATTTCCGCAATGACAGCTGCGACTAACCCGGAACGCGTGAGGAGTGAGTGTATTGCCGGGCTTGCGATGGCGCGGTCGGGGTCCCCACGCGAAGGCAAGCGTCTCTGCGGCACGGGCTTTGAGGGTGCCGCCGGTGGCGATACGCCCGGCCTGTCAGATACGCGACTCGCGCTATCGGAGATCCTGCTTGCGGATGGCGAACCGCAAGCTGCGCTGGGGCAGGTTCGTCAGACGCTCGAGACTTACGAAAAGACCGGTCAGAACGAATCCGCTTGGCGAGCCTGGGTTATCGCCGCGGAAGCATATCAGCGCACCGGAGACCAGAGCCGGGCTAAGGACGCCGCTGCTCACGCATCTGCTTGTTTGACTGCATTGCGCGCGGATTGGGGGGAATCGGACTTCAGGAGCTACTTGAAGCGGCCTGACATTGTCAGCCTTCAGAGGGCGCTTAATCGGCAGGCCGGCGGGCGTTAAAAACTTGCAAATCTGCGCAATCTTCATTACATTTGATGGGAGCCAGGAGGCATAATGACGCCGGAGGATAAGAAGATTTCGCAATGGCTGCGTGCTTCGGTCGTAGCATCAGCCGTAGCGATTGTAGGCGTAGGTGCACTGTTTTTTTTGGGCCAGATGCCGCTTGCGAAGTCCGTGGACGAATTGAAGACACGGCTACACATTGTTAATGGTCCCAACGACGATCAGCCAATCACAATGGTCGGAGGCTCGATGTACTTCTCAACGCCGGCGGGCCACTATTTCGTGCCGGACGGGCATAACCAACTGAAACATTCTGACGCAAGCCGTTATGTGGACAAGGTAGACGTTATCGACTCTGGCGATAACCCAACATCTTACAACTATAACCAAAGTGCAACTCCAACAATCGTGACAATTGATGTCGTCTATTGCACATATACGCCTCCTCCCGGTGGTTCTCCCCCTGGCACTCATGGTTACTGCGCAGACACCGAAACAGTTGAATTCAAAACGGATTCCTCTGGCCAGAACCTAACGCTCGCATCTTCCGGCACGCACATGGATAAGTCGCCCCAGCTTACTCTCGACCCCACCCTTTACAGCCATCCCCGTCGAGGAAAAGAAGATCTACTCGATCTCCGTCAACGGTACTGTTAGTTCCTGTGAGACACGTGGCGAGTGCTCACTCGATGATCCATTACTGTACAGCGAGCTCCAGCTGCAATTTTTATCAGTGATCGGATCCGCGCCTCTCATCGGCGCTCAGTCATGCAGCATTCTTCGCGCGGCGTAGTAGTGCCCGACGTTTCTGGCGACATCACCTTTGTTCGGCCTTGCTGTGCATGACGAGCACCCTGTCACCATTTTCCCGCCTCCTGCGCTTACCTGAGCAGGTGAAACCTGCATCGGCAGGCGCTGGCCGGAAGGGAGACTCGCATGTTCGTTCGACACGGTGGTTTGAATCAGCCGCACCGTTTGTTCCCTATTCTGCTTCTGGCGACGATTGCGCGGCTCTCCGCTCAACCTGCAATCACCGCCGTCATGAATGCGGCCAGCAATATCGCGCCGGGACTGCCCAATGCGGGGATCGCGCAGGGCGCTATCTTCGTGGTTCAAGGCAGCGGTTTGGGTCCGGCGAGCATGTCAATCGCGCCTATGGCTTTCCAGAGCGCCAACTTGAGCGGCACGTCGGTCGCGGTGATGGTGGGCGGCGCGACTGAGAACGCGCTTATGTACTACACTTCGGACGCACAGGTAGCGGCGCTGCTGCCGTCGAACACGCCCACGGGCGCGGGAACAGTCGCGGTCACTTACAACGGCCAGACCAGCGATGCGGCGCCGATCGTGGTGGTGGCAAATAATCCGGGGATCTTTACTATCGATTCGAGCGGAGGGGGACCGGGCATCGTCACTTACGCCGATTACAGCCTGGTGTCACCGGTAAGGGCGGCGAACTGCGGCGAACCGAACACAACCTGTGGCGCGGCCAATCCGGGCGACACGCTCAGCCTGTGGGCCACGGGATTGGGTCCGGTGAGCGGGGACGATGCCTCCGGTTCGGGTCTCGGGCAAGCGATCCACGTGCCGCTCACGGTGTGGCTGGGTGGAGTGCGTGCGCCAGTGAGCTATCAGGGCCGGTCGGGGTGCTGCATCGGGGAGGATCAGATCGTGTTTACCGTGCCGGATGACGTCTTGACCGGATGCGCCGTGCCGTTGATAGTCCAGGTTGGGAATGAGATTAGCAACAGCGTCGCGATGCCGGTGGCCATCGGAAGCCGCAGTTGCACTCCAACCAGAAGCGGGCTTTCCTCGATAGGCCCCACCGATGGACCTATTACTTCCGGGTCAATCACGCTGGCGCATCTCGCGGACGGCGGAGACGCATACGAGGACGATGCAGGATTCGAGTTTCTCAAGCTTGTCACCTTGCTTCCGGGAATGCAGCCGTTTGTTTTGGCCTGGGTCGACGACCAGCCGGCAGGCTCTTGCATCGTTTACAATAACCTCAACGCGAGCTTTGGCGTTCCGATCGCCGATGGAACGCTTCTCGACGCGGGATCCGATTTCAGCGCGACGGGACCGATGGGAAGCACGGCCCTGCCGGTGAACTCGGGAAATCTGGAGGAGTTCAACTTGACAGGAGCGTTTCTGGGTTCGGGGATGTACACCGTTACGGGGAGCGGCGGAGCGGACGTGGGCGCTTTCAGCGGAACGATCGCGATCCCGGAGGCGGCCACGCTGGTTAGTCCGGTGAATGGCGGCACGGCCACGCGCGCCAACGGAATGACAGTAACCTGGACCGGCGGCAGCGGAAGCCTCGAGATCGAGGTGAATAGCTGCGCCGACGATTCCTGCGGCAGCGGCGCGGCGGCAGTTTGCCATGTGCCCGCGAGCCTGGGAACGTTCACGATTCCGCCGTACGCGATGCTGGCGCTTCCTGCCGGCAACAACGCGGGCATCGTTCTCTCGTCTTATTCGGCGGCCTCATTCACGGCGGCGGGCCTGAATGCGGGAACGATTTCGGCCTACAGCAACGTTGCCGGGTTCGGGTACGGTTGGGGCTCGGGAAGCTTCACGTTGAAGTAAGCCGGTTTTCGCAAGCTCAGCCATACTGTCCCCATTTCCTTTACTCTCACGCTTACTAATCAGTTGAGGCCCGCATCGCCGGGCTTCCACTGTGAAAGGAGATTCCAATGTTAGATCGACGTAGTTATCTAAAAGCGCTGGGCGCGGCGGCAGGCGCCTGTCTGGCTCCGCATGACTTGCGAGGCGCGCTCTCTTGTGGCCAGCCGATGCCTCCCTACGGCGTTCGCGCTTGCACGGCGGGGATTCCGGCGGAACGCTTGAACACCGTCTACGCCACGCAGCAGATGAGCGAGTGGTGCTGGGCGGCGTGCCTGGAGATGGTATTCGCCTATTACGGACATCCGGTGTCCCAACAGCAGATCGTAGTTCAGACCTGGGGCGCGGTTGCGAATGTGCCGGGGCAACCGTATCAGATTGTGCAGGACCTCAATCGTCCTTGGGTGGATGCCAATGGGCGCCGCTTTAGGGTCAGCGGAGACGTCTTTTCCGCGAATGCGGCGACGGCGGCACAGGACCTTGCGGGCGAGATGCCGCTGATCATCGGGTCTTTGGGGCATGCGATGGTGTTGACGGCGATTTCGTATAACGTGGCGCCGAACAGCCAGGGTGCGCCGACGGGCGCGCTGGTTCGCGATCCATGGCCTGGACGGGGAAGACGGGCACTCTCACAACAGGAATGGGCGGGCACGATGCTGCTGGCGCGGATACGGGTGGGGTGAGGAGGAGTGTGAGTTTAACGCGGAGGCTCAGTCGCTCCGGATACGAACACTCGTGTTTCCTGCGTCGGCACGCATACCGAGATCAGTCCGGTAGCCGGCCTTATTCCCGCCGGCTTCGCGCTTCCAGATCGATGCCCAGCTTCTTTAATTCTTCCGTATAATAGCGCCGCAGCAGAAGGTCCCATTCTTCGCCGCCTTCGGGGATGTCGCGCTTCTGGCTACGGATTTTCTGGCGCGCGGCGCGGTCCACCTTGTCCTCCAGCAGGAGCACGTCGGTCATGATGCGCACAATCTCCAGGCGCACGGCGTTGGCATCTTTGTTCTTCAGCCGCAAGTCGCGATTTTTGCGCAGCATGTCGATCAGCTTATGAGAAATGTCGCTGATTTTATCGCGCGAAAGCTTCATTGCATCGCCCGTATCGCGGCCGGAGGCGCGGACCACTTTGCGCTGCTGAATCAGGGTGTTCTTGATGCGCCGGAACATCTCCTGGTAGCTGACGCTTTCGCGCCGCATATACTCGCTGTACTGGCTCAGCAGGTCGCGGACTTCATCGTTCAAACGGTCCTCGACGGCGAGTTGTTCGCTAATCACTTCGGAGATTTTCTCGGCCACGAGATCGGGACTCTGGGTCTCGATGAAGTCCGGATTGAGCCGTCTGACCAGTTGCCTGGAGATGTAGTGAACGAACTCTCTGGCGAGCAGCATTCTTCTTTGGAGGCGAAAAGGTAGTTTAGCATGCGCCGATTAAAGACTGGACGGCAAAACCCGGCGCGCCTTCCAGTTCGAGCAGCGCCCGCTTTCGCGACAGCCCGCCGCCGTATCCGGTCAGCTCGCCGCCGCTGCCGATTACGCGATGGCACGGAACGATTATCGATATGCGGTTATCGCCGTTGGCTTTCGCCACCGCGCGCACGGCCGCCACGTTCCCCACTTGCTTCGCCAGTTCGGCATAGGATCGAGTCTGTCCGTAGGGAATTGTGCGCAGCGCCGCCCACACCCGCTCCTGAAAAGGCGTTCCCCTGGTCTCCAGGGGAAGCGTGAAATCGCGTAGCTCGCCGGTAAAATAGGCCGCCACCTGCGCGCGCAGCTCGCGAATGTGGCCGTTGTCGCCGGGAACCGCCGGGCCGAACGATTTGCCGATGCGTTGCAACTGCGTTTCCAGCATCCGCCGGTCACTGAATTCGAGCAGGCATACGCCGCTTCCGGTCGCCCCCGCCAGCATGGGACCGACGGGCGTCTCCAAGTACGCGAGGGTAACGGGATCGGAAATTTTGGGTGCGTACCTGGCCGCCATAGTTTTTCCGCCGGGCTGGACTGCCGACTTTTTTTTATTGTAAGCGGAAGGGATTGACCGCCTCTACCCCATGCTTCAGAGTCCACTGAACGGCAACGCGATTACCTTCGGGGCCAGCGGCAGCCGAACATCTCCAGGATGGATTACGAAACCCGTCCCTGCCTGGGAGCCGAGGTCTTGCTGGAAGGCCCGTATCCCGCTTGCCATGACGGGGCGAGGCGTCGCGGAGAGCTTTACTTCAATCGGGATCAACTTGCCGTCAGCCTTGACCACCAGATCGACTTCCATGCCGGCCGAAGTACGCCAGAAATAAATCTCCGGTTCTTCGCCGCGGTCGACGAACGCCTTCACGATTTCAAGAAGAACGGCGGTCTCGAAGATTGCGCCCCCCAGCGGACCGGCCGCCGCGTGATCCGGATCTTTCAAACCGGCCAGGTAGCAAAGTATGCCGGTGTCGGTGAAGTATACCTTGGGCGTCTTGACCAACCATGTCGAGAAAACCACGCGGATCGGCTGCGACTGCCGCGCGCGTATCGGGCGGCTCAAGTGAAACGTAGCCGAAGCTTTCGCCAAATACGCGCTTCAGTAAAGTGGTCTTGCCAGACTGACGCGGCCCCGTGAGGACGACCGCCGGAAACTCCGCGGCAGCCTTCCTAAGGACTGGCTCCAAGGCACCAGAAATGTGAGGGTGGGGCAAATCCTGAACTCCTCTTGCAATTATGCATTAGGACTGCATAATTGCAAGAAGAGAAGTAGAAGACTGTTCCTGCGGGTAGACAGATGAAATGGATGAGTTCCGGATGGCCGGCTACCGCGATTTCGTTGTTAGCCGAAATCGGGCCGGGCTGGATGATCCACTACAATGAGCCGTCCGTCGGTCAGGGCCTTCACGGAATGGCGCACATTGCTGGGCACAATCGCTACCAGTCCTGGCTTGGCGATCTGGGCCACGCCATCGATGGTCACTTCCAGCTCACCCTCGAGCACCTCGTATACTTCCTCCTCTTCATGAAAGTGCTCATGAATGGAGGAAGCGCGCGCGAAGTCGTAGTGTGCAAAGGTCATGTTGGCGGTGTGGAAATAACGCCCATGCCAACCCGGTAATCGCTCGATTACGCGGAGCCTGTCAACGTCCACGATGGGCATGGAGGAACCTCTCAGGTATTGTACAACGCGGCCTTTTCGGGACGAAGATTCCGGTGGGAGCGGAAGTACATCGTCGACTGGGATCTGGGGAGTGGGTCGTGGCGGGTCTGGCGCCGGAATATGGACACGGAATTCCAGCTATGATATTCCCATGCTGACGCGAAGAGATTTTGCCGCCCGAATCGGAATCGCGGCCGCCGCCGGGCGCATGTTGCCGGAGATGGCCTATGCCCAGCGCGCCGCGGTGGATGCCGCCGTGCCCGCCGATGCCGTCTGGCTCAATGCGAATGAGAACCCGGCTGGCGTGCCGGAAGCCGCCCTGGCCGCCATGCGCGAAGCCCTGCCCGGCTCGTTCCGCTATCATTACCAGGAGTTCGGCGCTATTTACGAGGCCATAGCGAAGAGCGAGGATCTGGCGCCCGAACAGATCATCACCGGGTGCGGGTCGAGCGAAGTCCTGCACACCGCCGTGGACGCCTTCACATCGCCCGCGCGCCCGCTGATCAGCGTAACACCCGCATACGAGGGGCCCATCGAAACGGCGCGCGCGCTGGGCCGCAACGTGGTCCTGGTGAAACTGCGGCCCGATTATACGGCCGATGTCCATGCTCTTGCGGCCGCGGCCGACCGGGCCGGCGGCGGCATGATTTATCTTTGCAATCCCAACAATCCGACTTCGGCGTTTACCACCAGGAGCGATGTCGATTGGCTGATGGCAAACCTTCCGCGCAACACTATCCTGTTAGTGGACGAGGCCTACATTCACTTCGGCGAAACGCCGGAACTGGTCAGCGCATTGCCATACGTGCGACAAGGCAAGGATGTGATCGTCGCGCGCACATTCTCGAAGATCTATGGCATGGCGGGCCTGCGCGTGGGATTCGCGGCGGCCAAGCCGGACTACATCGCCAAACTGCAGCCGCTGCGCATGAATGTGATTTCCATCGTGAGCGCGCGCGGAGTTGTGGCCGCGCTGGAACAGCGGCAATCGATTGTTCCGCGACGCCAGCAATCGCTGGCGCACACGCGGCGGGAATTGACGGGATGGCTGACCAGCCGCGATGTGAAATTCATTCCGCCGCAAGCGAACTTCGTCATGATCGATTGCGGCCGTCCCGCGCGCGAATTCATCGCGGGTTTGCCCAAGCTGGGAGTGGTGCCGGGCCGGCCCTTCCCGCCGCTCGACAACATGCTGCGTGTGACCATCGGCACGGACGCGGAAATGGCGAAATTCCGCGACGCGTTTTGGAAGCTCTATAAGGGCTGAAGCGAATCGCTATACTCGAATCTTCGTGTTCCATTCCATTGAAAAGCAGGTTGCGGGCGCCTTTCGTGCGCACATTCAGGCTCGTTATGGCATCAGATTTACCGGTGGCCGTCGAGCAGCCGCGGCAGACCGAATTCGGCGAAATGGCCGTACCTGCGGCGTTCCAGCTGGCCAAACAGCTGCGGCAGCCGCCGAAGAAAATCGCGGCGGAACTGGTGGACGGATCGGACCGATTGCAGGCGTTGCCGCAATGGAAATGGCCGGCAACGGCTACATCAATATCCGTTTCGACCGGGGCGCGTATGGCGCCGCGCTGCTGCGCGGCGATTCCGACGCTGGCCGCCGGCTCGGCGAAAAGATCATCGTCGAGCACACCAATATCAATCCCAACAAAGCGGCGCACATCGGTCATCTGCGCAATGCCGCGCTGGGCGACACGTTCGTGCGCATGTTGCGCGCCCGCGGCGAGCGCGTGGAAGTGCAGAACTATATCGACAACACCGGCGTGCAAGTGGCGGACGTGGTGGTGGGCTTTCATTGCCTAGAGAGGTCAAAACTCCAGCGGAGGTGCGCGCGCTGATCGCCGACGCGGGCAGCGGTTCGACTACTATTGTTGGGACCTCTACGCGCGCATTTCGGCCCAGTACACAAGAACAATCCGGAAACTGTTGACATGGCGCGCGCAAACGCTGCACGCGATCGAAGCCGGCGAGGGCGACCTCGCCGAAATGGCGCACATGGTGGCCGACGCCGATCGTCAAGGCGCACCTCGCGACCATGCTGCGGCTGGATATCGAGTACGACGTGCTGCCGCGCGAAAGTGAGATTCTGCACTTGAAATTCTGGGCCGTCGGCGTTCGAGCTGCTCAAGGAGCGCAAGGCGATATATTCGAAACCGAAGGCAAGAACGAGGGCTGCTGGGTGATGCCCGGCCGCTTCTCTCGGAGCAGAGCGAAGATAGCAAGGTAATCGTACGCTCGAACGGCACGGTCACCTATGTCGGCAAAGACATCGCCTATCAGCTTTGGAAATTCGGACTACTGGGCAAGGACTTCTATTACCGGCCGTTCATGACCTATGCGGACGGCCGCGCTCTTTGGGTCACTACGGCGGCCTGAGATCTGCAATCGAACCCGCGCCCGCAGTTCGGCATGGCGCGCAGGTGTACAACGTGATCGACGTGCGGCAATCCTATTTGCAGGACGTCGTGGTGGCGGGTCTGCGCGCGCTGGGTACAACGAGCAGGCGGAGCGGTCGGTACATTTCTCCTATGAGATGGTGGCGCTGTCGCCGCGCTGCTGCGCCGATCTGGGCATTCCGCTTTCCGAAGAGGATCGCAAGCGGCCCTACATCGAAGTCTCCGGCCGCAAGGGACTCGGGCGTGAAGGCCGACGATCTGATCGAAAGCTGATTGCGAAAGCGCTGGAGGAAGTGGCGTCGCGCCACGCCGAAGCGCAACCCGAAGAGCAGACGCGCGGTCGCGACTCAGATTGCCATCGGCGCGTTGCGCTACTTCCTGCTGAAGTTCACGCGCAATTCGGTGATCGCGTTCGATTTCCAGGAGGCGCTAAGCTTCGAAGGCGAAACCGGTCCTTACGTGCAATACGCGGCCGTGCGGGCGCGCAATATCCTGCGCAAGCTGGAGGAGCGCGGCGAGACCGTGCCCGATTTCGCGGCGGAGCTGACGCGCCGAAGCCATGGCGCGGCAACTCGAGTCCGAGGATTTCTGGCAGATGCTGCTGGCGGCCTCGAAAGCCGATTCCGCGGTGGAGCGCGCGGTCACGGCGGGCGAGCCTGCGCACGTGGCTAAGTATGCGTTTCAATTGGCGCAGGCGTTCAATAACTTCTATCATCAGTATCCGGTCTTGCAGGAAGAGAACCGGGAGAAGAAAGTCTTCCTGCTATGGATGACCGATTTCTTCCGGCATCAGTTGGAGAAAACGGCGGGCGTGTTGGGGATCGGCATTCCGCCTTATATGTAAGGCACGCATCACGCGGCCTCGCGCTCACTCGTGCGCAGAGTCTTCCTGGGTGGCTCGGGCCGCCGATTAAGTAGCTGCCCCTAGTAGGGGGCCAACCGCCAGGTCTTCGTCAATCAACGGCCAGTGGATGCCATAACCGGAAGGTGAGAGTTCCGCACGGCTTCGCTTTATAAGGGAAGCATGGGCAAGCCGCTCGGAACACTTCTCCCACGGGATTGATACCGACCCGGCTTCCATGACAAGAATTAGCGCATCGGGCGTGGTCTCGATTTGCCAAAACCGGCTTTGTCTTACTGGGCATGATCTCCTCCGAAACGCTCCCGCCAGGCAGCTATGATCCGGTCGAAATGCTCAAAGATAATTTGACGCACTTCGCGCCGCAAACGCGGCGTGCAGTTGTACTCAAATCCTCCACAATGTCGAAACGGTCCGGATGCAGCCAATACTTGCATTCCGCATCTCCCTTCACAGCATGCACGTGCATCGGCTCGTTGCCCTCGTTCGAGTAGAAATGGAATCGCCAGCCCTGCACATAAAGAATAGTGGGCATCAATTCGCAATTCCAATATAAAGCTCGATGAAATCGGAGGAGGCCTGCCCCTTTTGGTCGAATATTCTCCCTGAGAAGCTGATCGGCCCGGCTCTCGGCTTTGGAGCGAAAGCGCGCCTATGTAAAGTACGCGTTGGGGTCACGCCACATTCTGCGCAAGCTGAAAAACGCGGCAGGCTGATCACACGCTCGTGCGGATTAGCTGCTCGGCGTGTTTCAGCGCTTCCGCCGTAAGCGTCTGACCCGATAACATGCGTCCAATTTCACGCGTCCTCGCGGCCGCATCCAGCTCTTCAATAGTCGCTATCGTCCGTCCCTTCGACTCCCGCTTCTCCACGCAGTAGTGATGGTCCGCAAACGATGCTACTTGCGGCAAATGAGTCACGCACAGCACCTGGCTGCCGGATGCCAGTTTCTTCAACCGCCGCCCGATGCCTTCGGCCGCGCTGCCGCCCACGCCCGCATCGACTTCGTCGAAGACCAGCGTCCGCACGGGTCCGTTCTTGGCTCCAAAGGGCGCGGTCAGACAGGTCTTGAGCGCCAGCGCGATGCGCGAAATCTCTCCGCCCGAAGCTACTTTTTCCAGCGCTTTTGGTTCTTCGCCCAGATTCGGCGATGCCAGGAACTCCACCCGATCCGCGCCTGCCGCCGACCACGCCGCGGCGGGCGTCACTTCCACTCGGAAGACGGTCCGCTCCATGGCCAACTGCGCCAACTCCGCCTCGACGCGCTGCTCCAGTTTGCGGGCGGTCGCGCGGCGGCGCTCCGTGAGCTCGCCCGAAGCTTTTTCAAATTCCGATGCCAGACGCTGCCGCGCGTGCCGCAGCTCTTCCATGCGCCCGCTGGCGTTTTCCACGGACGCAATCTGCCGCCGCACCTCTTCCAGGAAGCCGAGAACCTCCGCCACCGATTTGCCATATTTGCGCTTCAGCCTCGCGACGGTTTCGAGGCGCGTCTCCACTTCTTCCAGGCGACCGGGATTCGCTTCCAGACGCGAGACATAATCGCGCAGCGCGTAGGAAGCCTCCTGCAAGCTGACGTCGGCGGCTTTCAGGTGGTCGCGCAACTCGGCCAGCGAGGCGTCGATGCGGCAGAGTTCATCCACGCGTTTGGCGGCCACGCGCGCCAGGGAAACGGCGGATTGGTCACCGCCATACAGCGCGGCGTACGCCGCCGAGGCTGCCTCTTGAAGCCGCTGCACGTTCTGCAGCACGCGACGCTCATTTTCGAGCGCGGCCTCTTCCTCGACTTCCAGAGCGGCGCTTTCGATCTCCTTGCGCTGAAACTGCCACAAATCGATCAACCGCAGTTTTTCCTGTTCCGACCGCTCGAGCTCTTCCAATTCCGCGGCCGCCTTGCGCCACTGCTCGTAGATTCCCGCCACGCGCAGCAGCAACTCGCGATATGCGCCGGAGGCATCGAGCATCTCCCGCTGCGCATCCGCAGAAAACAGTTGCTGCTGGTCGTGTTGTCCGTGGATGTCCGCCAGGAAAGGCGCGAGATCCTTTAATAGTGAGACCGAAACGGGCCGGCTCCCCACAAAGGCCCGCGATTTGCCGCCGGCCAGAATTTCGCGCTCGATCAGCAGCTCGCCGTCTTCGGTATCGAAACCCGCCGGTCCTAACAGATGTTGAATGCCCGAGGCGCCGCGCACATCGAAGATGCCCGCCACGCGCGCGCGTTGTTCTCCGGTGCGCACCATCTCCGCCGAGCCGCGCGCGCCCAATAGCAGTCCCAACGCATCCACCACGATGGATTTGCCGCTGCCTGTTTCTCCGGTCAACAGGTTAAGCCCGGCATGGAAATGGACGCGCAACCGCTCGACGACGGCATAATTTTCCACCACCAGTTCCAGCAACACTCTGTTGCAGATTATAGCGGCTCACGCCGGTTCTTCGACGGAAAGGCGCAGAGAAGTGTTTATTTGGTTTGCTGCGCGATGGCTTTCTGCACGGCCAATACGCGGGGATCGGGAGAGGGGCGATCGCCGAGAGCGAGGTTGGCCTTGGGGACGGGAAGCGATTGCAGCCAGCGGACGATTGCCTGGGGATCGTATCCGGCGCCAATCATCAGCTTGACGGCAAGTTGGTCGGCATCCAGGTCGAACCGCCGATTGGATTGCGCGATGCGGAAATCCATTGCCTGGCGAACGGAGGCGTTCCCCGCAAGCGGAGCCTGTTTCGCGCCGATTTCCATGAGATCGCGCTGCGTCTCCTCGCGCGTGTAGTGCCGCAGGGCAATGTGCGCGATGGCATGGGCGAGAATGGCGGCGAGGCTATCGTTATCGGCGGAAAGCATACTCTGAGCTACAAACACAGGGCCGCCGGGCAGCGCCACCGGCTCGGCGGCCGGAATCTCAGTGGCGTAGGTGAGGAAACGATATTGAAAAGTACCGTCAGTCTGCGCGGCAAGTCTGTCGCCGATGGCCTGCAGGTGCGCGTCGGGTTGCGTTTCCTGGTGCGCCTGGAACTCGGCCGCGAGTTGGTTCCCGAGCGCGATCTCTTTTTCGATGGAGAAGAAATTGACGCCGTTGGCAGACGTTTGGGCCAGCGCGGCGGTGGCGGCTACCAGCAGCAGAATCGGCCTCATAGAATTAGTATAGGCCCGCGGAGAATGCCTGAATGAAATCGCGGTCGCCTTCTACAAAATCGAATGCGGCGAGATTGGCGGTAGCTTCCCAACGCATCTCACGAAAAATGAGGTTGCGCGGCTCGCCCTGGAACTCGGTCACGCGAAAGAAGATCAGCGCGATCGGGTGTTTGCCCGGATAGGCAAATTCATAGCGGGCGATTTCAGCGCCGCGAGCTTCGCGGATATCGAGTTCTTCTTCCAATTCGCGGGTAAGCGCCTGCTCCGGCGATTCGTCCGGCTCCACTTTGCCGCCCGGGAATTCCCATTGCAGCGGATGGGATTGCTCCGGTTGACGTTGGCCGATCAGGATCCGGCCGTCGCGTTCGAGGATGGCAGCCACTACTTGGAGCATGGCAATATTGGATCATAGATCTCCGTATGTATCCTCAACGGCTGCTCGACCATTTTCAGAATCCGCGCAATGTTGGCGAGCTGGCGCCGCCGGCGATCTCAGTCGAGGTTTCGAATCCGGCGTGCGGTGACATTATGCGACTGACGGCGCGGTTTGAAAATGGCATCGCGGTCGAAGTGCGCTACAAGGTTCGCGGGTGTACGGCGTCTATCGCGGCCGGGTCAGCGCTTACCGAGTGGATAGCGGGTAAAGGTCCGGCCCAGATCGCGGCGTTCACACGCTCGATAGTGGACGATGCGGTGGGCGGATTGCCGGCGGAATCGAAGCACGCCGCGGCGTTGTGCGCGGATGCGGTTAAGGCGTTGCTGGCGGCCTCTATAAAACCGTAGCGTGGAGAGCCGTCACTTCATGTTGTAAACGATCCATTTCCGTGGCCAGCGCCACCAGCGAGTCCGTGCATTGCTGGAATTCCAGATCCCTGGCCTGGCGTTCAATATCCCGGAAGACGCTGGCGGCGGCGTTTGCGCCCACATTGCTACAGGCGCCCTTGCAGTAATGCGCCAGGCGCATGCAGAGGCTGGAATCAGACGCGCTTACCGCCGACGCCAGTTGATGAATGTGCGCTGAGGTGTCCTCCATGAGGGTCGTGAGGATCTCATGCATCAGCTCCTCGTCGTCCAGGGTGATATCGCGGAGCTGCTCCAGGTCGAGTACGGTGGATGGATGTATAGCATGCACACCTTCATTTTGCGAGAGGACGGGAGAGAGGAAAATCCGCAAAAGCCCTTAATTTTGGAGGAAAAGCTACCGTGATCTACCCAAGCCGAGATGAAATGCCGTCCGCAGGACCTGGAGCCGCGAATCCACCACAGCGCTGGCCACAAAATGCGGATCGGCGGGAGAGCCAAAGCGCATATCCATTACTTCGACCAACTTGCCGTTCTCGGGCTCGTCCGCGGGGGAGACACGCCACAAAGGGTATTGCGAAAAGCTCAGGAATTGGCGGAAGGTCTCGGAGCGGCCGGCGGCGTCGATGGCGGGATCGGGATCGGGCTTGTGGAAGATTTGGGCGCGAGTGGGATCGAACTGCCCGGCCAGGTTCAGGCTGGTAACAGCATAGGCATCGCGCGTCTCCACCAGTCCGCGCCAATCTAGCGGATTGGCCGCATCGGGCAACGCCGCGACGCTGAGGGGCGCCGATTCGCCGTATATTCTCGATTGCAGCTCGGCCACCGCTCGCGCGTGGAGAGTTCCCCGGCCACAGGAGTAGCACAGCATGAAAAAAAGCGCGAACACCGCAAAACTGCGGCCGGGATAGATCTGACGCACCGCGCCGGAAGAGATCTCGGAACCCACCAGCCGAGCGAGGAAAGGACCCGCCAAGCCTAACAGCAGCACCGCCCAAATCCACAAGTCGAAGATGTTGTTCCAATCGAGCCGTAGCCAATCGCCGGAAAATGGCAGCAGCAGGCGGATGCCATAGCTATTGGTCCAATCGAGCAACAGGTGCGAGGCGATGGCGATCAGAGCGGCGAAAAAGGCGCCGATCCAGCGGACCGGTTTGCGCGAAATACCGCGCACCAGGAGTACCGGCAGAATGGCCATCACGGGCATCGCGGCCAGGGAATGCGTCAGGTGGCGATGGTAATGAAGGTAGCTCAAAGAGCCGCCCGCCGCGCTGACGATATCGATGTCGGGCGCATTGGCCGCCAGCATCAGAATGGCGGAAGCGCGCGGGGTCCAGCGGTTCAGCCCGGCGCGGCTTAAAAAGAGGCCGGTCAGCGTGTGGGTGAGGGGATCCATGCGGCGGGTTCGAGATCCTATTGTACCCGCCGCGCGCGGACGGCCTTACAGCCTACAAATATTGCACGTGAACGTAGGTTCCGGTCCTGGCGTTATAGGCCAGATACCAGCCGGGGTGGTCCGGGTCTTCATAGATCACGATCGGATCGGCATCCCAGATCCAATCGGTCACGTAAGGATAGTCGAATGGGGCCACGCTGAAATAATTTCCGTTAAACCAGAACCGCTCCCGATTGCCGCCTTGCAAGTGGAATACATGACCTGGCCCGAAGCCTCCGGTGAAGTGGCCATGCGGGAAGGGGTGGTCGAGATGGAACCGCGGGTCGTTGGCCGCATAGTCGTGCCCGACCCAAGTGCCGTCGGGATGCACATGCGGAGCGTTCGGATGGCCCTGGGCGTCGCGGAGATCGCGCTGCTCGGCGGGAGCTTGGCGAGCGGCGGGAGCTTGGCGCTCAGCCGGGGCTTGATGAGCGGCGGGAGCTTGGCGCTCGGCAGGAGCGTGCGCCGCCGGGGGACCATGGGGAGGGATATACCCTCCGCCAACTCCATGGCTTTGGGTTTGTTGCTGTCCCTTGTCGCGTTGACCCCTATCGCCTTGCGCATAGCTCGCGACGGGAATAATAAGCAAAGCACTTACCGCTACTAGCCCGAGTATCGTTTTCATTAAGTTTGGACTCCGGGTAGGTGGTGAGCAATCCAAAGCCCAATGTGCGTTTTGCCGGATGGCCAGATCTACCTCAGTTTGGCGATGGTTTGGTTGCGTGGTCAATTACGAAGATTTCGATGGGCCCTTTGCCGCGTTCCAATTTAAGCCCGAGCTCCGGGATCAAGCGCAGGAATGAATCGGAAGGATCGCTGTAGTTGGCTTCCGACTGAGGCAGAGATGTAGGTTGCCGGTAATCAAACGATCCGCTCAACTCCGTTCGGTCCACAACCGGAGATCGCAAAACATTTTCGGCGGCAAACTTCGCCAACTGCGCCATGGCGGTGTTGTTTAGGACCCATCTTCCTCCCGCGAATCCAATGCTCCCGAAGAGGTTCGTGCCGGTCGAGAGGCTTGTATCTGCAGAAGCTGCGTCAGAAGGACGTAGCCTGAGTGCTTTCCCGTTTCGCTCTAACAGGTATATATCGCCTGTTTTCGTTTCGCGATGGAACCTCAACTGAAATCGATCGATCAATAGAGCCTGAAGCATCTCGCGTAGATGTTCATCTTCGATCTCGTACAAGGTGTACCTTAGATCTTTGATTCCCGATCGCGATTTCTCCGGAGGCTTGGCTTCGAGATCATAACGATCGTTTTCAGTCCAGGCATCCCCGCCGGAGATTTGCCAATATGACAACCGGAAGGCGATGGCTATTAGAGTTTTCAGCGGGAGGGCGGAGATAACTACTCGGCCTCCCGGATGAACGGTGACTCCCACCATGTGCGAGACGCCCGTATCGATGGGCTTTATACTGGCGACTTCGAATGCAGTCGATTCCGCAGCGGATCTATCCTGCGAACTGAGACGATTGATCGGCCAACACACAAGCAGAAGGGAGAGCAGCGTTGTGCGGACGTGCATACGGATTCAGCCTACAGCCCCAGCATGCGCAACCGCAACTTACTTAGGTTATCCACCAGGTAATCCGGCTGCAGCGCTTCCAGTTGCGCGCGCGGAGTGATACCGGTCGCTACCGATATGGAAGCGATTCGATTCTTCTGCGCGGCAACGATATCGCTGGGCGCGTCGCCGATCAGAGAAATTGGCGTGCCCGGCTCGATCCAGTCGCGGGCGCGCGCCTCCGCGATGGCGAGCCGCGCCAAGCCGGCGCGCGTCGTGGCCATTTCGCCGAACGCGCCGAAACGGAAATAGCGCTTCAGGCCGGCGCGGTGAAGCTTGCGCCATCCGATGCGCGTGAGGTTACCGGTAACCAGGCCCAACAGAACGCCGCGGCGCGTGAGGCGTTCGAGGGTAGCTTCCACGGCGGGGCAATGCTTGTCGTGCAGCGCCGGGCATTCACGCAAATAGAAGCGTTCGGCGGCGCGCTCGATTTCCGGCAGCGATTCGCGAATGCGCGTGCGCCCGGCGCCGGCATTGCGCATCATGGCCGCGACGATATCCGGATCGAGCATGCCTTGCACGGGAATGCCTTCGGTGGTGGTTTCAAGCCCAGTCACGCGGCGGACGCCGTACACCAGGGCGTGGCGGTGATGCGGGCCGGCGCGGCGCACTAGCGTGCCATCGATATCGAAGAGCGCGAGCGCGGCGTAGCTCATGGGCGAATGCAGATGATAACAGCCCGCGGGCCGCTACAATATGCTTGTGCAGCGGCGCAAATTCACCCTCGGTCTGATCCAGATGGCGTGTTCGAAAGATCCGGCGGAGAATCTCGCCAAAGCCGAGTGGCGCATCCGCGAGGCGGCCGGCAAGGGCGCGCAGATTATTTCCGTGCAGGAGCTTTTCCGCTCACAATACTTTTGCCGCGAAGAGAGCGTGGATCTGTTCGACCTGGCGGAGCCGGTTCCAGGGCCCACCAGCGAGAGTTTCTCGCGGCTGGCGCGCGAGTTGAACGTGGCGCTGATCGGCTCCATTTTCGAGCGCCGCACGGCGGGCGTGTACCATAACACAGCGCTGGTAATCGACGCGGATGGATCGCTGCTGGGGCTTTATCGCAAGATGCACGTGCCCGACGACCCGCTCTACTTTGAGAAGTATTACTTCACTCCGGGCGACCTGGGCTTCCGCTGCTTCGACACGCGCTATGCGCGCATTGCGCCGCTGGTGTGCTGGGACCAGTGGTATCCCGAAGCCGCGCGGCTGGCGGCCCTGGGCGGCGCGCAGGTATTGATCTATCCAACGGCCATCGGCTGGCATCCGGCGGAGAAGGCCGAGCACGGTGAAGCGCAACACGATGCATGGCGCACGATTCAACGCGCGCACGCCATCGCCAACGGCGTCTATGTGGCGGCGGTGAATCGCGTGGGCTATGAAGGGCCGCCGGAGCATGGGCTCGAATTCTGGGGAGGCTCGTTCGTGGCCGATCCGTTTGGCGTGGTGGTGGCCGAGGGCGATCACGCGTCTGAAGAGACGCTGATCGTAGAGTGCGACCCGCGGCGTATCGAAGACGTACGGCGCAATTGGCCGTTCCTGCGCGACCGCCGCATCGACGCCTATGGGTCCATTTTGAACCGGGTGACGGATTGAGGCCGATCGTTTGAACAGGCCGACTCCGCGCAGCCGCGGCTTCCGAATGCCCGCGGAATGGGAGCCGCACGAGGCCACCTGGATCGCCTGGCCCCACAACCGCGCGGATTGGCCGGGCCGTTTCGCGCCGATTCCGTGGGTCTATGCCGAGATCGTCCGCAAGTTGAGCTGCGTGGAGAAGGTGCGAGTTTTAGTGCAGGACGCAACGCTCGAGCAAAAGGCGCGGCGGATTCTGCGTCAGGCAGGCGCGCAGTTGGAAGCGGTAGAGTTCTTCCAATGCGCCACCAATCGCGCGTGGACCCGCGACTATGGTTCATTATTCATCAAGAACCGCCGCGAGGTGGCCGCGACGGCGTGGCGCTTCAACGCCTGGGCCAAGTACGACGATTGGCAACGGGACGCCGCCGTGCCTGAGTTCATTGCCAAGCGACTAGGCATCGAGAGTTGGGCGCCCGCGATGGTGCTGGAAGGCGGCAGCATCGACGTCAACGGCGCGGGCCTGCTGCTTACTACCGAAGAGTGTCTGTTGAGCCCGGTACAGGCGCGCAATCCGGGACTAGATCGCGGCGCTATCGAGCGTAATTTGCGCGATTACCTGGGCGCGGATCGCGTCATATGGCTGGGCGGCGGAATCGCGGGCGACGACACCCACGGCCATGTAGACGACGTAGCGCGCTTCGTGACGCCGGATTTGGTGGTGGTGGCGTCGGAAGAAGATCGCTCCGACGCCAACTACGAACCGCTGCGGGAGAACTATGCGCGCCTGAGAGAGGCGGGCTTGCGAGTGACAAAGCTGCCGATGCCGCGGCCGCTGGCGTTTGCGGGGCGGCGTCTGCCGGCGAGCTACGCGAATTTTTATATTGCCAATGGGCTGGTGCTCGTGCCGACGTTTAACGATCCGGCGGACCGCCTAGCGCTGACCGCGCTGGCGAAATGCTTTCCGGAGCGTGAAGTCACCGGGATCAATTGCACTGAGCTGATTTGGGGCCTGGGCGCTTTGCATTGCATGACGCAGCAGCAGCCTGCCGGGTATAGTCATTAGTATGGATAAGCGATTAGCGAAGCGCCACAAACGCCAGGTTGCGCGTAAAAAGGAAGCGATCAAGCTCTCCGCGCCGGACGTGCGGACGCACGAGCAGATCGAGGCCGCCCGAGAGTCCAGCCGCGGGGACAAAGCGCCGCACGAACGCAAATAGATCGAGGGCGCGCGTGCTCGGCATCCTGGTTCATGGCAGCAATCATTTCATCGTGCGGGGTCCACAGCCGAACCGCGAGACTGCTCTCGCGCTGGCGAGACACTGGTCGATTATTCGAATCGGAGGAACCACTCCGCCGGCTCTCGAAGCATGGCGTATTAGCTCGCGCGAGTTTCGCGAGAACCTGACCTGGGCCGTGATCGTGCCTGGAGAGGGTGAGATTTCCGCCGCAGTGGCGGTGTTGCTGGGCGAGATTTCGGCGCGAGGGATCGAGGTACAGAAGGCGAGCTGACCTATGATGTTGTTCGATTGGGTTGGCGACGATCAAAGAGGCCGCTGAGAATGCTATGGCGCCGTGGCTCGGGCCGTTACAGGGCTTGTCCGAGAGGATCAGGGGCGGCAACTTCTGCTTCTTCACCGCCTGTTCGCGCAAATCGACCGCATCCTTAAAATTAACGGCCTGTAAACAAATACCGGTAGAAGTGTTCCGTCCCGAAACTTAGCTTCACTTGAAGGGAATTTCTGCCTCGGCATACGTGCCGGGTCCGGCGACGGTGATCGCAGCAGTTATGTGGTCCATGTGTAATCGGACGCGGGACCATTTGACCGCGCCAGTCAAAACGACAAGGGCGATTTTGCGGCCCGCAAGATTCTGCTGGTAGCGAATGCCTTGATCGGTTGAAAGTAGAAGATCAATCCCGGCTTCTTCCGCCGCGTTCAGCAAAGCGCCCTTGGTCAATCTGTCCCACCCTTTGGATTGGGCCGTCATGACGGTGTGCTCGGAAAGCACCCGGATGAGCCCGCGCGGTGTTCCGTGATCAAACAGGATGAGCATCAACGGGTACGGGTTGCCGCTCTGATACGGATGTTTTTAAGCTCTGGGCTACGAAGTCGAGGACAGCATTAATCTGTTCCCGCGTCACGTCGAATTGTTCCATCACTTCGTCAACGCTCAAATCCTCAAGGTTCTGGATGACTGTGGCAACGGGCAGGCGCGTATCCTTAAACACCCATGCGCCGCTAACCTTCCAGGGGATGCTCTCCACGGCAGGGCATTGGGACCCAGTCGATACTTGCCATCTAATTACCCCCTGTCATCGTAGCGTTTTACCACGGTTCTGCGGCGGCGTCACCCTTTGACAGGGAAGAGGCTGAAATTCTCAAATTCGACCGTATTTGACACGTTAGGGCTTGGGCTCGTTGCTGTTGGGCTTCTTGTTGTAACGCTCCAGCATAGCGGCGGTGATGTCGGCGCTGGTGGGCCATTGGCCGCGCGGCTGTCCGGCATGCGTTTGATAGCTGTCTAAACGGTCGGGATCGGGCTGCACGACTTTACCGGCCTGCAAGAAAAGCAAGCCTATTTTCTCTGTGGGCATATGTGATACGAACGCTTCTGCGGCGTTGAGCGCGGCTCGCAGTTTAGGCATCACAATATTTGGCTCAATGGGTTCGGCGCTAGCGAGCGCCCGCCATTCGGCGGCGGGATAGTTAGAGTTCCGCCGGATTTCGCCAATCAGTCCTTCGGGCGTGTATCCCGGTGATTTTTCGACGGCTGCCCACATTACAGCGCCCAAGGGAAGGATAGTTTCATGAACCGTCACCACATCAACGATGTCGCGCAGTTCGCGGCGTCCAGCAGCGGCCATCACTTTGTTCGTTGCGAGGTCAACCGGATGCAGCACATAACCGAAAGTATCGTCCCGCATAACAGGGAAAAAACGAAACTCGCTATCGACAACCCATTCAAGATGGGTCGCGCCGCTCGGCCCGGTAACTTCGGCGGTATAGACTGCCGGTTCGCGCCGCACCCATTTGACGGCGTATCGTGCCGCTTCAAGGGTTTGGGCATCGGCGGCGGCGGCTGATGCAGCGCGTTCCTCGCGGCTGTGGAACACATCAATGTCGCCGGAATAGCGCGGCGCGTTACGGTTCAACGCGCTCGCTCCGGCAACATAGCTTTCCGGGTCGCGATGGGCGGCCAAAAGCCGGAGAATATCGGTCTGGATTTTAGAGAGCGGCACGGCATGCCTTCTCGATCTGCTCCGCCAGCTTCCGCGCTTCGAGGTCGCCTTCGATGCGCAGCGCCCGCGCAATAACAAGCGCGTCGTCCGGCCCCGGTTCTTCAAGCATGCGTTTGTTCCAAAGCGCCTGCGTGCCGTATTCCGCAAAAGCGCGGCGATACAGGTTTGCAAAGGTTTCCGGCTCGGGTGGCATGTCGTTCATAGCGACTGTTTTTAGCATAGGGGAAGGGAAGCCGCAATGTTGAAAACCGCATGATTAAAGGGTTTATAACTTTTGCGACTTCGCAGATTGGATCCAATTGTGGAATGTCAGTGCGGCGGCGGTGTCAGCACACGGCGGACGGGTAGCGACAAAGTTGCGGGCTACTTCCATAGCATCGATGGCCTCTTGCGATGAAACCTCGGCAATGGGTCCGGTGTCGTAATCCGCGACGGCTTTGAAATCGTAGGCTTCGGCGCTCGCGCCGTCTCATTCCGATTTTCGCCTGCTGTGCTGCCTGTGAAGCGCAGGTCCGCGGCGTTTGCGTACAGGCGCTCAGAAGCCGGTGAGAGAGTTTCCGCACACCACCAGGCTTATCGGCCTTCTGGCCCGGCCCAATCTGCCGGAGGACTCACACGCCTGCGCCGAACTCCTTTGCGCCGTACTCTTTCAGCTTATTGTGAAGAGTTTTCAAGCTGATTCCCAAAATCTCCGCGGCGCGCGTTTTGTTATTGCGCGTATGCTCGAGAGTTCGCAGAATCAGTCCTTTCTCAGCCTCTTCCACAGTGGTTCCCACGCTGAACCGGATCGCATCGTCTTCGTCGGCCGGAGCCGCCGCCCCTGCCGCAGGTGTGCCATTCCCGGCCGTCCCGTTGCCCGGAACGCTACCTCCAGACGGCCCGCCGGCGGGCGCGGCGGTCGCTAGGGCCACCGGGTGCGCTTGCAGAAATGCGGGCAGGTGCTTCATCTCGATCGACCCCTCTCCGGCCAGAATTACCGCTCGTTCCAGAACGTTCCGCAATTCGCGTACATTGCCCGGCCAGTTGTGCCGCAGCAGCGCGTCCATTACGCCCGGAGAGATCTCGACCACGCGGCATTCGTGTTTGCGGTTCAAATCGCCAATCAGCGCTTCGGCGATCGGCTGCATGTCCTCTTTGCGCTCGCGCAGGGGCGGCAAATGGATATGGAAAACGTTCAACCGGTAGTACAGGTCCTCGCGCAAATGGCCGCCGCGCACCGCTTCGTCCGGAACCTTGTTTGTGGCCGCGATCACGCGCACGTCCACCTCGAATTCCGTCTTGCCGCCCAGCCGGCGAACCTTCGAATCCTCCAGAATTCGTAGCAGCTTGGCTTGCGTCGTCATGGGCATCTCGCCGATTTCGTCCAGCAGCAGCGTCCCATGCTGCGCCACCTCGAAACAGCCGGCGCGGCGTTCCGAGGCGCCGGTGAACGAACCCTTTTCATGCCCGAAAAGCTCGCTTTCAATTAACGACTCCGGCAGCGCCGCGCAGTTAATGGCGAAAAATGGACCCTGCCGCCGCGGACTAAGCGCGTGCAACGTGCGCGCCACCAGCTCCTTGCCGGTGCCGCTCTCGCCCGTAATCAGCACGCACGCCTTGCTGGGACCCGCCTGCTGCAACAGAGCGAAAATCTCCTGCATCTCCGGCGATCGGCCCACCATCTCGCCCAACGCGCCCTTGTAGACCAGTTGCCGCTCCAGATTGCGATTCTGCGCGCGCAAGCCGGCGTGACTGCCGGCGCGCCGTAGCAACACTTCGAGAGTGGCCGGCTGGATAGGCTTCTCCAGAAACCAGTAAGCCCCTAACTCATGCACCGTCTTCACCGCGGTTTCGATGTTCCCGAACGCCGTTAGCACGATGGTCGGCGGCATATCTCCGGAATCGCGCAGGCGCTGCAAAAAGCCGAAGCCGTCAAGCCCCGGCATATTGAGATCGGTGATGATCACGTCGGCGGGGAAATCGGCGAGTTGCACCAAAGCGTCCTCGCCGTCGGCGGCCATCTGGGGGCTCATTCCCCAGGCGGATACCATGGCAGCCAGCCCGCTTCGCTGGCTGGCTTCGTCGTCTACAATCAATACCTTTACCGGCTGGTTCAAGTGGCGTCCTTTTCTCGGCTGGCTTACTTCTATTGTAAGGCGGCGGCGGCGCTGCGGGGAGCGCCGTTTGCAACGGAAAATACCAGTACGATGCCGGTTTTTATGCGAAATGCTAGTATTGGAAAGACTAGATCGGAACCGTAAGCGTGTAATCGGTTAATAGAATGCAATCGCACAAGGATTTTCGGTGCATGAACTGATCCGCCGGGCCAGGCGGCGTTTTTTAGGCCTGGAATTGCTGTCTCAAGGGGCTAATGCGTTCTCGGCGGCGCTGCTGGCCGTGATCGTCTTACTGCTGCTCGGCACTCAGATTCTCAATTGGTATTGGGCCGCTCTGATTCCCCTGGCCGCCGCAGCCGCTGGAATCTACCGCGCATTCCGGCGCCGTCCATCAGCATACCGGACCGCCCAGATCGTCGATCGCAGACTGGATTTGGCCGATACCCTATCCACCGCCGTATATTTTTCGGAGCGCTCCCGCGGCCGGTCCACACCACTGGAGGTGGTTAGCTCTCAACGGGAGCGCGCCGAAGGGACGGCCGCTTCCGTGGATTTACGACGCGCCATTCCCTATCGGATGCCCCGCTCCGCCTACTTAGTCGCGGCGTTGACTCTGGTGGCGTCGAGCCTCTTCGCGCTGCGCTACGGCTTGACCAAGCGGCTCGACTTGCGCGCCCCCATGGCGCGCATGATTCAGGACCGGTTTTCACCAGGTGACCGCAAGGAGACTGCGGAAAATATCCGGCATGCTCCCCCTCCGCCGACTAATCCGGACGACAACGCGGATGCCGCCGCTTCCGATCCGGAGCAGAAGGCTCCAAACCGGCAGGACGGCAAGGAAGACTCCTCGCCGCAAGGCGACGCTCAAAACGCGGAGAAAAACGGCGCAGCCAAGGACGATGGCAAGAAGTCCGGCGAGCCTCAGGATCAGGACGGTCAGGCGCAGAGTCAACAAGGTGACGACCGCGACCAGCAGGACAGCGGTCAGTCCGCTTCCAGTTCCGAAGGCGAAAATAAGGGCGACCGCAATAAGCAATCCGAGGGCAAAGAGAACTCCAATAACGCCAGCGAGAGCGGCAGCCTGATGAGCAAGATCAAGGATTTCGCCCAGAATCTGCTCTCCAAGGTCAAACCCCAGCAGAATAGCTCCACGCCTCCGCAGCAGGCCGCCAATCAGAATTCCAAGCAGGGATCCGGCCAGCAGAACGGCAAGCAGCAATCCAAAGATGGGCAGCAAAGCGGCTCCCAGCAAGACGAAGCCCAGCAGGGTCAGAACGGCGAAGATCAGAAGAGTGGGCAGGATTCGCAAGGCAAGGGGTCGGGGCAGGATAAATCGCAACAGGCGACCAAGCAGCCCGGCAGCGGCATTGGCAGCGAGGATGGCAGCAAAGATATCCGCCAAGCCGAGCAATTGGCGGCCATGGGCAAGATCAGCGAGTTGATCGGCAAGCGCTCCGCAACGGTTACCGGAGAAGCCACGGTAGAAGTGCAATCCACCAGCCAGCAACTGCACACGGCCTACGTGCAGCGCGGCGCTGAGCATGCGCAAGGCGGCGCGGAGATTAATCGCGATGAAATTCCCGTGGCGCTACAGCCCTACGTGCAGCAATATTTCGATCGATTGCGAAAGCAAACCACCGCCGCCGTCAAGAAACAGTGATCGCAGCCGCGTCCGGAGTGGCCGCTTAAACTACCGTTCCCAGGCGCGCTTGGGAACGCCGCGATCGCGGTCCTGTACGCGGTCGTAAATATACAGCGTGGAGACCGTGCCCAGCGACTCGTTATACAGACTTTTCTGGTCCAGCGCCTGTTTTAAATCTTCCTCGAATTCGTGCAGGTCTTTGAGATCGCCGGCAAGCGCGGGCTTCTTCTTGCCGCCAGGCGTCTGGAACCATTTCTGATATCCGCCATCCACCAGCACGCCGATTTCAGAGCCGATCAGGATACCGGCGCGTCCGCTGATATCCACGGCGGCGTTATTTTCCCTAATATCTACCGCGCACGCGCCGCGCGTAATGCGGTATGCTCCGGCAAGCTGCGTGACCGTGAAGCCGGCTTGACGAAGGCTATCCAGGCGATCGGCGAACGTGAACGTTTTCGGGCGCTTGCGGCGGAAGAACATGGGATCATTATAGCGGTAGGCCGAGATCGCCCAAATAGCCGATTGTGCCCTTGTATTAGCTAAGCGAATGGGCTAAGATATGTTCATGCCGGTTTTAAACGTTCATCAAGCCAAATCGAGCCTCTCGCGCCTGCTCGCCATGGTCGAGCAAGGCGAGGAAGTCGTCATTATGCGCAACGGCAAACCCGTTGCCGATCTCGTGCGCCATCGCGCCTCCGGCCATCGGACGTTAGGCGCGCTGGCCGGCAGCGTCCAACTCCCCGAAGGCTGGGACGCGCCCATGACCGATGAACAGGCCGAGCAGTTCCTCACCGGTAAGGCGTGGTAACCTACCTCCTCGATACGGCCCCATTCCTGTGGGCCGTATCGTCGCCACAATCGTTGAGCTCAAAAGCCCGAAGACTGTTGGAAAGCGGCAAGAATTCGATTGTGATCAGCGCCGTTTCGCTGTGGGAGGTTATGATCAAGTCGCAGAAAGGGCAACTCCCCATTCCACAACCGGCGCTGTGGCTCGAAGCTGGAATTAAGAGCCTCGATGCCACTGTTGCTCCGGTGCGCGCTCCGCATATCTACGCCCTGGAGCGCCTGCCCTCGATCCACCGGGATCCGTTCGACCGTTTGTTAATCGCGCAAGCCATCGCGGAAAGCTGGGTTCTGATTACCAGCGATGAGGCCGTCCGCAAATATCCCGCGTCTACGCTGTGGTAGCCGCATCCCTTAAAATATCTAGTGATGAGATTCCATAGGCGCATCGGTCTGGCCTCCATTCTTTCCGCCGCCGCGCTGGCGCAAACGCCCGCCGAGCTGATGAATCAGCCATCGGTTCGCGCCGCTCTCGATGCGGCCAAACGCAATGAGCCTTCGGTCATCGAACAACAGATCGCAATCGCGCAGATTCCCGCGCCGCCGTTCCATGAAGAAGTGCGCGCGCGGGAATTGAAGCGGCTCTTCGAGAGCCTCGGCCTACGCGACGTTCGCATCGATGCCGCCGGCAACGTGATCGGCGTCAGGCCGGGCAAAGCCGCGCATCCGAATCTCGTTTTTGCCGCGCATCTCGATACTGTCTTCCCCGAAGATACCGATGTCCATGTCACCGCCAAAGGCGATCTGCTTAAGGGTCCGGGCATCGGCGACGATTGTCGAGGCCTCGCCATGATGCTGGGCGTGATCCGCGCTCTCGACGAGGCGCGCGTGGAAACTCCCGGCACAATCACCTTTGTCGCCGATGTGGGCGAAGAGGGCCTCGGCGATCTGCGCGGCATGAAGCAGCTCTTTGGCGAAACGCTGAAGGGCCAGATCGATAAATTCATTTCCGTGGACGGCACTGGCCTTGGCATCACCACTACCGGGGTCGGCAGCAATCGTTACCGCGTCACCTTCAAAGGGCCGGGTGGACACAGTTTCGGCGCGTTCGGAATGGCCAATCCCATTCAGGCCATGGGACGCGCCATCGCCAAGATCGACGCGTTTGAAGTACCCAAAGAACCCAAGACCACATTCAATGTCGGCCGCGTGGGCGGCGGAACATCGGTGAATGCCATTCCGTACGAGGCGTGGATGGAGGTGGATATGCGCTCTTCCGATCCCGCGTCGCTCCAGGCGCTCGATGCCAAATTCAAGGCGGCGGTGCGCCAGGCTGTCGAAGAAGAGAACCAGCGCTGGAACAACCGCGGACCGGTCACTGTTTCCGCCGAGTTGGTGGGTGTGCGTCCCGCCGGCCGCACGCCGGATAATAGCCCCATTGTCCAGACTGCGCTGGCCGTTCAACGGGCCATGAACATCAGCGAAACTCTGCGCGAAGGTTCCACGGATTCGAATGTGCCCATGAACCTGGGCATCCCCGCTATCACCATCGGCGGCGGTGGCAGCGGATCGGGCGCGCATTCGCTCGACGAGACGTTCGACGCTCACGATTCATGGCGCGGAACCCAGCGCGCCATCTTGCTTGCCATTGCGCTGGCGCGGTAAGCTTCACCGCGTTCTACCGAACAAGCGTGGCGCGCCTCTTCGCCAGCGCTCACGGCATGCTTGTAGAATACGACTTGCGCATTTCCGCCGAAGCCGCCGATACAGGCCAGCGCCTGGACCATGTGCTGCATCGGCGACTGCCCGAATTCAGCCGCTCGCGCATTCAGCAGTGGATCGGGAAAGGCCGCGTGTTGGTGAATGGGGTCGCCGTGCGCGCGTCCTACTCGGTTCGCGCCGGAGATTCCATTGAAGTGGATCCCGCCGAAGCGCCGCCGCTCCGCGCCTCGCCGGAGGCCATTCCGCTTACGATTCTCTATGAGGATGAAGACATGGTGGCCATCGATAAGCCCGCCGGCATGGTGGTGCATGCCGGCGCCGGCGTGCATCAAGGAACGCTGGTCAACGCGCTGCTGCACCGTTTTGCGGCCCTCTCGGCTGTTGGCGGGCCGCTGCGGCCGGGCATTGTCCATCGGCTCGACCGATTCACCAGCGGAGTGCTGCTGGCGGCCAAGAACGACGCTGCGCACCAGAAGCTTGCTGCACAGTTTTCCGGCCGCCAGGTGGAGAAGATTTACCTCGCGATGGTACACGGCCAGGTAGCGCGCGAGAGCGGGCGGATCGAGCGGCCCATCGCGCGCGATCCGGCGCACCGCACGCGCATGACGGCGCGGCTGGGGCAGGGTCGCGCGGCATGGTCGGAATATCGCGTGCTGCGGAGGTTCGAGCGCTTCACGTTGCTCGAGGTTCGGATTGGCACCGGCCGCACGCATCAGATTCGCGCGCATCTGGCGAGCATCGGCCATCCCGTGGCTGGCGATACGCTCTATGGCGCGCCGGCGCAATCACCCGGGGCCGAGCCGCTGGGGCGATACTTTCTGCACGCGCACTCGATCCAGTTCCGCAAGCCATCAAGCGGCGAGCAGATGGGTGTGACATCGCCCTTGCCGCCGGAGTTGGAGCAATGGATGGCGGCGCTTGCTCCCAAGCTATAATCGAACAATATGCAATTTTGGGCTTCTCTGGCGGCGTTTGGCGTGTTAGGCGCCGCGATGGGCGCCGCCGCAGCAGACCCCCGTGATGCAAAGCGACGATCCCACCCGCATCACCGTGGAGGTCACGCGCGTCAATATGCTCTTCACCGTGATGGATAAGAAAGGCCGCTTCGTTACCGATCTAACCAAGGACGATTTCGAAATCATCGAGAATAAGCGGCCGCAGACTATTCAGGAATTCTCCGCGGAAACCGATCTGCCGCTGCGTCTGGGAATGCTGATCGACACCAGCAATAGCGTCCGCGACCGCTTCAAGTTCGAGCAGCAGGCCGCCACCGAGTTCATCCACAGCGTAATGAACGGCCGCCGCGATAAGGCCATGGTGGTGGGCTTCAGCAACGAAGCGGAGCTGGTTTCAGACTTGGTGGACGACCCCGCCAAGGCCGTGAACGCCATTCACGATCTGCGCCCCGGCGGCGGTACGGCGCTTTACGACGCCATCTTCTACGCCTGCCGGGATAAGCTCTCGGTGGATCAGCCGAAATACAAATTCCGCCGCGCCATCATCGTCCTGAGCGACGGCGACGATAACCTGAGCCACTACACGCGCGATCAGGCGCTCGAGATGGCGCAGAAGGCCGAAGTGGCAATCTATGCTATCTCGACCAATGTGACGCGCGACGAAACCGAGGGCGACAAGGTCCTGAAATATTTCGCTAAGGAGACCGGCGGGCAGGCATACTTCCCGTTCAAGGTCGAAGATCTGGAGCAGTCCTTTGAAAATATCGCCAACGAGCTGCGCCATCAGTACATCGTTCTCTATCGCCCCGAACCGCTGGCGACCGACGGCCAATTTCATCCCATCACACTGCGTGTGAAGGGGCAAAAAGGCTTGATCGTACGCGTACGGCCTGGCTATTACGCGCCAAAGATGTAGCGGCGCTATGCGGCCAGCGGGCGGCTCGCGAGCTTTTCCAAAATTGCGATGGGCGCGCGATTGGGGTCGGCCAGCGATTCGCGCGCGACGATTAGCGTCTGTTCCAGGGCGAATTGTCCCGATTCCACCGAATGCGGAACGATATCGGTGAAGACCATCCAGGTGGCGCCGGGCGGGAATTCAAAACGGTATTTCGGGCAATCGCGCTGGAAGGCCGCATTGCGCTTCAAATAGTCGTGGAAGCCAAGCATGAAGCGGTCATAGGGCGAGCGCGCGATCACAGGCAAGCCTGCGGCCTGCAGCGCGTTGCGGAATCCGAAGAGCGGATCGGGCCGCGCAGCTCTAGCCAAGCCGGCATCGGCCGCGTAGCGATGCGCGAGGACGTCGAAAGGATCGGATGTGATCCACACGCGCGCTTTAGACGGATTCACGTTGGTGAAGATACGCAGAATCAAATCGCCGTTGGTGGGTCGCGTGGGAAAGGCATCGGTGTGCAGCAGATCGTTGCGCTTTTTGAGCGGTAGCTCCCGGCCCTGCTCTTCCACCGGGCGCAGGCTGGCGTAATCCAGCCGCCACCGCGATTGGTAACGCGGCAACGCCTGGGCTGCGAATTCCACCGTGCGGCGCGAGTAATTGCGCAGCGCGCTGTGCAACCGCGCTACCGCATCCGGTTCCAGTTTGGCGACCCCGGAAATGCGATCGGTATTCGGTTTGTACGCGATATTTTTGTGAAACTCCGGGTTCAGGCGCACGCTTAAAATGAAGTTGCGCTCATCGGCCGGTGTCGCGAACGGCGTTTCGCGGAATAGCAGAATGTCGCCGCGCTCCAGTACCTCGTGCGGGTCGGGCTGGCTCGGGCCGCCCAATTTGAGTTCCACAGCCTGCATGCTTTAAACGATCGCGCTCTTCCGCTATTGTTGAACTTCGCGCGTGGGAAAGTCTATCATGCAGTTTGCCAATCTTGCTGCTCATAGCGGCCGGAGTCTTGGGCGCCGGACTGCTGATCTACTCGCAGACCGCGGCCTTTACCGGCGATGAAGGCTTCCATCTACTGGCGGCGCAGTTGATCGACGATGGCAAGCGGCCATACATCGATTTCTGCTTTCCGCAAACACCGCTCAACGCGTATTGGAACGCCGCATGGATGCGCGTTTTCGGACAGACGTGGCGCGTGCCGCACGCAGTCTCGACGGCGCTGGTGATGGCCGCCGTGGTGCTGGCGGCGCAATTCGTTTATGTGCGATTGCCGGAGGCGCGGAATTGGCGCATTGGCGCGGCGCTGGCCGCGATATTGCTGATCGCGCTCAACCCGATGGTGTTCGAGTACGGTCCGCTGGCGCAAGCGTATGCTATCTGCTTGTTCCTGCTAGTGGCGGCATTCCGGTTGACGATCGTCTCCGCCGGGCGCGCGGCGATCGGCCCGGCGCTGGGCATCGGGTTGTGCGCCGGCGCGGCGGCGGCATCATCGCTGCTTACGGCAACGGCCGCGCCCGTCTTCCTATTATGGCTGTTCATTTATAATCGCGCGGGCAGCCGCTGGCTAAAGGCGGCGGGATATTTTGTGGGCTTCGCGATCCCGTTCCTGCCGGTGGTTTGGCTGCTCAAACAATCGGCGCGCGTGGTGATGTTCAATCTGTTTGAATATCACCTCTTTTTCCGCAAGCTGTATTGGGAGCACACGACGCAACACGATCTCGATGTGATCACGTCATGGATCGATAGCGGCCAGGCGTTATTGCTGCTGTTGCTAGGGATCGCGGGAGTGCTTTTCATCCGCTTCCGCAGCCAGTGGGAGCAGCGTCTGCGCAAGGAATTTTATCTGTGCGCATGGCTCACCGCGGGTATCGGGGTGGAGATGTGTACCGCGCATCCTACATTTGCACGCTACTTCCTGCTGATGGTTCCGTTCGTGGCGATACTGGGTTCAGTGGGACTGTATTTCGTGGGAGTAAAGCTCTACCAACCGGGCCGACCATTTTGGCCGGTAGCGATTCTGGCCCTTCTTTCGGCGCTCGGACTGGGAAAATCGCTCTACCAGCGGAGTAGCGATGTTCGCACCTGGTCGGACCACGAGCGGATGGCGAAAAAGATCGATCAGGTGGTCCCCCGGAATGCACCTATCTTCGCCGATGAAGAAGTTTACTTTTTGACCCGCCGCATTCCGCCGACAGGTCTCGAGTTCAGTTACTCGCATAAGTTGAAGCTGCCTGCGGCCCTGATGGCTCAGCTTCATATTATTAGTCAGGATCGGCTTAACCAAATGGCAGCCGAAGGGGCATTCGCGGCCGCCGCCACTTGCGATGAAGACGTGGCCGATGAGATGAAATTATCCGTGCTCTACGAACATAAGACTGACATCAATGACTGCGCGGTTTACTGGGGAAAGATTAAGGTAAAGCGGTGAGGCGTGTAGTGACCACGCAGCTTACTTCAGTCGATCGGGCCGGTAGTGAAGATACAGGACGGCGGCAAGTCCGGTCTCGCCGAAGCGGCTATTCGAGGGGACAGTGATAGGATAGCCCTATGTTGGCTATTGCAGCAATCGGAGCATTGGCAGCCTTTCAGCTTGGGACCCCGGCTGACAACGTCACCAGGGCGGCTCAGGAGCTTTACGGAAAAGCCCGGATGCAGTACGAATCCGGTAAGAAGCTGGAGCAGTCCCGCAACATCGGCGGCGCGCTTGCCGCCTATCAGAAGGCGTTGGGCGATCTCTCGACGCCTCTACCCCGCGAGGGTCTCATAACCGGCGTTGACCCGTCGGGGAATCTCACGCCCGATACGGGCACTCCCACGCCCGAGAACAGTTATCCCACAGCTGCCGTGCTGGCCAGCAGCATCGCTCTCGACCAGGCGCGTCTTAGTCGTCTTTACGGCCTTGACTTCATGCAGTATCTCAATACGGCGGAGGACGAGGCCAGGTACATATTCGACCGAGAAATCAAGCCTGACTGTAGCAACGCCCCGACCGGCTCAGGCCGAATATTCCTGCCGTCCTGGAAAGGGAATCCTCCCGCCCCGATACATCAGGCAGCCGCATATTTCAATCTGGGAATGGCGCAGTTATTTGAAAATCACATCGATAACGCGAAAAACTGTTTCAGTAAGGCGCACCTGATCGACCCGACGAATGTGGAAATCCTGCGCCAGAGCGCGGCGCTCGTCGACATTTCAGACGATTGTACGGAGTGCTTGCCTGCCGATCTCAAAGACCTTGTGAAGACCGGAGTCTCGATCGGCGCTGCATTGGCGGCGAAGGAATATCCCCTCGCCGCGCCCATCACCGCCGCAATCCTCAATTACTTTATAGGCAATATTCCGAATAGACCGAAACACTGACGATTCTGTGGGTCTGGTCGCCTGCCCCCAAGCTATAATCATTCGGATAAGGAGACTCTCTAATGGCTAAAATCGAAACTTATGCGCCGGGCTCTTTCTGCTGGGCCGCGCTGGCGGCCAGCGATGCCGCAGCCGCCAAGCGCTTCTACGGAGACATGTTCGGCTGGTCCAGCGTGGACCATCCGATGCCCAATGGCGTCTACACCATATTTCAATCCGGCGGCAACGATGCCGGCGCGGTGTATCAGGCGCCTCCGGGCATCCCGACGCATTGGGCGGTTTACTTTTCAGTACGCGATGTACAATCGTCATCGCGGCAAGTCGAGCGGCTGGGCGGCAAAATTGCGATGGGCCCGATGGAAGTCGGCGATCCCGGCAGCATGGTGGTCGCGCAAGATCCGCAGGGCGCGCATTTTTCGCTGTGGCAAGCCAAAAACCACATCGGCGCAACCCACGGCGGCCCATTGGGCAGGATTGTCTGGCCCGAATTGCATACCACCGATCCCGCCGCCGCGATCGCATTCTATAGCGGCTTGCTGGGATGGAAAACGAAGCCCGAAAGCGGCGCGAGCGGCCGAGTATGTGGAATGGGTCAATGACGGATCGAGCATGGGCGGTATGCTGCCCATGCGCGGCGATCAGTGGCAAGGCGTTCCACCGCACTGGATGATCTATGTGACGGTTGCGGATTGCGACGAGCGCGCCAAACATGCCGCGGAAATCGGCGGCAAAGTTTGCGTGCCGCCAACGGACATTCCTAACACCGGCCGCTTTTCGGTAATTTCCGACCCGCAGGGCGCCATGTTCGCGTTAATTCAAATGGCGGCATCCCACCGGCCAGTATCGGCCTGACGGCCGTTCACCGCCGGTATCGCGATGCGCGTGATATCCTGACCGCATCGCGATACCAGCGGCAGTTCCCGAGGATCTTCCCGAACGCACCCGCCGGCGCATCATGCGCCGGCTCATGCCATTCCTTTTCATTCTCTACATCATTGCCTATATAGACCGGATTAACATCGGCTTCGCGGGACTGCAAATGACCGCCGAGCTGCACTTTTCCGACGCCGTTTTCGGATTTGGATCGGGCGTCTTCTTCGTAGGTTATGGTCTGCTGGGTATTCCCGGCGCGGTGCTGATCGAAAAATGGAGCGCGCGGAAAGCCATCGCGCTCACCATGCTGGTGTGGGGATTTGTAGCCTCCGCTACCGGATTCATCCATAGCGCTCCGGAGTTCTACGCGATGCGCCTGCTGCTGGGCGTTACCGAAGCTGGATTCTTCCCAGGCGTGATTGGCTACCTGAGTCACTGGTTCCGCGCGCAGGATCGCGCCAAGGCCATTGCGATGTTCATGGCGGCTATCCCGGTTTCGCAAGTGATTGCGGCGCCACTTTCGGCCGGGCTGATGAAAGTCCATTGGCTGGGGCTGGCCGGATGGCGATGGCTGCTGATACTCGAAGGCGCGCCCGCGGTAATCGCCGCCTTCATTAGCTTTGTTTATCTCAACGACCGTCCACGCGACGCGGCATGGCTCGCAACGGCGGAGCGGGAATGGCTGGCGGGAGAACTGGATCGCGAACATGCGCGCAAAACCGCCGGGCGGCGCATTTCTCTATGGGAAGGGATACTGCATCGCGATGTTCTGCTGCTGGCGTTGGCTTATTTCGGGGGAACGTGCGGAACGTACGGTCTGAGCTTGTGGATGCCGAAGATGATTCAGCGTCTGGGCCATATGTCCGCCGTGGAATCGTCGCTGCTCACCGGAATTCCCGCGCTGATTGGCATACCCGCCATGCTGTTCAACGGTTGGAGTTCCGACCGTATGGACGAGCGGCGATGGCATGCGTCCGTACCGCGCCTGATCGCGGCAGCGGCGCTGGCATGTTTAGCCATCGCCACCGTCAATGTGACCGCCGCCCTGGTTCTGCTTACCCTGGCTTACGCCGGCAATGTCGCGTCGAATCCCGCTATCTGGGCGATCCCCAGCAGCTTTCTCGGTTCCGCGGCGGCCGCGGCCAGCATCGGGTTGATTAACTCCTTTGGGAATCTGGGCGGATTCGCGGGCCCGTATCTCATTGGATGGGTCAGCTCGCGTACCGGCGCGTTTACGGGCGGCATGTGGTTTATCGCCGCCGCGTCACTCTCATCGGCGCTGCTGGTGCTGTTGTTACGGCGGAGGCCGCTTGCGGCTTGAGGTGACTTTTCGGCAACCGTACGCCAACTCGACTAGTCTGGCCGGCTAAGTCCATGGAGTGGCGAAGGGGTGACCCCCGTGATCCTGAAAGTACAGCGCCCATCTCTGAAGCGATCACGCAAATCCTGGGCCTTCACGCGCGATCGGAAATGTGTTCACGCAACAAACGTGCTGCCAAAGTGTTCGGCTCGCGCAGGATTCCTCTCGCCAGATCTGCGGGTGTGACGCCACGCCCAGCGGTTTGAGCGATCTCTGTCGCGGCTGCGATCACTCGGATGGCCTCCACGCTGAGCCGCAAGTCTTCCATCGGTGGTAGCCGCCGACCCGCAGGTTCGCTCGCCTCGATGGCGCGCACCGTGGGTTGCAGCGCCACCCGCGGGACAAGCGAGGGTTCTTCTCGCAAAACACCGAGTAAAAAATGCTCTACCGTGATCTCGCGTTGCGAAAACGAACTCGCTTCAGAACGTGCAAAGAAAATGCATCGCCGCGCGGGATCCGCCACCGAGCCGCACCGCGTGTGCGGCCTGACCCGTTCCCAATAGCGCGCCAGCACTGAAACTGCCCAGTCCGCCGACGTTCTTCCCCATAGCGCTACCAAATCAGGCAATGAGTGCACGTGCCGGAGGCGGTCTCGGAACAATTGCTCCATAGGCTCCGCGTAACGACGCCGATAATCGCGCGGATACACTCGGAGTAGAATATGATAGATTTTCTCAGAAAAGTTCATAGATCCCTCTCAAACGGCCCGGGGCCGCTGCAACAGGTGCTTAGCGCGCGCCCCACGCAGCAGTTCCTGAAGGCGCTCTGCCTCCGTAACAGCGGTACGCCAACCTTTGCGCGTGATTTGGTAATATCGACGCCTTTCGTGATTCAGTGCAGGATCGCTCCGCTCTCCTGACTCCTTAATCAACCCTGCTTCCAACATGCGATTGATCGTTCCGTAGAGCGTACCCGGTCCCAGAACGACCTTTCCATTGGTTCTCGCGGATACCTCCTGCATAATTCCGTAGCCGTGTCTCTCTCTGTCAGCAATGGCCAGCAGGATATGGAATACGGCCGGGGTAAGTGGATTCGGGGAATACATCCGTTGCGGATATATTAGCACGGCTGGCCCGTGTGTTGGTCAGCCACCTGCAGTATTAGGGCTCCTGACTCGGCTCGATATCGAGGTCACGCCTCGACCCCGCCAACGCGGCTAATCACCGCCGTGGCGAGGTAATGCCGTGCCACGCGTATTGGATCCAAGGGCACGGCTTCACGGATTCCCGAAAATATCTGCGGAAGCGTGGGATTACGCGGCGTGCGGAAAGCACACGGTTGAGGTGGAGCGGCCGCTCTAAAAGCCGCCCGCCAAAGGCCGCACGCTAAACACCAGCGCGACTATCATCAGCACCAGCAGCGTCAATATCGCTAATACCGCGCGCTTGCGGCCGGGCGTGAGCCAGCGCGCCGCCGACGCCGCGCTCGATCCGAACGCGGACCGTATCAATCGCCGCCGGGCCGGACCCGGCGCGGCGCGCATCGCCTTCGCTACTTCCCTGCGGCCGCGGCGATCGGCAATCAGGATGGTCGCGGAGTTGGCCCCGTTGGTGGAGCGCAATAGCTTGTTGCGCAGATTCGCGGGAACCTCCTCCACAGTGCGATAGACCCAGTCGCTGCGGCCCGCGGAAATCAGCACCACCGAGGTTTGAAACAAGCCCGAGCTCTTGCGGTTCGCCTCGCCGCAGTGGGGGCAGCGGGCGGCCTCTTGCGCGATCTTCTTCTTGCAGCGTGCGCAGGTCAACGGGCAAGCACCTTCGACTTTCCGGTTGCAACCGAATCGTCTCCCACATTATCGATGACAACCTGGATAAAACCTAGCGCCGCTTTCGAGAGCGCTTTATCCTTGCGGTAGATCAGGCCCAGCCGGCGCGCCATCGGCTCGGGCGCGAGGGGAATGGCGCGCAGCTTTCCAGCGGCAATCTCTTCCTGGCAGCTGGAAACGGCCAGGAAGCTCAACCCCAGGCCGGCCATCACAAAGCGCTTCATCATCTCCGTGGAATCGAGCTCCATGGAGATGCGCACTTCATCCTCCACCGTCTCCAGCCATTGATCGAGGCGCGCGCGCGTCTTGCCCTGCTTAGGCAGCAAGAGAAAATATTCCGGCAGATCCGGGGGCGAAACGGTTTTGCGGGCGGCCAGCGGATGGCTGGCGGGCACGATCAGGCGGACTTCATCGCGATGGACATTCACCACCTGAAGCCGCTTCTCGTCCACGGGCAATTGCGTGAGGCCGAAATCGGCCGAATTGTCCATCACGGCTTCCACTACGCGCGATCCGTAGGAGCGGTCCACGTCGAGCTGCACGGCGGGGAAAAGGCGGCGGTATTCCGAAAACACTTGCGGCAACAGGTAAATGCAGGTAGCCTCGTTGGCGGCGATCACCAATTCGCCGCGCGGATTGTTTTCGAGTTCGGCGATCGCGTCCTGCGCCTGACGCCGGAGATCCAGCATTTGCGAAGCGTATTCGGCGAAGATCTTGCCCGCGGTTGTGAGAGAAATACGGCTGCCGAAGCGCTCGAACAGATCGGCGCGAAGCTCCTGCTCGATCTGACGCACTTGGGCGCTGATAGCGGGCTGAGTGCGAAAACACGTCTGCGCCGCCTTGGAAAAACTCTTCAGCCGGACGATTTCGAGAAACGTGTGAAGCTGATCGAAATCCATAGAACGCCACAGCCAGTGAAATTTTGAATCGGCAGGATAGAAATAATGAATTTCCCCGGGCCAGGATGGTGCGGTAATCATTGTATCAAAGGTCCCGGGGTGGTGCGGCCGATCGAGTGGAATCGTCGCAGATACGCAGCCGTCCGGCACGGACGGATACGCCGCACCGCAAACCCCGCGGCGGCGGGCTGATATTATCGACAGTAGTGATCCGGTTCCTGCCGCTGTTCGCGTTCCTGCTTCCTCTTTTCGCCCAGACCGGCGAGCGGGTTTTGCTGGTGGGCAATTCCAAGGATGCGGTCTCGCGCCAGATTGTCGACTATTACCGCTCGCGGCGTTCCGTTCCGGCGTCGAATGTCTGCTGGCTCTCCACCACCTCCAACGAGGAGGTTGAGTGGCAGGTCTACGAGCGCGAAATTGAAACTCCTATAGCCGATTGCCTGAAGAAGGCGGCTCTGGGAGAAAAAATTCTGTACATCGTGACCACGCTGGGCGTGCCCCTGAAGATCGATGGATCGTCGGGGGTGACGGCGGACCGCGGCTCGGTGGATTCGGAGCTGGCCCTGCTCTACTCCAAGCTTCAAGGTAAAAAGTTCGAGCGCGCCGGCACAGTGAACAATCCATTTTTTGCTATGCGCGACCAGCCCTTCCGGCACGCACAATTTCCGATTTACCTGGTGACACGACTGGCCGCGTATGACTGGACCGATGTGAAGGCGATGATCGATCGCGGGCTGACGGCTAAGAATCGCGGCAAGTTCGTTATCGATGTCGCCACCGATAAAAGCGGCGAGGGTAACGGCTGGCTGCGGACGGCTGCGCTATTGCTGCCGCCAACCCGCGTGGTCCTCAACGTAACGCCCAACACGCTGTATGGCGAGAAAGACGTGATTGCATACGCCTCGTGGGGGTCGAACGCGGTCAGCCGCAAGCAACGGTGGCTGCACTATCAATGGCTGCCGGGAGCGATCGCGACCGATTTCGTATCCACTAATGCGCGCACGTTCAAAAGGCCGCCGGAGGATTGGAATATCAGCAGCGGAAAAAACTTCGCCGGAACGGAGCAGAGTCTCTCGGCGGATCTCATCCATGAAGGCGCGTCGGGCGCATCCGGCAACGTGTATGAACCGTATCTGATGGCCTGCGCGCGTCCGGAATATGTGCTGCCGGCCTATTTCGACGGACGCAATCTCGCGGAGAGTTTTTATATGGGCTTGCCGTATTTGAGCTGGATGGGCGTGGTGCTGGGCGATCCGTTGTGCTCGCTGGGGAAGCCGTAAGGACATCGGAGAACGGTTGGCCCGAACGCGATGGCTCGATCAAATCGGCAGCGCGCTATCATAGGCGTGCGCGTCCCATGGCGCGGCTCAGACCAGTAGTACTTGCGGTACTTTCATCTGCTACAGGGGAGCGCGATTGAATGTATAATACCTTGACCAATGGATCCAAAACGGGGATTCTGTGTAACGTGTTCTGCTTTTTAGGAGGGGTGCATGTGGGGATCCGCATTTACGCAGCCGTTGCTCTGTTCATTGGCATTTACGGGACTGTTATCAGCTCAGACGCCGGCTAAAGTCGACTTCGGCCGGGATGTGATGCCGATCTTTCGGCAGAACTGTGTGGGCTGTCATGGACCCACGCAGCAGACCAGTGGAATGCGGCTCGACCGGAGAAGCGTCGTCATCGGCCGGCGCGGCGTGGTGCCCGGCAGCAGTGAAAATAGCTTGATGTTTCACCGGATCACGGGGAATGCGTATGGCCTACAAATGCCCCCCACTGGTCCGCTTCGTCCGGAACAAATCAGCATCATCAAAGCGTGGATAGACCAAGGCGCCGACTGGCCCGACACGCTCGCTAACGAAGTGGAGCTGCCGCCTTTGAATCCGAAGGCCGTGGCCATGATCGAGGCGTTGCACGTAGGCGACCTGCAAGGATTCATGAAGTCGGTCGCCGAGGACCCCAAGCTTCTCAATGCGCGCGGACCGGAGGGCTCCACCCCATTCATGTACGCGGCGCTCTACACCGGCGTCCCGATGTTGGAGCGCCTGCTGAAGCAAGGCGCCAATCCCAACAAACGGAATGACGCCAATGCTACCGCTCTCATGTGGGTGGCTACGGACCTGGAGAAGACCCGTTTGCTGCTGGCCCGTGGCGCCGACGTCAACGCGCGTTCCAGCGACATGCGAACGCCGCTGATGATTGCCGCTCGCCGTCCCGGCAACACCGCTACGGTGAAGCTGCTTCTGGAACGCGGTGCGAATCCCGATCCCAACCCGCATCCCGCTGCTGAATCGTCGCCCCTGATTGAAGCCGCCACCGCCGGAGATGCCGCCGGCATGGAGTTGCTGCTCAACCACGGCGCCGCCGTAAAAGACGCCGGCGAGCCGGCGCTCGAGATGGCTGTGACCGCGCGCTGCTCGAAGTGTGTTGCCCTTCTGGTCGCTAAAGGCCTCAGCCAGAAAGACTACTCCGTCGCGCTGCCTAGTATCGCGTCGCTCGGCGATGTGAACGCCGTGCGGCTGATGCTCGACCATGGCGCGGACGTAAACGCCGTCGATCCGCTGGGCCGCACCCCCCTCATGTACGCGGCCGCATCCGACCTTCTTCCCCTCGAGGAGATCAAACTGCTGGTGGAACGCGGCGCCGATGTCAACGCTAAGGATAGCCATAAGCAAGGCGGCGATACCGGCCTCACGGCGCTGGATATCGCCCGGCTGCACGGGGAGACGCCGGTGGTCGAATGGCTGGTCAAGTCCGGCGCGAAGGGTACTTCCCCAAGCCCGCCCGTCGTAAAACCGCGGCGCGAGAACACCATCCAAAGCGCCGTCCAGGGAAGTCTTCCCCTGATTCAGCAGGCCGATGCGAACTTCGTTCCGAAGGCCGCCTGCGTTTCTTGTCACAATAACAGCTTCGCGGCGATGGCGGTAGGCGCGGCGCGAAAGAGCGGATTCCAGGTGGACGAGAAAACCGCGGCACATCAGGTCAAAGCGAACGCCTTCGGATTGGAAAAGCTGCGCGACAACCTGCACCAGGGTTTTCTGGTTCCGGTCGGAGATGTATTTGGCCAGTTCGTTCTGGGCTACGTCCTGATCGGGCTGGATGCGGAGCATTACAAACCCGATCTCAACACGGACGCCGTGGCTATGTACCTGAAATCGCATCAATCCCCCGATGGTCAGTGGGTGTACCCCACCGGCGATACGCGGCCTCCGATCTGTTCGGACTATATCGGGCAGACAGCAGTTTCGATGCGCGCGCTGCAGCTTTACGCGCCAAAGGTCGACAAGGCCGCCTACGATCAGGCGATTCAACTCGCCGCGGCGTGGATCGCGAAAGCGCAATCGACGAACAACGACGATCGCAGTTATCGGTTGCTCGGACTGGCCTGGGCCGGCAAGGATAAGGAGGCCACCCAGAAAGCCGTGCGCGAATTGCTGGCCAAGCAGCACGCCGATGGAGGTTGGTCCGATCTCGACTCGATGGAGAGCGGCGCCTACGCGACCGGAAAATCTCTGGTTGCTTTGCAGACGGCCGGGCTGCCCGCGTCCGATGCCGCCTATCGGCGTGGGGTACGATTTCTGCTGGCCACGCAAGAGGAGGACGGCTCATGGCACGTCAGGACGCGCGCGATGGCGTTCCAGCCGTACTTCGATGGGGGCTTCCCCCATGGCTTCGATCAGTGGATTTCAGCCGCGGGGACAAGCTGGGCGACCATGGCCTTGTCGCTGGCATCTCCGGCGAGGACTACGTTGGCATCGCCGGAACGATAGGGCCGGACATCTTTACCGATACGCCGCTACGCCCGTTACGCGCTCGCCGATCACCAGCGCGTGGATATGGTCCGTCCCCTCGTAGGTCTTGACGGTTTCCAGGTTGCACATGTGGCGCATGATCGGATATTCTTCCGTAATTCCGTTCGCGCCCAGCAGATCGCGGCTGATGCGCGCGCAGTCGAGCGCGATGGCCGCATTGTTCCGCTTCAACATGGAGATGTGCGCCGGCTCCAGCTTGCCTTTGTCCTTCAACCGCCCCGCCTGTACCGCCAGCAATTGCGCTTTGGTGATTTCGGTGATCATCCAGGCCAGCTTCTCCTGCACAAGCTGGTGCGACGCGATGGGCCGCTCGTCAAATTGTTTGCGCAGCACCGAATAAGCGCGCGCCGTCTCGTAACAATCCATCGCCGCGCCGATCACGCCCCATCCAATGCCGTAGCGCGCCTGCGAGAGACACGCCAGCGGCGCCTTGAAGCCCTTGGGCTTTCGGCAGGCGGCAACTCTCGTTGACGCGGCAATCGGCAAATGCCAGGCTGGAGGTTACCGAAGCGCGCATGGACCATTTGCCGTGGATATCCGACGTACTGAAAGCCAGGCGTTCCGCGCTCGATCAGAGAAACCCGCGATGCCCTCCTCGGCCGCGCGCCCACACCACCGCTACGTCGGCGATGCCGCCGTTGGTGATCCAGGTCTTCTCGCCGTTCAGCACCCACGCCATCGCCATCGCGCTTGGCGGTAGTGCGCATGCCGGCTGGGTTCGAGCCGAAATCGGGCTCGGTAAGGCCGAAGCATCCGACGGCTTTGCCGCTCTGCAGACGCGGCAGCCACTTGTCTTTCTGCTCGTCCGAGCCATAGGTAAGGATCGGGATACATCACCAGCGCGCCCTGCACGGAGACAAAGCTGCGGATGCCGGAATCGCCCGCGCTCGAGCTCCTGCATGATCAGGCCGTACTCCACATTGCTCATGCCGGCGCAGCCGTAGCCTTCCAGGTTGGCGCCGTAAAACCCGAGTTCGCCCATCTCCGGCGATCAATTCGGTAGGAAAGCGCGCATCGCGGAAATAATCGCGAATGCCCGGCTCAATGCGCTCGTCGGTGAAGCGCCGCGCCGTCTGCCGCACCATCAACTCCTGCTCGCTGAACAGCGAGTCGATTGCGAAATAGTCCACGCCTCGAAATGTCATCCAGTCTATGGTGTCATAAGATTACCGCTGCCGCTCGCTGTCGCTGGACCTGGCAAACACATGGTACATGACTGCATCCCAGGCGTTATGGATCCCGACGAAGAGTAGCAGCAGCGCCGCCCCTGCGACGCCGAACAGGGCGTCGCGCACACGAGTGCGAGCCGCATACGCCGATACTGCCAACGTTATGTACGCAGCTATGGGCAGCAGTGCGTGGAATAACCAGTCCTCGAACTCAGGCTTGTACGCCGTCTTTGCCCGCATCCGCCAGATGACGACGATGGCGTACACCACGCCGCTGAGTCCCACCACACCCCAAACAACGGCAACGGCGCCAATTCCGCCCCATGGAGCGCTAAGGATCGCCGAAAGCCCGAGGACAACGCTAAAGTGAATAATTGTCGGCGTCGCAAACGCGCTGCCGCCCTCGGCGTTCGCTCGCGCCCTCGGCATATTGGCGATGAGGCTCAAGACCACGAACTGCAAACCGATCAAGGCTCCGGCTGACGAACCGGCGATTACGTAGAAATTCTGCCACCCAGAGAGAGCGGTCATAGCGTGGCCACTATTCTATTTCCCAAACCGCTCGAAACGGTACGCCAGCTCCGGACCGCCTTTACCCTCGTACGCCAATTGCGCCGTCAACAAAGCGAATGGCTGGGTGTATCGCGCGATCCGAAGAGCGCGGGCGTCACCGGATCGAAACCGGCGTCGCGGATCAGATCGGCGTCCCCGCCCCGAACCAACAATGCCAACTCGCATATGATTTTCGTCCTACTCGGATTTGAGAGAAGCCATATCGATGGAGAAGCGGTACTTCACATCGGCCTTGAGCAGTCTCTCGTAAGCTTCATTGACCTTCTGGATAGGGATGACTTCGACATCGGCGGTGATGTTATGCGCGCCGCAAAAGTCCAGCATCTCCTGAGTCTCAGGGATACCGCCGATGGCGAACCGGAGAGACTGCGGCGCCTGTAATCAGGTCGAATGCGGCGACGCCCAGAGGCTTCGCGGGAGCGCCAACCAGGGTGATGATTGCCGTCGCGGCCGAGCAGCTTAAGATAGGCGTTGAATGTCGTGGTCGGCGGAAACGGCGTCGAGGATGAAGTCGAAGCTGCCTGTCGTGCTTTTCCATCTCGTTGGCATTGCGCGAAACGACGACTTCATCGGCGCCGAGCCGGAGCGCATCCTCCTTCTTGTTGGGCGAGGTGGTGAAGACAACCACGTGGGCTCCGAGCGCATGAGCAAACTTCACTGCCCATGTGACCCAGCCCGCCGAGGCCGACGATCGCCAACTTTCTTGCCTTTGCCGACGCCCCAGTGGCGCATGGGCGAATAGGTTGTGATGCCGGCGCAGAGGAGCGGCGCGGTCCCGGCGAGATCGAGGTTGGCGGGAACGCGCAGAACGAAGCGTTCGTCAACCACAATGCTATCGGAGTAGCCACCATAAGTAACGCCTCCGAGGTGCTTGTCCGGGGAGTTGAATGTGAGGGTCATGTTAGGGCAGAACTGCTCGAAGCCGGCCTTGCATTCGGGGCAGGTGCGATCGGAATCGACCATGCAGCCGACCGCGGCGAGGTCGCCGGGCTTGAACTTTGCGACCGCGGAGCCGGCCTTGGTGACGCGGCCGACGATCTCATGACCGGGGACAATCGGGTAGACGGTGGGCATGAACTCGCTCCACTCATTGCGGACCGAATGCAGATCGGAGTGGCAGATGCCGCAGAAGAGGATTTCAATCTGCACGTCGTGTTCGGTTGGATCGCGCCGCTCGATTGTCGCGCCGGCAAGCGGCGAGGTCGCACTGCGCAGCGGAGTAAGCTTTCGTCTTGTACATGGATTACGCTCCTATCGTTCTGTGTTCTTCGTCAGCCGGAGTATTGTTCGTCGCTGACTTGTTCCATCCAGTCGACGGCTTTGCCGTCGAGCTGTTCCTGAATGGCGATATGGGTCATCGCCGTGGTGGGAGCCGCGCCGTGCCAATGCTTCTCGCCTGGAGGAATCCAGACGACGTCGCCCGGCCGAATCTCCTCGATCGGCCCTCCCCAACGCTGTGCCCGGCCGCAGCCGGCGGTCACGATCAGGGTCTGGCCCAGCGGGTGAGTGTGCCAGGCCGTCCGCGCGCCGGGCTCGAAGGTGACGCTGGCGCCGCGCACCCGCGCCGGAGCGGGTGCATTGAACAGCGGGTCGATACGCACCGTGCCCGTAAAATATTCCGCCGGTCCTTTGCCGGAAGGCTGTGAGCCACTTCTTTTGATCTCCATTGGCCGATTCCTTGCGTTCAGCGGTTGATCATCCGCTGCGCGCCCTCCGAGTAACGGGCTCCTTGCACCGCGATCCCGGATGCGGCGCTCTCGATCTCGCGGAGATCCTGGTCGCTGAGCTCAATCGAGGCTGCCGCGAGGTTCTCCTCTAGCCGATGCAGTTTCGTCGTCCCTGGGATCGGAACCATCCAAGGCTTCTGAGCGAGAACCCAGGCCATCGCGATCTGAGCGGGTGTTGCCTTCTTACGCTGCGCGATGGTCTCGAGCAAATCCACGAACGCCCGATTCGCCTTCCGAGCCTCCGGGGCGAAACGAGGCACAGTTTTCCGGAAATCGCTGCTGTCAAACGGGGTGTTTTCGTCGATCTTTCCCGTCAAATAGCCCTTGCCCAGAGGGCTGAACGGAACAAAGCCGATTCCCAGCTCTTCGAGAGCGGGAAGGATCTCCGCCTCAGGCTCTCTCCACCACAGAGAATATTCGCTCTGCAAGGCGGTGACGGGCTGAACCGCATGCGCGCGGCGGATGGCTTGCACGCCCGCTTCGGAGAGGCCGAAGTGCCTGACCTTACCTTCTTGAATGAGGTCCTTGACCGTCCCGGCCACGTCTTCAATCGGCACATTCGGATCGACACGATGCTGATAAAACAGATCGATGACATCGGTTTTGAGTCGCTTGAGCGAGGCGTCAGCGACCTCCTTGATGTGCTCGGGCCGGCTGTTCAAGCCGGCCTGTTTCCCGTTCGCATCGATGTTGAACCCGAATTTAGTGGCGATTGCCACCTGCTCGCGAAAAGGGGCAAGGGCTTCACCCACGAGTTCTTCGTTGGTGAACGGGCCGTAGACTTCAGCGGTATCGAAGAACGTGACGCCGCGCTCCACGGCTGCCCGGATCAGTGGAGATCATCTCTTGCTGGTCTTTGGCCGGGCCGTACCCGAAGCTCATCCCCATGCAGCCGAGCCCGATAGCCGATACTTCCAGACCGCTCTTTCCAAGATTGCGCCTCTGCATTGTGTCTCCTTTTGAAATCGTCTCGCTTATCTCCAGATTAGACTCGCGCCCGCTGGAAGCGATATCCCGATCCTTCCAATTTATTGCCTATTCCTCTTGCACTGTCGATCTACGCACACAGTCGGAAAGTGCATGCACAAAAATCTCTCACACCCGGAGCGGATAGGGCAGAATAGGTCTCGGATCGTGGTTTACCGCCCTCGCAGCGGTTCAATCCCGATATCGGCCGCTTGACACCAGCCGCGTGGGATTTCATCATTGGAAGGTACACGTAGGGCGCACCGGTGAGTGCCTGGCCGAAAGGGCAAAGCCCGCCTACAGCAATCCCCTAGTGTGTATGCCGACCTCGACAATCTCAGGAAACAGGCCAAGCTGCTGGTCCGTTGGCACCGTGCAGGGAATTATTCCGTCGGATCAGAAACCTGTTACGGGAACTTGAGGGACGTGGATGCGCTGCCGCTAAAATTTCCGCTCAGCGAGGCGCAGGAGATATGTGTGCGTTTACGGTACTCGATCCGGATGGAAGTTGTATTTGTTTCACAGGTTGACAGGGAGAGAGCCAGGCTTATCGATCACTTGCCCGAGTGTTCACAAACACAATTATGTGCTGTCGCGGCAGCGTTTCAATCGACTTGACGAACCGGAATCCCTCGGGCTCGATTTCGGCGCGGACCTGAACAACGGTCATTTTGTGCTCGGGCCGGATAGGTACGCCCGGATCTTCGCCACGATACTCGATCAGCGCCATCCTTCCGTCCGCTTTTAATGCAGCACGAATGCCGCGAAGCATCTTCTGAGGCTCGGAGAATTCGTGGTATACGTCCACCATCAGGGCCAGATCGATGACATCGGCGGGAAGTTTCGGATCGTCAATCGACCCCAGCACGGGTTCCACGTTAGTGAGTTTTTGCCGATCGACATACCGCCGCAATAGGTCGAGCATTCGGACTTGAATGTCGTTGGCGTATACCTTGCCGCTCGGGCCGACGCGGCGGGCCAGGAGCGCGGTGACGTAACCCGATCCCGCGCCGATATCGGCCACAGTGGCGCCTTTCGGGATGTTCAAAGCATCGATAGCCAGCCGTGGCTGCTCTTCTTCCTCGCGCTCCGGCCGCGATAGCCATTCGGCTCCGTCGGCCGACATGGGCCGCGCATATTCGCGGCCGGTGACGGGGTGAATTCCCGGCGCGCCAACTTGGGGCCATACGGGAAAAATTAGCGCGCATTCGAAGACTACCGCGCGGAACAGCTTAGAGATCCGCATTGTTCCCCTTCATTTCATTGGCGGCAAGCTTTGCGTCTCGATTATCGCTTGGCCGATTAGCTCGCCCGCTGTTCACGATGCCTGCGCAGTTTCCCGGCCATGCATTAGAAATTTATGATAGACGCGAAGGAGACGGGATCCAAACTCGCGCCGCCCACCAGCACGCCATCGATCTCAGGCTGACCCATCAGCGCGCGCGCATTATCGGGCTTGACGCTGCCGCCATAGAGGATGCGCATAGCTTCGGCGGCATCCTTGCCAAACTTCAAACGCGCTTGCGCGCGAATCGCGCGATGCGTATCGGCGGCGATCTCGGGCGTCGCCGTCTTGCCCGTTCCAATTGCCCACACCGGCTCATACGCGATGGCGATCTTCTCGAATTGCGCCGCCGTCAGCCCGGCAATCCCTTTCGCGAACTGGCTCGCCAGCACGTCCTCGGTTCTGCCGCTTTCGCGCTCTTCCAGGCGCTCGCCTATGCAGACGATCGGCGTAAGGCCGAACTCCAACGCGGCCTGCGTTCGCCGCAGAACGGTCTCGTCGGTCTCGCCAAAATATTGGCGGCGCTCGCTATGGCCCACCAGCGTGTGCGTGGCGCCGGTGGCCGCGATCATCGGCCCGGAAACTTCGCCCGTGAACGCGCCTTCCCTGGCCCATCCGATGTTTTGCGCGCCGATGCGGATGCGCGTGCCTTTGGCCAGTTCCGCGGCCGCCGCGAGGCTGGTGAACGGTGGGCAGATCGCGATTTCGCAGTGCGTGGATTGCTCCACCAATCCGCGAAACCGCTCGAAGAACGCAGTGGTTTCGGCGGGGGTTTTGTACATCTTCCAATTCCCCGCCATGATCGGTTTTCTCATAGGATTTGCGGTAAGAAACTCTCTCCGTGCGCGATCTTCGCTCCGAAATTCTCCGCCACAGTCTGGCCGATATCCGAAAGCGTCGCGCGCAGGCCAAGATCGACGCCGCGCCGTACCGCGGGTCCTGCAACTAGCAGCGGCACATACTCGCGCGTGTGGTCGGTGCCTGGAATGGTAGGGTCGCAGCCGTGATCGGCGGTGATAATGGCCAGATCGCCGTCGCCGAGCGCCTGCTCGAATTGCGGCAGCCAGGCGTCGAACTCTTCCAGGGCGGCGCCATAGCCCTCGACATCGTTGCGGTGTCCGTATTGCTGATCGAAATCCACCAGGTTGACGAAGATCAGGCCATCCGCGGAGGACCGCGCGGCCGCCAGCGTCGCTGCCATTCCGTCCGCGTTGTTCTTAGTCTTGGTGGATTCGCGGATGCCGCGCCCCAGGAACACGTCGGAGATTTTCCCGATGCTATGCACCGCGACGCCGGCTTCCTCCAACCGATCGAGCAGCATCCCTTTGGGCGGCGGCACGGCGTAATCGTGGCGGTTGGCGGTGCGCGTGAAACTGCCGGGAGCGCCCGTGAATGGCCGCGCGATCACGCGCCCCACTTCGTTCGGTCCGCGCAAATCGCGCGCGCCGTTTCACAGATTTTGTAAAGCTCCCAAAGAGGAATCACCTCTTCGTGCGCCGCCACCTGGAACACGCTATCGGCGGAGGTATACACGATAGGCGACCCCGTCCGCATGTGTTCGGCGCCGAGCTCCTCGATGATCTCCGTGCCCGACGCGGCCTTGTTACCCAGAGAGCGGCGGCCGATGCGCGCCTCGAATTCGCGCATGATTTCCGGCGGGAACCCGTCGGGATAGACGGGGAATGGCTTGGCGAGATGGATGCCTGCCATCTCCCAATGTCCGGTAGTGGTGTCCTTGCCGGGGGAAGCCAGCGCGCAGCGTCCATAAGCCCGCCGGCGAATCCGCCGCCGGAATTCCGGTGAGCGGTCTTATGTTGCCCAGACCGAGCCGCCGCAGGTTGGGAAGATTGAGCCCGCGGATGCGCGCGATATTGCCAAGGGTGTCGCTGGCCGGATCGAACTTCCCATACTGCGCCGCGTCCGGCATTGCGCCGATGCCAACGCTGTCGAGCACGATCCAAACGATCCGGCGGAACACAATTTCGAGCGTAGCATGGGGGCACGGTCCTGCTGCCCATTCTCCTAATTTTCCGTTGGAACCTTCTCAATATGGTCTACAACGAGAATCTCAACCGGCGTTCTTTTCTGTTCCAGCTTTAACCCTAGCTGGGTTTGAATCGCCTGGACTAGCGTAGGACCGTTATCGGGCTCGGCCAGGGCCGCTACCGGCGTTCCGCCCTCCGGACCGGCGATAGCGGCGCCCCGTCCGCCACCGAAGGATTCGTTTGCCCATGAGAGCGTGAAATCGTACTTCCCTTTCAATCCGGTGGCGTCGTTGACCGGCTGACCCAGTTGCGCTGCCAACATGGACGCCAGTTGCTCCATGGTTTCATCGGAGGCACGCCAGCGCGCCTTGCCGTTCATCATCATCATGGATGCCCCGCGGCCGGGGGAAGCTCCGGAAAGCCATCTTTGTCCAGTTGGAACTTCGGAGGTGCATTCGGTCGAGGAGGAGCGGACAATGCAGAGTCGCCGTTCTCCGGAGGCGGTGGCGCCGATTCCTTGACCTTGAGGCCGCCTTTCGCCACCACCAGCTCATACCCGGATATCTCCTTCTTCTCGTGGTGAACGGTCAATTTGAACCGCTCCGCCAGCAAATTTTGCCACATCAGTTTGACCTGATCCTTGGTAGCTCCCTCAGGCGCCTTGGCGGTAATTTCGAACCGCTCCGGACCGGCCGCTGTCATGCCGGAAAGCAGATAATGCGGAATCCCGAACGCGATGGTCACCAAGTTAGCCAGGTTCATATTGGTGCAGGTGATCGTGCCGGGATCTTTACTTCCCGGCCCGCCGTTGCAGCCAACCCGCATACCCCTGCCGTCAGGTGGCGGGGACGCCTTTACGGAGGCCACCTCAAATGCCACTGAGGCATCGGCGGATTGGCCCCACGCCGCCCCACTCCCGAAAACCATTAAGAGTAGACTGGCGCTATTTCGCATTCCGAAACCTTCCTTCTGGTTAAATTAAGTATAGACGCTGGATAGCATAAGAACGCGCTGGTTTCCCGATAGTTTCTCGAGTTCGGGTCGAAAAGATAATACTTTCAGAGCCGGCCCTTCAACCGAAACGGAAGCGAAGGCCCAACTGGCAGGAGCTGGTACGGAAAATGGGAACTCAACCTGTACCGCATTGCAGTAATAGTAATCGGTGGCTGACGCGGTCGAGATCACTGTCTTACAGCTCCCGAATCCAGGACCGAGGCTACGGAACCGATCGGAACAGAGAGCATCGAGGCGCTTGCAGCCTACCTAGCCGACCACCCGAATGTCGGGAATGTAATCCCCGGCGCCGGTGGAGCGAGGAAGCTGAGATGGGCGGGAACGGGCAAAGGAAAACGTCGAGGCGCACGGATCATCTACGTGTAATCGTGCTCGCCGGCCGCGTGTTCCTGATCCGCTGTTACGCCAAGCACGTCAAGACCGATTTGACCGTCGGCGAGAAGAAGCAACTGCGGCAGATCGCGGCCCATCTGAAACGAGCGCAATAGAATGGGAAATAAAGCCGCTACTCGGGAGAGTACCTTTGGCGCCGACCTAATCGAGGGCATGAAACTCGTTGCCGGAGCGGGGCGAAAGCCAGCGAGAGGCGGCCAAAGCCTGTTGACGTGAAGGCCACCCGCAAGAGCATGAAGATATCCCAAGAGGAGTTCTCACGGGCTTATGGCATCAGCAAATGCGTATTGCAGCAATGGGAGCAGGGCGGCCTTCAGCCCGACTCAGCCGCACGTTGTTACCCCACTGTTATCGCGAAAGCACCACTTGTGGTTCGAAGAAGAGCACCGCCCGTGAATGCGCGCGCGCTCCCGCTTGCGCCGCTCGTTTTTCAAGATTGACCCGTCCTTCTTGGGAGGACTCCACGGACTTGAGACTGTTTTCCACGGTGTCGAGAAAGCTCATCTATATTACTTATACTGGAAGTCGATAGCATGACGCCCAACGGAGTGCGCGAGCGCTTAACCAAATTGCGGAACGGCCTGCTCCCTCTACACAAATATTTGCTGGATTCCGAGCGCGCCGCTTATGTCCGCGATATCGCGCCTATCGCCACCCCCGCGCAGTTTCTGGACCTGGTGCTCAACGATCCCTGGTTTGCGTGGCTACGGGAGCTTTCGCAACTCATCGTTTTGATCGACGAAACGCTCGATCTGGAAGAGCCTGCAACGGCCGAGGATGCCAAGCGGCTGATTTCGCAAGCCCGAACCCTTGTATCGCCAGCCGAGCGGGGAACGGGCTTCGCGCGGCGGTATTACGAGGCCATGCAGCGCGATCCGGGGGCGGTGCTGGCGCACCGGGATATGGTGAGGGTGTTTGCGGAACTGGGCTAGAATGGCATGTAGATATGAGCGCCGACGAACGAATCGAGAGCATCATCAGAGCCATGGAAGCGCTGAAGGGCGGCTTGGAGGCGATGAAGGGCGGTTTGGAGACGATGAAGGAACGCCACGATGCCCTCACCATGAGGCTTGAGCTGATGAGCCATGACATTGAGGGCATGAAAATCGCCTCCCTGCAGGATGGCGAAAATATTCGCGCTTTGGCCCATATCGCCGAGATACATGAGCGGTGCATCACGGACCTGGAGTAGCCTTTGCCTCTCCACCCGGCGGTCTTTTCCCCCGCTCCAGCGCCGCCCCAATCTTATTCCCCAGCCCCGAGGCCGTGAACGGTTTTTTCAAGAAAAGCAGCGCCGGATCATCCGTAAATTGCCGCATGGCATCGGCTTCCTCGAATCCGCTCGTGATCACTACCGCCATATCGGAACGAATGCGGCGGATATACCGCCATACGTCGTAGCCGTCCATATGCGGCATGGTCAAATCCAGCAGCACGGCCGAAATGCGGTCGTGCAGGCGGCTGAACAGATCGGCGCCGTCGCGTCCGTCGGACGCCTCGAACACGGTATAGCCAAAGTGTTCCAGAGTGGAGCGGGCGGCGCGACGAACCAATTCTTCATCGTCGATAATCAGCACCACGCCGGCGCTCGAAAATACGGCGGCAGGCTCGCCGGTCTTCGGATGTTTGAACGCCGCCGCGCTAGTCATGGCGGGTAACAGAACGTCGAAAGTGCTGCCCCTTCCCTCGGCGCTTTGCACTGCGATTGCGCCTCTGTGGCTGCGTACAATTCCAAGCGCCGCCGCCAGGCCCAAACCGCGCCCGGTAAATTTGGTGGTATAGAACGGGTCGAAAATCTGCGCCTTGACGATCTCGCTCATGCCGCATCCATTGTCGGAAACCCGAATGCTCACGTAGCGGCCCGGCGGCGGTGGGTCGGGCCGAAACTGCGTAATGTCATCCGCGCGTCCGATTTCCCGCACGCCGGTGGCGATCCGGACCATGCCGGGCTTTTCTCCCGCGGCCTCGACGGCATTCAAAATCAGATTCATCACCAACTGCTGGATCTGGGTGGGATCGCCTTCAATCCGCGGCGGATCGGGAGCCAGATCGAGCGCCAACTCGACGGTGCGCGGCACGGACGAGCGCAGTAAATCGCCGATATCGCGAACCACCGCGGAGGCGTCCACCGGCTCGATCACGAACTTACCTTTGCCCGCATAGGCCAGCAACTGGCGTGTGAGATCGGCCGCGCGCTCGCTGGCGCGGATAATATCCTGCAACATTCCGCGGACTTCGGAATCCGGAGGTGTGACGTCCAGCACCAGGCTGGCATTGCCTAGAATGCCCGTCAGCAGATTATTGAAATCGTGGGCGACGCCGCCCGCCAGGAGGCCTAGGCTTTCCAGTTTCTGGGCGCGCCGCAACTGATCTTCGAGCGCTCTCCGCTCGCGCCGCAGAGCCGATTCGCGCAGTTCACGCTGGACCGCCGGAACCAAACGGCTCAAACGATGCTTCAATACATAATCGTGCGCGCCGGCCTTCATGGCTTCCACGGCGGCTTCTTCGCCAATAGTGGCGGAAACGATCACAAACGGCAGATCGGTCTCGCGGCGCTGCACCATGGCGAGCGCTTCGGAAACCGAAAAATTCGGCATGGAAAAATCCGAAAGCACCAGGTCCCAACTCTGCTCGTCGAGTGCGCGCATAAGTCCTTCGGACGTATCCACGCGGCGAAACTCGGGCTCGTATCCGCCGCGCTTGAGTTCGAGGACGATCAGCTCCGCGTCCTCTTCGGAGTCCTCCACGAGGAGGACGTAGAGAGGCGTGCTGTCGAGTTGAACGGCTGCTTGACTCACTGCTTTTCCTCCTGGCGCAAAATGAAGTAGAAGGTTGCGCCGCGTTCCAGCTCCGCTTCCGCCCAAATGCGGCCCCCATGCCGGCGCACGATACGATCCACGGTAGCGAGACCGATGCCGGTGCCTTCGAATTCGGAATCCTTATGCAGACGCTGAAACGGATTGAAGAGGCGGCCGGCCTGGGCCATATCGAAGCCCGCGCCATCGTCGCGCAAAAAATAGGCGCGGCCGTGCGGAGTTTCCGCAACGCCGAATTCGATGCTCGCGGACCCATGCTTGCGGGTGAATTTCCAGGAATTTTCCAGCAGGTTGAGCAGGGCGGCGCGCAGCAGCGTGGGATCGCCCCAGGCGTCTATCCCGTGCGCAATCGCGAATTCCACGTTGCGCTCCGGGTCGCGGGCGCTCAACTCCATCGCCAGCGCGCGGACCATGCCGCTCATGTCCACGTATTGCTCATTCATTTCCGCGCCGCTGAGGCGCGAGAAATTGAGCAGATCTTCCACCAGATCGTTCATGCGGCGAGCCGAATAGTCGATGCGATCGAGGTAGAGCCGGCCCTGGTCGTCGAGTTGGCCGCGGTGAGATTCCAGCAGCGCCTTACTGAATCCGGCGATGCGGCTGAGGGGACCGCGCAGATCGTGGGAGACGGTATAGCTGAAGGTTTCCAACTCCCGGTTCAGGTCGTTCAATTCCGCGATGCGGCGCTCCAGATGGCGATTCAGAGCCTTGATATCTTCTTCGGCGCGGTGGCTGCGATGAATCGCCGCCTGCAACTCGGAGTTCTGGCGCTCGAGCAGGTTCGATTGATGCGCCAGCAGCCGCGACTTGCGGCGTAATTCCACAAATACGCTTACCTTGGCGCGCAGGATTTCGGGGATAAAGGGCTTAGTAAGATAATCCACCGCGCCCAATGTGTAACCGCGCCGGATATGTTCTTCGCTCCGGCCCAGCGCTGTGAGGAAAATAATTGGAGTGTGACGCGAGCGCTCGCGTTCGCGGATCAAAGCGGCGGTTTCGAAACCGTCCATTTCCGGCATCATCACGTCCAATACGATCACGGCGAAATCGCGATCCAGCAATTGTCGCAGCGCCTCCCGGCCGGATTCGGCGGCGACGATTTGCTCACCCAGCGATTCCAGCACCGCGCCGGCCGATAGAAGATTGTCCGCCTGGTCGTCCACCAGCAAGATTCCGATAGGCTCAGGATCTTCGAGAGCGGCGCCTGGAGCGTCCCGGCCCGAAAGCGCGGAAGGCCGGCTCATACGGCTATGCTCGCTCCCGCTAATTTCCTGCGATCGCGGTCCTGTATCCAGACCCGCATCAGAGAGAACAGTTGGTCGAGGTCGACTGGTTTGGCGATGTAGTCGGAGGCGCCCGCTTCGATGCACTTCTCGCGATCGCCTTTCATGGCCTTCGCGGTAACCGCGATTATGGGCAGATCGCGCAACGCTTCCACCTGGCGGATGGACCGGATGGTCTCGTATCCGTCCATCCCCGGCATCATAATATCGATCAACAGCATGTCCATATCCGGCGACTGCATCAGCAGGTCGATGCCGGCACGCCCATTTTCAGCATGTACGACTTTAATCTGGCGCCGTTCCAGGATGCTGGTGAGCGCGAAGATATTGCGCACATCGTCGTCTACGATCAATACGCGCTTGCCGATCAGCTCGTGATCGCTTTGCCGTAATTTCTCCAGCGTTGAGCGTTCGTCTTCCGGCAAAGCCCTTTCCGGGAGCCGCAAGATGCGAGTGACTTCGCGCAGCAGCCCGTCCGCCGAATCGACGTGGCGCACGATGCTACCTTCGCGGACGGGCGTCAGCGCGCGATCCGGTGGCGTATAACCTTGGGCCGTGTAGATAATCAATTGTATGTCGCGATTCGCCCCCTTCTGCAATTCCATCGGCAGATGTGCGGCCGGACCGTCGTCCACGCCGGCAACGATGCAGTCGTAATTGCGAGCCCTAATCCGCTCAATAGCCTCGAACGCCGTATCGGCATAATCGACGGCGACTGCATCCAGGCCGGCGATATCCTGTAGGTCGCGCCTTAAATCCGGGCCGGCATTCACTGCCAGAATATCTTTTGCTTGCTTCTCGGCAGTCTGTCGCACCCACTCAAATATCTCATCGAGCGCATCACGGCCCTCGGCTTTGCGCCAGTAGGAGGCTGCGCCGAGCGCCATCCCGCGCCGCCGTTCGCCGGAGATGGAGAGGATGTGAATGGGAATGTGACGCAGGTCGGGATCGTGCTGGAACTGATCGAGCACGGCCCAGCCGATGGTATCCGGCAGCCCAATATCCAGCAGCACTGCCACAGGCGAGAACTTGCGCGCCATCGCCAGACCCATATCGCCGCGAGTGGCGATGAGCAGTTTATACCCGCGCTCATGGGCCGCATCCAGAACGATACCGGAATAAGTAAGGTCGTCTTCGATAAGGAGCAGCACCCGATCGCCGGGCTTGATGTCGTCGCGGTCGTCGTCCTGATCGGCTCCCGCGAACAGGGACGGATTCAGGCGCCCGCTCGAAACGATAGGCTCTACGCTCATCCCCGGCCGCGCCGGAAAGCGACCTTCAGCGCGGTGAGGCGCGGCGTACGCTGCGGGTAAGAATAAAGTAAAGGTGCTGCCCACCCCAGGCTCGCTCTGCAACTGGATTTCTCCACCGAGCAACCGCGCGATTTCGCGGCTGATCGAAAGTCCCAGGCCCGTCCCCCCGTACTTGCGGCTGGTGGTTCCGTCGGCTTGTTGAAAGGCCTCGAAAATAATGCGCTGCTTCTCCGCAGGAATGCCGATACCGGTATCCCGCACCGAAAACGCAATGACCGATTCGGCATTGGCAAGGGACAGATTGTCCGGGCGCCAGCCCGAAGTGGCGCGATCGATGCGCAGCGCGACCTTGCCATACTCGGTAAATTTGAGGGCGTTCGAGAGTAAGTTCTTGAGTACCTGCTGCAACCGTTTGACATCCGTGGCGACTATTTCAGGCAGATCGTGGCTAAGATCCACGGTGAATTCCAGGCCCTTGCCATCGGCGACATGGCGGAAATTGCGCGTGACGTAATCGCGCACTTCCGTCAGGGTGACTTCATTGGACTCCACGGCCATGGTTCCAGACTCGATCTTGGAGAGATCCAGAATGTCGTTGATTAACGAAAGCAGGTCGGTGCCGGACGAGTGTATGGTTTCGGCGAATTTCACTTGCTTGGCGTTAAGATTTCCATCGGAGTTCTCAGCCAGCATCCTTGCTAGAATCAGAAGGTTGTTGAGCGGGGTACGCAATTCATGAGACATATTGGCGAGGAACTCGGACTTGTACTTGGAAGTGAGCGCCAACTGCTCGGCCTTCTCTTCCAGCGCCTGCTTGGCCTGTTCCACCTCGCGGTTCTTTTGTTCCACTTCAGTCTTCTGTTCGGCAAGCAGCCGGGCTTTCTCCTGTAATTCGCCGTTCGCGCTTTGCAGGCGCTCCTGCTGGCTCTTTAGCAGCTCTTCGGAGGCTTGCAGCGTATTGGCCTGCTGCTCCAGCCGCTTGTTGGTATTGGTAAGCTCCGTTTGCTGGCTTTGCAGCTCTTCGGCCAGCGCCTGCGACTGCTTCAGCAACTCTTCAGTTCTCATCGTCGCGGCAATCGTGTTCAGCACAATGCCCATGGATTCGGTAAGTTGATCGAGGAATCCCAAATGAATGTCGCTGAACCGATGAAACGAGGCTAACTCGACTACTGCCTTGACCTGCCCTTCAAACAACACCGGTAGAACAACGATACTGAGTGGCGTCGCTTCGCCCAGGCCAGAGCCGATCTTGATGTAATCGTTCGGCACATCGGTCAGGACAAACCGTTCCCTTTCCAGAGCGCATTGTCCAACTAATCCCTCACCCGCGCGGAACACGTTGGAGACCGTTTTGCGTTCGCGATAGGCATAACTCGCGAACAGCTTCATGATAGGTTCTTCGCCCTCGGGCGCATCGTTGATATAGAAGATACCCTGCTTTGCGTTAACCAGCGGAGCTAGCTCCGAGAGGACTAACTTACAGACCGTCAACAGGTCGCGCTGACCCTGAACCATGCTGGTAAACCGCGCTACGTTAGTCTTGAGCCAGTCCTGATCGGTATTTTTGCGCGTCGTCTCCTTGAGGTTCGTGATCATCTCGTTGATCGTGTCCTTCAAGGCTGCCATTTCGCCTTGAGCGTCGAGCGCGATGGAGCGCGTCAAGTCGCCCTTCGTCACGGCCGTCGCCACATCGGCGATCGCGCGCACCTGGGTAGTGAGGTTGGCCGCCAACTGGTTTACGTTATTAGTGAGATCGCGCCAGATTCCCGCCGCGCCGGGCACGCGCGCCTGGCCGCCCAGTTTACCTTCGATACCGACCTCACGCGCCACGCTGGTCACCTGATCGGCGAAAACGGCCAGTGTGTCGATCATGCCGTTGATGGTATCGGCGAGTTCCGCGATTTCGCCTTTGGTTTCCAGAGAGAGCTTGCGCTTCAAATCGCCGTTTGCCACCGCGGTAACCACTTTCGCGATGCCGCGGACTTGCGTGGTCAGGTTGGCAGCCATAAAGTTGACGTTATCTGTCAGGTCCTTCCAGACGCCTGCCACGCCGCGCACCTGCGCCTGACCGCCGAGAATGCCCTCCGTACCTACTTCGCGCGCCACGCGCGTCACTTCCGACGCGAACGAATTGAGCTGATCCACCATGGTGTTGATGGTGTTCTTCAGCTCTAAGATCTCCCCGCGCACGTCCACCGTGATCTTGCGCGACAAATCGCCATTCGCCACGGCCGTAGTCACCGCCGCGATATTTCGCACCTGATCGGTGAGATTGCTGCCCATGGAATTCACCGATTCCGTGAGATCTTTCCACACGCCGGCCACGCCGCGCACGAGCGCCTGTCCGCCCAGCTTGCCTTCGGTACCCACTTCGCGCGCCACGCGGGTCACTTCGCTGGCGAAGCCGTTGAGCTGATCCACCATGGTGTTGATGGTGTTCTTCAGCTCGAGGATTTCGCCGCGCACATCCACCGTGATCTTGCGCGATAAGTCGCCGTTGGCCACCGCGGTGGTCACTTCGGCGATGTTACGAACCTGGTTGGTAAGATTGTTGGCCATGGAGTTCACGGATTCCGTGAGATCCTTCCAGGTTCCGGCGACGCCTTTCACTTCCGCCTGACCGCCCAGCTTGCCTTCGGTCCCTACTTCCCGCGCCACGCGAGTCACTTCGCTGGCAAAGCCGTTGAGCTGATCCACCATGGTGTTGATAGTGTTCTTGAGCTCGAGAATTTCGCCGCGCACATCCACCGTGATCTTGCGCGATAAGTCGCCGGTCGCTACCGCCGTAGTCACTTCAGCGATGTTACGAACCTGATTCGTCAGGTTGCTGGCCATGGAGTTTACGGACTCGGTGAGATCCTTCCATGTTCCGGCTACGCCCCGCACTTGCGCCTGACCGCCGAGCTTGCCTTCGGTCCCCACTTCGCGCGCGACGCGAGTCACTTCGCTGGCAAAGCCGTTGAGCTGATCCACCATGGTGTTGATGGTGTTCTTCAGCTCCAGAATTTCGCCGCGCACATCCACGGTGATCTTCCGCGAAAGATCGCCGGTAGCCACCGCCGTAGTCACCTGGGCGATATTACGCACCTGATTGGTGAGATTGCTGGCCATGGAGTTTACGGACTCAGTGAGATCCTTCCATACGCCGGCAACGCCCTTGACTTCCGCCTGTCCCCCGAGCTTACCTTCGGTTCCCACTTCGCGCGCGACGCGAGTCACTTCGCTGGCGAACCCGTTGAGCTGATCCACCATGATATTGATGGTATTTTTCAACTCCAGAATTTCGCCTTGCGCATCGACGGTAATCTTAGTGGACAAATCGCCTTTGGCGACGGCGGTCGTTACTTCGGCGATGTTACGCACCTGGTTAGTGAGGTTTCCGGCCATCGAGTTCACATTGTCCGTGAGATCTTTCCAGACGCCGGCGACTTCCTTTACAACGGCCTGTCCGCCCAGCTTGCCTTCGGTTCCCACTTCGCGCGCTACGCGCGTCACTTCGCTGGCGAAGGCATTGAGCTGATCCACCATGATATTGATAGTGTTCTTCAGTTCCAGAATTTCGCCTTGCGCATCCACCGTAATTTTGGTGGATAAGTCGCCCCGGGCCACGGCGGTTGTCACTCCGGCGATGTTCCGCACCTGATTGGTCAAATTGCTGGCCATGGAGTTGACCGATTCGGTCAAATCGCGCCATGTTCCGGCTACGCCTTTTACTTCCGCCTGTCCGCCCAGCTTGCCTTCGGTGCCCACTTCGCGCGCCACGCGCGTGACTTCGCTGGCGAAACCCGTTGAGCTGGTCCACCATGGTATTGATGGTGTTCTTGAGTTCCAGAATTTCGCCGCGCGCGTCCACCGTAATACGGGTAGAAAGGTCGCCGCGGGCCACCGCGGTAGTGACTCCGGCAATGTTACGGACCTGATTGGTCAGGTTGCCGGCCATGGAATTGACCGAATCGGTAAGATCTTTCCAGACGCCCGCTACCTCCTTGACAACCGCCTGTCCGCCCAAGCTTGCCCTCCGTGCCTACTTCGCGCGCCACGCGCGTCACTTCGGCTGCGAACGCGTTCGAACTGATCCACCATGATATTGACGGTGTTCTTCAGCTCCAGAATTTCGCCGCGCGCATCCACCGTTATTTTTGTGGAAAGATCGCCGCGGGCCACGGCGGTAGTCACTCCCGCAATGTTACGAACCTGATTGGTCAGGTTGCCGGCCATGGAGTTCACGTTGTCGGTGAGATCTTTCCACACGCCGGCCACGTCCTTCACCACCGCCTGGCCGCCTAGCTTCCCCTCCGTGCCCACTTCGCGCGCCACGCGCGTCACTTCCGACGCGAACGAGCTGAGCTGATCCACCATGATGTTAATCGTGTTCTTCAGCTCGAGAATTTCGCCGCGCGCATCCACTGTGATTTTGCGCGAAAGATCGCCATTTGCTACGGCCGTAGTGACCGCCGCGATATTACGTACCTGATTGGTGAGATTGCTGGCCATGGAGTTCACCGACTCCGTCAAATCGCGCCACGTGCCCGCTACGCCCTTTACTTCCGCCTGACCTCCGAGTTCGCCTTCGGTCCCCACTTCGCGCGCCACGCGCGTCACTTCCGATGCAAACGAGCTAAGCTGATCCACCATGGTGTTGATGGTGTTCTTGAGCTCCAGAATTTCGCCGCGCGCATCCACCGTGATGCGCGTGGAAAGATCGCCCTTGGCAACCGCCGTGGTGACGCCGGCGATATTGCGGACCTGGTTGGTGAGATTGCTGGCCATGGAGTTCACGGATTCCGTGAGATCCTTCCATGTGCCGGCGACGCCCTGCACTACCGCCTGTCCGCCCAACTTGCCCTCGGAGCCTACTTCGCGCGCTACGCGGGTTACTTCGCTGGCGAAGGCGTTGAGCCGTCCCACCATGGTATTGACCACGCGCGCGGTCCGCAGGAATTCGCCTTTTAGGGGACGGCCCTCCACTTCGAGCGCCATATTCTGCGAGAGATCGCCTTTCGCCACCGCGCCAATTACGCGCGCAACTTCCGTGGACGGCTGCACGACATCGCCAATGAGAGTGTTAATGGAATCGACGCAATCCGCCCACCCGCCGCCGTGATCGCCCAGGCGGGCGCGTTGGTTGATGCGACCCTCTTTACCTACAGCAGTGCTGATCTTGGCGAATTCTCTCGCCAATTTTGTGATTCAGCTCGATGATTTCATTGAGGGTTTCAGCGATTTTCCCATCCACGCCGTTGCCATCGGCGGAGATCCTGAGCGGAAAAATCTCCCCGGCGGAAGGCCATGAGAACCTTCAAGAGTTCCCGTTTATCCAGCGAGTCTGGGGCAGACGTGCTCGTACGTTCGTGCGCTCATTCGTACCTCGCGACACACTTATCACAATTAGTCGGCCCTAGTGGGCCGTGTCTCAATTATGTGTCGCGGCGGTCGCGATGTAAGCGCGCCTTCGTGCTGAACAATACAGCGCGCCCGTGTTCTTGAACAATAAGCGTACCGTTACTTTTTGTGCTTATTCCATTGAGCTTCCCCGGTATCGGGAACACGGTGGCTGGGAGTCGATTCGTTCCATTTGGCGATTTGCGCTGGAATTTTCGACGCCGGGATGGCGGTGTTCGAGTCGTGCCTGACGCGCATCGGCGCGGTCTTTGGCCCGCTCAAACGCAATAGCTCGTTGCACATCGGCGGAGTTCACCGTGGGCTCGCGGCGGGACGGGCTGCTTGCGTGAGTTTGACCGAGTACGGAGGGGCTCACCATCAGCCCTACTCCGGTTACGGCTGCAAGGAGCTGGATTCTCATGTTCATGCCTCCGGGTAATCATGGTGCAACATTGAACCCATCGTGCGATTTGAGACCAACGGTTCTATCGTTCAAATGCCCGCTCTGTAGCGAGGATGCGAACCGTTTCTTCCAATTCGGCCACCCGCCGCGCCAGATCGTCGATAGCCTGGCCTTCAGGATCGGGCAAGCGGCCGTGCTCCAGAGGGCCGCCCTCCGGCCGTACGCGTACGACGCGCCCGGGTATTCCCACCACAGTCGAATTATCCGGCGCCGGATGCACCACTACGGAACCTGCGCCGATCTTTACGTTATCGCCGATGCGAATGTTGCCCAACACCCTGGCGCCGGCGCCGATCACCACGCGGTTGCCGATGGTGGGATGGCGCTTGCCGCGTTCGGCGCCGGTACCTCCAAGCGTGACGCCTTGGTAAAGCAGCACGTCGTCGCCAATTTCCGACGTTTCGCCGATGACCACGCCCGCGCCATGATCGATAAAAAACCGCCGGCCGATAGTGGCGCCGGGATGGATCTCAATGCCCGTGAGGAAACGCGAGAACTGCGAAACGATTCGCGGCAGCAGCGGCACGTTCAGTTCGTAGAGCCAGTGCGCGAAGCGGTGCGCGAGGATGGCATGAAACCCGGGATAACACAACACCACTTCAGCCACGCTCTTGGCCGCCGGGTCTTCCCGGAATATAGTGTCGATCTGTTCCCTGATGGCCCGAAACATTCCGCGTTCCTATATGGATGACCGCCGGAAGCGCCGCGATTCGGGTTTAGTGCGCTTCAGCGAGCTCCGGCTGCATGGCCGGGCGCCTTTGCGTCCGGGAGGAATCGGAGCCAGCATATCTTCTTTCCGCATGACCAGCGTAGATGTATTGTAACTGGCGATTTCGAAACCGTGCCCGTGCGTGATGGCGTCGGTGGGACACGCCTCCACGCAATATCCGCAGAAGATGCAGCGGTTGTAATCGATGTTGTAGACCTTGGCGTAGCGTTCGCCGCCGGAGATGCGTAGCTTGTCGGTGTTTTCCGCGGCTTCGATATAGATGCAGTTCGACGGGCAATTGGCGGCGCACAGGAAGCAGGCGACGCATTTTTCCAGGCCATTTTCGTCGCGCTGCAGCACGTGCGCGCCGCGGTAGCGCTCTTCAAAATGGACCGGCTCTTCGGGATAATACTCAGTCACCGTGGGAGACATCATCTCCTTGAAGGTGACGCCCATGCCTTTAGCAATTGCGGTCACCGTGCTGAGGACGTCGATTTTCTTGGGCATCGTTTCCTTCATTCTAGCGCGAGCGGCCCTGCCCTTCGCGCTTGCTCTCGCAATCCAGGGTGTCCGGCAACTTGACGCCGCACAGCCCCAATTTCGGATGGCGCGCAATCCAGGAGTAGCCGGCCTCAAAGCCTGCACTCGCTGCTTCGATTCCCTCAAGCAACATTCTTGGCCCGGCAATAAACGGAGCAGCGCGGAAATTTGGGCGCCGCTGCCGCGGATGAACACCGCCAATGTAGCTAGGCTGGGAGTGCGTCACGAAGTGGTTTTATCGCACCAGCTTTGCGCCTGAAACCTTCTATATCGCGCCTCGGCGGTGCGCCGAAAACCCGGCTGTACTCACGACTGAACTGCGATGCACTTTCATACCCTACATGGACGCGGCGGCGGCGGCGTCCAGTTTCTCGTTAAGCATCAAGCGACGTGCATCACTCAGTCGTGACCAATTTTTGGTACTGCAACGGCTCATCGAAGTGAGTTGGTGGAAATGATGACGGAAAGCCGATGAACTCATGTGCACGCGGCCAGCAAGGTCGTCTACTCGAAGCGGCAAACGATAGTTCGCCTTCAGCCAATCAATCGCCCTGGCGATCCGATGGCTCTAGCTACCGACTGCGGCAGTCTGCCACAGACGCGCGGCCTGATCGCTCATGAGCAGCCGGTAGTGGATTTCTCGTTCGAATACGGGAGCAAGGACTGGGATCGCACTTGGCTCGTCGAGCAACTCGACCAAATGCCTGAAGGCCTCCAACAAGGCCGTGACACGACTCCGATTCCGATGCTCCTGTCGCTTTTTGGTTCGCGGGCCGGTGGCAGACCACCTTGCGCAATTAGGTCCGCGATGATGCGCACATCGAGCTTCAATGCGAGTCCCAGGCTAGGCTTGTCCGGACTGGCGATCACCGTTTCCGAATTCGCGGGAAGATCGAGTGACGTGATCAGAAACCCATCAACAGAGTAAGGGTATGCTTCACCACCTAGGATGAGCTGCTTCGCTCCTTGTACAACAAGGATGACGCTTGGTTCCACCGGCAGACTGCAGGTTTCGTAGGCGCCTGACGGCGGAAGAAATTGAGATTCGGGATAGTCGTCGAACGGTCTTCGACTTCTTCTGTCCACCGCCCAATAATTCGCCAACGCGTCCTGTAGCGCGCCGACTTCTCCGAAGGATATGCCCGCAACTTTTATGCTTTGCGCCGATAACGACTGCGGCCCATCCACTGCGCTGGCCGGCCTGTACCCGATGTTGAAGGCGGCGGGCATCAAAACGGAGATCCATGTCTATGCATCCGGAGGGCATGGTTTCGGTATCAATCCGAACACCCGGAATCCATCGCCGGTCGCCACCACGTGGCAGTTGCGCCTGGGAGATTGGCTCAAAAATATCGGACTGCTAAAGGTGAACTGAGCCGCCGCGAAATCCGGCGAGTACCGATTGTACTCTCGCAAAATAGATCCGAAAACCGGACGCCGCAAGAATCTGGGGACCTTCGACTCCCGCGAAGCGGCCGAAAAACACGAACGCGCCGTGCAGTTCTTCAAGCGCGCGCACTGATCGCGGCGCCTTGGTCTACGCGGCGCGCCATGTGCTCGCCCCTCATGCAAGAGCTTCCGGACCGGTCATTAAGTGATGCCAGCTCCGTCCCCGGTTGTCCGGCCCGGGTAAACAATAGCGCCGGAAATGCTATCGTAAAGTCACTCGCCCGGCCATGCGCTACGCCGATCTCGCCGTCATCGTTGCCTATCTGGCCGGAATCACCTGGTTCGGAGCGCGTTTTCGCTCCGGCCAGAAGACCCTGCGCGATTACTTCCTGGGCGGAAGCACCGCCCCCTGGTGGGCCATCAGCCTCTCCATTGTGTCGGCGGAGACCAGCACGCTTACCATTGTGGGAACTCCGGCGCTGGCCTTCGCCGGCAATATGGCGTTCCTGCAGATCGTCCTCGGATACTTGCTGGCGCGCATCGTGATTTCCATTCTTTTCTTGCCGCAATATTTCCGCGGCGAGATGTTTACCGCATACGAGCTGATGCGCCGCCGCTTCGGCGAGCGTATCCGCAGGCTCACCGCTTCCATATTTTTAGTGACCCGCGCGCTGGCCGAAGGAGTGCGCGTCTTCGCTATCTCGCTGGTGATCTCCATTGTGCTCGGCACCGGCGAGCTGGCTTCGATCGCGCTTATCGTGGTGTTGACCCTCTTCTACACGTTTGAAGGCGGCATGACCGCGGTCATCTGGACGGATGTAGTGCAAATGAGCCTGTACGTGATCGGCGCCGTGGTCAGTTTCTTTGTAATCCTGGGCAAAATTCCGGGCGGATGGGCCCACGTAGCGGCGGTTGCCGGCGCGGCCCACAAGTTCACCATCTTCGATTTCCGTTTCGCCTTTAACATGGAGTTTTTCTCGCGTACCTACAGCTTCTGGGCGGGCGTGGCGGGCGGCTGTTTTCTGACTACCGCGACCCACGGCACGGACCAGCTGATGGTGCAGCGGCTGCTCAGCGCGCGCAACGAACGCGAAAGCCGCGCGGCTCTGATGGCAAGCTGGGTGGTGATTCTGATCCAGTTCACGCTGTTCCTGCTGATCGGCATTCTGCTCTTCGTTTATTACGGCGACATGCATTTGCCCGCGCCGCCGCAACTGGACCGGCTCTATCCCGAATTCATCTGGAACCATCTGCCGGTTGGCGTGGCCGGAATCCTGATCGCCGCCATTCTGGCCGCCGCCATGGCCAATCTAAGCGCGGCGCTGAATGCGCTTTCCTCTACCGTGGTCGTCGATTTTCTGCACGGCGGCTCGGTGCGCCGGGCGCGCGGCGCTACTGTAATCTGGGGTTTGATTTTGCTCGCCATCGCCATTGGCGCGCGCCACTCCAAGTCGGTGCTGGAGGCGGGATTGACCATCGGATCGATCCCCGCCGGCGTTCTGCTTGGCGTATTTCTTCTAGGCGTGCTGACGAGGAAACCACGCGCCAAGGCGGCCATGGCGGGCGTGGCGGCCGGCCTGACCGCCATCGTGCTGGTTCGCTTTGAAACGCCGATCGCGTGGACCTGGTACGTCCTGATCGGCACGGTGGCGACTTTTGTGGCGGCGCTCGGCGCGTCGCGTGTTTGAAAAGCCAACCGCCAAAGGAGCCTGATGGAACTCAAGCGCGATCTGGGTACCGGCGCCGCTATATCGATTGTGATCGGCACCGTCATCGGAAGCGGCATCTTTCTGGTGCCTCACGATATGATTGCCCGCGTCGGCACGCCGGCCATGGTGTTTTTCATTTTTGTGTTCGGCGGCTTGCTTTCACTGGCCGGAGCCCTCAGTTATGCGGAACTGGCAGCCGCGCTGCCTGAAGCCGGGGGCGAATACGCATATCTTCGAGAAGCTTATGGACCGCTGTGGGGCTTTATTTATAGTTGGACTCAAATGTGGGTGGGTAAGAGCGGTTCTATCGCCACCTTAGCTACAGGGTTTTTTCTATATCTCGCTAATTTCTTCCCGATACTAGAGCAAGTATTCGTCAAAATACCATTACCGTTAGGCCCCAACGGTACTCCGCTCGAAGTGAAATATGGACAAGTATTCGCTATTGGACTGATTCTCGCTCTGGGCGCGCTGAATTACTTCGGCGTAAAGATTGGCGGCGATGTCCAAGTAGCGGTCACAATAATCAAAGTAACGCTATTCTGCGCCATTATTGTGGCCGGCCTGTGCTTCGGCCACGCTCACGCTCCCCAGGCCGCTTCCCTGATGCCGCTAACCACGGCCGGGTTTTTTGCGGCGCTGGTGGCCGCTCTCTGGGCTTATGACGGGTGGAACAACGTCAGCATGGTTGCGTCCGAGATCCGCCAGCCTCAACGCAATCTTCCACTGTCGTTAATTGGCGGCACTCTGGCGGTCATGGCGATTTATCTCTGCGCGAATTGGGCCTATTTCCACGTTCTAACAGGGGCCCAGGTCGCCGCGAATCCACGCGTGGCGGGGGAAATGATGCGCCGCGTGATGGGCGATGCCGGAGCCAATGCGGTCTCGGTCGCCGCCATGATCAGCATCTTCGCGGCGTTGAACGGCTCTATCCTGACCGGCTCGCGCGTACCCTATGCCGCTGCCCGCGACGGATACTTCTTCCATGCAGTGGCGTACGTTCATCCCCGTTTTCGCACGCCCGGCGTTTCCATTCTTGTGCTGACGCTTTGGGCCGCGGTCCTGATCGCTCTTTCGGGCGGGTACAAGGAACTCTTCACTTACGTAATCTTCGCCAGCTGGATTCTCTATGGGATGGCGACCGCGGCGGTGGTCGTACTGCGTAAGAAGCGGCCCGATTTACCGCGGCCGTACCGGACCTTGGGCTATCCCTGGGTGCCAGTACTATTTGTATTGGTGGCAATCTTATTGGTCATTTCGACGTTAAAAGATTCGCCCTGGGAGTCGATGAAAGGCATTGTAATAATCGTCGCAGGCCTGCCTTTTTATTACTATTGGCGCCGTAGACGTAACGTACTATGAGTAATACTACAGTACTCTTACGCATAAATCTTTCGAACGATTTATAATTATTTGCTTGAAATCGAAACGACAATCGCGTCAAAATAACTAATGTAAGTGGACTGATAAATTAGATTCCACGGGCATCGTCCGCGTTGAGATGTCGGCGGACCGATGAAAGGGAACAATAATGGATGTCACGAAGATTTTAGCGGAACTGCAATCGGAAAGGGCTCAGATTGAGGAAGCTATCCTGAGCCTTGAAAAACTCGCGCGCGGACGCGGCAAGCGGCGCGGCCGCCCGCCCGCATGGCTCTCAGAGATAAACGGAGTTCCCAAGCGTAGAGGCCGGCCCCCCGGTAGCAAGAACAAAACCATCCCGCCGTCGGTATCCACCTCCGGCATGGCGGTGGCCTAGGCTTTGTAGGGTCTTGTGGGGCAGGCGCTTCGCCGAGGCTATCGCCTGCTAACCCACAACATCCGGCTCCCTAGAGGCGCTACGGCGGCCTAGAGGCGCTGTGGCGCCGACCCGAGCTTGACCGGAATTTTCTCTTGCCGGCCGTTCCGGATTACCGTAAATTCGATCATATCGCCGCCGTGTTTGCGGTTCATAATGCGCTTGAGCAGGTCGCCGTCTTCGACCGGTTGGCCATCGATAGCCACAATCAAATCGCCGCCGATTCCCAGCGGATAATTACCGATACTCACCGTCTGGCGCGGTCCGCGAAGGCCCGCCGCGTCGGCCGGCGATCCCCGTTCCACCTGCTGAATCAACAGGCCGCCGTGTTTCGGAATCTCCAACATTTCAGCTAGGTCGCCTGAAACGTAGACCTCTCTAATCCCTAACGTAGGGGGCGATACGTGGCCGCTCTTTTGATATCCCTCCAGCATCGACTTGGCCCGATTGATGGGCATAGCAAAGCCGATCCCGATGTTGCCCTGCGATCCCAGAATCGCCGTATTGATGCCGATTACGTCGCCATGGGAGTTGAGCAACGGGCCGCCGCTATTGCCAGGATTGATGGCGGCATCGGTCTGGATCATCCCCTCCAGCGGCCGGTTGCTGTCCTCGGTTTGAATGCTGCGGTCGAGCGAGCTCACCACCCCGGTGGTCAGCGTGCCGCCGAACTGTCCGAACGGATTCCCAATGGCGAGCACCTTCTGTCCCACAACGAGATTATCGGAATCCCCCAGATGCAGCGAAGGCAGCTTGCCGCCGGCATCGATCCTGAGGAGCGCCAAATCGTGTTCCTCGTCGATGCCCAAAGGTGTGGCTTTGTACGATCGTTTGTTGGACAGCGTTACCGTCAATTGCTTTGCATTCCGGACTACGTGATTGTTCGTCAGAACCTCGCCATCGGCGCTGATAATGAACCCGGAACCGGCGCCCTGAACCGGGTATATCTCCATGAACCAATTCTGCTGATATACCACCGAAGTGATATTCACCGTGGCATCGTGGGCTTGCTTATAGATATCGATACTGTTCTGTTCGTCCGGGGTGTAGGCCGAAGCCGCCGAAACGGGCCCGTTCCAGACGGGGGCGGAGGAATGCACCGGGGCCAGCCGCATGGCCGCGAAAAATGCCGCTACGATCGCCAGGCTCCAAAACACGATTCGCAAAGCTTTCATGATTCTATTCTCCGCAATTCCTCATAGATCGCGCGCGTCTGCAGCAGGGTATCCTCCTTGCTTCCGGAGGTATCGATGACAAAATCGGCGTACTTTCGCTTCTCTTCGAGTGGCATCTGGCGGCCGATCCGCGCCCGGATATCGGTTTCCAATGCACCCTCGCGGCGCATGGCCCGCTGCAGTTGCCGCTCGTAATCGCAGAATACCAGAATCAGCTTATCGAATCGGCGATAGCTGCCGGTTTCGATCAGAATGGCCGCTTCCACGACGGCGATCCCGTGCGGGTCGCGCGCGAAGAATTCATTCGTAAGAGTCTCCTCGCGGTGGATCACGGCCGGATGGACGATGGCGTTCAGCCGCGCCAGCATGGCCTCATCCGCAAAGACCAGGGCGGCCAGACGGCGGCGGTCGATGGCGCCCCCACCGTCCAGAATCTCTTCGCCGAATTCGCGCACCACGGCCGCAAACGCTTCGCCGCCCGGCGCAAGCACTTCGTGTCCAACCCGGTCCGCCTGAATTAAAAAGCAGCCATAGCTCGCCAGCGCCTCGCCGACGAACGACTTACCGGAAGCCAAACCGCCCGTCAATCCGACCTTCAACATATGCCGGCCCGGCGTTCGGCCGATTCCACCGTATTGGCCATCAGCATGGCGATGGTGAGCGGACCGACGCCGCCAGGTACGGGCGTATAGGCCGACGCCTTTTCGGCCATCGCGATCGGGTCGACGTCGCCTACCAGCAGTTGGCCCCGCTTCTCGAATGCGGCGAGCTTCTCGGGCGAATCGCGGAAAATGCGCGCTACCTCATCGCGGCTCTCGAGCCGATTCATACCTACGTCGATCACAGTGGCGCCGGGCCGGATGAAATTGGCGTCGATCATGGCCGCGCGTCCAATCGCCGCGATCAAAATATCCGCCTGGCGGCAGACCGCCGCCAAGTCCGGCGTCTTCGAGTGGCAAATGGTCACCGTCGCGTTCTCGTGCAGCAGCAACAGCGCCACCGGTTTGCCGACGATGTCGCTGCGCCCTACCACCACCGCGCGTTGGCCGGCGATGGGGATGCCATGACGATTCAGCAATTGCAAAATGCCGGCCGGGGTGCATGCGCGCGGCCCTGGCAATCCGGTGGCCAGCCGGCCCACGTTACAAGGATGAAAGCCATCCACGTCCTTTTCGGGCGCGACCGCGAGCAAAATGCGTTTCGCATCGACCTGCGGCGGCAGCGGAAGCTGCACCAGAATGCCATCGATATCGCTGCGCGCATTCAACTGCTCCACACTGAGTAGAAGTTCATCGGTAGTGACGCTATCGGGCGGCGCGAGCGATTCCGAATAGATGCCCAGATCATGGCAGGCTTTGATCTTGCCGCGAACGTAGATTTCCGAAGCCGGATTATGGCCGGCTAGAATCACCGCCAATCCCGGCGCGCGCCGGCGCGCGATAAGCGCCGCAATCCGCGGTTTTAGCTCAGCGAGGATTTCGTCTCGAACGCGATTTCCATCCAGGATAAGAGGCATTCAAAATCGAGCGGCTCATTCCGGTCTTCTCAGCACCAGCGCCGAATTCTTACTTCCGAAGGCGATACAATTCGCCACCGCGTGCTCTACGTCCAGCTTCCGCGCATTCGATTGCACGTAATCCAGATCGCACTCGGGATCGGGCTCGTCTACATTGATGGTCGGCGGTACCACGCCGTCTCGCATGGCCAGCAGCGTGGCGGCCACGCCCGCCGCGCCGCACGCTCCTTGCGGATGGCCGATCAGGCTCTTCAAAGAACTTCCCGCCAGCTTGTAAGCATGGCAGTTGAACGCCAGCTTCACGGCGCGCGTTTCAATGCGGTCGTTCAGCTCCGTCGAAGTGCCGTGATAGCTGATGTACTGCACATCCGGCGGCGCAATCCCGGCTTCTTCAATTGCCATGCCGATAGCCCGCGCGGGCTCTTCACCGCACTCCTCCAGACGCACGCGGTGGAACGCTTCGCAAGTGGAGCCATAGCCCGCGATCTCACCATAGACGTGCGCGCCGCGCGCTTTGGCCTGGTCCATCTCTTCGAGCACAAAGAACCATGCGCCCTCGGCCAGCACGAAGCCATCGCGGTCGCGGGAGAACGGCCGCGACGCGCGCTCCGGCTCGGCATTCCAGCGCGTGCTCATGATGCGCATAAGCTGGAATCCGCGCAAAATCAGCGGCGCGATGGGCGAATCCACGCCGCCCGCGATCATGGTCTTCAGATTGCCGGACTGGATGGTGCGGTAGGCGTATCCGAGCGCGTCCGTGGACGAGGTGCATCCCGTGGAAATAATGTGACTGAATCCGCGGAACCCGAAACGCATCGAGACCTCGCTGGCCAGCGTGCCGATAGTCCCGGTGGGAATGGTGTATACGCTGCACTGTTTCAGATGGCCGGTGTAGAAGAGCCGGTACTGCTCCTCCGTAAAATCCTGGCTGCCGCCGCCCGAGCCCACGATTACGCCGATGCCGCGCAGTTCGTCGCGCGACATATGCTTCACATCCAGTCCCGCATCGCAGACAGCCTCGCCGACGCTGGCCACCGCGAGCGGCACCGCGCGCGAAACATGCGGCCGGTCCTTCACGTCGACGTAGGCTTTCTCATCGAACTCCTCGGGTACTTCGCCCGCCACCTGCACCACGAAGGGCGAGGGATCGAAGCGGCGAATGCGGCGGACGCCGCTCACTCCTTTCCGGGTGGCTTCCCAAAAACGCTCGCGCCCAATTCCATTCGGGCTCACGGCGCCAATTCCTGTGACCGCTACACGACGTGTCAATTGTGTTTTGCCTTTGGTCCTCTCGCCAGTATAGGCTGAATTATGGAAGATAGCACGGAAACGCGGCTCCCCGGCGCGATCGCCGCCTTGCTCGCGGGTCTGCAGGCGGGCATGCTGGGCGCGTTGTGGATGCTGGCCTGGTTGGGGGTTAGCGCCGCCTGGCAGCATCGCGGCTTCTGGAGTCCGGAAAATCTCTTCGCCACCGCTTTCTACGGAAGCGATGCCGTGCGCAGCGATTTCACCGTGAAGACCCTTCCGGGACTGGCGCTTTACCTGCTTCTCTACAGTCTGCTGGGCGGCATCTTCGCGCTCATCATGCGCGGACGCGCCCGCTCCGGGCGGTTGATGCTGCTCGGGATTATCTTCGCGCTGGCATGGTTCTATCTTTCTTTCCATTGGATTTGGAAAATCGCGCTGCCGGTAGTTTATCTTTTGTACGCCGATGGCCCGATGGCGCTCGGCCATGTGATCTTCGGCATGTGCGTGGGACGATTTCCGGCGCACTATCCGGGCCGTCCACGCCTTTCGGCGCCAGTGTCGACAGAGGTGTTGGAAACGGCTCCCCCGGCGGCCGGTCAGTTGGAAAGCTCAGAATCGGCTGGATCGCATAACGACAAGAGCGAACAGGCGCCCGGTTGATGTCGGGTTGAGTCAACAGCGGCGCCGGCAAGATCGCCGCCGCCTCCGGTCATCCAAAGCCGAGTATCACGCGGTTATTTTTCACGCTCGCGTTGCGTACGCGCATCCCGGTCCTAGTACCAAATTCCTCTAACAGTACTGGCTCATTGCGCGACGATAGGCCAAAATACTAGTTCCAGCAAAAATAGCCAAAAGAGGAAAACTGATGTCAAATATCCGGCGCCGCGGCGCGATTAGTGCCCTGTCATTGATGATCCCATGCGCAGCTTGGGCGGATCTGAGCGGAATCGCGACTGTACCGGCCAACTCCGCGCTCAATCTCGATACCGGCGCGGTCGCCACTTCGGGCGGCGATCTTTTGTTCAACGGAAGCAAGCTTACCGCGCAGGGTAGCGCCAAGGCGATTGACGCTGGCAATATCCAACTCTCGGGATTCAATATATTTACTCAAGGTGTCCTGCAGTCGTATGGCCCGGGATTGTCAAATCTTTCCTTCACGGCATCAGTGGGCGATGTATTCGTTGTATTGACCAATGGCGGCAACTATTCCAAAGCTCTGGTCACCGCGCTCAGCGCCAGTTCAGTCACTCTTCAGTATTTGACGTATGGATCGTCCGCCGCGCCCTCCGGTCCAGCCATCACTGCGGTGCAGAACAACTATAGCTACCTGCAGGTTGGCCTGCCGAATTATGGGATCGCTCCCGGCACGTTATTCATCATTAAGGGCACAGACTTGGCCAATCCTGGTACAGCAGTGCTGCAATCGAGCGGCGGGTCGGGAATCCCTACAAGCTTGAATGGCGCCAGCATCTCGGTTACGGTCAACGGCGTCACTACTCATCCGGCGATGTACTATGCGATTCCCACCCAGATCGCGGCCGTGCTGCCGTCTTCAACGCCGGTTGGCACGGGCACGATCACGGTGACTTACAATGGCACGACGAGCTCGGCGGCAGCCATTCAGGTGGTTGCGACCGCCCTGGGATTTGATACCTATTTCGGCTCCGGGACAGGTCTCGGAGTGGCAACCAATGCAAGTTCGGGAGCGGTTTTCAACTACACCAACTCGGCCACTCCGGGCCAGACGATTGTTCTCTGGGCTTCCGGTTTGGGTGCGGATTCGGCGGATAGCGACACAGTCTTCACCTCTTCGCCACATGCCGTCAATGTGCCGTTGCAGATCTATATCGGCGGCATTCCAGCCACCATTCTGTATCAAGGCTCGTCCGGATATCCCGGCCTGAATCAAATCGACGTAACCATTCCTCCATCGGTTCAGCCAGGTTGCGGAGTATCGATTGTCGCGATCAGCGGCAGCATTGTCAGCAACACGGTGAGTATTCCCGTGACTGCCGGCGGCGGCGTCTGCTCAGATCCCGCTCTCGGAGTTAGTACCCAGACAGTCAGTCTGAACGGAGGATCGTACAAGTTCGGATCTGTGGCAATTTCCCAGGAGACCGCTTCGGGAACTACGGGAAGCACCGCCGGCGCCAACTTTGTCCAGGTTGGAGGCGCGCAGTCGACCAACGGCGGAGGTCTGAATTCCATTGGAAACTGCTATGTAAGCCAGTCAGTCATTGGGGCTACCGCGCCGGCTACGACCACGGGGCTGGACGCGGGAACGGTGACGGTAACCGGGCCCTCCGGAACGCAGTCGGTGCCCGCGATTACATCGCAACCGGGAACCTACGACGCCATACTGCCGGCCGGATTTATACCCGCGGGCGGAGCATCGTTCACTTTTACGGGAACTGGCGGCAAAGATGTCGGTGCATTTACCGCGACCGTGAAATACTCGAACCCGCTGACCTGGACCAACATGAGTTCCATCACTTCGGTAAACCGCTCGCAGGGAGTGACGGTAACCTGGACCGGCGGCGATCCCAACAGCTACGTTTTGATCACGGGGGGTTCGACTTCTCCCGCGAACGCCAATGGCGCCAACGGAATTGTCGCGGCGGGCTTCTTCTGCGACGCGCCTGTGGCTGCGGGGAAGTTCACTGTGCCTTCCTATGTCTTGTTAGGAATGCCGGCGGGAACGGGAAGTCTTAACGTCGAAAATGCGACTACGCCGGTGGCCTTTTCGGCATCCGGACTCGATTATGCGTACGGATTCGTGGCGATCTCTTCAGCGATCCTGCCCACATACCAGTAGAGCCGCGCGACGTATTGTGGCGAGGCGCAATGCCGGCTGCGCGTGGCATTCTTCGCCACGACAGGCACTGCTTCCGCCCAAGCGGCGCCCCCGCATCACGGCGTCACCACCACTTTCCCGAACTGCTCTTTCCGTTCCAACCGCTCGTGCGCGGCGCGAATTTCGGCAAGCGGGTAAACGCGGTCGATCACCGGTTTTAGCTGCCCGCGGAAGACGAATTTCAATACCTGATGCAGTTCTCCCATGGTTCCCATGAACGATCCCAACAGGCTGTACTGCTTACTGAAGAGATACCGCAGGTCCACGCGCGCATCGAATCCGGTTGTTGCCCCGCAAGTCACTAAGCGCCCGGCCGGGGCCAGCGATTCCACGCTCTTCGTCCAGGTAGCCTCGCCGACATGTTCCACGACGACGTCCACGCCGCGCTTGCCCGTCAGCTTCTTGACTTCAGCGGAGATATCCTGCCGGTAGTGATCGATGACGTCATCCGCGCCCAGCTCCCGCGCCTTCGCCAGCTTCTCTTCGCCGCCCGCGGTAGCGATCACGCGGCACTGAAACAGCTTCGCGATCTGGATGGCGCAGCTTCCCACGCCGCTCGATGCTGCCAGTACCAATACGTCTTCGCCCGGCTGCAGTTTCGCGCGCGTCATCAGCATGTGCCACGCGGTCAGGAAAACCAGCGGCGCCGCCGCGGCCTGTTCAAAGCTCATGCTATCGGGAATGCGGATCGCGGCATACTCCGGCGCGGCCAGCAACTCCACATTGCCGCCATCCACGCCGTAGCCGAACATCGTAAATCGCCGACATAGATTGTCGTTGCCCGCCAAACAATATTCGCATTGGCGGCAGCTCATGCCGGGGGAGAGCAGCACGCGCCAGCCCGGCTGAACGCGCTCGCATAGCTCCCCAACCTCCACAATCTCTCCCGCGATGTCGCTGCCCAGCACGTGCGGCATGTGGAACTTCATCCCGGGAATTCCGGCGCGCACGAACAGATCGAGGTGGTTCAATGCGCAGGCGCGGACACGCACCAGAACCTGATTGGCTTTGATTTTCGGCTCGGGCGCGTCTTCATAAACCAGCGCCTCCGGCCCTCCGTGCTGGTGGATGCGAACGGCCTTCATGCGGGACTTATTTCACCACCGTTACCGTAACTGCCAGTTTCCGGTCCGGCAATTCCTTCGTGGTAACCACGATATCTTTAGCCCTGATCTTTTTCTTGATCATCATTTGCGCCAGCATGGTGCGCGCCTGATCGCCATAATCGGGTTCATACGGGCGCCCTACCATGAGCCGCGCATTTTGCAGCTCGAATTGCTTGCGCACTTCTTTTTCGGAAAGCGGCGCGAGATTTTTGAACTCGATGGAAGCTACCAGAGGCTTGTCCAACCCCTCATGCGCCAGCTTGGCGTAGGCGCTGGTAGGGTACTTATCGACAATAGTTTGAAACGCCTGCCGCGCCGCATCGCCCTTTCCGATGTCGAGCAGCTTCACCCCTTTGTTATATAGCTGCATCGCCTCCTCATTATCCTGGGCCAGACCTACGGATAAGGGCAGCGCCACCAACAGCGCCAGGACGGGCGCCGGCACTAAAAATAATCTATGCATGAATTACCCTATGCACCCATTATGCCGCGCCTAGTCGCGAGCAACCAAACTAACGGCTTGTCTCGCTCATGATCTCCGGGCGCACTCTGTGGCCGCGCCTTCACGCGCTGTTGGCCTGAAGCAGAAGGTCGGCGGTCTCCTGGTTGCGCGCTTCGCCGATTCCCATGCGGTGACACCGCCCGGCGGCCACCGCCCACTGGCCGGCATCGACGGCCGCCAACAAATGTTGAAACTTCAGCAGGCCGGCCACGCCCAGGTTATAGCCCATGTCGAACAGCGCTTCCTGAACCGTTTCGGGATAGGAAGGCCACTGCGGCAATGCAGCCGCGAGATGGGATTCGAACCGCTCGATATCGGCCGCCAGCAAGCCATCGATATCTTCCTCCGCCATCCGGCACTGCGTGAGATGGGCGTAATCGGGAGCCGGCAAGCCCTTCACCGCATCGGCAATGCGGTTGAAATCGGCGCGCGCCTGTTCAGCGGCGGCTGCCGAGCCGCCGGCGCGCCATGCCAGCTTGGCCGCTTCGTCGACCGCTGCAATCGCGTGGCCCACTCCGATGGTGACCTCGCCACCCGTACAGCGGTACATGTGAGGGACAACGCCCTCGAATTTCTTCAGGCGTGCGATTACGCGGGCGCGATTCATGCCGGATTATTCGCCGCCTCCGCCTCTTCCACCGCGCCCGGCTTGCGGCTTCGGCATCGGTTTGCGCGGCAGCATGTCCGGCCGAGCGGCGGTGTTGTAGACGAACCACGCTTCAATGGCCGCGGCCTGTTCCAGGTCGTTAGCCTGCAAACGGTCGTAGAGATCCATGTTGGAATGGTGCGTGCGGTCGCCATACTCCAGCGGATCTTGAATGAACTGGAAAGCGGGCAGACCCACATTATCGAAAGGCACATGGTCGGTGCTGCCGGTGGCGCGTATGGTCAGCGTGGAAGCGCCGAGATCGCGAAACGGCTCCAGCCACGCGCGGAAGATCGGCTCCGCCATATCGTTGTCCTGCATGTAAATGCCGCGAATCCTGCCGCTGCCGTTGTCCAGATTGTAGTACGCCGATAACTTGCTCCACTCGGGCTTGGGCTTCATGTCCGCCGGATCGGCGAAGTGCTCTTTTACGTAAGCGCGCGAGCCCAGCGTGCCTTCCTCTTCGCCGGTCCACAAGGCAAGGCGAACCGTGCGCTGCATCTTCAGATCGAGCGTTTTCAGGATGCGCATCACTTCCATCGCCACCACCGAGCCCGCCGCATTGTCGGTCGCCCCGGTACCGCCGGTCCAGGAATCGAAGTGCCCGCCCACCATCACGAAACCCGCGTTGGGATTCGTGCCCGGAATCTCCGCCGTGATGTTGAAGGAATCGCCCGGCTCGGTGAACTTAGTGGCGATATCGAACTCCAGCGTCACCGGGATATTCTTTTCCAGCAGCCGCACGATGCGATTGTAATGCTCGTTGGTCACCAGCACCGAAGGTGGAGGCATTTGATCTTCTGGCGTAGTGGCGGATGCCGCGCCGCTGCCCATCACGGTGCCGCCATCCGGTCCGTTGCCCGGCGACATCACTACCAGCACGCCCTCATCCTTCAGGAACTTGTTGAGTTGCGCGCGGAAGCCGCCCGCGCCGCCGCGTCCACCGCCGCCGCGCCCACCGCGTGCGGCGGCGGCAGCCCCGCCCGGCAATCCGGCGCCGGTGGCCGCGCCGCGCCCAGGCGGGACCACCGGCCCGCGCGTAAAGCCCAGCGGGAGAATCGATGGATTGCCGGAGACCGGGTCCGGCGCCTCAGCCGCCTGCGCCAGCTCCGCGTCGGTCAAGCGATGCATATATGGCTCCGCGACCATTTCCGACGGATGCGGCTGCGTGCCCAGCACGATTTTGCCCTTGAGTTTGCCTTTCCATTTGTCCAGATCTTCGGGACCGGAGATCACCGCGAATACCGCTTCGCCGCTTACATCGCCATTCGTCCCGGGCGACCACGGCTGCACGAATCCGATGATCGGCTGGAACTCCGGCTCTTTCATTTGGGCCACGAAGCGCGTGCAGCTCCAGCCCCGGCCGAAGGGTCCCCAGGCCTCCATCTTCGCGTTGGCGATACCCCATTCGTTCAGCTTTTTGATGGTCCATTCGGCCGCCGCTTTGATGTTCGGCGAGCCCGTGAGCCGCGGCCCGTACACGTCGGTCAGGTAGAAGGCCGAATCCATCACTTTTGAGTTCTGCCCGAATGCCTCATGGCGAATCTGCTGCACCACAGAGAGGTCGACTTTCTCAGGCGAGCCAACCTGCGCCCAAACACCCGCGCACAGCACGGCCATTAGTCCAAGCAACGATCTACGCATGACCGGGAGATTAACATATTCCGGTTTGCGGCGGCGAGGCTATCGAAATGCGAGTGTATCTGAGATAGCGGCAGGCCGAATCGGCCTCTGGGCCGGATATAGGCGTCAAAATAAGGCCCATCTGCGAAGGTCAATATTGGGCGAAGCGTTTTGGCCGGCGGCGTGAGTTTGATGGTGGGAAGGGGATTTCGCGGCAGAAATCGGCTGGATAGCATTCTCCGAGTGGCCGACTATACGACTCTGTGGGAACGGGTTGTTTCCGGTAAACGCGTTTTTGCGGCTAAACGCCTTGCGGTCGGTGGCGACTCGCAGACCGCCAGTAGCCTTCGCCTATCGCCAGTAAGCGCAATACGGCTTCAATTCGGCTGGCCAGTACGGTCGAACGTCGGTTCCGGGAATTAATGGACAGATTTGGTTCCGCATCCGATCGAACGTCGTGTATCTTTGTGACGATTGTGGACGCACGTACTTCGAGCCAATGCTTGGCGACCCCGGAACGATGCACGCGCGCTATGCTCGTCTACCTCATCGAGTACAAACGAGTACAAACTACTTTTGCTGCAATGACACCAATGGTCGAAAATACAAAGCGCGGATTCCAGTGCGGATTGTCAGGTTAGTTAATCGGCTCCGCCGAACGTACCACGTCAGCCATCGCCATCAAATCGTCCTCTTCGCTCTTTGGGTGTATCGAGATGAAGCGTTCAGGCGCAGGCGCGATGCATGAATGGTACTGGTTCGGCGGTATTCGCCCACCAGTGAGCATCAGGAAGAGGACGCCAGGTATTAGTAGCCGATGGACATGGAATCCGTCCCGATTTGCCGATCCCGGGGCATAAGCGAGGTTTAGGAACTTGTCCTCACCATCAGAAACACGCACGGAGAGTGTGACCTTGCCGGGAAACGCGGTTTCGCCGAGGAGATAGCATCGTATGGGTTCCTCGTACGGCCCCAAGCTGATCTGGTAGTCCCTACCGAGGACGTTCCATTCATGCGCGGCTGCCCGCCAAAACACGCTCATGCCAAAGTAGATCAATTGTTCGATTCCCGGCACTTCGATGCCGCGATACACGCTTATTCTGGGATTGGCGCAGAGGGGAGCCATTCCGCGTAGGGTGTCGCGAAGCAGGAACGTGCCATCGCGGTAGCACTGGGCCATCGTCCAATCCTCTCCTTCGCGGCGGAAGCGCTGCTCGCAATCCTCGCAGAGAAGATAATCCTTGATCTGCCGCGATGTGGCATGGGCGCTCTCGTCCTTGACCACGTGCACCGGATTCGGATTCTTGCGGTTCGGATCGCGCAGCAATTTGTACATTGACTTCGGAAGAAGGTGACTATCGCAGAGCAGTTTCACCTGTAAGCACAAACGACACTGACCGGTAGGGCGCGTCAAGGTTTCTCCAAAGCTCTACTAAGGGACTCCAAGTGTGGCATTAGCCGAAGGGTTACGCCGTCATGACAAACATGATGAGTGTCAAAAGCGTTCGTCCCGCCAGCTTCGCCCCTTGTCTGTCCGATATACGTTCGGTTCCCTTTTAGGGTTGTATTGCCGGAGGTAATCCCAAGCCAATCGCTGATGTTGTACGGAAATCCCTCAAACAAATTGCCGATGGTGTCAGAGCGGTAGATAATACCATGCTGCGCGAGCCCGTGCACCACGCCGTTCCGAACTCTACCATTGTCGAGCGTGTGTTGGAAGCGAGGAAGTACCGCAGGATTTATTTCTCCTCCTCGGTGAGATCGTGCAGTCGTTTAATCGCACCTTCTTTGGCCTTGCCCCGGTGTCAGCGGTTCTTCCCGAAGACGACGAAGAAGAGGGCGATGTAGACGACCAGCAGAGCGGCTGAGATCACGAGCGTCAAGCCAAGCCCGAAGCGGTATTTCTGGACGAACTCGTGGGCGTCCGCCGATCTGATCAGGATCATATTTTGAAAACCAAAGGAGTTGGGGCTGCACGTTCGCTTAAGGTCGCTCAGACAAAAACGTATCTGGGGGACGATTGGTGGTCATGGGCCGTATGGATCGAGGGCCCCGATGCCGAACTCAATCGAATTGAATCGTGGAGTACACGTTGCACCCGACTTTCGCTGTCCCGGTTCGCGCGGTCTCCACGAGACGTAACAAGTTCAAGCTTTCGTCGGGCGGATGGGGAAGGTTTACGGTGTATGCGCGCATTTATCGAAAGGACGGCAGTATCCTGCGGCGGCAGCATGAATTAAATCTTTATTAACCCGACGGCACCGAGTAAATGAGGAGTGAAAATCGCGAAGACCGATTCCTGGCGAGAACGGCCCTTACCACCAGCAATCCCGCTGGCGAGGAAAACGGCGCGGCGACATGTGTTGCCGGGGTGCACCTCATCGGGTGAGATCGGACCTGTTTTAACGCCTATACTGGGCTCGGCAGCGGATCGGCAACCCGCCCCGCAATGCGGCTATGCCACCGCCGACCGGATGAATTTGACAATCGCATCGAGCGACGCTCCCGGCTGGAATACCGCCGCCACGCCCTGGCGCTTCAATTCGGCCGCGTCTTCATCGGGCACGATTCCGCCCACGATTACCTTTACATCGCCCATGTCCTTTTCGCGGAGCAACTCCATTACACGGGGCACGATGGCGTTGTGGGCGCCGGAGAGAATCGATAGGCCGATCACCTGCACATCTTCCTGCAGGGCCGCGTTCACGATCATCTCGGGCGTTTGGCGCAGGCCGGTATAGATCACTTCCATGCCTGCATCGCGCAGGGCGCGCGCGATTACCTTGGCGCCGCGGTCGTGTCCGTCCAGACCGGGTTTGGCCACCAGCACTCGAATCGGGTGCGCCATTTATAGATGCGCCGTTTCCTGGTACGCGCCGAACACGCCGCGGAGCGCGTCGCAAATCTCGCCCAAGGTGGCATAGGCTTTCACGGCGTCGAGTATATAGGGCATCGTGTTCTCCGTGCCCTCGGCGGCGCGGCGCAACTCATCGAGCGATTTCCCCACGCGGCTGTTGTCGCGCCGCTGGCGCAGGCGCGCGAGTTTCTCCATCTGATGCCGCCCGGCCGATTCGTCGATCTGCAATAACTCGATGGGCGCGTCGCCGGATTGGAATTTATTGACGCCGACGATAATGCGCTCCCCCGATTCCACTTCGCATTGATAACGGTAACTGGCGGCGGCGATCTCCGACTGCGGATAGCCCGACTCGATGGCCGGAATCATGCCGCCCATGTCGTCGATGCGCCGGATATATTCGTTGGCCGCCTGCTCGGTTTCGAGCGTTAATTTTTCCAGGAAATAGCTGCCGCCCAGCGGATCGGGCGTATTGGTCACGCCTGTTTCGTAAGCCAGTACCTGCTGGGTGCGCAGCGCCAGGGTTACGGCGTGCTCGCTGGGCAGCGCATAGGCTTCGTCGAGCGAATTGGTGTGCAGCGATTGCGCGCCGCCAAGTACCGCGGCCAGCGCCTGGATGGCGGTGCGCACGACATTATTGTAGGGCTGCTGCCAGGTCAGCGAACATCCCGCGGTCTGCGCGTGGAATCGCAGCTTCATGCTGCGCTCGCTGGTGGCGCCGTAGCGGTCGCGCATGACGAGCGCCCAGATCTTTCGCGCGGCGCGGTATTTGGCGATCTCCTCGAAAAAGTCGTTATGCGCGTTGAAGAAGAAGCTCAGCCGTGGCGCGAATTCATCGATGGCGAGTCCGCGCTCGAGCGCCCAATCCACATACTCGATGCCGTCGCGCAGGGTGAAGGCGAGCTCCTGCACGGCCGTCGATCCGGCTTCGCGGATATGATAGCCGCTGATGGAAATCGGATTGAACCGCGGCGTATGGCGGGCGCCGAATTCGATGGTATCCGTAACCAGCCGCATGGAAGGCCGCGGCGGAAAAATGAACTCCTTTTGCGCGATATACTCTTTCAGAATGTCGTTCTGGAGCGTGCCCGAAACGCGCGCCCAATCCACGCCCTGCTGTTCGGCCACCGCCAGGTACATGGCCCATAACACGCAGGCGGGCGAGTTGATGGTCATCGAAACCGTTACATCGCCCAGCGGAATGCCGCGGAAGAGAATCTCCATGTCCTCGAGCGAAGAGACCGACGCGCCGCACTTGCCCACTTCGCCTTCGCTCATGGCGTGGTCGGCATCGTAACCCATCAGCGTCGGCAAATCGAAAGCTACGGAAAGGCCGGTCTGCCCCTGTTCGAGCAGGTAATGGTAGCGGCGGTTGGTCTCTTCCGGAGTGGCGAAGCCGGAGAATTGCCGCATGGTCCAGAGCTTGCCGCGATACATGTCGCGGTGGATGCCGCGCATGTAGGGGAATTCGCCCGGTTGGCCGATATCGATACCGGCGATGTCCTCCGGCCCATATAGAGGCTCGATGGGAACCCCGGAAATGGTTGTAAACTGGCGTTCGGCGATTTTCATCGGTTCAGGATCGAGACAGATTGGCCGAACTCATTGTAACTCCGTCGCGATGGGATCGCGCCAATCGTTCCCGATTTTCGGCCCGATTACTTGACGCACATTGCAGGCTCGCGGGTGCAAACGGGTCGCGCCTGTCGTGGCAACGGACGTGCCTGGCGAGCCCGCCTACCGCACGGGAATCCATCGCGCTGTGAGAGAATGAGCGTTCATGCCCAAAGCCCAGATCGCCATTGATGCAACCGCCAGGCAGTTGGAAGAGAAGATCAAATCGCGCAGCGCGCGCGTAGGAGTAGTGGGGTTGGGCTATGTCGGCCTTCCCCTCGCCGTGGAGTTTGCCAAAGCTGGATTCTCCGTTACCGGAATCGATGTCCACGAAGAGAAAGTGCGCCGCGTGAACGCCGGCGATTCTTACGTGGGCGATATCGCCACCGCCACGCTGGCCCCGCTGGTGGAATCCGGCAAGCTGCGCGCGACCGCCGATTTCGCGGCCGTGACCGAACTCGATACCATCAACATCGCCGTGCCCACGCCGCTGCGCAAAACCAAAGACCCGGACATGAGTTTCATCGTCGCCTCATGCCAGGAAATCGCGCAGCACTTCCATCCGGGCATGCTGGTGATTCTCGAATCCACCACCTACCCCGGAACCACGGATGAAGTGGTGCTGCCGATGCTCACAAAATCCGGTCTGGAAGTTGGCCGCGATTTCTTTCTTTGCTTTTCTCCGGAGCGCGTGGACCCGGGCAACCCCAACTTCCACACTTTTAATATTCCAAAAGTAGTCGGCGGCGTGACGCCGGCGTGTACTGAGATGGGCCGCCTGTTCTATTCGCAAGCGCTCGAGCACGTAGTGCCGGTGAGCTCCACTCAAGTGGCCGAAATGGTGAAGCTGCTTGAAAACACGTTCCGCATGATCAATATCGGGTTGGCGAACGAAATCGCATTAATGTGCGATCGCATCGGCATCAATGTATGGGAAGTGATCGACGCCGCGGCCACCAAGCCGTTCGGGTTCATGCCATTCTATCCGGGACCGGGCTTGGGCGGCCATTGCATCCCCATCGACCCGTTCTACCTTTCCTGGAAGACCAAGCAGGCCGGAATTGAGGCGCGCTTTATCGAGTTGGCCGGTTATATCAACGGACAGATGCCGCACTTCGTAGTGGACAAGATTCAGAATGCGCTGAACGACGCCTCCAAACCGATAAAGGGATCGCACATTCACATCATGGGCGCGGCCTACAAGCGCGATATCGACGATATGCGTGAATCGCCGGCCATCGACGTGATGCTGATGCTTATTAAACGCGGGGCCCAGATTACATACAGCGATCCGCACGTGCCGAGCCTGCGGCTGGACGGCCTTGAGCTAACCGCCGCGCCGGAAGAGGTCGCGGCTGCTGCCGATTGCGCAGTCATCATTACCGACCATCGCGCTTTCGATTACCCCGCTTTGGTTGAGCGGGCGCGGCTGATCGTGGACACGCGCAATGCCCTAAAGGGGCACGATTCGAAGAAGATTGTGCGGCTATAGAGCGGCTGCGCTAGCGCATTGCGCCATTGTTGCGCGGCCACGGATCGGATATAATTCTGGTTGTACAGATGATCCAAATCGAGTCCGCCAGAGATCCGTTTACATTACCGCGCATCGCGTTTCAGGCGGTCACCGCGCTGGGTCGGGCCGATGCCATGGGGCTGCTTCCCGCCGGCGAGCGCATCCACACGCTCGACTTGCCCACGTTCCGGAGGGCTGTTCGTAACATTCATCTCGCGGGCATTGCTCGAAACATTCAACTGGATCTTGGGGATGATCGTGCGGGTTCCCGACCGGGCGATCTTGAGCGGACTCTCCAGCGCTTGAATCTCGCCCTGGAGGAATCGCCGGTCCCGGAGTTCGAATGGAATCGCTTGACGGATGTGCTTGGCCTGGAGCTTGTGTCGCGGCTGCTGGGCATTTCGGCGAGCAGCATTCGCCGATATAAGGCAGCCGCACGCAGCACACCGGACGATGTTGCCGGGCGACTGCATTTCTTGAGCCTAATCGTCGGAGATCTCAGCGGCGCCTATAACGAAATCGGCATTCGACAGTGGTTTGAAAGGAAGCGCGCCCAACTGGACGGGCACACGCCGTTAGGGCGGCTGAAGGCGCGCTGGAAGCCCACGCAACCAGGGCCACGCCGCGTTCAGGATCTCGCGCGAGCCCTGGCGGCGCCGCACGCAACATGATCCTGTATCGGCATGCCGACCCGCGCTTCCCATTCCTTTGGGAGAGCGCGGACCAGCCGCCCGCACGCTGGCACGGTCCGGGCGACGGGCCCGTTCAGTATTTCGCGGATACGCCGGATGGAGCCTGGGCGGAGTTCCTGCGCCACGAAGGCATCACTAAAGAATCCGAGCTGGCAAACGTGCGCCGCGCCTTATGGGCCATTGAAGCGCCCGATGACTTGCCTGTGGAGGTACCGCGATTGGTTCAGGCGGTGCTGACCGGCGGAATCGGCACATATAGAGAATGCCGGGAGGAGGCGAGGCGCGTGCGTAAGAACGGCGCTGCGTCTCTGCGGGCGCCGTCCGCCGCATTGCTCCCCGGATGCGCACGGGGATGGAAGGTGGATGGAGGCATGCAACCTGCCGCCGAACGTGACGGAAGCGTCCTCGCGATTTTTGGTCCGCAGCCGGGTTTTGTCGGCTGGATCACCGCGTTCGCGGCGCGTCCCCGATCGGATTTGCTGGCCCATGTTCGTCATCTTTAAAACGCGCAATACGGTGCGCGGCAGCGCCTGCCCCACAAGGGCTATTCCCTCCCCATTGACAATGGTATGGGAAAACCGGCAAGCTATATTAGAAAGAGGTAAGTTATGAAGTCCCTCTGCTTCGCTATCCCGGCCGTGGCCATACTGGCGGCCGTCGCTCTCCCCGTATCCGCACAACCCGTTATCTCGGCCAAGTCCGGCCTGCTGTCTTATGTCGAAGGGCAGGTGACGCTTAATGATCAGGCAGTGGAGTATTCCACGACCCGCTTTGCCGACGTCAAGGAAAATTCCATCGTCAAGACCGAAGATGGCCGCGCGGAAGTTTTGCTGACCCCGGGGGTGACGCTGCGCATGGGTGAGAACAGCTCGCTGCGCATGATTACCAATCGCCTGGTGGATACGCGCGTGGAGATGTTGAGCGGCTCGGCGGTAGTAGAAGCGGACATGATAGCGAAAGATACCAACGTCACTGTGGTCGTCGGGCAGGCTAGCGTTGCGCTGCCTAAGGCCGGTCTGTTTCGGTTCGATGTCTCGCCGGCTCAGCTCAAAGTGTTCAAGGGCGATGCCGAGGTTGAGGTCGCCGGTCAAACCAAGTTGGTTTCCGGCGCTCATATGTTGAGCCTGGCTAGCGAATCGGCCTCAATTGAAAAATTCGACACCGAAGATACCGATTCGCTGGACCGTTGGAGCCACCGGCGCGGAAGCTATCTGGCGATGGCCAACACCTCCGCGGCGCGGTCGCTGGTCAGTTCCGGCGGCGTGCCGTACGCCTGGGGCATGGCCGGCTGCTCATCGGCCTGGGGATATAACTCCTATTACGGCATGATGACCTTTATCCCGTGTAGCGGCAGTTTGTGGAGCCCTTACGGATATCAGTTTTGGAGTCCGTATGCGATCGGTAGAGCCTACTGGATAGGCGCTCCTGCCATTTATGGCGGCGGGGCGAGCCGCATGGGCGGTACCTCCTCGGGTTCGGCATCCCTCGCGCGTCCAGCTACCACAGCCACGTATCGCTCCACTTCCTCGGCTGGAGCTCAGGGGTCGTCCCACGCAGGATTAGGAAGCGCTAACGCTAACAGCGGTTTCTCAGCCACGGCGCGGTCGGGTAACGGTGGCTTCTCCAGCGGCAGCAGCGCCGGCGGATTTTCAGGCGGCAGCGCCGGCGGTAGTGGCGGCTTCTCTGGCGGCGCTGGTGGTGGCGGACACGCTGGCGGCGGCAGTGCCGGCGGCGGACACCGGTAAGGTTCTAAACCGCTTGGCGAAGCGGCCGATAGCGCCGTATAGCCCGCAAACCGATCAAGTCCGCGACCTTCTCTAACAGAAGCGGGAGATTCTCCAGGTACACGGAGACGTGGTGGGAACTGCGCACCGTCCGCTTGGGCATCGCGGGCTCGGATGAAGTGATCAACGCGGTTGCCGGCCGGTACGATTTCACACGGGCATAGGCAAGTACGTTCCGGCCTGCGTCGCTACTCCCGAACAGTGCATCGCTCAATACCAGGTCAAACTGGCGCTCGTCCATTTTGGTAAGCGCTTCCGCGGGCGTACCCGCGACTTCCACCGTATATCCCCCAGCCTGCAGAATGGTCTGAAGCGCCAAACGGGGGGTCAAATTTCCCTGCACCAATAGTACTCGAGCCAAACCAAGAGTGGGTCTAGGCTTCGACACAATCTTCAGACTGTAGCTCTTAGGCATTTTTATCTAAGACTACTGTAACCGAAAATCGCTGAATTGCAGCCACTTAATTTGGGTCCGTACGCAAACCGATGTCGTACAGCGCGCAGATATCGGTGATTTAGCGACGAAACCGCAACGCGCCTCGCGTCCGAAAAATGCGCTAAACCGGTTGGCAAGCGATGGCAGCGACGTACGAATACACGCCGGGTTGGCAGAGCCCACGCTGTTGCAGCGGAATATGCTTCATAATGTATTATCTCTTGATACACTGAATCTGATGACGATTTCACTCAGAAAGCTGCCCAAAATCGTAGAGGAAGCCATTGTTGAAAAAAGCCATCGCGAGGGCATTAGCCTAAACAAAGCCACTCTCCGCTTGCTGGAAGCGTCGCTGCGCAAACCGGCGAAAAACTCCGATTTCGAAGAGTTCTACGGAACGTGGTCGACTGCGGATGCCGATGCGTTCGATGCAGCTTTGGGCAAGATGCGTCAGGTCGATCCGGCGGACTGGGATTCAGACCGGTGAAGGTGCTGCTCGACACGTCGGCCTACTCGGCGCTTAGGCGTGGAGACGAGCCAGTTCTCGAAGTGATGCGGCGCGCGGAAATCGTCGCGGTATCGGTAGTCGTCCTCGGAGAGCTATACAGCGGATTTCGAGCCGGAAATCGCTACGATGAGAATACCGCCCAGTTGGCGCAATTCCTAAGCAAGCCATCGGTTCGCATCCTGAACGTAACCGAAGAGACCGCGCTTCGTTACGCAGAGCTGGATCTGTATCTGCGGAAAAGGGTCGGCCCATTCCACGCAACGATGTCTGGATCGCAGCCGTAGCGCTGGAGCACGGTCTCCAACTTCTCACGCTCGACGCTCACTTTGCTGCGATTCCACTACTCCCGATTCGGCCGTAAAGCTTGGCAGCGGCTGCGCGTGCAACGCGCAGCCGAGGCGTCCGATCGCCCTATTGTTTCGCTGCGGACGCAGCCGCCGCGGCCTGCCTCATCCGCAGGATCTCCTGCAGGCGGAACGCGAACAGATTCGGCTCCGGCGGCTGCATATGTTCGGTGATGGCGATGGCCTCCCGGGCGAGCGCCTCGGCTTCATCGAATTGGTTCTGGTGAGCGTAGGCCATGGCGGCTTGAATGCGCGCCACCGCGCGTGCCGACGGGTTCGCGCTGTCGACCAGATCCGTTATGGCGACGGCCTTGCGGCGAAGAGGTAACGCGCCGGCCAAATCGCGGTTGATCTCCAAAGTCGTGGCGAGAGTCTCGATCGCGCGGAGGTACGGTTCGCTGGTGGGGCCGTCGAGGGATTCATCGAGCTTGACCAGTTGCTGCGATGCCAGCAGCCCATCCTGACGCCTTTCGGGGCCGGTAGGCGACCTCGGTACGCAAGCGCAAGACATCTTCCCGGTAGCCGGTTTCAGAGCCGCGCGCGCCCAGTAAGGTGGCCTGGTAGCGTTCTACGGCCTGCTCGAATTCGCCCCAACGCTGCTGACTCGCCAGGCATTGGGCATAACTGCGCTGCGCGAACAGCAGCGGCGTAACTGTAGCGGTCGACCAGCTTTCGGTCAAAGCCAGGACGCGCCGGTAAATCTCGTCCGATTTCGCCGGAGCCTTCCGCGCGGCCAACGATTCGGCAACACTCGATCCCAGACCCTCCGCGGATTCGCGATCGGCCGCGGCGGGGGCGGAGTCGAGCGCCTGCACCGCCAGATTGAACCCCTCATCAAGCTTACCGGAGTTGACCATTTTGATCGCTTGCATAAAGGTTTCGGCAATGCGAGTCTCGCCGACAGCCGCCGGTGGCGGCGGTGGCTGGCTGGCCTGCGCGCGGCGCTGATATTCCTCAGCGAGCTCCGGTTTGCCCGACATCCGCTCCACGTTCGCAAGGTTGATCAGCAGATTGCTTTGCTCCCAAGGTTGGGCGTCGGGATGGCTGTCCTGGTAATCCTTCAAGAGCGCTTCCGCGCGATCGCCGCGTTTGGTCTGCGCAAGGTAATTGGCGTAGGCGTCGACAACACTAACCTGCTCCTTCGTTTGGCTGCCCATCAGTTGCTCATAGATGGCATCGGCCGCCGCGATCTGACCCGTTTGCTGGAGCAGGAACGCCAGCGATTGGCGTATTTGCGCGGATCGGGAATCGGCGCCGGGAGCGTCCGAAGCTTCCATCTTTCCGATCGCCTGTTGCGTTACTCCAATGGCATCACTCATCCGTCCTGCGCCTTCATATAGACTCGCTAACTGCTGCAATACAGATGCCGCTTGTTGCGGATCGGCAGCCTGCTCGGCCTGGCGCTTATAAAGCGCCGCGGCTTCATCGACCCGGCCTGCCTGCCGATAGAGCGAAGCCAGCATTAAATCGCTATTCTTCACGTGGGTGCGGATTCTGGCCAGCACCGCCTCCGCGTCTTCAGGACGGCCAAGCCGCTGGTAGAGACTGAACAGGCGCTGGTAGAGCAATGCGTTGCTGGCTACCGGAAGACCGTTAAGAAACACGACGGCCCGATACGGTCTCGATGCGCTAACGCCCGTCGTCGCCGAGAACCAGCCAGACGCGGCAACGGACTGCGCTGCTCGCGGAGGCTCCGCTTCCGATTCCGCCGCGGCAACCGCCTGTTCGAGATAACTTACCGCCTTGAGCAGGTTGCGATCCTGCTCCCAGGAACGCGACAGGGCATCCAGCAACGTCACCCGCGCCGAACTTCCGGCTCTGGTGAGCGCCTGCTCCAGCACGTCGCGGGCCTGCGTCGCCAGCCCGCCGTTTTCATAAGTCTGCGAAACGCGCTCGGCCCAGTTGGCGAATTGCGGATCGTCCGCCGGAATCTGAGCCAACAGCGCGCGCGCCTGGTCGCGAGTCGCTGCGGCTTCCTCATATCTCCCGTTGCTATCGGCCGATTGATAGCTCTGTATCAGCGCGTCGATGGGCGACTGTTGCGGCACAGGACGGGTCGGCTGCGCCAGAAGCGGGGAAGCGAATAGAACGTAAGCCAATGCCCCACGCATGTTGTTAGGACTCCTTCCGCGTTCCATAGTTCCCAATCGCTAACTCGCAAGTAAGTGGCCGAACGCGAACTGACTCGTGGCAGGCCAATTAGCCCGGTTCGGCGTGTCTATCCCGGCACACACCTGTGGCAAATCGCTGGAGCTGATAGCATCACTCTGCAGGTTATTTATCCGGCCAGATGGCTGTGGAACCGGCTGTAAGTAGATTAGAGCGCAAGTCGATCGCTATCCAGATAACGGAAGCAGCGGGACGCGTGGGCGACAAATCAGCAAGTGAAATTGCTGAAGATTACGTTTCCGAAACACTGGGGCGGAGCGCCAAGCGTGCGGTTTCGGGAGATGCCAGCTATACTGAATCGGCGATGTACGAGGTGAGAACAGATATTGAGATTGAGGCCACACCCGAGCGAGTGTGGTCCATTCTGCTGGATTTCCCGTCGCATCCCAATTGGAACCCTTTCATCCGCTCTATCGAAGGAGTTGCGAAAGTCGGTGATAGGCTTACGGTGTTCATTCAGCCGCAGGGAAGCAAAGGCATGACCTTTCATCCCGCTGTACTGACCGTAATACCCAATGCGGAATTGCGTTGGCGCGGGCGCCTCTTCCTGCGGGGAATCTTCGATGGTGAGCATTACTTCCAAATCAATCGGATCGCTCCGCGTCATATAAGATTTGTCCAGGGTGAAAAGTTTTCGGGTGTGTTGGTCCCGTTTGCCAAATCGAGCCTGGAGGGCGGGACTAAAGCCGGTTTTGTAGCGATGAATCAGGCTCTAAAATCACGCGCCGAGAGTACGACTCCCTGATCGTGATTTCGACAGAGGATTCACAAAGGACCAACATGAGAAACTCTTAAGGCCGGTCTTGTACGCCGCTATAGCCTGGCGGTTTGCTGCCGCTGTTCGCCTGCCTCTACGGCGTGATGCTCCCCAAAATCACCGCATGCCTCGCGCCCGTGGCCGATGGCAAATTGGACGGACGCCGCCGCCACGTCTCGTGCGCGAGCACGGCGAACGCGATCGCTTCCTTGGCATCCACATCGATTCCATAATCGGAGGAAGTGGCGATCGTCACATCCGGCAGATAGGCCGCCAGCATTCCCATAATCTGCGGATTATGCATGCCACCGCCGGAGACGATCAGATCGGTGGCGCCGGTTCGATATTCGCGCACCGCTACCGCAATGCTGCGCGCCGTGAGAGCGGTCGCGGTAGCAATCAGATCGCGCAGCGGCGAGACGGCAGTCTTTCAACCGCTGCAATGAACTCGGCGCCGTATTGCTCGCGCCCGGCGCTCTTCGGAGGCCGTTGCCGATAATAGGGGTCGGCCAGCAGACGATCCAAGAGCCGCACATCCGGTTTGCCGGATGCGGCGATTTTTCCGTCGCGGTCGCAGCGTAGCTTGCCCTTGGAGAACGCTTGCGCCAGCGCGTCGATCACCATGTTGCCGGGCCCGGTATCGAACGCGATCACCTGCTTCGGGGCGATGCTCCGGCTGGAATCACGGTGATGTTGGCGATGCCGCCGATGTTGAGCGCAATGCGCGTGCGCTCGCGGATGGCGGAAAAGCAGATAATCGACGAACGGCACCAGCGGCGCGCCCTGTCCGCCGGCGGCGATATCGCGCGCGCGGAAGTTCGAAACTACCGGCGCTCCGGTGCGTTCCGCGATTACGGCCGCTTCGCCGATCTGCAGCGTGTGCTTGCCGCCCTCATGATAGACGGTCTGGCCATGGCAGCCAATCAGCTCCACCGATCCAAAGCTCCGCACCGCGCGCAGCACGGCTTTCGCATACAGCTCGCCCAGCTCGAAATTGAGCCGGGAAATCTCGCCGGCGCTACCCGGATTCACGAGCTGGGCGCGCAGGCGATCGGCGTATCGCGTGGTCTGGAATCCGATGCGTCTCGATTTGACGGCCGCGGATTTCGACAATGGCGACATCGATGCCATCGAGCGATGTGCCGCTCATAATTCCCGCAACCCTCACTGGCGCTTCAATTCCCGCTGCAGTTCCGAGAGCAGTTGCAGCGCCTCAATCGGCCGTAGCTCGTCGAGGTTCAAAGAGCGGATGCGCTCGGCGATGCCGTATCCGACCGGCTCGAACATCTGGATCTGCACCGGTGCGGAGTGTTCCGGCTTGGCCAGGTCTTCTGTGACCGCGTTTTCCGCGCCTTCATGCAGCTTCAATACCTCGCGCGCGCGCTCTATCACGGCTAGCGGCAAGCCCGCCAGCCGGGCTACTTCAATGCCATAACTGCGGTCGGCGCTGCCCGGTTCCACCTTGCGCAGAAAGATAATGTGGTCGCCCGCCTCTTTCACCGAAACTTTCAGATTGCGAATGCCAGGAAGCTTATCCGCCAGTACGGTCAACTCATGGTAGTGAGTGGCGAAAAGCGTCTTGGCGCGGGTGCGCGAGTGGATGTGCTCCACCACCGCCCATGCCAGCGCCAAGCCATCGTAAGTCGCGGTACCGCGGCCGATCTCGTCGAGCACAATGAAGCTGCGCGCGGTGGCGGTATTCAGAATCACCGCGGTCTCGGTCATCTCCACCATGAACGTGGATCGGCCGCGCGCCAGATTATCGGATGCGCCGATGCGCGTGAAGATGCGGTCGATCAGCGGCAGGCTGGCGGAATCCGCGGGAACAAACGAACCCATCTGCGCGAGTATCGCGATGAGCGCCGCCTGCCGCAGATAAGTGGACTTGCCGCCCATATTGGGGCCGGTGATGATGGCGATCAGATCGGTGGAATCGTTGAGGTAGAGGTCGTTGGGAATGAAGCGGCTGGCCTCCTGTTCCGAGAGGCGCTCGATCACCGGATGCCGGCCCGCCATAATGCGCATCTCGCCGTCATCGGAAAACGACGGACGGCGATAGCGGTTCTCGGCGGCCACCTGCGCCAGCGCCGCCGTGACATCGAGTTCCGCTACCGCCGCGGCCGTCGCGCGGATGCGCTGCGCCTGCGCGGCCGCGCGCTGGCGGACATCCGCGAACAGGTCCTTCTCCAACGTCAGAATCTTCTCTTCGGCGTCGAGCACTTTGCGCTCGTAATCTTTCAGTTCCGGCGTAGTGAATCGCTCCGCATTGGCCAGCGTCTGTTTGCGTTCGTAATCCGCGGGCGCCAGATGCTGGTTGGCACGAGTAATCTCAATGTAATAACCGAAGACGTTATTGAAGCGGACTTTCAGCGACTGGATGCCGGTGCGCTGCCGTTCGCGCGCTTCAATCTGGGCGATGTATTGTCTGCCGTTTCGGCTAAGATCGCGCAGCTCGTCCAGCTCCGCGTTGAAGCCCGCGCGAATGGTTCCGCCATCGGCGAGATTCATCGGCGGCTCGTCGGCGATCGCTTCCAGAATAAGGTTGGCGACATCCGGCAATTGATCCAGGCGGCCATGCAAGTCGCGCAAGCGGTCCGCCTGTCGCTCGTCGAAGCAGCGCTTGAGCGCTGGGATTTTTTCCAGTGAGCGGCCCAGCGCCAGCAGGTCGCGCGGACCCGCGGTTCCCAGCGTTATCTTAGCCAGCAGCCGCTCCAGATCCAGAATGCATGTGAGCTGCTTGCGCAATTCGGCGCGCAGAATCGTCTGCGTGAGCAGCTCTCCCGTGGCGCTCAGACGCTGCTCGATCTCGGCGCGATCCATGGAGGGACGCAGCAAGCGCTGGCGCAGAAGGCGTCCGCCCATTCCGGTAAGGGTTTGATCGAGCACTGCCAACACAGTGGCTTGCGGCTGCGCGGCCCCCGCATCGGCGGCGAAGATAGGTTCCACCAATTCCAGATTCCGCACCGTCACGGCATCGAGCACCATGGAGTCGGCGCGGTTATAGTAAGCCGGCCGGTCGATGTGGTCGAGCGAAGCGCGTTGCGTCTCGCGCAGGTAATGCAGAATGGCGCCGGCCGCGCCCACCGCCGCGGGACGGTTCGCCAGCCCGCAGCCATCGAGCGTGAGCAGCTTGAAGTGATCGCGCAGCGAGCGGCCGGCGTAATCGGGCGTGAAGACCCATTCTTCTATTTCGGTGCGCATAAAGCGCGCGCCGGCGCGATCTTCGGGCGCTTGCAGCGGCAGATCGCCGGGAAAGAGCACTTCGCGCGCGCCCAGGTGCTCGATGGCGCCCGCCACTTCCGCCGGATCGAGTTCGGTGACGCCGAAACTCGCCGGTGGAGACATCGACATGCGCGAGGCCCGCGAGTCCATCGACGCGCGCCACCGCGGCCAGATAATTGTTCTCGCGCGGCCGGACCAGATTTGCATCCATGGCGGTGCCGGGCGTCACCACGCGCGTCACCTCGCGCTTCACCAGCTTTTTTGCGAGCTTGGGATCTTCCATCTGCTCGCAAATCGCGACTCGATGCCCCTTCTGCAACAGCCGGGCGATGTAGCCCTCGGCGGCATGATATGGCACGCCGCACATGGGGATTTCCGCGCCTTTCTCCCGGTTACGCGAAGTGAGAGTAATTTCAAGCTCGCGCGCCGCCAACACCGCGTCTTCGAAAAACATTTCGTAGAAATCGCCGAGACGAAAAAACAGCAGCGCGTTTGGATATTGTTGCTTGACGCTGTGGTATTGCCGCATCAGCGGCGTGGCGGCATCGGACATCTTTTCTTATTGTGGGGCAGGATGGCATCCTGCGGCGGATTGCCAATCCGCCTTTTCGCACCGGCATGCGATCGGCCGCATGTTCAGAAGCATTTCCGTAGTCCGCGGGCGGCCGATTACCAATCGGCCGCAGATTGACAATCTGCCCCACAACATCCTACGCGTAGATCCCCCGCAGCTTAATGGCCGCCGCTACGCGGTCCAGCGCCACCATGTACGCCGCAGTGCGGTTGTTCACGCGGTGCTGATCCGCGTAGCCCATGATGGAATCGAAGCTTTCCACCATGATTTGCTCAAGCTGCTCGTTCACCGCTTTCTCGGTCCAGAAAAAACCCTGACGATCCTGCACCCATTCAAAATAGGAAACCGTCACGCCGCCCGCATTGGCCAGAATGTCCGGGATCACGAAAACCTTTTTATCTTCGAGAATCTGGTCGGCCAGCGGCGTAGTCGGCCCGTTGGCGCCTTCGCACAGGATTTTGCAGCGCAGCCGCTCCGCATTGTGAGACGTCACTACATTTTCGGTCGCGGCCGGAATGAGGACTTCGCACGGCAAAAACATAGCTTCGGCTTTGTCCATATCCTCGCCCCCGGAGAAGCCCGTAATGGAGCCGGTCTCTTTACGGTGCGCTTGCAATTCGGCGATATCCAGGCCGTTCGGGTTGTAGACCGCGCCGTCGTATTCCACGATGCAAACGATCTTGAATCCGATCGCGCCCATCAGTTTGGCCGCCATGCCGCCCACATTCCCGAAGCCTTGAATCACAACACGCGCGCTTTCGGGCGATAGGCCGAGCCGCTTCAGCGCTTGCAGCGTAACGGTCATACAGCCCCGCCCGGTCGCCTCCGGCCGGCCGCGCGAACCGCCGAGAGCTTCCGGCTTCCCGGTGACCACCGCCGTTACCGTTTTGCGCAGGTGCATGGAATACGTATCCATGATCCACGCCATGATCTGCGCATTGGTATTGACGTCCGGCGCGGGCACATCCTTTTCGGGCCCGATGAAGTCGATGATCTCGGCGGTATAGCGGCGCGTCAGCTTTTCCAGCTCCGCGTCGGAGAGCAAATGCGGATCGACAATCACGCCGCCCTTGCCCCCGCCAAAGGGGATATTGACCACGGCGCATTTCCACGTCATCCACGACGCCAGCGCGCGGACTTCATCCAGCGTGACATCCGGCGCGAAGCGGATGCCGCCCTTAGCCGGGCCGCGCGCGATAGAATGCTGAACGCGATAGCCGGTAAAAACCTCCAGCCGGCCATCGTCAAGCTGCACGGGAATATGAACCGTGATTTCCCGCGCCGGCGACCGCAGCACTTTGCACATGCCGTCGTCGAGCTTCAGCCGCGTGGCGGCTTCATCGAACCGCGCGGCGGCGGCCATCCATGGATTGAGCTCGTTCTCGTTAGAAATGGAAACCGGCGGGGCGTACGTGGCCACGAGGAGATCCTCCCGATTCATATGCTATCAAGCGGAGCGCGGCGGCGGGAGCGCCGCCGTTTTCAGGCCAGCCTATGATGGAAAGATGCGGACGCTACCGGCGCGAACCCCGACGCGCCGCGTTCAGATCGTCATTGGTTTGATTCTGACGCTGGGAGTTGGAAACCTTCCGCTTGGAAGTTGGGGCGAGCGCGTTACCGGCTTGGGACCTTTGACAGGCCACGAAGTGTTTTGGTGGCTAGCTGTCGCGGTCGTCCTCTTCTATGTACTGCTTGTGGAACGGCGGCGGCTCTCCTCCATCGGTTTCCGTAAATTCGGGCTCCGGTCCGGCTTGATCGCGATAATCGCAGGGATAATCCTGGTGGCCGGCATCCCAGCGATCTATTTCCTGATCTTCCCGTTATTGCATCTTCGGATGAATAGCGGAGAGATAAGCCGGCTATCGGCCACGCCTTTCTGGTATCGCTTCGCGCTGGTCACGCGCGCCGCGGTCGCGGAGGAAATTTTGTTCCGGGGCTACCCGATCGAACGGCTGGAAGAGCTGACCGCGAGCCGGTCCCTCGCTGCCATAATTTCCTGGGCGGCATTCACGATCGCGCACCTGGCGAGTTGGGGATGGGCGCAGCTCATTGTGGCGGGATTCGGGGGAATCGTCCTGACCGTCCTATATTTGTGGAGGCGCAATCTGTGGGTCAACATGATCGCTCATTGGATCGGCGACGGCGCCGGATTTCTTCTGCCTCGGTGAGCCGCGCCTTATTTCGCTGTGTCCGTTGCCCCGGTTGGTGCAGTTGCACTACGTAAAGGACGAATTGATCCCCGTTGAAGCCGCATGAGATCAGCGCGCGGCGTGTCGGCGGATCGGGTAATCCGCGCCCTGGAGCGCCTCGGTTATCGGCATGAAGTGCCGACGCGGCGAACACGAGTGTTCGCGCTGGGCCCAAGTGCAAGCGGTTGGATCGGTTGTTAAGTTAGTGGCGCACGCACTCCTGCGTGCAGCGCCCACAATCGTGTGGGCGCTGCGTGCGTTGCCGTGCTACTTCACCGGAATCATAATCGTTTGCGGCGAAGACCCCGCCGTCTGCGCGGGTGAAGTCTGGCCGCCAATGGCAATCGTGATCGGCTGATTACCCGCGGAGATGCCCGTGGGAACCGTCACGTTAACTTGATACTCGCCCACGATGCCCGGCGCCAGACCGCTGAAGCTCACCGTAGCCTGTTGACCGCCGATCGTCACAACCGGCGTCGTGGTAGTGAGTGAAAGCGGATTCCCCAGAGCCGGCCTCCCGCTGGCCGGCTGATTCGTCACCGGTCCAAGCCCGTTGCAATAGAGCGATATGGTCTGCCCCCGCACTGCGGCATTACTGGCGGTAATCACTTTGAAATTCGTATCGAGGGCGTCCGCCACGTTGCCGCTGTTAACGAAAAACCCTGGCGCTGTGCTCTGCAAGGGAATGGTAACCACGTTGCCCCAGATGCCCTCGTCGATACTGACCTTCATCTGCACTGAGCTCTGGCCAGCCAACTCCCAAGGCACGTAAGCATCCACCTGGGTTGGACTCACGAAATAAATATATCCCGGTACGCTGATTCCTGCCGAAGGCACATCAAAACTGACTGTGGTGTAGTCGAGCTGTATCGGCAGGCTTCCATCCGTGGGCGAGACAGACGGAGTCGCCACGTCGTACGTGAGATTATTAGCGAGGGCTTGGCCGCTCAGGTTGTTGGTATCGAGCAGATTGCTTCCGAAGATCGCGATATAAGATCCCGGCGCGATAGCGCCCTGGAACGTAGCGTCGTTGAGTACGCCGGCCGTGCTCGTAGTGGGCTGCGATGAGAGCGCCGAAATGAACGCCTGGGCCTGAAAAGTTTGTCCCGCCGCCTTGATATTGATCACCGGAGATCCCGGGGTGCTTCCCAGAGTCACCTCCGTGTAGGCAAAGCCATACTGATCGGTATTGCAGGTGACCGAGGTAGTGGAACTCGCGGGAGAGCAGGCCGGTTCGCCATTTCCATAGCTCAACAGCGTTCCCGAGTTTCGCGATGCGAAGGAAAACGTAACCGGCGAATTGGCGATCGGAACTCCGAACTCATCCACAATTTGTACGATCAGATATCCGCCATCCTCCCCTACATAGCCGCCGACTTCCGACGAAATCGGAATGACGTTCGCGTAAGTGAGCAAGCCATCGCCTACCAAAAGCATATAGGGAATGCGAAGCGTCGCGCCCGAACCGGTCAAAACCACCATACCGGAATATTCACCCGCAACCGGAACTTTTCCAGTTACACTTACGGTCAGAGTAGCCGAGGCACCAGCGGCCAACGTGATGCTGGATGGCGAGGCCGAAACCGTAGCCGTTCCTCCGGAAGAGGCTGTATTCGACGATACCGAGACTGCTAACGCTACCGAACCTGTTCCGTTATTAGTAATCGTGAAAGTCTTTGCGGAGGGCAGAGATCCGCCGCTGGTTGCGTAGCTGAAAGATGCGGTCGCCGGCTGCGCCGACACCGTGGCGCTCACGGCCGCATTGGCGTCCAGTTGTCCGGCGCCCATCCATTCCACGTCCACGGCATCCGCGAAATCGTCGGTAGTAATATTCTGCGCGGCCGAATTCACGATTGCCGATCGGATCTGCAGCGGCGTCAATTTCGGATGCGCCTGCTTCACCAGCGCGGCCGCCCCGGCCACGATCGGAGTAGCGAAACTGGTACCGTCCGCCGCCATATATCGATTGGAGCTGAACAGGGATTCGAAATTTATGTCGGGCGCCGGGTCGTAATTCTGAGCAGCCGTGTACATGCCGCTGGCCGATATCGCCGACGGGTCGACTCCGCCGATGGCCACCAGATCGGGCTTGATCAAGCCTTCGGGCGTTGGTCCGAACGAGGAATAGCTCGCTAACTGATTCAAGGCGATTGCCGGGCTGATCCCATTAGCTGTATCGTAGGCGGCGATGGTCTGCTCGATTCCGTTATAATCGATGGTCACGGACTGACCCGGATTCGCATCGACATAGTTCTTCAGATTCAAGCCATCGCTATTGGAAATCATCACTGTAGGCCCCACAAAATCGGTGCCGATGTCGCCAGGGGCTATGGGCGTGGTGCTATCGGCCATATAGAAAACCACGCCGACCGCGCCGGCGGTCTGAGCGTCAATCGCTTTCTGATCGAAGGAACATGTGCCACGTTCAATCAGAGCGATGGCATTGTTCAGCGACCCTGCCGGCAACGCCGCGCAAGCCAAGCCGTTATCGCCGGTGACAGTGACATCGATTAACGGCGCGGACGTCGCCGCCAATGAAAAAGCGAACGAATCGCCTTCCACGGCGGCGATCGCTTTCAGATTGGAAGCTGCGCTGGATGAGCTGGCGCTAACGCTGGGAAGGAAGACATGCGAATTTGTGCTCGCGCCGACGGCGATTACCGAAGGCGCACTGGCCGGACTGGAGATAGAGTTGAAATACGGATAACTATCGCTGCCCAAATCAAAGGTATTTTCGCCGTTGTTACCCGCGGCCACCACCACGACCGCCTTTTGCGCGGCCGCCTCATAGGCGGTGGCCACAGGATCGTTAGCCGCGCTGGTTAAAGATTGGCTCCCGACAGAGAGGCTGATCACGTCCATTCCATCGGCAACCGCGTCTGAGACGGCCTGAATCAGAATATCGTCGGTTGGGAAGTCATTTACACCTGGGGAACCAAAAATCTTGTAATTGCCCAGAAACGCTTTGGGGGCCATACCGGTGAAGGTGACCTGTCCGCCGCCGGTGCTGGTGGCGGCGCCAGTATTGGTGAAGCCGGCGGCGCACGATGCCGTCGCAGTTCCATGACCGATGCGGTCGCGCGGCGAGTAATCGTCGGGTTGCGAGGTAGCCGCCGGATTGTTGGCGGCGGCGCCCGCCAATGCAAGCTGACGCACGTAACTCCGCGCCACAATCACTTTGTTAGTGGTATACGCGCAATCCTCCGGATGCCCGGTGGTGCACTTGGGAAAACCGGAAGGCGCGCTCAGCGAAGGGTCCTGAAATGCCGGATGCGTTTGATCGATGCCAGTGTCTAGAATGGCAATCTTGATTCCCGCGCCCGCATTGGAGAGACCGCCCACGGCGTTCCAGGCAAGCGTGCCATTCATATTCTGAATCGCGCGATTCAACGTCGGCTTGAAGCGTCTCATCGGACTGACGGACGTCACTCCCGGCAGGCTCTGCAGCTCGGCGACCCGGTCGGGAGTTGCAGTCACAAAGAGCGCATTCAACAGATCGGTAACCGAGCCGGTGACACGCATTCCCCGCGATTCAATATCGGCCTTTAGACTCGCCTGCCTGCTCTTGATCTGTTGCCGATAGACATCGGCATCCGCCGTTTGCATCTCCTCCCGCGAAGCGAAGCGCGAGGCCACAGGAGCATCCGCCAGCACAACCGTATAGCGGTTAGGAACAAAAATTGGGACGTGGCGCCCCGGGGTTTGAGCGAGAAGCGGTAAAGTTCCAAAAAATATCGATAAGATGGCGCATTGCAACGTATAGCGCTTGCTGGCGTTCGACATGCCCATTTGGACGAGACTCATATGGCTCCGGTTTCCGGTTAAAGATCTGTTAATCATGAGAGAATTTTAGACGCCCGTTTTAGACGCCCGCTGCAACGGCATTCCGCGCTCACGGCCCGCACCGCCTCTGGTTATTCAGACAGTGCGAGCGGCGCCAGAGACTCGGGTCGAAGCCCATCCGCGAGAATCAGCCAGTCTCCGTTTTCCATTTTCGCTCGAACCGCGGTCATCTCGACAGTTGGAGGGTAGGGCCACTTCGGCCAGGTTTGAAACGGCCCATAAGTGAAATCTGCCAATGTCAGGTTAAACGAGGCTCTCACAGTATCGCTCTTCAACAACAGCTTATCGTTACGCGCCGATTCGACAAGCCCCATCGTGTAGAGGCTCGTGCCGGAACATCCGTAAAAGATTGCTCCAATTTCGCGCCCGCTAATTTTCCAGTCGTCAAAAATGCGCCATGCCTGGTCGGCCGGAATCGGTGTTCCCGTGTAGTCTGGCATCTTTCAGCGATTCTCTTCGAGATGCTTGAGACGGGCGTCCAGAACCTGTTCTACGCGAAAGAATTCCGCGCGCAGCATATCACGGGTATCCTCAATACGGCGGTTCACGTCGCCGAAGCGGCGGATAATATCGTCAAAGTGGCGGTTCATATCGCTGCGGAGTTCATTAAGCCGGCTATTAAAGTCGTTAAACCGGCTATTATTCACCATGATTCCGATGAGCACGGCAAGGGTAGGCAAACCCACGGTCAGAATGGATTGAGCGTCCGCCATTGATCCGATTGTATCCTAGACCTTTATGGCCATCGCCTTCCGCCACGCCGTTTGCCCGCCACTCATCGATATCGACGCCGTGGCGCCTGACGCTGTAGTCATCGGAATTATCGGCGAAAACGGATCGGGCAAGACGCGTCTCTTGCGTTTGGCGGCGGGTATGGACCGGCCGATTTCGGGCTCGGTGGAAATTTCGGGCCCAGCCAGATTGCTCGGTCCGCTGGATGCTCTAAATCTCGCTCCCGCGCCCGGTGTTGCTGATCGACCAAACCCTGGCGCAACACGATTGGCTGGTCCGCGAGCGCGCCGCGGTGGCGCTGGACCGCCTGCGCCGCAATGGTTCGACCATATTGCTCGCGTCGCACGAAGAGGACCTCCTACGGCTGCTGGCGGACGAAATCTGGTGGTTGCGCGAGGGCCGCTTGGCCGGGCGCGGCGATGCGGAAGAAATGCTTACCGCCTACAGACAGCACATTGCCGCGCGTGTGCGCGCCTGGGGCAGCGCGACCAATGCGGCGCTTTCGCCGAGAATGCGCAGAGGCGATGGACGCGCCGAGGTATCCGGCATTGAAACCCTCGGCGAGAACGGCCAGCCGACTATTGTCTGGCGCAGCGGCGAGCTGGCCGTCGTAAACGCTACCGTGCGCTTCCGCGATGCCGTGGCCGATCCAGTGGTGGGGATGATGATCCGCACGCGCATCGGTCTGAACGTCTATGGCACGAATACGGAGCTGGAGCGGGTGAAACTGGGCCCGTGCGCTGCGGGCGAAACGCTGACCGATCGCTTTCGCATTCCGTTGCGAGCTGTGCCCGGGCGAATATACGTTGACGCTGGCGTCGCACGATCCCGATGGCGTCTGGCACGATTGGTTGGAAGATGCGGTAGCGTTCGCGGTGATCGACGGTCGATATACGGCGGGCGTGGCCAATCTGCGGGCGCCCGGGTTACGCTTTCGGGTCGACGATAAACGTGGGTACAATGCCGCCAATGGATGAAAAGGCGGTCTTGCCTGTGGAGAGCCAGCTCGAGCACCCCTGCACTTTGCCCAGATAAGCGTGCGGGTGTACATCCACCTGCATCTCGCGAAACTCCAGGTGGCCGAAGCTCATGATGGGGAAGATGGACCGCACCGGCTCCACCCGCTGCTGCACCACGTATGGAGCGCGCATGGCCTGTTTCAGAGCGCGATCCCATGCGGCCGCGTCCATTTCCCAGCCCATATAGCTGTGCTGATCGCTATTATCGTCGTTAGGCTTCAGCGCCAGCCGCTCGCGATTTTGCGTGATGAACTCGAGCAAGTCCACGGTCTTCTCTTCGAACGTGGTTTTCTCAGCCGCCACCAGGCGGGTCCACGGCACATGCTCGCGGATGGCCTTGCGCTCGGCGGCGGGGAATTTCGCGGTCAGCGCCTCATCGGTTAACAGGCCGAACATGGCTTTTTTGTGCGCCAGTTCCGAGCGGAAGCTGTTCACGACACACACGGCGCGATCGCGATATGCGCGCACCAGCGGATGCGACAGATCGAAGCGCAGCAGGAACTCCTGCACGCCCAGGCGGCGATACACCAGATCGATCTCGAACGAACCCCTGCGCAGCACGCCATTGCGGTACTCGAGTTGTTCGGGCGAAACGATTTCCGCGTTGTAGCCCTCTTCGCGGAAATAATCGCGAAACAGCTCGTACTCGCTCTGCCCTGAGTGGTACGCTGCGCGAAACTCCACGATGGCGATATTCGGCTTCTTGGTGCGGCCGAACTGCCGGTACGATTTGAGCAGCGCCTGCAGCAGATGCTTGCGGCTGCCGGTCCTGGTCAGCGAATACTTCTTCCGCATCTCTTTTACCGGCGGTACATCCCAAAAAAGAGTGGAGAGCGCATCCGCGTACGCGGAGCCGGAAGGAGAATCGGCATTATACTGAACAAAATGGAGGTGCCCATTAACCAGATGCGTGGCCAGGCGCGAAGCCGCTTCCGGCGGTTGATAGCCCGGGTCGATGGATGCGAGCATCTTCTCGGCCGGCAGCAATTCCAAACGAGAAAGCAGCGCCGGGCTCGAGAGCACGATCTGCTCCATGCGGTCTATGGCGCCGATCAGCGACTCGCTGGTCTTCACCAAAGAATCGTACTGCCTGCGCGTGATAAAATTAGGGCGCAAGAAGGGACACATCAACCGTCCGCCCGCGGAGAGCTTCTCGCTCTCCATGCGCTCGTGCAGAGCTGTGGCCCATGACAGATCGCGATAGGGACCGCTCTCCAGCAGTTTATTGTATTTAGAGACTGCCTCGTCCAACAGAGACATTGCTGAGTTACAAACCGTTCTATACTAAAGTATCCCACAGAAATCTGAAAAACCCTAATTCCAGCACCGGGATAATAGCTTTAAACAACTGAAAGTAAAGTAAATACATTACATCGCTTGGTTTTTTATCCCATGCTAATTGCAGGTCAAAACACTCCCTCCCGACGCGGGTACCGCCATGCTTTAGGTGGCAGGCATACTTTAAAATTTATGTTTTCGCCACCTGTGTCAGAATGTTCTTCTGCCCTATGAAAATTCCGTTGGCGCGCATCGCCCACACCCGCTCCGGTGACAAAGGCGATACCTGCAACATTGGCGTCATCGCCTATGAGGAGCGCCATTATCCGATCCTGCTTCGTGAAGTGACTTCCGAGCGCGTTAAGCGGCATCTCGGCGAGCTGGTCCAAGGCGAAGTCGAACGCTTCGAGCTCCCTAATCTTTGGGCGCTGAATTTTCTGCTGCACCAGTCTCTCGGCGGCGGTGGCACCGTCTCGCTGCGGACCGATGCCCAGGGCAAAACTTTCGGAGCGGCGCTACTGGGCATGGAAATCGAAGCTCCGTTCGAACTATAATTGAAGCGGCGCGTGCTCCGCGCGCTCTAGTAGTCGGTCTCTGGCCTTCCCAACACGCGTCCCCCCATGAGCGATATTCTTGAAGTTTCTCAACACGGCCGGGTTCTACGTCTGGCCTTGAACCGGCCGCAAAAACATAATGCCCTCAGCTCCGATCTGTGCCGCGAGTTGGGCGACGCCATCAATCGCGCCAACCGTGACACCGCATATCGGCGCCATCGTGCTCACCGGCAACGGGCCATCCTTTTCCGCCGGCATGGATCTTAAGGAACTCGGCAACGTTCCCATAGAAACCATCAACAACGTACACGAGCAGCTATTCACTCTCAACATGCGGCTCGGTACCCCGCTAATCGCCGCGGTAAACGGTTTGGCCATGGGAGGCGGCGCCGGTCTGGTGGCCAACTGCCACATCGCCGTAGCGTCGGAAAAGGCTCAATTCGGTCTCACCGAGATCAAACTCGGATTATGGCCGTTCCTGGTTTTCCGCGCTATGGAGGTGGCTGTCGGCGAGCGGCGCGCCATTGAACTGGCGCTCACCGGGCGGACATTCAGCGCCCAGGAAGCGCACGAGATGCGCCTGATTCACGAAATTACCGGCGACTGCAACCAGCGCGCCATGGAAATCGCGGAAGCCCTCTCGCGCTCCAGCCCCACCGCTATCCATAGTGGGCTCGATTTCGTTCACGAGGTTCGAGGCAAAGGGTGGGATTCCGCGAGTATGATTGCGCGCCGTATCCGCGACGAGCTGTTCCGCAGTCCCGATTTCCAGGAGGGCGTCCGTGCCTTCCGCGAAAAGCGTGAACCCAGGTGGCCGAGCATCGGAGATGCGGATTGAGGCAATGAGACCCTACATCTTGTGGGTGCTCCAGAATAAATCCACTATAATGTGGCCCAGGTACTTTACTTTGGACCACCGCTGGTTTAGTATGGTTGCAAACTCCCCCAAGAAAAAAGCTGGCGAGGTGAGTGTTGCTTAAACTAAATCGCATAGAACTCCAGGGTTTTAAATCGTTTTGCGAGCGCACTGAGCTGCGGTTCAACGGACAGGGCATCGCGGCCATTGTCGGCCCGAACGGTTGCGGCAAGTCGAATCTCAGCGACGCCATCAGTTGGGTGCTGGGCGAGCAATCGGCCAAAAGCCTGCGCGGCAGCCGCATGGAAGACGTGATTTTCGCCGGCACGCGCGACCGCAAACCGCTCGGCATGGCGTATGTCACGTTGACCTTGATCGATCCCGATGTTTACAAAGAGAGCGCGGGGCACAAGCTTCAGGCCGTCGTTCAAGCCGACGCTGAAGGCGGTCCCAGGAAGCCCGCCGAGATCACCATCACCCGCCGGCTCTATCGCTCCGGGGAGAGTGAATATCTGATCGATGGCCGCATCGCCCGCCTGCGCGATATTCAAGACCTGTTCATGGGCACGGGCCTTGGACCGGAAAGCTACGCCATTATCGAGCAGGGCCGCATCGGCCAGATCCTCAGCTCCAAGCCGCAAGATCGTCGCGCGGTCATCGAAGAGGCCGCGGGAGTTACCCGCTTCAAAACCCGCAAGCGCCTCGCCGAGGCCAAACTGGAGAGCGCCAAGCAGAATCTGGCGCGCGTTTACGACATTTTGGAAGAGGTAACCCGCCAGGTTAATTCGCTCAAGCGGCAGGCGTCGAAAGCCCGGCGCTACACCGAACTCAAAGCCGAATTGGATGCGCGCCTGCGCATCGCGCTTTCGGGAAAGTTCCGCCTGCTGGAGCGCGCTGCGGCCCAAACCGCTATCGAGCTAAACCTCGCCGGGGCGGAATTGAAATCTGTGAGCGAGCAGGTGACCGGCAAGGAGCAATCGCACGAGAGCCGGCAGCTCGCCTGTTACGAGCTGGAAGAGCGGCTCACGGGGGCGCGCCAGCGCCTGGCCGAACTCAATGTGGAGGCCGAGCGGACGCGCGGACGCCTGGCGTCCCAGGTGAAAGAGAGCGGCGCCATTGAAGAACGCATGGCGCAAGCCGATCGTGAAACGGAGCAACTGGCCGCGCGGCTGATCGCTAGTGAAAGCGAAATCGCGGCCCAGAAGCAGACCGTAAATACGCTAGAGGCGGAGATTGCGCAAGCGCGCGCCCGCTTGATCGAAATCAACGCCCAGCGCGAGGCTTTGCAGAACAAAGTCCGCGAGCGGGAATTAGCCATCGAATCCGGACGCCAGGCGATTCTGCGCCTGTTGGGTGAGGCCTCCACACTGCAGAATCAGCTTGCGCAGGTGGAAGAATACCTGGCCGGAATCGAGCGCGAGACCGCGCGATCCGCTCGCGAGGAACAAGTGGCGGCGGCCGAAATCGAGCGGCTGCATGGCGCCCGCAAACAACTTTCCGAGACGCAGGCGCAGCGGCAAATGGAGTTGGAAGCGGTCGCGGGGGAGCGCGGCCAGACCGAGCGCGAATTGGCGGATCGCCGCGCCGCCGGTGTGGAGTTAGGCCGCGAAATCGACGGAATCAAGAATGACGTTTCGCAAATCCGCGCCCGCAAGGAGTCGCTCGAGCAGGTGCTGGCGCATCGCACTTACACCGCGGAATCCGTCAAGCGCCTGTTTGCCGCCATGGAAAAAGGCGGCGCGTCGGGCGTGGAAGCGCTCGGCGTGTTGGCCGATTATGTGGAGGTCGATCCGCAGTTCGAGAAACCCGCGGAAGAGTTTCTCCACGAAGAGCTGGAATACGTGGTGGTGGAGAACTGGAGTCAGGCCGGCCATGGCCTCGATTTTATTCGCGCGGAATTGAACGGCCGCGCCACGTTCCTGGTGCATCCGGAGCCGGGCGCGGCCGGAAAGATGCCTCTGCCCGAGCCGTCCATCGGCCCCGAGACCGGCATCGTGGCGCGTTTGAGCGATTCCCTTCGCCTGACCAACGGTTTCCGCGATCGCGCCACGGATCTTTTGCCGCGCGTATCGCTGTGTTTCCTCGCGGAAGACCGCGCCTCCGCGCAGCGCCTGTCTACCTCTTACCCGCACCTCTATTTTCTGCTGCCCGATGGCGTCTGCTATCACGGGCACACGGTCACCGGCGGGAAGAAGACCGGCGCCGGTCCGCTCGCCATGAAGCGCGAAGCCCGCGAGCTGAGCGTCAAGCTGTCGGAATGGCAAGGCCGCCTGAATGGGCGTGTGGCGAATCTGGACGCGCTGAATCGGGAGATCGTTGCCCTGGAGGCCGAACTGGAGCGCTTACGATCGTTGCAGCAGTCGCGCGAGAAAGACCGCGTCGCTCTCGATCACGAAATGCGCAAGTTGGGCGAAGACCTGTCGCGCTCCAATTCGCGCCTTTCGGTGGCTCGCATGGAGCTCGAGCGCTTGCGCCGCGACGCCGAGAAATCCACCGCGCAGCGCGAGACCAACCGCGCCGCCGTAAACGAGAAAGAGCGCCTGCGCGCCGAGCGCGAAGAGGCCCTGGAAGTCCAACGGCAGGAGCTGGAGACGCTCGCATCGCAAGCCGCCGCCGTCGGCGAAGAGTGCGCCTCCACGCGCGCCGGACTCGCCGGACTCGAAGAGCGGCAGCGCGGCGAGCGCGGCGCCATGGCCCGCCTGGAGCAGCAGTTTCGCGAAACCACCAATCGCCGCAACGCTATCGCCGCCGACATCGAGCGCATGGGCGAGCAGCGCGCGCGCCTGCTGGCCGACAACATCGAGCTCGACCGTATGGCCGCGCAATTGGCTGAAGAGACCGGCGGCCTGGAGATGCGCGTCAATGAGATGGCGGCGGAAGACGCCGCCATGCGCGAAGGTTTGCGCGCCGCCGAGGATGAGATTAAGACGCTGCGCATTTCGGTGGAAAGCTGCCGCGAAAGGCGCTCGCTGATCGAAATCGATTTGGTGCGCAAACAGGCCGAGCTGAAGTTCCTCGATGAAACCAGCCGCAAAGAGCTGAGCTGTCCGGTGGAGGAGTTGGTTTCGGCGGATCTTCCGATTCCGGACGCCGAGGCCATCGCGGAAGCCGAGCAATCCTGCAACGAGCTGCGCGCGCGCATAGAGGGTCTGGGCCCGGTGAACGCCGCCGCCATGGAAGAGTATGAGGAGGCGCAGCAGCGCCAGGAGTTCCTGAGCGCCCAACGGCAGGATCTGATCGATTCCATCCGCGACACCGAGAAAGCCATTCAGGAGATCGACGTGGTTTCGCGCCAGAAGTTCGCCGAAGCGTTCGAAGCTATCAACGCCAATTTCCGCGTCGGTTTCCAGACTCTCTTCGGCGGCGGTACCGGCGAGATGCGCCTGACCGACCAGGAAAACATCGCCGAGTCGGGCATCGATATTGTATGCTCGCCCCCGGGCAAACGCCTGCAGAACGTGCTCTTGCTTTCCGGCGGAGAAAAGGCGTTGGCGGCGGTAGCCTTGCTGATGGCCATCTTCAAATACCAGCCCAGTCCGTTCTGCGTGATGGACGAAGTGGACGCGCCGCTGGACGAAGCCAACATCGGCCGCCTGACGCGTCTGCTCAAAGAGATGTCGGCCGACACGCAGTTCGTGGTAATTACGCACTCCAAGCGCACCATGGAAGCGGCCCAGGCGCTATACGGCGTCACCATGCAGGAGCCCGGTGTTTCGCGGCTGGTATCCGTAAAATTCAACGGGGCCGCCGAAGCCGCGGCGTAAGCCGGTTCTGTGCAGCCGCAACAAAAAAGCCCCGTTCCGGCGGATGGAGACCGGAACGGGGCGGCAGACAGCCCAAGACGAGGCAACTCACCACAACAAAAACCCGAGACCTGCATCCTGTGAGTGCAACCGGAGACCCACTGCTAAGTTGTTGAAACAATGACCGCCGTCGCTACCGCCCTACCGATTTCAGTAGATCCAAGTCCGGATTTGCGGAGATCTCCGGGTTTGGGTTCGTTTGTTCGCGCCCGGGCTGCAGACAGCGCACGTTACAATCGAGGGCTGTGAGCTTCGCGCCCTCCAGCGCCGCGACACGGTCCGGCGGCGGCAAGGCCCTGGCCGGCTTCCTTCTTTCCGGCTTTGAACTGGCGCTGCTCGGCGCCATTCTCCCCGTTTGGGGATACCACCGCGACCCGCCGCAATTCGCCGCCGTCGGCAATTACTTCCTGAGTCTGGCCGCTGGGATTGTGATCGCCGCGGTAGTCTCCCGGCGCCTCATGGCGCGCCGCGGTCTCACGTTCCTCCTGGTCTTCGCCTGCGCCGTTTCCTGTGCCTCGCTGGCCTTTCTTGCCATGGTCTCGCCGCCTGCGGCGGAATGGTGGCGCGTAGCCGGATTGCTGGCCTTGGGCGCGGGCGCCGGATTGCTAAACATGGCGCTATTTCAAGCCATTTCCGGCCGCTATCAGACCGACGCCGCCGGTACGGTCAGCCGCGGCGGGGTCTGGTACGGATTAGGGTGCCTGGCGGCAACATTACTGGTCGCGGGAACCTACTACGCCTATAGAGCCCCAGTCATTCTCGGATTTATGGCTGCGGCGCCGGCGGTCTTCGGCTGCATCTACGCCAACAGCCACTTCACGTCTGCGCCCACCGGATCGCAACCCACATTGCGCCAGGCGCTGCAGGATTTTCGCAGCCCTGGCGCGGTGCTGTTCGCCCTGCTGCTCTTCGTGCAATTCGGAAATGAGTGGTCGATCGCCGGATGGCTTCCATTGTTCCTGATCCGCCGCGTGGGTCTCAGCCCCAGCGTGGCCCTCTTGCTGCTGGCGTTTTATTGGCTTTTTCTGATGACGGGACGTCTCGCCGCGGTCGCCATCCTGCCGCGCCTGCGCCATGCGCAACTGCTCTTCGGAAGCGGAATCGCCGCCATGTTCGGCTGCTTTTTGCTGTTTTGGACCAATAACTTTTTTGGCGCCGCCACCGGCGTTTTCCTGATCGGAGCCGGTTATGCGAGCATCTATCCGCTGGTGGCTGAAGCCATCGGACGCCGCTTTCCTTACTATCATCCCGGCTTTTTCAATGGCATATTTTCATTCGCGCTCGTAGGCGGCCTGCTGGCGCCGGCCACGCTTGGCTATGCCGCCATCGGCCTGGGTGTCGGCGTGGTAATCGGCATTCCGCTGATCGGCTCCGTGGCCGTCGTCGCTCTGCTATTGTTGATCTGGTTGGAGTCGAAAATCACCGGACGATGAAACGCGCCCTGTTATTCCTATTAGCCGCCGCTACCGTCTCGGCCCAGCCGCTCAGGGAAAGAATAGAACGTATCTTCGCCCAATCTCCGACGCCGCGCGCCGCGTTCTGGGGAATTCAGGCTACCGATCTCGCCACCGGAAAGACGCTATACGAGCTCAACGCCAATCGCTTTTTCGTTCCCGCGTCGAATACCAAGCTGTTCAGCACGTCGCTTGCGCTCACCCGCCTCGGCCCGGATTTCACTTTTCAAACGCGCGTGCTGGCGACCGACGCGCCCGATTCCAGCGGCCGCATCGCGGGCGATATACGGCTGATGGGCGGCGGCGACCCCAACCTTTCCGGCCGCCCGATTCCCTATCGCGCGGGACCGGCCGCCGCCGGGACGCCCGCGCCCGATCCGCTGGCCGCTCTGGCCGATCTGGCCGATCAGATCGCCGGCCGCGGCATCCGCCGCATCGATGGCGACGTGATCGGCGACGATTCCTGGTACCTCTGGGAGCCGTTCGGCAACGGATGGGGCATCAATGATCCGCTCTATGAGTACGGCGCGCCCGTTTCCGCGCTGACGGTCAACGACAACAGCTTCACATTGAGCATCCACGCCGGCGCAACGGAAGGAGATCCGGCCGCATTGACGCTGAACCCGGCCGTGGAATATTACTCCGTCGATAACCGCATCCGCACCGTGGCCGCGGGAGACGAGCGCAGGATTCATTACGCTCGCGCGCCCGGAAGCATGACGCTCGAACTTTGGGGGACCATTCCGCTGCGCGACCGCGGAGAGGATCTCGCGCTGGGCATCGAGGACCCCGCCCTCTACGCCGCCATCGCCTTTCGCCAGGAGCTAGAAGAGCGCGGCATTACCGTGGCGGGACGCGCTGTCGCGCGGCACCTCTATCCGAACCAGGTGGCGGACCCGAGACAGGGGCCCACGCCGGAAGCCGATCCCGGCATTCAGTTGGCCGTCCGCAAGTCGGCGCCGCTGATCGAAGATCTGCGAATTACCGCGAAGGTCAGCCAGAACCTGCACGCCGAGCTCGACCTGCGAGCCGTGGGCCGCGCCCGCCGCAACATGGGCAGCGTGGAGGCCGGACTTGACGAGTTGAAATCTTTCCTTAGCCAGGCCGCCATTGAGCCGGACGGCTATAGCATCAACGATGGCTCCGGCCTCGCGCGGCTTAATCTGGTCAGTCCGGCGACCGTAGTCAAGCTGCTTCGCTACATGTACGATTCGCCGGCGCGCGAAAACTTCCTGTCGATGCTGCCCATCGGGGGTCAGGATGGCACCTTGAACACGCGCTTCCTGGACCCGTCGATCGCCGGCCGCATCCATGCTAAGACCGGATCGCTGGCCCACGTCAGCGCGCTCTCCGGGTATGCCCAGCGGCGACAGGGCGACTGGATCGCATTTTCGATCCTGGTGAACAACTATAACGGGGCAACATCGGAAATCCGCGCGGCCATGGACCGGATCTGCGCGCTAATCCTGGAGTAAGCCGCCACTCTGAGACTCTGCGCGTCACAGGCTGTGCGTCCAAATAGCTATTTACCTTACCCAGGAACCTTGGGATAATGGAGAATGTCCATGCCGACCATGGTTCGCGCACCCCAGACCTCCTCGCCTGAGAGAGTGCTGGATCGGGCGACCGCCTGGGTGCCTGCGCCCCTTCGGCCCTATGCGATTGCCCTTTGCGCGCTGACGCTGCTCAGCCTGGCGGCGTATCCGTTCGTTCACGGCGCCACGCGCGGTTCTCGGGGGTTGCTGGGCGTTGTTCTCGGGCTGCTTTTGTTGGTGGTGCTGCTCGGTTCCTCGTGGCTGGGCTATGGAGCCGGAGTCTTGTGCTGGACGCTGGCTGTCTTTGTGCTGCCGCGTGTGCTCGGGTTACCGCAACGGCAGCAGCCCGTCGATCCATTGCGTTTCGGGCTCTTCCTGCTGGTTTCTCTACTGATCAGCCGCATCGCGGCGGCCGGAAGGCATCGCGAGGCGGAATTGCGGCATGCCGCCGGGGAATTAGAGGAGCGCGTGGAGCGGCGCAGTGCGGAAGCCTTGCGGTCCGCGGAGGAAGCTCGGGCCGCTGCCGAAGGCTGCCGCGAGCAGGCTCAGTTGCTCGATATGGCGCATGACGCGATCCTCTCGCTCGATTGGAACGGCAGGATTCGTTTCTGGAATATCGGCGCCGAGCAAATGTATGGCTGGAGCCGGGATGAAGCCGTGGGCCAGGTGGCGCACGATTTATTGAAGACGGAGTTTCCCGAGCCGCTTCGTTTTCTGCGCGAACAGATCAAGACGACCGGACGCTGGGAAGGCGAGCTGAAGCATACGCGCAAGGACGGCTCGCGATTGACGGTGATGAGCCATTGGGCGGCGCGGCAGGATGCCGGAGTGGCCGGCGGCATCCTGGAAATCAATAGCGACGTGACGGAACAGCGCCGCATTGAAGAGCAATTGAGACATACCCAGAAGCTCGAGAGTCTGGGGGTGCTGGCGGGCGGCGTGGCGCATGACTTCAATAATCTCCTGACCGGCATTCTAGGCAATGCCAGCCTGGCGCTGGACAACACCGGTCCCAGCAATCCCAATCGTCCGTTGCTCGAAGAGGTGATGCGGGCGGCTGAGCGAGCCGCCGATCTCACGCGGCAGTTGCTCGCCTATGCGGGCAAAGGCCGTTTTGTTATGCGCACTGTCGACCTGTCGGAGCTCGTGCGCGAAATCGGCGGCCTGGTGCAGGCCGCGCTTCCCAAGCAGGCGCAGCTCCGGCTGCAGCTTGCCGAGGGACTGCCGGGAATTGACGCCGATCCCGGACAGTTGCAGCAGATCGTAATGAATCTGGTGATCAACGGCGCCGAAGCCATTGGTCCTGCGGGCGGGTCCGTGCTGGTGCATACCGCGATTCAGGACGTGGATCAACAATATATCGGCACCATGTCGTCGGCCGGGGAACTGCTTCGCCCTGGCCGGTATGTGGCGCTCGAAGTCCACGACACCGGTATCGGCATGGACGAACAAACCCTCTCGAAGATCTTCGATCCGTTCTTTAGCACCAAATTCGCGGGCCGCGGGTTGGGGCTCTCCGCCGTATTGGGAATTGTGCGCGCGCACAAAGGCGCGCTCAAGGTATACAGCAAACCCGGACAGGGCACCACTTTCAAGGTCCTGTTTCCAGCGTCGGGGAATCCGGTGGAAAGTCTCCCGGTCGCGGCCAAAAGCGATCTCAAGGGAACCGGCACCGTGCTGGTGGTGGATGATGAAGAGATCGTTCGCGCCACCGCCCGGCATACGCTGCTGCGATATGGTTACGAGAGCATCGTCGCGCATGACGGCGTAGCGGCGCTGGAGGCATATAAGAGCACCGTTGGCGGCGTGTCTTTGGTGCTGCTGGATCTCACTATGCCCGTGATGAGCGGGGAGGAGACGCTACGGCAATTGCAGCTTGTAAATCCCAAGGTGAAGGTGCTGCTCACCAGCGGTTACAACGAAGTGGAGGCAGTCCAACGCTTCGCGGGTAAAGGACTGGCGGGTTTTATTCAAAAGCCGTATACGGCGGCGGCATTGGCGGAAAAGGTCAAGGAAGTCCTCTCGGAGTGAGACACGCCCGGGCGGCCCGGGGCCCGGACGGCCACTTGCGTGCTTGCTTCCAGTGGGCCTCATGACCAGAGATCGCGCGGTGTCCGATTCCACAGGACTCCGAAATACCGGCATTCTTATCGCGGTGGTCGCCACGCTGTATCTGGCGCGGGAGCTTTTGATTCCCCTGGCCTTCGCGATTACGCTCTCCATGATTCTGGCGCCGGCGGTGGCTTGGCTGCAAAAACTGCGCCTCGGTAGGGTTCCAGCGGCGCTGCTGGTTATTGTATTCGCGACAGCGTGCGTGGGCGGAATCAGTTGGGTAATCTTCAACGATTTGGTGGATGTCGCCAACGAACTCCCGGGCTACGGCGACAACATCAATAGGAAGATCGAGGCATTTAATACTCCTGGAAAGAGCGCATTCGGAAGGGCGGCGGCCAGCGTGCAAGCGCTAGAGAAGCAGATTGCGGCTCGACCGGCAGTAGTCCCGCCGGCTGCCGATGGGCGCTCTGCGCGCCGCCCCGCTCCGAATTCGGCCACGCATCCGCTGGATGTGCGCGTCATGCCGGAGCCGGGGAACGAATTGCAGTATGTGGAAGGAATCGGTCAAACCGTTCCTCCGTCCGCTGGCCGTGTTCGGAATGGTGCTGATCTTCAGCCTATATCTTTTAATTGAACACCACGATTTGCGGAACCGGCTGTTCCGGCTGGCGGGATTGCAGCAAATCAATGTGATGACGCAAGCGCTTGACGACGCCACGAACAGGGTTAGCCGATATTTGATGCTGCAACTTCTGGTGAACGTCTGCTTTGGAGCGCTTTTCGGAACCGGACTGTACCTGATCGGCGTTCCGTATGCGGCCTTGTGGGGCGCGGTGGCGGCGATCTTACGAATCGTACCCTACGCCGGCTCGCTGATTGCCGCCGCATTGCCGTTGCTGCTCTCGCTAGCCGTATTCGATGGCTGGATGCCTCCGCTACTCGTGTTCCTCCTGTTCGCAACCCTGGAACTGGTGACCGGCAATTTCGTGGAGCCCTGGCTTTACGGGATACACACCGGAGTGTCGTCGCTGGCGCTTCTGCTGACAACCATTTTTTGGGCAGTGCTGTGGGGTCCCGCCGGGTTGATTCTTTCGACTCCGCTGACGGTGTGTGTGGTTGTGCTGGGCCGTTATGTGCCGCAATTCATGTTTTTGCACATTCTGCTCGGCGATGAGGCGCCTCTGGCAGCGGAAGCGCAGATTTATCAGCGGCTGCTGGCGATGGACGATCAGGAAGCCAGAGCAGTGGCCGAACGTTATCTCAAAGAGCACTCTTTAGCGGAGCTTTACGATTTGGTCCTGATCCCGGCGCTCATCCTGGCAGAGCACGACCGGCATAAGGGCGCGCTCTCCCCGGCGCGGGAGGAGTTTCTTTTTCTGAGCATGAAAGAGATGTTAGCGGAATTACCCGGCTATTCGTTGAAGTCCGCACCTGCCGCCACCGAAGCCATAGTGGAACCGGTAATGGAACCCGCAGCCGAACCGACAGCCGAATGGCTGGCGGCGCGCGTGATCTGCGTACCGGCCAATGACGAAGCCGATGAGATAAGCGCCTCCATGCTGGCCCAGGTACTCGAGCTGGGCGGGTGCGCGGCCCTGGCGTTTCCGGTTGATCCGGACTTGATTGAGCTGGTGAACGTATTGAAACCCGCGGCGGACGACGTCATCTGCATTTCCTCTTTGCCGCCGTTCGCTTTTTCCAACGCCAAAGCTCTCAGCCGCAAACTGCGGTCACGCTTCCCAGCAACAAGAATTGTGGTGGGGATATGGGGATTTAGCGGCGATGCCGACGCAGCATTGGAACGGTTCCAATCGCCTCGCCCGGAGCGATTGGTTACCTCTATCGAGCAGGCTGTCCATCTTTGTGGGGGAGGCGCTTTCGCCAGCCAACCGATTTCCTCCGAGCCGGCGGCAGCCGCGGCTTTGTAGCGTTGCAAACAGGCATTACACTAAATTCTGGAATGCCGGAATCCGTAATAGGACCTTATCAAATCCTCGGACAATTAGGCGTGGGCGGAATGGGTGAGGTTTATCGGGCGCTGGACCCGCGCGTGGGCCGCCAGGTTGCCTTGAAACTGCTGCCCGAATCGCTGGCGAACGATCCGGAGCGCCGCCGCCGGTTTGAGCAGGAGGCGCGACTGGCGGCGGCGCTGAATCATCCCAACGTGATGGCGATTTACGACGTGGGCCTCGACCAGCATCCGCCGTACATCGTCGCGGAACTGGTTCCGGGCGAATCGTTGCGCGCGGTGATCGCGAGTGGCGCCAATGGCGCCGCGCCGCGCGGTTGATATCGCCGCCCAGATCGCCGCGGGATTGGCCGCGGCGCACGCGGCCGGCATCGTGCATCGCGATCTGAAGCCGGAGAACGTTATCGTGACTTCCGAAGGCGTCGCGAAGATCCTCGATTTCGGCGTGGCGCGAATGGAAGCAAAAGGGGCCGCTGCCAATGAGACGGCCACCATGACGCACACCGCCGTGGGATCCGTGGTGGGCACCGCGACTTATATGAGCCCCGAGCAGGCGCGCGCGGATGCCGTGGATTACCGCTCAGACCAGTTCAGCTTGGGCCTGGTGCTCTACGAGATGCTCAGCGGTAAGCAGGCGTTTAGCGGCGCGAGCGCGGTGCAGGTGATGTCGGCGATCATCGAGCAGGAACCGCCGCCCATCGAGCGCACAGTACCCACGCAATTGCGCTGGATTCTGCAGAGGTGTCTGGCCAAGGAGCGAGAAGGACGATATGAATCGACGCGCGATCTGGCGCGCGAACTGGCGCAAGTGCGCGATCACTACCTCGAGCTGGCCACAGTAACCAACGGCGCTCTGCCGGCGATAGCGGCAGTAAAGCGCGGCGAGCCGGGCTGGGTCTGGGCGGCCGTGAGCCTGATGGCGGTGTTGGCGGGTTGGTGCGCGGCCCAATTGCTGCGCGAGCCGCGCGCTATAAATCTGGCGCGCTACCGCACCACGCCATTCGCGACCGCGTTGGTGAATCAGAGTTTTCCCGCGTGGTCGCACGACGGGAAAAGTCTGGCGTTCTTTGGCGATAAGGGAGGCGATACGCAGCTCTACGTGCAAGGCATCGATTCGCCCACGGCGGTTCAAATATCCCAAGGGCCATGGGAAGTCTACACAGGCGCGCCGCCACTCTGGAGTCCGGACTCGCAGTCGGTTTATTTCCGCTGCGGCAAGAACGACCAGGTGGGATTGTGCCGCATTCCCGCCGGCGGCGGAGAATCCACGATGGTGCAGCCCAACGCATACATCGGCGCCCTATCGCCCGACGGAAAGACCCTCGCGATGCTGGTCTACCCGAATAAGGACTATTTCCGGGTGGAGGTGATGACAGCCACCCCGCCGGACGCGCCGCCGCGCAAATACGAGCCGTCGCCGATTCCGACAGGCACGCACTACAACAATCCTGCTATGGCGTTCGCACCCGACGGCAAGAGCATCTTCGTCGGCGATTGCCTTTGAGGGGCGCGGTGAAACCACCTGGCTGTTGCCCTGGCCGGCGGGTCGAGCGCACGCCGTTTTCCAGCAGGGTCTGTCCTTATCCAATACGCCGCAGATCTCGTGGGAACCGGATTCACGGCATCTGATCTTCGCCTTATCAGATTCGGCCCATCACCATCAACTCTTCATGGCCGATCCGCATAGTGGCGAATATTGGCCGGTGTTTATGGAAGACAGGCCCGCTTCCACGCCCTCAGTGTCGCCGGACGGCGCGCGAATCGCTTATCGCTCGATCCTTTCGCACTCCGATGTAATCGCCGTGCCTTTAGGCGATGGGCCGGTGCGCACGTTGTTGGGAAGCTCGCGGAATGAAGAGATGGCGGATGCCTCGCAAGCCGGACCGCAACTGGTTTATATGACCGACCGCCGCGGGGTGGAGGAAATCTGGCTCACCAGCACAGCGGAGGGATGGGACCGGCCGCTGATAACGCCAGACAGCTTCCGGGTGGACGGCAAACCCGCGAGTTTCTTTATTGCTCCCACGCTCTCAGCCGATGGCCGCCGCGTGGCATTCGCGGCCGGGGCCGGGGGCAACATTCGCATTTATACCGCATTCGTATCGGGCGGCACGCCGGTACCCGTAACGAATGAATCGGCTCTGGAAGTGGAGCCGGCATGGTCGCCGGACGGCAATTGGGTTGCGTTCGGCCGTATCGTGGCGCATGCCGCCATCTTGGCCAAAACGCGTCCCGGTAGTGGCGAAGCGCCAGTGGACCTGGCCCCGATCGGAGGCAGCGCCGTTCCCGCCTGGTCTCCCACGGGCGAGTGGATTGCCATCCATGACGACCACGGCGCCTTGACATTGTTCAGTCCGGATGGAAAGACGAAACGCGCGTTGCCCGGGGATGGTGGACCGTATGCGTGGTCGCGCGACGGCAAGACGTTATATCAAGTGACCATTGGCAACCCCACGCTGATGGCGATCGATATCGCTACAGGCAAGCGGAAGAAGCTGCGCGATTTGCCCGGCCTGGAGCCGTTTGCAGGCTCGAATCCGGGGCTGCGGGCGTCGCTCACCTCGGACGGGAAGAGCATTGTATATTCGGTGAACCGTCCGCGCACGGAAATCTGGATTCTCGATGGCGTGCAGACGCCGCGGCCCTGGTGGCAGAGGATTTTGGGCAAATGAGGATTACTGGTAAGAGGACGCGATTTGACAACTACCCCCTACCCTAGCTAGTCTAAATATTAATAACAAATAGCCGGAGAAGACGTGTGTCGATGAGTACCGAATTTCCTACGAAGAACGCCGTTCCGCGCCGCTGGCACGTGATTGATGCCGAGGGCGCGATTGTCGGCAAGGTGGCCAGCAAGGCCGCTATGCTGCTGATGGGTAAGCATAAGCCCATCTACACGCCGTTCATCGATACAGGCGATCATGTGATTGTGATCAACGCGGCGAAAGCACGCTTGAGCCGCGGCAAAGAAGATAAAAAGGTATATCGCCATTTCACCGGGTATCCCGGCGGCCTGGTGGAGAAGAGCTTCAAGCGCGTGCAGAAAGAGCGGCCGGCGCGCATCATTGAAGACGCAATCTCGGGAATGCTCCCGAAGACGAAAATGGGCAAACAGATGTACCGGAAACTGAAGGTCTATGCGGGCGATAAGCACCCGCACGCGGCGCAGCAACCCGTCGCCCTGGTTTTAAAATAAGAACGTCTTAAAATAAGAAAGTCTTTAAAGCAGAGGATTTATTAGTGGCAGCGACAATCGTTCAACATTCAGGTACGGGCCGGCGCAAGCGTTCGGTAGCTCGCGTCATATTGCGTCCCGGTACGGGCAATATTCAAATCAATAATCGTGCGTTTGAGCATTACTTTCCAACCGAAAGCGCTCGCGCCGTGGTGCGGCAGCCTTTGGCGGCCGCCGAAGTGGTGGACAAATTCGATATCGTCATTCTTACCGATGGCGGCGGCGTTGCCGGGCAGGCCGGCGCGGCGCGTCTGGGCATTGCCCGGGCATTAGTGGAGTTCAATGCGGAGCTGCGGTCCCGGCTCAAAAAGCTGGGTCTGCTCACGCGCGATCCGCGCTCGCACGAGCGTAAGAAGTACGGACAGAAGGGCGCGCGCAAGCGATTCCAGTTCTCCAAGAGATAGTATTTCGCGCCGGGGCCGGCTGTCCGGTCCCGATGCTGTTTCAGGCCGCTTTCCGTTCCATCTCCGGCGTAAATCTCGCTTTGGACCGCGCCGGGAGGGACAACGTGGAAAGTGAAAACCGGGGGATCTCCCTCAACCAATTCAACTAGGAGGCTTTTTGCCCGCAATCTCGATGAAGGAATTGCTCGAAGCAGGCGTTCACTTCGGGCACCAGACCAAGCGCTGGAATCCGAAGATGAAAGAATATATCTTCGGCGAACGCAACGGCATATACATAATCGACCTGCAGAAGACTTTGAAGATGTTCAAGGACGCCGCCCGCTATGTGGGCGAGATGGCCGCGCAAGGCAAGAACGTGCTCTTTGTGGGCACCAAGCGCCAGGCGCAGGAGGCCATCGCCGAAGAGGCCAACCGCTGCCAGATGTTCTACGTCAATCAGCGCTGGCTCGGCGGCCTGCTTACCAACATGGCCACGGTGCAGAAATCGATTAAACGGTTAAAAGAACTGGAAGGCATGGCTTCGGTGGAGGGTGGATATGCCGGCCGGCCCGAAAAAAGAAGTGATACGGCTGGAGCGCGAGCGCAAGCACCTCGATCAGAATCTGGCCGGTATTAAGGACATGCCGGGTCTTCCGGATGTGCTGTTCGTGATCGATTCCAACAAGGAAGCCATCGCGGTGAAGGAAGCGCGGCGGCTGGGAATTCCGGTGGTGGCTATTGTCGACACCAATTGCGATCCCGATGAGGTGGATTATGTGATACCGGGAAACGACGACGCGTTGCGCGCTATTCGCCTGTTCGCAAGCAAGATCTCCGATGCCGTCACTGAAGGACGCGCGCTGGCTACCGAGCAGGATTTCACTGCCGACAAGATCGTGCAGGACGAAACGCCGGCCGGCGAGGGCATGATGGAGTATGCCGAATACGTAGACCCCAAATATGCCGAGAAGGTCATGGCGGAGAGTATGAGTATGGCCGAAGAGCCGCATCCGGCTTCGCGTAAGGGACCGGCTTCCGAAACCGCCGCCGAACCGGTAGCCGAGCCAGTAGGAACGGAAAGCGGCAGCTAGGATGTGGGGCAGGATGGCATCCTGCGCGCCGGTTGTTTACCGGCGCCTCTCGGGACGGTAAAAACAACTATGGCGGAAATTACCGCGTCACTCGTAAAACAACTGCGCGAACGCACCGGCGCGGGCATGATGGAATGCAAGAAGGCTCTGGTGGAGAGCAACGGCAACCTGGATGAAGGCGAAGTATTGCTGCGCAAGTGGGGCATTGCATCGGCCAGTAAGAAGGCATCGCGCTCCACGCGGCAGGGTCTCATCGGGACGTACATCCACACCGGCGGACAACTGGGCGTGATGGTGGAGATCGACTGCGAATCCGATTTCGTGGCGCGCACGGACGATTTCCAAGAACTGGTGCACGATATCTCGATGCACATCGCGGCCACCAACCCGCTCTTCATCCGCAAGGAGGACGTGCCCCCAGCGGTAATCGATAAGGAGCGCGAAATTCAGCGCGATCGCGCCATCCTCGAAGGTAAGCCTCCCGCCGTTGCCGACAAGATGGTGGAAGGGCGCATGAGCAAGTTCTACGAGGAAATTTGTCTCCTGGAGCAGCCCTTCGTCAAAGAGCCAACCATGTCGGTGGGGCAACTGGTCAAGACCAGGATCGCCAAGCTCGGCGAGAACATCAGCGTCGCCCGGTTCGTGCGCTTTAAGGTTGGCGAGACCGCGGCGCAACCCGGCGGCGAAGAACACGCGGCAGCGCAATAATCGAATGCCGGGCTACCAGCGCATCCTCCTGAAGGTGAGCGGTGAAGCGCTGGCAGGCGGAGCTACATTCGGCATCGACGCCGAGCGCGTCAAGGCGCTCGCGCGCGATGTGGGCGATGTCGCCGCCACCGGCGTGCAGGTGGGGTTGGTGGTGGGGGGCGGCAATATTTTCCGCGGATTGTCGGCCGCCGCGCAAAAAATGGACCGTGTTACTGCCGACCACATGGGTATGCTCGCCACGGTAATCAACTCGCTCGCCATGTCCGACGCGCTCGAGCAGATGGGCGTACAGACGCGCGTGATGAGCGCGATCGAAATGCATCAGGTCGCCGAGCCTTACATTCGCCGGCGCGCCATCCGGCATCTGGAAAAGGGCCGCATCGTGATCTTCGCGGCAGGCACTTCCAATCCGTATTTTTCCACCGATACCGCGGCCACTCTGCGGGCGCTCGAAATCAATGCCGACATTATCGCCAAAGGCACGCGCGTCGATGGCGTATACGACAAGGATCCGTTGAAATTTCCAGATGCGGTGAAATACGGCCGCATTACGTACCTGGAAGTGTTGTCGCGCGGCTTGAACGTGATGGACGCGACATCGATCGCCATGTGCCGCGACAATCGGCTGCCGATCGTGGTTTTCAATTTAAACACTACAGGCAATATAATGCGTATGTCGATGGGCGAAGCCGTTGGCACGGTAATCGAATAGCCCCACTCCGGGAGACTCTGCCATATGAAGACGGAACCACAATCGCCGGCGAGCGCCGGCCACACGTTTGAGACAGCCAAAGAGGTGGAGACCAACCTGAAGACGCGCATGGAAAAAGCGCTCGCCGATTTGCAGCACGAAATGGCTTCGATCCGCACGGGACGCGCGTCTCTCGGCATTCTCGACCATATTCGGGTGGACTATTACGGCACGCCGACGCCTTTGAACCAGGTGGCCAATCTGCACGTTCCGGAGCCGTCGCTGATCACGATTCAGCCATGGGACGTCTCGCAGATCGGGCCTATTGAACGGGCTATCCGCTCGTCGGATCTGGGTCTGAACCCGTCCAACGACGGGAAGGTGGTGCGGCTGCCGATTCCTCCGCTCACCGAAGAACGCCGCAAGGAATTGGTCAAGAAACTCCACGCCGTGGCCGAGCATCACCGGGTTTCGCTCCGCAACATTCGCCGCGACGCCAACGAGAGCGTGAAGAAGCTTCTCAAGGATAAGAAGATGGCTGAGGACGACGAGAAGCGAGCCCTGGACGAGATCCAGAAACTGACCGATGTTTATATGGGGAAGATCGACGCGGCGGCCAAATCCAAGGAAAAGGATATCCTAGAGATCAAGTAGGAGATCAAGTAGCATGAAGGCTCTGGCGCTATTGGGTCTAGCGCTCGCTTTGCGGGCTCAGCCCACGGCCAACGATCTGCTCGCGGTCGCGCGTGCGGCGTTAGGCGGAAGCAAGTTGGCGGCGGTCCGGTCCATCTCGGTTTGGGGGCCGGATCAGCGCGGGGGCCAAGCTGCCGAAGCCGCGTTAAGCATAGAGATCTCCGGAAAATTTCTCCGCGAGCAAACCTCTCTTGCCACTGGCGGCGAAATTCAGCGCATGGCTATGAGCCCGGACGGCGCCGCCGCGGTGGGCGGCGGAATGCCGGGCGACGATGGCGGCCCCGCGCTGGGCCTCAATCTGGCTGAAGGCCTCAACGGCGCCGACTACTGGGTGAAGAACGCTGCCGGGCCGGTGGTGAACAGCAATGCTCCGGAGGCGGCCGCAGCCGCGCGCAAGCGCGCGTTTGTGGAGAGCTTCGCGCGGTATGCGCTGGCGTTCACTCTATCGCCGCCGGCGAATTTTCCGGTGGCATTCACTTACACCGGTCAGGTGGATGCGCCGGGCGGCAAGGCCGACGCTATCGAGGGCAAGGGGCCGGACGGATTTCTGGTGCGCCTGTTCCTCGATTCCAAGACGCACATCCCTCTGATGATGAATTACCGGAACGGCCAGCAGGATGTGCAGTTGTGGCTGAAGAACTATAAGAGTGAAGACGGCATTTTGCTGCCGCACGTGCTGACTTGGGTGGCGGATGGGAATCTCACGGAAGAGTTCCAGGCGCAGCGATTCAAGATTAATCCTAAGTTCCCGGCGGCCAAGTTTCAAAAGTAGACCAGCTCTGGGATACTGATACTGCTAGTACTGCGGAACCCCCTCATATTTCCATCCATCCCCTATTTCCTGACGTTGTTTTCCTCAAAAAACAGTTCTATAATCAGTAGTCACTCACAAAAAAGTGCTCAGCAGGCGAACTTTTCTTCAGGCCGGTTCCGCTGCCATTTGCCTTCCCCGGCCGTTACGTGCCGCAAACCTGGTGCGGCAGCCGTACCTACAAAACGTGCACGTGAGCCGGGCATCCGTGCTCTGGACAACTCAAGAGGCCGGTGCTGGAAGCGTAACGGTCACTGCCCGCAATGGCAGTTTGGCGGCTGGACCGGCCACTATGCAGGTCTTTCCAGCCTCCAACACCCAGCTTCCGTCCACGTTTTATCAGTATCAGGCGGATGTAACAGGCTTGCAGCCGGATACCGAGTACAGCTACCAGGTAACCGTCAACGGTCAGGATCTGGTTTCAGACGCCAGCAAGTTCCGGTTTCGCACGGCTCCGGCCGGCAAGTTTTCGTTCCTGGCCTTCGGTGACAGTGGAGCAGTCTCAGCCGAGCAATTATCTCTGGTCCAACTGATGGCCGCCGAACCGGATATCTCGATGGTGGTCCATGTCGGAGATATGGCGTACCCGGATGGAACCTTCGAGGAGTTGGAGGACGCATATTTCGGCGTCAACGCCTCGCTTATGCGGCGCTTACCGTTTTATTCGACGCCCGGCAATCATGAGTACAATACCACCTCCGCGGCGCCGTACCTGGCGGGCGTATCTGCGCCGGAGAGCGGCGTTCCCGCGGCAGATCAGGGCCGGTATTATTCCTTCGACTGGGCCAATGCGCATTTTGTCTCGGTGGATACAAACCTCTTGACGACATCCAGGGCTGGCGCGATGCTCGCCTGGTTGGACGCCGATCTCGCGGCCACTAACCGCCACTGGCGCATCGTTTTCCTGCACCATACTCCTTATCCCACCGGCTTTCACTTGGGCGATCCAATCTGCGCGGCGGCGCAACAGCTTGTCAACCCCATTGTGGAACGCCATGGCGTTCAACTTGTGCTCGCCGGACATGAGCACGGCTACGAACGCACCTACCCACTGGCCGGCGATCAGCCCGTAAGTTCCTCTTCCTCGGCCTCCACAACGTACGTAGTCACGGGCGGGGGCGGGGGCGCATTAGAATCGGTTGGCTCGTTTGCGCAAACCGCCATTTCGGTGCAGGCCTTCCATTATTTGCGCGTGGATGTGGACGGCCAGGCGCTTACATTAAGAGCCATCGGGATCGATGGCAGCCAGATCGATCAAGTGACTCTCGGGACCTCGCCGCAGATCTCGATTCAAAGCGTGCTGAGTAAGGGCGATTACACCTCGCCGGTCGCGCCTGGTTCTCTGATTGCCATCTCGGGACGGAATTTGGCCTTGTCCAATGCGGCGAGCCCCGGCTATCCTCTTTCAGCCGGGCTGAACGGCGTCTCACTAAAGGCAAATGGCCATTCCGTGCCACTGCGCTTCGTTTCCCCCAATCAGATCGAGGCCCAAATGCCTTTCCGGTTATCCGGTCCGGTCACGCTGGAGATTTCCACCCCGACCGGTTATGCATCCACGGATCTCACCGTATCGCCAGCGGCGCCCTCTCTCTTGGAAATTGTGTCGCGGAGCGGGCTTTTCTCCGGCGCGAATCCGGCCCGGCCGGGAGAAGGTCTCTCGCTTTACCTGACCGGTCTGGGCGAGGTGCAAGGTTCCATCGAATCGGGTCAGGCAGCGCCGTTCGCTCCCATGCCGGTGGTTTCGCCTGTGGAGGTGTGGTTCGGGCATCGGCGCATCCAGCCGAACTTTGCCGGCTTAGCGCCGGGTCAGGCGGGCATATACCGGGTGGATATCGCGCTTCCCTCGGATCTGCCGGACGGCGTTTACGCGATTCGCGTGGTTGCCGGAGGCGTCAGCAGCCGTCCCGCCAACCTGGATGTGATTTCCCGCGGACGCGGCGACCGCAACGATCGTGCGCTGTCTAAGGTCCGAAGCTGAATCTCGAACGGCCGGCGGTTGCCGCCATTACCAGATAACGATCGCGAATAGCCAGACAGGAAAGATTGGTTATTGCAACGCGAGTTGCGCAACCGCGGCCGCGCCGGCGCCGGTAAGTGTCAGTTGCGCGGACGCCCCTGGGGGCAGCGTTGCGGGCATTTGTGCATTGATTTGGTAGAGCCCCACAAAGCCTGGCGCAAGTCCCGAAAACAAGACGTTCATCGGGGCTGTTCCGAGCGTGAGTTGTGGCGTAATAATCGTGGTCGCCACCGAATTGGCGGGGGGAACGCCGCCGATCGGTACGTCGGGCGTGACAGCGCCCAGCCCAATGACGTAGATGGTCACAATTTCACCGGCGGCCGGTGCATTTCCCGCCGCGGCTACCGATCCGTTCGCCCGGGCAACCGCCAGGATGCCGGGCGACGTGGTCCATATATCCACCGCCGCGGAGTTACTCATTGCTCCGCCGACTGAGACAACTACATTGGCGACAACTCCCGGCGCCTGATCTTCCGGTATTTGAAAACCGATCTCGCCAGCGCCCGTCGCCACGAGCGGGGCCCGTACGCCGTCTACCGCGACGAACGTCGGACCGGCGATTCGGGGCAGCGGTTGAGAAGAAGGCTGCGCCGACGGACCCAGATTGGCGCCGAATGCCGCTGCCAATGCCCCCGGAGAGAGTTGCAGCGGGGTATATCCGGGCGAAAGACTTACGCTCTGAATTTGTGGATTGGTCGATATCGCCTGATAGCCGGCGCTGGCCGCCGATGACAGCACAATACCGGAACGCTGAGCGAAATACGTGTGCATCGCCTCCACGCCGGCTTCGGTATCCTCGGTCCCGCAAGGTACGGGGCCCGCTCCGGTATAGTCGCACTGCTTGTTCGGATCGTTTAGAGCCGCGGCGCTAATCACGCTCCATTCCCTTGTGACCTGCGAATCCGCCCATCCGCCAGCGCCGCCCATCAGTGTCGCGGCCCTTGTCAGCTCACTCAGGTACACATCCTTATAGTCCGAAAATCCATACAGTGTATGGGCAAGGATATTGATATTCGTGCCGGTCGTGACGCCGTCGAGGATGCTCCGGTTTGGATCGCTGAAGGTTCGGTCTTTATCCCAGGCGATCATCTGATAAAGAGTTGAATTCTGAAACTGATAAAGATAGAAGTTGTTGAGTCCTGAAACGCCGTCCAGGACCCCGTCCACGTCGGTCAGGACGTTTTCAGTCGCGCAGTAAGTGAGAAACAGCTTTGGATTCATGTAGGCCGAAAGGCCCGTAATGTATCCGGACTCAGACGATGTGGGCGCATTGACCGCTTGAATAAAATTGACGAAGGTCTGCAGATCCGGTGAAGTCTGGTCCGTCTTCAACTCGAGAAACGCCGCATAGGAATTCGGATTGGGGCCGAGATTTCCAAATTCGTACTCCTGTCCGTACTCCCATTCGTACAGATATCCGCCGCTTTCTCCGAAATCCCGCTGCAGAAAATTCACGTCTTCGTGTTCGACGATGTAGTAGAAGCCAAGAAGTTGATTATTAACGAAGAGTTGCGCGGGCGCTTCGCGCGGCGCGGGAAGTCCCATGGCGCGATAAAGCTTCATGGAGATCCACTCGTGCAGATTCGATGAGTCCTCATTGTTCGCCTTCAGTAGAACAAATGGAAGTCCATGGAATGTCTGATTCGCCGTGTAGTGAGCGAAATTAAAGTCCAAATTCGGCTTGATCGGGCTCCGGCTTCCGCTCCCACCGTGCGACCGGATGCCAAGATCGATAGATTCGCCTTTCCAGGTCATGTTTGCGTGGTAGTAGGTGTCGAGCAGATAGTTCTGCTGGAGCGCCGCCCAATCGGCGGGCGCCATCGTAACATTGATGACCTGCACCTGAGTGTCGTCGAAGAAGGCGTTCGCCGGGGTTTGAGCCTGAACAACGCCCGCGACCGCGACGACACAAAGTATCACGCGCGAAAGCCGGAGCTTGGGTAGGATGTTCATGATCGGGCCACTGAGTCGACGATTAGTTCCCTTTGGCGATTGAGCTGATGGGCTAATACAGTTTGTAGGCGCGCCGGTGGATTCGCCCGCTAGCAGCTAAACCCACTCTTTCTATAGCATCATACCCGCTACCTCTCCAAAAGTTTCGAAGCCTCCTGCATAATAGTTGCGAACAGTACACGATTCGTATCGGAAAAGTTTTTGGCAGCGGAGTTGTGCAGCCGCGATCCGGCGAGACTCGCCAGAATCTAAAGGTTTGCCGCGCCAATGGCGAACCGGTTATAGACGGGCGCGCCGCGGCCTAATTGACCCAAGGTCCGCGGCGGTCGTGCTTCTGCATGTAGACCTGAAATTTCTTCTTGGCGCGCTGGAGTTTCCATTGCCTGTAAGCCGCGCGCCAATCGGGCGCATGCACGCGTGGAAATCGGCTCTTGAGGTATAGATATCCGAACGCCATCCCGCCCAGATGAGCGATATTGCTGACGCCGTTGTTCACGCCAAACGCGAGAAGCAATTCGATAGCGCCGTAGATCATCACCAGGTACTTGGCCTTGATGGGGAACAGGAAGTTCATCAACACCGTCTGATTGGGATACAGGACGCCAAACGCCATCAGCAATCCGAAGATTGCTCCGGAGGCGCCGATAGTGCGGGTGCCCCAGTTCCCCAGAGCGGCATTGACGGCCACATCGCACACTCCCGCGCCGATGCCGCACAGGAAGTAGTATTTCAGGAATCGCCGTGTACCCCAATCCCGCTCCAGTTGCACGCCAAACATCCACAGCGTAAGCATGTTGAACAGGAGGTGGGTGATGCCTCCATGCAAAAACATGTAAGTGAAGAGCTGGAAGAAGCAGAAGTGGTAAACCACCGCTACGGGGGCCAGAGCGAGCAGGTTGATATCGTCCTGGAAAGTGCGGCCAAACAGCGTTGTAAGAATGAAAAATAGCGGTATTGCTGATCAGGAGCCACTTGACGCCGGCCGGGAAAAAGCCGAAAAAAGACGATCGGCGGTAGGCGTAGGACGAATAGCGCATGGTGCGGCTCTCTGGACTCCAGGATATCAGACCGCCGCGGCCCCGCCGCTCTTGCCATAACGATTGAGCGCAATCGCGCACAGTTCTAGAGCCGCGGCTACGCCCAGCCATGTTTCCCAGTGGGAGAAGAAACCGGAGGAGATAGCGAAGCCGCCGACCCACTTGAACTCTGCGGCGATCTCCCACAGCGCCAGAGCCAAGGCCATCACCGCGGCCGGATCGAGCAGCGCAGCCAGCGCCAAGGCCGCGCGCTGGTTCTTTTTGCGATTCTTAACGACCAGCGGACCTTTGCCAAACTTAATACGGACTTGCATGGCGCACATAACAATCTAGCAATTGCGCTCACATTTTTGAGACCGGCCATTTTGCGATAGGCTAGGACGATCATGAAGCAAATCAAAGCGGCCGTATTCGGCGCCGGTTTTGTAGGGCGCGTACACATTGAAGGCATCCGGCGTCTGGGCAACGTGGAGGTAGCGGCGGTGGTTGCGAGCACCGATGAAAAGGCCGCCAAGCTGGGTGAGCAGTTGAGTATTCCGAAGAGCGCGGGCGACTACCGGCGCATACTGGAAGACCCCGCCATTGACGCGGTCCACATTTGCACGCCTAACGCGCTCCATCTGCCGATGGCCATAGATGCGCTGCGCGCCGGAAAGCACGTGCTGTGCGAGAAACCGCTGGCGGTTTCCTCCGATGAGGCCCGCCAGATGGTAGCCGCCGCGGGCAAAGCCGGGAAGCGCAATTGCACCTTCCATAATTTGCGCTATTACCCCATGGTGCAGCAGATGCGGCGCATGCGCGAGGCCGGCGAGCTGGGCGAAATCCTGGTGGCGCAGGGCACATACTCGCAGGATTGGCTGCTCTACGACACGGATTGGAACTGGCGCGTCGAAACCAAAAATAATGGCCCGTCGCGCTGCATGGCCGATATCGGCTCTCACTGGTGCGACATGGCCGAACACGTTACCGGGCAGCGGATCGCCTCGTTGTGCGCGGATTTGAATACATTCCATAAGACGCGCAAGCGGCCCAAAGGATCGATTGAAACCTTTGCGGGCAAGTCGCTCAAACCGGAAGACTATATCGAAACGCCCGTCGATACCGAAGATTTCGGCGCTGTGGTATTTCGCATGGGCAACGGCGCGCGCGGCGCCTTCACCGCCAGTCAGGTTTCCGCCGGACGCAAGAACCGCCTCAGTATCGAGATCTATGGAACCAAGTGCGGCGTGGCGTGGGACCAGGAGCGGCCCGACGAATTGTGGATCGGCAACCGCAATTCGCCCAACAACGTTATCGTCAAAGATCCGGCGTTACTGAAAGAAGGCGCGCGCTCTTACGCGGATTTGCCAGGCGGCCACAGCGAAGGCTACGACGATACGTTCAAGCAAGTCTTCCGGCGGTTCTATCGCTCCATCGAAGATCCCGCGGCCGAGCCGGAGTATCCACAATTCGTGGACGGGCTGCGGCAATTAACGGTTCTCGAAGCAGAAATGGATAGCAGCCGGCGCCGCGGCTGGGTGGATGTTCCGGCGCCGCAGTGAGCGCCAAGGGGATCGCCGTCATCGGCGGCGGCATAGTCGGACTTGCTACGGCCTATCGACTGACCGAGCGATTTCCCGCCGCACGCATCACCGTGCTCGAAAAGGAAGATGCGGTTTGCCGCCATCAGAGCGGCCACAATAGCGGCGTCCTGCATTGCGGTCTCTACTATAAGCCCGGCTCGGTGAAGGCGCGGCTGGCGGTGGAAGGCATTCGGCAGATGGTGGAGTTCTGCCGCGAGAACGACATTGCGCACGAGATCTGCGGCAAGTTAGTAGTGGCCGCGGATGCAAGCGAAGCGCCACGGCTGCGGGGCTTACAGGAGCGCGGCTCGGCGAATGGCTTGGAAGGGCTGCGCTGGCTTAGCGCCGAGGAGATGCGCGAAATTGAGCCGCACGTGGGCGGAGTGGCGGCGTTGCGCGTACCGCAGGAAGGCATAGTCGACTACGGCGAGGTGTGCGCGACGCTGGCGCGCAAGTTGACCGAGCGTGGCGCCGCGGTAGTCACTCGCGCGCGCGTGGAACGGCTGGAACAGCGCGCAGGCGCATGGCTGGCGCACACCACTGCGGGCGATTTCGAATCCGGCTTCCTGGTGAACTGCGCCGGGCTGCACTGCGACCGCGTGGCCGAGTTGGCGGGCGAGCGCCGCGATATGCGCATTCTGCCATTTCGCGGCGAGTACTATCAAATCCGGCGCGAGCGCCGGAGCCTCGTGCGGAATTTGATCTATCCGGTTCCCGATCCGCGATTTCCTTTTCTGGGGGTACATTTCACCCGCCTGATCCATGGCGGAATCGAGGCCGGCCCCAACGCGGTGCTGGCATTTTCGCGCGAGGGATATCGCAAGACGAATTTCAACGCGCGCGACTTGTGGGATGCGCTGAGCTATGGCGGCTTCTGGCGCTTTTTGCGGCGGTACCCCTCGATGTGCTGGTACGAATTGCGCCGGTCGTTCAGCCGCGAATTATTCTGCCGCTCGCTGCGGCGGTTGGTGCCGGAGATACAGCCGGAAGATCTGGAAACGGGCGGCTCCGGGGTTCGCGCGCAGGCGATCACGCCGGGCGGTGAATTAGAGCAGGATTTCCGCTTGATCGCACGGCCCAACGCGCTGCACGTGCTGAACGCGCCCAGTCCCGCGGCCACGGCATCGCTGGCGATAGGGGCGGAGATTGCGGGCATGGTGGCGTGGGGAGGGTAAAGGCCTCGGTATAGCGGCGAAATGCAACGGCCAGCCGCGACGCACATGGCACGAGGGTACGCCAGGACCGCGAGCAGGCCTTCTCGCGCCTTACTCGCCGGCTTTCTCGGGTTTCAACACCGCTACGTAGGGCAGATTCCGGTACAACTGGTTGTGATCCAGACCGAAACCGACCACGAAACGGTCGGGGATTTCGAAGCAGCGATAATCGACCGGGGCCTGCACGATGCGGCGCGAAGTGCGGTCCAGAAAGGTACACACGGCCAAGGAATTGGGAGCGCGGCCGGAGAGCGTCTGCAAGAGATAACGCAGCGTGAAGCCGGTATCGACGATATCTTCCACCAGCAGGACGTCCTCGCCTTCGATGCTATCGTCCAGATCCTTGGCGATGCGCACCAGTCCGGGCGCGCCGGCCTTGTTGGAGAAGCTGGATATGGCCAAAAAATCGATCTTGACGGGGATCTCGATATGGCGCGTCAGCGCGGTCAGAAAATAGACCGAGCCTTTGAGCACGCCGATTAGAGTCAGCGTGCGCCCGGCATAGGCGCGCGTGATGGCGGCGCCCACTTCGCGGATACGACGGTCGATTTCCTCTTCGGTGAACAGGATCTTTTCAATACCGGGCGGCCTTGTACTCATACAGGCGCGCTCATACCGGCGCCATCTGCGCGTTCAATCCGTATTTGAAGATCAGGTTCTCAAAATCCTTCTGGTAGAACACCTGGATATTGAGCGCGGGATAGAGCTCGCGCAATAGCCGCACCTTGCGGTTCTTGCGGGTAACGAGCGACTGCTTCATGGTGGTCAACTCGACGTAAAGCTTGAATTCGGGCAGATAGAAATCGGGCGTAAACGCCTCCAGCACATTGCCATCGGCATCGTAATGAATGGGAAAGCTGCGCGGCTCATACTCCCATGCGATGCGGTAAAAATCCAGCAGGTTGGCGAACATCTGCTCGCTCTGATGGGCGAAGACCGTCTTGCGGAGGGTGGCTGTGCCGTGCGGCGCGAGACCGTAGCGCGCGAGGCGCAAACGCATCTGAAATTGGAGCTGCGCTTCGGCGGCGGGCGAAAGATATCCGCGTTCCTCGATGGCGGCGGTAGCGGCGGCGGCGGCGATCAACTCGGCCATCTGCTCAGAGGTCAGCGCTTCAGCGTTCATCACCAGATCGAACTGGTCGGCAGTGGCCTTGGTTTTGCCGAACTTGGCTTTGCGATCGGCGCGGTCGGCGGCTTCCTGGTCGAGCAGAAGCTGGCGCGCGGCGGCGCGATCCAGCCGGTGATCGAGCATCAGATTGCCGATGCGCGCGCTTTCCGGCGCGACCACGTGGGCGCGCAGCAGGCCGGGGAAATGGCGCGCCTGCAACTCGCCGCCAGCCGCGCAATACACCAGGTGGTGCGTGGTGGCGAGGCGGGCCAGGATGGAGGTCACAAGAAAGGGCCAGGCTTTGGGTGGGACTTCGGTTTCCGCTCCGAACTCTTCCGCGCCCAACTTGCGGATGTGCGATTGGGTCAAAAGCTCAAACCCCAGCCGCTGCGCCACGATGCGCGCCACCTCTTCAAACCGGCATCCTGGATGACCCGAAACCGCGACCAACGCCATGTGACATGCTCATCATAACGCGCGCGCGCCATCCGGACCCCTCAGAACGGCCGGAACGCAAAATCTCGGTTATGATTTGCAGCGTCTCCACCACGCGCGGGCCGGGGCGGTTGAAGTATTGATTGCCGTCGGCCAGATAAACGCGGCCGGAACGCACCGCGCGCAAATCGCGCCAGTCCGGGCGATCCGTGAGCCAATGCATCTCGTCCGCGGTACGCGGCAGATCGAAACCGCAGGGGGCGATCAGCAGGAGATCCGGATCGGCGGTTTTCAGCTCTTCCCAGGTCATCCAGGGCGAGTGCTTTCCGGCCTCGCCGAATAGATTGACGCCGCCCGCCAGCGCGATCAGCTCCGGCGTCCAATTGCCCGCCGCCATCAGCGGCTCGATCCACTCGATGCAGGCCACGCGCGGGGCGGATTGCGCAGGCGTCCGCGGTCAGCTGCATTCATTCTGGCTTGCAAGCCATGCACGACCTGGTCGCCGCGCTCGGGGATATCGAGCGCGCGCGCCACGCGGCGCACGTCTTCCCAGATTTGTTCGAGCGAATCCGGCTGCAGCGACACGATCCGCGGGTTGCCCTTCATTCCGCGCGCCAGGGCCAATTCGACATCGCGCAAGCTGACGGCGCAGACCTCGCACTGAATCTGGGTCAGGATGTGGGTCGGTTGGAGGGCTCCAGCACGTCGTCGAGAACGTCGTAGATGGAAACGGAAGTCCGGGCCGATGCCTTCACGGCGCGGTCGATCTCGCGGCTGTCCGCCGCTACGTCGATACGCGGGCGGGTGCATACCGGCAGCGTTTTGACGCGCTCGGGATAGTCGCACTCATGCGAGCGCCCGACCAGGTTATCCAATTGGCCCAAGCGCGTCCACGATCTCGGTGGCGCTAGCGATCAGCGAAACTATGCGCGGCATGGCAGCAGATCGCGGTAGACAAAGTCGCCGTAACGATGCGCCTCACCCGCTTCGATGTCAATCGGCGCGGCGAACATGGGGCCGTCGTACACAAAAGAATGAAACTCGCCATTTTCGCCGCAGGGATCGACGGACGGCGGCAAGTCCGCGAGCAGCCGATCGTCGAATTCGCGTCCGCTGAAGGATTCATCGAGCGTGCGCGTATCGACGCACGCGAGGCGGGCGCGCAGACCGCCCGCGATCATGTCGCGCGCAAGCTGCGCAGTGGGTTGTTCCCAAAGCGGGAACAACGGTTCCAGACCGGACCCGGCCAATTGCCGCTCGCGGTATTCGCGGATGTCGCGCAGAAACAGATCGCCGAACGCGATGCGCGTGAAGCCTTCGGCTACCGCGCGGCGGCAGGCATCGGCCATGCGGGCTTCGTAATCGCCGTTGTTGCATGGCCATGGCAGAGGGATTTTCCAGACGGGAATGCCGATGGAGTCGGACTGTGCGTCGAGCAGTGCGCGCCGGACGCCATGCATGGCGACACGATCAGCGGATTCGTTAATAGTGGTGAGAATGGCGGAGACTTGTATGTTCCGTTGGCGGAGAGCGTGAAGGGTCCAGGCGCTATCTTTGCCGGAGCTCCAGGCGAGGAGCGTTTTCACGCTACGCCGGTTGAGGCGCCGCGATACGCTCGGCGGGAGCTACGGCACGGCTCAACCAGGCATGCGCGCCGAAAAGCACGGCGGCATAGAGCAAATCCGACTCCAGCGTATGGCGGAAAAATGGAATAGCGGCGGCGTAACATGCGGCAAGCCCGCTCAGATTGTGGGCGTAGAGTCCGGCGGACCACAGCCACGAAGGAAGATTGGAGATCAGAAAAAATTGCATGCTGCCGGCCAGCGCCATGCCGCCGATCCACAGCGGGATTCTCCGTCTGGCGAATTTTGGTTCCCATCCACACGCTGATCAGAAAACTGGCATAGACGAACGGCGTTGAGACGGAGTATCCGCCGAGCAGCGGGTCGGTAATTGCCATGAGCGCGATAGGCAGCGCGTAAGCACGCCAGCCGCGCAGCCGCGCGCCGGCGAACAGGCTCAGCGCTCCGACTGGCGCAAAGTTCAGATGCTGCGCCATGCGCGCCAGACCTGCGACGACGGTCAATCCGATCGCCAATGGCCTCGCGGTAGTTTTTTCCATCGATGTCTCCTCTGTACGATTATCTTATCAAGCCAGACCGGAACTGGAGCGGTTGGGCTCCCACAAAGTTTCCGCGGCGCCGGTCGACGTGGCTGGCCCAGCGGCTCCAGACGAACAGCGCGTCGCCCAGGCGGTTGAGATAGCGGACGGCTTCGCCGGGGATGTTCTCTTCACGCGCCAGCGCCACGCAGATGCGCTCGGCGCGCCGGCACACGGTGCGGCAAATGTGCAGCTCCGCATTCAGACGGCTGCCGCCGGGCAACACGAAGGAACGCAGCGGCGGCAGGTCCGCATTCATACGGTCCATCTCGGCTTCCAGTTGCGCGATTTCGGTATCGGTGATGCGCGCCTGCTTGGGATGAACGTCCTCGGGCAGCGTTGCCAGAATCGATCCGAGATTGAATAGCTCGTGCTGCACCCGCAATAGAATCGCGGCCAAGGGTCGTGTGGCGGCGGTCGCTTCCGCGCTGGCGCGAGCGGCTCCCAGGAATGAGTTCAGCTCATCCACCGTGCCATAAGCCTCGATCCGCAAGCTGTCTTTGGGCACGCGCTGGCCGCCTGCCAAGCGCGGTCTCTCCGGCGTCCCCGCGCCGCGTGTAGACGCGATTGATGGCGATGCGCGGTTTGTCGAATGGTTCGCTCACGGCTTCTCCATGCGGAACCGGAATTTCAACCCCGCTACGAAATTCAACCGCAGCGCAGGGAAACCCAAAGATTTCTTCGTAGTGCTCATTTAGAGCGTTGCGCAAATTCCCATATACGGTGAGCCAGCGCGACACGGCGTAGTTGAGGTTCACTCCGATGTTGGCATAGCCGGGGTTTCGAAACAATCCGGCGGTAGCGCCGAGGCTCGGGTCCACGTCCAGCTCCGATCCGCGAAAATAACCGGTGAGATCCGCACTGATTTTGCTCTTGGTGAAGCTCGCGATCAGCGCGCCCGAACTGTTAGGGCGGCGAATGAGTTGCTCTCCAACTTGAAATGGAATCGGCGCTTGGTTGTTGGAATTATCGAGCGAGAGAATGCGCGAGCGCAACAGGGTATACGAGCCGGTGAAGAAAAGCCATGGCGTCGGACGAAGGCTGGCCGAGAATTCCGCTCCTTGCGCGCGCGAGTTCGCCAGGTTGTCGGTAGTGAAGTGGCTTAGGGCCGTGAGCGATCCGCCCAGGCTCACGATCAGATCGTAATACCGGTTATAAAAATACGTCGCATCGAGCAGCAGCAGGTTGTGGAAGAGCTTTTGCTCGATGCCGCCGTCAGCGCTGGCGGTACGCTCGGGCTTGAGCGCGGGATTGGTAGTGAATGCCAGATCGAAGCCCGCGGGCGGACGGATGCCCGTGCCGGCGGACGCATGAATACGCGCGGCCCGCGCCAGAATATACGAGAGAGCGGCTTTGGGATTTATTTTGGAAATAGTATTCTCCGGAAAGTTGGGATGCGTAAAGCCGTCGGATGGAATCGGCAGCGTTTGAAAGACATCGCCGCGCACGCCGGCGTTCAGGAAGAGCCGTCCGCCAAAATCAAAACGGTTTTCCCAATAGAAGCCGAAATCATTGCGCCGCACGGGCGTGATGTCAAACTCAGCGTTGGTGACATATGAGTCGGTAAAGCTCTCGCGTCCGGCGGTGACGACCGGCCGCCATGGTGTAGTTCTTCGCCACGCTGACAATGGTGCGCGCTTCGCCTTGCGCGCGCCAATCTTTCTCGTAGTTGAAACCAAAGGGGCTGGTGAAACCGCTGAGGTTTTGAAAGAACGAGCCGGTTATTTCTTCGCGTACGCGATCGAATAGATCTGCGCTGTAATGCGCGAAGTAGTTGCCGAAATCATTGTGCGAGCGGCTGACTTTATCGAGTCCGCTGTAGGTGTGATTCGGATCGGACCCATAGGGGCCGGGCTCACCGACGTCGTTGGCGTCGAAATCGGCGTGAAGCGTCAGGCTTTGGCGGCCGAAGCGGCGCGAGATGGTGAGCATCGCCAGCTCATTCCAATAATCGCTGTTGACCACGGGACCGTTGGTATCGAGTCGCGTGAGGGTGGCCGCAATGCCGAAGCCGGCGAACGTTCCCGTGGCCGTGATGCCGAACCGGCGCTCGGCGTAAGCTGCCGCCTTCGGCCAGCACATCGAGCTCCGGAATAGCTTGCGGCTGGCGCGTGACGAAATTAACCGCGCCGCTGTTGGCGTACGGACCATATACCGCCGATTGCGGTCCGCGTACGACCTCAATGGTATCGAGCGCCTCGCTGGGCATATGGGCGAAATCGAACGCGCCGCCGAACTGGTTGACGGTCACGCCATCGATCTGCACGAGGTTGAAATTGGAATAGCCGCCGCGCAGAAACATGCTGGTGACGCTGCCGGCGTCGCCGGATTGAGTGATGGAGACGCCCGGGATATAGCGCAGCAAATCGACGGCGAACGGCTCATTGCGCTCGCGGATCTGCTCGCTCGAAATGACGCTGGCGCTGCCGCCCTGCTGGCTCACGGGCGCATCGATTGCGGAGCCCACGACGCGAACGGAATCGACCAGCGGCGCGAGATCGAGCTGCGCCGCAACATTGGCCTGCACCGGCAGGGTCTGAGTACTGAAACCGGGGGCGGTGATCGACCAGCTTTTCGTCGGGCGCGCCGGGATCGTCGAGCTTGAACGCGCCGTCCGCGCCGGAGGTGGTCTGCGCCTCGATGCCCACGCGGCTCACGATAGAAACCTGCGCGCCGGGAACGGGCTTGCCGGATGGATCGGTTACCTTGCCTTGAATTTGGGCGCGCAAGGCAGGCGGAAGAGACTAGAAGACAGGCTAGCGAACTGAAAATGTAAATGCGCATGCGTGAGGCTCCTCCCTCGAGAGCCGGTATACTCTGGTTCTCGCTGGCCGGTCTCCTGGCTTGCGCATCGGCGGACCGTCCGGCCTTCCCATTCCTTTTCGGAACAGTGGCGTAATCGAACGGCCCTCCGCGCTTACAGTGGCGGGGCCGCGCTGGATTTGCACCAGCTTCCCGTTCACCAGCGGAATTTCAACTACGTTTCGAGTGTACTGAAGGGAAGGGCAATTGTGCAATGGGTTGGCAGGCGAATGCGCGTCGAATGGAATTGATTACCGACGGCGGCTGCCGCCCCCGCCGCCGGAGTGACCGCCCGAGAAGCCGGAATGACCACCAGAGAAGCCGGAATGACCGCCGGAAAAGCTCGAACCTCCGCCGAACGAGCGGGGGGCGGAAAAGTTCTGGCGCGGCATCGAGTACGAGCGTGGGGCGGAATAACTTTGACCGCGCGGGGCCGAGTACGAAGGTGCAAAAGAGCGGCTATACGAGGGGGCGCCGCGGTAAGCCGGGGCGGAGCTATACCCGTCGAGAACTTTGCGCCGGAGCCCGGTAAGTTTGCGATCCGTAGCCCGCGCCGTAATTCGGCGATGCCTGCCGGTAAGAGCCACCAGCCCCACCGAATCTTTGCCATCCACCGGCGTTCCCGCGGCTGCCGCTGCCTAATTGAGCGCCGTTTGGGCGGCTACCATTAAATTGGCCGCGGTTCGCGCCAATAAATCGGTTCGAATTGAACCGGCCTGCCACCGCCCGGTTGGGATATGGCACGCCCATTCTGTGGCCCGGATCGTGCGCCCATAGCGCGCGTCCCGCAAATCCGCCGCGCATACCGCCGTAAAAGCCGCCACGGAAACCGTACCGGTTGAAGAAAGCCGTGTTGACGAACAACCGATTGCCGAACCATCCACAGCCCCAACCCCAACCGCCCCAGCCGCCCCAGCCCGGGAAAAGTCCGCCGACGAAAATGCCAGGCCCGAAACCGTATCCGAAGCCAAATCCGGCCGGATACCACAGATCCGGGTACATACCCCAAACGGGCGGTCCCCACACGTATTCGGGACTGTAAACCGGAACGTAAATCACGTTCGGATCGGCCGGTTGGATCGCGATGGCGCTTTGGGGGCCTTGCGTATCCGTCGTCACAGTTTCTTGCGGAGTGGTTCTCAGCCTGCCGTTCGCCTCGGCGCGCGCGCGCATTCGTTGCACCGCTGCCATCACGTCGGCCTGCTGGGCGAGGAAGGCGTTTCCGAGATCGGTGGTCCAGCGGATGTCATTGCTCAGCAAGCGCAAGGCATCGGGAAACGCCACCAGCGCCTGCACGCTGGGATCCCAGTTCTGCCGCTTGGCGGCGTCGACGAGTTGCGCGCCTTGCAGATTGCCGTTCTGTTGAAGCCATTGGCCGGCTTCGGCGATCTCCAACGGGTACGTGCTAGCCGCCAGCACTTGGCCGAGGAGCGGATCGGGATACAGCGCGACCGGCGCGACAAGATTGTCCAGTTGATCTGGCGATAGCAACGGCGCAGTCTGTTGCGCGTCTGGCACTGGCGAAGAAGTACCCGGCTGGGCTTGAGCGAAGACTGGTAATGAGAACAGTAGCGCGAAGAGGGTGGCAAGGCCCGCGCGCGCCGCACTCTGAATTGAACAAACGGCGCGAACTGTCATTTTGGGCCTCCCACTATGTATGACGTTCCGGGCCGCGGACGGGGTTCGGGTATTTTCCCTGCCGGGCAAGCTAAAGCGTGCCTATCATTTCAATGGAGCGGCTTCGACATTTGGATAAAGTGGCACGGCAGTTTGGTAACGGCGCCGGATGGGAAAGGCGCCGTGCCGGACCCCTCGTATCCGAGTTTCCGGTAGAAGGGCGGCAGCTCGGTTCGTAGGTTGACGATCTGGAGATCCATGAATGCGCAACCGGCTTGACGGCAGTAATCTTCGGCGGCGGCGATCAGGCGCTTGCCCAAGCCTGTGCCTTGGCGCGCCGGATCTACCGAGAGCAGGCCGAAATAGCCGCGCTCGCCTCGGAGTTCCACGTAGACGCAGGCGGCGGGCGGGCCGTCGCCGGGCGCGATCATAAAAATCCCCGAGTTTAGATACTGCCGAACGCCTGCCAGATCGATGCGGTCCTGGGAGAGGAAGAAACGCTCCACCTGGAAGGCGCGGTTGATCAACGAGACGAGCGCCTCGGCGTCGGATTCGCCAGCGATACGAATCATAATTGCGCGAGCTTTCCCGCGCGAATCAGGGCGGAAAGCGCGGCGATATCGCGATAGAAGGGGCGGTCGCCTGAGATCGGAGGCGAAACGGCGCGGATGCGCGCGCGGGCTTCTTCGAGAATCGCGCTGCTCTTCAGCGGGGCCAGCAGATCGAGTGCGCGGGCCGCGGCGAGGGCCTCGATAGCCAGCACATTCCGGGTATTTTCCACAATGCGGCGCAGTTTGAGAGCGCTGGTCATGCCCATGCTGACGAAGTCCTCTTTGTTGCCGCTGGTGGTGATGGAGCCTGTGGATGCGGGGTGCGCTAGCACGCCATTCTCGGCGACCAGGCTGGCGGCGGCGACCTGCGCCATCATCAATCCCGATTCCAGACCGGCGTGACCGGCGAGGAACGGCGGCAGCTCCTCATTGAGCGCGGGATTGACCAGCCGGTCGACGCGGCGCTCGGAGATGCCCGCCAACGCGGAAAGCGCAATGGCTAGGAAATCGAGTTGAAACGCCAGCGATTCGCCATGGAAATTGCCCCCCGAGAGAATCTCATCGTCGAAGACTAAGGGATTATCGGTGGCCGAGTTCAACTCGATTTCGAAGACGCGCCGCGCTTCGGCGAGGGCGTCGCGAACCGGGCCGTGTACTTGCGGAATGCAGCGCAGCGAGTAGGCGTCCTGCACGCGCTGGCAGCCGATATGCGACTGACGGATCTCGCTGCCTTCGAGCAGCGCGCGCAGACGTTCGGCGGAAGCGAGCTGGCCGGGATGCGGGACGCGCTTGATGGATGCGCGGGTCGAAGGCGCGGGGCGTGCCGCGGAGCGCGTCGAGCGTGAGCGCGCTGACGACATCGGCCGTCTCCGCGAGAGTCCGGGCCGCATGGAGTTCCAGGCACCCGATGGCGAGCATGGCCTGGGTGCCGTTGATGAGGCTGATGCCTTCTTTGGGGTGAAGATCGATGGCGTCGATACCGGCGCGCTGCAGGGCTTCGGCGCCGGCGAGAATTTCGCCATTGAATTCCGCCTCGCCTTCGCCGATCAGGACCAGCGCCATGTGGGCGAGCGGCGCCAGATCGCCGCTCGCGCCCACGCTGCCTTGCGAAGGAACCACGGGCGTGACGCAGCGATTGAGAAGATCGCAGAGGCGCTCGGCTACCAGGGGACGGATGCCGGAGTGGCCTTTGGCAAGCACGTTGGCGCGGATCAGCATCATGGCGCGCACAATCTCGCGCGAGAGCGGCTCGCCGACGCCCACGCAGTGCGAGCGGATGACATTGCGCTGGAGCTGGTCGAGCTCGTCGCGCGGGATGCGCACATTGGCGAGCAACCCCACGCCGGTATTGACCGCATAAATGGGATCGTCGCCGGCGGCGAGGCGATCGACGAGCGCTCGGGAACGATTCATTTGCTCGCGCGCGGCGGGGGCGAGCGAGACTTCGGAGAGGCGCTCGTGAACGGCAGGCCAGCCGGCCCGTTCTACGACCTGATCGATGGTCAGGCTGGCGCCGTCAAGTCGCAATCGCATTTTCAGCGGTGCTTCTGACCGGTGGAGGCCAACCGATCGATCTGCACCAGATCGGTTGGATAGTCGCCGGTGTAGCAGGCGTAGCAGTATTCGTGGCGCTCGTCGGCGACGGCTTTGCGGAGCGACTGCAGCGAGAGATAGCCCAGCGTATCGGCTTCGACGAAGCGGCGGATCTCTTCGATGCTGTGATTGGATGCGATCAGCTCGCCACGCGTGGGCGTATCGACGCCGTAGAAACACGGCGAAATCGTGGGCGGACAGGAGATGCGCAGATGGACTTCGCGCGCGCCCGCCTGGCGCACCATGCGCACAATTTTGCGGCTGGTGGTTCCGCGCACCAGCGAATCGTCAACCAGCACGACGCGGCGGCCTTCGAGCAGATGGCGCACAGGGTTGAGCTTGAGCTTGACGCCGAAATCGCGAATGGCTTGCGACGGCTCAATGAATGTACGGCCCACGTAATGATTGCGGATGAGCGCTTGGCGGTAGGGCAGGCCCGATTCGGAGGAGTAGCCAATGGCGGCGACCACGCCGGAATCGGGAACGGGCACCACCACGTCGGCATCGGCGGGGCACTCGCGCGCCAGCAAACGGCCGAGCTGCTCGCGCGATTCGGCTACCGGGCGGCCGAACACGATGGAATCGGGGCGCGAAAAGTAGACGTGCTCGAAAGCGCACTGCGCCAGATCCTGCACGGGCGCGTAGCGTTCATGCGTGATGCCTTCAGGACCTACGATCACCATTTCGCCGGGTTCGACATCGTGCAGGTAGACGGCGTTAATCAAATCGAAAGCGCAGGTTTCCGAGGCGAACACATAGCACTTACGGCCGCCGGAAACTTCCATTTCGCCCACGGCGAGCGGACGGAAGCCGTGCGGGTCGCGCGCGACGATGATGCGATCCTGCGCCAGGAAGACCAGCGAGAACGCGCCATCGAGTTGCAGCAGGGCATCGCGGAGCGCGCCGGCGAAAGTGCGCTCGGAGGAGTGCGCCACCAGGTGGAGAATGACTTCGGTATCGCTCGATGCCTGGAAGATCGCGCCGCGGCGCTCGAGATCGGCGCGCAACTCGGCGGCGTTAGTGATGTTGCCATTGTGGGCGACGGCGACTTTGCCTTTATTACACGCCACCGAGAATGGCTGCGCATTGAGCAGCACGGTATCGCCTGTGGTGGAGTAGCGGGTGTGGCCGATGGCCAGTTCGCCGGGGAGCGCGTCAAGTACCGGTGGAAAGATATCGGCCACGTGGCCCATGGCTTTGTGGCAATGAATTTGACTGCCGTGGAGGTGCAGATGCCGGCGCTCTCCTGGCCCCGATGTTGCATAGCGTAGAGGCCGAGGTAGGCGAGCTTGGACGCTTCGGGATGGCCGTAGATGGCGACTACGCCGCACTCCTCGTGGAATTTATCGAGCATCGGAATGTGGCCGTATTAGCCTTTGATTTGGCAGCAGATCAAGCATTGAGGGAGCCTGGGTTGAGTTGCGCTTCGAGGGATTGATCGTAAGCCTGCTTGAGTGCGGCGATTTCCCACGAACCAAGTGTCATGGAGCGCTGGCGAATTTCAATTCCCTTTTCAATTGTAACTCCCACTATGGGGGCGGCTACGCCGTGTTTGGCGGCGATGGAGGCCACGCGCTTTGAATTGGAATTCGCGGTGGAGATGAGGATACGCGAAGGGGCTTCGTGGAAGGCGAGAAATTCCGGGCGCAGATCGGAATCGATATCGAGCTGAGCGCCGATGCCGGCGGGGCCGAACGAGCACTCGGCGAGGGCTACCGCGAGACCGCCGTCGCTCAAATCGTGCGCGGATTCGGCGAGACCTTCGGCAAGGATTTCGCGGATGGCATCGTGAACGCGCTTCTCGTAATCCATATCGAGCGCCGGCGGCTGTCCCCAGAGCTGCTTGAGGATCGATTTGGCGTACTGCGTGCCGCCGAAATCGAGATCGTTGCAGGCGCCTACTCCACCCAGTAGCATTACGGCGCGCCCGGCATACTTGAAGGGAATCGTGACCGGCGCGGCGGTTTGGAGCGTGCCGACGATGCCGAGCACGGGCGTGGGATAGATGCCTTCGCCGAGCGTTTCATTGTACAGGCTGACATTACCGCCGGTGATGGGCGTTTCAAAGAACAGACAGGCTTCGGCGATGCCTTCGATGGCTTCGACGAGCTGCGCCATAATTTCCGGCCGCTCGGGATTGCCGAAGTTGAGATTGTTAGTGGCGGCAATGGGAACCGCGCCCACGGTGGCGAGATTTCGGCAGCATTCGGCCACGGCGAGCTTGGCGCCTTCGCGCGGGTTGAGATAGCAATACCGGCCGTTGCCATCGAGCGAAATCGCGACTGAAGAGCCGGTCTCTTTGATGCGGACGATGGCGGCTTCCGCGCCCGGCCCGGCGATGGTGTTGGTGCGGACCTGATAATCGTACTGCTCCCAGATCCAGCGCTTGGAACAGATATCGGCGCTGGAGACGATCGCCGGTAATGCGTCCTGCAGGGCTACGTAGCGGGGTTGGCGAGGCGCTTCGGGCTGCTGCGGCGGCCGCGTATACGGCCGGTTATAGAGCGGCGCCTCATCGGCCAGCTCGCGGTTGGGAATTTCAGCGACGATTTCGCCGTGGTGTCTCACGCGCAGCTTGCCATCGTTGGTGACCATGCCGATTTCGGCGGCTTCCAGGCCCCACTTGCGGAACACGCGATAGACTTCCTCTTCGCGGCCTTTTTCGGCTACCAGCAGCATGCGCTCCTGCGATTCGGAGAGCATGATCTCGTAGGGCGTCATGCCGGATGCTCGCTGCGGCACGCGGTCAAGTTCGATTTCAATGCCCACGCCGCCGCGGCTGCCCATCTCGCAGGTGGAGCAAGTCAGTCCGGCCGCGCCCATATCCTGGATGCCGACGATGGCGCCGGTGTGCATGGCTTCCAGGCAGGCTTCGAGCAGGAGCTTTTCCATGAACGGATCGCCCACCTGCACGTTAGGGCGCTTCTGTTTCGATTCTTCGGTGAATTCGGCGCTGGCCATAGAGGCGCCGTGGATACCGTCGCGGCCGGTGCGCGCGCCGACATATATGACCGGGTTGCCGACGCCGGCGGCTTTGGCGTAGAAGACCTCGTTCTTGCGGCAGACGCCGAGCGCGAAGACGTTCACCAGCGGATTGCCGCTATAGCAGCTCTCCAAAATGCACTCGCCGCCAACCGTGGGGACGCCGAAGCAGTTGCCGTAGTGAGCGATGCCGCTCACGACGCCCTGCGCGATGCGGCGGTTGCGCGCGCCGGTTTCCGGATCGTCCAGCCGTCCGAACCGGAGCGAATCGAGCACAGCGATGGGCCGCGCGCCCATGGTGAAGATGTCGCGCAGAATGCCGCCGACGCCAGTGGCCGCGCCTTGGAACGGCTCGATGAAGCTGGGGTGGTTGTGCGATTCGATCTTGAAAGCGATGACGTAGCCTTGGCCGATATCGACGATGCCGGCGTTCTCGCCCGGGCCCTGCACGACCAATTTGCCGCGCGTGGGAAGCTTTTTAAGATGAACGCGCGAACTCTTATACGAGCAGTGCTCGCTCCACATCACGCTGAAGATGCCGAGCTCGGTGAGATTCGGCTCGCGGCCCAGGATGGCGACGACTTTGCCGTATTCAGCGGGGGTGAGCTGGTGCTGCGCGATCACTTCCGGGGTAATAGCGGTGGCGGTCATACGGCGGCGGCCGCCTGCAGCATGGAGTGGAAGACAACCAGGCCGCCGGTAGATCCCATCAGCTGCTCGCTGGCGCGCTCGGGATGGGGCATCATGCCCATGACGTTGCGCTCGCGGTTGAGGACGCCGGCGATGTTGCGCAACGATCCGTTGGGATTATCGATGTAGCGGAATGCAATGCGATCTTCGGCCTCAAGCTCGTCGAGCGTGCGCTCTTGGGCGAAATAGCAGCCTTCGCCATGTGCTATGGGCATGCGCAGAATCTGGCCGGGCTGCGCGGTGTTGGTGAATGGCGAGTTGGTGGTGGCAACGCTCAGGCCGACTTCGCGGCAGATGAATTTTAAATCGCGATTGCGCATGAGCGCTCCGGGCAACAGGCCGGCCTCCACCAGAATCTGAAAGCCGTTGCAGACGCCGAGCACCGGGCCGCCTTCGGCCGCGAAGCGCTTGATGGCTTGCATGACCGGCGAAAATTTGGCGATCGCGCCGCAGCGGAGATAGTCGCCGTATGCGAAGCCGCCGGGCAGGATAACGGCGTCCACCGAACCGAGCGAAGTAGAGCTGTGCCAGATGAATTCAGCCGGCTGGCCGAGATTGTGGCTGACGGCGTAAAAAGCATCGTGGTCGCAATTGCTTCCGGGAAAGACAATGACGCCGAATTTCATGTTGTAGCGGGGGAACTAAATACAATTGTACCGCGCTTTGAGAATCAGTTTGCGGATGGAACTCTCTCCACGTGATCCACTATTAATACGTCTATGTGAGCCTTACGCCGCTCCAGCTTCAGGCCGAGCCGCTGCACCATGGCGAATAAGGAGGTTCCGAAGGGCTCCGATACCGAAGGCGCCCCACTTCCGCCGGACGGGTCTTCGGTGCGGGCAGCCTCGAGAGTATCGGCAAGAGAAAAGTCCAGCGTGGCCCTATATTTTCCTTGGAGTCCGGTCACGTCGATCACCGGCGCCCGCAGGTACGATGCCAGGATTTGGACCAGTGCGGCCATTGGCATTTTCGTAAACTCCAGGTGCAGATTGCCATTATTGCCGGTCGTTGTGGTCAAGCCTAACTCCGTACCGGATCCCCAGATGCTGTCCAGGGTACGGCCGATCTTCTCGATGCGATTGAGGCTGGCTTCATCAGAGATGCTGTCATCGGGATCGGCCGGCTTCATCTTAGGGCCGCTCTTAGCCACGCTCAGTGCGAAGGCCGGCAGATCTTTGCTTTCACTGTGCGCCGCAAGGCCAAGCCTTTCCACAATTACCCACTGCAGCATTCCGGAAAGTTGATCCGGCGCAACGTCATGCGGAAATTTTGCTACTACATCGAAACGGGCCGAATCCATCCAATTAGGCCCGTACAGTTGATATGGCCCAAGCCCATAGGCTCTGAGGATCAATTGCGTGATGGACCAGTAGCCGATATCGACCGTGGAGGGGTTAATCTTGATGCCCATATGAGGCGTCTGTCCCTGGCTAATGACTGTTTGGATATTAGGCGCCGGTTTGATGGACACAACTTCGAACTTGGGTCCCGAGGGTTTTCCAAATAGTGCAGACGGCGATTGTGCGCGCAAACAGGGGCTGTTACTGAGAGCAGTTATGGGTGCGATAAACGCGAGCAGGGCGGCGGTGCGGCGGGTCATTGCGTCCTTTTATTCGGCCTCTTAGCAAGAAGGTATCACGTTGTGGAGCATTCGCTATGGGGAAAGAGGCCGATTGGCAACCCACCAAAACATCGCGGCGCGCAAAGGGGGCGCGTAGGATAATGGCAACCATGTTCCGAACGAAGATCCCCCTATTGATTGCAGTGTCCGCGGTGTCCGCGCTGGCCCAGCCCGCTCCCGCCGCCGCTTCGATTTCCGCGCGTACCGCTTCGATGAAAAAGTTGCCCGGTTATTTTCCCATCTACTGGGATGAAAAGGCCGGCAAAATGTGGCTGGAAATCGATAAGTTCGATACCGAGTTTCTGTATATCGATTCGATGCCGGCGGGCATGGGGTCGAACGATCTGGGACTCGATCGCGGGCAGCTTGGCGGATCGCGCATCGTCAAGTTCATCCGCAGCGGGCCGAAGATTCTGATGCTGGAGCCGAACTACCGGTTTCGCGCGGATAACGGCAATCCGGAAGAGCGGCGCGTCGTGGAGGAATCGTTCGCGCAATCGGTGCTGTGGGGATTTGAGGTGCAGGCGGAAGAGGGCGGGCACGCGCTCGTAGACGCCACGCAATTCTTTTTGCGCGACGCGCACAATATTCCGCAGGCGATTGCGCGCGCACAGCCGATCGGGGGCGGCCCTCAGGTTGGCGGCGCAGGCGGAGGCTCCTTCCGGCTGGACCCGACGCGCTGCGCCTTCTACTTGGCGAACACGAAGAATTTTCCGAAGAACACGGAAGTGGAGACGATGCTGACCTTCACGGGCGAAAACCCAAACGGCTTCGTGCGCGAAGTGACTCCTTCGCCGGAGGCGGTGACTGTGCGCGAGCATCACTCGTTTGTCGAACTGCCGGGGCCTGGATACACGCCGCGCGACTTCGATCCGCGCGCGGGCTATTTCGGCAGCGCGCACGTGGACGATTCGGCGCCGCTGGGCGAGCACATCAATAAGCGAGTCATCAACCGTCACCGCCTGGCCAAACGCGATCCGAACGCGGCCATGAGCGATCCGGTGCAGCCGATTGTGTACTATCTGGACCGGGGCGCGCCCGAGCCGATCCGCTCGGCGCTGCTCGAAGGGGCGCGCTGGTGGAACCAGGCGTTTGAAGCGGCCGGTTACCGCAACGCGTTCCGCGTGGAGTTGATGCCGGTGGACGCCGATCCGATGGATATCCGCTACAACGTGATTCAGTGGGTGCATCGCGCAACGCGCGGATGGTCGTACGGAGCGAGCATCACGGACCCGCGTACGGGCGAAATCATCAAAGGGCAGGTGACGCTGGGATCGCTGCGCGGACGGCAGGACTACCTAATTATGGAAGGGCTGCTCTCGCCTTATGTTGAGGGCAAGCCCGCTTCGCAAGAGATGGAGCGCGTGACGCTGGCACGGCTGCGGCAACTGGCGGCGCACGAGGTGGGCCACACGCTCGGGCTGGCGCACAACTTCGCCGCGAGCATGAAAGATCGCGCGAGCGTGATGGACTATCCACCGCCGCTGATCCAGCTTGCGGGTGGGGGAATCGATCTCTCGAAGGCCTACGCGGTGGGGATCGGCGAATGGGACAAACTAGCGATTCAATTCGGCTATCGGGATTTTCCGGCGGGAACCGACGAACGCAAGGAACTGGACGGGCTGCTGCGGCGCGCCACGGCGGAGGGACTGCTGTTTATCTCCGACGGCGATTCGCGGCCGGAGGGCAGCGCGCATCCCATGTCGCATTTATGGGACAGCGGATCGAATGCGGTGGACGAACTGAACCGCATGATGGATGTGCGCGCGACGGCGATGGAGAAGTTCTCGGCTAGCGCCATTCGCATGGGCGATCCGATGAGTACGCTGGAAGACGTGCTGGTTCCGGTGTATCTGCTGCACCGCTACCAGACGGAGGCGGCGGCGAAAGTGCTGGGCGGGCTGTACTACACGTACGCGCTACGCGGCGACGGACAGAAGATTACCGAGAGGATCTCCGGCGCGGAACAGCGGCGAGCGTTGGACGCTCTGCTGCGCACGATCAAGCCGGAAACCTTGACGCTGCCGGAGCGGATTTTGAAATTGATTCCGCCGCCGGCCGAGGGCTATGGGAGCACGCGCGAGGATTTCCGGGCGCGCACCGGGCTGACGTTCGACCCGGTGGGAGCGGCGGAATCGGCCGCCGACATGACGGTGAATTTGATCTTGAACCCCGAGCGGGCGGCGCGCCTGGTGCAGTATCACGCGGAGGATTCGAGCTTGCCGGGGTTGGACGAAACCATCGACAAAATGCTGGCCGCCACATGGAAAGCGCCAGCGGTCAGCGGACTTGCAGCCGAGGTACAACATGCGATCGATGCCGTAGCTCTTTACCGGCTGATGGCGCTGGCCGCGAACGATGCGGCGCCGGCGCAAGTGCGGGCGACCGCCTTGGCAAAGCTGACCGGGTTACGCGAATGGATGACAACTGCGGCAGCCGCGAATGCGGAGGCCAAAGCGCTGCGTCAGTTCGCAGTAGCGCAGATCAAGCGGTTTGAGACGAATCCGCGCGAGATCGGCCTGCCGCGGCCTCCGGCCCCGCCTCCCGGGATGCCGATCGGGGACGATGAGTGTGAGTTTGTGGTTTGGTAGCTACGTGGTAAATTGAGATTACTGGATCGTGGCGCCAGTTTGGGGCGGCTAGCTCAGTTGGGAGAGCACGGCGTTCGCAATGCCGGGGTCGGGGGTTCGAGCCCCCCGCCGTCCACCATACATTCCACGGTTTCCAATCGCTCCAGCCCGCGCAGGGTTTGGTGTTAGCAGCCTCCATTTCGGCTGCGCGCTCCGCAACCTCGCATTTCCTTCGGCCCCGAAGGCCAAATTGCACCAGGATTTTCTCCCATGCCAGTTAACGATAGCGACGATCCTTACGATCTACAGCGGTTTGTAGACGCGCAAGACCCGGTGTTCGAGGAGGTGCGCTCGGAATTGCGCTCAGGCCGCAAGGAGAGCCACTGGATGTGGTTCATCTTTCCCCAGCTTAAGGGATTAGGCCACAGCCCGATGGCGGAAAAGTTCGGTATATCGTCACGAAAGGAAGCCGAAGCGTATCTACAGCACCCGATTCTGGGACCGAGATTACGGGGGTGCTGCGAGCTGGTATGCAACATAGAGGGGCGTGAGATAGACCGTATCTTCGGCTATCCGGATGACTTGAAGTTCCGATCTTCGATGACTCTGTTCGCGCACAGCACGAAGGATAACGATGTCTTTAAGGCTGCCATACAAAAGTATTTTGGCGGGCAGTTTGACGATGCGACTCTGCATCTCCTAAGCAGGTTTTAGGCTACCCGAACGCGTTCACACGAGTGTGAACGCGGCACGCATGAGTGCGTGCGCTGCGCTACTTCGCCTCGGCGCGATATATTGTTCTGGTCGGGAACGGAATCTCAATTCCTTCCGCCCGGAACCGCCGCAATATCCGCTTGCGCAGCTCGTTGCGCACGCTCCATTGATTGGAAAACTCAGCGATTTGAAAGCTGAGCTGGAAGTTGAGCGCCCAATCGCCGAATCCGGGGTCGAGCGTCACCGATGGCGCGGGATCGGCTAACAAGCCGGGCACCTCCGTAGCAGCCTGCCGGGCGACTTCCAAAAGCGCGCGCTCCACCACATCGATATCGGACGCATAACTCACCGCCACTTGCAGCGAACTCCCCATCGCCTTTTGCGGCAGATAGTAATTGGTCACCACCGCCTGCGCCAGCTTCGCATTGGGAACGATGATGAGGTTGCCTCCTAACGTCCGCATCACCGTGGAACGCCAGCCAATGTCAGTCACATATCCTTCTTCGCCGGTGTTGAGCTTGATGTAATCGCCCAGCCGCACCTGCCCGGCCATGGCGACATAGAAGCCGCCGAAGAGGTTCGAAAGCGTATCCTGTAATGCCAGCGCGACGGCCAGACCGCCGACTCCCAATGCCGTCAGCAGGGGAGTAATCTCGATCCCGATGACGCGGAGAGTCACCAGGACGCCGAGTATCACTACCACAATCTGCGCGAGAGTTTGCGTCAGCGTGGCCACCGGCGCCGCACTCCCCGCCGTTCCGGGGATCTGCTCGCCCAATTGGCGCACCAGCTCTCCCGCAATGCGCATGAACATCAGGGTGAGCGAAGCGATGAACAATACCTGCAGCACCTCCGGCGCCTTTTCGGTAACGTGGCGCGGAAGCGCGGACGATTGAATGGCGAAATGCAGCGCCAGAATCACGTTCCAGATGTGGGTTGGCCCGCGCAGCGCGTCGTGCAGAGCCTGGCCCGCGCGGCTCGGCGCGCGGCGCAGCCACGACCGCAGCGCGCCGAAAAAGATCCGGCGGATTATGTACGCAATCGCCAGCGTAATCAGGAATACGGCGGCCGGCTGTACCCACAGACGGGGTTCCCGCGCGAGCGAATGGATCAATACGGGCATGGCTCCCTCTTAAGATCGCATAGTGAGCGCCGGAGGCGCGTTCAGTAATCAAGTCACTATAATTGAATCAGTGGACCTCGAAAAAGTATTGCTGCGTAAAGTAGGTGAAGCCATTCAGCGCTTCCAGATGATTCGCGAGGGAGATCGCGTCGCCGTAGCGCTCTCCGGAGGCAAGGATTCGGCCACTATGCTCGAAGCGCTGCTGCTGCTGCAGAAGCGCGCCCCCATCCACTTCACGGTTTGCGCCTTCACCGTGGAGCAGGGCAAGTTTCTGCGCCCTATCGATCCTATCGGCGAGTACCTGAAACAGCGCGGCATCCCGTGGACTCTCTACCGCGATGCGCCTTCGCTCCAACTGCTTGAAGACCAACCCGATCATGGCTGCGACGTGTGCAGCCGCTTTCGGCGCCGCGCGGTATATGAAATCGCGGCCGGCTTAGGCGCAAACGTCATCGCGTTCGGCCACACCGCCGACGATTTCTGCGAGGCCCTGCTGCGCAACGCCATGTTCACCGGCAAACTGAGCGCGCTGCCGCCGGTCACAACCTCCCGCAATAGCGATTACCGCCTGATCCGGCCGCTGGTCTACGTGACGGAAGATATCACCAGCGCCTACGCGCAGCGGTTGGGAATTCCCGTGATCCCCTGCGGATGTTCGCAGCGCACTGGAACCGTGAGGCGTTCTTTGCGCGCGATGTTCGCGGAGCTGGAAGCGGATTATCCGCACTTGAAGGAGACGATGCTTTCGGCAATGGGAAACATCGATACCGGGCGCCTGCTGGATACGCGCTTCCTCGGCGCGAGTCGGGAAGCGCCGCGGGAACTCTTTCCGATCGTCAGCGAGGGGTGACATCCGAACAGGCTCCGCCGATGCGAAAAGCGGCCATTCACATTGGAGCCATTCACATCGGTACTTCCGGGTGGCATTACAAGCACTGGCGAGGACCGTTCTATCCCGATAAACTGCCCGCGTCCAAGATGCTGGAGTTCTACATGCAGCGCTTCGACACCGTGGAGCTCAACAATACCTTCTACCGGTTGCCGCAGCCCGGCGGCTTGAAGAACTGGTATGACTCCACGCCGGAGGGATTCTGCTTCGCGATGAAAGGCAGCCGGTTCCTGACCCATATGAAGAAGCTCAAGGACGCGGAGCCCGGCATCGCGCGCTTCTTCGAACGCGCGGATCAGTTGCGGGAGAAACTCGGCCCGATAGTATTCCAACTGCCGCCGCATTGGCAAGCGGATGCGGCGAGACTGGATAGCTTCTTGCGCGCTTTGCCGCTCCGGCCATCGCTATGCGTTCGAGCTACGCAATCCCACATGGCATTCGGAGGAGATCTATGCCATCTTGCGGCGCCATCGCGCGGCGTTCTGTATGTTCGAAATCGCCGGCTTCCAATCCGGGCTTCGAAATCACGGCCGACTTCACCTACGTGCGCCTGCACGGCCCCGGAGGAGCTTATCAGGGCGATTACTCCGAGGCCGTATTACGCGCGTGGGCCGAGCGAATCCGCGAATGGCGGACCAGACTGCGCGCCATATACATTTACTTCGATAACGATCAGGCGGGGTATGCGCCGAAGAATGCGCTGGAGCTGGCGCGTATGGTTGGCGAGTAGGGCCCGGAGACTGTGCGATTTCTCACATGGCGCGATAGCGATGCAGTCTGTTACCGTGTTAACTTTCCGGCTTAGCAGAAGGAGCAGACGGATCGAATGAAAGTGATCATAGGATGTTTTTTGTTGGCTCTCGGGCTGGGAACCCTGGCGCAAGGCGCCACCACCACCATCAGCACCAACCTGACAGTGAACGCAACAGCGAGTATCACGGTCACAGGCCTAGTCGGCACTGGCACAGCGAACTTTAGCTCCACAAGTCTTGGCAACGGTACGTTTAGCGGGTCAGTGCCGTTCACCGCCGGAGACCGATCCCAACGTGATGGGCACCTTTACGATTACGCTTACGGGCGGCACGCTGACCGGGACTGCTCACGCTTCCGGCGTCGCTGCTGGCGGGGACGTCGACCAGCGCTTCCGGTTCGCTCGCGGTTACAGGTGGTACCGGAACCTATAGCGGCGCGACTGGCTCATTTCCGGTGACTGGAAGTGGCGGCATATCCCCGGCCGGGGTAATCACGCTTACTTTCAGCGGCGCGGGATCGATCACCATCGGCGGCGCGGCGCCGCCGCCTACGACCACGCCTACCATCACTGCTGTGCTGGATGCCGCCGGCAATAAGAAAACTAACAATCTGGGTACCATCGCTCAGGGCAGCATCTTCATTGTGCAAGGAACTAACCTCAGTGCGAGCGGCCCTACTCAGTTCTTGAGCCTACCGTACCCGACATCGTCGAACGGCATCCAGATTGTTTTCACACCGGCCTCGGGAGGGACAGCCACCAGCGCCTACCTCGTCTACCTCTATAATCAAGGCGTCGTGAACCAACTCGCCGCAATATTACCCTCTACTCTGGCGCCCGGAACTTACAACGTTACCGTCACTAATAACAACGGTGTCGTGAGTGCCCCGTTTGCGGCGACCGTCGCACAGCATAAACCCGGCTTGTTTACACAAGACATGAGCGGAAGTGGACTGGCCGTGGATTCAGAATTACATCTCGGGCACTCAAGTGGACATCAACCGCTTTACCACCGGTACGGCGAATGGCTATACTATCTCTCCCGCCAAGGCCGGCCAGACTTTAATCGCCTGGGCTACTGGGCTGGGCCCGATCACGGCGGCGGATAACAGTCAGCCGCCGCTCTTAAACTTTCTACCCGGGTTGAACGTGCAAGTGATCGTCGGCGGGGTCTCCATAACACCAACATTCGCCGGCCGCTCGGGCTTTCCTGGAGAAGACCAGATCAACTTCACCCTGCCCTCCAACGTGCCCACCGGCTGCACGGTCTCTTTCCAGATATCGGTGAATGGCATACTCAGCAATCCCACGTTCCTCTCCATCGCCTCCAGTCAGTCGGCCAGCGTATGTACTGCGCCGGGTCTTACTACGGCTCAATTGCAAAGCCTCGATCAGGGCGGTACGTTGACCTACGGCGCTTTTGACCTGACGCAATACTCGATCTCGGCCACGGTGCCGGGTGTCGGCGCCATCACCGAGAAGAGCGATTCGGCCGGTGGGAGCTTCACCCAGTTCACCGGCTTTCAATTGGCCTCCGCGGTGTCGCTCACGACGCCCTCGGGAGCGTGCCAGATTCTCCCGGCGTCTACGACCAGCCAAAGCGCACTGTCTTTCACCGGAGGCACTAACCTGGATGCGGGGGCCATTACACTCAGTGGACCCACCGTCTCGAACCTAAGTAACCAGGCTCTCACCGAATCGAGTGACCCAAACTCGAATGACCTCTATAGCCTGGCTATCGGGATCGAGACCACCGGAATCACGTTACCTCCCGGAGTGACTTTGCCAGGTGTTACTAATGCCACCATCATCCCGGGGACATACACGCTGAAGGGCGCGGGCGGCAAGGACGTCGGCGCGTTCACGGCTTCCATTAACCTGGGCTCTCCGCTGACGGTTACCGGCGGGCTGCCCACTTCAGTAACTCGAAGCTCGGGCCTCACGCTGAATTGGACCGGCGGCAATTCGAGCGACTTCGTATACGTCATCGGGAGCGCCGGTTCTACCGGCGGCACTACCACGTTCTTCTGCACGACCACTGCGGGAGCGGGCTCGATTACGGTACCTGCTTCGATTCTGAGTCAATTGCCGTCAGTCAGCGCCACCGCCATCAGTGGCGGAACCGGGACGGGAAGCTTGGAGATACTCTCCGGGCCGAGCCCGACGAGCGGCAATGGGCTTTTCACAGCATCTCTGACGGCAGGAGGGGCGATCAACACTGGGGTGTTTTCGGCGCTACTGGGGGTGGCGGGGACCGCGGCTTATCAGTAAGGTGCATCGTTGGAGTGGGGAGAGCTTCTACCCTTGCGCCCACGCCGTCCAACGCCGCTCTAGCCAGTTTCAGCATAGGCGATTTTCCGCTCGTGTGGATTGTCTCCGGATTGGCGACGATCCTGGCAGCAGTTGTCCTCGTCACCCCCGAACCCACCCGCTTCGGAGAAGCTGTTGGCGAAGCCCTCAACAGAAGGTGACTGAAAGCAGGGCCGCCCGATTCTTCGACTGAACACGTGTTCGTATACAATTGGGGCTTGGCGCAACCCATGCTGGGCGTTCTCATAGCCGACCGCTACAGAGCTGAGGCCGAACTCGGCCATGGCGGCATGGGCGTTGTACTCCGAGCCCATGACACGCGGCTGCACCGCACCGTCGCTGTGAAGATGCTGCCTTCGGACGCCTCTCAATCAGGCCTTTTGCGGCAGCGCCTCTCTACAGAGGCACGCATCGCCTCCGCGCTGAACCACCCCGGCATTGCCACCGTATACGACTTCATCGAACAAGACGAAGCCGCATTCATCATCTACGAATTCGTTCCCGGCCGAACGTTGCGCTGGCATTTGGAGTCCGAGCGCTTCGACTTCAGCAAAACCCTCGATGCTACCCTCCAGTTGACCGAAGCCCTCACCGCCGCGCATGACAAGGGCATCACCCATCGCGACCTCAAGCCCGAAAATATCATGGTCACACCGGACTCAAATGGCGGTTGCCGCATGAAGATCCTCGATTTCGGTCTCGCCAAGCAGCTGCAACAGCCATGCCCTCTTGAAGCGTCAGCGCTCACGCAAACCATGCTTGCTGAAACGACGCCAGGTTTCCGACTCGGAACGATAGCCTATATGGCTCCGGAGCAGCTAGAAGGCGAACTGGCTGATGCTCGTACTGACATCTATGCCCTCGGCCTTGTGGTCTATGAAATGGCGACCGGCGTCCATCCGTTTCGCGGTGCAACACTAGCGGCAACCGTCGCGAACGCACTAACCACTACCGCTCCGCCGCCATCACGGCACAATTCCACGCTGCCAGCCGAGTTCGACCACGCCGTCCTAAAGTGCCTCCGCAAGAACCCCGCCGACCGTTTCCAATCCTCGCGCGAGATCTTCATCGATCTCCGTAACATTAAAAATGATCTGAATACCGCCCCTGCGGCGGCGGTCATCGCACTCACTAGGACTGGCATCCCCCGCCGCATCTTTTCTCTGGTACGGCAACACGGTTGGCAGATCCTGCACGTTCGGATGTGCATCTGGTGCGTCCTGCTAGTGTACGCGGCGTGGCGATTCCGCGTTGCAGCACCGGGGGCCGTGGGCTTCGCAATGTTCTTCGCCGCCCTGATGTGCACGAGCGTGCTGTCTCTATTGGCATCCATTCTTCTTCACACGTACATTTTTGACAAGAGCCACCTCTCCGCAGAGGTGCGCCGAATGGCGCCGTGGGTCCGCGTTTTGAGCATCATGATCGGGTTACTTGCCTGGGTTATGGCCGTAATTGTTGCCGCCACTCATACAGTCCTCGCCGTATTTCTGACTGTCGTGGGCGCCGTAATTGGGGTTTCGGTTCTCACGTTGAAACCCGCGCTGGACCGCGGAGTCCTGTCCTCAAAGGACCTCACCTGAACCTAATCCGCTTGTTGGTCACATGGAATTCCCGCGTTGCTCCTGGATCATACGGCAGCCGGAAGTTGGACGTTCGGCGTCAAGTTAACGGAAGACACCCGACCATGAGAAGTGGCCCGCCGCCGATAGCCAACGCTCCGGAGAAGTGTTTACGTTCCAACCGATGATTTCGTGCTACAGCCGCTCGCCCGCGCGCGGCGTCAGCCGCCCCGAAGGGAACACCGGCGCCGGCGGTCTTCGCCCCAAGCCGCACTCGGCATGAACCGCGCGCACCGCGTTTTCGAGCCCCTCGCGGCGCACCACCACCGCAATCGTCAATTCGCTGGAGCCTTGCGCGATCGCGATGATATTCACCTGCACGCGGGAAATGGCGGTAAATATACGCCCCGCGATTCCGGGCTTGCCTTGCATGCCTTCTCCCACCGCCGCCAGCAGGCCGACATTGCTGTCTACCGCAATGGGCCGCAGGTATCCATGCGCGAATTCGAGAGCCAGCGCGGATTCCACCGCCTGCACCGCGCGATCCAGTTCCTCCGACCGCACTAAAAAGCAGAAATTCTGCCGATAGCTCGAGCTGGAAACCACCAGCGCTTCGACGTTCGCTCGCGCAATTGCGTCCAGCGCCCGCGCCATCGCCAGCGTTCCGCTTACCTCGGGGCTCGATGGCTCGATTGATACCAGGGCCACATGGGTCATCGAGGCAACTGCGCGCACGCCGCCTTCGGCCCTGGTCGTGGGAACGATCTTCGTCCCCGGCTTCTCGGGCGCGAAGCTATTCTTGCTCCAAACCGGAATCTTCTTATCGGCCAGCGGCGCCAGCGTGCGCGGATGCAGCACTTTGGCGCCGTTGTAGGCCAGCTCCGCCGCCTCGGCGTAGGTCAGCTCTTCCATCACTTCGGCATCATGCACCAACCGCGGGTCCGCGCTCATGATGCCATCCACGTCGGTCCAGATCCACAACTCGGCGGCATCGAGCGCCGCAGCCACAATGGAGGCTGAAAAATCGGAACCGCCGCGGCCCAAAGTAGTCGGGCGGCCATCGGCCGTGGCGCCGTTGAAGCCGGTGACAATCGGAATCGCGCCGCGCTCCAGCAGCGGCAGCAAACGAGCCTGTGCCTTCGCCCGCGTTGGCTGCATCAGGGGCGAGGCGTTACCGAATACCGCGTCGGTCACCACCACATCGCACGCGTTGACAGCTTCGGCGGCCGCGCCTTCCGCTATCAGGTGTTCGGAAACCAGCAGCGCCGAGAGCCGTTCTCCCACGGCGACGCCCTCATCCACCGACCGCGGCGGACGCTCGTTCAGCATCGCCATTCCGTTGACGATGCGCTCGAACTCGTCAATCAATCCGCTGATCTTCCGCATCGCCGCGGGCTGCCGCGCTTCCGGCAAGAGCTCGCGGCAGGCCTCACAGTGGCGCTCGCGCAAGGCTGTCAGATTGGCTTCCATCCCCGCGCGGTCTCCACCTTCGGCGTGGCGCATCGTGCCTAGCAGAAGGTCGGTAATTTTGGACATCGCCGAGACTACCACGGCTACCGGCCGCTGGCGGCTCTCTTCCAATATGATGCGCGCGGCGGCGCGAATGCGCTCGGCCGAGCCCACGCTGGTGCCGCCGAATTTCATTACCAACGGTCCGTTCAACGAAACTCCTTGCCGTTCGCCACGCGCGCCCGCACGATCTTCAGAATCGCCTCTTCGACTTCGTCCGGCGTAAGGCTAGTGGAATCGAGGTACGCGGCATCGGGCGCCTGGGCCAGCGGCGCGTCCGCGCGCGTGCTGTCGCGCTGATCGCGCTCTTTCATCTCGGCGGCCAAAGCTTGCGCGGATACCTCGCGGCCGGCCGCGCGCAACTCGATCAGGCGCCGGCGCACGCGCTCCTCAGGCTGCGCATCCAGATAAACCTTTACCGCCGCGTCCGGGAATACTACTGTACCGATATCGCGCCCTTCCATCACTACGCTGGTGCGTTCGGCGAGCGCACGCTGCTGGGCCACCATGGCGCGCCGCACACCCGGAATCACGGCGATTTTCGAGGCGCAATTGGATACCTCCGGGCGCCGGATCTCTTCGGTGATATCTTCGCCATTGAGCTCAATGCGGCCGGGGGCGAGCTTGATCGTGGATGCCGCCGCAAGCTGTTCCATGCGGTGCATATCGTTCATCTCTACGCCTTCCCGCAGCCCCCATAAGGCCACCGCGCGGTACATCGCGCCGGTATCGATGTAGATGAACCCAAGCCGCCGCGCCAGCCGCTTGGCGATGGTACTCTTGCCCGCGCCCGCGGGCCCGTCAATCGCTACTACGACGCTGGTTCGTTCGGCCAAGTAAGTAGCATAGCAGGGCGCAAACCGAAGCGCGTCGCGCCCGCGGCTATTGCATATGGAATCGCGGCGCACGCCTCTGTGACCGGCGTTTAACACTCCATACGGAGCCAAAGGTACTTAAAAACCCATTAGAATACCCGCTATTTGCACTTAGCCGTGCAGGGGCATACAATAACAGACGATGTATCGTGCCTGGCTGGCACTGGCTGCCGTCGGTTTTTGCGGCGCGGCCAGGGGACAGGCGCCGTCCTACTCCGCCGCCGGCATAGTGAACGCTTCGGATTTTTCGGCAGGACCGTTTGCGCCCAACAGTGTGCTGACAGTCTTCGGGTCGAATCTCGCCTTCGCCTCGGCAGGTCTCACTCAGGAGAATATTGTCAGCGCCAGCTTGCCCTTCCAATTAGGCAACATCAGCGTCTACGTCGATAACATCTCGGCGCCGCTGCTCTACGTGTCGCCGGGACAAGTCAACTTTCTCATCCCTCCGAATGAGATTGCGGGCAGCGTGCCGGTGCGTGTCGTGCGGCAGGGATTGACCGGTCCTACGGTAATGATCACGCTGGTGAATGCGGCCCCGGCGCTATTTCCGTCGGCCGATAATTATGCCTTGGCGCAGGACTTTAATGCCCAATCGGCGGTGGCGACCGCAGCCGCGCCGGCCCACGCCGGAGATCTGATCGTGCTTTATGCCACCGGGCTGGGAGGCACGCAACCGTTGCCGCTGACGGGCGAAATTCCGCGGTATGCGGGATCGATTCAGCCCTCGGACTTAAGCGCCTTTCAAGTGCTGTTGAACGGCAAGGCCGTGGACCCTAAGACCGTGCCGTATGCGGGATTGACGCCCGGATTCGCGGGGCTGTATCAGGTGAATTTTTATTTGCCTGGGGACTGCGGAACCGATCCGCAGATTCAACTGGCGGTGGGATCGCAGATCAGCGCGCCCGGGATTAAACTGGCGGTCCAGTGAGCCCATTGGGCGCCGTCACTGCCACGGCCCATCTACAGCGGACCCATCCCAGGCATCTCCAGCCTGGCTGCGCGCACGCCCCGCTTCCATCCCGCCGCGCGCGGGTGTAACATGATTGGTCGCACCACCACTTGGAGGTAATTGCATGGAAGCCACTCGCCGGAATTTTATCGAAGCCGTGGGAGCGGGCGCGCTCGCGGCGGCCGCGACTAGCGCGGCGGAAACGGGAGCCGCGCGGTCGGGCAATCCCAAACTGTATGTCGCCGTCGTAACGCCTTGCGACAGCAAGAACCATTTCGACGAGGGCCTGTTCCGCGACCTGATGCCCTACTTTAAAGAGCGGAATGTCGATGGTGTCTTGGTCCTGGGCACTACCGGCGAATTTCCATCGTTCTCGGTCGCCGAGCGGAAAAAGGTCGCCGAAACCGCGCTCAAGCACCGGTCGGGGCTGGGGATGATTGTTCAGGTCGGTACGCCCAACCTGCCGGAAACGCTCGATCTGCTGAGCCATGCGGGCGCGAACGGAGCGGACGGCGTGCTGTGCATTCCGCCGTTCTATTTCAAAAACCCCAGCGTGGAAGGTCTCTACAAGTATTACGCGCAGGTCCTCGAAGCCACCAAACTGCCGGTCTATCTTTATCACTATCCGGGCATGAGCGCGGTGCCTATCACGCCGGAGCTCCTGCACAAGCTGGAACATTATCCGAATCTGGCCGGCATCAAGGATTCTACCGGCAACCCGGATACGTACGCCGCATTCTGCAAGGAGTTTCCCAAGCTCGACATGATGACGGGCACCGAGGGCAATATCCCGGCGGCGCTAGCGGCCGGCATGGGCGCGATCTCGGTCGCGGCCAACCTTTTCCCCAAGCAGGTGGCAGCCGTATTCCAGGCGCATCGCGAAGGTAAAGACGTTCAGGCCGCTTACGCAAAGATGCGCGAGGCCAATTCGATTCTGCGCGTACAAGGCGTACCGGGCGGCGCGGCGCAGATCAAATTCGCGTTCACCGGGTATGGGTTCCGCGAGAGCTACGTGCGCCCCCCGCAGCTCGACCTTTCGCCGGAACAGAAAGCCATGCTGAAACCGAAGCTGTCGCAACTCACACAACTGGGATAAACATGACGATGTTCGTTAATAGAGGCATTCTCTTCAACGCGGAGAGGCGGAGAAGCGGAGCCGGGCGCGGAGTTATGTCTTTCTTATCCGAAAGACTCCCCGTTGCCTCCGCACCCCCGTTGCTCCGCGTTGAGATCTCTGCCCGGCTTGCGCTCCTCCTCGCGCTGGCCGCATCGCTGGCGTGGAGCCAAAGCGCCAAAGATACCGAATGGCCCACCTACGGCGCGGATCTCAGGAGCACCCATTACCGTCCGCTCGATCAGATCAATGCATCCAACTTCAGCAAGCTGGAAATCGCCTGGCGGTTCAAGACGGATAATCTGGGCAGCCGGCCGGAGTTCAAACTGGAGGGTACGCCGCTGATGGTGAATGGCGTTCTCTATGCGACCGGCGGCAACCGCCGTTCCGTGGCGGCGCTCGACGCCGCCACCGGCGAGCTGCTCTGGGTTCATGGCGAGCATGAAGGCGCGCGCGGCGCAGCGGCCCCGAGGCAGCTTTCGGGACGCGGCGTCGCCTATTGGTCCGATGGTAAGGACGAGCGCATCCTCTATGTGACTCCGGGGTATCGGCTGATTGCGCTCGATGCTAAGACTGGCGTGCCGGTGAAATCGTTCGGCGAAAACGGCGCCGTGGATTTGAAGCTCAATGACGACCAAACCATTTCTCCGGACCTGACTACCGGCGAGATGGGTCTGCAATCGACGCCGGTAGTCGCCAAGGACACCGTAATTGTGGGTGCGTCGTTCCGCGAAGGCATGACGCCCAAGAGCATGCGCAACAATAAGGGCTACGTCCGCGGCTTCGACGTGCGCTCGGGCAAGCGGCTGTGGATTTTCCATACCATTCCCATAAAGGGCGAATCGGGCTACGATACCTGGCTCAACGGCTCGGCGGAATACACAGGCAACACCGGCGTGTGGACGCAGATCTCGGTGGACGATCAACTCGGGCTGGTCTACCTGCCTGTGGAATCGCCCACCGGCGATTACTATGGCGGGCACCGTCCAGGCAATGACCTGTATGGAGAGAGCCTGGTGTGCGTGGATCTCAAGACCGGCCAGCGCAAATGGTTCTTCCAGTTGGTACACCATCCGCTTTGGGACATGGACATTTCCTCCGCGCCCATCCTTGCCGATATCAACGTGGACGGGCGGCCCATCAAAGCCGTCGCGCAGCCTACTAAACAGGGAATCCTCTATGTCTTCGACCGCGTCACCGGGCAACCTGTCTGGCCCATCGAAGAAAAGCCGGCGCCCAAGGGCGATGTGCCGGGCGAGTGGTATGCGCCCACGCAGCCTATCCCCACCAAGCCGCCGGCCTATGCGCGCAACGGAGTCACGGTGGACGATCTGATCGACTTCACGCCCAAGATGCGCGATGAGGCCCTGACGGCTGTAGCGAAGTACAAAATAGGCCCGGTGTTCACGCCGCCGGTGGAGAGCAAAGTGGGCGGACCGCTGGCGACCCTCACTCTCGGAACCGCTAGCGGCGGCACGAATTGGCCGGGCGGATCGTACGATCCCGAAACGCACACAGTTTATGTATACGCGTGTAACGCCTGCGTGACCCCCATCGGGCTGGTGCAGCCGCCGAAAGAGCTGTCGGACATGAATTATGTGGCGGGCACGGCGGGCCAGGAAGTGCGCATGAGAACCGGACCGGGTGAAGGCGCCGGCGCCGATGCGGTAGCCGCGCGGCCTGCGCCGGCAGCCGCGGCAGCCGCGGGGCGCGGCGGGCGTGGAGGCCGTGGAGCGGGCGGAGGAGGCGGTGGGGGCGGAGGAGGATTGCTGATCGAGGGCTTGCCGCTGATCAAACCGCCATATGCGACCATTTCGGCCATCAATCTCGATAAGGGCGAGATCGTGTGGCAGGCGGCGCACGGCGAAACGCCGGACAACATCCGTAACAACGCGGCGCTAAAGGGAATGAACATCCCACGCACCGGGCAATCGGGCTATAACATCGGCACGCTGGTGACGAAATCGTTGGTAATCGCCGGCGACAGCGCCATCACCACCACGCCATCCGGCGCGCGCGCTGCCATGCTGCGGGCGTACGACAAGAGCAGCGGCAAGGAGGTGGGCTCGGTGATGATGCCGGCGCCGCAGAGCGGATCGCCCATGACCTACATGGTGAACGGACGGCAGTACATCGTGATCGCGGTCAGCGGCGGCCCATATTCTGGCGAGTATCTGGCGTTCACGTTGCCCACGGACTAGGCATGAAGCCGGCTTGCTTCGCGGTAGTAGTGGTACTCGGGCTCACTGCGCAGACTTCACGCTCGGTGCGGGATGGCGTATATACCGAAGATCAATCCAAACGCGGAAGTGCGCTTTATTCTCAGGAGTGCGCATCCTGTCACGGCACGGAGTTGACCGGCGGAGAGTCCGCGCCGGCGCTGGTGGGCGACGGGTTTCTTTCCAACTGGAATGGAACTACCGTGGGCGATCTCTTTGAGCGCATCCGGAAATCGATGCCGCAGGACGATCCGGGCAGGCTAAGCCGTCAGCAGGACGCGGACATTCTGGCATTTATATTGAGCGCGAACAGATTTCCAGCTGGAAAAGCGGAACTGGAACGCGAGACGGAAGTACTCAAGCTGATCAAGATCGAGACTAAGACTAAGTAACGCCGCAGGTATTCATCATAGGAGGCGGAAGTTGCCCGGCGCGAATTCCGGCGCCTTACGGCGGCGCGGCGCGCTATCCGATTTCGGGGAGCTCGTAGCCTTTGCGGCGGCGGCGCGTGACGCGGTCGTTGGCCTCGGCGTCGCCGGTGAAACGCTCGGCCTCGGGATCCCAACGAAGCTTGCGGCCAAGCTCGCGAGTGATGTTAGCCAGGTGGCACACGCTGATCGAGCGATGTCCGGTTTCCACGTCGGCGAGCGGCGTCTTGCGGCTCTTCATGCAATCGAGCCAATCCTGCATGTGATACTTCGCCTGCCACTGCGCCCGCTTCCATTTCTCTACTTCCTCGGCGGCCGGTAAATCCTTAATGAGGTTGGGCGGGTCGGTGCGAAAATCGTTGCGCGTGATCTCTATGCGCCCCTTTTCGCCGACGAACATCGCGCCGCCCTGGATATTCCCCGCCGCCGGCAGCTCCAGCCGCACTTCCACGCCATTAGCGTAGCGGAAGCCCACCGCGCCGCGAGGAGCGTCCTCGAGCGGCCATAACTCGACTGGGCCGGTGGCATCCATGCCAAGGGCCGACTGCACCTGATCGATGCCGTGCGCGCCCCAGTTGGTCATGTCCGCGCCGGAATAGTCCCAATACCTCATCCAGTGTGAGAACAGCTCCTGGTTGTAGGGCCGCATCTCAGCCTGGCCCAGCCACATGTCCCAATTCATGCCATCCGGCGCGGGATCTTCGGGCATGGCGCCGATGCGCACCGGCTCGCTATAGTTAGCGCCCAACACCAGGCGGATGCGGCCTAATCCCCCGGTGCGCACAAACTCGCATGCCACGCGGTTCATGGCCATGGAACGCTGCTGGCTGCCCACCTGCAAAATGCGATTGTACTTACGCACGGCGCGTACCAGCGCGCGCCCCTCTTCAATATAGAGAGATAGCGGTTTCTCCGCGTAAACGTCCTTGCCCGCCTGCACGGCATGAATGGCGCAGCGCACGCGTCCGTGATCGTTGGTGCCCACAATCACGCCGTCGATATCTTTCTGTTCGAGCAGTTGGCGGTAGTCGTCGTAGATGCGCCAATTGGCTTTGCGCTTGGCCGCGGCGTCCTCGGAGCGCTTGCGATAACAATCGGCGACGGCGACGATCTCGGCGCCCTCCGGCAATTGATCGATCAAAAGACCGCTGCGGTTGCCGACGCCGATCACTCCCACGCGAATGCGGTCGTTGGCGCCGATGGCCGCGCGCGGCAGGACATACGGAAAAGCCGCGCCCGCCATCAGGCCGGCCTTAGTAAATAGCCTTCTCGAAACGAGTTCACTCATGGAGTCTTCCTTCCGGGTCCTTTCGTCAGGTTCTCGAACAGAAACAGCCCGCTCTTGCCGCCCACGGCGAAGTCGAGATCGCCATCGCCGTCCAGGTCGGCGACCGGGATCTGCATACCGCCGCCCGCGCGCGATCCGTAATCGATGATATGCCGCGACCAGACTACGCTCTTGCCGTCGTCGGACTTATGGTATTCGTACCAGTAAATACCCAGCGGGTCGTGCGCGCCGGGATCGTGGCCGTCGTGCGCCATGAAGCGCTTGCCGGTGAGGAGATCCTTGCGGCCGTCGCCGTTCAGATCTACCAGAGTGAGCGCGTGCGGCTGCGACCAGGATTCGTCGATCACATGCTTGACCCAGGTGTGATCGGGGCGCTGTTCCATCCAGAAGATACCGTAATCGTGCGCATTGGCGGTGAGTAGATCGGGCAATCCATCCTCGTTCAGATCGATAACGAAGATGAAGCTGGTCGTGCCCAGATTGAAATCGGGATGAAACTTCCAATCGCCGGCGCGCGGATCGGGCGGCGCTTCGAGCCACCCTTGCGGCGTAATGATGTCGTTGCGCCCATCGCCGTTGATGTCCCCGGCGCCGATTCCGTGGCCGTAGCTCTTGGGACTGACGATGTGTTTCTTGAGTGTGCCTCCGGCGGCTTCGTACCACGCGGTGGGTGCGGCCGCATTGCCGAACTGCGGCAGGATTTCGCGCGCCTTGCCGTCGTTATCTATATCCACCAGGAATGAAAACTCGACCGGATAGCCCTGATCGACGATGTGGTCCTCCCACATAGCGCCAGGTTTACCGGGATTGCGCGACCACCAGATTTGGCCCGAGTGCCAACCTGAGCTGACGATATCCATTAAGCCATCGCCATCCACATCGAGTGGAAGATCGCTGAGAGAGGCTAGATAAGTGCCGTACTCTTTCAAGTGCCGCGCTTCGTGCCTCTTCCAGGTGGGATTTTCGTACCAGGCTTCGCCCGAGAAGATATCCGGCTTGCCATCGTTATTGAAATCGGCGATGGCACAGGTCTCGCTGACTCCAAGATCGATAGTCTTGCGCTCGAACAGGATTTCCGGGCTGCGGGCGGAAAGACAGACCAGCGCCGCCGCTGACAGAAGAATTGCGGTAAGCAGATAGATTCTCATGCGCATGGCTCTGTTTCCGATAGGGCCGCAGCATGTTCAGGCTCGCGCATCCATCACTCCGCTGAACCCGCGTTTCAGAAAGTTCACGCCCTCGAATGCAATAGACTCAGCGGTGGGCGCCAGATCCCGCCAAATAGAGGCGGCGGCGGAAAGCTCGCCCAAAGCGAAGCCGAAGCTCTCAATAGTGATCCATCCGTCATAGTTCATGTCTTTCAGCGCCAGGAAGACGCTTGGCCAATCCGTATGACCGCTGCCCGGGGTTCCGCGATCGTTCTCACAGGCATGAACGTGCTTTAGGCGCTGACCCGAGGAAAGCAGCGCCAACGCGACGTCTTTCTCCTCGATATTGGCATGGAACGTATCGAACAGAATTCCCACATTGGGATGATCGATCTCCGCCGCTAGCTTTACTGCATCGGCCGTAGTGTTGAGGAAGTATGTCTCGAACCGGTTCAGCGGCTCAATGGCGACGGTGACGCTGGACGAGCGTAGCGTGTCGCCCAGCGACTGGTAACATTCCACCGCCCGCATCCACTCATCGGCGGTGCGGCGGCGGCCGGGCAGGTAACCCACCGGCGAATAGAGCGGTCCGGCAATCTGTTTCGACCCGGCCTCCGCAGCCGTACGGATGCACTCGGCAAGGTGGGTACGCGTCTTTTGACGCACGGCGCCATTGTCGCTAATTGCGCTCAGATCCGGAGGCAGGACGGAACAGAAGGTGCAGCCAAGCTGGTTCTCTTCCAGGGCTCGGCGTACGGCGGCCACGGGAAGCCGGTCCGGATGGATCAGCGGGAGTTCCACGCCATCGAAACCATGCTCCTTAATGGCGGGAAATCGATCGAGCACGCCCTGATCGACAGCCGCCGACCAGATGAAAGTATTGACGCCGAACTGCACAGGGCTCGCTCTCCTTCAATCGAGATTGTACTGCGGGGGGTGTTGGGGATCAAATCGCGCGAATGCACATCACAGCGATGAACGTTGTGGCTGTCCAAGAGATCGCCGGCCGCATGCGCCGCCTCTTGCAACATTCTTCTTTAAAGCCGGTTGATACAATTGAAAAATGTCAGCGGCGCCCGTGCCGGAAGACGGAAAATTCGGCGATCTGCTGCTTCAACAATCGCCCGCTTGCTCGTGGGCCGTCAGCGCGGCAGGGATCTTTCAGGAGTTCTATGGCGACCCGACGGCCATCCTTGGCAGGCCGGCGGAGGAACTCGCCGGATGCGCCGTTGCCGACGCGCTGCCGCGCGATCGAGCCCAGCCATGGATACATCGCTTCTCCCGCGCCTTGTCAGGCGAAACCGTCACGGTCCGCGAGCAATCGGGCGAGGTCTGCTGGATCGTTTCCGTGTTCCCGCTTCGCGCACAGGGAGAGATCCTCTGCAGCGGCGCTTTAGCCTTCGAAATCAGCGATTGGAGCAACGCCGAGCGGGAGCTTCGGCAAACTGTGTTGGGCGCTCTGAAATCGCAGGAATTTGAGCGCAAGATGGCCTCTAAATTCTTACACGATGTCGTGGGTCAAAACCTTACCGCGCTCGGTCTGCAATTGGATTTGGTGCGCATGGACCTGGAATCGCCCGCGCCCGAGGCTTGCCGGCGTATCGAGGAGGTCCAGAAGGTCCTCGAAGCCATTATGGAGGACGTGCGCGAGTACAGTTATCGGCTGAATCCCTCGACGGTGGAACGCGCCGGTTTGCGATCCGCCCTGGACCGGTTGCTGAGCCGCGTGCGCGAGCGATTCCCCGGCAACATCCGCCTGAACGTGGATCCATCGCTCAAGCTCGATCCGCATATGGCCCCGGCTCTCTTCCACATCGCCCAGGAGGCGGTTGAAAATGCCGTGCGCCACGCCGCTTGCTCAGCCATTGAAATTGCGGTAAAGTCCACCCGTAGCGGTCCGTCGCTGGAGGTGCGCGATAACGGGCGCGGCTTCGACGCCGCCGATCTGTCGTCGGGCCGGCGCGGGTTGGGATTGTTGAGCATGGAGCATTACGCGGCGCAGGCCGGGCTCAGTTTGTCGATTGTAAGCGAGCCGGATTCCGGCACGACGGTTCATGCCACGCAAGTGGCGCGGGAGTAACAGGAATATGCAATTTAGCATCGTTTTGGTTGACGATCACAAACTGGTTCGCGACGGCATCAAAACTCTTCTTGAGCGCGGTCCCGATTTCCGCGTGGCGGGCGAGGCCGACAACGGCGCCGATGCCGTACAGCTTTGCAAAAAGACCAATCCCGATCTCGTCCTGATGGATATCGGACTTCCCGGCATGAATGGAATCGAGGCCACAACGGAGCTATTGCGCCATTGCCCTGGAGTCAAGGTCATTATTCTTTCCATGTACGACGATGAAAACTCCGTGGTGAGCGCCATCCGCAGCGGCGCGCGCGCCTTTGTGCTGAAGAAAGCTTCCTCGAGCGAATTGCTCGACGCTCTCCGTACGGTAGCCCGCGGCGGATCGTATTTGAGCTCTCAGGTTTCCGACAGACTGCTGCAGCGCATCCAGCGTGGCGATCTTCAAACCACCGATAAGACTCCGCTCGATCAGCTTTCGCCGCGCGAATTGCAAGTCCTGCGCATGGTTGCGGAAGGCAAGACCAGCAAGGATATTGCGGTCATGCTCGATCTCGGGTTGCAAACCGTGCGCAGTTACCGCAAAACGATGATGAAAAAGCTGAACGTGAACAATGTCGCCGGACTGACGCAGCTTGCGCTCGCAGCGGGCATCACGAATTGGAAGCCCAATGGAAGCTCCGTTGAGTGAGTACCGGATTTCCGACGCCCACATTCATTTTTTTTCGCGCCGCTTCTTCGATTCGCTGGCAGCTCAATCCGGCGGGACCGCCGGCGGTATAGCCCGGGAGCTGGGTTGGGCGCTGCCTCCGGAAGACCCGGCGGAGCTGGCGGCGTGCTGGGCCGCCGAGCTGGACCGCCATGGCGTGGCTCGCGGCGCGTTGATCGCCAGCGTCCCCGGCGATGAATCTTCCATAGCCGCGGCGCTGGCCGCCTGCCCCGGCCGGTTTTTTGGCTGTTTTATGTTCAATCCGTTGGAACCGGATGCGGCCGGCCGCGCGCGCGCGGCCTTCGCTTCGGGCTTGCAGGTGGTCTGCCTGTTTCCCGCCATGCATCGCTATTCGATACACGATCCGAGCGTGCAACCGGTACTGGAAGAGGCCGCCGCTGCGCCGCATCGGGCCGTGTTCGTTCACTGCGGCGTGCTTACGGTGGGCGTCCGCAAGCGGCTCGGCCTGCAGTCCCCATTCGACATGCGGTACTCCAATCCGCTCGACTTGCATGCCATCGCGTTGCGCTATCCCAAGCTGCCCTTCATCGTGCCGCACTTCGGCGCCGGCCTTTTTCGCGAAGCCTTGATGCTGGCGGATCTTTGCCCGAACATCTACCTCGATACCTCCAGCACCAACTCCTGGATGCGCTACGAAGATCTCGATTTGAAGAGCGTTTTCCGCCGCGCGCTTGCCGTGGCCGGGCCCGGCCGCCTGCTGTTCGGCACCGATTCGTCCTTCTTCCCTCGCGGCTGGAATCGCGACGTTTTCGAGGAGCAGTTTCGCCTTCTCATTGCCCTCGATCTCACCCCGGCCGATTGCCGCCGGGTTTTAGGCGAGAATCTTGAGAAACTTCTGGGCGCCCCTGCACTATGTGCTTAGTCATCAAATGTCATTATGGTTGCGGCCCCGGATTCGGCATCCATTTTATCCGGAGCTGTTTGCAACTCCCGCCGCGGAGGCTCATAGGCGCGTAACCGCGCTTTCCGGACCATTTCACGAGTTGGAGCAGGCTGCGGAAGCCGGCGCTTCCGCTCAACGTGCGCTGTTTGTTACCAATCGCTGGAATGGCGCGCCCCTCACCGATGCGCAGCGCGATCGTCTCTGGACGTTGTTCCAGGTTCCCGCGTACGCGATGTTAACCGACAGTGGCGGCCGGCTGGTCGGTTTTGAATGCGAAGCCCAGAATGGCTTCCATGTCCCCGGCGAGAATGCGCTGGATTCGCCGCTGTGCGAGTGCGGACGCCCCGGCCGGCTGCTTCAGACAGAAGCCGCAGTTGCTATTAAACCGTCAGCCGTCAACGGTTGAACGAACGTTAGCCGGCTTTCGGCATTCGGGTTCGTCAGCAGGGTGGCGGCCGAATCGCTGAAAGCCGGCGTGCTAAGATAGTTTCTTCCAAAGGAATTGTCAGGAATTATCATGCAGAATGCATTAATGGCCAAGTTTATCCAAAAGAACCTGCGTACCGATATCCCCGAGTTCCGCCCCGGCGACACGCTCCGCGTGCATGTCAAGATCAAGGAAGGCGACAAGGAGCGGCTGCAGATGTTCGAGGGCGCCCTCATCGCCCGCAATAATACCGGGTTGAGCGAGACGATTACGGTCCGCAAGGTCAGCTTCGGCCATGGCGTGGAGCGCATATTTCCGGTTCACGCGCGCGTCGTGGATCATATCGATGTGGTCCGCAAGGGCCGCGTGCGCCGCGCCAAGCTGTATTATCTGCGCGGCCTCAAGGGTAAGGCCGCCCGTCTGCGCGAGCGCGAATAGTTCCAGGGGTCCCCATGCGGCCCGCATCCACCGCTAGGTTTCGCTGCGAATCAACGTACGAGCGTGAACTCCACGCCCGCGGCTTTAGCGCCGTCGCCGGCGTGGATGAGGTCGGGCGCGGCTCGCTCTTCGGTCCAGTGGTAGCCGCCGCCGTGATCCTCTGCCCCGATAAACCCATTCGCGGCTTGAACGACAGCAAACAGGTCGAAGCCCGATCGCCGGGAAATCCTGGCAGCGCGTATCCGCGAGCGCGCCGTTTCCTGGGCGATTGCCGCTGTGGATGCTGCCACCATCGATTCCATCAATATTTATCACGCCTCCCGTCTGGCCATGCGTTTAGCCGTCAGCCGCCTCAGCCCTCAGCCCGATTTCATTCTCACCGACGCTGTGCCTCTCGACCTTCCGTTGCCCCAGCGGGCTCTCATCAAAGGCGACGCCCGCTGCCACGCGATCGCCGCGGCATCTATCGTAGCGAAGGTCTACCGGGACGCGTGTATGCGCGTTTGGGACGAGATTTTTCCCGCCTACGGTTTGGCGTCTCACAAAGGGTACTCCACGCCCTCGCATTGCAAAGCCATCCAACAGTTTGGTCCCACGCCGCTGCATCGCTTGAGCTTTGAGCCGGTGAGAGCGCGGTGTCTGTTTCCCATCGATTACAATTGCCAGATGGAGTTGTTCGACACCGCGGGCGCAGCATGATGCCATCCGAACCGCAGCGCCCTCAGGAGAGCGCAAACTCCGCCTTATATGCCGCCGGCCCGGTAGCGCTCGGCCCGCCCCGGCAGCGTTGGTATCACAAGGTATTCGCTGTGCTGCTGGTGGTCTTCTGCCTGGAAATAGGCATCTTCCTCTTAGTGTTTCCGTGGACGCCCTACTGGGAAACCAACTACTTCGCCAGTCTGGTCCCGCAGTGGCGCTTGTATTGGGACAATATGTATCTGCGCGGCGCGGTGAGCGGCCTGGGCGTAGTCGACATCTATATATCTATCCTCGAGATCTACCGGCTGCGCCGGTTTTCCAGGCGATAGTGGGCCGCGTTCTCTTTCTTATCCTCGCGCTGCTCGCGTACGGCTCCCTATTCCCCTGGCATTTTGAGTTCTCATCGGCGGCCGGCAATCCGTTATGGGTGGTTTGGCGCGGATGGCCGGCGGAGTGGACTCGTTACATTCTGCGCGACGTCGTTCTCAATATAGTCATCTACACGCCCTTTGGATTCGCGGCGGCTTTAGTGTTTCGCCGCCGGCATTCCCGGCGGTTCGCCGCGGCGGCGGCCATCGCCTGCGGATTTCTTTTCTCCTTAAGCATGGAAGTGCTTCAGGTCTACATACCGTTGCGCGACCCTAGTAGCGCCGACGTGTTGACCAACACTGTCGGCTCCGCGGCCGGCGCGGCGGTCGCGCTCTATTTCGAGGAGCGCCTCCGCCGGCTTGGCGAGCGGCGGCACAGACGCTTCCGCTCCGCGGCACTGCTGCTTTTGGCGCTTTGGGCAGTCGTAGAGCTCTACCCGTTTTTCCCGCAAATCGGCCGGACCCATCTGGAGCAGGGCTTGGACCTGCTGCTCCACACGCGCAGTGTTTCGCCGATTGAGATCTGGGCCAACTGCGCCGAATGGTTCGCGATCGGCCTGGTTCTTGATGCCATCTTCACGCACATGCGAACGGCTTGGCTCGCGCTCGCGATGGTGTGCGTACCGGCGCAACTGGCGATCGCCAGCCGCTTACTCACCGTGCCCGAAATCGCCGGCGCGCTGCTCGCGCTGGCGCTATGGCATTTCGTCGGCGCCGAATCGCGCCCCCGATGGTGCGCGTGGCTGCTGGCATCCGCGATTCTGCTGGGACAGCTGGAGCCGTTCTATTTCCTCGCGGTCCCCCAGCCGTTCTCGTGGATTCCATTTCAAGCCGCTCTGCTATCCAACCGCGCGTTGGCTCCCGCAATTCTTATTCGCAAGGCATTCGATTACGGCGCCCTGGTCTGGGCGCTCCGCTATACCGGGCTGCGATTTATTTGGGCGGGCCTCGCGGTTGCGGCCGCCCTTGCGGCCACGGAAGCTATCCAAACGTATCTGCCCGGCCGTACGCCTGAAATTACCGACCCGGTGCTGGCGCTGCTGATGATGCTAATTCTACGCGTTGTCGGACGCTCTGCGACCAAGGCTGTCTAAGATGCTCACCCGGTGGAAAGATCCTGCACGCTGGTTCCGGCCCGCGCTGCTGGCGATTTCCGCGACGTTGCTTGTTGGCCTGTTCTCTACGGAAATCGCGGACTACGATTTCTGGTGGACTCTGAAGAGCGGCGAATATATCGCGCACACTCACCACCTGCCCGCGCCCGATCCGTTCGCGTTTACCACCGCGCTGGCGCGCGATGCGTACCCCGGCGAATCGATCACGCGGCAATTCAACCTTACCTTCGAATGGCTGGCGCAGTTGACGTTCTATGCCATTTACAGGCTGGCGGGCTTCGGCGGCATCGTATGTTTCCGCGCGCTGCTGCTGAGCGCGTGCTGCGCGATGATGGGCCTGATTGTCTGGCGCCGCACGCGCGGCTTCTATCGCGCGCTGGCGGCCGCATTCGCAGCCGCCGCCGTGCTCTCGCCCGGCTTCGCTCACGACCGGTCGTATCTGTTCACGTTCTTCTTTCTCGCGCTGAGTCTCCTCATTCTGGAATACCGGCGCTGGTTGTGGGCGCTGCCGGTGATTGCGTTAGTTTGGGCCAACTGCCACGGGGGCTTCTTCCTGCAATGGGTGGCACTGGGTGCGCATGTAGCGGAGTCGGTCTATTTACGACGCCGTGATCGCCGGTTGTGGATGGTGGCCGCGGTTTCAATAGCCGCGAGCGCGATAAACCCGAATGGCTTTCGGGTGATCGAAATCCTGGGATACTACCGGCATAGCTTTCTGCAATCGAAGCTGCTCGAATGGAGCGCGCCAGCGCTGTGGCCGCTCTCGCCGTTCAGCGCGCTGCTATTCATCGGCGCGATGGCTATGCTCTATTCGCGAAAGCGCGTGCGCATCGCCGACTGGCTGCTCTTCGCGATCTTTGCCGCGGCCGCGCTCACCGCGCAGCGCAACATCTTCCTGATCGGATTTTGGGCGCCGGTGACGATCGCCACTTATGTCCCGGCGGCCATCGTTGTGCGTCTGCGCCGAGTTCCTGTCCCGGCGCAATATGCCGCGGCAGCTCTGGTGCTCGCCGGACTCGGCATCGGATGGGCGCGCGGCAGCTTCTTTCAATTCCGCGCGGCGGAGTGGCGATTTCCCAGTGGGGCCGCGGATTTCCTGCTGGCCCACGCAGTCACATCGCCGATGTTTAACACCTACGAATTCGGCGGCTACCTAATTTGGCGGCTGTGGCCGGCCGAACGCGTCTTTATCGATGGGCGCGCGCTGAGCGAATCCGTCTTTAACGACTACACGCGCATTCTCTATAACCACTCCGGCAGCGATGGCGGCCCGAGCGCGCGGCAACTGCTCGATCGGTATGGCATCCAGGCGATTGTGATGAACGGCTTCGAATATTCCGAAGGCATCGTTTACAACCTGCTTCCGGCGCTATCCGGCAATCAGAGCGAGTGGAAGCTGGTCTATAACGACGCTCAAGCCGTAGTGTTCATGCGCCAGCCGCCCGCGGGCGTGCAGCCGCTCGACCCATCGCTTGCGTTGAACCACATGGAAGCGGAGTGCGGTCTTCATCTAGAGCGCGAACCGCGCTATCCGCTTTGCGCGCGCGCTCTCGGCCAAGTGTTCACCGCCGCCGGCCAGCTCGCTCGCGCCCGCCGCTGGCTGGGCATCTATCTCTCGCATCCGCATGAATCCGACCCCGAAGCGGAGCAAGCGTACGCCCAGTTAATCGGCCAGGGTAAGTGAGTGCGCTCTCGTGTCTTAGATGTCCTGCTATGCTGATGCGGAGTGACGCGCGCCGGGCAATATCGCCGTCTGCACAGCCATGATGGCGCATGGGATCTGATCGTCATCGGCGGCGGGGCTACCGGCGCTGGAGTCGCCATCGATGCCGCCAGCCGCGGCTATAGCGTGCTCCTGCTCGAGCGCCACGACTTTGGAAAAGGCACATCCAGCCGCAGCACCAAGCTGGTCCACGGCGGCGTGCGCTATCTGGAGCAGGGCAATCTCTCGCTGGTAATGGAAGCGCTCAAAGAGCGCGGTCTATTGCTGCAAAACGCGCCGCATCTGGTTCGCAACCTAGGTTTCGTTGTGCCCACTTACGACTGGTGGGAGTCTCCTTTCTATGGCGTGGGACTCAAGATATACAATCTGCTGGCCGGCAAGTATGGATTCGGCGCCTCGCGCATCCTTTCCAGGGAAGAGACTCTCGAACGCCTGCCAACCATCGAGACCGAGGGTCTGCGCGGAGGAGTGATCTACTTCGATGGGCAATTCGACGACGCGCGACTGCTCATCGATCTCATGACTACCGCATGGCAACAGGGCGCCGCGCTACTGAACTACGCGCCAGTGACAGCCCTGATCCAAGGCACTGACGGGTTTGTGGAAGGCGTGCGCTTTCGCGATCTCGAAACCGGTGAAGAGCATCGAGGCGCGAGCAAAGGCCGTTATCAACGCCACCGGCCCATTCGCGGATGCACTGCGCGTACTGGCCGATCCCGCGGCGGAGCCAATGGTCGCCCCCAGCCAGGGCGTTCACCTGGTGTTTGACTCGTCATTTCTGCCGGGCGACAGCGCCATCATGGTTCCGCATACCAGCGATGGCCGCGTTATGTTCGCCATCCCGTGGCACGGCCACACGCTGGTGGGGACCACGGATACTCCGGTGGCAGAAGCCGTTGCGGAACCGGTGGCGCAGCCGCAAGAGATCGAGTTTATCCTTCATACCGCTTCGCTCTACCTCGCCAGAAAGCCCACGCGCGCCGATATCCTCAGCGTGTTCGCCGGAATCCGGCCGCTGGTGAAATCGGACGCCGCGGCGAATACCGCGGCGCTCTCGCGCGGGCACGTGATCCGCATCGAAAATTCGGGCATGATCACCGTTTGCGGAGGCAAATGGACTACGTATCGCCACATGGCCGAAGACTGCGTGAACCAAGCCGCGATCCTGGCCCGCTTGCCCGAGCGGCCATGCGTGACCGCTAATCTGAAGATCTTCAACCCCGGTGAGTTGCCGGAATCCGAGTTGCTACACCCGGCGCTCCCGTATACCGCCGCCGCTGTACTCCGCGCGGTGCGCGATGAGATGGCGCGCACCGTGGAAGACGTGCTGGCGCGCCGCACGCGCGCGCTATTCCTGAACGCGCGCGCGGCGATGGAGATGGCGGAGCGTGTCGCGGAACTGATGGCGCCGGAACTGGGCTGCGATGCGGCATGGGCGCGGAAGCAGGTGGAAAGCTTTCGTGAAGTGGCGGCGTCTTATTTGCCGCCGGAGCGCTGATTAACGCGCTACTACCTTGTCCGTGGCTGCGTTGTCGTATTCGTCGAAGACGCGGACGGCGATGGTGTGCTCGCCGGGAGGGGCGTCGAGGGTGAGCGCGTAATCTAGCGCGGGCGAATCGGAGAGCTTGGTTACCGGCGCGGCGACGGTCCAGTCTCCGCCGTCGAGCGAGTATTCGGCTTTAGTGATATCGCTGAGAGCGTCGGCGGCGTGCCAGCGCACTTCGAGCTTGCCGCCGCTGCGAGTCGCGGTCAGGTTGGCGATCGCAGGCGGCGTGTTGTCTATGGTGAACGGGTCGCTTTCCATCGTCGCCCTGAGCGCCTCGGCGGGCGGGTTGCTGGGCGAATCCGACGCGGTGATGCGCAGGCGGTAATCGCCGTCGGGGAACGCGGTGGAGTCCCAGGAGATGTATTTCTCGGCCACCTTATCTTTGAGCAGCTTCCACTCGGTCTCCTTTACGCCGCGAATTTCTACCGTGTATACCAGCGAATCGCCATTGGGATCGGATGCCAGCCAGCGCGCGCCCAAGTAGCCTTTGGCGAACGTCATGGAAGGCGTAGAGCTCTCGATGGAAAACGCGGGCGCGGGCGGATTGTGCTTGCCCAAAGGCGGGAGATTCAAATTGGGCGCCGGGGCGGACAAGGAAATCAGCGGTGCGACTGGGGCAGGGAATTTGTAATTCGGCGGAGTGATCTCGATCTCTTCGATGCGCGGTTCTACATTTTTAGCGAGATACGCAAGGTCGACCGATTCGAGCTCCGGAGAGTGGCCGGCGGCGTCGGCAGTGAGGGTGGCCTTCCACTGGACAAAGCGGGCGGCAGGCGAGACGATACGCGCGCCCTTGGGAGCGGTCATCGGGGCGGACCATGGACTCCAGTTATTGGAAGGCTGATCCAAATTGCCGCTGCGCGTCTGAATGGCAATGCGACCGCCGTTCAGGCGGGCTTCAAAACTGATCCGGCCCCACAAGGAGAACATCGAGGAATCGAAGACGTCGCTTTCGATTGTGCCTTCCGGTTCCAGTCCGGGGCCGATCTCATAGACCTTGCCGACATTGCCGGTGGCCGCATAGATCTGGCCATCGCGGCCCTTTTGTAGGGCCGTAATCTGAGTGGCCGCCATGGTCAGCAGAGCGGTATAAGAGGAGGGCGAATCGATGCGGTAGGCGTTGCCGTGATTGCCGGCGCCCAACACGGGGCGGCCCTGCGCATCGAAGGTAATGGCGTAGACCACATCTTGCGCGTGGCTCCAGATTTTCATGGGATTGCCGTTGCTCTCGATGCGATACACTTCGCTGCCGCCATTGAGTCCGGCCGGCGAGCCAACTGAGGCGGGCAGAGGAGCGGCCGGACGCGCCGCGGCGGCAGTCGGCGCCGGCGCGCCGGGCGCATTTACCGTTACGGTTACCGTGGCCGGCGGAGCGGCGGTGGGCGGGGGAGCGGATGCCCCCGGGGAGGACGATCGGTTTCCCACCGCGGCGGCATAGACGGCGCCATCGCGCCCTACGGCAACGGCCGTCACTTCGGGTTTCGATAACTGGTATAAGACGAACCCCTGGCCCTGCGGCGAAATGCGCAGCACCAAGCCTCCGGGATCGGTGCCGGCGATCAGGTTCCCATTGGCGTCGAGCGCCATGGAGCGCACGTGGGTCTCGTCGCTCTTGAAGAATACTTTGCCCTTGCCATCCGGGCCGACGCGATGAATCTCGCCGGGATCGCCGGTGGCGACGAAGAGATTGCCCTGAGGATCGAAGGCCAGCGCCCAGATGTATTTCGCCTTGGGATCGTAGAAGATCTCGGGTTTGGCATTGCCGGTGATGCGGTAAATCTTGCCGTCGGGAGAAGTAGCGGCGTAGACCCTATCGCGCGCATCCACCGCCAGGGCTTGAATGCCGAGCGCGTCGAGATCGGCCAATACTTTGCCTTTGTACCGTCCGGGCGGGAATGCGAAAGAGCTTAGCTCCGGGACCGCCGCCGGCGTAGAGATTGCCTTTGGAGTCCTGCGCCAGCGCCCATAGATAGGCGGACGAGGTATCCATCAACTCGCGCGAATGCGGCGCGAGCGTCAGCAAGCCGTCGCTGCGTACGGAGAGATGGCGGATGATGCCTTTTTCGAAGTCGGCGTAATCGCTTTGCGACCAGGTCCTGGTCTGGGTTGCGAACAGCGCGGCGCAGGCGCAGACCATCAAGGCCGCGCCGCATTTGAGTTTAGTCATTCGATATACCTGTAGCTACTTATAACTATGTCCCGGAAAGCAGGCCAGGCGCTTTCGCGCGGGCGAAAGAGGATCGCGCTGAACTCGCGGCAGGCAGATTAACAATCGGCCGCAGGTTAACCAACCTGCCCCACAAGAGAGGCACTACTTTACGTGCAGCCGGAGCGTGTAGCTGCCGCTGACCACGTAATCGAAGGGCAGCGAGGTCTGCTCGGTGGCGGTATCGGGGCTGGTGAGCATGGTGCGGGTGGGCGCGCGGCCGGCCTGCATCACGTTGAGCACCGAAGAGGGCAGACTGGGGAGCGTCTTATCGTCAACGTACGCCGTGGGGCTGGCCTCCACGAGCGAAACGTACAGCTTGTTATTAGTGCGCTCCTGATTGATCAGGGAGACGGTCTCGGGGAGATCCATATAGCGATTGACGATACCGGAGATGTTCTGCATACGGTTCAGAGTCTCGGCGTCGCTCAGCAAAATGCGATGGTCGCCGCGCGTCAGTCCGTCGGGAATCTTGACGGTGAAGTTGCGCTCGATGGCATCGCCGCGATAGGGGCGCAGAAACACCTTGAGCGGCACCACATCGCCTGGGCGCACATCGGGATCGGCCACCCACGCGTTCTCAATGGTTGCCACGCGGCGCTCGGGAATCAAATCCACCGTAACGTTGACGCTCTTTACGTCGGGGGCTTTCAGGTTGTTGAGATAGAGCTTGTTGAACTTGTCGCCAAACCAGCCGGCCAGCGCCATGGGCGCGGGCATCATCTCGCCCGAGGTCTGCATGTTGGAAAGCGAGATCCGCTGCTGGCCGCTCATTTCCACTTTGCCGCTGAGCCGGTAGGTGGCTTCATCGGCAAACTCGTTCAATTCGGAGAGCGAATTATAGAGCGAAAGCATCATGAGGTATGGCGTCCATTTCTGCTGCACAAATACGTTCATGTGGAAGTCTTTCTCCCGCACGACAGCATTTTTGTCGTTGATGGAGCGCACCTTCATGCTCACCGGAACCATGTGCGATTCGGCGCCGAGAACGCCTTCGATGCCGCTGTGACGATCCTGATGGAGCGCGCCCACGACTTCGGTAGCATTGATCATTTTGGTGGGCTGATAGCTGGATGCCATGGTCATCAGAACTTCGCCTTTGGTCATAGGCATATCCATTGGACCCAGGTTGAAGAAAGGATGGCCGAAAGCCAGGACGCGCTTGCCATCGTTGTAACTGACGGTGCCGGCGCCGCTGACGCTCATGTCTCCATCCACCAATACGCCCGCGATGGTGTCGCCGGGATTAAGCGAATGCTCCCAGCCGGCAACAGGCTTGGTGGTTTGCAGGGTGCTGCCAGTAGTAGAGCCGCCTTGCGCGACGGCGATACCGAGCTGCTGGAAGAGCGGCGCAAAATCGCGGAGCACGCTTTCATGAAATCCGGCAAATACGAGCGGCGTTTCGATGGGAACCATGGATGAAAACTGCGGCAGGTTCTGGCCGACGCCGGCCGCGACCAGTTGTCGGAGCATTCCCTGGGGCGCATCGACTTGCCGGTTCTGGGCGACGATCTTGTCGGGCGTTTTTGCGTCTTCCGGACGCGAGGTATCGAAATCCTGGATCTCGAGCATCAGACCGATAGGCGTAATGCCGCAGATGGCATCGGGGGAAAACTGGCTCATGCGCAGCGCCACGGCGCCGATCAGTTTGCCATCGATATAAACCGGGCTGCCGCTCATACCGGCGGCGACGCCAGAGCGAATGGCCTTGCCGCCCATTTTGCCGACGATAATGTCCTGCTTGGGACCCCACTGGTTTTTGTAGATGCCAACAATCTCGACGGGGACCGGCTCCGGCTCCGTGCCTTGAAATACAGTCCAGGCGACGGCCTTCATGCCGGGCTTGATCTGGCTTTCCGGCATAATCTCTACTTTGCCGGCTTTGGGACGGGTGAGAGACGAGTCACTCGCCAAGGCGGGTGACGTTGCGGCTGCCAATCCAAGGAGGATCACAGAGCCACACGCGGCGATTCGCAATTTCATTTAGGTTGAACGCTCCAGGTACTTTCTATTGTACTATTTGGACGCTTTGCGGGTGAGTGAGGTTCCGGGGGGAGGGGATTTTCGACGCAGAGACGCTGAGACGCGGAGATCGGCGCGGAGATTTAGGAGGAATTGGGATTCTTGCATGGGGTTAGTTGCGTTTCGAGGCGGCCCAGGGGGAGTAATTTTTGTTGGCGCGGGCGGTTTCGGCTTGATTTAAGCGCGTCGGCGCGGTCCATGAGGCGGGCGATTTCGGGAGTTGAATAAACAAAGCCACCGAAGTCGCCGGTGGGCGGGAAATCGGGGGCGGGATCGTAGAGTTCGCCTTTGGATTGCGCCAATTCGGTGAGCAGCATGGCTTCGTGGAGAGCTTGGGCGTGAGCGGCTTTGCGGGCGGATTGCATGGCTTGGAGCTGGGCTTCGTTCTCCTGGAGGGAGCGTTTGATGCGGCGCTCGTAAGTGGTGAGCAGTTGCAGGCTTTTGCCGGTTTGAAGCCAGGTGTGGGATTGGGCGAGCGCGGTATCGACTTCGGCGTGGCCGGAATCCATGGCGTTGATGTGGTCGCGATGGCCTTGGGCGAAGATGCCGTTTTCGAGGGCGCGGGCGCGTTTGAGGCGCCAGCGGTCTTCAGCGATATCCTGGACGGCTTCGATTTCGAGCACGCCGACGGGCGCGAGGGCTTCGCGATAGGTCTCGCAGTGCTTGCGGAAGGCGTCCATTTCCTCGGGAGTGGCGATATGGATTTGGCCGGTGAGGCCGTGGCGGAAGGCATTGAGGCTGGAGCGGCGCTTGCCGGCTTCGGTTTTGGGACCGGTGGAGTGTTGAGCGTTGGATTGATTAGCTGCGAGTTTTGCGTCTGAAATGTCTGTATTCATTTGAAAAAAGACTCCTATTAATAGGATAACTGGTGGGGTGGTAACTTTTTGGTGGCGATTGGCGGTAAGTTATTGTAATAATGTAAGTTAATTTATTAGAAAATCGCGTGACTGAGAAAATTGGGCCACGAATGAACACGAATTAACACGAATACTATTGAAATGTTTTTGAGCCGTGGGGTTTCCGGACGCGGTCTTTATTGAGAATGGACGTCCAGGTCTTGCGTTTTGAGTTAACGGCTACGTCACTCATGCCGTAAAGCGCGGATCGGATCGATCCGGGCGGCCCGGCGAGCGGGGACGTAGCTGGCCAAACACGAGGCGACTACGAGCGAGATGCAGACGGCCGCGAGCGTCGCCATGTCTCGCGGGCCGATTCCGAACAGGAAGGCGGTGAGCACTCGCGTCAAGGCGAGAGAGAGCACCACGCCGATGGCAACACCGATCAGGGCCATCGCCAAACCTTCGCCGACAACCATGGTGAGGACATCGCGGCGCTGCGCGCCTATCGCGATGCGGACGCCGATTTCATGGGTTCGCCGCTTCACGGAATAGGCCATCACGCCGTAGACTCCCACCATCGCGACGACCACGGACAGGAATGCGAAAGCGCTGAGTAGCCAGGCTCTCCGACGCCGTTGCGCCAGCGAGTTGGAAAGCCGCTCGTCCATGGTCTCCACGCCGAAGACCGGCTGATTGGGATCGATGGCCTGGACCGCTCGCCGGATGGCGGGCCGGAGCGAAGCAGGGTCGGAATAGCCGCGGACAACCAGGCTCATGGGATTCAACGGCGCTTGCGCGTAGGGCTGGAACAGCTCCGGCCAGATTTTTTCATCCAGCCCTTGATGGCGGATGTCGGCGGCGACTCCGACTATCGTGAGCGAGTTGTACTCGTCGAGCTGGAGTTTTCCGTCATTATCGAACCTCATTGGACGGCCGGGCGGATTCTGCTCGACGATTCTTCGGCCGAGCGCGTCTCCATTGTTGAAGAGGATGCGGGCCAGCCCCTGGCTGACGATGGCTACGCGCGGCGAACCCTCCCGGTCGCTTTCGGTGAAGGCCCGGCCCTCGAGTAGAGGAATTCGTAGCGCGCTGAAATAGGCGGAACTGGCGGCGGTTAAGGCGGCCAACTCCGTCTTCTCACTGCCCGCCGCGGCGCCCACTCTGACTATGAAGGTGAAGTCCGCCAGCGGCGTGGCGCTGGCGAGTGCGGCGAATTGCACGCCCGGCAGCGATTGGACAGAAGCCAGGGCGCGACGGAAGAAATCGGTCTGGCGGGCGGGACCGTACAGCTTTTCGGGCTCGAGGGAGATATCCGCGAGAAGCACGTTGCGGGGGTCGAAGCCCGGATTGACGTTGAGGAGGTTCACAAAGGTACGCATCAGCAGGCCAGCACCCACGAGCAGAACGAGACAGAGCGCCAATTGGGCGATGGCCAGCGATTCGCGTAAGTGCGATCGGCGCCGCCGGCGCAGCGGGTGCGCGCCTCCATCTTTCAGCGCCGAGCTCAGGTCCAACCGGGAGGCTGTGAGCGCCGGCGCCATGCCGAACAGGATTGCGGAGCCGGCTGCACAGGCAACGGCGAAGGCGAGCACGCGGGCATCGATGGGGACAAGATTGGGGATCGTACCGGGCAGGAGAAAGCCGAGGGCCGAGGCCGTGCACCAGGCAATGAAAATGCCGAGGAGTCCGCCGGCGGCGCTCAGCACGGCGCTCTCGGCGAGCAGCAGCCGGACCACGCGGGAACGGGAGGCGCCGAGGGCGGCGCGGATGGCGATTTCTCTTGCGCGCGCCGCCGAGCGCGCGAGAAACAGGTTGGCGACATTGGCGCAGACGATCAGCAGAACGCATCCGACCGCGCCCATCAGGACATAGATAGCGGTGCGCGAACCGGCTGTGATCTCATTTTGCAGAGGGACCACCCTGACGGACGCCCGCGCGCGCATGGAGGAGAGCGGTTCGGGGAACTGGCCGTCGAGGCGCTGGGCGATCACCTGGAGATCGGCGCGGGCCTGACGCAAGGTAACCCCTGGTTTCAAGCGGCCGATGACCGACAAATTGGCTAGGGTGCGGCTGGGTACAGAGCCAGCGGCGTCCACGGCATCAGGCAACCAGAGCACGGCGTCGCCGGCCGCGGGATATACGAACTGCGGCGGCAGCACGCCGATCACGGTGCGGGGCGCCCCGTCGAGAAAGATGGTCATGCCCACGACGCCTGGGTTGCCGCGCAGGTAGCCGCGCCAGAGCGAATCGCCGATGAGGGCGACGGTATTTCGGCCGGGTTCGCTCTCATCGGATTGGAAGCCGCGGCCGAGGCGGGGTTGAACGCCGAGCATAGCAAAGAACTCGGGTGTGACGCGAGCCACTTGTATTCTTGCGGCGGGGTAGTTCGGGGCGGACAGGTTCTTCCCACGCGCCGGTTGATATGCGGCCAGTCCTTGGAATACGGTGTTCTGCCGCTTCCAGGCCGCATAGTCGGGCATCATGACCATGGAGTGGTTGGACTTGGGATAGAAGACTGTTACCCAGGCGAGCCCTTCTGGCGCCGCGTAGGGGAGGGGCCGAAGAAAAGCGGCGTTGACGACACTGAAGATCGCGGTGTTCGCGCCGATGCCGAGGGCGAGCGACACGATGGCGGCGGAGGCGAATTGCGGGCTCCTGGCAAGATTTCGAAGTGCGTGCCGGCTGTCCCGAAAGAAGTCGGCGAGCCACGCAATGCCGGTCTGGTCGCGCACCGCGTCGGAAGCCTGCACGAAGCCGCGGGCCCGCAGGCGCGCTTCGCGAACGGACGCGCCGCGGCGCAGGGCGGCTTCCTCGGCCATTTCGAGGTGGAAGCGAAGCTCCTCTTCGACGTCGCCGTGGCGGTTGGTGACGGTGGCCCAGACGCGGAGGAGCCATTCGCGCAGCCTGGGTATCATCGCGCTTGCTCGAAGAGCAGGGCTTGCATGATGGACGCCATGCGCGTCCACTCGGCCTTTTCGGCGTCGAGGCGGCGGCGGCCGGCAGCGGTGATGGAGTAGTATCGAGCGCGGCGATTGTTCTCGGTGCGGTTCCACTGCGCGCGAATGAACCCGCGCTGATCGAGCCGGACCAAGCCCGGGGTAGAGAGTTCCCATGTTCAGTTGGAGAGCGCCATTCGATACTTGTTCGAGACGTTCGGCGACGGCATACCCGTGTAGCGGTCCAAGCGTGGCGAGGGTTTGGAGAATCATGAGGTCGAGCGTGCCCTGAAGGACGTCGGCCTTATCTCTATTAGGCATCCTAATACAGAATGGCGCCAGTTTACTTGGATGTCAAATGGAGTCGGTTCAGCGCGCGGACGGGGGCGCGGTTACAGGATATGCACTCTCTCGTCATGCCAGACACACAAGATCGGAAACCCGTGTAAATTCAAGCCCGACAGCGATCTCGGAACGCCTCGCGACGACGGAGAATTAAAGAGGCAGTAGCGCAGAGAGGCTTTGGCGTTTCGGCTGATAATCATGTCCGAGTTGCTAAGAATGCAAGTCACAATCCGGTTCAGCGCATTACGGTCACTCTTGTGTTCAGCCGCGGTCCTGGCCTGGGCGGCAGCCGCAAATGGCCAGCAGCGAAACATCGATGCCGGGAAATCGGTCATGACCGTGCGAGTGTACAAGGCCGGCCTCTTCTCCGCTTTCGGTCACGATCATGAGATAGCGGCGCCTGTGGCCGGCGGCGCCGTGGACCTGGGGGCTCATACGGTCGAGTTGCGCGTGAATGCCACTGCTTTGCGTGTGCATGATCGCGACGTTTCCGAAAAAGACCGCGGCGAGATTCAGAAAACAATGCTTGGCCCCGAAGTTTTGGACTCCGAGAACTACCCGGAGATTGTATTTCGCTCCACCGCGGCGGAACCCGAAGGCGCAGACGGCTGGCGTGTGCGGGGCACGCTAACACTGCATGGCGAGAGTCATTCCGTGGTCGTGGAGGTACGCAAGCAGGGAGAACACTACACAGGCAGCACCCATTTGCAGCAGACGGAGTTTGGTATCAGACCGGTTAAGGCCGCAGGAGGCACCGTCCGAGTGAAAGATGAGGTTCGCATCGACTTCGATATCCAGTTGGAAGCAAAGTGAGGGAAGCTGCCACGGCGCCCGAGCGGCATGGAGCGTCTACCCATCGACTCCACCTGGCACGCCGGCCCGCGTGAGGCGATACAGCCAGTTCCCGGGGACGAAATAGGCCAAGCGGCCCAGACCGCTCCGCAACAGAACGCGCAGCAATGCGGACATGGCAAACGGACGACTTAGAAGCGCGGCGCAGTCCCGAACGTGAGCGCCGACAGGCGTCCGCCGGGCCGCGGCCGTCCCAGCCAAGTTCCCCGTGAGCAGAGCGTTCAAAATGCCGGATCCGGTGAAGGGATCGACAAAACCCAGCGCGTCTCCCGCCGGATAAACGCTCTCCGGCGCCATGCGGGGAGGCGGGACGCGCGAAAATATTAGCGGGCCTGTCTTGATCCAGGGCATTTCCCGCGCGAGCGGACGGAGCCGCTCGGCCAGCGCCGGTTCACCCGCCAGGAATTCGTCGATATCGAATCCGCAACGGCGCAACGAATCCTCCGGCGCGAGGCCGCAGACGTTGGTCAGATTGCCCTCAATGGCGCTCACGCCGACATACCCGAAGCGGGTGAAAAACAGTTCTACGGCATCGTCCGAGGGACCCTCGAAGTGCGCTTTGAAACCAAAAAGTCGAGGGCCGCCGGCTCTGCCACCCTGGCGCCCATTCGCCAGGACCGCGATCTCACCCACGGCAAGATCGCGCTGTTGAAGACTCTCACCTCGCGAGAGGCGCGCGCCCAATGCGACCGCCCGCTCCAGGAGCAGGGAATCTAATGCGAAGCGGCTGAAACCGAAGGCTGGTTCGCTCATTTTCCACTGCTTGGCAGTTTTGCCGAAATGCAGAATACAGCGGCGAATAGGCGGCGGCTCCCTGACCACGAAATCGGACCAGAGGCCAAGGGCCTCAAGCACGCGGCAAGCTTCCGGCGCGATAAACTCGCCGCAGACCTTGTGCCGCGGGGCGCGCGACCGCTCGAATATGTGAACCGCGGCGCCTTGTGAAAGAGCCGCAATCGCGGCCGCGGATCCGGCCGGTCCCCCGCCCGCAATTTGAACTTCCATGGCCAAAGTGTCCTAAACTCATTGTGGGGTGAAAGAGGCGCTCCGCGGAGATAAAGCTCGCGTAAAATCGGCTCAGGGGATTGGAGGCTTCTATTGCGGCGGTCACTCCAGCTGGAAATTCTGGAATACGATGGCGTTTCCGAATCGGACACCGCGCGCGCATACCGCGATCTTACGCGGATTCATCGTTGGCTCGGCGATACGGCCTCGGTGGCCTCTGCCGTGCGCCGGGACCCGCTGCCGGTTCGCCGCATTCTCGATATCGGTTGTGGAAGGGGAGGCGTGCTGCGGGATTTGCGCAAGCGGCTTGTCAGTGGATGTCGTGGGTGTGGACGTCAACCCGGCGAGCGATGCCGACCTGCCATTCGCGATCCTACGGGCGGACGCCGTTTTGGATCCGCTGCCTTCCGCCGACATCGCATTCTCGATGTGTTTGGGCCACCATCTCTCCGAATGTGAGCTGGTAAAACTGATCCGCAACGTCGGCCGTTCGTGCCGGCGCTTCATTATGCTGGATCTCATCAGGCATCCACTTCCGCTCGCGCTGTTCAGCTTCTTTGTCGCTCCGTTAATTTCTCCGATTGCCGCCGCCGACGGGCAGGTCTCCATCCGCCGGGCGTACACGCCGCTTGAATTAACCGGAATCGCCGAAGAAGCGATCGCCGGATCGCGGCGCCCGCTTTCATCATTCAATCGCTCCGCTTTATGTGCGGCAGACGCTGGATGTTTTGTATCGCGGCGGCTAGCGCGGGTTTACTGAGAGAGGATGGTGCCGCATCTCCCTTTCTGGTCCTCGCCTGAAACCCGCGCATAGCCGTATTTCATGGGTTCCGGTTCTCGAAAACGCTGCGGGCTATGCTCAACACCACGCGGGGCGGTTGCTGGGAATGGGTCGCCGGTCCATCCCGGGACGCGGGCATAGATGTAAAGCTGCTTTCGAGCGCGTTATAGCCTGTGTGAATGCCTTGTTGAGGCGTTGTAACTCGGCTTGTTCGGCTGGCGTCAATTCCTGCTCGTCGGGGCCGGTTTCGATGGTTTCATTGTAGAGCGAGTTGTGAGAATTTTGAGCCCAATAAAACCGGGGGTTTCGGAATTTCTCAAAACTTACCCTTTTTGAAACATTGATGGACGGCGATTTCACGCACGGGAATTGTACACAATGCGGATGACGACAAATCCGCCACTTCCCCACCAAAATTCGTAATTTGTGCACAAAAGAGAGCTTGGGCTTCAATCTCCGGGTCGAGATCTTTGGAAAGACGCAGCAACAACTCGCCGGGGACTCGACCGGCTAGGAACGTCCTCGGTCACGCAGACTTGTTCGCGGCCAAGTCCCATCCACCCCGGGTCGTACCTCCCACCGTTCCTGCCCTTTTGCCGTTGGACATATTCTATCGAAATTTTGCCAAAACTTAGCGACACCCGAACAGTTGGCAGATCATCTGAAGCCCCGTCGCTTGTGATGGACAGCGACGAAACCAGAGTCCACAAAACTACTAATCGTTCCCCAGAATCGTCACAACATGACAATCTTGCTTCCCTTAGATGCCTGCCGCTCGCGCACGCTTCAAGAAGCCTAGGAGTGGCAGCATTGGTCTTCATTTGGAAAACGAAATCTTCCATGTCTACTCGACCGTCGAGGCCCTCCCACCGCCGCTACTGTAAGATTGTGACAGTTGCCTTTGAACGCGAAGGACTCCACGTCGATCCAGTCCTTGTAGTTCGCGGCGGTGCTTTCGCCGTTTATGCCGTCTAGTTTTAAGTAGTTTGCCTTCACAGATCGTCCCGCGCCACCTTTTTTACCCGTCATTGCCTCAAGGCGTCGCCGCAGCAAGGCCCCAAGCTCGGTGACGTTTCGATACTCCGGTGCGTTGTGTACGGATAGGTCAAAGTGAAGGCGAGCCGATTCCTTACGAATGAATACTGGCCGCTTTCCAATCGCATGAGCATAGCCGACTTCGTAATACACGTTCGGACGCTCTCCCGTGAGATCTGCAATCAAGAACTCCGCCGTGCGGATGTATTGGAGGACAACTTCAGTTATGACGTCGGGGTGCTCGAGGTCGTCCGCGCGAAACGCACGAATGCCAAAAGCTACGGAAGACGGACTCATGAAATTTGAAACACCCTCATTGGGCTATAGTTGTCCATGCCCAACAATACAATGAACATGCGGCGGTTCACAAGCAGAGGTGACACATCAGCGCTCTCATCAAAAACAGTGGAAGGAAGAATTTGCTGCTGAGGTGGCGGAACCGATTTGATCAGATCAAACGCTCTATAAATAGCCTCATCAGCGGTCTCATTCCGATTTCTAATCTAGTCTCGATGTCATTGTCGGAGCGTCGCGAGCTGATCGCCGGCTCTGGATCGGTGGCGGTGACGTACGTACCGGCCTCCTCTGCAAAGAGAAAGAGAAAGGCTTTCATACGGAGCCTCCACTGACAAAGGGAGAAAAAGGAAGTCCCGATCATGAATTTTAGCGCTGACCTGACATGCACCTCTTGCGGCACTGTATAAATCGGACGCGATCTGCTGATGATCCGAACTTGTATCTGCCCAATACAGTGGCGTATTCTCGTCGTCCCTCGGCCAATAGGCGAGAAATGTACGGATTGCGCCCTTGATGCCAAGCCCCTCGTCGAGCAACTCCTTGAACGGGCCGACCAGTTGCTACTAAACGTTTAATATGTGAAAGACCCGAAACGTGATTGGGTTGTATAACTTTCACGGTTTCAACCGGGACTGTCCGCGGCACGGACCCAATGGGCGCAAAGGACCGTTTGCGGAACGCGGCGGAGACACAATGAAGCTGATGGGTGGTGATTACCTGCTTTCCGGGTGCAAGAGCTTTTCGCGAGTTAACGGATTGCGTGCCGGTGCATCATCGTCAAGACGTGCATGGGGCTGCTGTGGCTAAACCAGTTCCAGCCGTTTCAGTTTCAGCCGGTCGGCGTGAACGACATCGGACACTATCCCATGCACGAAATCGACGGTGCAAAAGTCACCCATTTCGAGAATGAAAACCCCGCGCCGGTTGTAGCTTCCAAACGAAATGAAAATCTGTCAGCTCGTTGGCGTGTGTGGCTGAAGGGTACTTGGAGATGCTCCTGATTTCCTTCTGGCGGGTCGGTAGGTAATACGGTGAAAGGGCCAGATGCCCTGATTTCCTTCTCGCGGCTGCGGGTCTGCGCAAGGTCGTACTGCGCTTGCATCGAATAAGCGTTTCCGCTGCCGCCGAAAACCTTCACAGTGCGCACGGCCATTTCGCCGACATGCCGGCCTTTTCATTCACCAGTTCGGATAGCGTGGTGCGCGTGACGCAAAGAGCGGCGGCGGCGCGTGATGCTCAGGCCCGACGGCTCAATGCACTGACGGATAAAACCTCCGGGGTGGGGTGGGTTCTTCATGGGCATGGTTCAGTACTCCTTTTTAGTGGTAATCCACGTAAATTCAGGTCACAGATTTGCGGTTCCGCGTCTATCCAGAACGTCAAGGCGTCGTGGTCGGCAAAGCGGAAAATCACCCGCCTTTGCGCGCCCAACAATGTGTGAACCTTCCACCGGTGAGCGCCCGCAGTTCCTCCGCACATTTTGATGAAAAACTCGACCCGCGTGAAAGCGGCTGATTTGTCTGTACTGGTGGTTGATCGGCCAATTCGAAATTGGCTACGGGCGCAAAGGGCGCGGCGTCAGTGCGCGTTACCTAGCGGCCCAAAAACCTTTTAATAGTGGCGTTTTAGGGTCGATGGTTCAGCCTTCTGTTAATTTCGTCGATGTTTTTCTGGATGCTGTTCTTGGTGGCATCTATTTTCTTGTCTGACATTCGGCGACTCTCGACCTTTGAGCCGGTGCGAGCCTTAAACCCGGCACGTCCATATCGGCCACGGTTGGAACAGCGTCGAGCCTCGCGAGAATATCGCGGAGCTTGTCACCACAAAGCCGCCATAAGTAATTGAATGAGATACAAAACCAAATCCTTTGAGTGCGTGCTGAAGTAATTCAATCGTTCTAGCGACTGTTCGGCGATGACAAGTGATGTCGCGTGGGCCTTCGTGCGGGCTTCGTGAAGGCGTTTCATAGCCCCATTCTGAATAGTGGCTGTATCGTTCGTATCATCCCGAACAGGAACAGCCGACGATAACGCGATAGAACATCTCCGATGATCTTGTCGCGTGTATTTGATCGCAATCGTATCACTTTCTAAGGGCGATGACGCCGCGCTGGACTACAATGCAAAACCGCCGCGTCCTAGCACGGTGCTTCTGACCTCAAGCCGCGCGGGTCGTTCGGCTTCGTGAAGGCGACAGGGCGCAGGGTCCGGGCCGCGCCTCGCTGCTGAAGCTATCGACTTGCTGCTGAAAAAATACGGCAAGGCGCCGGTCGGCTGGCCGTAGGGCCGGGGGGAAACTCTCGACACTTCGGCTCCTTCTGTCGAAAGTGGCGGTCTGGAAATTACCGTTTTGGCAAAAATTCGGGTGGCTGCTGTCCGATAGGCACATAGCATGTATTTCAGCTTGGGCGTGCTCAAGTTCGTCATAACGCGTAACTCGCTCTTTTACGTACGCAGTCAATCAATAGAGTTTCTCCGGTGGAAGGCCAAGATTGTTGTTTTTGGGAATGCCGGACAGAAAACCCTCTCTCTCCAGGCGTTCCCTTGCCTCGCTCGGCAACCGCTGCGGGAAGTAGCCCCTTGATGGTATCTACTTCTTGTAAGAATTGGTCGTCCGTCAATTGCCTCCCTGCACAAGGATGGGGTCGCGATCAAAATAGGTTGTGTTGTTCGGCGTAGGCTTGTTCGCGGCCTTTTTGAATGCGCCGGCTTACTAACGGGATGTTCGCCGCTTGTTCCATCGCTCCCCGTTCCCATTTTGAAAAAATCCTCCGCGGTGATGCGTAAGGCCCAATATCCATCTGGCCTGTGAACCCATTCCCCCAGATTGATAGAGTGCTGGTTCTCGTCCTCAACATCGATAAAGCGCGGTGCTTCGGGGCCGGGGCGCTGTCAAAAACAACGCCGATAAACATGCAAACAATTGGTCAGACTGGCCCGCCGCTTTCATTTCACAAGCTGGGGCCGTTGCTCTACAGCGCGTGATGGTTCTATCGTCTTATCATCCCGAACGAGCTGAACGGTCACAGTAAACGAAAGCAGGTCAGAATAATGTTAGCACGGGTACGGATTCAGTTAGCTTTTTGCGGCTCGTGCTCGATCATGGGTTGGTCGCTGCCGCACGTCTCAAAACCTCTTTGCGGGTATACCTTCATTTTCGCTGAAAGCGGAGAATAAACGGGGCTTCGGTGCACTACTTCAACGATGCCGAAAGCCGATCTCCTGCGGGCGCATCATGAGTTGCCGGCAGCCGTGCGGCTGGCCGGTATAGAAATCCGCAAGCTGAATTTCGGGACGAAAGACACGCCGCCCCTGATGCTGTTGCGGCTCCGCTGACGGGAGGCGCGAACGCCGCAAAAGCGGACAGCGCCAGAATGCCGAAAGCTAGCCGCGCTAGGCAATTCCGCTCTGTCTCACAATCTACCCTTTACGAACCACCGAGGTGTCGGTGTCACACGTAGCACTCACCATAGCCCCACCTCTTTTATGTGGTTTAGTGGAGAGGATGAACAGCGTCCGCATTCGATGCGCGATCTCCCGCGAACAGGAGGAGCTCGAAGCTTTGCAGTGGCGCGCCTCTCTGAGTAACGCCGGAGATCGCAATGCCTTACTCGCCAATCCCGATGCCCTCGAACTACCAATTGAGCAGATCGAAAAAGGATGGGTGTTCGTTGCAGAGTGGAACGGTGTGATTGTCGGTTTCTCGGCTGTATTGCCTCGGACGGACGGAGAAACCGAATTAGATGCTCTGTTTGTTGAGCCAACCATTCAAAGGCGCGGCATTGGACGCCTGTTGGTCGAACACTGCGCGGACGTGGCCTTAGCACAAGGATCGACCGCCCTTCATGTGGTCGGAAATCCTCACGCCGAATCGTTTTACTTGGCGTGCGGTTTCGAGATGACCGGAATGACGGAGACCCGCTTCGGCACCGGACTGTTGTTGCAAAAGATATTAGCGTCCGATTCAGCCGGGTTGAGCGGTGTTTAGTCGAGACAGCTGCGGTGAAAAGATGTTTCACAAAGGACCCTTTGTGAAACGCGGCTACTGATTAGGACCGCTGCCCGGTGTCGGTTCCGGGGACTTTTTTCCCCCGGGCCTCAAGCGTTGCGCTTTTTGAATGGCGTCCGCATCGGCAAGGTCCTGCGGTCGTCCTGACGCCACTTGGAGTCTATGAGGTCGTCGGCGGAACTGAAATTCGCCTTCAGGCCGCTAGCCGCATCAACCACAATTTCAACGCGCCTTTCCCATGCGGCGTCAAAATCGACGCCGGGAATGGCCGGAAGAATATCGAAGCCTTTCGGGTCACGTCCAAAACGAAAGAAACGGTTGCGGTCGGTGAAGTCGTCCGGGCGGATGCCTTGGAGTGGTGCGCCAAACTCGGCAAGCGCGGCATAGGTCGCCTTCGCGTTTTCAGGATCCGCTTTGATGAAAAGGTCCATGTGCTTCGTAAAGCGCGGCTGCGAGTGATGGATAACCGCGAAGCCGCCCACAAGGAGGTATTTAACGCCATGGGACTGGAAGGCGGACAAAAGGTCTTTGTAGTCTTGGTACATCAGGCTCAATCTTTCATCCCTTGAGGGCATAGGCCGTTTCGATCATTTCTTCCACCGCGTCCAGCCGTTCATGCGGGGGGCGGCTTTGCCAATAGCGGTACTCGTCCGCTTTGATCTCGTCAAAGTCGGTGTACTTGCGGATTGTGATTGGCGTGTCGTCCATACGTTCTGTTTTTAGCATAGGGGCAGGGAAGCCGCAATGCTGAAAACCCACATGGTTAAAGGGTTTTTAACTGCTTCTGCGTTTTCGCAAATCTTACCCTCTGAGAAACACGGGGGCTGCTCGTTCACGAACGTACAAACGGGGGCTTGGGGGGAAGCGGTATCTCCACTTCGGCATAGCTGCCGGGGAGAGCCGCATTTATCGCTGCAACAATCGCTGGGATATGCAGACGCACAAGGCGCCAAGGGGAGTTGCCGAGCACCACAATGGCTATCTTCCGCCCGACAGATTCTGTTGGTAGCGAAGATTTTTGTCAGCCGTAAGAAACACCTCAAAACCGGCCTCTTCGGCTGTGCTCAGTAGAACCCCATTTTCCAACTGCCCCCAGCCGCGCTCTTCCGCTGTGGCGATGGCGTGCCCTTCGAGATACCGCGCCAGACCGTAGGGAGCGCTCTTGTCAAAGAGTATGCGCATCTGTCATGCGCGCCCGATCAAGGGACACCGGAGGCGGGGCGGCGCTCTTCGCCGCAAAATCCAAGACAGCCTGAATTTGCTCGCGGGTCACACCGTAATTCTCGATGATCTCCTCAATGCTGGAGCCGTATTCAAGATTTTCGAAGATGACGGAGACGGGCATTCGCGTATCGCGCAAAACCCAAGCGCCACCGACCCGGCCCGGAACACTCTCCACAGCGGAGCATTGGGACCAATCGAGAGTTGCCATATTCTTACCCTTCCTTTCCATCGTAGCCTTTTACCACGGTTCGGCGGCGGCGTCACGCAGGAAGGACAGAAGTTTAAATCCCGAAACTTACCCTTTTAAAACGTCGCCACTAGGCTCGATCAAACCGGCGTGAATAGTGTGGCCGGTGAAATCTTGGCCTGTAGAGCGTTTACAATCTCTTCGAGTTCAACGCGGGCCTCAGCCTGCAATCCGAGGCACTGCGCGATACCCGCAGCGTCAGTGCTAAGTCTGGACTGTAGCACGAGCGGATAGGAGTGGCCCGGCCGCTCCGCCATGCGGTAAGCGTGGAAGTGCATGGCATCTCCGAAAGTGGGCGTTGCTCCAGTGACCGAAGTTAAATTCCTTGGTCATGTAAGCGAGCAATTTGTCTTGCGTCACGAGGGACAGCTTTTTGTTGACGCGCTCGAAGGTCTGAATTTTGTGGTGCATCTGAACGAGAATTGTCTTTGCCGTTATCTTCCAGTTCATGCCGTATGGTTTGTCCGACGCCTCGGCATCATCACCACGCGGCGAGGCGTGCTGCGGGACCTGCGCAGGCGGCTTGCAGTGGATTTGGTGGGTGTGGATGTCAACCCGGCGAGCGATGCCGACCTGCCATTCGCGATCATACAGGCAGACGCCGTTTTGTATCCGTTGCCTTCCGCCGACATCGCATTCTCGATGTCATTTCGGCGAGCGTACTTCGGAAATTCCGTCACGTATGCGAAAACCGCTTGCTAAGGCGCGCGGCTCTGACCGGAGCCGTGACCGTAAGGGAGCGGTCTTCCTGGAATACGTTAGCGAACTAACTTAGGATATTTCGGATTTGGGGCCGTCGCGCAAGCAAGCGGACCGGACTAATAAATCTTAATCACAAGCGACCCTAATTCGTCGCTGAATATAGCCTGCGCGGGCTATCGGAATTCCGGGCGTTCTGCTTCAAGATGGAATTGTGAGCGGGCGATAAAAAAAAGCCCGCTGGGAGAAAAAAAATGAAAACGACATTAATGACAATCGCACTGACGGCAGCCATGCTGCCTTTCACTTTCGCCGCGCAGACCAAACCGGCCGCCGCGCCCGCCGCTCAAGCGCAGAGCTCTTCCGCCTCTTCGACCGCCGCGTCGAAGCCGGCCGTGAAGAAGCACAGCAAGAAGGCGACCAAGAAATCCACTTCCAAGTCTGTGGACAGCACCAGCAGCGCCGGCAACGTAGCCCCATAAAGAAGTAAACGGTTTTCGGAGGACGTAGGGGTTGGACAAGCCCGGCTGGCGCGTCCGGCCCCTACATTATTTGTTTCGCCGACCGGCACGGCGCCAACTGCTCAGTCTTCCAGCCGATTGCATTCCGGAAAGTATAAATCATGCGGTGAATCACCGTGAGATTCGAGAGCACCGCAATCACCCACAGCACCGGCGCCATGCGATTAAACAGCGCGCCGATAATGATCAGCACCACCCGCTCCGGCCGCTCCAAAAAACCCACCTTGCACTTCGGAATCGCGCATTCCGCCCGCGCCCTCACATAACTGACCATCACCGATCCGGTCATCACGATCGCCGTCAATACAATATAGAAAAACCGGTTGATGGAAGCGTAGTACACCAGCAAGCCCATGTAGAGGGCCAGGTCGGAATACCGGTCCAGCACGGAATCGAAGAAGCCGCCGAAGCGCGTCACCTGCTTGGTGGCGCGCGCCACGCGGCCATCCACCATATCGAACAGGCCCGCGCCAATCACCACAATTCCCGCCCAGACGAAGTTGCCCTGCGCGAACAGAAACGCCGCCCAGGCGTTGATCACCAGACCGATGAAACGTCAGTACATTGGGATGGATGCGCGAAAGCGCCAGCCAGCGCACAATACGATCGATGATTGCGCCGAAGACAACGCCGATGGCGCGCGTGTAGGTCATGGCCTACTTCACCGCGTCGTGAATCGTAGTCAGCTTGCGGATTTCCAGTTCCTTCACGCCGCCGGGGCTCTGCACTTTGACCTCATCGCCCTCCTCTTTACCCAACAGCGCCCGGCCAATGGGTGACGTGGTGGAGATGCGGCCGTTGGCCGCGTCGGCCTCTTCGGTGGTCACCAGGTAATAGGTAATCTCTTCGTCGCGCTTGAGTATCGAGCACCACCACGGTGGAGCCCAAGCCCACTTTGCCGACGCGGGATCTTGGTAAAATCCACCATCGCGAGTTCCGACAGCCTTTTTCTCAACTGGCCCAGTCGGGCATTGACGAAGCCCTGGCGATCCTTGGCGGCATGATATTCGGCGTTCTCGCTTAAATCGCCGTGCGCGCGCGCCTTCAGAATCTCCTTAGGCAGCTCCACATGGAACTCGTGTTCCAATACGGCAATCTCATCCTGTAGCTTTTTCTTAATATCGATCATTGAGCGGCGGTGCTTTCCACGGTTGTCATTATACAAGAGCGATTCTAAAATCGCGGCTGTTATTGGCCGGTGATTGTGATGGTTACAGCAGTCCCGCCGGCCTGGATCTTGAAAAGGTTCGCGCCCGCATCTTTGCCCAGGCGCACACCCGCGGTAAAATCGTTCGGCGTAGGCGCTGCCCAACGGACCCACGCCCAGAACCCTGCCGCCGCCGGAGATCGCGGTGAATGGAGGGAACAACCGAGCTCACCGGCAAGCCCGCCGAATCCGTGACGCGGAAAAGCATGGCTTATTCAGCGAACTTCCCGCCGCTGCCGAGATGCTTGATCGAGAACCGTAATGAACGCGGTCTGCCCGGATGGCACGCCGAACCAATAGGGCACGTTGGAAACTGTGCCCGCGGAGGCGTGCCCTGAATGGAGATGAAGCCTTCATACTGCCCGCGGCAAGTCCATCTCCCGGGAACGCGACCGGCAGCGCCGCCGAAGCGCCCGGTCGAGATGCACCGATGTGGTGGCGAATTGCGGAACCGGGCGCGCCCGGGTCGCGGGCCGTAGCCGAGACCTGAAACGTATCGCGGAACCGGGCCGGTATTGGTAATGGTAAGGATCTGCTGCAAGGCGCCGGTGCGGCCGCTGCGCCGAAGCTCAGGAGACTGGCGAAACGGCGGCGGTGGCGTTGAACGCCGATAACATATTGAGAAATCCGCCGCCCGCCTGCTGCACTCGCGCGACGGTCCCCGGAAGCGAGTACGCCGGATCGGCAGAATCGATCAGCAGCGAGCGGTATTCGTCCACTGTCAAACCGGGCCGCGCCGCTTTCAAGAGCGCAGCCGCGCCGGCGACAAGAGGGCGCGGAAAAACTGGTGCCTTGCGTGATGATATAGCCCGACGGATCGTACAACTCGCCATCGGAATCCGCGGTTTGCGCAGCGGTATAAAAGTTTTCGCCTACGGCGACCAGATCCGGTTTGATGGAATAATTCACATTGGGACCGGCCGATGAGAAGGCCGCCAGACTCTGCGGATTGATGTAAGCGGGGGCGTAGAACTGAAGGGTGGCGGTCGCTCCGCCGAAGGCCTGCTGCCGCAGGTTGAGACCATCCTGATTGGCAACCATTACCGCCGGAAGCGAGGCTGCGCCCACGCCCATGAGCACGGGGCTTTCATCCGGGATATTGTCGTAGACTACGGCGGCCAGCGCCCCGGCAGCCTGGGCGTTATCGAGCTTGGTTTCGAACGTACACAGTCCCCGAAAAATCAGAGCTACCGAATTGCTTAACGAATTCGCCGGCAGCCCGTTGCAAGCCAGGCCATTGCCATCGAGCGTGGAAAGATCGACGAGCGGCCCACCGATGGGCGAGAACGAGTTTGGACCCGCGCCGGGAAGAGCGGCGATGGCGCCGCCTGGCGTTTGCACCGAAGCCATAAACGCGCGGTCGTTAGCCGACGCGCCCACCGCGATGGCGTGAGGCGCGGTGGCGGGCGTCCCCATCGTGCCCGGGTTTGGTCCTCCATTCCCGGCCGATACCACTACGATCACGCCCAATCCGCTGGCTACTTCTACAGCCTGTACCAGCGGATCGAAATCCAAATCGCCCGCGATCGTGTCCCCCAAGCTTAGATTCATCACGTCCATACCATCGTTCACGGCATCCTCCATGGCGCTGAGGATCGCGTCTTCGGGGGCGCCATCGTTCACGCCGGGCGTGCCGAAAACCTTATATACGCCAATGTAGGCCTGCGGGGCGACTCCCGTGATGGTAGTCAGCGGACCGGTATTAGTGACGCCCGCGGCGGCCATGGCAGTGGCGGTTCCGTGGCCGACATGGTCGCGCACGGTAGGGTCCGGATCGAGAGCTGTAAAAAAACCGGCATAGCTGCGCGCCACGATCACCTTGTTGTTGGCGAGCGCGAGATCGCCGGATGTATCCGCCATGGGGAAGCCGGAGGGCGCGGTAAAGCCCGCATCCGCAAATCCGGGATGCGCGATCTCGATACCGGTATCGATGAACGCGATTTTCGAGCCCGCCCCGGCATTGCCGAATCCAACCTGCGCCCACGCGCTGGGAACGTGATGCAGCGGCAGCGCGTGATCGAGCGTCAGATGAAACAGCCGTACCGGATGGACCCGCCGCACATTGGGAAGGCCGCCCAATTGCGCCGCTTGCGCCGCCGGAATTTCCACGAATAGCGCATTGCGAAGATTTTCCAGCGTGCCCAGAATCCGGCCGCCGGCTTGTTCAATGGCGCCGCGAGCCGCCGCTTGTTGAGTACGGATCTGCGCTCGGTAAGCTTCCGCTTGCGGAGTGTGCGACCTGCCGACGCGCGCGCCGGCCGGCTCGAGCGACAGCTCCACGATGTACCGGCCGGGAACGGTGGCCGCAAACAGCGGAAGGCAAAACAGAATAGCCCAGAGGCGCCGCATGGCAATAAAAAATAGTCTAACTCTGGGCGCACGCCTTGAGAATTTCATCGGCGACATCGGCGGCGGCGCGCATCTCCGGGCACGTCATGCACGCGCACGATGTGAGCCCCGGCGAGGATGCCGGCGGCCACGGCGGCTGCGCCGGCGGATGCCGTTTCCGCGGCGTGTCGTGCGCCAGAAAGTGCTTGCGCGAAGGGCCGATCATGATCGCGAGGTCCAGATCCGCAAGTTCGCGGAGCTTGCCCAGGATAAGCGAATTCTGCTCGCCGCGCTTGCCAAAGCCGAGACCCGGATCGACCGCGATACGCGATTTATCGATGCCCACCAGACGCGCGCGGCTGACGGACGCTTCCAGATCGCGCCGTATCGCCGCCATCGCGTCTTTGAGGGGACCGAGCTTGGCCCACGTTTCGGGACGTCCGCGCATGTGGTTCACCACCAGGCCCGCGTCGTGGTTGGAAACGATGCGCGCCAGATTCGGCTCGAACGTCAGGCCTGAAGGATCGTTGATGATTTCTGCGCCAAGATCCAGCGCGCGCTCGGCCACTTCGGCTTTGTAGGTGTCCACGGAAATCGGAATCGTAAGCCGGTCTTTGAGGCGCTTCAGCACCGGTCCCAGGCGATGCAACTCCTCGGTCGGCGGAGATGCGCGCCGAGCCCGGCCGCGTGGATTCGGCGCCGATATCGATGATGTCGGCGCCCTGCTCTTCCATCTCGACGGCGCGCGCAAAGGCGCGGTCCGGGTCGTTATAGCGGCCGCCATCGGAAAAGGAATCGGGAGTAACGTTGAGCACGCCCATGATGGCGGTGCGTTCGCCGAGCGGGATATCCCGCTGTTTGAGCTTCCAGAAAAAAGTTTTTCGCATCAGAGAAGTCGCGCGTCAGCAAGCATTTTTCGACGCAGAGGCGCGGAGACGCGAGGCACGCGAAGAATGCTTATATATGCGTTCTCTGCGTCTCTGCGCCTCTGCGTCGAAGTCCAATCTCACATCTTGTAGCGGCCGAGATCCTCGTCGTTCAGGCCCTCGAGCCAGCGCCGCAACTCGGCGTCGTTGACTTTGTCGGACATCGACGAAGCCACCTTCGACGATTTCAGCACGCTCTCATCCACGTAGATGGGGCAATCCAGCCGCAGCGCCAGAGCCAGCGCGTCGCTGGGACGCGAATCCACGCTGATCAACTCGCCTTCGCGGTCGAGCCAGATCACGGCGTAGAAAGTGTCGTCCTTCAGCTCGCTCACCACCACTTTGCGCAGGCCCGTGTTAGGCCCAGCAGCAGGCTCTTCATCAGGTCGTGCGTCATGGGCCGGGGCGTCGAAACCTTTTCGATCTCGAGCGCGATGGCATTGGCTTCGAACACGCCCACCCAGATGGGAAGGACCGTAGCGCCGTTGACGTCCTTGAGGATCACGATGGGCATATTGGACACGGGATCCATCATCAGCCCGCGAATTTTCATCTCGACTTCCATCGCATGTCCCTCAACTTCAATTACACCACAGTTGCTTTCGCCCACCAACGAGTTCGGCCCGGAGCGCGTCACGCGAACCGGCAGATACTTGCCCACGCAGCGACTCGTCGCCGGTATCGGGATGCGTGAAATTGAGCGTGCGATTCGACGAGGTGCGGCCGATCCACTGGCCCAGCGCCTGATTGCGGCCTTCCACCATCACTTCCTCGATTGCCGCCGATCAGCTCCGCGTTGCGCTCGGATCTGAATCGCGCGCTGCTTTTCCTGCACAATCGCGAGGCGCCGCTGCTTCTCTTCCTCCGGGATGTGGTCTGCCATCGCCAGCGCGGCGGTGTTGGGCCGCGGCGAATATTTGAAGCTGAACAGCGAATCGTATTGGACTTCGTCGAGCAGCGCGAGCGTCTCCTCAAAATCGCGCTCGGTCTCGCCGGGGAAGCCCACGATGATATCGGTGGTGATGGAATACTTGCGCCGCGCGCCTTTGATCCACTCGATGCGGCGCATGTATTCGTCGCGCGTGTACAGGCGGTCCATGGCGGCGAGAACGCGCGACGAGCCCGATTGCACCGGCAGATGGACGTGATCGCAGAGCACCGGGTTCGCGTCCATGGCGTCCACGATCGTCTTCACGAAATCGCGCGGATGCGAAGTGGTGTAGCGAACGCGGCGGATGCCGGGAATCTCGGCCACGCGCGCCAGCAGCGTGGCGAAATCCCACCCGGCGGGCGAAGGATCGCGAAAGCTGTTGACGTTCTGCCCCAGCAGTTGAATCTCGGTATAGCCCTGGTCGGCCAGACGGCGCGCCTCGGCCATGACGCTTTCGCCGGTGCGGCTGCGCTCCGGCCCGCGCGTGAACGGGACCACGCAATAGGCGCACGATTTGTCGCAGCCTTCGATGATGGTGATGTAGGCGCGGTGCGGATTATCGCGGCGCGTGAACGGCGTATCGAAAGTCTCATCGGTATCGAGGCTAAGTCCGGTGACGCGGCGGGCGCCGGCTTCGAGCTGCACCAGCATCTCGCCGAAGCGCGTATAGCTGGCCGATCCGCAAACCAGGCTCACGTGCGGCGCGCGCTCGAAAATCTTTTCGCCTTCCTGCTGCGCCACGCAGCCCAGCACGCCGAAAATCTTTCCCTTGCCGGCGCGCTTGAACTGCTGCAGGCGATTGAAAACTTTTTGCTCGGCCTTATCGCGGATGCTGCAGGTGTTGTAGAGAACCAGCTCGGCGTCTTCGGGCTCGGCACCTGCGAATAGCCCTTCTCCAGCAGCGTGCCGACGACTTTTTCCGAGTCGTGGGCGTTCATCTGGCAGCCGAAGGTTTCGATGTAGAAAGTTTTCCCGGACACTAGCCTATTGTAGCGGCCCGGCCACTCAACGCGGAGGCGCGGAGGTAGGGAGTTCGGCGCGGGGAAAATACATAGGTGTTCTACGCATTTGCTCCGCCGGTCGCGTCTCCGCGTTGATAGACATTTACGCGGCCCCAATTCCAAACATCGAATAGTATTTTTCCGGCAGGCGCGCGCGTTGCATATCCTTGCCCACGTAAACGTGGCGCGTCATACCGGTGGCCAGCAGACGATCGTCGACTGCGGTGCGCATTTCGTAGTTGAAGATCACGATGCGCGTGTTGGCCTCTTCGATCCACGTCTTAACGATCACTTCATCGTCGAATCTGGCGGGCGAGCTGGTAGCGGCAGTTGGCTTCCGCCACTGCGATGAAAATGCCGTCTTCGCGCTCCATGTCGCGGTAGTTGAAGCCGCAAGCCCTGCAGAGATCGACGCGGCCCACCTCCATCCACACGAAATGGTTGGCATAGTAGACCACGCCCATCTGGTCGGTTTCGGCGTAGCGCACACGCAGGCGGGTTTCGGAGACGGGTAGCATGGAAAACCGATTGTAACCCGCTCCAAATACGATCCATGGTAGTAGCGCGGGCCGCTCTTGTAGCCTGATCTGTATCCGATTCAGGTGGGACGAAGATGCTTCGATCAGCAGCGATAATTGCGGCCGTAGCTTGCGCGCTGGCTATGGACGCCCAGACGCCCGATACCGCCACTATTAACGGTAAGGTAACGGACAGCGCCAAGGCGCCGGTCGCCGGAGTCCAGATCGCCGTCAGGAATTCTCAAACCAGTCTGCAGCGGACTGCGCAGACCGATGCGTCCGGCGCGTACTCGATCCCCGGCCTTCCGGTGACGGGCAGTTATGAAATCACTGCCGCCAAGCAAGGCTTCGCCGACGCCAAACTGGCCAATGTCACTCTCGAAGGCGGTTCCACCGCCAACATCGATCTTCAGCTCAACATCGCGGCCAGTCAGACTCGCATCACTGTGACGGGCGCGGTAGGGGAGGTTCGTACCGATGAGCCCCAGCTAGGCACGCTGCTCGGCGAGCGACAGATCGAGGAGACTCCGCTGCCCAATCAGCGCATCACGTACCTCCCTTTGCTGAACGCCGCCAACCGGCCCGCCATCAACCAGGGCGATGTCTTTATGAATGAGGACCTCTTCACCACCAACGGCGCGGGCCGCCGTCAGGCATGGTTCGAAGTGGATGGCAGCACCGGAAGCGATAGCTGGGGCCGCCAGACGATTTTCAGCAACATTCCCCGCGCCGCCGTGCAAGAGATGGACGTGCTCACCAATGCTTTTTCCGCCGAGTACGGCGGCAGCACCGGCAGCGTTATTAACATCGTGACGAAGACCGGCGGCAGCAAATTTCACGGCGAAGTAATGGAGCTGTGGCGCCCATCCGCTACCGAGGCCGCGCTTTCGGGCTTCACCACCGCTAACGCGGCGAGCGGCAACGATATCACTAACGACACGCTGGGCCAGAGCGACCTTTCGCTCTCCGGCCCGCTCGGGTCGAGCGGCAAGACTCATTTTTTTCTGGCAGGCGAATTCAGCCGCGAGGACCGCGCTTCCCCGGTGATTTCGCCGGTGGCGCCCGGCAATTTCGTGGGACATTATCGCGGCTGGCTGGGTTTTTTCCGGCTCGACCGGCAGATTAACGATAAGAACAACCTGTTCTTCAGGAGTGACATGGATGGTTTCCATGACACGAACCCGAACGGCACGGTCGGCGGCAATTCTCTCCCCACTGTCGATCGTGTCTTTCGGCGACGCACATACTCGGAGGAGGTAGGGGAAACCGCGGTCCTGAGCCCTACGCTGCTTAATAACGTGCGGCTACAGTTTCAGTTGGCTTCCCCTATCACGGAATTCGATCCCGTGATTTACGGCACGCAATTCAGCGTTCCTATTTCCACCGGCGGGACGTTTACGACAGGCACTTCGCAATCCGCGCTGCTTATGAACCGGCAGTATCAGGCGAACGACACGGTATCGGCCGAGTGGGGCCACCACACCGTCAAGTTCGGCGCGGACGTGATCTTTGCTCACACGGGCGGCAATAGTAAGGAATTCGGCGGCCCTATCTACCTCGGAATGTTCAGTTACAATCCGTGTACTTTGGCTCTGACCATCTGCGAAAGCTCTACTTATCTGGATAACATCACCAACGTGAAGAGTTATACCCAAAGCTATGGCAATGCCAATTATACCGTTAACGATACGCTATGGGCCATGTTTGTGCAGGACGATTGGAAGGTCCGCCGCGATCTGACCGTGAACCTGGGCGTTCGCTATGAGCGCCAAACCTTCACCGATTCGAATAAGGATTTCGCGCCGCGCATAGGCTTCGCCTATAACATACGCGGCGACGGCAAGACTGTGATTCGCGGCGGTTTTGGCATTTACTATTCGCAGATTGTCGATAACTCAGAGGCGAACTATGCTCTCACTGGACCCACCGGGGTATTCAATTACACCGCTTCTCCGGGCCAGGTGGGCTTTCCTTCCAGCGTAGCCGCCGCTCCACTCCCCGCTTTCCCCGCCGGCGCCGTAGCGCCCTTGCGCAGTCTCTATATCCGCCCGGGTGACTCCTCTTACTATAATCAATACTTTCCCACCAGCACCCTCGTCAACTACCAGACGGGTCTGTGGAACCCCTACTCAGAGCAGTGGACCCTCGGCATCCAGCGGCAGTTAATTCCCGGTTGGGTGCTGAGCGTCGACTACGTGGGCGCCCACACTCTACGCATCAATCGGCCCCTCGATGTGGATCCCCCCGCGCCGTTCATTCGTACTGCGCCCGGACAGGTCCGCAGCGCGCAGGCCGCGAACTGCACGCGCCCTTATTGGGTCTACTGGTATAAACAGAACGGGACCGCATGCAATCCCAACACCGCTACGAATCCGCAACCGCCGTACGCCGCCATCCAGAGCGATGTCAACGACGGCTATCTCTTCTACGATGCGCTGGACGTAAACCTGAGCCATGCCTTTAGCCGGCGGGCGTCGATGTTGATCAGTTATACGTGGTCGCACGCTATCGATAACGTGGACCCCGATGCGACCGGCCAGAACCCCAATGACCCTAACTTCACGGGCAAGGTGGAAAACGGCAACGCGCTATTCGATCAGCGCCAGCGGCTGGTGATCAGCGGAATGTATATCGCTCCGGGCAAAGTAACTATGGGGGCCATAGTTACTCTGGCATCCGGTTTGCCTTATAACTATGTGACCGGAGCTAACAATAGCGGAGATGGGGATACTACCGACCGCCCCGTAATCAATGGCGTCGTTGCCGGCCGCAACATCGGGCGTGGCAATTCGATCTACGATGTCGCCCCATTCCTGGAACGCCCGTTCACGCTTTGGAATGAGCGCGTTCATCTGGTCCCGCGCGTGGAAGCGTTCAATGTGTTCAACCACGCCAATTTCGTGGGCTATAGCGGCACCTGGGGCAACGGCGCCACTCCCGGCGCGGGCTTCGGAGCTCCGCTAGCGGGCATTACCAACCAGCTACCCGCGCGCTCGGTGCAGTTTTCGGTGAAGTTGACGTTCTAGGGCTTTTGTTGCGTCCGGAGGCCGGTGTATCTCCATCCGCGCCTCTGCGTCGAGTTCCGTCTCGTCGTTTGCATTCCCCATGCTACATTCAGAACTATCTTCTATGCATGGCGCTACATGGCCCGCGCGCGCAGCGCTGCTTGCACTCCTGATCGCCTCTCTCGCGCTGTTCTGGCTGCGTCTTCGCAAAGTACTCGCCGTCATCCAAGGCTCCCGCCCGGAATCGGGCTTCACTCTGGCGCCGCTCGGTCCACGCATTCGCCGCTTTGCCGCCGAAGTGCTCGGCCAATCGAAAGTGATCGACCAGCGCCGCCTACCGGGCCTGGCGCACGCCTTTGTTTTCTGGGGATTCTGCGCCTTTGCCTTGATTACCGTCAATCATATTGCCAGCGGATTCGGCGCGCGCTTTCTTAATCCCGATTCCGGATTCGGCGCATACTATTTCACGTTTGTCGCGGTCTGGGCCGTGCTGGTCGCGGTTTCCATCGCCGGCCTGTTTATTCGCCGATTTTTCACCCGACCCATCTGGCTGGGGAAAATCTCGCCGGAATCCGGCGTCATCGCGCTGCTCATCTTCCTGTTGATGGTCACCTTTCTGGGCGGTCTCTGGCTTCCCGAAAATAGCTCCGCGGGCACAGCCATGTGGTGGCTGCACACGCTCACGCTCCTGATATTTCTTCCGCTGATCCCCCACACCAAGCATCTGCACCTGCTGTTGAGCCCGGCCACCGTCTTCCTGGAGCGCGAGGGATTCAGCGCGATTCCGCCGTTGAGCGGCGACGAGGATTTCGGTCTCGAAACGGGCAAAGACGTCACCCGCCTGGACGCATTGCAAGCGTTTTCCTGCGTGGAGTGCGGCCGCTGCACCGAGCATTGTCCCGCCTACAACACCGGCAAGATTCTAAATCCTAAGGAAATTATCCTGGGCCTGCGCGACTATCTCAAAGAGCTGGGCCCCCACGCCGAGGAGCCTCTTCTGGGCCGGTTCATTTCCGAAGAGGCCGCCTTCCAGTGCACCACCTGCGGCGGTTGCGAATTCCAATGTCCCGTCGGTATCCAGCATTTGCCCATCATCGTCGGACTCCGCCGCGGCGTGGTTAACACCGGCAAATGGGAAAACGAATACGGCGCCAAGCTCTTTCTGAACCTGGAGCGCAATGGCAACGCCCTCGGCTTCTCCTCAAGCGAACGGCAGAAGTTTGTGGAGAAAAACGAGTTGCCCATCTACGATGGGTCGCAGGAGTATTGCCTCTGGCTCGGCTGCATGGGCTCATACGATCCGCAGGGGCGCGAAATCGTACTCGCGCTCGCGCGCGTGCTGCGCCACGCCGGCGTGACCTTCGGCGTGCTGCGTAAAGAAAAATGCACGGGCGACCCGGCGCGCCGCCTCGGCAACGATCTCGCTATATCGCAGGTAGCCGAAGCCAACGTGGAAACGCTTCGCGCGGCGAAAGTCGGCAAGATGGTTTCCATTTGCCCGCATTGCGTCCGCACCATCGGCACGGACTGGAAAGATTACGGCGGCGCCTTCGAAATCGCGCACCATAGCGAGGTCCTGGCGCGCGTGCAGGGCCGTCTGCCGGCGCGCGATTCGTCCCGCCCAAAGACCGTATTTCACGATCCCTGTTACCTGGGCCGGTACCGGAATGTATATGAGGAGCCGCGCGAAATTATCGGCCGTACCGCCGACGTAATCGAGGCCCACCGCACTCGCGAGCGATCGTTTTGTTGCGGCGCCGGCGGCGGCCAGATGTTTCTGGGGGAAGAGAAAGGCAAGCGCGTCAACGTGGAGCGCGCCCAGGAACTTGTAGCGACCGGCGCCGAGATCGTTGCCACCGCGTGTCCCTTTTGCCAGACCATGTTTCGCGACGCGCTGGGAGTAGTGACGCAACATCCGCCGCAATTGCTAGACATCGCTCAGATCGCGGCCGCTTCGCTCCCAGCGGCGCCCTCTCCGGCGCCCCCAGTACCAACGGTGGCTTGACAGGTCCGCGGCCATCGCGTCAGACTTTGATTACGCTCTGGCGTGAACTTGCAGCCGGAAGCATCGGGAGGATTATTGACTTTGGGACGGGTAATAGCATTATTTGCCTTGGCGGTTCCGGCATTTGCACAGTATGGCGGTCCGGCCATACTGAGCCGCGGCGACGCGCCATCGCAAATGACCGGCTCGCCGATTGCTTTTCGCCCGTTCTTTGAGATCACCGGTATATACGATACCGGCTTGGCGGGCGTCGCCGTGAACGCCCAGGGCCAGCTGGGAAACACGTCCTCCGCGGGCATCGAGGTCGCCGGCGGGATTAGCGGTTCGCATTATTGGCATCACACCCAATTGGGTTTGGACTATCACGGAGATCTTAGACAGTACGAAAGGGCGACGTATTACGACAGCTCCGATCAATCGCTTATGTTGGGAATCAGACACCAGTTCAGCCGCCATGTGTATGTGAATCTCCGCGAGACCGCCGGTCAGTTATCTTCAGGTTATGCATTGGCCGCTTTGCAGCAGGCGATCTCCTATGACCCATCGCAGAGCTATCTGCCGACGACCGATTTTTTTGATAACCGTACGCTGTACCTGAGCACTCAGGCGGATTTGATCTACCAGAGGAGCACGCGCCTTTCAATGAGCATCGGCGGCGATGGGTTCTTGAACCGCCGCAGGTCCAGCGCTCTGTTTGGCGTCACCGGAGCCACGGCGCGCGCAGATATGCAATACCGCATCACCCGGCGCAGCACTGTCGGCGCGAATTACAGCTATACCAATTACAGCTTTACCCGAATTTTCAGTGGAACGGACATACATTCTTTTACGGGGACTTATGCGGTTCAGCTTTCAAAGCATATCGAGTTCACCGGATATGCGGGCGTATCCAGAGTCGAAACCAAAGCCGAACAGATTGTGGCGGTAGACCCGGCTATCGCGGCGCTGTTAGGAATTACCAGTGGTTTTACGATCACCCACACTTTGATTTACACTCCCGACGTGAGCGGGCGCCTCTCTCGAAAATTCCACTATGGCGTGCTGTATGTCACCGCATCCCACATGGTAAACCCGGGCAATGGCCTATTCCTCACCTCTAACTCCACTACTGCGATGGTGGGTTACACCTATACGGGCCTGCGGCGATGGAGTTTCAGTTCCTTTTTTGATTACAACCGTTCCAGTACCATTGGAATAGCCGGAAAGTACGGCAACCTAGGTGGAACGATAACGGCATCCAGGCAGATTGCCAGGTCGCTCCACCTGGTGGGAGCCGTCCAAGCCAATAAGTACGAAAGCCCGACTTATGCCCAATACAACCGTCCGATCTATGATGCGCACTTTGGTTTGGGGTGGACGCCCGGCATAGTCCCGTTACGCGTGTGGTAAACGGACATAAGTTGGTCATGCATCCGTGCTGGCCACGCGAGGCTTTCCGAGGGGTGCCCTTGCGCCGGTTCTCGAAGGGCCGGGCAGGCTCTCATCTTGCTGGTAAACTCAAATAGGTTAGCCCACTGCGGATGTGGCGAAATTGGCAGACGCGCTGGATTTAGGTTCCAGTTCCCGCGAGGGAGTGTAGGTTCAAGTCCTATCATCCGCACCAGCCTTTGGATGCCGCATGCCAGGCGGCCCGCCAACCCGCAGCGGAATGCGGCCTCTGCGCCACAACCTTAGGTGATACGCTTGGGGTGATGCCTCAGTATCAGATCGATCGCGGGCGCAGAGCGTCGCGGTCGCCACGCGTGCGCATCACGCTGGTCGTCCTCATAATCGCGCTGCTGTTCGCGGCGCGCACCATTGCGTCCTATGTCATCGACGTGGAGTGGTGGAAAGAACTCGGCCAACTCGATACCTGGCTGAGCATGCTCACCTACAGCTTCGCGCCGCTCGCCGCCGCGACCTTGATAGCGTTCGGGGTGCTATGGATTACGCATGCGCGCGCGCTGAAGTTCGCGGGGACCTCTCTAGCGCGAGCACGGCCTGTACGCGCGCCTGTCGGCGTTAGGATTATTAATCCTGGGTTATATCATCGCCGCTGCATCCATCGATAACTGGACGGTGGTCCGCTTCGCAGGCTCGCGCGGGCTGGTGGCCTCGGCTGCCGGATGGCGCGATTCGGTGTTTCAACAGCCCCTCTCGTTTTACCTTTTCGATCTGCCTTTCTATAATCTGGTGCGCGGGTACGTGCTGGGTCTGGTGATTGTCGCGATTCTAGTGTATTGGATCGCGGCGCGCGGATGGCAGCTGCGATACCGTATGTCTGAGTTGACCGGCCTTCATGAACTCGACGCGTCCTTTCTGAAGCTGGAAGGGGGCCTGGAATCGCGGTTTCTGCGCGGCGCCGCGGTAGTGCTGCTTGTCGCTATGGCGTGCCGGTTCTACCTGGCCCGCTACGAAATGGTTTATAACGAGCACGGCACATTTCTGGTGGGCGTCGATTGGGTGGATCAACATATCGGACTGCCATTGCAGTGGCTGCTGATCTTCTCGTGTATCGCGGCGGCCGCATTGATCTGGATGGGCCGTCTCCTTTGGGCGTCGTTTCTGGCCGTCTCGCTGGTGATCGCGTTTGTCGTCCCCGGCGTGGTTTCGACACTATATGTGAAGCCTAACGAGATTTCGCTGGAGCGGCCATACGTGCAGACGCACATTCATGCCACGCGCAGCGCTTATGGCATCGAACAAAACGTGCGTGAAGTGGAATTCAAGGCGCAGCCCGATGCCTCTATCGACATCGCGCAAAATCAATCCACGCTGGATAATGTGCGCCTGTGGGATACGCAAGCCTTTCACGATACCGTCACGCAAATTCAGGCGCTGCGGCCTTACTACACGTTTCACGATAGCGACGTGGACCGGTACACCATCGATGGGCAATACCGCGCAGGTATTGCTGGCGCCCCGCGAACTGGATATCACTCAGCTCCCCTCGGCGCGCGCCAGTTGGATCAATCCGGCGTTTATTTACACGCACGGATATGGGCTGGTGCTGGCGCCGGTGGCTAAGATCACTCCGGACGGACTTCCGGTTCTGTTAATCGATAATGCGCCCGCGGTAGTGAAGACCAAGAGTCTCTCGCTTACCCGCCCTGAGATGTACTATGGCGAGATGACGCAGGAGCCGGTCTTCGTAAATACCGCGCAGGAGGAGTTCAACTATCCATCGGGCGAAGAGAACGTACGCTCCCGGTACGAAGGCAAGGGTGGATTTCCCATCTCCTCGTTCTTTATGCGGCTCGCGGCGGCGGTCCGCGAAGGCGAGCCGAACATTCTGCTCACCGATTACTTCACCGCCAATAGCCGCATGATGATCCGCCGCCGGGTGCGCGAGCGTCTGCAGGCGCTGGCCGGATTCCTGGAGTGGGACCCCGATCCCTACCTGGTGATCACCGACGCCGGACGACTGGTCTGGATGGTGGATGGCTACACTACCTCCGATGCCCATCCTTACTCGCGCGCAGTGGATCTGGGCGATCTGGGACGCGTTAACTATATTCGCAACGCCGTGAAGGCCACGGTAGACGCTTACGATGGAGAGACTCATCTTTACGTATTCGCGCCCGACGATCCCTTGATCGGCGCGTATCAGCGGCTATTCCCGCAACTCTTTCGCCGGGAATCCGATATGCCCGCCGACCTGCGAAGACATGCGCGCTATCCGGAAACACTGTTTCGCGTCCAGGCCGAAATATACCGCACTTATCACATGCTCGATCCGCAATCGTTCTATAACAAAGAGGATCTCTGGGATCTGGCGCGCAAGAACGCCGCTCAAAATGGCGGCGCCGAGCCGGTGACGCCGACCTATGTTGTGGCTTCGCTTCCCGGAGAAGGTCAAGCCGAGTTTCTGCTGATGATGCCGTTCACGCCGCGGGGAAAGGATAACCTGATCGGCCTGATGGCGGCGCGATGCGACGGATCGCATCTGGGCGAGGTGGTAGTGCTGATGCTATCGAAACAGGAGCTGATTTTCGGGCCTATGCAGATCGCGGCGCGCATCAACCAGGATCAAACTATTTCGAAGGACCTGACTCTCTGGAATCAGCAAGGCTCGCAGGTCTTGCGCGGCCAGACACTGGTGCTGCCGGTGGGTAACACTTTCTTATATGTCGATCCGATCTATATTCAGGCCACCGAAGCGCGTATGCCGCAGTTGAAGAAGGTGGTGCTGGCGGTGGGCAATCGCCTGATCTACCGGGATACTTACGAAGAAGCGCTGGCGCAGCTTGCGGGCGGTAATCCGCCACCGCCGCAGATAACTAGCGCGGGCGCGGGCGCGCCGGCGGGGCAACCGGCCGCCGCGCCTGTTACTCCCGGCGCGGAAGGGCGGCTGCAACGGATTCGCGAACATCTGCGGAAGTACAACGAGTTAGCCGCGCAAGGCCGCTGGGCAGAGGCGGGTAAGGAGTTGGAAGCTGTCGAGGCGGAAGTGAAGCAATAGCAGGATCGCGTATATATCGCGGCAGCACCTCTCATTCACCTTGGTGGATCGACCCGGCCAGAATTGATTGGCCGCGGGTTAATAACCGCTTTTGACGGCGGCTACCCCCATACCTGGCGCTTGGTCAGCTTGCGGGTGAGGCCGCGAATTACGCGCTCGGTGTAATCGCCGAAGGGCATGTCGGTAGTGAGATAGGTCCAGGTAGCGCCGCGCTGGGAAGGGTCGATTCCAGTGGCGCGGGCCTGCTCCAATCGCGTCGCGGTTTCGGGTTCGATGCTCTCTTCCAGTTCGCGATAGAGCGCGTCTACCTTGGTGAGATAGGCGTGCAGGGGATCGTGACCGGTGTAGCCCTGCCAATGAATGCCCGCGCGCACCTCGGTCGCGGTTTCGAGATACACCGACCAGAGGTCGTCGATGGTGCGCAGCGCGACCATTCGCTCCAGCGGCTCCAATTCCGCCGCATCCGATTCCAAAATGGCCTGACGCCGCTGCTGAATGCGCTGGCGCTGGCCTTCGATCACCGACTCATATTTATTCAAGAACGAGCGGATCTCGAGGTTTTGCCCTTCCACCAGGCGCTGGATGCTTTCCGCATCGTGGCGATGCTCGGGATGCTCGCGGCCGTACTGCACCATGAGATCGTCCTGCATGGAAACGAAAAAGCGCGAGCGGCCGGGGTCGCCCTGGCGTCCGGACCGGCCGCGCAGTTGCCGGTCGATGCGGCGGCTCTCGTGGCGGTTCATGCCGATTACGTAGAGACCGCCGAGCTCGGTCACGCCATCGCCCAAGCGAATATCGACGCCGCGCCCGGCCATGTTGGTGGAGATGGTAACCGCGCCGCGCTCGCCCGCGCGCGCCACAATGGCGGCTTCTTCCTCTTCATTGCGCGCGTTCAGGACAAAGTGCGGGACGCCGGCAAGCCGCGCGCTCAGGCGCTCGGACTCCTCCACGCTCGCGGTACCCACCAGAACCGGCTGGCCGGTGGCATGAACGCTCCGGATCTCTTCGACCACCGTGGCTTCTTTGTCGAGCTTGGTGGAGAAGACGGCATCGGGCTCATCGACGCGAATCACCGGACGATGGGTGGGAATTACTTCGACGTCCATTCCATAAAAGCGCCGGAAGTCTTCGGCCTGGGTAGCGGCGGTACCGGTCATGCCACACGCCTGAGGATACAGCGCTACCAGATTCTGCAGCGTGATCGTGGCCAGCACGCGCCCCTGTTTGCGGAACGGCAAGCCTTCCTTGGCCTCAAGCGCCGTATGCAATCCCGCGGGCCAGCGCCGGTCCTGGGCGATCCGGCCTTTGAATTGGTCCACGGATTCTATGGCGCGATCCTTGACGACGTAATCCACATCGCGGCGCAGGAGGGCGTGTGCATGAATCGCGTTGTGTACGGCGGTGTATAGCGCCAGATTTTCTTCGGCATATATATTGGCGCAGTGAAAGTGGCGTTCGGCGGCGTGCGCGCCGGCGGCGGTCAGGGCGATGTTGCGGCCGTATTCGTCCAGGGTGAAGTCGAGGCCGCGGCGAAACCGGCGCGCCAGCGGGTCCGCGCGCCGCGCCAGCGCTTCCTCATCCTCTTCGCCGCCGGCCAGCACCAGCGGGATGCGCGCTTCGTCGATCAAAATGGAATCGGCTTCATCGATTACGGCCGCGTTGAACGGCCGGTGGACCCGATCTTGCAGCCGCAGCGCCAACTGGTCGCGCAAAAAATCGAAGCCGGCCTCATTGGCGGTGACGTAGGTGATGTCGCAGGCATACGCGCGGCGGCGCTCGTCCGCGCTCATGGTCTGCTGGATACAGCCGACGGTGAGGCCAAGAAACTCGTAAATGGCTCCCATCCATTTCGCGTCGCGGCGGGCCAGATAGTCGTTAACGGTCATCACGTGGACGCCGCCTCCATCGCGCGCATACCAGGCGGCCGCGGGCGTACACGCCAGAGTCTTGCCTTCCCCGGTCTGCATCTCCGCGATGCCGCCGCGTCCCAGCGCGAGCGCGCCCCGCAACTGTACGTCGAACATCTCCATGCGTAGGGCGCGGGCGGCGACGGCCGCGACGATGGCGACGGTTTCGGCGAGAGCATCGGATTTGCGAAAGGCTTCGCGCAGCGCCGCGTCGCCGGCGTGAGCGAACTCGGCGCGGCGCCGATTTATATGGGCGATCTCTGCGGCGGGCGATGGGCCCCCGAATAAAGAGCGCAACAGGCTCATGTGTAGTGGACGCTCAGGAGCGTTTCCCTTTAGCCGCGCAGTAATCGAACAGCAGTTGCCACTCGGCGCGCTGGGTTTCAAGAGCCTGCCGTTCGTTTTGAGATCCAGGATCTTGCCGGGCGCGCTCGCACCTCTCGATGAATGCGAACGGGTCCCAGCGTGGGCCGAAATCCACGCCGATCGCGGCGGCGCGATCGCGCAAAGCTGGGAAGATGGGATGCGCGCCGGTTTGCCGGAACCAGTAGCCGGCGTTACCCGCGTCAGGCTCCTGGCGGTGAACGATGGCGTGCCAATAGCTGCCCTCGGGCGTGGAGATGTTCTGCGCGAGGTTATGGGCCTGGTCCCAACAGGAGAAGTACAGATAGAGGCCGGCGAGCGCGGCTTCGGGCAGGAGCTTGTTGGCGGCGGCTTTCTCAATTGCGGCCGGCGCGTCTTGCGACGAACAGGTCCCATGTACCAGCGGCATCAGCCGCTCGCCGTTGCCATCGAGCGCGAGGATAGCGGCTATCTCGGGGCCGTAAGCGTGCGGATCGAATGGCATAGTTAAATGGTAAAGTAATCGGGGCCGCTGCCGCCAAGAAAGAACCGGCAATTGACTCACACTCGCCAGCTTCTCATCTTCTTCTCAATCGGTTTCGCTTACTCCTGGGCGGTGGAAGCGGGCATGATTCTGGGTCATCTGCGTATTCAGTTTTCGATTCTGGCCACTTCCGGTCCAACCATTGCGGCGCTGGTCACGAATCGGCTTGCGTACGGGAATTACCGGGCTTTCCGGCTGAATGCGAGTTGGCCGCGCACGCTCGGCGCCAGCGTGATCGGCATGATGCTGGTGCTGGCCGCCTTCATTATTTTTCCCGCGGTGGCGACGGTGGATGCCGGCAAGCTCCATTGGACCGCTCTGGCGTCGTTGGGCGTTTATAACTACTCGACGCTGCTGGGCGGACCTTTATTCACTCTCGGTCTTGATGACTTTCGGCGCGAATCTGGCCAGATTCGGAGTGATCGCACCCATTCTCATGCACGCGGTTTTCAATACCCAGGGTAGAATTCCTGAATGGGCTCTTTGTAAACGCATCACCCGGTTCCGGCGGATTTCTGAATTACCTTGCTCACTTTATTCCCGCCCCGGACGGCCGGCGGAAGCATCTCCATCTCATTCGCACTGTTGGTCGCAATAGGCGGCTGGATCGTTGCGCTCCTAACGATGGCGTTGACGAAGGGGCGCCTCGGATATTCTTCGGGAGCTGTCGCGCTCAGGGCGCCACATCCAAAGTTTTGAGCGCGCTTCGCGCAGCGGTTTCCACGCGGCGGCGCGACTTCAGCCAATCCGTCTTGCTTGTCGTCAGCGGCCGCCTGCGGTCGTCGAAATATGCCGGCGCCGCTTCGATAAGGGCCTGCGCGGCGGCCTTGCCCAACGCGCGCTGCGCGCTGTTCGGATGCGGAATCGCCGCCGCGTTCACAGCGACCAGATAGAGTACGTCCAGCGTACGCTGGTCCCCCAGAGTTGCGGCCGCATTCTTCGACATCAGGGCGGCCCCATACTCCAGCACTTTATCGGGCCGGGCCCGCCAGGCTATGGACCTGCATATAGTCGTATAAACGGTCGTCGGCGAAATCGGACTGCGGATACTTGCGCGACCATTCGTCCAGATCGTCCATAGATTTCGCAAGATTCTTTTGGTCGAAATCGCGTTGGAACTGATTCATCGCGCGCTGTTCGCCCGCATCGCCGGGCCGTTGCGGCCGGCGGCGCGGCGGGTTCAGCGGATTCGATGGCGGCGCGGGCTTTGCCGGGGCTGCCGCCACCGCAGTGGCTGTCGCCGGAGCCGCCGGCGCCGATTTCGAACCTACCTGCGCTGGCGGGGTCACAATCACCGTTCCCACGTACTCGGGTACGGGCACGATTACCTCATCCGGCGGCTGCGCCGGCTGCGTCGCGATCACGACCGGCTGTGGCTGCGGCGCGCGCCGCTCCGGTGGAGGCTGAGGCGGGGCCGCACGCGGCGGCGTGGTTTCCGTCAATATGGGAAGCTCCGGCGCGGTATGCAAGCCGGCGCCCGCCACCAAGGGCCGCACCGCTTCCAATCGCGATGGCGCAAATGCGGGCGATGGCAGCGCTTCCGTGAACGCCGCGACCTTAAGCGGCTCTTTGGGACGGCTATCGAATCCCGCCGGATCGAGTACGGGCGCGTCCGGCTGGAACGCCGCAAACGTCAGGTTGGCGCCCGCATATTGGGCCGGCATATTGGCGGGCGACCATTCCTCCCCTGGCGCAAGCGGACCCCAACCTACCAAGCGCGGCGCGCGCATCCAAAAGACCTCGCCGGGTTTGAAGACTCCGCTCGAAGACGGCGTCCAAACCCAGCCAAGCTCGCCATGCCGCATCCAGCGGCCGTAGTGATACGGCAGCCAGCCCCACGTTTCAGCGCTTACCCACGTGTAGCCCAACGTCTGATACCAACGCCAGCGGCCGCTCTGAAACGGCGTCCAACCTTCGGCGTCTTTGGGCTTCCAAACCGTGCCCAGATCCTCGGTTTGAATCCATTGCCCGTACGCATCCAAATCCGCCAGGCCATATCGCTGCGCCAGGTGCAAAGCCGCCACCGTGGGCGCCAGCGCTTTATCTCGAGCCGCGCTCCAGCGGTCCGCATCGAGCGGAGGCACGTCGCGATATAAAAAGAATCGCGAGGCATTGTTCGGCTCCACGCGCGTGGTCTGGCCCTGCGCCAAGTCAATCTCGGCGGCCGCCGACGAAAATCGAGCCGTGCCTTGCAGCACCGCGACCTGGCTCGCACGATCCTCAGCCTCGAAGCGCACGCGCGCCGGCTTGCTGATAGACACCTGCGCTCCGGGCACAATCAGCGTGAGCGAATCCTTTCCGCTCGACTCGCCCGTGAAGTACGCCAGTCCACGATCGAGCGCCAGCAGCGTCACGCGCTGTCCGGTGGAGAGCCGCGAATAGTCGGACAATCCGCCCTGCGACTGCGGCCCCAGCCGCCACACGCCGCCGGTATCGAGCTCGATTTCCACGCGCGAATCCGGACCCGTGCGGATCCATGCCGATTCAGGCAACGGCAGATTGCGCTCGGCCGGCATCCAAGCGTCGGCGGCCGAGAGTTGCACTTCCACCTGGCCGTCGAAATCGCCGAGGCGGGCATAGCGGCCCTGGCCGCCGATCAATGCCGCGGGAAGCATCAAAAACGCGAGAAACTTCATTAGCGCTCCATGATGGTAAAACCTGGCCCATCAACCTGACGCCGCCCGGTCCCGAACCGTTGAACGTAAAATCGGCATATGACCGACCGGGCGCTCATCGACCACATATCACGTCTACCGCACGCGCGCGCCAACTTCAAGCAACTGGTCCGGGAGATGGGCGCCAAGGGTGGCGATCGCGAAGGTTTGGAAGCCGCGCTTGAGCGGCTGAGCGCTCGCGGCGATCTGATCGAGATCCGGCCCGGACACTACGCGCTCACCGCACGCTCGCGGGAATATGCCATTGGCCGTCTCCAAATGCATCGCGACGGCTACGGATTTCTTATTTCCGACAAGCCTCTCGAAGGCATTCAAGGCGACGTGTTTCTGCCGCCCGAATCCGCCGGCAAGGCGATGCATGGCGACCGCGTACTGGTCCGCATCGTGCGCATCGAGGCAGATGGCCGCGCCGATGGCGAGATCGTGAAGGTGCTCAAGCGCGCGCATCCTACGGTAGTCGGCGAATTCCGGCTCCATCGCCGCGGCCAGTTCGTCGTGCCGCAGGATCAGCGCATCCAGCAATGGATCGAGATCCCCGAAGGGATGGAGTTCCCACCCGCCGGTCCGATGGTCGACCGCATCGGCGTCACGCCGCCGCAGCCCGCCTCGGTGCAGGAGCTGGATGGCATGGTAGTCAACGTCGAGCTGCTGGAGTATCCCGAAAAGGGCGCTGGGCCAGTGGGACGCGTAGTCGAGATTCTCGGCCATCCCGGCGATTTCGGCGTGGATGTCGAAATCGTTATCCGCAAGCACCACCTGCCGCACCAGTTTCCGCCCGAAGTGGTGGAGCAGGCTCAATCGATGCCCGACGCGATCTCCGCCGGCGACCTGAAGGGCCGGCGCGATTTCCGCGATCTGGAAATCGTCACCATCGATGGCGAAACCGCGCGCGATTTCGACGATGCCGTGTGGGTGGATCGCCTCGCTAATGGAAATTACGCGCTGCACGTCCATATCGCCGACGTGAGCCATTACGTGCGGCCCGGCACGCCGATCGATATCGAAGCGCAACTGCGCGGAACCAGCGTCTATTTTCCCGATCGCGCCGTGCCCATGCTCCCGTATGAGCTATCGACTCACATTTGCTCGCTGGTTCCACGCGCGGATCGCCTGGTGCTTTCGGCGTTACTCGAAATCGACCATCAGGGCGAATTGGTCGCGCAGGAATTCACGCCCGGCGTAATCCGCAGCGTGGAGCGCATGACCTACACCCACGTACACCAACTGCTCGAAGGCGACGCGGTATTGCGCGACCGCTATCGGCCGCTGGTAGCTCGTTTCGAGCTGATGCGCGAGCTGGCGCTGATTCTCAACCGCAAGCGCGTGCGCCGCGGCTCTATCGATTTCGATCTGCCCGAGCCGCTGATCGAATTCGACGAGTGGGGCGCAATGACGGGCGTCACGCGGGCGCCGCGCAACATCGCCCATCGTTTGATTGAAGAGTTCATGCTCGCCGCCAATGAGGCCGTGGCCGCGCATCTGGAAAGCTCGGGCAATCCTTCCATCTATCGCATCCACGAAAAACCCGACCCGAAGCGCGTCATGGAGTTTGAAGAGATTGCCGCGCACTTCGGCTATTCGCTGGGAGTTGGGCCGATCCCGGTGAAGAGGTTCGCCATGACGGATCGTCATCGCGACGGCTCCCACCGCCGCAGCGGTAAAGAACGCCGCGCAGGGAGATCGTGCTGGCGGACGCACAGGTGAAAATCGCCTCGCGCATGTACCAGAAACTGGTGGCGAAGATCGAGGGCAAGCCCGAGGAGCGCATCCTCAGCTATCTGATGCTGCGCTCGCTAAAGCAGGCACGCTACAGCGCGGAGAATGTGGGCCATTTCGCGCTGGCGGCGGAATCCTACACGCACTTCACATCGCCCATTCGCCGCTACCCCGACCTGCTTGTGCATCGGCTGCTGCGCGGATGGATCGCGCAGGAATCCGAGCTCGCCGCCCTGGCCGAGGAGTGCTCGCTATCCGAACGCCGCGCCGCCGACGCGGAACGCGAGTTGGTCGAGTGGAAGAAAGTGAAGTTCATGTCCGAGCGGGTTGGCGAGGATTTCGAAGCGCTCATCATCAGCACGGCCAAATACGGACTATTCGTGGAGCTGGCGGAGCTATTCGTGGAAGGGCTCGTGCCCATCGACACGCTGCCCGGCGATCAATACGCATATCACGAAAATGTGCGTAAGATCATCGGCCGGCGCACGCGACGCGAGTTCTCGATCGGCGATCGCGTGCGCGTTATTCTCGATCGCATCGATGCCAACGATCGCAAGCTGCAATTCTCGCTGGTGGAGCCGGAGCTCCCGAAGAAGACGAAGAAGCGCCGCCGTTGACGGCGCGGAATTCGATTCGCATTCAGCTTTTTTCCCTATGGCTTGAATAGGAAGGATATATTTTGCCCATGGAGTCGCGGCCTTCGACGCGGTGAGTCGTCCCGATCGCATAATCGCGCGACGCAGGGTTGAATACGGCGTCGACGAAAGCGCGGGACAGAGGGCGCATCCGCATAAAGTATTCGGGATCGTATACTGAAATTTGCCGAAGCCCAGAGCGGTCCGTTACCGAGACGCCGGCGTCGATATCGACGAAGCCGGCAGGGCCGTCGCATCCATCAAGAAGCTGGCGCGCCAGACGTTCACGCGCAATGTGCTGACCGATATCGGGTCGTTCGGCGCCGCCTTCCAAATCGCCGGATTCCGCAAGCCTGTCCTGGTTAGTTCCGCCGATGGCGTGGGGACCAAGCTGAAGATCGCCTTTCTGACCGGCCGGCATGACACTATCGGCGAAGACCTGGTGAACCACTGCGTCAACGATATCGCCGTGCAAGGGGCGGTCGCCTCTGTTTTTTATGGATTATTTCGCGGTGGGCAAGCTGGACGCCGCTGTCGCCGCCTCCGTGGTCTCCGGCATTGCGCGCGGCTGCCGTCTCAATGGTTGCTCGCTGATCGGCGGGGAAACGGCGGAGATGCCCGGAATGTATCGGGATCACGAGTACGACCTGGCCGGATTCATAGTGGGGGCGGCCGAGCGCGCGGATCTCCTCACCGGCAGAAGCATTCGCGCAGGCGATACGCTGCTGGCGCTACCCTCCAGCGGACTGCATACGAATGGCTACTCGCTCGCGCGAAAGCTGCTCCTCGAGATCGCCGGTTATGGACCGAACACCATGCTTCCCGGCGTAGGCTCAACCGTGGGAGATGCTCTGCTGGCGGTGCATCGCAGTTATCTGAAGCCGATCCGCGCGCTGATTGCGGCGAAACTCCTGAAGGGCGCCGCTCACATCACCGGCGGCGGCATCACCGATAATACGCCTCGCATGTTGCCCACGGGTTTGGCGGCGGCGATCGATACCGGCAGTTGGCGCATCCCGCCGCTGTTTGAGGAACTGCGGCGCATCGGCAACATACCGGACGACGATTACCGGCGCACGTTCAATCTGGGGGCGGGGATGATATTCGCTGTCGCGGCCCGCAGCGGCGCGCGCGCGCAAGCGATGCTGGCCGGTTTGGGCGAAGAGCCGATTCCTATCGGAACTATCGTGGAGCACAAACGCGGCCGTCCGCGCGTGGAGTACCGGTGAAACGGCTCGGCGTGCTGATCTCGGGGCGCGGCTCGAATTTCGAAGCCATTGCGGAATCCATCGATGCGCGGCCGGCTCGATGCCGAAATTGGCGTCGTGATTTCCAGCCGGCCCGATGCCGCCGGCTTACAAACCGCGCGCGCGCGCGGATTAGAAACCGCATCCATTCCTTCCCAAGGTCTGGATCGCGAGGTTTACGACCGGCTATTGCTGCAGGAATTGCGGAAACGGCAAGTCGATTTCGTCTGTCTCGCCGGATTCATGCGGCTGCTGAGCGGGGGCTTCATCGGCCAATTTCCCAACCGCATCCTCAACATTCACCCGTCGCTGCTACCCGCCTTCCCCGGGCTCGATGCGCAACATCAGGCGCTCGAACACGGCGTCAAGATAACCGGGTGTACGGTTCATTTCGTGGATGAAGAGCTGGATGCGGGACCGATCATAATTCAAACGGCTGTGCCGGTACTCGACGACGATGATGTGGAGACCCTCTCGGCCCGCATCTTGAAAGAGGAGCACCGGATTTATCCCAAGGCTTTGCGGATTGTGCTGGAGGGGCGGTTTCGTATCGAGGGACGGCGAGTGGTTACGACCGAGCCCGATCCGGCTCCTGAGTCTTAGGTCGAAAACTGGCGCTTCCAGTTCGCGATTGTGGTGGAGAGTGACGTTCTGATGGATGCAAATTGATCGTTCTCGGCTTGATTGACTTTCTCGCGCGGATCGGCAGTGAGGTCGTAAAGCTCGTTTGGTCCTTTACCGTCGTCGCGGAGGACCACCTTGTATCGCTCCTCGCGCGCCATATCCGTGTTCCGGTAGTGTCCGCAGACGGTCGTTCTCCAGTGTTGCTTCTTGGGCAGCGGCTTGCCGGTAGCCATCAGGCGATAGCTGCGGCCGCAGAGTCCGGCGGGCGGCGCAACTCCGAGCACGTCGCAAATGCTCGGCACGAAGTCATAGGAACTCACCAGCTCTACCTGAGTTGCCAGCGCCGGGACCCGGCCCGCCCAACTCCACATCAGTGGGCGTTCCAATGACTTCGTCATACATATTCACCGGCTCGGAAGCATCGCCGGAATCCCAGAGACCGTGGCGGCCTAGCAGTGACCCGCATGTGGAACTGAAGACGATCAGCGTATTATCCAGCAGCCCCGCGCGATTGAGCGCGGCCAGCGCCGCATTCACGTGGTCATCCAGTTCGGATAGGGCCGCGGCAAATTTCCGCACATTCCCGGGAATATCGCTTAGCATGTCCTTACCGGCGCGGGCATTGGGACTGGGCGGATCGGGAGAGTATCCTTCGAACCTTGCCTTGGCGTACAGATCGCGGTACTTCTGAGCCACGCCGTCATAAGGAGCGCTCAAGGTGGTGGAGGTCACGGTCAGGAAGAACGGTTTGGAGGCGCTCTGGCGGGCGATTAAGCCGCTCGCCGACGCGGCATCTTCGGTATGGGACTGATAGCCCAGCCCGCCTAGAATCTGGTCAAGACCGGCTGCGGCGCCGGACTGCATCGGAGTCCTGCCGGTTAGGAATGTGGTCCGGCTGGGGCCGGCGGCCGGAGTACAAACGAAGTGGTTGAGAAAACGCGTGCCCGTTTGCGATAGCCGGTCGATATTCGGCGTCAGAATCTCCTTATTGCCGTAGCAGCCCAGCGCCCACGCAGGCAGCTCGTCCACCAGGAATAGCAGCAGATTGGGACGGGCGGGCGGCTTCTTGGCGGCGAAGGCGGGCAGCGCCAGGCTGCCCAGAAAGAAATGGCGGCGGGAAATCGGCATGACGTGAAGCTAACAGTATAAGCCGCGCCGTGTGAAGCCGCGCGCGCGTTCACAAATTGGCACTTGTTGGCAGGGGGCGCATCGCATTATAGTTGGTTTGAGCGATGAATCTACCGAATACGCTCACCATCGTCCGCATCTTCTTCGTACCGCTGCTGGTGGCGGCGCTGGTGCAGGAGCACGTCGCCATTTGGATTGGCGGCGTCCACGTTACTAACGAGTGGCTGGCGCTGGCGATCTTTCTCGCCGCGGCCGCAACCGACCTGCTGGATGGCTATCTGGCGCGGCGCTGGCGGCAGGTGACTACCATCGGCACGCTGCTCGACCCGATCGCCGATAAGATGCTGGTTTCGGCCGCGTTGATTTCGCTGGTGCAGGTGCGGGTCTTACCGGCGTGGATGGCGATTCTCATCGTGGGGCGGGAGTTCGCCGTATCCGGACTGCGCGGCATCGCAGCCGCCGAAGGTTACACCATCAGAGCGAGCGATCTCGGCAAGACCAAGATGCTGGCGCAGGTGGCGGGGATTTCCGCGATGCTGATGAGCGTACGCCATCCGCAAGTATGGCCGGCGGCGATGGCGATGATGTGGATCGTGGTTTTCTTTTCGATTCTGTCGGCCATGAGCTATTTCCGCAAGTTCTGGCGCAAAATCGACGAGCGAATTAAGAAGCGCCGCCGCCGGGAACTGCTGCTGCTGGAGCGGAAGCGCCAGCGGGAAATGATGCGTCAGATGGGATCCGCGGCGGGAGCCGAAGGCTTGGGCGGCGCGACAATCTGGAAGCCGCCGGAAGTAAGCTGAACCGTTCGCACCTGCCCTTTTGGTCCGACATCGCCGATGGACTTTCCGTTGAGCGTGATGGTCACGCACCGGCATTGCCCAAGCGAAGCATCACTGTGTTGGCAGCCTCCACGGTGCGGGTTTCATTGGCTTCCAGCGTGCCTGAAAACGAATACTTGCCATCGGTGCGCGCCAGAACCCACACTGGCTCCGCAGCAGTCACCTCCACTTTGACGGGGCCGCGGCGCGCGTGCGTAGTTCACCGGGGGCGGCGCGTCAGGCACGGCCAATGGCGCTTCGGCAGAGGGCGTAACGGCGGATGCCGGAATTGCTCCTGAGCGAGCGGCGGCGGGAGCGGCCGGGGGCTGCTGCGGGCATGGGTGGCAGGCGGTGTTGGCGCTTGCGCGGCAGGCTTGAGTCGCCGGCGTGGACGCGAATGCAGTGGTAACCGGATGCCGGGAGCGCTGCCACCATCCGTAAACCAGCGAACACCCCAGCATTGCAACCACAACCAGCGCCGAAGGCGGGCAGAGGCGAGTTCCAGCGAAAGCGCGGCGTCGTCGCGCACGCGCTCCCATGCTTTCCATTTTGGGCACATGAAATTCCGCTAGAGGCTCGATTCTCGTTCGCCGACGCGGCGGCGGACTGTGGAACCTCGGGGGGCGGGCGCGAAGGCACGCTGCACCTCGTTCGCGGCTTCGTCTTCGTCCAGGTCCAAAAGGCGCGCGTATTGCCGCGCAAAGCTTTTCGCGAATACGCCCGCCGGCAGCAGCTCGAAGCGTTCCTCTTCGATGAGCCTGGAGGAATCTGGCCGAAATTTTGAGTTCTCGCGAGACTTGATCGAGGGTCAGGTTACGCCGCTCACGCTCACGGCGCAGTGTCTCGCCAATCGATGCCATAACTCTGGGTTCCCACCCCTAAGTTAATAGTACAACTTAAGTATTAATCCATTGCATTCGGGAGGCGCGCGGATGTTCGCTGCTTCACGGTCGTGCGACAAGTCGCGGCTCTGTTAGCATAAACGCTTGATCTCAGTAGTGGTAGTCAATTGGAACCGGAGAGAGCTATTGCGCGCTTGTCTTGAATCACTGGCCCGCCAAACGGACGTGAGTTTAGAAATTATCGTCGTGGATAACGGCTCCAGCGACGGTTCGGCCGATCTTGCCGCTGACGGTTTCCGGCGCGCGGGTGATCCGCAACACGGAAAATCGGGGATTCTGCGCCGCCAACAATCAAGGCATCGCCGCCGCGCGCGGAGAGTTTATAGCGCTGCTCAATAATGACGCCGAAGCCGAACCGGGATGGCTCGCCGCACTGCACCGCGCCTGCTCCAAGCGGGCGGATATGGGCATGGCGGCGAGCAAAATTCTGGTTTGGGAAGACCCGAGCCGCATCGATAAGGCCGCGCATTTGATTTTTCCCGACGGCCAAAACCGCGGCCGCGGCGCGGGCGCGCTCGACACCGGCCAATTCGATCGCGAAGAGGAGGCGCTCTGGCCGGACGGATGCGCCGCCATGTACCGCGCGGAAATGCTGCGCCAGATCGGCGGCTTCGACGAAGATTTTTTCGCCTACGGCGACGATGCGGAACTTGGCCTGCGCGCGCGCATTGCGGGCTGGAGTTGCATCTACGCGCCGGACGCGGTGGTGCGGCACCATCGCGGCTCTACCATGGGCAAAGGGTCGGCGGAGCGGCTGGCACTGATTGAGCGCAACCGCGTGCTGCTGGCGGCCAAGCTATTTCCGTGGAGTCTGCTGTGGCTGAATCCGTTCTATTTCGCAATACGGCTGGTGGCCGGAATGGCGATGGCCCGGACGCGGCGCGGGCGACACGGCGCATTTCCCGGGTCTGCGCGGCAAGTGGCAAATGGCTTCGCGCGATTCTGCGCGGCGATTTGGCGGCGCTGCGGCTGCATTCCGAAGATGCTGCGTAAACGCGCCGGAGATCGCCCGCATCCGGCGCCTGAAACCCGCGCGAAGTGCGCCGCCTCATTCTCAACCACCGGTTAAGCTGGAAAGAAGTCGCATGAGCGCGTGCCTGATCTGCGGCAGCGGTCTGTGCGCGCCCCTGTTCACCGCTTCGGACCGGCTGTACCACACCACAGCCAAGCCATTCGCGGTGGTGCGATGCGGCGGATGCGGGCTGATCCGTCTCGATCCGCCTCCGGCCGCCGGACGAGTTGCATCGCTATTATCCGGAGAACTATTGGTTCGCGCCCGATCGGCAGCGCCGCAAGCCGCCTGGAGGAAGCCTACCGGCGGCTGGCGCTGCGCGACCATGTGCGGTTTGCGGCGGAAGCTATCGGCCATTCGCGCGCGCGCGGCCCGCTGCTCGATGCCGGCTGCGGCGGGGGGCTGTTTCTGGGAATGATGCGGCGAGCGCGGCGTGCGCGTGCTGGGCCTCGATTCGTCGCGCGAGGCCGCGGCTATGGCATGGCGGCGGCAGCGGGCGCCTTCGGTCTGCGCGACGCTCGACGCCGCGCCTTTCCGGGCCGCAAGTCTGGGCGCGCTCACCATGTTTCACGTATTGGAGCATCTCTACGACCCAGCGCGCGTACCTGAGCGCCGCGCGCGATTTGCTCGAACCCGATGGACGCCTGATCGTGCAGGTTCCGAACGCCGCTTGCTGGCAGTTCAGATTACTGGGCGGCCGTTGGAACGGCATCGACGTTCCACGGCACATCTTCGACTTCCGCGCCGTCGACCTGGAAAAGCTGCTGGACACGTGCGGTTTTGATGTGGTGCGGCGCAAATACTTTTCATTGCGCGACAACCCCGCCGGCCTGGCGAGCAGCCTCGCGCCATCGCTCGATCCGATGGCGCGGCGGGTGCGGCGCGTACGCGAGACGGGCGCGACGCGGATGGCGAAAGATCTGGCTTACCTGGCGCTGGTCGTGGCTTCGCCTGCCGTTCACCGTGCTCGAAGCGGCGTTTCAGGCGGGTTCCACAGTCATGATCGAGGCGCGTCCGCGGTGAAATATACCGGCATCGCTTACCGGCTGCCGCGTTTTATGCGCCGGCGGATTCTCTGCTTTCGAAACCGATATCGACAATGCCGTGGGCGCGTTTGCGGCGGCATTGCGCGAGGGCGCGCGCGTGCTTGATGCGGGCGCGGGCGAGGGACAATACGCGCACTACTTCGCCCGCCATCGCTATTGCGGCGTGGATCTGGCGGTGGGCGACGCCGCCTGGAACTACAGCCGCCTGGATGCTTTGGCCGATCTCACGGCGCTCGCCGTTCCAGACGGGCGCGTTCGACGCCGCGCTCCACATTGTCACCATTGAGCATTTGCGCGAGCCCGGCCGGGCGCTGGCCGAAATCGCGCGCGCGCTCGCCCCCGGAGGCGTGTTGCTGGTAGCAGCGCCACAGGAATGGGAAGTGCATCAGGCGCCTCACGATTACTTCCGGTACACGCGTTACGGCCTGGCGTACCTTCTGGAGACCGCGGGCTTCGAGCAGTTGGAAATTCGCCCCTCGGGCGGCTATTTCCGCCTGCTCGCACGGCGCCTGCTCAACGGTCTACAATTCTTCACAGGGGGATTTCGCTGGCTGCTGTTTGTTCCGGCCGCAATCCTGGTGGTCCCGCCGGCGCTGATCCTGCCGTTCCTCGACTCTCTCGACCGGGATCGTAACTTCACACTTGGATACATCTGCACGGCGCGAAAGCGCGCATAAATAAAAGGAAACCATTGGACGGAGTAATCGTAGTCGATAAGGCCGAGGGTTGGACATCGCACGATGTAGTCGGTAAAGTGCGCGGCATCTTGCGGGGCGCGGGGCACGGAACCGCGCGCCCGACAGCGAAGCCTCGCGTGGGCCACTTGGGGACACTCGATCCGATCGCGACGGGCGTGCTGCCGCTGGTGATCGGCCGCGCCACGCGCCTGGCTCAGTTCTATACGCGCAGCGACAAGATCTATGAAGGCCGTGGTGCGCTTCGGGTGGGCCACAACGACGTACGACCGCGCCGGCGAGCCAGTGGGCGAGCGCCGCGAATTCCAAATCGATGCCGAAGAGCTAGAGCGGCATCTCGAGAAATTCCGCGGCAGGTTTCTACAAACTCCGCCGGCGGTTTCCGCGAAGAAAGTGGAAGGCCGGCGCGCCTACGAGCTCGCGCGCAAAGAGATCGCGGTGGAGCTGGCGCCGGTGCAAGTCGAAGTATATGAGCTGACGGTGCTCGCGATCGAAGGCGCCGAGATATGCGTGCGCGCGCATTGTCCGGGCGGCACGTATATGCGGTCCATCGCTCACGATTTGGGCCAATCGCTGGGCTGCGGCGCGCACATCGCGGAGTTGCGGCGCATGGCCAGCGGCGAATTCGAAATCGCGACAGGCGCGGACCATCGCGCAGTTGGAATCGCTGGCGGCCGACGAGCGCCTGATGGATGCCGTCGTGCCCGCGGTAGCGGGATGATGCCGGGATTTCCGAGCGTCTTCGTAGATGACGGCGCGGTGGCGCAGATCCGCAATGGCCGCAACTTCCAGGCATCGCCATTCCGCTCGCTGGCGGCATCGAAGTATGTGAAAGCGGTGTCGAGGCAGGGGCAGTTATTGCTATAGGGGAAGCGGTGCTGCCGAACTTGTACCATCCGCTGGTGGTGCTGTAGGAGAGTGGATGGCGCGCCGGAATTGTCGGCGCTAATTCTCGGACGGCTTCTCTACGTGATCCACAACCAGGATTTCGACCATGGCCTTCTGCGGCTCCAGCTTGAGGCCGAGCTGTACTTCAACGGCGGTTAAATGCTGATGTCCTCCGGATCGGGCTCACTCCTGCGGTTGGGCGGGGTATTCGGAGTGTAGGTCATCTTGATAACGTAGGTTCCCTTAAGCCCAGTCTGGTTCAGCACGGGTCGATCGATGAGGCTGTTTTCAATTGCAGTCAGCACGTCGTCTATCGCTGCTTTCGGCATAGTTACCTCATAATTGCGGCCACTGGCGCCGTAGTGTATATCCGGAACGGCCTCGGGGGCGCTCTCCTTGAACTTCGGCCCGTTCTTGCCCACCACCAACGCGTACACCGGCATTTCGCAAGGCTCGCGATGGACTTTGAGTTTGAATCGATCGGCCAGCAGCACCTGTAGCATCTGCCTGAATTGATCCTTAGTAGGAGCGGAATCACCCCCTGCCTTGGCGACGATGTCGTAGCGCGCGTCGCAAAGAGCCAAATACGGCAGCGTGCAGGAAAACTGGTACGCCCTCAGATTGTACGCGTACGTGATGAGACGCGCCAGATTTGCAGCGTCCGCGCTTAGCCTTGGGCCGGACGTTGAGATGCCGGGCCGAGTAATGTTCGTCTCGTGAAGCTTGACAGAGGCAACCTCAAGAGTGCGAGTCGACGTCGCGGCTTGGGCGAACACCCCGCACGACATCACCAACACGCAAATCGCTACCCAATTAATCGAATCATTTTACGATGACTCCTTTACGGTTAGACGACGGAGCGGCATCTCGGTTTGCTGAGATCAAATTTCCATGCATGGGCAGCGTCGCGCAGATTGCCAATTGGGTCGTCGTTCATAGGGCAGCGCAAGTTTACTCGGATGTTCGATGGATACTCGCGAGGCCGGGGATTGGGCCGGACCGTAAATTCTGTAACGGCGAATCTCCGGCCCATGTATACCGTCAATCGCGTCTTTCGCGCTTGCGCCGGAGGCTCGCCAGCCCGATCAGGCCCGCGCCGAGGAAAACCAGGGACGCAGGTTCTGGCGTCGTGGTCACCAAAGGTACGATCCTGATATCGTCCACCGCGAAGGCATCGGAACCCGCGCCCACGCTGCTCGGTCCGATCTGAATGGATTTGATTTCGGCTACGGTATCCGTAAAACCGACGAAAACGCCCGGCAAAGGGGTTGTCCCCGGAGCCGGAAAGAGTCCGCCGCTGTAGCCCGGAGGAAGTCCCGCGCCTCCCAGCGCATTCACCGTGACCGTCCCCAGCAGCGTACCAGTCGCATTGGCCCCGCTGTAAGCCGTAATGGTGTAGTTGCCCAGCGGAGAGGTGTCCGACAAAAATGCCTGCACATCGGCTTGCAGACTGGTGAATGTGTCGATGATGCCGGCGGTGGTTACCACATTGCCGCCAGCCGTACTCCCGGTAAGGACGCCCGATCCCGAACTGGCGCCGTATCCATAGCACCAGCCGGAGCCGGAGCATCCGTTGCCTCCGAGGTTTTGATTATAGTTATCGATCCAGGGAGAGCCGCCGCCCGTTTGGGTAAAGCTCATGCCCGCATATTGAGTAGTGATGGTGGTGAATTCCGTGAATCCTTCGAAATTGGCTACCGTTCCCCCAGTTAAGACCGGGGTGAACGATTGGAAACCGACGGGAGCCGCCAATGAGATTGCGGTGAACGCAATCCCCGACAGTAGAACCTTGGCTTTCATGTTGCCTCCTGTACTACTGTGAATTACGGATCGATTTAGTTTCAAGCGTTAAAACGTACCATGGGTACTACTGACAGTACGCCGTTAGCTGAAATCAAGGCTCGCATTTTCTTCCCGCGCTGCCACCCAGGTACGCGCGAAGAAGTCGTGAATTGCCTGATGGACGGAACTGCGATGCATCGCCAGCAGCTGAGCGCCCATCCAGACGGCGCACGGCACGCTGCCGCCCCAGAAAAAGGTGAATGCAACAAACGGCCCTTCCTTGAGGAGATTGCGCGGCGGCATGGAGGATGGTGAGCCGGCCGCCCTGAGCGTTATACACCCGGAGTCCTATCAGGCGCTTGCCGGGCGTGCCTTGCCATCGCGAGGATTCGAAGGCGGTCCCATACCACAGCCAAAGCGCCATCATTATGCCGATCTTCAGCGGAACGTCGCTAGCGACGCTCATGATCCGCGCAATTGGTTCGCCTGGTAAGCCGAACACGAGCATCACCGCAAGAAATGTCAGCACGACGATTATCGAATCGATAGACCACGCCAAATAGCGCTCGAAAAGAAGGCGCTTTGTGGTCAGGCCGGCTGGTACTTGGATGGCTCGCTCGGGCACGGCGCTTTTGATCCTATTGCGTCGCCCCAGGGCCGGTGCGCGAGATTACGCGAATAGACGCGATCTTCCAGACGCCCGCTTCCTTACGGAGCACGAACAACACCGGCATATCGCGCGACCAACCGGCGGAGAGTTGTTCATCCACCGCATCTACCAAGGCTACGTCGGGCGTGATCCAACGCATCGATTGCACGGCAAAACGCGATGTATCCGGCGCGCTTGCACGGTCCCAATTCACCCATCGGCTCATGCGAAACGCACTGTCCGAAGACGTATACATCGGCAGGCCCGCCTTCGCGGTGGACGCCCAAGCGCGCGAGCACCGGCCAGTCGGTGAAGTCCTGCGTGAACAGGCCGGGAGTGTTTGGCGCGCTGTTCAGAGTGGAAATCACCTTCTGAACCGCCGCGCGATCCGCCGCATCATCCGCGGCCCAAGCGCTCGATGCCAATAGAATGGCTATGCAGCAGAGTACCATTCTCATACGACGATCATACCGCCGAATTGTCTCTCTACTCGATCCGTAAATCCTGGACCGGATCGATGCTCCCCGCCCTCAGCGCAGGCGCGAAACTGGCAATCGCCGCGGCAGCAATTAGAATCGCGGCCGCCCCGCCGAGGATCAGCGGGTCCGAACCTTTTGCGCCGTACAGTTGATCGGCCAGAACGCGACCGGCCGCCAATGCGACCGGGATGCCGATAATCAGCCCCACGCCGATCTGCGCCATCGCTCCGCCGACGATCGTTCCCACCACGCGTCCGCGCGCCGCCCCGAGCGCGGTGCGAATGCCTATCTCGCCGTTCCGCCTCGCTACCGAGTACGCCGTAATGCCATAGATGCCCACCGCCATCAGAGGCCCCAGCAGCCCGAACAGCATATCCCTGGAGAAGCCGATCAACATGTCGATACTACTCCCGGTGTCATTACTCTTTTAGCGGCCAAAGGTTACATAGGATGGAGGCGTGTGCCCCGCAATCAGAATGCTGCGCGCGCCTGCGCCTTAATCGCGCCTCAGCGCCTGCATGGGCTGTACTCTCGCGGCACGGCGCGCGGGAATCCAGCTTGCTCCCAGCGCTACGATCAGCAAAAGCAGAACCGCGCCCCATAGTGTGGCGGGGTCGTATGGAGCGATGCCGAAGAGCATCGACTTGACGACTCTGCTCAACAGCACAGATGCCCCGACGCCCGCCGCGACGCCGGCCGCCGACAGCCATGACGCTTCGCGCAGCACCATGGCAAGCACCTGCCGCGGTATAGCGCCCAGGGCCATCCGAATGCCAATCTCATTGGTCCGCTGCGCGACCGAATACGCCATCACGCCGTAAATACCAACGGATGCCAATACCAAAGCAAGCATGCCGAAGCCGGAAGTGAGGGTGACGAAGAGCCGCTGCTCCTCCAGGTCCGTATCGATCTGCTCCTGCTGGCTACGAACATGCACCAGGGGAAGCTCGGGATCGGCCGCATGCACCACCCGGCGTAAAGCGGGAATGATCGATTCCGGCGTCGTCCTGGTGCGAATCTCATACGTCAGGCGGCGTATCGAAGTTTGTTGTATGTATGGAACGAAGACCTGGGGAGGCGCCGGCGTATTCAGATCGGCGTGCAGCGTGTCGCGACAGACTCCAACGATCTCGATGGGATGGCTGGTTAATACGTCGCCGTAGCCGCCATACGTGCCCATGGAAAATCGCATGCCGATGGGATTCCGATTGGGGAATCGAGTCTTGGCGAGCGCTTGATTAATGATTCCAACTTTGGGCGAGGCGGCGGTATCCTCGGCCCCGAATGCGCGCCCCGCAACTATCGGGATGCCCAGAGTTTCGAAAAAGTGTATGCCTACGGCGTTGTAGGCTTCGGCGTGATGGCTGCTGGGATCGCTCGCTTCGCTTTGCGGCAAGAAATCTATATCCGATACATCGTGGGAAAGATACGGGTACTCTGCGGCGGAAATGGACCTCACTCCGGGCATGGCCGCGATCGACTGCTCCAGGCGCCGATGAAACGCGATATTCGCGCCCGCGGGGTAGCGATTCTGCGGAAGAACGATTTGGGCGAGAAGCAGATGGCCGGTGCGGAATCCGGGATCGACGCGATTGAGCCCTGCCAGCGAGCGGACAAACAGGCCGGCGCCAATAACCAGCAGGGTTGAGAGGGCGATCTGAAATGCCGCCAGTGATTTACCGGCAAAGCCTCTTCGCCCGCGCGTTGCCGTTCGCCCGCCCTCTTTCAATCCATGGGTGATATCGGCCCGAGTCGCGGCAAAAGCCGGCGCCAGTCCAAACAATACCCCAGTGAAGATTGTGACGGCGGCGGTAAAGGCAAACACCTGCCAATCGAAGCGCACCGAAAACGCCGCCAGGTCCCATACGTTGGTCAGCCGGGGAATCGCGGTGCGGCCCCAATAGCCGATTGCCAATCCGCCGGCGCCGCCGATCGAGGCAAGCAGGAGACTCTCCACCAGCATCTGCCGCAAGATACGTGCGCGCCCGGCGCCCAGCGCGAGGCGCACGCTCATCTCGCGGCGCCGCTGCGCTCCGCGCGCCAGCATAAGATTTGCGATATTGGCACAGGCCAGCAAAAGCACCAGCCCAACGAACATCATGAGGACCGACATCGGCGTGGCGAAGATCTGTTTCTGACCAAATAGGCCGCGGCTGCCGTCGCGCAGTACCAGCCTGGGCATTTGTTCGCCCGCGCGCACCGGCATGGTTGCGCGCACAATCGCGGAGAGCTGTGTGTCGAGCGCCGCCTGGGCGGCGCTGTCGCTCACACCCGCCCGGGTGCGGCCAAGGATACTCAACCCTCCCCAGTCGGCCGGATTTGCGAGCAGTTTGGCGCCGTCGGAAGCCGGGGTCAGAATTTGCGCGTGGGCCAACGGGACAGTGACCGCCGGAGTGTCCGCAGGCAGGGTGCTCTCCGCGCCCGTAAAACCTTTGGGATTCACTCCAATAATGATCACCGGGACATCGTTGAGCCTCATCGACCGGCCAAGCGCGGCGGGCGAGCGCCCGAATTCGCTCGCCCAAAACTCGTCGCTGATTACGACGACGGGCTGACTGGCCGCAGTATCGTCCGAGGGTTCAATGCCGCGGCCCAATTGCGGCCGGACGCCCAGGACCGAATAGTAGTTGCCCGAAACCTCATGCGCGGTAACCCGCTGCGCATCATCCCCGACCGTCGCATTCATCCCGGTTACGTGAAAGATCAGGAGATCTCCGAGAACCTGATTCTGCGCGCGGAGCTGTTGGTACACCGGGTAGGAAAAGTCCGCTGAGACGATTCGCCCTCCCGGTAGGGAATCGTAATTGTAGCCGCCATGAACCGCAATGCGATCCCTGGCGCCCGTCCAGGTGAGAAGACGCAGATTGGCGGGTTGGGGCACGGCAAGCCGTTCGTATAAGAGCTGTTTGGCAACCGAGAAAATGGTCGTATTGGCCCCAATGGCAAGAGCCAGGGATATTGAGGCGACCACGGTGAAGGCGCGGCTCTTGAGCAGCACGCGCGCGGCGTATCGCACATCTTGAAGCAGGCCTTCGATTGAAGGCAGCCCTTCCTCGGCATGATAGCTTTCGAACCACCGCCTCAGAACCCTCATGAAAGATTCTCCGCCTTTACCCTGGCGCTCTCGCTTATTGCCTGGTCTTCACGGCCGGCGGCTGCACGGCGGGAATGTTTTGATCGTGGACGAGCTTGTTGAAAGCGGTTAGATCCGTGGTCAGCAGGCCGTTCAGCGTCTTCATCTCCGCATTCACTTTAGTAGCGACGTCTTCATACACCATGTAGGATTGCGCGGTGGGCTGGTTGTCGGAGCTTTCCACCACGCCCATCACGTACGCCAGCTTATTATTGAGCTTGATGGGAAAATTCAGCGGATCTTCGGCGGCGCGGTTCTTGGTCTGGTAGAGTTCTTCTTCCACCGCCGTCAATTTCCCGATAAGCGCCTTGGCGGCATCGGCCACGCGCTTGTCGTCGCGCTTGGCGTATTCGTCCAATTGCTTGCGCAGCTCGCGGATGCGGATCACGCCTTCATTGGTTTCCGATAGCTTATCGCGGACCTGCAGCGCCAGCGTCAACTGCCTGGCGTAATCTTCCGGCGTAGTATCGAGGCGCGGGTCTTTCTCGATGGCGAAGCTTTGGGTCTGCGGTTTGCCATCGACGGTGAGGCGCACCTGATAATTGCCGGGCGCGGCCAGCGGGCCCGTCATGCTGCCCGCCCATAAGAATGATTCCGGGGAAAGTGGTGGCGTCCGGATAGCGCAGGTTCCAGGTGAAGCGGTTCATGCCCTGTTGCGCGGGAACGCGGGTGGAACCGCCGCCGCGCCCAGCGAACGGGTTGTTCTCCGCGCCTTCCACCGGCGTTGGCGGCGGCTCGGGCGCGCGGCTGGAAAACTCATGTACCAGTTTGCCGGCGGAATCGAGAAATTCGAGCTTCACTTCGCCTTGCGGCCGGTCCTTCAGCCAATAAGAAACGACCGCGCCGGAGGGTGGATTTTCGCCAATGGCAGCGCCGCCGCCGCGCCCGCCGAAGCCGCGCCCGCCGCCGACGCGGTATGTGTCCTTGGGCTTGAAGAGATGCACAGCCTCCGTCTGCACGGCGGCAGTGTTCTGATAGAGCATCGGCATGTCGTCGAAGATATAGAACCCGCGGCCCTGGGTGGCAACCACCAACTCCTGCTCGCGCTTGTGAAACGCCACATCGGCGATAGGCACGATGGGTAAGTTCAGTTGGAAGGATTTCCAGTTGGCGCCATCGTCCAACGAAATGTAGAGACCGAACTCCGTGCCCGCCACCAGCAGACCGCGATGATTGGGATCTTCCTTGACCACGCGCGTGAAGTGACGGTCGGGGATGCCGTTGACGATCTTGGTCCAGGTCTTGCCATAATCGTTGGTCTTAAAAAGGTACGGATGGAAATCGTCGAGCTTGTATGCGGTAACCGCGACATACGCCGTGCCGGCGTCGAATGTGGAGGCATCGATGGAGTTGATCTGACTCCACTCGGGGAAGCCTTTGGGAGTGACATTGTCCCAATGCTTGCCGCCATCGCGGGTGATCTGCACCAGGCCGTCGTCCGAACCGGTCCAGATAACGCCCTTGGTAACCGGCGATTCCATGAAGGTGAAGATGGTGTCGTAGTATTCGATGGACGTGTTGTCCTGCGTGATGGGGCCGCCGGACGATAACTGCTTAGTCTTATCGTTGCGCGTAAGATCGGGGCTGATGGTCTCCCAGTTCTGGCCTTCATTCAGTGGTCTTCATGAGCACGTTGGAGCCGATGTAGAGCGTCTTCGGATCGTGCGGCGAAAATGCGATGGGGAAGCTCCACTGGAAGCGATACTTCAGCGAATCGGCGCCATAGCCCATGGGATTATCGGGCCACGCGTTAATATTGCGCATCTGCCCGGTGCGCTTATCCTGGCGCGTGATCAGGTTGCCGTAAGACCCGGCGTAGACGATCTGCGAATTGCGCGGGTCGGGCGCGATCCATCCGCTCTCGCCGCCGCCGACATCATACCAATCGGCGGCGGTGATGCCCGCGCCGAGCGTGCGACTGGCGATGCGAACGGTGGAATTATCCTGCTGCGCGCCATAGACGTGATAGGGGAAATCTTCATCCAGCGCGACGCGATAGAACTGCGCGGTGGGTTGATTATCCTCGGTGGACCAGGTCTGGCCGCCATCGGAAGTGATGGTCGCGCCGCCGTCGTTGCTGAGGATCATGCGCTCCGGGTTCTCGGGCGCGATCCACAGATCGTGATTGTCGCCGTGCGGAGGGCGCATCTGCTGAAAGGTGCGGCCGCCGTCGATGGATTTGAACATGCCAACGTTGTTGACGTAGACGGTATCGGCGCTCTTGGGGTCGGCGAAAATATGCGAGTAATACCAGGCGCGCTGGCGGAGATCGTTTTCCGTGTTGAGCCTGGTCCAGGTGCGGCCGGCGTTATCGGAGCGGAACACGCCGCCATCGGCGGCTTCCACGATGGCCCATACGCGCTCCGGATTGGCGGGGGAGACGGTGACGCCAATGCGGCCCTTCAACGCCGCGCGGCAGGCCGGGCGCGTGCGAGAGATCCTGCCAGGTGTCGCCGCCGTCGCTCGATTTCCAGATGCCGCTGCCCGGGCCGCCGCTATCGAGCCGCCACGGCTTGCGGCTAACTTGCCAGAAAGCCGCATAGAGCACGCGCGGGTTGGATGGGTCCATGGCGATATCGGCCGCGCCCGCATCGGGGCCGCGCGTGAGCACCTGTTTCCAGGTTTGCCCGCCGTCGGTCGAACGGTAGACGCCGCGCTCCGGATTGGGTCCCCAGAGATGGCCGAGAGCGGCGACGTATACGATATCCGGATTCTCGGGGATGGACCACAACCGCGCCGATCTGATAGGTCTGCTCAAGACCGACGTTGCGCCAGGTGCGGCCGGCGTCGATGGATTTGTAGACGCCATCGCCATTGGAGGCATTGCCGCGCACGCAGGCCTCGCCCATGCCGGCGTAGATGGTATTGGGATCGGAAGCGGCGACAGCGATCGCGCCCACCGAGCCGGTCTTAAAGAAACCGTCCGATATGGGCTGCCAATTGAGGCCCGCGTCGGTGGTCTTCCAGACGCCGCCGCCGGTGGCGCCGAAGTAGTAGGTTTTGGGGTCGGAAGGCACGCCCGCCACCGCGACGGAGCGGCCGCCGCGGAAGGGACCGATCAGACGAAACCGCAGATCGCGCAGAAGCGGATCGCCCTGCTGCGCGATGAGCAGGAGAGGGACGAAGACAAAAAATAAATAACGGAAGAACTTCATACTATGTGGCATAGTACCAGAAGTCCTGGGGAGATGCGGTTGGGGCGCCGTCTTTGTGCCTGTTCTGAACGTGCCGTGTCCCCACTCATAGGGCACGTTGCTCCCGCGTGGAGAAGCGTTCAACGTGGTGGCAACGCTAATGGTATGAACGCGTGTGTCACCTTCAGGTTTATATGCCGCCGCCAGTCGCCGCAGGCGCAGGCGCCATTAACGGCATCGTGGCGCCGCGATGACAGGTGTAGCAAGACACGTGCGCTTTGCCGTCGGGAAAATTGGCGTTGATCTGATTCACCATTTCCATCATGTGGCGGGCGATTAGCTTCTTTGGATTATCGTCGCTCGAACGGTCCTGCACATGGCAATAATCGCAGTTCACTCCCAACGAAGCGCGCATGGCGCCCATGACGGGGCGGACCTCTTCGGGTTTCAAAACCTTGAGGTTCTTCGGGGTACCGCCGCCTTTCTTTTGCGGCGTATTCTGTGGCGGCGGATCTTGTGGCGGCGCTGCCGCTAATAGCAGGAGGGGAATGGCAAGTAGAAAAATCGGTAGTGTTCGACGCATGGGGCAATCATACAACGAATTGACGATTTACGTACAGATTTCAGTTTTGCGTGCTTTTGCCTGCCGATTGGGACCCGTCGCAATTCCCTGAAGCGCTTGCGTTCGGCGGCAAGGCGCTGCGCTTTCGCGGGCCGCCCAATTTGGCCGATATATAGGTTGGATATCCGCGCGGCGCGATCGTCAGTGTCAAATCGCGCACCGAATCCACTCACCCCCATCTAAGCCGGGGGTTGACTATTGGTCCAGCCGCTGAGCTAAAATGAATGAATCTAAATCTTTAAGAATGGCCGCACGCGAAAAGCGAATGGCCGGAGGCGTATTTGTGAGTTATCAGCCCGAAACGCCCTTTGACAATATTGAGGGATCGCACGAGTACGTGGCCCTTCTCGCCGAAGCCCTTCAAGAAGCCCGGCGCGATGTGGAGGCCGAAGTTGCGAGCGCCGATCATGAAGGCGCGGACCGCCGCAAACAGGCGCTCCTATTGGTCGCTTACAACCTTGCCAAGCTCAATCTGCACATCACCAGCAGCCGGCGGATTTTAAACGATTTGCGGTCGCTGCGAAGACTCCTCTTGGCAGAGCGGGGCCTCCCCGCCGCCGAAGACGTCCGCACGGCCGGCGGGAGCGATTAGCTTACCCGCCAGAGACATTCGGCCCCTTTGCAGAAGTAACACTTCTGCTACGTGTATTGTGTGCCTTTGCGACTAGCGCTTCAACTTATCTTTGCACGCCGATTAAATTTGCTTTTCTTTGGAAATCCGCGCCCACTAGTGTTTTCCCCTTAACAAACTCTTGACAGATACAGTTCAGAAGCGTACTATTCAATGTTGTACACGTACATAACGTCTAGCACTTGACATCGGTGGTTGTGGGGGTCACCGTATGACATTTCAGATTGGCGACAAGGTTGTCTATCCCAACCAGGGAGTTGGGACAATTGAGAACATCAGCATGCGCTCTTTTGGCGCGGACTGCCAAAAGTTTTATTTGCTGCGTCTCGGTTGCAAAGCAATGACCGTGATGGTGCCATTTTCCAACGCCGCCGATATCGGGCTGCGGCGGATCACTAAAGATCGCGAAATCTCGCGCATCCTGTCGTTTCTGTCGAACGGGGGTTGCGCAATCAACCCCGATTGGAAGATCCGCTTTAAAGAGAACACGGAAAAAATGCAAAGCGGCGATCTGCTGTGCGCCGCCGAAGTCTTCAAGGGTCTCCTGCAGATCCACGTCGACAAGCCGCTTTCATTCCGCGAGAAGAAGATGCTGGACCGGGCGCGGCACATGCTGGTCTCGGAGATTTCCATCGCCCGCGAAGTCAGTGAGATTCACGCGGCGGGAATGCTGCAGCGCTCGTTGTCGAAGGCTGGATTGATGTTGCCTGCCAATCTTTAATCGTTGAACGGGAAGACCAAATCCGGGGCAATGCCTCCGATTTCCGGAAACTCCTACATTAATACTGCACGGTATGGACGCACTGGAGTTCTCCGGAATCGTTTTTGGAATCTCGGCCGCCGCCGGGTTTCTGGGCGCTCTCACCGGTCTGGGCGGCGGCGTGGTGGTGACGCCAGCGCTCACGCTGCTGCTAGGCGTGGACCTTCACTACGCCATGGGCGCATCGCTGGTTTCGGTTATTGCGACATCGTCGGGCGCGGCGGCGGCGTATGTCAAGGAAGGCTTCTCTAACATTCGCGTGGGCATGTTCCTGGAAATCGCTACCACGCTGGGCGCGGTAGCGGGGGCGCACCTGGTCTCAGTGGTCCCGGCTTCCGGCCTGGCCATGGTGTTCGGCGCCGTGCTGCTCTATTCCGCATGGCATTCGCTCCGTCAACGCGTGGAGAGGACCGATTTGACGCCCGATCCGATCGCCGCCCGGCTGAAACTCGATGGCAGTTATCCTGGGCCGCAAGGGAAAGTGCAGTATCGCGTACAGCGCGTCCCCGCGGGATTCAGCTTGATGTTCGGCGCGGGAGTGCTCTCCGGATTGCTAGGGATCGGCTCGGGCGCGATGAAAGTCATCGCCATGGATCAAATCATGCGCATCCCGTTCAAAGTGTCCACCACCACCAGCAACTTTATGATTGGCGTTACCGCGGCGGCGAGCGCGGGAATCTATCTGAGCCGCGGCTATATCGATCCGCGATTGGCGATGCCGGTGATGCTGGGGGTGCTTACCGGTTCGCTGGCGGGCGCGCGGCGGCTGATGGGCGCGGGCATTCGCCCTTTGCGAATGGTATTCGCGGGAGTCATCGGCTTACTCGCGATCGAGATGATCTATAACGGCATTACGGGGCGTATCTGATGACCGATGAACGCATGGACGCCATCATTGCGAAGCTGTTGCGCATTGGCGTGATTTCAGCGGCCCTGCTGGTGCTCGCTGGCGGCGTAGCTTACGTCGCTTCAGGTGGCCGAACCGTGCCGGACTACCGGCGCTTCCGTCCGGAGATGCGGGGTTGGCGGCAATCTATACCTTGTCTTGGCCCGAAGCTGTGATTGAGATCGGATTACTGCTGTTGATCGCTACGCCGGTGGCGCGAGTGATCTTCTCATTGGCGGCGTTCGCAATTCAACGCGACCGCATGTACGTGTGGTTCACCGCGGTAGTGTTCGCAGTGCTGCTCTATAGCATCGGCACGGCGTTGCTCTGAACTAAGGGCGCGGCGCGGTTGGTACAATCGCTCCACAGGGACCATTGCAGTCGATTACCCAATTGAGAGAGGACGAGCATGGACATTTCGAAGAATTCACTGATTCTAGCGGCTGCATTTACCGGTTTACTCAGCGGAACGACGGCGCGCGCGGCTGAGCCGGCATCCCAGGACAAGGGCAGCCAGAGCACCGCAAAAAGCGCGAAGAAGAGTACTGCCAAAGTGGAAAAGCATTCGTGCGCCGGGAAAAATTCCTGTAAAGGGAACGGCGGCTGCAGTGGCGGCGACAATGGTTGCAAGGGCAAGAACTCCTGCAAGGGTAAAGGCGGCTGCGCAACCGACGGCAAATAAGAATTTTCGACGCAGAGGCGCTGAGACGCGGAGATAAAACGCAGAGAAGAACTTAAAAATATAAGTTTCTCCGCGCCGGCCTCCGCGCCTCAGCGTCTCGTTGTAACTCCCGGTATGTCTGCCAATCGTTTTAATGGATTCACCGATTATGGCGTAGGCATCGGCCTGCGTATTCCGCACTACCGGCATATCTTCGAGCGCCAGCCGGTGGTGGATTGGTTCGAAATCATCTCCGAGAACTTCATGGTGGAGGGCGGGCGGCCGCTGGCGGCGCTCGACCGGATACTCGAGCGCTATCGGGTGGTGCAGCACGGGGTATCGATGTACTTCGGGTCGGCTGGGCCGCTCAACCGCGAGCACCTGCGGCGGCTGAAGAGCCTGGCCAAGCGCACCAAGACGCCGTGGCTGAGCGATCATCTCTGCTGGGGCAGCGTGGATGGCCGCTATACTCACGATCTGCTGCCGATGCCATATACGTTCGAAGCGGCCGAGGTGACGGCGCGCAAGATCCGCGAAGCGCGCGATTTTCTGGAGATTCCCATCGCCGTGGAAAACGTCAGCAGTTATGCTCGAATTCCACGTTTCCGAGATGACGGAATGGGAATTTCTGAATGAAGTGGTGGAGCGCGCCGATTGCGGCATTCTGCTGGACGTGAACAACATCTATGTCTCCTCGCAGAATCACGGCTTTGATGCATTCGAATATTTGAATTCCGTGCCGCCGGAGCGAGTGGCGCAGATTCACGTCGCGGGCCATTCCAAGTACGAGAAGTATATTCTGGACACGCACGATCATGCCGTGATCGATCCGGTCTGGAAGCTATACGAGCACGCCATCGCGCGCGCGGGCGCTACCGCGACGCTGCTGGAATGGGACGACCGTATTCCATCCTTCGACGAGGTACAGGCAGAGGCGCGCAAGGCCGAGCGCTATCTGCCCGCGCCGGTAGCCGTATGAAGCTGGAGGAATTGCAAAGGCGCGCGGCGGCGGCGATTATGGCGCCCTTGACCGGGGCGGACGGCATGGCGGCTAAATGGCGAAGCGAAGCCGAGGCTCTGGTTAAGCCGAACAGCCGGATGGCGCCTGCCGAGCGCCTGGAAATTTACAGCCGCAGCTATTGGTTCCGGATTCTGGACTGCCTTTACGACGATTTCCCGGGACTCTGCGCGGCCATCGGCCAGCGCGCCTTCAACCGCCTTTCGCGCGCGTATTTGACGGCGCGGCCCTCGGAATCGTTTACGCTGCGCAATCTCGGCGAGGGACTTGAAAATTGGCTGCGTCAGCACCCTGAGTACGCCGGGCGCCACTTCGATCTGGCGCTCGATATGGTGCGGCTGGAGTGGGCGCACATCGAAGCATTCGACGGCCCGGAGCGCAAGCCGCTGGGTCCGGAGGATCTGCTGGAATTACGTCCGGAGTTACGGCTGAGCTTGCAGCCCTATGTGAAATTGCTCGAGTTGAGATATCCCGTGGACGATTTGCGAATCGCGGTGAACGATCGATCGGAAGAGCACGATAGGGCCAGCAATGCAGTGGCGGAGAGAGAGCGGCATCGCGCTATCCGGCGATACCGCCGCGTAAAGCCGCAATCCATCCAACTTGCCGTATATCGCGCGGAAGAATCGGTGTGGTACCGGCGCCTGGATATGGACGAATACCGGCTGCTCGACGCGCTGGAAAAGGGATTGCCGATTGGCGAAGCTGTCGAAACGACGGTGGAGGATAGCGCCGGCGCCACGGAGTCGCTGGGCGACGCCGTACAAGAGTGGTTCGCGCGGTGGGCGCGCATGGGTTGGCTATGCGCGGACCGGGGGACCGATGGCATGAACCTGTGGCGCTGCTCGTAGCGGGTATGCTTAAATCTCATGACGCGGCGCCAAGCCTTGTCGCTCTCACTCGGGCCACTCGCCCTGTTGGGACGGCGCGCCCGCGGAGCGCAGAATCGCGGAATGAGCTCGCGCGGCGTCGCCGCCACGCCAATGGGGCAGCCTTCGGGCAAACCGTTCCATGCGCATTTCGTGAATGTGGCCGCGGAGGCGGGCCTGCGGGCCCCGGTGATTTACGGGAACCCCGCGCACACCGATTATGTGCTCGAAGCCATGGGATGCGGCGCGGCGTTTCTCGATTACGACAACGACGGGTGGCTGGACATTATCCTGCTTACAGGCCGCCGTCTTCAATCCACGCCCGAAGAAGCGATCATCCGGCTATACCGCAATAATCGCGATGGCACGTTCACGGATGTCACCCGGAAATCGGGCTTGGGCCGCAGCGTATGGGCAACCGGCATCACGGTGGGCGACTACGACAACGACGGCTTCGACGATGTTTTTATCACCTGCTGGGGCCAGAATCTGCTCTTTCACAATAACGGCGATGGCACGTTCTCGGATGTGACGGAGAAGGCGGGGCTCTTGCATCCCGGGACCCGCTTCGGTACGGGCTGCACCTGGATCGATTACGATCGCGACGGCAGGCTGGATCTGTTCGTCTCCCACTACGCCGCATTCGACCTGGACAAGGTTCCGATTCGCGGGAAGGACCAGGACTGCAACTACAATGGCGTTCCGGTCTTCTGCGGGCCGGCGGGACTGCCCCGGGAGCCGTGCCGCCTGTATCGCAACAACGGGGACGGCACGTTCAGCGACGTGAGCGCGAAATCCGGGATCGCCGGGGTCAAGCCCGGATACGCGCTGACGGCCGCGGCTGCCGATTTCGATGGCGATGGCTGGCCCGATATTTACGTCGCGTGCGATACATCGCCGAGCCTGTTCTTCCGGAACAATCGGGACGGAACCTTCAGCGAACAAGGTTTGGAACGCGGCGTCTCACTGAGCGAGGACGGTCAGGAGCAGGCGGGAATGGGATTGGGTATCGGAGATTTCAACGGCGACGGATCGCTTGATATCTTCAAAACGCATTTTCGCGGCGATACCGAGGTCCTCTACCGCAATGACGGCAAGGGCTATTTCCGCGATGTCACGCTACTCGCCGGGCTGGGCGTCGAGACCCGGTTCGTCGGCTGGGGCGCCGCGATTACGGACCTCGACAATGATGGTCTGGCCGATATATTTTTCGCCACCGGCATGGTGTATCCCGAAGTGGAACGCGCCATACCCGATGCTCCGTACAAAACGCCCAGCGTGGTGTTCCGCAATCTGGGCGGCGGGAAATTCGAAGAATTGCGGACCGAGGCCGGACCCGGCGTCGCCGAACCGCATTGCAGCCGCGGCGTGGCATTCGGAGATTTCGATAACGATGGCGACGTCGACATTCTGATCGTGAACATGAACGAACCGCCATCGCTGCTGCGGAACGACGCGACCGGCGCCGGTCACTGGCTTAAGGTGCTGCTGGAGGGGACGGCTTCGAATCGCAGCGCTATCGGCGCCCAGGTAGTAGTTTCCTATGGCGGCCGGAAGCAGGCGCAGGCTGTGCTGGCGCAATCGTCGTATCTGTCGGTCAACGACCGCAGGCTGCACTTCGGGCTTGGATCGGCTAACACCGCGAACGTGGAAATCCGTTGGCCCAATGGCGCGCGCGAAAGCGCCGCCAATGTGGCCGCCGACCGCCTGGTGGTCATTCGAGAAGGTTCGGGAGTGGTTCGTACGGAGAGCTTCGCGAAGGCGGCCACACGCAGATGATCCGGTAGCCAATTAATTAACTACAGGAAGAATTCGCCTTCGCCCACAATCTCCGCCGGTCCGGTAAGAAACACTTCTCCGTGTTCCAAGCGGACGTGCAGCGGTCCCGCGGGTGTCAGCACTCGCACTGGCGATTGAGCGATGCCGCGCGAAATCGCCGCGATGGCCGCACCTGCCGATCCTGTGCCGGAACTCATGGTCTCTCCCGCGCCGCGCTCGTAGAAGCGGACATCGATGGAGTTTGCATCTACGCTGCGGATGAAAGACACATTGGTGCGCTTGGGAAAATGCGGATGCGATTCGATCTCCGCGCCCACGGCCCGCCAATCGAAATCGAAATCCCGCAGCGGTACCGCGCATTGCGGGTTGCCGACATCAATCAGCGTCACATCGCGCGGGCCGGAAGAAAGCGGCAGGTTGAAACGCGATTCGATCACGCGGGCGCGCCCCATATTCATCTCCAGTTCGAATCGCAACGCGCTGCGATGCAGCAGCCGCAGCGTCTTGATGCCTGCGCCGGTGCGGATGCGAACGCGGCCGGGCGCGAAGCCGCGCCAGATGAGAAATGCCGCCGCGCAGCGCGTTCCGTTGCCGGAGATCTCGGCCGCGCTGCCATCGGAATTGTAGAGTTCGATGGCGCCTTCCGCGTCCGCGCCGGCGGGAGGATCGACCACGATCCAGCCATCGCCGCCGATTCCGGTATGGCGGTCGCAGATGGCTTGCGCGATTTGCGGGAGGTTCTCTTCGGGCGTGTCGGCGCGCCACGTCAGCAGAAAATCGTTCTTCGCGCCGTGGGCTTTGGCAAAACGAAGCTTCAAGCGTCGGTCCGGTCCGCCAGTACGGCGGTCCCGTAGCAGAGCACTTCAGTAACGCCCTGCATCACTTCAGTGGCATCGTAGCGCACACTGATGACCGCGTTGGCGCCGAGGGCGGCGGCGTGTTGAACCATGAGATCGAAAGCTTGCTGGCGGGTCTGCTCGCAAAGATTGGTCAGCAGCGTGATGTTGCCTCCGACCAGCGTTTGCAAGCCCGCGCCAATGGTTCCGAAAAGCGAGCGCGACCGAACCACGATGCCACGCACTACGCCGAGATTGCGCCTGAGGCGGAAGCCCGGGAGATCGAAAGCGGTCGTCACCATTTCGTGCGGGATCATGGATGATTTCATCTTACCGCCCGATGAGGCGCGCCGCTCCGTCGACGGGTTAAGGCGTGACCGGCTTTACACTTCCTTGTACATATATTTGATGCAGGGCTTGTAGAGCAAAATATTGGGCGCGCCGGTGCGATTCACCTTCAGGCAGCACTTGTCGTACCACTCGATTACGCCGTGGAGCGTTTCGCCATCACGCAAAACGAATACCATCGGGGTCTTAGCCTGCATTTGCTTGACGTAGTAAAAATTCTCGGCGTTGGTCTGATCGGGGGCGCCGCTTTCTTCTGCGCTTGCGGCGCCCGCCGCGGAGGCGCGATTTGTTCTTTGATCTCGTTGAGCGATGGACGAATCAGTTTGCGATTGACAGCTTCCACGGAGTGCCATCCTTATGAAGAGTTATGATTGACCGTCGCGACTCAGGGGAGGCGGGCGGCGCCGTTGGTTTCGATGTTGTCCGGCTTTATACTCAGAGATAACACACAGCACAACGCCGCTGCAACGTGCGGGTGCGCGCGATTGCTATTTCCCAAACCACGCGCGGACCCGCTTTTCCGCACGATCCAGGAGCGATTGCCGCGGCGGTCCGGAAGCCGGCGTGGCCGCCGCGGATTCCGGCTTCGGCTGGGGAGCGATCAGGTCCTGCACCGAAGGCGGCGCTTCGCACGGCATTTCGCCGGCGGAGCGGACGACGTTCGTGAGAAGCGCGTATAACCGCCGATAACGCTGGCCGTCCTTTTTCTGGATACAGACTGAAAACCCGGGGAATTTCTCGGTTACGGCTTTGCGGGTGGTTGCGAAGTCGACCTGCTCCAGCAAAACAGGTTCAAATCCGATCAGGTTGCGCTCGATATAGGCGGTCTCATAGCGGTGATGGCGCAAGCTCCAGGTGAAGACTCGCAGGCTGTCGAAATCATACGGATGCGGGCCGTCGGCCACGGTAGTCCACAGCCAGATATCTTTCTTGAGGTCGCCATCGAGGATGGTCCCCAAGGAGAAGTACGACACAATGCGATGCCCTTCGGCATACTGCGCGACCTCGTCGGGAATCGCCATATCCAGGCGGCGCGTCAGGGTCCATCCGGTTTCTCCTCCGGCCGTGCGAACCAGGCTCCAATCGTCGGAGGGAGGGGGCGGCGAGGCCGGGCTATCCGGCTCTTCATTATCGTCCGGAGGGTCGGTTTTTGAGAGCGCTACCCAGTCCGGCGGCGGCGCTGGGGGCGCCGGCATGGGAATGGGGGGATAGCTTGAGGCCTTCGCCTTCCTTTTGGGCGGCTCCTTCTTGGGAGTGGGGGGCAGCAAGGGCGTCCGCTGGCGCGCGACCCGGGGTACGAGGGCGTGTGTTAACACTTCGATCCGCTGCTTTTCCTGAACTGTGATAAAGCTGGGCGACTCGAGCGACGGTCGCGTATAGATACGCAGGTCTCCGTAGCGAGGCGTGGCCGCGCCTTGGGACGGCAACTTCGCCGCCGCCGCCGCGAGTTGCTTCACGCTCGCCATGTCGGCGGGACCGAGCAGTTGCCTTTCGTCTGCCCATCCTTCGGCGCCGTGAGCCGTCCGTACGAAATAGAATGTGCGGCGGCGCCGGAGTATTTCCAGCCGCTCGCCATGATTAACTGTGGCGACGACAGGCGACTGCGTGGGAATATCGCTGCGGATTTTTAGAACGGCAGGCCCGGCATAGGCGGCGCCGATCACCGGCAAGGGCTTGGGACCGCTATGGCACGCGGCCTCCAGCAATACCAGCGCGACGGCCGCGCCAACTTTTATTATGAAACCGAACCGCACCCTCTAATTCAGTTTACCAGCCGTGCGTGGAAGGTCCGGGCGCGCCGACGGCGGGTATGTGGCAGATGTGGAGATCGGAACTTCAACGCGGAGACGCGAAGTGGCGGAGGCAACGCGGAGTTTTGGACAGGTTCAGTTTGTTGAGCGGCAACCTAACCACGGCCGTGCAGATCAGGCACTTAGTACATGGATTCGCAAATTCCGTCCCGTATGCGAAAACCGCTTGCTGACGCGCGCGGCTCTGACGGAGCCGTGACCGTAAGGGAGCGGTCTTCCTGGAATACGTTAGCCACGGAGCGGATTTGTGCGTCTGGGCGAGCGCGAATCCGACGCTCGCGCATCATGCTTATCGCCTGAGTTCGCGCAGCAGCCAGGCTCGCGCCAAGCGCCAATCGCGCATAACGCTTTGGGATGAAATCTTCAGCACTTCGGCGGTCTCCTCCACGCTCAAACCGCCGAAGAAACGCAACTCCACCACCTTAGCCTTGCGCGGATCTATCTCGGTCAGAGCCGTCAGGGCTTCGTCGAGCGCAACCAGTTCGCTGCCACGGTTCGGCATGGCGTCGATGGATTCGTTCAGATCGACTCTCATGATGCCGCCGCCGCGCTTCTCAGACCCGCGCGCCCGCGCCGCATCCACCAGAATGCGCCGCATCATCTGCGCAGAAACGGCGAAGAAGTGCGCGCGGTCCTGCCAGCCGACGTTTTCGGCTTCCACCAGCCGAAGGAACGCCTCATTGACCAGCGCTGTGGCCTGCAGACTGTTCTCCGGCCGCTCTTTGGCCATATAGCGCCGGGCCATGCGCCGCAGCTCCGAATAGACCAGCGGCGTCAGCCGATCCAGCGCATGCGGGTCGCCGCCGGCCCAGGCTTTGAGCAGGCCCGTGATTTCCACCGGCGATCCGGAAGTCATCGTCCAAAATTATATCCCGTTATAGTTTTCGCCTTGCGATTCCGCTTACCGGCAGAGAGGAAATTATGAAAGCTTACTGGGTATTCGGAGTCGCGATGGCAGCCGGGTTGAGCGCTCAAGCGAGCGCCAAGGTGGGCTCCCAATCGCAAGAATGCACCGTAATGCTCTATGCCCACGTGGATGTCATCATGCCAAGCGGCATCTTGCCGCGCGCGCAGATAAAGGCGGCGGCGATGTTTCGCGAGATCGGCGTCAAGGTGCATTGGAGCGCCGGCGCCGTTCCCGCCTACACGGTGGACGGGGGCTGTGGCGCGCCCATCGTAATCAAATTCGACGTCGCCGCTCCTGCCACGTTCAAGCAGGATGCCTTGGCTTATGCCCTGCCGTATTCCGAATCCGTGACCTGCATCCACCTCTTTATGGATCGCATCGCGGGCAGCCTCGACGGCGAGGGCGTAACGTCGCTGCTGGCTCACGTTCTGGCGCATGAGATCACCCACGTGCTCGAAGGCGTAAGCCGGCACTCGAACGGGGGCATGATGAAGGCTCATTGGGAGCTGAGGGACATGCGGCGGATGGAATGTCACCCGCTGGCTTTTGCCGCCGAAGATGTAGAGATGATCCATCTCGGCATCGTCAGCCGGATGAAGCGTGCGACGGGCACGGCGACGGAATGACTGAAGCGCCGGTGCTATAATTCCAACGATCTTGTATGGCTCCGGAACGATGGCATGAGATCGAACGGCTGTACCACTCCGCTCTGAACCGCGCGCCGGACCAGCGTGTTGCCTTTCTGGATCAAGCTTCCGGCGGGGACGAAGATCTTCGGCGCGAAGTGGAATCGCTACTGCATCAATCCGCCGAAGGCGTGCTCGATGAGCCTCTGTGGCAGAACCGGGACGACAGCAGTCTCCAACCCGGCACGCAGCTTGGCCCGTACCGGATCCTGGCACGGCTCGGCGCAGGGGGTATGGGCGCGGTTTACAAGGCCCGCGACGCGCGTCTGAACCGTACCGTGGCCATCAAGGTTTCCTCGATGCGGTTCAGCGGACGCTTCGAGCGCGAGGCACACGCTATCGCGGCCCTGAATCATCCCCATATCTGCACCCTCTACGATATTGGCCCCAATTACCTGGTAATGGAACTCGTGGACGGCCATCCCTTGAAAGGCCCTCTGCCGGTCCAAGATGCCCTCCGTTATGCCGTGCAGATTGCCGAGGCGCTGGACGCGGCGCACCGCAAAGATATTGTCCATCGCGACCTGAAACCGGCGAACATTCTGGTGACCAAGGCTGGGATAAAGCTGCTGGATTTCGGGCTGGCCAAAATGGCAGTGGCGCCGAGCGATGAAACTCAGACCTGTCTAACCGGCGAGGGGACGATTCTGGGAACGCTGCACTACATGTCGCCGGAACAGGTGCAAGGTAAGGACGCTGGGCCGCGCAGCGACATCTTCTCGTTCGGCGCCGTGCTCTATGAGATGCTCACGGGCCGGCGCGCATTTGGCGGCGAGAACATGGCGTCGGTAGTCTCGGCCATCCTGACTACCGACCCTCCACCGCCGCGGACGCTCGATTCCCAAATCCCCGCTGCCCTCGACTGGGTGGTGCGGCGCTGTCTGGCCAAGGATCCGGACGACCGCTGGCAGACGGCGCGAGATCTGCAAGCCGAGCTGCGCTGGATACTCGAGGGATCGCCCGCGGAAGCCGCCGCAGTTCCGCAGCGGCCGCGATGGATCGGCATAGCCATCGGCTGCGCTTTGCTCGCAGCCGTGGGTACGTTCTGGCTGGCGCGCCGTCCGGCTGCTCCGTTGCCCTACCGGAAACTGATGGTCGCATCCGGCGAGAGCGTGGACAGTCCCTCGATTTCGCCGGATGGTAAGAAGATCGCATTCGTCTCCGGCGCCAAGCTGTATATCCGCGATCTTTCACAGATCAATCCTGTGGAGGTGTCCGATTCCGATGGCGCATCGGCCACGTTCTGGTCACCCGATAATCAATGGGCCGGTTACACGGGGCGCAATGAGATTCGCAAGACTGGCGCCGGCGGCGGCCCAAGCCAACTCGTGTGCACGACGTCCGGCACAGTCCAGGGCGTGGCATGGACCAACGCGTGGGATCCGCATGGCGTGATTGTGTTCGCGGTGAATGCCGACGGCATATTCAGCGTTTCTGCCAACGGTGGCGAAACGGTGCGAATCCTGGATAGCTCCGCTACCAAGACCTATGACTTCCACGGAATTGTCTTCATCGGACCGGGTGGCGACTTCCTGACTTGGACCCATGTAGACCCTTATGGCGATGGACATTGGATTCGCGTTTCCAAACAGGGAAAGGCATTCCGGGATGCGGGCACCGGCACGACGGGCAAAGGAGGCGGCGCATGGTCGGGGGCCGGTTTCCTCCTAACGGCGGACGTCAGCGGGCTGCCCCGTGGTGCTACGAGCGGACCAGTGCAGGCGATGCCGATGAGCGCGGCCGGAGGCGTTGGAGGCGGCGGCACGCTGATCGATCGCCTGGGTAAAATGCCGAGCCTGGGCGCCGACGAATCGCTGGTATACCTTCGCATCGACAAAGGCCACGATCAGTTGGCGATCGTTGACCGTGCCGGCGGCGTGCTTCGGGATTTAGGTCAACCGATGCCGGCCGCCGATAATATTGCGGTGTCGTCCGACAACCGGCATATCGCGTTCCAGTCGGGTCATAGCCTGTGGATTTACGATACGTCCGCGGATACCACCATGCGTCTGATAAACGATGTCATTAATGCGGATGCGCCCCGATGGTCCGCGGATGGGAAGTTGCTTGGGTTCATAGGGCGGCGGGCCGGCATTGATGGAGCGCATCTCTACATTCAGCGCGCGGATTCCAGTTCCGCGCCAGAGGCGTCCGTCGCCGTGCCGGGGCCGGACTGGGACTGGTCGCGCGATATGGACAAGGTGGTTTATGCCGCGCAAAAACGAGGAAACCAGGTCGATATCTTTGCGGTCACGAGGAGCTCCGGGGCAATCGAAGACATTGTGAATACACCCTCCTCCGAGTTTCAGCCGGAGATCGACCCATCCGGACGCTTCCTCGCGTATCAGTCCGACGAGACCGGTCGCCTCGAGATATACGTACGAACTTTCCCAAGCGGCGGCGGCAAATGGCAGGCGTCCACCGAAGGCGGGCAGTCTCCTCGCTGGAGCCCGCGCGGCGATGAGTTGTTTTATGTGGCAGGCGAGAATCTGATGTCGCTTAAGGTATCCGCAACCGGCGCTTTCCGCATTGAGGGACGGCCCGTGAAGCTCTTCTCGAACGAGACCGGACGGCGCTTCAAAATGCAGTCGTTCGCTCCCATGCCGGATGGCCGGAGGTTCGTTATTCCGAGGCCGGTTGGGGACCAGAGCCGCTCGATCATACTGATGGAGAACTGGCAGGCCGAATTGAACCGCAAGTAGCGCCTAAGTAAGCTGCCATCATCCTAACCATCTTGTAGCGGCCCAACTTTGTAGCCCGTGTTTTCGCCTACCGATTCCGCTTACCGATCGGAGAGGGAATTATGAAAGCTAACTGGATATTCGGAATTGCGATGGCGGCCGGGTTCGGCGGCCAGGCGGAATTACTGCAAGACGCGCGCGTTGCTTGTGCCGGGGAGCGTTCGCACCCAGGAGTTCATCTCGGCTTCGTTCTGCAGCAGGTCGCGCAGGGTGGCTTTGCTCAACACCTGGTCGACCGCCACCTGCACGGCGCGCCAGAACGACCGCACGGAACAATCCACCGAGCGCGCGCAAACGGCTGCGGAGCCGGCGTGGCTTTCGCAGAAATCGCTTTCGAAAAGACGGCCGCCGAGCGCATTCATCACGTCGCCAATCACGATCTCTCCGGCCGGACGCGCCAGCGTGTAGCCGCCTTCCTTGCCGCGCGCGGCTTTGACGAAACCGCCCTTGCGCAGCACGCGCAGCAGCTTGGCGGTATAGGCGGGGGAGACGCCTTCGGCCTGGCTCATTTCGGGGATGGTGAGGCCCTGATTGGCGTAGGCCAGGCGCACCATGCAGCGCAGGCCGTATTCTTCGTTGGAGCTTAACTTCATCGGACCTTGTTTCAACGCTCAGCCTCGCGATCGGAATAATGTCTTCGATGCCCAGAGCGAGTTTCGCGGCTTCGGACATGCGGTCTTTCGACCACGGCGGATCGAAGGTCAATTCGAGTTTGACGTCCGTAGACGCCGGGGACGGCGCGCACGGCGCGCTCGACTTCTCCGGGCATGAGTTCCGGCAACGGGACAGTTGGGCGCGGTTAGCGTCATGCGGATAGCGGCGCGGCCGGCATCGTCAACGGCGAGATTGTAGATGAGACCGAGCTCATAGATGTTGACCGGCATCTCCGGGTCGTAGACCTTCTTCAACGCGGCGACGATGTCTTCGCGCAGGCTCATTCGGTGCTCACCGTCTCGCCCGTATCGTTGCCCGTAGGTTGCTTTCGAGCGCGGATCGCAAGGTGTGCCACGCCAGGGTGGCGCACTTGACGCGCGCGGGATATTCGCGCACGCCGCAGAACACCACCAGCTTGCCGAGGTCTTTGGCGGCCGCGGCATCGGTGGTGAGCAAGTCGTGAAACTCGTCGAGCAAGTTGAGCGCTTGCGCGCGGGTCTTGCCCTTCAGGCTTTCGGTCATCAGCGACGCGGAGGCGGTGGAGATGGCGCAACCGGCGCCGATGAAGCTGGCTTCCTTGACGATGTCGTCTTCCACGCGCAGGAACAGCTTCAGCTTGTCGCCGCACAGCGGATTGTAGCCTTCCGCCTGGCGGTTGGCATCGTCCATGGAGTGGAAATTCCGCGGACGCTTGCTGTGGTCGAGAATGGTTTCCTGATAAAGATCGTCTACCATTAGGAGAAAATCTCCTTCACTTGATGCAGCCCGGCCACCAGCGCATCGATCTCCGCCATGGTGTTGTAAAACGCGAACGAGGCGCGCGTGGTGGCGGGTATGCTAGTAACGGTCCATCACCGGCTGGGCGCAATGATGGCCGGTGCGGACGGCGATGCCCATTTTGTCGAGCACGGTGCCGATATCGTGCGGGTGAATGCCTTCGATGACGAACGAAATCACGGCGGCCTTTTCGCGCGCGGTTCCGACGATGCGCAGGCCGGGGATGCGCGAGACGGCTTCCGTGCCGTAGAGCAGCAGCTCGTGCTCATAGGCGGCGATCTTATCGATGCCGACATGGTTGACGTAATCGACGGCGGCGCCCAGGCCGATGCCGCCGGCGATATCGGGCGTGCCGGCTTCGAACTTATAGGGCAGATCGTTGTAGGTGGTCTTCTCGAAGGTCACGGTGCGGATCATGTCGCCGCCGCCCTGATACGGGGGCATGGCATTGAGCAGATCGGTCTTGCCATAGAGCACGCCGATGCCGGTGGGGCCGAAAAGTTTGTGGCCGGAGAAGGCGTAGAAATCGGCGTCGAGCGCCTGCACGTCCACTTTCATGTGCGGGACGGCTTGCGCGCCATCGACCAGCGTCAGAGCGCCGGCGGCGTGCGCCATTTCGACGATTTGCCGCACGGGGTTGATGGTGCCGAGGGCGTTGGAGACGTGGCCGATGGCGACCATGCGGGTGCGCGGGTTGAGCAGCTTCGCGTATTCGTCGAGGAGCAGGTCGCCGCGATCGTCAATGGGGATGACGCGGAGATGCGCGCCGGTTTCCTCGCACAGCATCTGCCAGGGCACGATGTTGGAGTGGTGCTCCAGGCCCGCGATGACGATCTCGTCGCCGGCCTTGACGTTCTTGCGGCCCCAGGTCTGGGTCGACCAGGTTGATGCCTTCGGTGGTTCCGCGAACGAAGATAATTTCGTGTGCGTGGCGGGCGTTGAGGAACTTCTTTACTTTGGTGCGGGTGAGCTCGTAAGTCTTGGTGGACCGCTGGCTGAGCTCATGCACGCCGCGGTGGATGTTGGCGCAATCGACTTCGTAGAATTTGACGATGGCATCGATGACGGCTGTGCGGCTTTTGCGCGGTGGCGGCGTTATCGAGGTAAATCAGCGGCTTGCCGTGGATGGTCTGCTTGAGGACCGGGAAGTCTTCGCGGAGTTTTTGGACGTCGAACGGGGCTTGGAGGGAGATGGCGGTCATTGGGTGCTCCGAGCAGGCATTTTGACGCAGAGACGCTGAGGCGCAGAGTTCGGTGCAGAGGTTCACTTAAAGGCTGATGTTATGCATGGAGTTTCTCGAAGAGCAGGCGCTCCAGGGATTCGCGCAGCGACTGCACTTTGATGCGGTCGAGGATGTCCTGCGCGAAGGCGTAGGTAAGCAGGCTGCGGGCCTCGCTCTTCGGGATGCCGCGCGATTGCAGGTAGAACAGGGCTTCGGAATCGAGCTGGCCGATGGTGGCGCCGTGGGTGCAGCGGACGTCGTCGGCATGGATTTGCAGCTCGGGCTTGGTGTTGATTACGGCATTGTCGGAAAGGACCAGATTCTTGTTGGTCTGCTTGGAATCGGTCTTCTGCGCGTCTTTGCGGACGATGATGCGGCCGTTGAAAACGGCGGTGGCGCGGCCGTCGAGGATGCCTTTATACATCTCGTGGCTGGCGCCGTGCGGCTTGGCGTGATCGAGAATGGTGTGGTTGTCGATGTGCTGCGTTCCGTTGACGATGTAGAGGCCGTTGAGCGTGGCTTCCGTGCCTTCGGAAAGCGTGGCGTTGGCATCGTTGCGCACCAGGCGCCGCCCAGCGAAATGTTATGCGAGGAGAAGTTGGCGCTGCGGCCGACGGTGGCCTGCATGGTGGCGACATGGAAGGCTTCGAGCGATTCGCGCTGGACCTTGTAATGATCGACCACGGCGCCATCGCCAACTACGAACTCGGTGACGGCGTTGGTGAAGTGGGCGCCCTCGCCTTCGTAGGTTTCGATAATGGTACACTGCGCGCCCGCGCCCACGACGATCAATGCGCGGGGATGCTGCGCGTGGGCTGGATGGCAGCGGAAGGTCAATTCGATCGGCTGTTCGAGAACCTTGCCGCGGGGCACGCGCATGAAGCTGTACCTCTTGCAGGAAAGCCGTGTTCAACGCGACAAACGCGTGTTCTTTGAAATCGGCATGTTGGGCGAGGTACGGCTTGGCTTCTTCGGGGATGTTGCACGCGGCGGAGGGCTGCACGTCGAATTTGCCGCGCGCGATGGGCGCGACGTTGGTGAAGCGCCACTCTTCATTGCGGGTGGTGGGAAAGCCGAGCTGCATGAATCGCTCGAAGGCGTCCTCGCGCAGCTTCTGAATCCACGGCTCCGCTTTGGGCTGATTGGTGAACTCCGCCAGCCATGCGCCGGTTTGTTCCGCGACGGCCGTCATACGCGAGCAACCGCCTCCGCTTCGTCTTGAATTCCGAGTGCGGCGTATCCGCCGGCTTCGAGTTCGAGAGCCAATTCCTTGCCGCCCGATTTTACGATGCGACCTTCGGAAAGCACATGGACGAAATCGGGAACGATCTCGCTAAGCAAGCGCTGATAGTGGGTTACGACTACCATGGCCCGCTGCGGCGAGCGCATGGCGTTGACGCCCGCGGCGACGAGTTTCAGCGCGTCGATATCGAGGCCCGGAATCGGTCTCATCGAGGATCGCCAGGCGCGGTTCGAGCACGGCCATCTGGAAAATTTCGTTGCGCTTTTTTTCGCCGCCGGAAAAGCCGGTGTTGACGGGGCGATTGAGCAGCGCCTGATCCATCTTCATGGCCGTCATCTTGTCGCGGACCAGGGTGAGGAAATCCATCGCGTCCAGCTCCGGCTGGCCCGCGCCCTTGCGCACCGCGTTCAGCGCGGCCTTGAGAAAATACATGTTGCTGACGCCGGGGATCTCCACCGGGTATTGGAAGGCGAGAAAAATGCCCGCTTGCGCGCGCTCTTCGGGGTCGAGTTCCAGCAGGTCTTTGCCGTCGTAGGTCACCGAGCCTTCGGTCACGACATACAATTCGCGTCCGGCCAGGACCTGCGCCAGACGTGCTTTTGCCGGACCCGTTCGGGCCCATGATGGCGTGTACTTCGCCGGCATCGACGGTGAGATCGATGCCTTTGAGAATTTCGCGATCGCCAACCTTGGCGTGTAGATTTTTGATTTCGAGTAATGCCATCGTTCGTTATCCAACACTTCCTTCCAAACTGACTCCGAGCAATTTCTGGGCTTCCACGGCAAATTCCATCGGCAGCTCACGGAAGACTTCCTTGCAGAAGCCGTGCACGATCATCGACACCGCGTCTTCCGAGGAAATGCCGCGCTGGCGGCAGTAGAAAATCTGATCTTCGCCGATCTTGGAAGTGGAGGCTTCATGCTCCACCTGCGAGGACGTGTTTTTCACTTCGAGATAGGGAAAGGTGTGCGCGCCGCACTTATCGCCCAGCAGCATGGAATCGCATTGCGAATAGTTGCGCGCGCCGTGGGCCGATTTCAAAATCTTGACCGCGCCGCGATAGGTGTTCTGCCCGTGGCCCGCCGAGATGCCTTTGGAGACGATGGTGGAGGTGGTGTTCTTGCCGATGTGAATCATCTTGGTGCCGGTATCGGCCTGCTGATAATTGTTGGTCAGCGCCACGGAGTAAAACTCGCCGACGGAGTTATCGCCAATCAGCAGACAGCTCGGATATTTCCAGGTGATGGCGGAGCCGGTCTCGACCTGCGTCCACGAAATTTTGGAGTTGACGCCGCGGCAAGCGCCGCGCTTGGTGACGAAATTGTAGATGCCGCCCTTGCCTTCTTTATCGCCGGGATACCAATTCTGCACGGTGGAGTATTTGATCTGCGCGTTATCGAGCGCCACCAGTTCCACCACGGCGGCATGCAACTGATTGGTGTCGCGCATGGGCGCGGTGCAGCCTTCGAGGTAAGAAACGTACGCGCCTTCGTCGGCGATGATCAGGGTCCGTTCGAACTGGCCGGTGTCCTTGGCGTTGATGCGGAAATAGGTGGAGAGCTCCATGGGGCAGCGGACGCCCTTGGGGATGTAGCAGAACGACCCGTCGCTGAAGACGGCGGAATTGAGAGCGGCGAAAAAGTTGTCGGTGGTGGGGACGACGGAGCCGAGATACTGCTTGACCAGTTCCGGGTGCTCCTGCACGGCTTCGGAGAACGAGCCGAAGATGATGCCCATATCCTTCAGCTTTTCCTTGAAGGTGGTGGCGACCGAGACGCTGTCGAATACGGCGTCGACGGCGACGCCGGCGAGCAGCTCGCGCTCTTTGAGCGGAATGCCGAGCTTTTCATAGGTCTTGAGCAGTTCGGGATCGACCTCGTCGAGGCTCTTGGGCGCGTCCTTTTTGGACTTGGGCGCGGCGTAGTAAATCATGTCCTGGTAATCGATGGCGGGGTAGCGGACATTGGCCCAAAGCGGCTCTTTCATGGAGAGCCAGTGGCGATAGGCCTTAAGGCGCCATTCGGTGAGCCATTCCGGCTCGTGCTTTTTGGCGGAAATCAGGCGGACGACGTCTTCACTCAGGCCGCGGGGAATGGATTCGGACTCGATGTCGCTGACGAACCCCCACTTGTATTCCTGGTTCGCGAAAGTTTCGATAGTATTGGTGGAGCTGCTCACAGGCTGATCCTCGTAAACTGTTGGTCTAATACCACATTAGCTAATCTGTACTTTCTAGTCAAGATTACCCAGGGAATGGATGATTCGGGGGGGCGAATGGGCGCCTGAGGGGGGACGAACAAACGAAGCCAAACGCGAATGAACCCCCGCAACTGCGCCACAAAATGGAAGCCAGCGACAAATACAACGTGGTGCCCACCAGGTTGAAACTGAGGGTGGCCGTGCTTCCGTAGCTCGCGTCAGCTACCCGGCATCTGTGACTCCGCTCATGTGGTTGCCGGGGGCGGAGTTTCCTCCCGCGCCGGCCGTTTCCAACTTGTTTTCCCGGATCGCGTGAACTGGTTTAATCGGTTCGTATGCCCCTTTCACCCGGAACCCTACTGCGACCGTACGAAATTTTGAAAACAATCGGAGCTGGTGGCATGGGTGAGGTCTACAGGGCGCGCGACTCCCGCCTGGATCGAAACGTAGCTCTAAAACTGCTGCCGCCGTAGGTGACCGTTCCGCTTCAAACAGAAGCCAAGGCGGTGGCGGCGCTCAGGCATCCGCACGTCGCGATTCGATGTGGCGAGAATTACCTGATCACAGAGCTGGGGATGGTCGCGACCGCTTCCAATTCCGGCCGAGCCTATCCGCCTGCTCATCCATCTGGCGGTGCAGATCGCGGATGACGTGGCGGCGGCGCACGCGGCCGGTTTCATCCACCGTGACCTCAAACCGGCAAACATCCTGGTCTCCAAAGAGGGGCAGGCCAAGGTTCTGGATTTCGACGTATTCGTTCCCGGTTCACTGGACATGTTGATTCTGCGGACCCTGTCACGGCGCGACCTCCATGGATACGGCATAGTCCAGTTCATTCAACAATCGTCAGACAATGAGCTCCTGGTCGAGGAGGGCTCGCTGTACCCCGCTCTTCAGCTACTGAACTAAACGGCTGGATCGAGGGTGTCTGGGGCGTGAGGCCGAATAAGCGGCGGGCGAGGATCTACAAGATCACGCGAGCCGGCCGCAAACAGCTAGCGGCTGAAACCCGGAAGTACGCCAAACTCACCTGGCGATCGCGCGCGTAATGCGAGCGGAGTGACGGATATGTTACGGCGGCTGAGGTATTGGAAACAAAGTGCGAAGCGCAGCGAGGGCGCTGCGTGAGGAAATGACCTCCACCTGCGGAAAAAGCCGCGCAACTGCAAGCAGACGGTATAGCAGCGGAGCGCGCCCGGGCTGAAGCGCGCCGCCGATTTGGCAATGTCGGACTGAAGCAGGAAGAGTCGCGGGAGATTTGGATGAAGGACGCAAAATAAACGGAGCTGGCTTTTCCATCTGCAGACAGCGAAAGCGGGTCGAGGTCTGAACCCATCTCGACCGCTTTCGAGCCTCCGGAATGATCGTCTCCACACCATCGAGAGGAAGGTGAAGTTACTTCTTTGTCTCCTGGCTGGTTAGGGCATAAAGCTGCAGGCCGAAACGGTGAGCTTGGCGGGGGCGACCTTCATCTCCTGCAGGTTGTTTTTGACCAACATCGCATTGAAGCCGGTGATCTCTTTCCGGGCGTCCTCCCAGGCAGTGGTGGTACGGTTCAGGTCGGTGCAGTTTTTCTGCCAGGTGGCGATCTGGGTGGGGGTGGGCGCCATGTCGAGGCCGACCTGCATCATGCTGACCATGGTGTTGAATGCGTTGTTCAGTTCGAAGAACGATTGCAGCGCCTTGGGATCGGCAGACTGACGCCGACCAGGCCCACCGCCTCCGAAACCGGCCGGCATGACGCCGCCAATTTTGGTCAGACTGGCCTCCAGTGTTTTGGCCTGCGTGGTCACGTCGGCGGGCAGGTTGCCCTTCATCAGGGTTGCAAGCTGGTCGTTCACCGCATTCACTTCCTCATGGCCTTCGAAGCTATGCTCCATCCCTTGCACGGAAAGAAGAGTGAGCTTGTTCTGGCTGCGCAGGGCGGCCATGAGCGCGGGACTCTCGCCGGCGCGCGGATCGTTCATGACGGTGACCTCGCGCGTATAGACCTGGCCGTCTACGGTCAGCTTGAGCGTATAAACGCCGGGAATCACCTGCGGCCCATGCGGACCGGGGGTGGTGGAGCCCTCTACCATGTTCATCTGATTCTCGAGGTCGTGCCGCAGGGCGGGCGGGTCGTCATACTGCAGGTTCCAGTTGACGCGGTTGAGACCAACATGCGTCGAGAGGACGCGAGTTTCGGGAGCGGCCAGCCAGTAGTGGGGATATGCCGCGCCCTCGATGGGCGGCGGCAGGGTGCTGGACATGGTGCGGACCAGATTGCCCTTCGAATCGAAGACCTGGAGTTGGATGGGCCCGCTCGGCTGGCGGCTGAGGTAGTAATCCACAATCGCGCCGTAAGCCACATTGGGCGCATGGGGCATTTCGATGGAGAACGGCTGATCCCAGTTGCTGTTGATGCGTGCGCGAATCGCCTCCTCGGGCTTGAAGAGATACACGGGCGATGCGCCGATGGCCTGAGCGTTGGCCGCGATCTGGCGCAGCGGCGTGATGTCGTCGAGAACCCAGAAGCCGCGACCGTAGGTGCAGATCACCAGGTCATTCTCGTGGTGATCGGTGTGGACGTCGAGGTCGCGGATAGAGGTGCTGGGCAGGTTCTGGCGCAGCGACTGCCAGTGATCGCCGTTATCGAAGCTGACATACACCGTGGTCTCGGATCCGGCGAAGAGCAAGCCCGGCTGCTCGGGATCGACCCGCAGACTGTTGATCCAGCTTCCGGTGCGCTCGTCGCGGGGCAGGCCGTTGACGATGCTGGTCCAGGTCTTTCCCGCGTCGGTGGTGCGCCAGATGAGCGGCACGTCGGGGTTCTCGTCGTGGGGCAAAGTTTGGCCGCGCTCGGGGGCAATGCGAGCGGCGAGGAACGCGGTATTGACGTCGTGGCCTGCCTCTATCGTATTGAAATTGGTGTGGGGCGGAAGGTCGGCGATGTTGGTGACGTTCGTCCAGGATTTGCCCTGATCCAGGGTGTTGTAGATCTGTCCGTTGCTGCTGACCGTCCAGATGACGCCGCGTTTGACCCTAGATATGGAGAATTCGCTGATCGAGGGTGTGGCCGGTCCGGCGCCCGGCCTCGGTGATTGCGCCTCCGGTTGTGCCTGCGCTCCCGGCGGCGTGGGGTTCGGCTGCGGAGGCTGTGGGGGCGGCGGCGGCTCCGGCGGCGCAGTGCCGCAGGCCACCTGGGGCTTGCCCTTGGGCGTGGTCAGATCGGGGCTCGCGGCGGTAAAGGAATGGGCGCCGTCGCGCGAGACCAGAAGGCACTGGTAGGCAACGTAGAGAGCGTTCGGATCGAACGCGACGTCGAATTTTTTCTCGAAATCGCGTCCGGCGTGGTATTTGTCTGTATCAGCTCCGAAGTTCGGCGCGACGTTCTCCCACTGGCCGGTGGTCATATCAATCTTGATGAGGCCGCTGCCGCCGCCTCCCGGACCATATCCGACGCCATAGATGATATTTGGATTTTTAGGATCGGGCGTATCGACGCCGAATTCAGACGACGGCACCGGGCTCCAGTCAGTGAAGTTCACTTGTCCCCAGTTACCGCGGCTCGAGATCATTACGGCGCCGGTGTCCTGCTGCGCACCCATGATGTGATAGGGATATGCGCTGTCGGTGGCTACGTGGTAGATCTGCGAAATGACCTCGGTGTACCAGAGGCTCCAGGTGCGGCCGTCGTCAAGGCTGACGCTCGCGCCCTGGTCGGAGCCGACCAGCATGCGGTGGCCGTTCGTGGGGTCGATCCAGAGCTTGTGGTAGTCCTCGCCGCCGGGCGCGCCCTTGAAGGGCTCAAAGGCGGCGCCGCCATCGGTCGAGCGGTACATCGCGGTGCTCATGGTGTACACAATGTCCGGATTCTTCGAGTCCACGAACACGCCGCTGCTATAAGCGCCCTGGCCGTTGCTGATCCGCGCGTCCTTCGCGGCCATGTGCTGCCAGGTGGCGCCACCATCATCGGAGCGGTAAAGTCCCGAGCCACGTTCCACGCTATTGCCGACGATGTACATGCGCTGGCCGTTGGTGTGCATGGCGACGGCGACCGAAACGCGGCCCGGGAACGGCGGAATCTTGATCTCGGTCCAGGTCTTGCCCTCATCCGTGGACTTGAACACCAGGGGCGGCTTGCTTTTCGCCCCGCGACCGGCGCCGAAGCCGCCGCCGCCCCCGGCGCCGCCGGTTCCCTGCGTGGCGGCCAGCATCACACTGGGGTCGTCGTATGCGGACTCGATATCGCGCGCGCCGTCATAGTCGGCGGGCTTGAGGACGTTCGTCCAGGTGTGCCCGCCATCGTTGGAGCGGTAGATGCCGCCGCCGTGGCGGATGGTATCGCCGAGCGCGGAGACAAGCACCAGGTTAGGATCGGCGGGATCGACAACGATGTTGGTGATCTTCACCGTGTCTTCGAGGCCAATGTGCTGCCATGTCTTGCCGGCATCGGTCGACTTCCACATGCCGTTGCCGAGGCTGCCCTGAATGGGATCGCCGGCGCCTGCATACACGATATCGGGATTGGAGGGAGCGACCTGGATGGCTCCCACACTATCGACGCTCTTCTCCTGGTCGAAGACGGGGAACCAGGTGACGCCGGCGCTGGTGGTTTTCCAGATACCGCCCAGCGGCGTGCCTGCATAGAACGTGCCCGGTTGGCCTATGGCGCCGGTGACGGAGGAGATTCGTCCGCCATGGAAAGGCCCAACGTTTCGCCAGTTGAGGCCCGCATAAAGATCGGGATTGATCTGCGCCGTTGCCGTGAAAGCTGATGCCAGTATGCTCGAAACAGCAAGCACCCATGCCGTCCGCGACACTCGCGTCATGATGTAGGAACCGCTCGTGAGAATCCTCGCCGCCATGGGGGCAGTATACAACGGCGTGGGAAGGCTAAGCTCGCTATCGTCGACGCCAAGTCTATAGGGCGAGGTCACCGTCATGAACGATCGCGCGTCGGCCAGAGTCCTGCGCTCATGCCGGCCGTGCGCATCCAAGCGAGCAGACGCGAACCCTGGAAGCAATTACCGATGCCGTGTCTCGCTGGAGAATTCGACCAGATTCAATTCCTACTGGATCACGTCTCCGTCCAACGACTGAGAAGTATCCGGGATGTAAGCAACGGCTGCGGAATGCGGTGAACGGCCGAATCGGCATCGAGCCGGCTCAGTGATTGCCGCTCTGAGTGGGCCCAGGATTTCGGCCCTTTCCGTGACACTCACGGCCATGCCCGCTGGCCTGGGCTGATGGCGCCGAGCCCTGCGTTCGCGTGGCCGAGCGCGGCAAGAATATGGTTTACGTCACCGCATCGCCCGTCAATTTATATCCTTCCCAACGCGCCACCACGGCGCTTGCGAGGCAGTTGCCAAGCACATTGATCGCGGTGCGGGCCATATCCAGCAGCGCATCTACGCCGAGCAGAACGGCGGCGCCTTCCAGCGGCAGATGGAATGTGGTGAGAGTGCCCGAGAGAATCACAAGCGCGGCGCGCGGAATTCCAGCAACGCCTTTGCTGGTGAGCATTAGCGTGAGCATCATCAGCAGTTGTTCGCCTAACGATAGATGCACCCCCGCGGCTTGCGCCACAAAAATGGAAGCCAGCGACAAATACAACGTGCTGCCCACCAGGTTGAAACTATAGCCGGTCGGTATCACAAAGCCGACGATGTGCTTGGGTACGCCGAACCGCTCCATATTTTCGAGCGCGAGCGGCAGCGCGGCTTCGCTCGATGCCGTGGAGAAAGCAATCATTACCGGCTCGCGGACGGCGCGATAGAACTTCCCGGCGGGAATGCGGAATAGGGGAATCGCGGGCCATAGCACCAGCGCGACGCAGAGCGCCGCGGAACCGTACATCGTGAGAATCAGCTTACTCAACCCGAACAGGACTCCGATGCCCTTCGAGCCGACGGTAACGGCGATGGCCGCGCCCACGCCGAAGGGCGCCAGATACATCACATATTTGGTGTAGCGGAACATTACCTCGGCCAGCGATCCGCAAAACGCGACGACAGGCGCGGCCTTAGCGCCGATGCCGGCGCAGGCCGCGCCGAAGAGGAAAGCGAATACCACTACCTGCAGCACGTCGTTACGCGCCATGGCGTCGATCAAGCTGACGGGAACAATATGCTCCACAAATGAGCTGACGGAGGCGGCCGGCTGCGGAACGTTGGCAGCCGCCGTTTGAGAAATAGGAACGCCCACTCCCGGCCTGACCAGATTTACCGCTGCCAATCCCAAGAACAAAGCCAGCGTGGTAACGATTTCAAAATACAGGATCGCCTTGCCGCCGATGCGGCCCATGTTCTTCGCGGCGCCGCTGCCCGCGATGCCCGCCACCAAAGTGGCGAAGATCAGCGGCGCGACAATGGAGCGGATCAGGCGCAGAAACACCGCGCTTACGGGGCCGAGCTGCGTGGCGATACCGGGCGCATACGCGCCCAGTATCACGCCGGCGGCCATGCCGATGAAGATCCACGCGGTGAGAGAGAGGCGCTTCATCGTTCGCCCCATTTCAGCTTTTGGCGCAACACTTCGAAGAACATCATGTGCGGCGGACGGATGAGCATCAGCGAATATTGCGAGCTGCGGCAGATCACCGCGTCGCCCTCGCGGAGGGGATTGCCTACCTGCCCATCGATGGTGAGATAGACCGATTCATCCGGCCCGCGCGAAAGGGCTTTGACGACGCTGGTCTCGGGTATGAGGACCGGCCGGTTGGTTAGCATGTGCGGGCAGATGGGCGTTAAACATATTGTAGGAACCGACGGATACACAATCGGTCCGCCCGCGGAGAGCGAGTAGGCGGTTGAACCGGTAGGCGTAGCGATAATCAGGCCATCGGCTTTGTAGGCGCAGACGAATTGATCGTCCACATACGTATCGAGATCGATAATGCGGGCGATGGCGGACTTCGCCAGCACGGCGTCATTCAGCGCTTCGTAACTGGCAAGTGTTTTGCCATCGCGCATTACTTCCACGCTCAACAGCTTGCGTTTGGCGATGCGGTGCTCGCCGCGGAAGGCGCGCTCGAGCTCCGGGAAGATCTCGCCGACGCTGATGGCGGTCAGAAAACCCAGGCCGCCGAGATTCACGGGGAAGAGCGGAATTTCGCGTTTGCCGATGGCGCGCGCGGCGGAAAGCAAAGTGCCGTCGCCGCCCAGGACGACAATGAGGTCGCAGCCTTCGGGGACTTGGTCGCGCGGCATGCCTTCCACTGCGCCATCCGCGTATCCGGCGGTCTCTTCGTCCGCGCGGATGCCGATTCCCCGTTGGCGCAACCACGAAACGACCTGCGGGGCCACGCCCGCCGCGGGCGCGGAATGCGGCTTAGAGCAGATCCCCACCGTTCTAATGGCGGGCGTGGAAGAGAAAAGTTTTATTCCCTCCGCATCGGTAACTGGACTATCCATCGGCTTGGCTCGTCGGCAAAATCGCGCACTGCGCGGCTTGATCAGTATAACTATTTGGCGGCGGCCCGGGTAATGTTTGAGCGTGAGCTCGAAAACGCAAACGGCGTCCGCTTGCTGAAGGCGCCAATTCGCGGATATCCGCGGAAAGCCGATTGACAATCGGCTGCCGGTTCCCAACCGGCCCCACAATTACATGGTCAATGTGACTTTCTGCAGCGTGCGCGGCCGGTCGGGGTCCAAGCCCTTAATGGCCGCCAGATGGGCCGCGAACAACTGCGCGGGCACGATATAAGGGATGGGCGTATAGATCTCTTCCATTGCGTCCGGCAGTTGGATTACACGCGAACCTTTGGCGGCGGCCTCGGCGTTGGCGCCGTCGGTAATTACCAGCGTTTGCGCGCGCAGCTCGCGCACGCGTTCAACCACATAGGAAATCGAGGGCCAAGTGACGCCGGCGGGCGCGAAGACAAACACCGGAAACGCGCGCTCCACCATGGCTATAGGCCCATGCATCAGATCGGCGGCGGAGAATCGCTCGGCTACTACGTAGCAGGTTTCCATTAATTTCAATCCGAACTCAAGCGCATTCGCGTAGTTCAGGCCTCGGCCCACGGTAACGGCGCGCGTCATGGAAGCATACTCGGCGGCGGTCCCAGCTATGGAGTCTTCCAGGCGCAGAGCGCGATCGACCGTCTCCGGCAAGCGGCGCAGAGCTTCCGGATCGACATTGCCGCCCAGCGCGCAGGCCAGCAGATAAATCGCCATGAGCTGGCAAGCGTAGGTCTTGGTGGCGGCGACGCTCTCTTCTCTGCCGGCGCGCGCGAGCAGCGTATATTGGCAGATGCTCGCCATAGCGCTCGATGCTTCATTGGTTATGCCAAGAGTGACCGCGCCGCGATCGCGAGCCTCTTGGAGCACCGCGTTGGTATCGGTGGATTCGCCAGATTGCGAAATGCCCACCACCAGAGCGCCGCTGAGATCCAGTTTAGAGCGATAGAGCGTCACCACCGAAGGCGCCGCCAGCGAAACCGGAATGCGCGTGGTGATTTCAATGAGGTAGCGGCCGAACTGCGCTGCATTGTCGGAGGTGCCGCGAGCGACCAGGATGACCAACCTGGGGCGCTGGCTCTCGAAACGCTGTCGCAGCGCATTCAATGCGTCCGATGCTTCTTCGAGCGTGCGCGCCAGCGCCACCGGCTGCTCGCGCGTCTCCTCCAGCATTTTGGACATGAGCTTATTGTAAGGGCATGAAGTCCGGCCGCCGCGCGACCACGCGCCTCCACCCATGCGAGGTCAAGAGGCAAAAACCGCAATTTCCAAGAAATATATTTAAAGGGAGGGAGGAGTTAAGCAGTTGCAGATTTTCCGACTTCGGCGAGAAGCCACCCTCGTGCCATACGCCAGTCTCTGGTCACAGTTCCCTCTGAGACATTTAGGACGGCCGCAGTCTCCACCACGCTGAGTCCGCCGAAGTAGCGGAGCTCGACGATCTTCGCCTTGCGCGGATCGACCGTCTTCAATTCATCGAGCGCGTCGTTCAACGCGATGAGATCGCGATCATTGTGGCCGCCGAAGTCGCGGACCTCAGTCAGTTCAATACGGCCAAGGCCGCCGCCGTGTCTTGCGGTCGCGCGCTTCCGCGCCGCGTCAACCAGAATCCGGCGCATGATTTGAGCGCAGATCGCAAAGAAATGAGCCTTCCCTTGCCAGGGGACATTTTGGACGTCTATTAACCGGAGGTAGACCTCGTGGACTAAAGCCGTGGCTTGTAGGGTTTGTCTTTCGCGTTCGCCTTTCATGAATCCCCCTGCCATGCGGCGCAGTTCACGATACACGCGCGGCGTGAGAGCACGGAGGGCGCGAGCGTCACCGTCCGCCCAGGCCAGAAGAAGTTGCGTAGTTTCAGAAGCCGGCGAATCCATAGCCAGTGTGATTCAGGATACCGCGAAATAAATTCCATTCCCGTTGAGGTTTTGTGGGTGAATTCTCGCATATAGGTCCAGGGAATTGTATTCCTGCCGGTCGCATCGCGATACCGGTGCGGAGCGCAACGCGCAATATAACGAGGAGAAACAATGAAAAAACGAAGATACATAACAGGAATTTGCGGGATCGCGATGGCGGCGGCCGCCATGGGGTTAGTGCGAGCCCAAGCCCAAGCTCAGGACCTAAGGCCTGTTCACTTCAGCGGCGTGATCAATGACTATTCGCCCTCAACTTCACCAGGCGGCCCGTATGAAATTCGCGGCGACTGGTCCCTGGACGTGCAAAGAGGAAGCACGGCCAATTTTTCGGCGGACCTCAACATGGAGACGTCCGATTACGGGATTACCGGCGCCACCCAGGTGGATCCGGCCAATCCGGCGACCCGGAGCCCACACACGCACCACATCAGCATGACAAACGCGACGGTCAGCTTTAACACCAGCGCCTGCCCCGCCAACAACCCTCCTACTCCGGTCTCCGGTCTTATGGTCACCGGTACGGCCCCGACCACTGCAAACGGTGGCCCGGCGCCGTTTGACCCGAACAATACATCCACGCTCCAGGTCTGCATCATGGGAGGGTCGGGAGTGTCATATTCGAACGTGACTCTGGTGTACTCCGGACCCGCCACCGGGCATTTCGGTGCACAGCCGATCCATGGAGTCGTAAGAAGCGTGTCAACAAAGTAGATGGAAACTAAAAGTTCACATGCTGGATTTTGCGGCGCCTAAATCCGAGGTGACCCGGCGATCCGGATCCACCACAGTCACTGGCCGGGTCACTCCGGATAGAGTTCTAGAGTGAGGGGGATATTGCGGTGAAGGACCTGTTTCTCGCGCCTGCTATTATAAAGGTGAGCGCGGCTCTCGCGCGAAGTTGTGATTCTTCCAGCAACCGACCCGAACCGCGACCCGCAACAGCTCGCCGAACAGACGCAACCGCCGCTGCGCGACGACGCGAATTTCGCGTCCGGCAAAATCGCCATTTTCCAATATGGTGCGGTCGCCATATTCCTGCTGCTCATCGCCGGCTTCTGGCGGCTACAGGTTCAAAACCCGCAGATATACGACGAGCGCGCCCAAGCCAACAGTATTAAGTCGGTTCCCATTATCGCGCCGCGCGGCCGCATCCTCGACCGCGATGGCCGCGTGATCGTCGACAATCACCCGTCGTTCACTTTATTTCTGGCGCGCGAATCGTTAAAGGAAGAAGATTTGCGACCGATCGCTCAAGGCCTCGATCTGGATTACGATGAGCTGCGCTCCAACGTCAGGCGCTTCAGTACGCGCCCCAAATACGAATCCATCGTACTGAAGAGCGATCTCACGCCCGCCGACCTCGCGTTTGTCGATTCGCATCGCGATTTCTTTCCCGAGTTAGTGGTGATTCAGACGCAGGGGCGGCTTTATCCGCAAAACGGCATGATGGCGCACGTCATCGGGTACACCGGCGAAATCAGCGAACAGGAGCTCGACCTGCCCGAGTACGCCAAGTATAATCCCGGCCAGGTGATCGGCAAGTTCGGTATCGAGCGGCAGTATAACGATTGGCTCACCGGCGTGGATGGACAGCGCCAGGTGCTGGTCGATAACGCCATGCAGGTTCGCAAGGAGTTGGGCCTGAAGCCCGCGGTCCCAGGCAAGGATCTCCAGCTCACCGTCGATCTGGATCTGCAGACGGTCGCCGAGCTTTCCATGGACAGCGGATTAGCCGAATTGAATATCGATCATAAAAATGGCGCTGTGGTGGCGCTCGATCCTAACAATGGAGAAGTGCTGGCCATGGTCAGCCGCCCGGCTTTCGACCCGAACAAGTTTGTGGGACACATCAAGGCCAAAGACTTCAAGGAGATCAACAACAATCCGGATCATCCGTTTCTGAACCGCGCGATTCAGGACGCTCAGGCGCCCGGGTCCACCTTCAAGCCCGTCATGGCGCTGGCGGGTTTGGAGACTGGAACCATCGACGACTCGTTTACCGTACACTGTTCCGGCGGCGCGACGTTCTATGGCCGTTATTACCGCTGCCATTTGAAAGGCGGCCATGGCGCGGTCAGTTTGCACAAGGGCATCGTCCAATCCTGCGACGTTTACTTCTATACCGTCGGCAATAAAATGGCGATCGACAACATCGCCTACTATGGGGATCTGGTCGGGTACGGCAAGTTGACCGGCATCGATCTGCCGCACGAGCTAACTGGCGTCAACCCCTCGCCCGAATGGAAATTGCGCGCCCTGCGCCAGAAGTGGTACGCCGGGGACACGATTTCCGTATCCATTGGGCAGGGATTCCTGACTGTGACGCCGCTGCAACTGGCGCGCGCGATTGCGGGTCTGGCCGTGGGCGGGACATGGCGCCGTCCGCACCTGTTGAAAGCGGCCGAACCCGAGAAGAACCCGGTCGTGTGGAGTCTCGATCCTAAGAACGTCAAGGACGTGATCTCGGGAATGTACGGCGTGGTCAATGAAGGTGGCACCGGCGTGCGCGCTGCGCTGCCCGGAGTCGCCGTCTGCGGCAAGACGGGAACGGCCCAGGTAGCCTCGGCCGATTTCGTAAAAGCGCACGGCAACGGCCAGAACTTCAAAGGGCAGAATTACAAAGACAACGCCTGGTTCGTGGGATTCGCTCCCTGCGAGTCGCCGGAGATCGTCGTAGCCGCGTTGTTTGAACACGGCGCCGAAAGCAAGTTCGCGGCCCCCATTGTTCGCGACGTGATCAAGGCCTATTTCGATAAAAAGGCGCGCGTTGCGGCCCTCAAGCGGCAACAGGACGGGGTCACGCGCACACTGGCCCTGACGCTCGGCATGATGCTTCCACGGCCCCGCAACTGATATGGCGCGTTATCTTTCCCTGCGCGATATCGATTGGTGGCTGCTGCTGATTACGCTGGCCATCTGCGCGGTGGGCGTGGGGCAGATCTATAGCGCTACATTCGATACCAGTTCGCGTGGCGACTGGTGGAAGCAGGTGTTTTATATCCTGACTGGATTGGGGCTGATGTGGGTGATGATGAAGATCGATTACCACACCCTGCTGCACTATGTGCCCATGCTCTATCTCACGTCCGTCGCGGGTCTGCTGATCACCTACGTCGTCGGGGAGGCGGCCTTCCAATCCACGCGCTGGATTCCCCTACCCGGGGGATTCCATCTGCAGGTATCGGAATTTGTCAAGCTGGTGATAATATTGTTGGTAGCCCGGTTCCTGACCGACCTCCATAAGGACGATCTGGACATCTGGGACACCCTGAAATTGGCGGGTTTAGTGCTGGTTCCGGCGTTGCTGGTGTTGGTTCAGCCGGATCTGGGCACAGCGCTCACGTACGTTGCGATTTTGTCGATGGGCGTGTTTCTCGCGGGATTGCATTGGAAGTACATTGCAGTCCTGGCCGTGGTAGGGGCATTGGCCCTACCCGCGAGCTCGGTTTTTCTAAAGGATTATCAGAGGCAGCGTTTGGTGAGTTTCATGAATCCCGACGCCGACCCTCAGGGCAGAGGATATCAGACCATCCAATCGCAGATTGCGATCGGGTCGGGAGGAATGGCCGGCAAGGGATTTACCAAGGGGACGCAAACGCGGCTTCGATTTTTGCCGGTGCCGTATAAGGACTTTATCTTTGCGGCTTTCGCCGAAGAGCAGGGGTTCGTAGGCGTAGTAGTTGTCTTGTCGTTGTATTTTGTGTTGCTGATGCGCATTGTTCAGAATGCGCAGATGGCGCCAGACCGGGCGGGTATGTACATTTGCATGGGGATCGCGGCCTTGTTGCTTTGCCATATCCTTGTGAATGTGGGAATGGTGGCGGGAATGATGCCGGTAACCGGCATTCCGCTGTTGTTTATGAGTTTTGGCGGTTCCAGTATATGGTCTAGTTTTTTGGCTCTGGGGCTGGTAAACAATGTCCGCCTCAGAAGATTTGTGAATTAAAAAAAATTGTTTTGGGAGCCTGGATTGAGACTTGGGAAAGTGGCGCGTAAGGCGCCCTCCCCGGCCTGAGGAGTTGGTTCCCGGCCGTCGGCGTTTGAGGTTGAGCTCCGCCGCGCGGCCAGCGTGAATTTGTAACGTTTCTATCGGATTTCCTTCCAAAGGAAACGCGAGATGCCCACGCCAGGGTTCCACCGCCACAGGGTCTACTCTCTCCACGTTCCAGGGGAGGCAGCCGATGTCGAAGGAATTGATAGTTTCCGCCAGCCGCCACGAAACGCGCGTGGCGGTATTGGAAGAGGATCAGGTAGTCGAGATCTTCTACCAGCGCGAGAATGAGTACTCTCTCGCGGGCAGCATTCATAAAGGTAGAGTGACGCGCGTGCTGCCGGGCATGCAGTCGGCATTCGTCGATATCGGCCTGGAGCGGGACGCGTTTCTTTACGTCTCCGACTTCTTCGAAGACAACGACGAGTACGACAAGATTGTCACCAGTGTGGAGGAAAAAGTCCTCAAGCTGGATCGTACCGCGCAACCGGCGGCCGCCGTTACTGGCCCGGAGGCAATCGGCAGAAGCCGCTGTCGCCGTACCGGAAGCGGTTTCGCCAGCCAGTCTGGCGCCATCGTCGGCCAGTGCCGTGGCGCCGCCTGAGCCGGATGGCCGTGAAGAGCGTGGCGGGCCCGCCGAGCGCGACCAGCGTGGACGCCGGGGACGCCGGCGCAGAGGACACAAGGGCAGCGGCGCTGGCGGAGGCCGAACCGGTCTGCCGGAATCCAAGTATTACTCTCCCCGGGCGGAAGGCTCCTCCGCCGCGGAAACGCATCCGGAACTCCGTGAAGTTCCATCGCAAAGCGAGCCGATGGCTGTGCATAGCGCCCCCACGCAAGACATTCATGGTGGAGAGTTCCTCGTGCTTCCGGGCGAATCCCTGGCCAAGCACAGGCGCGGCGACGGCGCGGACGCCGACGCAGGGGCGACCGCGGAAACCACCCAGTTTGAGCGCCACGCCGAATCGCCAGTCGCAACCGGCCAGCCCGCAGCCGAAGAGACGCGCGAGAGACCCATCGAGAGGCTCGCCGAGATCGCGGCCCAGCCGCGCGAGGAGCCGCAGCCTGAACTGGCGGCCGCGGTTGCCGAAGTGATCGAGGAAGAAGCTGGCGAAGAAGCGGAAGAAGAGACCGATGCCGCGGAAGAAGGCGAGGGGGAAGACGAAGGTGAAGGCCCCGCGGAAGAGGAGACCGAGGGAGAGTTGGAAGGCGAAGCCGAAGGTGTCGCTACGCCCGCGGAAGAAGAAGGTCCCGAGCCTGCGCGCATCCCCACCAGTCTTACCGCTACATTGCGGGAACAGGGTTCGCGTTATCCGCACCGTGTGTCCCGCCGCTCTCGCCGGCGGGGGCGTGACGGCCGCGGCCCGGCTCCTGCGCCGGAGCCAGGACGCCAGCCGCTGCCGCAGCGGGAAACGCGTCCGGTGGAAGCGCGCCCGCTGGAAACGCGCAGTGCCCGGCCCGAGCCTGCCGAGCGCGCCGAGCGTCCAGATCGCCCCGAGCGCAGCGCGCCATCCATTAGCGATCTGCTGAAAGAAGGGCAGGAAATCATCGTTCAGATCGCCAAGGAGCCGTTGGGGCAGAAGGGCGCGCGCATTACGTCGCACATCGCGCTGCCCGGCCGCTTCCTGGTCTACATGCCGACCGTCGATCACATCGGCGTATCGCGCAAGATTCCGACCGAGCAGGAGCGAACCCGTTTGAAGCGGGTGCTGCAAACCCATCGCGTCGGCATACCCGGCGGCTACATCGTGCGCACGGCCGGCGATGGCCGCACCGAAGAGGAGCTGCGCGCCGACATGATGTTCCTCTACAACCTGTGGCTCGATATGCGCCAAAAGGCCGAGCGGCGCCCCGCGCCACTGCTGGTACACCACGATCTCAACGTGGTGGAGCGTATCCTGCGCGACCAGCTTACTTCGGCGTTCAAGAACATCTGGGTCGATAACGAAGAGATGTATGAAGCGGTGCTCAGTTTTGTGCAGCGCTTCCAACCCACGCTGGTGGGCCGCGTCAAAATGTACACGCGCTCGAACCCCATATTCGACGAGTTCGGCATTACGGCCGAGCTTGAGAAGGCGCTGCGGCCGAAAGTCTGGCTGAAATCGGGCGGCCACATCGTGATCAATCAGACCGAGGCGCTGGTGGCGATAGACATTAACACGGGCAAATTCGTGGGACGCTCCAACCGCCTGGAAGACACTATCGTCAAGACCAACACCGATGCCGTCAAGGAGATTGTGCGGCAGATCCGTCTGCGCGATCTGGGCGGCATTATCGTGGTGGATTTCATCGACATGGACGAGCGCAAGAATCGCCAGAAGGTGATGCAGGCGCTCGAAGATGCGATGCGCTCCGACCGCGCGCCCTACAAGATTCTGCAGTTCAACGATTTCGGATTAGTCGCTATCACGCGCAAGCGGGTGAAGCAGAGCCTGGAGCGCACGCTCTGCATGCCGTGCCCGTATTGCGAGGGGGCCGGCTATGTGAAGAGTCCGCAGACAGTCGTAGGCGAGATTCTCATCGAGGCGCACAAGATCGCGCGCGCGGTGGAAGGCAAGGACGTCATGCTGCGCGTGGCGCCCGAGGTGGCGAAGCTCTTGAAATCCAACCAGAATACTTTTCTACAGGAGTTGGAGGAGATTCTGGCCCGAACGGTAATTGTGAAAGGCGACCCGATGCTGCACCAGGAAAAATTCGATCTGGCGTAGAGTGACCGGGTTTTCGCGTGGTGCCGAAGGCCGGATAGTTTGGCTCAGTTCACTACTTGCCTACGCGGGCTGCGAGACGCTCTTCCAATCGATCTAGGAATTTCTGCAGGTCGGCGAAAGTGACCGCTGGATCCGCGTTGTAATCTGCCAGGCGGGCCTTATATTTGCTGCGGCCGGGATCGAGCTCGCCGATCATGGCACGCGCCTCGCCAATGGCGGCGCCGTCTTCGGAAGCGCCAGTGACTTCCTTTTCGGCCTTCTCAAAAGCGCAAATAAGGTTAATAGTTTTAGCATCGGCGAGGCAATCGGTATCGGCGCGATTCCATTTCGCCGGCGAATCGAGTAGTTCGCGGACGCCCTCGACGACTTGCAGATCGGCTTTGGTAACAGCCGGCGCCGGAGCCGGGATCGGGTGTGCCCGAAGCGAGCTGCGGGTTCGCCAAGCGCATGGCGATATGTTTTTCAAGCAACCAGAACACCCCTTGGATGTCGGCAAAGCTGGTCTTTGGATCGTTGTTGTAATCCATCAGGCGATGGCTGTAACGTTTCGCGTCGGGAGCGATCTCCTCGATCGCGAAGCGGGCCTCCTGCATGGCGGCGCCGCGATGTTCGAAGTTTTTGGTGACTTCATCGGTGGCTTTTTCAAGCGCGCAATAGAGGCTGAAACTTTTGGCGCCGGGCGGACACACGCGATTGTCGGCGCGATTCCATTTCGCAGGCGAGTCGAGGATCTGGGCGGCGCGCCTGACGATATCGATATCGGCTTTGGTGACGGGCGGTCTGGCCTCGGGGTCGTCGGCCTGTGCATGGAGACAGGCGGCAAATAGCAACGTTGCGAAAGAACAAACGACGAATCCAGCGCGCTCCATAAGGGCCTTCCTCCTGTATCGGGCGGTCTTGAACGTTTATCGGGCCGAATGCCCGTCGAAACTTAGACGCCAGGGCAGGGAAACGGTTCCCTTCCCAAACTGTAAACGGCCGGCGCCGTGGCCTGCCAGCGAAGCGGCGCACACCCCGTGCTACGCTGAAATTTCCCTATGAGTCAGATCGAAATCACCCTGCCGGACGGCAGCAAAAAGTCCGTCGCGGCCGGCTCCACGCCGCTCGATATCGCGAAATCCATCAGCCCGCGCCTGGCCGAGGCCGCTATGGTCGCGCAAGGTGGATGGCGAGCTGTACGATCTGGCGCGGCCTATCGAGAAAGACGCCGCCGTTCAGATTCTCACCAATAAAGATCCGCGAAGCGCTGCAGGTCTATCGCCATTCCACCGCGCACCTGCTGGCCGCGGCCGTGCTCGAGCTCTATCCCGAAACCAAGCTCGGCATCGGGCCGCCCATCGACACCGGCTTCTATTACGATTTCGACCGCGCCACGCCTTTCACGCCCGAAGATCTGGAAAAAATCGAAAAGAAAATGTGGGAGATTCAGGCGCGCAATCTCCCCTACGAGCGCGTCTACACGCAGCAAGGAAGAGGGCTTGCGCAAGTATTCCGATGCCTGGATGAAGTGCGAGCTGATCGCGGAGCGCGCCGGCGATGTCTTCACCGAATACACGCTGGGCCCGCATTTCATCGATTTCTGCCGCGGCCCGCACGTGCCCAACACCTCGAAGATCAAGGCGTTCAAGCTGCTCTCCATCGCCGGCGCGTACTGGAAGGGCGACGAGCACAATAAGCAGCTGCAGCGCATCTACGGCACCGCGTTCTTTTCGCCGAAGGATCTGGAAGCAGTATCTCAAGCAGGTGGAGGAAGCGAAAAAGCGCGATCATCGCAAGCTGGGCAAGGAGCTCGATCTGTTCAGCATTCAGGAGCTCGCCGGGCCCGGGCCTGATTTTCTTTCATCCCAAGGGCGGCATCATCCGCAAGCAACTCGAAGACTGGATGCGCGATCAGTATCTGAAGCGCGGCTACTCGCTGGTTTACACGCCGCACGTGGCGCGCTTCGATCTGTGGAAGACCTCGGGCCACGCGGGATTTTATGCGGCACAATATGTTCTCGCGCATGGAGCTGGACGACGCCGAATATCAGCTCAAGCCGATGAACTGCCCGTTCCACATCCTGATATATGCGGACAAGCAGCACAGCTATCGCGATCTGCCGGTGCGCCTGGGCGAGCTGGGCACGGTCTATCGCTATGAGCGCTCGGGCGTGCTCAACGGCCTGTTTCGCGTGCGCGGATTCACGCAGGACGACGCGCATATTTTCTGCACGCCGGAGCAGATCGAAAACGAAGTGGTCGATTGCCTGCAGTTCGCGATCGATACGCTGACCACTTACGGCTTCGACGAATATGAGGCCGAGCTTTCCACCTGGGATGGCGGCGCGAGCGGCAAGTACGACGGCACGCCGGAGCAGTGGGAGCTCGGTGAGAACGCTCTGCGCCGCGCCACCGAGCGGCTCGAAATCAAAGCCAAAGTGATGACGGACGAAGCGGCGTTTTACGGTCCGAAAATCGACGTGAAGCTGGTGGATGCCATCGGCCGCCCGTGGCAGCTCTCCACCGTGCAGTTCGATTTCACTCTGCCGCGCCGCTTCGAGCTGGAATATATCGGCGAGGACGGCAAGGCGCACCAGCCGCTGATGGTGCATCGCGCGCTGTATGGATCGATCGAGCGTTTCTTCGGCATTCTCATCGAGCACTATGCGGGCGCGTTTCCGGTATGGCTGGCGCCCGTGCAGGCCATCGTGCTGCCGATCACGGACCGGCAGACGCGAATACGCCGAACGGCATTCAGCAAGCAGCTCGACGAGGCCGGCATCCGCGCCACGGTGGACGACCGCAGCGAGAAGGTGAATTTTAAGATCCGCGAAGCGCAGTTGCAGAAGATCCCGTACATGCTGGTGGTGGGCGACCGCGAACAGCAGAACGGGCAGGTGGCCGTGCGCAACCGCAAGCACGGCGACCTGGGCGTCAAGACGCTGGAGGAATTCCTTGGCGAGATTCGCGGACTGATCGAGAGCAAGGCGGTCGCCGAGTAAGGCTTTTCCATGTTCGCCACCAACGAAGCCACAACACGTTATCGCGGCCGCTTCCCGGCGTTCCGGGACGCCGGTTCTATCGCGCCGTTTTCGGCTTGGAGGTTTCGAGCCTCGGCATCGGCACGTATCTGGGCGGCGACAGATGACGCGACCGACCGCGCTTACATCGAGGCGCTGATCGCGGCGGGCGAAAGCGGCATCAATTTTTTCGATACGGCGATCAATTACCGCGAATCAGCGGAGCGAGCGCTGCATCGGCGCCGCGCTGCAGAAGCTTGCAGCGGGATGAAATCGTGGTCTGCACCAAGGCCGGCTTTCTCACGCCGGGCGCCGTTCCCGCAATCCTTGCGGCCTGAAGACGTTGCCGGGCGGATGCATTCGATGGCGCCGGATTTTCTGGCCGATCAGATCGAGCGCAGCCTGACCAATCTGAATATCGAAACCATCGACGTTTTTTATCTGCATAATCCCGAGACGCAGCTCGGGTTCGTGATCGCGTGCGGAATTCGACGAGCGCATCCGGCGCGCATTCGCGCAGATTGGAAAGCTGGTGGATCGAAGAGAAGATCCGCTGGTATGGCGCCGCGACGTGGGAAGGGTTCCGCAAGAAGGCGCGTTGAGTCTGCCGCGTCTGGCCGAAATCGCGGCCGAGGCGGGCGGCGCGGAACACCATTTCCGCTTCATCCAACTTCCATTCAATCTGGAATGGTGGAAGCGTTCGTCGAGCGGCCGGAATCGGTCTTGGCGGCGGCCGGCGCGGCTGGGAATCGCGGCGGTGGCCAGCGCCACGCTGATGCAGGGGCAGGTGCTTTCGCACATGCCCGATAAAGTTGCGGAATTGTTGCCGGGGCTTGCGACAGACGCGCAGCGCGCGATCCAATTCACGCGCTCCACGCCGGGAATTTCCGTGGCGCTGGTGGGGATGGGCCGCCGCGAGCATGTGATCGAAAATCTCGCCGTGGCGCGCTGTTCCGCCCGCCGCCGCGCGACGAATACCTCCGGCTCTATCAATGACGCACATTGAATTCGCGGACGGGCGCGGCGCTCGATGCGGAGCTCGAAGCGCTGCCGAATCGTCCCGCCGTATTCGTGCTTTGGCCGCGAGAGGGCGACGCCGTATCTTTCGAAAACCGCGCTGCTGCGGCGGCGCTTGCTGCGGCTGCTGAAGGAGCGCGAAAAGCCGTCGCGCCTGCTTCAACCTGCGCCACACCGTGGCGCGCATCGAGTACCAATTCACCGGCTCGGCGCTCGAATCGGCGGTGCTGCATTACGAGCTGGCGCGGCGCTATTTCCCGGAAAACTATGTCGACGCGCTCAGGCTGCGCATGCCGCCATACGTGAAGATCCTGCTGAATAACGCAGTATCCGCGCAGCCAGAGTGACGACGCAGCATTTCGCGCGCCGCCGGCGCTTTATTTCGGGCCATTTCCGCTCGCGCGCCTCGGCGGAGCGGTTCGAATCGCAATTTCTCGATCTGTTCCAGATGCGCCGATGCCAGGAAGATTTGCGCCTTCGCCGCGAGCATCCGGGCTGCATGTACGGCGAAATGGGAATGTGCTTGCGTCCATGCCAGCAGGTGGTCGGGCCGGCGGAATACGCGCGACGAGATCGGCGCGCGCGATCGAGTTTCTGCGCACGCGGCGGCCATTCGCTGCTCGATTCGATCTCGCGCTCGCGCGACCGGCTGAGCGAAGAGATGCAGTTCGAGGATGCCGCGCGGCAGCACAAGCGCTTACGAGAAAGTGCAGGAGGTGCTGAAGCTGCGGGACGAATTGGCCTGCGATATCGAGCGCCTGCACGGCGTGGCGATCGCGCCATCGGCTGCGGCGGATGCCGTGGAGCTTGTGGCTGGTGCGCGCCGGCCACCTGCAGCCCGCGCTGCGCTTCAGCTTCGAAGTGCGCGAGGGCAAGCCGCTCTCGCTCGACCGCAAATTGCGCGAGCGATTCGGCGCGATGGAGCCGCGCACGCTGGCCGCCGCAGCGGCAGGAATGTCTGGCGCTACTGGCGCGATGGAATTACTCGACGTGGCGCGATGGAGAGTTCGTCGGCTTCGAAAGCTTTAGCGATGTCCCTTACCGGAAACTGGTGAACGCGGTCTCACGGGTGGCGCGGCAACCCGTCCCGGGCGAGGCATAGCGCGAGGGCCGGGCGATTTCTGGAGCACTAGGGGCAAGTATTTACGGGCGGACCGGTTACAATCCCGCCAGCGCTCGTCGACTGGCTACGGGCGGTTGTCGAAGACGCATTAGTAACGGTACTTTCAAACTGTAACTTTCACTGGCGGATACAGCCGTTTCGGGGTATACTTCCAGCATTGGTAAGCTCACAAAGATGGTCGCGAAGCCGCAATAGAGGCCTGCTATTCTGAGCTTCACTCAGGGAGTTGTTACATGAATTGGAAATCGATTACAACGCTATTATTGTTCCTGCCCGCGTCCGTTTTCGCCCAGGCGGCGGGCGGCGTGGCGGGGATCTCCGGAACCGTACACGACGCCACCGGCGCTGCCGTTCCGAATGCCAAAGTGGTGATTTCGAGTGCGAGCCAGGGTGAGATCCGCACTCTGACATCGAATGGCGCCGGCGTGTTTACGGCTCCGTCATTGACTCCGGGACCGGGATATCAAGTCACAGTTACCGCCGCCGGATTCGCCGCTTACGAGGTGAAGGATATCGGCTTGCAAGTCGGACAGAATCTGGATCTCAATGTGCGGTTGCAAGTAGCCGGCGCAACCACCCAGGTGGAGGTCTCCACCGCCGCGCCCTTGGTTGAAGATACCAAGACCGATGTCTCCCAGGTCGTGGATACGCGCCTCATTCAGGATTTGCCGATCAACGGACGCCGCGTCGATTCCTTCGTGCTGCTCACGCCGGGCGTAAGCGACGACGGCAACTTCGGACTGCTGACTTTCCGTGGCGTCGCCGGACAGAACTCGTTCCTGGTGGATGGCACCGATACTACGGAGCAGTTCTATAACGAAAACGCCGGACGTACGCGCATCGCGTCGCAGATCTCGCAGGATGCGGTGCAGGAATTCCAGGTGGTTTCCTCCAACTATTCGGCCGAATACGGCCGCGCCATGGGTGGAATCGTGAATACGGTGACCAAGAGCGGAAGCAATGCCGTTCACGGCGGCGGCTTCTGGTTCTACCGCAGCACGGGATTCGATGCGCGCGACCCCTTCGCCACCTTCGTGCCCTCCGAAAAGCGCAATCAATTGGGCGGCACCCTAGGCGGCCCTATCAAGAAGGACAAACTCTTCTATTTCCTCAGCACCGAAGCCACTTGGCGTAATTTTCCGATGGTCGATAGCCTCAACACCGTGGCGGTGAATCCGGTCACTCAGACCTGGATCGGCTGCGGCGTCGCTACTAACACGGCTACCGTATCGCAACCGGCGGCCACGGCCGCGCAGTGCGCGGCCATCAATGCCCTCCTGCCACGTTTCTATGGGTCGATTCCACGCACTCTGCACCAGCAACTTTATCTGGCAAAGCTCGATTACCATATGTCCGAGCGCAATACTCTGAGCGCCAGCTTTAACTTTCTGCACGATAGATCGCCCAACGGTATCCAGACCGGCGCTTCCTCCACCAGCGGCGCCGCCTTTAACAGCAACGGCGACGACGCCGTAACCGTGCGCAATGGACATGCGTCCTGGACATTCGTGCCCGCCTCCAATTTCGTGAATGAATTTCGTTTTGGAGTGGCTACCGACAGGCAAGCCGATACGTTTAATCAAACAGGACTGGGGCAAGGTCTCGGTTATTTGCAGGTTGCCGTAAATGGAACCTCCCTTGGACCGGCCTATTACCTGCCGCGCGTCGAGCCCAGCGAGCGGCGCTTTCAGTTCCAGGATAATGCCACCTTAACAAAAGGAACCCACACCATTAAGTTCGGCATGGATATCGCCACCACTGAGGATTACGTCTATTTCATCGGGACCAGTAGCGCCGGTCCCTACGGCAGCTACACGTATCAGACGGTCAATGCCTTTGCGCTGGATTTTTCGGGGAACACAACTGGCGCTAAATACTGGCAAAAATTTGCGCAGACGTTTGGCAATCCGGCGTTGGACACCACGATCAACGATTACGGATTCTATCTGCAAGATCAATGGCGGATTGCCGAAAGGCTGACGTTGACCTACGGCGCGCGCTACGAATACGCGCAATTGCCGCAGCCGTCGCTCTGCAACCACGACTATCCTGGTACGTGCCACGTGCCTTCCAAGCCTACCAACCTGGCGCCGCGCGCCGGTCTGGCCTACCGCTTAAACGACAAGACCGTGTTGCAGGCCGGCTACGGTATGTTCTACTCGCGTTTTCAGGGCGGCACCATCGACAACCTGTTCACCACCGGCAATGGCCTGTACCAAACCGCCATCACTTTGACTGGCTGCCCCACCGGCGCCAGCGGATGTACGTCTTCGCAGATTGCGCAGACCGCCGCCGGTCCCACTTATCCCAACGCTCTCGGCGCTGCCCCATCTGCCGGAGTCGCGTCCACCGCCAGCCTGGAATTCATGGCGCCGGGTTTGAAGACGCCATATTCCGAGCAGGGCAATATTGGTATTCAGCGGCAGCTCACCACTGATGTGGCGATGAACGTCTCCTATATCTGGAGCCGCGGCGTGCAGCTCTATGGCGTGCGCGATCTGAATCTACCCAGCACTACAACTAACTTCACCTACACGATTGACAATACCAGCGGCCAAGCAGTGGGTACATATACCACGCCGGTCTACATCGGCAACCGACCCGACCCACGGTATGGGACGGTCGCCTATGCCGAGAACGGCGTCAATAGCTATTACAATGGGTTGGCCGTGTTGGTCAATAAGCGCTTCTCGCACGGGCTTCAGGCGCTCCTTTCCTACACGTGGTCGCATGAAATCGACGACGGCCAGAGCTACGGAGAAAGCACCAACAATCTTTTTCTGAGCAACCCGTTTTATTGGCTGTACAACGGGAACTACAAGGCCGATAAGGGGAGCGGCACCGAAGATCAGCGCCATCGCGTGTCCTTCTCCTGGGTTTGGTCCCCGACATTTACGCACCGCACCGATTTTTTCGCTAAGTACATCGTGAACGGCTGGGAGCTTTCCGCCATCACTACGGCGGCAAGCGGCCATCCCTACGGCAGCGAAACTATCAGCTTGAAAGATACGCCAGTGAGCGGCATGTTCTCCAATTTTAGTCTGAATGGTTCCGGATTCAGCAGCCGCGTGCCCTTCTTGCCTTTCGATAACTACTATCTGCCCGCCTTTTACCGCGCGGACGCGCGTCTCAGTAAGATCCTGCCGCTAGGCGAAAAGGCCAGGCTGTTTCTAAACTTCGAGATGTTTAACGTTGCCAACAACTGGTCGGCCCGAGGCTATACCAGCTCTCAAGCGTACACGGAGACGAAAGGCATACTTACGCCCACGCCGGCGAGCCTGTACATCCCCTCCAGCGATGCTTGGGCGCCGGACGGTACCGAAGCCCGGCGGATGCAGATCAGCGGACGAATCACGTTCTAGCTCACTCGGTTCTACCGGCGGCTTTGGCTGCGAGCCGATCGTGTTCTGTAACGCACGGTAGGTGCGCTTCTAAGTCATCACACAGGCGGCGCCGCTTGGCATAGGTGACGTCTGGGCGCCGCGGGATTTGACTGCTCGACAGGCGTTCAGAATCGTGCCCGTTGAGACCAGAATCGAAGCGCGCTTTCAGATTCAGGGAAAGCTCGCGCTATAAAATTGCAAGCTTCGGCGACAGTCTTTTCGCTAAGGACAAGTTCCATCCTCAGGAGATTTTGCGTCCCCGCCAATTCGGCAGCGTTTCGGCCATAGGCCATAATAGACGCTTATGCGCGCGACAACGATCTGTATTTCCGTTTTGATTTCCGGTTTGGCGCTGGCCGCCGATCATGCCGAGATTCCCCTTTGGTCCAACGGAGCGCCCGGCTCGGAAGGTAAAACCGCCAAGGAGGCGTAGTCACAGCCGCCGCGGAGGAGTTGGTCGGCGCCGGTCATAGGGCGTTGTCAATAATGCGTCCGTTGGCGCGCTGACCCGCACTCCCGGTGTCGGCCCGTATATCGCGTCCAAGCATGCGTAGCTGACGGAAGCCATTTCCTCGGTTCGGGCCCCGCGGCCGATTGGAATGTGCTTCTCCATTTGGTTGTAGGCGCGGGCCGGAATGAAGACGATTACGAGGAGAAACGATCGTTAATCGCTGTAATACTAATAAGTCGCTGCTGAAGATGCATAAGACGAGGAATGGAAATGGAATCAAGAGAGTTGGTTCGCAGCCGGCCGCTAAGGGACCGGCAGACTGGTTCACTGGCGCCGTCCGTATTGATCCCCTTTTTCAGGCGCCCGAGCCTGCATTTGTGCAAGGCACGAGCGTTACGTTTGAACCCGGCTCTCGAACCGCATGGCATACGCATCGCTGGGGCAGACATTGATTGTGACTTCAGGTTGCGGCTGGGCGCAGCGCGAAGGCGGGCCGATCGAAGAGATCCGGCCCGGCGATGTGGTCTGGTTCGCGCCCGGAGAAAAGCATGGGCATAGTGCAACACCTACCACAGCCATGTCGCATATTGCGATCCAGGAGAGCCTGAAGGGGAAAGTAGTGGACTGGATGGAACACGTTACCGATGAGCAATTCAAAAAGTGATCCAATGCCCGATAAATCGCTAAGAATAGCATTGGTAACCGGAGGAAGCCGCGGCATCGGGTTCGAAGTCTGCCGTCAGCTTGCAACGCGATGCTTCACTGTCTTACTCACAGCCCGGGATGCCGCCAAGGCTCAGGCTGCGGCGAGGAAGCTGGACCAAGCAGGCATAGTCGAACCCCTTGTTCTGGATGTCGCCGATCTACGCAGCATCGAGGAAGCCGCTGCTGAGGTGAAGCGCCGATACGACCATCTCGATGTCCTCATCAACAGCGCCGCCATCAATTACGACACATGGGAAAAGGTAGAGAACGCGGACATCGACGGAACGGTCATGGACACGATCACTACGAACCTCTTAGGTCCATGGCGCGTGTGTCAAGCCTTCCTGCCTCTGCTGCGAAAGAGCCGCGCAGCGCTAATCGTCAACGTATCGTCAGAATCAGGATCGCTTGCTAGCATGGGCGCGGGTCCACCTGCGTATCAGGTCACCAAGGCTGCGTTAAATGCGATGACACGCACTCTCGCAGCCGAGCTTCGCAGTGCTCACATCCTTGTAAACTCAGTCTGCCCAGGTTGGGTCGCAACTGATATGGGAGGCGCTGAGGCCCCTCGCAATGTTGCCGAGGGCGCCGCCAGCATTATCTGGGCAGCGACGCTGCCCAACAACGGACCCACCGGCGGTTTCTTCCGTGACGGCACGCCACTGCCGTGGTGAGCCATAATTGACGGCAAGAGAGTATAAGCAAAAGAGCGCGTATCATTTGTCAAATGGCTTCGTTGATGATGGAAAGATTGATGGTAGGCGCTGCGGAACCTTATGCGTCCCGGAGAGTACGAATCACTTCATGCGAGGATGGGCGGCGAGGCATGGATCTGCGGTCGCACTACGCCTCTGCCCGATGACCGGCGCATTCTTGCCGGCAAGCGCCGCGGAGGAAGCAACTCCAAGGCGCGCAAATCCTCAAGCCACGCGCGCGAGTTGACGATACTCTTCTTCGGATTTCGCCGGCAACAGCGTCCATAGGGTATAGATCCCCAGCGCCGTACCGAAAGGCGGATGAATCAGGTTGAAGCAGCCGAGCACGATCGCCAGCATGCGCGCCCAGGGCTGATGTTCCAGCAAACCCCAGCCGGTGACGATCCCGAGCACCGCGTTGGCCAGCAGCAGCATGCCAATAAATGCCAAGAGACGGTGGACGAAATTCGGCATTTCGGGGAAATCATAGACGGTCGGCCGGAACAACGTGAGTAGTACGAATGCCGGAATAATCGACAGGGCCGAGACCGCCAGCCAAAAAATTCCCAGCAGCCGCAGGTGACCGGCGATACGGCCCTGCGTGGGCATCAATGGGACGGCCCCGGCCGGTTTGCCGCAAGCTGGACAGAAGCGCTGGTAATTCTGCATGGGTACGCCGCAGCGGTCACAATACATGGCGAAAGCTCCTGCTGAGGATTACGCGCCGGGAGCTGATTTTGTTCCCGGATCGAGGTCACCGCACATCGATCGTAACCGGCATCATCCGCAACATCCCGCCCTTCATCCACGCGTGGAAAGGTGTGCGGCCGAACACCTGTTGCAGCTTGAGATCCAGCATATCGACGCTCTGAGAGCGCTTCAGGAGCATGTTAAACAGGCTCTGGCGCGGCGGATAAACCATAAGCGTGACGTTCTCGCCGGCAGGAATGTTGGCCTTCTTCTTCACCAGAGAAATGGCGGTATCGAGGCCGCCCATCTCATCCACCAGCCCGTGCTCCTTGGCCTGCGACCCAAGCCAAACGCGACCCTGCGCCACTGGCTCGATCTGGTCGTAGCTCCGATGCCGCGCGGCCGCCACTTTGCTTACAAAATCGCGATAGTTCTCGTCGATGCCCTGGCGCAGGATCTGGCGCTCATCGGGTGTAAGCTCCGTGTAATCGGAATCGATGTCGGCGTGCTTGCCCTGCTGCACGGCGTCTTTGGTGACGCCGAGCTTGTCATACAATCCGTGCAGGTCGGGCTTGCCGAATACCACTCCAATGGAACCGGTTTCGGTCTGCGGATAAGCCACGACAGGGTCGCCCGTCATAGCCATGTAATAGCCGCCGGAAGCGGCCACGTCCGACATAGAGATGACCAGCGGCTTCTTCTTGCTCAACAGATTCATTTCGCGCCAGATTTCATCTGAGGCGGTGGCTTCGCCGCCGGGTGAGTCGATGCGCACCACCACGCCGCGAATATTGGAATCGCCGCCGGCTTCACGCAGCAGCTTGTTGAAGCCATAGGCGGTCAGGGCACCCGGTCCGGAGCCGTCGTCGCTCGGGTCGCCGCGCACGATGTCGCCCGATCCCACGATCAGCGCGATATGACTGTGTCCAGGCAAGCCGGCCGATTCGGGCGGCACGGCGGCGTACTGCGCCGCATCGACCTTCACGGGCTTGACGCCAAGCTTATCGCCCAACTCGCCCCACATCTGATCCTCGAACCGCAACTCATCCACCAGGCCGGAATGCAGCGCCTGTTGGGCCGAAAACGGACCTTGATCGACGATGCCGCGCACCTGGTCCGGCGTCTTCTTGCGCGCCGCCGCGATCCGGTCCACCAGATTGCCGTATATATTGCTCACCAGGCTGGTGATCACTTCGCGGGTTTCCGGGCTCATATCCGTGCGCGTAAACATATCGCCGAAATCTTTATATTTGCCGGCATGCTCCACGGTGACGGTGACGCCCAGCTTGTCGAGGGTCTTCTTGAAGTACGGGATTTCGGCGCGCATGCCTTTCAACATCAGCGGCTCTTCGTCCCCAAGATAGATCCGATCCGCGGGCAGCGCGAGGTAATATTCGCGAGCGCCCGGACCGCGCAGGTAGGCGTACACGGGCTTACCGGATTTGCGGAACTGTTCCAGGTCGGCGCGGATCTCTTCCAGCTTGCCCCAACCCGCGGTCACGCTTTCGGGCTCAATCGCTACCGCGCGAATGTGAGAATCGGCCGCGGCCTTGCGCAAGACCATCCATACATCGGAAACGGTGAGGGACGGGCTGCCGCCAAGAATGCCGGGAAGATCGAGTGGCGGCTTTTCCGGAATCTCGCCCGAGAGGCGCAAGACCACCACCGAGTTACTCGAGATCTGCGGCGGCTTTTCCCGCAAGCGAAGCAGCGCGAAAAAGAGTAGAACTATGGTGAGAAATACCAGCAGTACGCCGGTGACCAGCCCGAGAATGAACTTAACCATGGCTAATCCGAAAGTAGCATGTGCGGGAGAGGGGATGGTGTGCGCCAGCACTGGTTCGGATAGCCATGCCCTAAATTGGGTCTACAAGAATGCGCGCGCCTGTGAATGCGGCATATGCGATAGTGGATGGCTCCGCAACTGTCTGAGATGAACGTCGATCATGCCGCGTCACCTGCGTATGCCGTCTTGAGCCACTGTTTCACTTCCGTATCGATCTCCGCCGGCGACGAGATCGGAATACGATGTGTGATGCGGTCTTTTTTTGCGTATCCTCCGGTATCGATAAGCCGGCCTTCCGCTTTTCGCGCCCCCAGCGCGAACCCGAGATCGATGCGCTGCTGGCTGGCGGGCTTGATCTGCGCGAAGACGTGCTTACGATAAAGCGGAACCATGGTCCGGCAGGGGCACGCCTTTACGTCTTTCGCCAGGCCCAGTCCGAGCCGCAAGAGCTCATGATAGACCGGAAGCAGCGCCGATTTCGGGCCGCTGAACATGCGCTCCACATACTGCTCCGCCGCCGCGAGATACGCTTCAGGAGTGGCGAATTCCGATCCCTCCGGCTCGGCGTGCCCGGCGATCGCCCAAGCCGTATTCATTCCCAGCCCATACTCTTTCTTCAACCAGGCGCGCCGTTCCTTTTCGGTTTTCGGCCCCGATTTCTTGATGATCGCCAGCCATTCGTCAAGCCGGCGGCCGGTCTTCCCTTCAAGCGTGGCGACCCACGTTTGATTCATCGCGACGCTTGGATGAACGCCATAGAGAGATTTCGTCTGAGCCATAGTTCCCCGATTATAGATCGAGGCGCGGCGGCCAGGGAGCGGTTTTCGCCTTACAACTCCGATCGCAATAACCGCTCCACAACACTCCAATATATCGGCCCGGCCTGCGCTTTCATCCACGCTTCGTAGACCGGTTTATATTGCGCGGCATTATCCACCAGTTGCGCGCGTATCCCTTTCAGCCCGCCGCCGAAATTCTTTCGCTCTAAGGGCAGCAGGTCGCGTGCGCGAAACACTTGCGCCTCGACCGCGAACGTCAGGCTATCGGCCGTTCCCCCGGCACAGGCCGCGCCCGGCTCGATTTCCAAAGTCACAATGGCGTCGGCAGTGTCGGTACGCTCAGGGCGTAACGGCTCAATAGCTCTGGCATCGACTTCTACCAGTTGCGCGAGCCCTTTGCCCGACGACTTCAGGTAGGCTTGTAGCTCGCGTAGCAAGCTTTCATCCGGCTTCATCAACCCAAACTGCTGAATCGCCTGTTCGCGACGTTGAAAGCAGGAACTCACCAGCCGCGTCGGGCTCCACCCGGCCACCACCGCCAGGCGATAACGCGGCGGCTGCGGTAATAACCGTAACACCTCGTCATGATCGCCGTGTCCGGCGGGATCGAGCAGCGTCAGGCCGTAGGCGGTCAACCCGGATTTGTCGCGCGCGCCGGCCTTCGCTCCCGCCGCCAATAACGCCTTCACCGTCTCCGCATGTCCGTGCTGAGCGGCTAGCATAAGCGGCGTGCGATCGTTTTTGCCAGTGGCGTCAACATTCGCACGGGCCTTGAGCAGGGCCTGGACGCGCGCGGTATCGCCCCTAGCCGCCGCCGCGAGTAAATCAGCCGAGGGATCGGCCGCAACGGCGGTCAAGAAAGTCGCGCCTACCAAAACGACAGTCAAGAGTCCCGTCCTCATGTCCCGCCCACCGCCAGCCCCATAGACATATCTTCCAGTCTCCGAACCCTTATTCCTCTCGTCCATCCTCCTCTACGCCCTGGCCGACGATTTCTCGAACCCGTACCGTATCCTCAGATGAGCCTTAAAATCTTCGATGTGAGGCGCAGAGAAGCAGGGCGAACAAAAACCTGAATGTGTTCTCTGTACCTCGGCGCCTCAGCGTCGAAATCAGCCTTCAATGACGATGTTCTTCTGCCGGGACCGGGATCGCGCATCCGCTGGCCGAGATCGCGCAACCCACGTGCTCGAATTGCACCGTCGTGTGGAAGATCCGGTATTGTTCGGCGAGCATGCCGTTCAGCCGCTGCAGAATGCAGTCGCTGGCCGACGGCGGAACGTCTTCTATCAGGACGTGACAGCTCAGGGCGTGTGTGCTCGATCCCAGGCTCCAGATGTGCAGATCGTGTACGTCCAGCACGCCGTCCAGGCTCTTCATGGATGCGCTCACGTTACCTAGATGGATGCCGCGCGGCAGGCCCTCCAGCAAAATGTTGAGCGATTCGCGAATAATATCCCACGCGGTCCATACGATCATGACGGCGATAAGGATGGATAGGATCGGGTCTACGCGCTGCCAGCCTGTGTAACGGATGGCAACGGCGCCGCCCATAATCGCAATGGAGCCAACCGCATCGCCCAGCATATGCACGAAAGCGCTGCGTACGTTGATGTCGTTGCGGCTCGCGGTGCGCAAAGATAGCATAATGCCCCCGTTCAGCAGCAATCCCAGCGCGGCGACCCCGAGCATTACGCCTTCACGGACCGGCTCGGGATGCTGTAGCCGGGCGATGCCCTCTACCAGGATCCATCCCGATAGCGCCACCAGCGTTAGCGCGTTGACGAACGCCGCCAGCACGCCGCCGCGATGGTAGCCATAGGTCTTGATTTCGTCCGCCGGCTTGGATTGCAGATAGAAACCAAACCAGGAAAGGAACAGCGCCAGGGCGTCGGTGAAGTTATGTCCAGCGTCGGAGAGCAGTGCTAAGGAGTGCGCCTGGATTCCGGCAACTACCTCAACGGCGACAAATAGGCACGTGGCCGCCAGCGACCACCGGAGTACTTTTCCGGTTGCCGCGTGATGATGATGATCGTGGCCGTGCTCGTGTGAATGCGAATGCAAAAACGAAGGTCCTAACTTCAGTTTACCGCCAGTATGCCTTGGCGCATCTTATTATATGAGGCATGTATGAGGCGTGGCCGGAGCGAACCCCGACCGCGCCCGCCGGTTCGCCATTGGTGGTTTAGTGAAATTCGCATCCCAGGAGCCATGAATTGGTGATCACCCAAGATTTGTCCTCGAACAATCCCAAGCCCTTGACCATACACGTATCGCCGTCCTGGTCGACGAGTTTGAGATCGTATATGCCTTCCGGGGCGGTTAATGCAAACGATCCGCCCGAGACCAATACGCCGGCGCCGAGCAGATCGCGTTCCCAGGAACGATCGTTCGAACGCGACAGGTGGACCTCATAGATGTCATACCTGGAGGCATTCTGGATAGTTACCCGTATGCGATCTTGCGCGCCGGCTGGAATTGCAATTATGGCCGACAACCCGAGCACTACCGCGAGGCAGGCTGCCGTCCGCTTCTCGATCTTCAATTTGGTGAACATATCGAATCTCCTTTATAAGGCGACCCTTCACCCGGTTGCCTTAACACTCGATATAGCGAAAAACGATGGCAAGGCGGGCCACAAGGAATGAAACGCTGGCTGGGCGTCGCATTACTGGCGCTCCTGGTCGTCTACATTGCCGACGACCTCTCCGCCCGCTTCGGCTTTCCGGGCCATCGCCCCACGTTCGGATCGGTGGAAGTGCAGCGCCAGTACGCAGTGCGCCAAAAGAATAAAAAATTCGAGTATTACTTCGATGCGCCGGAAGAGCAGGCTTGCGTCAACGCTCTGTTCCCGCACTTCGGCGCTAAGCCATGCTGGTATCTGGTCCGGCACAAGGTGGTTCAAGTCGAGATGTGACTCCCGGATACTCCGGCCCCTGTTGTACAATACGCGCGCAGCTCATCGGTGCGAATCTGCTACGTGCGCCACGGCGCGCCGGGAGTGCCCCGCTCGCCCGCGATGAAACCATAGACCAGCCGCGTGAATGCTGAAGTATTCATGCCCAGGATCTGCGCTGCCTTGCGAATTGAACCGGTTCGCCGCCCGGTGGTTCAGCCGGCAATTGGAAGCGAAGAATATCGCGATAGGGCACAGGCTGGCCCAACTGATTGCCAACTGGCTGGAACAGGTGGCGCGGGTATAGTTCAATCATCACGCCGCGCCGGAGGAAGCTGCGGTCTCCACGTTCCGGCGGGAAACGGCGCGGCACTGGCTGTTTACGCTACGGCGGTGCAGTCAGCTCAGTCCAGCCCGCGGTTGTGATCTGGCCAATCTCCAAGTCAGCGACCCTCCGCCGGAGCGTGACAGCCTCCGGTACCCTACGCTACGCTATTCGGCGTTCTTAATCCAGGTCGGCAGTTCTCAGGATAGGCGACTACACCCCGGCGACCAGTCAGCGGCGAGTTCCACCAAGAGAGATGCAGGAATAGATTGGTCCGCTTCGGACGACGATCTGCTCGAAACCGGAAAACTATGGCAGTACCCATGCGCAGCAGCTGAACGCTTGTGCTTTCAGAGTTCAACAGTTAGGCGCGTTCGAGCCTGAAATCGATGCTGGCGATTTCCTCGTGAGTCGGGGCCGCCCCGTGTCTTGACACGCCCAGCACTACGGTGTACTCGTCGAATTCCGGCGTTTGCCCGGGCTCCTGCGATCCGCGGGAACTAATCATGTTAGCGATGCTGACCGCGCAGCCGCCTGTGTTCAGGCGGCCCACATACTCCGCGATCCATTTCGGTGGAGCCCGGCCGCTGTGATCAAACTCGGAACATCAATTAACTGCATGGTTTCCTCGAACCGCGACCACCTGAAGATACTCCGCATCCACCCGGGTGGTCCCGTCAGTGGCCTGATTGTGACGGGACCACAAACCGGTGAGCTCGTCCCGAAGCTGCCGTTGCGCGTCTTCTCCGATCGATGCAAACGCGCGCGTCATCGGCCCATAGTTCGCGCGGAAAAACTCAACTACATCCGCTGGCGAAAACGGATAACTCAATTCATACAGGTGGCTCGAGCATTCCAGAGTCGCCACCCCGCTCCCCAGCCGTTCGCGAACTGTTGGCTCATCGCCCCATAACACTGGGGACGGCATACCCGAAGGTGCGATGTGTTTGGCGATCGTCTTAAACATCTGCCCAACGAAGCCGGGGCCCGTCCAGTTGGCCATTGCGATGATCCCTCCGGGCCGGCACACGCGGGTAAGCTCGGCTGCGACCCGTTCCGGACGAGGCGCGAACATAGCACCGATCAGGCTGGCCACCGCATCGAACGTGCCGTTTCCGTAAGGCAGGGCTTCCGCATCGCCTTCTTCGAACACGACGGATAGCCCCTCCGCGGCCGCGCTTCGACGGGCTTGGACCAGCCAGTTGATCGCGATGTCACACCCGGTCACACGCGCTCCAGCTCTCGCCGCAATCAGCGATAACTGCCCCGCTCCGCAGCCCACATCGAGCAACTGCGCGCCCGGCTTGATGGGCAGGCGCCGGTAGAACGCCTCGGCGTGGCGTTCCATATAGCGGCTAAATCGGCCATAGTCGCCAGTCATCCATGTATCACGCAAGCGGGTCTTCAATTCGTCCAGTCCGGCCTGTTTCTCTAGAACACCCATTGGGTCTTACCTCCAGCTTTACTATGCGGCGGATCGGATTTTAAAATTTGCTCGATCGTTCCGCATTCTTGCCGAAAACACCCAAATCGAGCGAACCTGGAGCCATGGACGCCCTCTCCGAGGTGCTGAGAATCGTCAAGCTGCGAGGAGCCTTGTTTTTCAACGCGGAGTTTTCCGCTCCCTGGTGCGTGGCGTCGCCTCAATCGAGCCAGGTTGCTCCGCTGCTCTGCCCCGGAGCGGGTCACGTGATCATTTACCACTACCTGACCGATGGCCGCGCATATGCCCAATTGCCCGGCGGGAGCCGCCGCGATCTGGGGTCAGGCAACCTGGTGATCTTCCCGCACGGAGACGCCCACAGCCTGGGAAGCGGCGCAGGCAAGCCGGTCGATTCGCTGAAAATCTTCGCTAAGAATTTGAGTAATGGACTCAAAGTCGCCCGTTATGGCGGCGGAGGCGAACTTACGAAGTTCGTGTGTGGCTATATGGCCTGCGATCCGAGTTTGAGCGAAGTCGTACTTGCGGGGTTGCCCTCGATGTTCGTGGTCAATATCGCAAATGATTCCGCGGGCCAATGGCTGGCGAATTCGATACAGTTCTCAGTGCGTGAAGCCGGAGGGCTAGGAACCGGCAGCGATGTGGTTCTTGCCAAGCTATCGGAAGTTCTGTTTATCGAGACTCTGCGGCGTTTCATCCAGGACCTGCCGGATCAACAGAAGGGATGGCTTGCAGGAGCACGCGATCCCGTGGTCGGCGAAACGCTCGCGCTGCTGCATAAAAACCCGGCGCACCCTTGGACCATCGCGAACCTCGCCCATCGAGTCGGGGTTTCGCGCACGCGATTCGCTGAGCGCTTTCGTCACTTTCTGGGCGAGCCTCCCATGGCATATCTTGCACGGTGGCGGCTCAAGCTGGCTGCGGAAATGCTTGTGTCTTCCGATTCGAACGTCGGCGAGATCGCGGCCGAGGTCGGCTATGCATCGGAAGCGGCGTTCAACCGCGTGTTCAAGCGCGAATTTGGATGTCCGCCCGCGCAGTTCCGCCGCTCCCGAAATCTGAGATACAAACAAAACTAGTCTCTGAAGGCATTTCAGGGGGAAGAGGCTCTGCAGAACTGAACTAGAGGCAGCTTGAGCGCGCGTTGCTGATATTTGCTCGGCTCAGCGGAGTAAACCTGTTTGCGGCGGTGCCGCCATGTAGGCAACTCGTTACCTGCCGCCGATTGTTTAATCCGGCCGCCGTACGGCAGTTATCTCCCCCAAACCGCGCTCCCTATGCCGCCGCTGCCCGCCCATCGGCTGGAGCCGCCGCAGCCGGCGCCGGCTCAGCGCCCGGATTTTCTTTCAGGAATACCAGCCGCGACAATTTGGAATCGAACTCCACCAGCAACCGGTCTTTGCCTTCCACTTGACCGGTAGCGAGCAGGTTCGATACCGGATGCACCATCAAACGCTCAATCGCGCGTTTCAAATGGCGCGCTCCGTATCGGGCATCGATACCTTCCTGCAACAGGTAGTCCTTGGCCTCATCCGCCACAGTCAATTCGACCTCCGCGGCGCCGGCCGCTTTGTGGATCCGGTCCTCCACCGAAGCCAGTTCCAGATTTACGATCTGCCGCAGCTCGTCCTGGCCCAGAGAATGGAACACCACGATCTTGTCGATGCGGTTGACAAATTCCGGGGTGAAGCGGCGGCGCACGGCATCCACTCCGGCTCGCGCCACCTTTTCCGGCGCCGGACTTTCCCCATTTTCCACGCGGAACCCCAGCTTCGGCTGCAGCAGCGCGGTCATTTCAGCCGCGCCGAGATTGCTGGTCATAAAGATAATCGCGTTGGAGAAATCCACGCGCCGGTTATCGCCCAACGTCAGCGTAGCTTTGTCGAGCACTCCCAGCAGCAGGTTCCATAAGGCGTCGCTGGCTTTTTCGATTTCATCGAACAGCACAAAGCTGAGCTTGATCTTGTCGGTATGGTGCTGATCGAGAGCCTCCTGGCTCAGCATTGCCTTAGTCTCGCGGTGTCCCAGATATCCCGGAGGCGAGCCGATCAGCTTGGCAATCTCATGGCTGTGCTGAAACTCGGCGCAGTCGATTTTTAGCACCCCACTCGCGTCGCCCAGCAGCGCTTCCGCCACGGCCTCTACGGTCCGGGTCTTCCCGGAGCCGGTGGGGCCGAGGAAGAGCAGGCTTCCAGCGGGACGGCCGGAGCTCGACATGCCCGCGGCGAACGTCTGGTAAATATCCACGATTTCGCGGATGGCATGATCCTGACCGACTACCCGCTTACGCAGGTTCGCCTCCAGCTTGAGCGCTTCCGGTCCCGTCTTTGCGGGGTCCAACGTCATTCTTAAGTCGGTCATTTCTTTGCCCTCCAATGGCTTGGACGCGAATGCGGCCTGTGGGACTCAGCGCTGTGTAAAGCTATTGAAACTTGTTAGTAAAGAATCGTCAGACACGTTGCAAATGTAGCCTGGATAGGCTATTGCAGTCATCGAATTCACGGGAGTGCCGGCCATCGCGGTATGCCACCATAAGCCTAGTGACCGTTCCATACCGCTCGTATCTTCTGATCTCGCGCGAGCAGATCGCGCGCAATTTCCGCAATGTCCAGTCGGTGGTCGGTCCCGGCGTCGAAGTGGCCGGCGTCGTCAAAGCCGATGCCTATGGCCACGGCGCGCTGGAGGTCGGGCGCGTCCTCATGGCCGAAGGCGCAAGCTGGCTGGCGGTCAGCTCGTCGAGGAAGGCATAGCGCTTCGCTGCGGCGGAATCCGCGAGGCGCGCATCTTAATAATGGGGGGGTTTCTGCCCTATGAGGGCGAGGGGCTGGTGGAACACGGGTTGACTCCGGTCCTCCATTCGCTCGACCAGATCCGGCAGGCGCACGAGCTTGCCATCCGGGCCGGTCGAATCATCCCGTATCATCTCAAGATCGATTCCGGGATGGGCCGCTTGGGAACCCGCGCCGGCGCCGCCGCCATTCTGGAGACGCTCCGGCAAACGCCGCAAGCGCATGTTGAGGGTCTGATGACGCACTTCGCCTCGGCCGCGGACTATAGCTCGACTCAAACCGCCGATCAACTAGCTTACTTCCATGCCATGTGCGATCAGTTGCGCGCAGCGGGAGTTAATGCCGCCAAGGTCCACACTTCCAGCACCAATGCCATCGGTTATGGGCTTACCGAAGGCTGGCACAACATGGTCCGGGCTGGCCATGCGCTCTATGGCTATGTCTCGCCGGCGCGCGGCCAAGCGCCGCCGCAGTTGCTCAACGTTCAACCCGCGCTCACCTGGAAAGTCAAACTGCTCGCCGTGAAAGATATCCCGGAAGGCGCCACTGTCGGTTATGGTGGGACCTTTCGCGCACCGCGTCCCATGCGTATCGGTATTCTCGGCGCCGGGTATGCCGATGGCATCTTCCACCGGCTCTCGAACCGCGGCCGGGTGATCGCGGATGGTGCGCTAACCTCAATCCTCGGCGCGATTTCCATGGACCTGACTACTATCGATCTCAGCCACACCGCCGCTCTTACCCCCGGTGACGACGTGACGTTGCTCGGGTGTGAAGGCGAAGCATGCCTGGACGCTCAGCAGATCGCAAAAGCGGCCGGAACCATCTCCTACAACATACTTTCCAGCATCGGCCCACGCGTTCATAGGGTTTATGTTTAGGATGGTACTATACTTGCTCTGGTTTCGCGTTTGGTACTTGAAATGCGTATCAGCGATGCTAATATAGGGAGCAGATGAGCATGCTCTCCCCCAAACTACAACTCAGGGTCTCCCAGAAGCAGATCCTGACTCCGGGGCTGGTGCAGATGGTCACCGTCCTTCAGCTCAACCGCTTAGAGCTAAAGGAGATGATCACACAGGAGATCGTCAAAAATCCGGTCCTGGAGGAATCCCCCGAGGACGGCGAAGAGATCAGTCCCGAGGAATTGCTCCCGCTGTTGGAAACCGAGCGCCTCGCGGACACGGCCGATCGCGAGATTCTCGACGCCACGGTAATGAACGCATCGAGCGCGATCGATGGCGGGCTAGCCGATGTGGCCATAAACGGCAGCGTATTCGCCGATGCCGATGAAAATGCGGCGTCCGCCGCCGCCGCCGAGCCCGAATCTGCTATTGCGCCGGACCCGCTGCTGGAGACCACGCCGGCCACCGATCCGTTCGACGAAATCGATTTCGGCTCGTTTTTCGACGATTACCTTGACCCAGGCTATAAGAGTCCGGCTTCCGAGTCGGTCGATAAGCCCTCTTTTGAGACGTTTCTTTCCTCTCCGGTTACGCTGGGCGATTATCTTCGGTCGCAGTTGAGCGTCACGCTGATGCGCGACGAGGTCCGCGATGCCGCTGAATCCATCATTGGTAACCTGGACGACGACGGTTATCTGACCGCGTCGCTCGATGAAATCGCCCAGATGGGCCAACACGAGCTGGGCGACGTGGAAAAGGGTCTGCGGGTGGTGCAATCGCTCGACCCGGCCGGAGTGGCGGCGCGCAATCTGCGGGAATGCCTGCTATTGCAGATCGAAAGCGCTAATGGGCACGGCGGCGTGGCCTGGCAGGTTGTCTCGAACCACATCCGGCTGCTCGAGACGCGGCAATACAAGGAATTAGCCAAGGTGCTAGGTCGGCCGCTCGAACACATTGAGACGGCTGTGCAGATGATTCAGCACCTCAATCCGCGCCCGGGGCTGCGATATTCGGGCGCTGGCGCGCGCGTGATTGAGCCCGATGTCTACTTCACCAAGGACGGCGACGACTTCATCATCCAGATGAACGACGAGGATGTGCCGACCCTCCGGCTGAACTCGCAATATAAGCGCATGTTGGACCGCGATAACGGCGCCACCAAGGAAGTGCGCGAATACGTCCGCGAGCGCTATACCTCGGCCATCCAGCTCATGAAGAATATCGAGCAGCGGAAGCAGACCATCATGAAGGTATGCCAAGCCATTGTTCGCCGCCAGACCGAGTTTCTCAACAACGGCCTGGACCAGTTGAAGCCCATGATGATCAAGGAAGTGGCTGAGGAAGTGGGCGTGCATCCTTCCACGGTTAGCCGCGCGGTTTCCAGCAAGTATGTGCATACGCCGCAGGGCGTCTTCGAGCTGCGGTATTTCTTCTCGGAGGCCGTGCAGGGGCCGTCCGGAGGTGGTACCCCGCTGTTGCTGCTTAAGCGCAAGGTGAAAAAGATGATCGAGGACGAGGACAAAACCAAGCCACTCACCGACGACCAAATCACCCTGATGCTGCGGAGAGAGGGCATCGACGTTACCCGCCGCACCGTGGCAAAATACCGCGAGGATATGAAGATCCCGTCGACGCACCAGCGCCGCGTGCGGAATTAACGCCGCGTTTTCCGCCCCTCACTTTCTAAGCCCGCCTGCCGATTAACGTCGAGCCTACATTAGTTCTCCGAATGTTACCCTGGAGTCTATGACCCAGCCACAGGCTCCCAAAATTCAGTTGGTAAACACTGCCGAATACCGGGAGAACTATGCGAACAGCGTCCAGATCCGCGTCAATCTTTGGGATTTCTTCCTGCTGTTCGGCCGGGTGAATCAGACTGCGGCGGATAGCGTGGCCATTCACAACTTTCAGGGAGTCTACGTCAGCCCGCAACAGGCCAAGGCTCTGCTGAATGTCTTACAGCAGAACGTCGGGCAATATGAAGCAGCATTTGGCGAGATTAAGCTGGAACCAGCCGCCGGCAACGCGCTCGTTCAGTAGCTTCCATGATAGCGCCGGCGAACGCGCGACGTATCCGGCCGGCAAGCTACGGCATTCTCTTCCTGCTATTTGCCTGCGTGCTGGTTCTTTGCCACGCTCCCTGGATCAGCCTTCCTTACTATTGGGATGAAGCCGGGCAGTTCATTCCATGGGCTCTCGACATCCTGCACGGCGGAGCCTTCATTCCTCACTCGGTTACTCCCGTCATCCATCCGCCCGCCGTTCCGGCGTACCTGGCGGCAGTCTGGACTTTAATCGGCTTCCGCCCGGAATCCACGCGGTGCGCCATGCTGCTGGTATCCGCTTTCGGACTGCTGGTGGCGCTGCTGCTGTCGATTGAGCTGCTCCGTAACGCGCGCGGCATGCCGGCGTTTCTTGCCGCCGCATTATTGTGCCTCTCGCCCGTATTCTTCGCGCAGGCGCTGCTGGCGCAACTGGATGCGCCGGCGATGCTCTTCACGATGCTGGCCCTGCTGCTGTTCTTACAGAATCGCATTGTGGCTGCGGCCGCGGCGTGCATCGCGCTGGTCCTGGTAAAGGAAACAGGCGTGGTGGCGCCGCTGGTGTTTAGTTTATGGCTGGTTCATGAACGGCGCTGGCGCGACGCGCTTTGGTTCCTCGCGCCGCTAGGCGCTTTGGGCGCGTGGATCGGAATATTGGCCCACACGACCGGGCACTGGGCCGGCGATGAGGAGTTCTTGCGGTACAACGTCTATTACCCGCTGCATCCGGTGCGGCTGGTAATCGACCTGTTACGGCGGCTGTACTATCTGTTCTTTGCCAACTTTCACTGGATCGGCGCCTTCGCCATTCTATTCGCATGGCGTACCAGCCGGATTTTCCATACGCGGGCGTGGCGTATCGCCGGACTGTTGGCGGCCGCGCATGTGGCCGTGCTGACGGCGTTTGGTGGGGCAGTGTTGGAGCGGTATTTACTGCCCGTGCTGCCAATCCTTTATGCGGCCATGGCCGCGGGCCTGTCGCTGTTCCCGGCCAGACCGCGCTCGATCTGCTCGGCGGCGCTGCTGGCCGGGGTAGCGGCGGGTATCTTTATCAATCCACCCTACCCGTTCCCTTATGAAGACAATCTGGCGTTCGTCGATTTTATACGCCTGCAATCCGAAGCCTCCGAATATCTCAGGCATTGGTATTCGAGCGCGCGAGTGACCACAATCTGGCCAATGACCGCCGAGCTGTCACGGCCCGAGTTGGGCTATGTCGATAGGCGCATCGCGGTGGCGCCGCTGCCGGATCTTACGGCGGTGACATTGGCGCCTCTCGATTGGAGCAAGGTGCAAGTGATAGTGGCTTTCTCGCGAGACTGGGACCCGGGCTATAGTCCATTGCATTGGGCGCCGGTCTCGTGGCTCTGGCGCAGGTATTTCGGATACGTGCCCGAAGCCACACGGGAAGAGACCTTCGAGCGCGTGCCATTTCCTCTGGTCAACCGGCTGGAGCGCCGCGGACAGTGGTTGGATATTTATGTTAATCCTAGCGTCCGCAGAATGGCGCCTGAACTTGTAGTTAAGGCCATCAATTCAAGTGCGAATGGCCGCCCGTGAGCCACTGCGGGCTCCTATGGTCCAGGAGGCACGCTCCCATACGCCGCGAAGAACAGAAGCTCATCGGCGGACAGGTCCTCAACGAAACGCAGGGGCGTTGGTCTTCCGGAAACGATCCGAGCACGCCAGCAATGCGTTAACCAGAGATCTCCTGACGGAGATCTCCTTCAATTCATTGGCTGCGCAGAGGACCGGGCAACTGGTATTTCAGGTCTGACCTGCACCGGCGGACGGCCCCCACCGCTCCATGCTCCACCTACGAGCCGGTGCGTCACCGTGATGCGCCCAGGGCGGAAGGCGTAGAGCTCGGCCGAAAAATCTTCATCAGTTCACGCTGGCTTCGACATGTTCCCGGAGTTCCGACAAATCCGTCGGCGTCAGTTTCCAATTCGCCGCGCCGGCGTTCGCCCTCACCTGTTCCGGCGAAGTGGCGCCCGCAATGACGGATGCCACCACCGGCTGCGCCGCCAGCCAGGAAAAGGCCAGTTCCAGAATCGTATGTCCGCGTTTGTCGGCGAATGCGGTCAGCGCCTCCACTTTGGCGAGATTCTCTTCCGTGAATAGTTTCGGTCCAAAGCCCGCATCCGCGCGGCTGCCTTTCGGGGCGGCTGCGCCGCGGCGGTATTTGCCGGTTAATAGTCCGCTAGCCAACGGAAAGTATGGCAGGAATGCCAGCCCAAGCCTGCCGCATTCGGGAATCACCTCCGCTTCCGGTTCGCGGTGAAGCAAGCTGTATTCGTTCTGCACGCTCACAAATCGGGCGCCGCTGCCCGCTGCCTGCCACGCTTCTCTTAATTGCGCGGCGGAGAAATTCGAGCATCCGATTTCCCTCACTTTGCCCGCGCGTACCAGTTCATCGAGCGCGCCCAGCGTATCCGCGATGGGCGTCTGCGGGTCCGGCTGATGCAATTGATACAGATCGATGCGCTCGATTCCCAACCGCCGCAAGCTGTCCTCAGCGGCCTGGCGCACGTAGCTGGGATGAGCGCCCTTGCGCCGCTCATCCATCTTCATGCCGAACTTCGTCGCAACGATAGGCCGATCGTTCCGTGCGCCGTAACGGCCTTTGAGCGCCTTTCCCAGAAACTCTTCGCTATGGCCGCTATCGTAGACGTCGGCGGTATCGAAGAAATTGATGCCGGCATCGAGCGCGGCGTGAACCACGCGTTCCGCCGCCGCCGCGTCGATACGCCATCCAAAATTGTTGCAGCCTAGTCCCACCAGGGAGACTTCTAACGATCCGATGCGCCGCTTTTCCATTATGATTGTCTCCTGTCGTGTCCTCGAAACTGATGTTCTCGAAGCGCTTTCATTGGGATTTGCGAACTAATCGCTTGTCGGACTTGCGCGAGCGAAAGCGGCGCGCGGGCGTGCGCGTGCTGGATCTTACGCAATCGAATCCCACACGCGCGGCTCTCCATTATCCGTTGGATGTCATGGCCGCCTTTCAAGATTCGCGCATGCTGGCGTATGAACCTTCACCGAAAGGCTCTCTAAACGCGCGCTACGCGGTGGCGGAGTACTATTCCAGACGCGGCTATTGCGTGTCGCCCGAACGGATTTTGCTCACCGCCAGCACCAGCGAAGCCTATTCGTACCTCTTCAAACTACTGACCGATCCGGGCGGCCGCGTCCTGGTCCCGCGTCCTTCGTATCCGCTGTTTGAGTATCTCGCCGCGATGGAGGGCGTTGAGGCCGAGCCCTATTCGCTCCGGTATGACGCCGGCTGGTCGATCGATATCGGAGCCATGCCACAAGGCGCGCGCGCCATTGTGCTGGTGAACCCGAACAATCCTACGGGCTCGTTCGTAAAGCGCGGCGAATTGGAGCGGCTTGTGAAGCTCGGCGCGCCGCTGATCTCGGACGAAGTGTTTGCCGATTACGCATTCGCGCCGGATGCCGACCGCGTTAGCACGCTGGTGGACGTGGAGAGTGTCTGGCGTTTTCTCTGAGCGGACTTTCGAAAGTCGCCGGCCTGCCGCAAATGAAGTTGGGATGGATCGTGGTGAGCGGCCCGGAGCCGCTGCGTCGCGACGCCATCGAGAAGCTCGAATGGATCGCCGACACGTATCTATCCGTTGGCGCGCCGGTGCAGTGTGCCGCCGAGCGCCTGCTACGGGCGGGCGAAGACGTGCAGCTCCAGATCCGCGAGCGCACCGCGCGGAATCTGGCCTTGGCCCGCGAGTCGCTGGCCGGCAGCGCCGCCACGGTTCTGGAGGTGGAAGGCGGCTGGAATGCCACGCTGCAAGTGCCGCGCATTCGAAGCGAGGAGGACTGGACGCTGGAATTGCTGGAACGGGAAGATGTTCTGGTTCAGCCCGGATTTTTCTACGATTTTGAAACCGAGGCGTTTCTGGTGGTGAGTCTGTTGACTGAACCCGAGCAGTTTCGCGAAGGAATCGCGCGGTTACGGCGCCTGCTGGAAACCTTTACCGGCGCCCCGCGATAGAATAAGCATCGTGATCCACCGCTATGTCTTGCACAACGATGCTATTTGCCCCGCCGCCGATCTGATGCTGTCGCCGGGCCAGGTCGGCCTGCTTTCCGGCTGGGGCGTGTTCAGCACTTTGCGCATAGCCGAGGGCGTTCCGTTCGCCTTCGAGCGCCATTGGGCGCGCATGCAGCGCGATGCCACCGCGATGCACGTTCCGCTGCCGCATGATTCCGAGGCGGTGCGCCGCAGGCTGATCGATCTGATCGAGGCGAATGTAGTCCTTAATTGCACCTTGCGCGTGGCGGTGGTGCGCAACGGAGGCGGAATGTGGGGGGGCCCCTCCAACGGGCGCGAGAGCGACCTGATCGCGCTTACCGCCGAATCGAAGCATTGGGGCGAGGGCGTAACGCTGGCGATTCAGGAAAATGGCCGCCACGCCGCATGTCCATTCGCGGGGACGAAGATCCTTTCCTGGGCCATGAATCTGACTTGGCTTGAATCCGCGCAGTGCCGTGGCTTCGATGAAGTAATTCTGCTGAATGAACGCGGCGAAGTGGCCGAGTGTACCTCCGCGAATATATTCATCGCCAACGGCAATGAGGTATGGACGCCGCCGTTGGCCTCGGGTTGCCTGCCGGGCATCACGCGCGAATTGCTGTTGAGCGAAGTACGGGCCGCGGGAATCCATGTCGGCGAAAAATCCCTCACTCCGCGAGATCTGGAATCGGCCGGCGAGGTATTCATCACGTCGACGACGCGCGATTTGCTGCCCGTGATTCACGTGGAAGGAAAACCGATGGGGAATGACAGCCAAGCTCGTCTGGCGTTGGCCAAGGTTTTCCAGGAGTACGTCCGGGGCTATGTAGCCGCGCGGCGCGAGGCCCTGGCGCGCTAGCGAACCACCTCTTTTGTCGATTAGCCGGGCGGCGGTCAAACCACCGCTTGACCCGCTGTCCTATACGGCCTGTGTAGTGACAAAATCAGAGCAGCATCAGCAATAGAGCCTTTTGCGCGTGCAGCCGGTTTTCCGCTTGATCGAAAACCAGCGGATCGCGGGCTTTCCATCACCGCGTCCGTCACCTCTTCGCCGCGCCGGGCCGGTAAGCAGTGCATGAATACCGCATCGGGCCGCGCCATCGCGAATAGCTCCGAATTAACCTGGTAGGGCTGAAAGGCCTTGGTGCGGCGGGCCGATTCCTTCTCCTGGCCCATGCTCGCCCACACGTCGGTATAAACTGCATGCGCGCCATCCAGCGCGGCCGCCGCGGAGTGAGTGACCTTTAGTAAGGCGCCGGAGATCTCGGCCAGTCCTTCAGCCTGCGCCAAGACGTCCGGATTGGGACCGAACCCCTCCGGACACGCCAGCGTGAAATCCATGCCCAGCCGGACCGCCGTCAGCATCAGTGAATGCGCCACATTGTTGCCATCCCCGATGAACGCCAGCTTTCGTCCACGCAAGCCGCCGAAGCGTTCGCGCAGGGTCAGCATATCCGCCAACGCCTGGCATGGATGATAGGCATCGCACAACGCATTGACGACCGGCGCCGACGACCAGCGCGCCAACTCCTCCACGGTGGAATGCGAGAAGACCCGCGCCACAATCCCCTGGACCCAGCGGTCCAGATTCCGCGCGATGTCCTTCACCGGCTCGCGCTCGCCGATCGGCCCCTCGCAGAATACCGAATTTCCACCCAACTGCTGAATGGCAAGCTCGCAGGTGACCCGCGTCCGCAGCGATGGCTTCTCAAAAAGCAACGCGATAGATTTCCCGGTCAACGCTTGGGCAAATTCCCGCGGCGAGCGCTTCACTTCCATCGCCAGCTCCAGGAAGTACGTGAGCTCATCGTTGGTGAGATCGAGATCGGTCAGAATATCGGAGGCGCTGGCCTTCAGGACCTCGGGGGTCGTGTAGACGCTTGTCACGGCAGCGGGTGTCATGGATTCGGCCCTTAGTGAATGTTTATTCACTCTAATGAATAATCACACAAAATGGGCGCCGGCGTCAAGTGCTGCCCCATGCAGGCCGGCGCCAGCGGAGATAGGGATCACTGCCGATTCACTTTATTGATAATCGTTTCCGCCTGACCAGCTTCGATCAATTTATCCAACGAGTCCTCATCGATGCCCGCGATTCGTCCGAGTATCGAAAGCGCGGCTTCCGCATGCCCTATGTTGCGCCACCGCGCCATCTCTATCAATGGATCGAGCGCCTCCAGGCGGAGTAAGTTCAGCAGTTTCGGATCACGATCCTTGGTCAGCGCCACAAGCAACAGAGATGCCTTATTGTGATCCAACCACCCGCCAGACCGAAGCAGACGCACAAACGGTTCTGGCGGAATCTTCTTCGCCAAGTCCGGCTTCGCGCCTGCGAGAACCTCCAAGGCTCGCACGGCGTCATTCCGAACGCCACCGTCTACATCAAAACTTGCACGGACCAGGGCATCGACCTGTTCGTCGGATTGACGCCCGTAGCCGAGCATCTGGGCGGCAACAGCGCGATGCCACGCATCGGAGGAGAATGCCAATACCTGCAGAATCAATGCCTCATTGCGAAGAGCATATTCTCGAATTGCCAGCTCCGCTCGTCTTGCATTGGGATCGTTTGTGAGCGTGAAGCCTTCTGAGTCATCCTCGGTGGCGTGTCCCTTCATGACCGCGTTCTGCCACGCTTTGTCCATTTCATCTCGAAGTTTTATGGCCGCCTTCGGGAATCGTACATCGCCGGCTGGCGCTGGATTGAAGACCAATGCCTGGTACGACTCACCCGGCAGTCCGATGTACACCATAAAATTCTGTTTGGAGTCGCAGCAGACGAACGAAACATCCGTGGGCGCGCGGCCGATGACTTGTTTGATGTTTTCGCTTACCTGCCGCTTCAGGTCGTCCGAGGACTTTGCCTTGGCTGGAGGGAACAGATCCCCCTCATGGAACGGCAACGCGGATCGGATAGCCGCAAGATCAACACCCTTGTAGCCGAAAAAGTCGATTTCGCCCAAAGGCCGGCGGTCGCGAGCCGACATTAGGGCGGAGCGCCACAGCCACCAACGCCGCTATTTCCATCCAAATGTGCTTCATGGATTCTACACGTCTGCGATCCGACCAACCATTCTATACCTGGCGCTACTTGCTAAGGCTCATCCTCCTCCTATTGCCGGCCACGATTCGAATGCAGTGACCCACAGACTCCCCTGACGAGGCTAACTTTTCGCCTGCTCCAACGTCCCATGCCATACTGACGAAGTAGATGCCCAAAGTGCTTATCGCCGGCGGCGGATTGGCAGGATTGTCGGCGGCGGCAGCGTTGGGGAGCGCCGGTTTTGACGTAGATCTATTCGAGGCGCGGCCTTTTCTGGGCGGGCGCGCCACATCGTATCAAGCGCCCGCGTCGGACGGCCAGCCTGGCGAGGAGATCGATAATTGCCAGCATCTGCTGCTGCGCTGCTGCGTCAACCTGCTGAATTTTTACGAGCGCCTCGGGCGTGCGCGACCGCATCCGGTTCTATCGCGAATTTTATTTTCTGGAACCGGGCGGACAAATGTCGGTGTTGCGCCGCGGCAGACTGCCCGCGCCCCTGCACTTAAGCGGCTCGTTGTGGCGCATGCGCTGCCTGGGCCGCGCCGACAAGATGTGCATTGTGCGCGCGCTGAATGCGATCCGGCGCGAGCGCACGCGCCGCAAGGATCTGGAGCGTATCAGCATGCTCGATTGGCTGCTGCAGAAACGCCAGACCTCGCGCGCCATCGACCGCTTCTGGCGGCAGGTGCTGGTGAGCGCGGTCAGCGAAGACCTGGAGCGCATGGCGGCGATTCACGGCTTTCACGTGTTTTGGGAGGCGTTTATGGCCAAGGCGGACGCATATGAGATGGGGCTGCCCACAATTCCGCTGGCGCAGCTTTACAGCTCGGATGCGTGGAAGCGCATGCCCAACGTGCATCTCCATCAGCGGCACACGGTGGATCGAATCGATGCATCCGGCTTCATAGTTAACGGCGAGCGCCGCCAAGGCGACGTATATATCTGCGCGCTGCCCTTTGAGCGGCTGGCGGCCGTGGGTCTGCCGGCGCCGAACCTGGAGCATTCGCCCATCACCGGCATTCATCTCTGGTTTGACCGCGAGATCACCAACCTGCCGCATGCAACGCTGCTCGACCGCACAATTCAGTGGATGTTCAACAAGGATTCGGGGCGCTACCTGCAATTAGTTGTAAGCGCATCGCGCGATCTCACCAGCCTCAGCCGCGGCGAAATTATCGATCTCGCGGTGGGCGATCTGCGCCTGTATTTCCCTCGCGTCCGCGAGGCGAATCTGGTGAAGGCGCACGTCGTTAAGGAACAGCGCGCCGTGTTTTCAGCCGCGCCAGATACCGAGTCGCTGCGCTCCGGGCCCCAAACCGCTATCCCCAATCTCTTTCTCGCGGGAGATTGGACCCGCACCGGTTGGCCCGCAACTATGGAAGGCGCGGTGCGCAGCGGATTCATTGCCGCCGAGCACGCCGCGCGCATTTCATCCAATAACGCCCGCTTTGTTATCGAGGCCGGCTGAATCGTTACGGCGCCGATTTGCGGACCAGCCGGATCTCGAATAGCTTCGGCCAATTCTTCCCCGTCACGAATAATCGGTCGCCTTGGGCGTCATAGGCGATGCCGTTGAGCACGGAATCCGATCCTGGCGTCCGCTCGGCCGCGGGCAGCAGACCGGCGCAATCGATCCAACCGACCACTTTGCCACTCTTGGGATCGATGCGCGCGATACGATCCGTCTCCCAGATATTCGCGAAGAGCTCGCCCTTCACCCACTCGAGCTCGTTGAGATCCTTGACCGGCTCGCCGTCGGCCGTGACGGTGATCCGGCCGATTTCCTGCAGGGTATCTGGGTTCCAGAAGCGGATCTGGGGAGTGCCGTCGTCCATGATGATGCGGTGGTCGTCCTTGGTGAACGACCAACCTTCGCCGGGATAGGAGAACTGGCCCTTGGGCGCGAAAGTGTTGAGATCGTAAATGAATCCGGTTTGATTCTGCCAGGTCAGCTCGTACAGATTGTCTTTCCAGTTGATGATGCCTTCGCCGAAATAGTCTTCCGATAAATCGCGCTTCTGCACCACCTCGCCGGTCTCCAGCTTTACTTTGCGAATGGACGATTCGCCGTTTTTCCCGGTGCCTTCATAAAGAAATCCGTTCAGATAAAAAAGACCCTCCGTGAACGCTCCGGTATCGTGCGGATAGGTGTGGACAATCTGGTAGGTGTATTCGGGAATGGCTCCGGCTTCCGTCGCCGGACTGCAGGAGCATGCCGCTAGCGCCGCGGCAATCAGGATCAGGCGCATGATTTGAATCCAGCGTACCGCAAAAGAGGCCTACTTCCGCAATCCGCTCCACTGCTCCGCCACCACAATAGAATTGGCCGGATTCCTCGGATCGTACTTCACGGAGACGGCGCCCTCGGCCGAGACATCGTGCGGCAGCCGGTCCTTCAGTGACGAAATCTCCTGGCACGCCGTGTACTCCACGCCGCGAACCAGATAGGAGTAGAACAGATTATTGTCGCGGAGATCGACCACCGTGGCGTCGCCCGTCTTGCCGTTTATCGCCAGGTACGCGCGGCGCCGGCGCTCGCGCTCTTCGGGAGTGATCCGCGATTCTTTCCACGCCCGATATCCGAGCGTCCCCACAATCGCAACCAACAGCGCGCCCAGAGTAAGGCTGACGTACGCGGCAGGTTGATCCGACAAGGTCTGTTACCGGACGCCGGCGGGGGCTTCCTGGAAGGCTTTGTGAAAATCTTTCAGGAACTGATCGAGGCCCTTATCCGTGAGCGGATGATTGAACAACATATCCATCACTTTGAATGGCATGGTCCCGATCTGGGCGCCTGCCAGAGCGGAATCGATCACATGGGTGGGCGAGCGTAGGGACGCCGCCAACACCTGCGTATGGAATCCGTAGTTCTTGTAGATCTGCGTGATGCTGCGGATCAAGTCCATGCCGGTGAAGCCGATATCGTCCAAACGGCCGACAAATGGGCTGATGATATACGCGCCCGCCTTGGCCGCAATAATCGCCTGGCCGGCCGAAAAACAGAGGGTCACGTTGACGCGGATGCCCTCCTTGCTCAACGCCGAAGTGGCCTTGATGCCCTCGCGCGTCAGTGGGCATTTCACCACGACGTTCTTGTGGATGCGCGCCAGCTCGCGCCCCTGCTTAATCATCGGCCCGGCTTCAGTCTCCACTACTTCCGCGCTGATATCGCCATTCACAATATCGCAGATCTCGCGGATGTGCTCTTCAAACGGCTTGCCTTCCTTGGCAATCAAGGTCGGATTCGTGGTGACGCCGTCGACGATTCCCCAAGCTACGCCTTGGCGGATTTCGTCCAGATTTGCGGTATCGAGAAAGAATTTCATTTTGGGCCTCCGGTGGTAAATTCCAGTCTACCGCAACCGCCGTCCGGCCGATGCTATACTGAATTTCCAACCCATCCGGGCCCGTAGCTCAGTTGGTTAGAGCGCTACCTTGACACGGTAGAGGTCTGGCGTTCGAGTCGCCACGGGCCCACCACGCAAATCAAATACTTACGATCGCTGGTCGAGAACGCCCGTACCGTCGTGCCACTTCGCAGATTCTGAACGTCACTGGACGCGGCCTTTGGGCTGCATGTTTGGCTGTTCGGAGCCGCTCGGCGATTCTGCGGCGGGCGCAATCAAATCAGATACAGCTAGTTCTTCTGTGCCGTTCCCTCTCATTCCTCTCTGGTGGTAGTCTGCGAAACCGCTCGACCAGGACAAGATGGCCATTGAAACGTGAATTAAAGCTTCGTCGAAGTGCAGGAGGGTTCCTGCCCAAAACGAAACAATAGGCCAGGGCGGGGAACGGCGAATCCGGCCGGACACGAGCTTTCTTGATACCTGGAAAACAGTCTCAAGTCCCTGGAGTCCTCCCAAGTAGGACGCGCGCAATCTGGAAAACGAGCAGCGCCTGCGGGAGCGCGCACGGCCACGGAAGTTGCGGCCCCGTTCGCCTAAGAACTCAAAAAGGGGGCTATTCACCGCCGCGCTGCTGCGGGACGCGGCTTAAAATTTACGGGTGTATACTTCGACAATGCCAATAGCCCGAACTTTCTTGCTTCTTGGCGGCCTATCAGGGCTGATTTGGTCGGTAGCGCCAGTACAGGCTGATATTTTGGAGGTCTCGACAACAAGTACTCAGCCGCCAAATTCTGGTTTGCTTGCAACGGTTGCGATCTTTGGGCAGGCATGGAGGAACTCATTTGCCTCGCTTACGGGCTTTACTTTCGCCGGTTATGGGAACGATTTCGTTGACCTGAATTATCCTTCTGGGTTAACGATAGACGGGGTCACATTTGAGGGCAGCGGCGGTTACCTGTATGTACGCCAAGAGTCTTCGGCCTATTTTTACGGGAGCGACTTTCTTTATGGTCCGCCTGAGCCAAGCGGCGATATCAGTGTAATGCTTCCGCCAAACGTTTATTCGGTCGGATGGAGCTGGGGGAATTTTTATGACGTTGAAGGGACGACCGTAACTTTCGCAGACGGCGAAAGCTTTACTCAATCCGGCATCTTTGGATTTGTCGGCTTTACATCGCCTGACCCCATTGCCTCATTCGAGATTTCATCGCCCACTTTCCCTGTACTCTACGACGAGTTTTCATTTGAGGAACTTCCGGAACCTAGTTATCGGTTGTCAATTTTTTGCGTGCTTGCGATTCTAGTATCAATCCGTATCTACTGCGGCGGACGGCTGCCGCTGCTCCCGGAAAGGGCGCTACCTGGAACAGGAGGCATGCGATGCTTCTCCGACAACCGCCAAGTCACCAAGAACGTTCCGGATCGCAGTGCTCAAAGCGGCCATGATCGGCCTAAACTGGACGTTCGCCTATTCGGGGATTCCGGTTCGCGCACCACAACGCATTTCGGTCCGTCAACACTTACGAGTAAAAGCGTGCCGCTTGAGCGCGTGGAAACGTAACCTATGTCCAACAGGCCAGTGTCACGGACGCAATCGCGCAGCGCCATCGGCCAGCGCTGCGCGAGGCCGAGCTGTCTGTAAGCTTCCGGTCGATGCTCGCGCCGCCGACGCCCACATGCGCTGCCTTCCCACCGCCGGTCGAAAGTAAGGTGCTGCGTCCAGAAACTCTAGAGCGACCCAGGCCGTTCCGCAATTTGGTTAAGCGCTCGCGCACTCCGTTGGGCGTCATGCTATCGACTTCCAGTATAAGTAATATAGATGAGCTTTCTCGACAACCTGGAAAACAGTCTCAAGACTCTGGAGTCCTCACAAGAAGGACGGGCCAATCTTGAAAACGAGCAGCGCCTGCGGGAGCGCGCGCGCACGGCGACGCAAGCCGCGGCCCCGTTCGCCGAAGAACTCAAAAAGGGGCCATTCACCGCCGCGCTGCTGCGGGATGCGGCGCGCGTGGGGCACTCGATGCGCACCAAGATCCATATCGCCTGGCTCGGTCCCGTACTGCGACTGGAAGCGCGCGACAAGCGTCTCGAGCTCCGGCCTATGGCGGAAGGCATCGTGGCGGCGCGCATGGAAAATGGGCGGGAAATGTCGGTGGAACCACTCGATCTGAAGCGCGACCCCGAGCAATTCATTCGGAGTTGGCTGGATGGATCGTCCGTTATCGGGTGAATATGCGGAAACCCGGCTTCGATCCAGGCCTGACGCAGCAGTACATCCGTCCGCTGCGCCGCGTCATCAATAAGGAGGGTAATTTCAACGTCCGCCGTTCCGGCGGCGCATGGCGCGATGTCCATCCCTATCTGTTCCTCATCGATATCGGATGGCCGGCGTTTCTTGGAACGGTATTTCTCGGATACCTCCTTGTCAACATCATCTTTGCGTGCATCTATTATGTCGTGGGCGTAGACCAACTCAATGGCGCCGACGCCCCTACCTCGCTGGGCCGCTTCCTGAACGTATTCTTCTTCAGCTCGCACACCTTGAGCACGGTAGGCTACGGAAACATCTACCCGCGCGGCATGGGCGCGAATATCGTGGCTTCGTTTGAAGCGCTAGTGGGCGTGCTGGCGCTGGCCGTTGCCACTGGACTGCTGTTCGGACGCGTATCGAAACCCTCCGCGCGAATCGGCTTCAGCCGGAATATCCTGATCGCGCCCTACCAGGAGGGGATGGCGCTCGAATTCCGCATCGCCAATCGCCGCTCCAATGCGCTGGTGGAAGCCAACGCCAGCCTGATGTTGATGACGGTGGAGCCTGGCGACGGTGGCATGAAGCGCAGTTATCAGATCTTAAAACTCGAGCGCGAAGGCATCATGTTCTTCGCCACGCCATGGACTATCGTGCATCCTATCGATGCTGAGAGTCCGCTCTGGGGCAAGAGCGCCGCGGACCTGAGCGAACACCAAGCCGAAGTGCTGATTCTGATCAAGGCTTACGACGACACCTTTGCGCAGTCCGTGCAAGCGCGCCACTCTTACCGGCACGATGAATTCGTGTGGGGCCGCAAATTCGCTCCGGCATTTTCCGTGAGCGAAGATGGCGACCTGGTGGTGGAGCTGAACAAAATCGGCGAAATCGAATAGCTTCCCCGGCGAACCGGATGGACAATACGTGTCAGCAGCCTTCTAACCGCGATAAAATCGGTTCCAATGATGCTCCGAAAATTCTTGTGTATCTCATTTCTGGCTGTCTCCACTCCAATTGGGCTGGCGCAATCCAAACCCACCCTCACGCCCGCCGATTACGGCAAATGGGAGACACTTGGGCAATCCACCATATCGCCCGATGGCAAATGGCTGGCTTACGAGATCCGCCGTACTAATGGCAACAATGAGCTGCGCGTGGCAACGACGGCGGGCACGGCGGCCGGCAAGCCGCACGTGATCGCCTTCTGTTCGGGCGCGGCCTTTTCGATCGATTCGCGGTGGCTGGCGTGCGAAGCGACCGTCTCCGAATCCGAACAGGACCGGCTGCGCAAGGCCAGAAAGCCGGTTCAGAATAAGCTATTCGTGCTCGATCTGGCCAATGGCACGCCGGTTACGATCGACGACGTCCAATCGTTCGCGTTCTCCGGCGAGGGCGAATATCTGGCGTTTCGCCGCTACGGGCCGGCGCGGGAAGGCGCAGCTTCCGCTGAGGCGACTGCCGCGGGCCGCGGCGGTGGCGGACGCGGAGCGGGTAGGGGAGGCGCCGCAGCCGCTAACTCCGATGGCGCCGACCCCACAGGCGCGGCGCTGACTGTGCGCAGCCTGGCTACCGGCATCGACGCTACTTTCGGCAACGCGACCGGTTACGCCTGGCAGGACAAGGGCACAAACCTCGCCATGACAATCGGCGTGGAGGGACGCACGGGTAATGCGATTCAGGTGTTCGATCCGCGCGCGGGGTCGCTCCGGGTGCTCGATAGCGGACCTGCCCTGTTCACCGAGCTCACCTGGCGCAAGGACTCAGCCGATCTGGCGGCTTTGCGCTCCGTAAAACAGGATGGCTACGATGGCGAAAGCTATCTGGCGCTCGCCTGGAAGGATCTCGGCGAGAAGCGCTCCATTCACGTGGACGCGCCCAAGCGTATCGTCGGCTCGCGCGCGCCGCAATGGTCCGGCGATGGCGCCATCGTTTATGTCGGTGTTGCCGATTGGGCGCGGAAGCCCGAGGGCAAAAAGTCCGATGAAGATCCCTCTACCGTGGAGGTGTGGCATTGGAAGGACGTCGACGTAATCAGCGAACAAAAGCTGACCGCCGGCCGGGACCGCGATCGCAATGCGCCCGCCGCGTGGAACGTCGAGACCGGCAAGCTGACGATGCTTTCCGGCAATTCGAAGGAGGATGTCCGCTTGCCCAAACACGGTCTGCGCGCGCTCGCCCTGGATGGCGTTCCCTATGAAACCGACTCGATGTTCGGACGGCATTTTGCCGACGTGTACAAGGTCGATATCGCCAACGGCGCGCGCGTCAAAGTGGCCACGCACCTGACTCCCGCCGTTGACTTCAGTCCCGGTGGACGCTATGCGCTCAATTTCAAGGAAGCCGATTTCTGGGTCTACGACCTCGAAACCGGCGCTACCCGAAATATCAGCAAAGACGCCCGCATCTCCGCCGGTAAAGCTACAGACGTCAGCTTTATCAATAAAGAGAACGATTACCCGGTGAGCCAAAAGCCGCCTTACGGCGTTGCCGGATGGAGCAAGGACGACCACAGTGTAATCGTTTATGACGCGTACGATCTGTGGGAGCTATTCCCCGACGGAGTCACTCAGCCGCGGCGATTGACGGCTGGGAGCGCGGAAGAAGTGCGGCATCGCTACGTACGCATTTCGGGCGCGCAATCAGGCGGGCGCGGCGGCCGCGGCGGAGGCGGAGGAGACACGGAATGGATCGATCTCGAGAAGCCGGTCTATCTCAGTCTCGAAGGCCGCTGGACCAAGCGCACCGGCTATGCGGTCCTGGAAAACGGCAAGGTGAACCGGCTGGTGTGGCTCGATAAGGGTGTGCGCGGTTTGGAGAAGGCCAAGAATGCGGACGTGTTCGTCTATCAGGCGGGAGCGTGGGACGATTCGCCCAATTATTTCGCCGCCGGTCCGGATTTGAAGAACGCGCGGCGGGTGAGCGATACCAATCCCTTTGCCGCGCAATATGCATGGGGACGCGCGGAATTGATCGACTATAAGAATTCTCATGGAGACCGACTGCAGGGCGCGCTCTACTATCCGGCCAACTTATGAGAAGGGTAAACAGTATCCCATGCTGGTGCAGATCTATGAGATCGAGAGTAACCAATTGCATAACTGGACCGCGCCCTCGGAGCGGGTCACTTACAATCCCGCGGTGTGGACTCAGAAGGGCTATTTCGTCTACCGGCCCGATATTGTGTTTCGTCCGCGGGAGCCCGGTATCTCGGCGCTCGATTGCGTCACTTCGGGCGTAAAGAAAGTACTGGAGAGCGGCATGGTCGATCCCAGGAAGATCGGCTTAGTGGGTCACTCCTGGGGTGGATATGAGACCACGTTCATCCTGACTCACAGCAATATGTTTGCGGCGGGAGTGGCCGGAGGACCGCTGACTAACTTAGCTTCCAGTTATGGCGAGATCTATTGGAACAGCGGCGGCCCGGAAACCAATCACGTGGAAGTAGGGCAGGAGCGCATGGAAGTGCCGCTGTATGAAGACCCGCAGGCGTTCATTCGCAACTCAGCCGTCTATTTTGCCAACAAGCTGGCAGCGCCGCTGCTGTTGAGCGTAGGCGACCACGACGGCGCATCCGATTGGCATCAGGACATCGAGCTATACAATTCCGCGCGCCGCGCCGGCAAGAACTGCGTGATGCTGGTCTATGTAGGGGAGAACCACTCAGTGGCCCAGAAAGCCAATCAGCTCGATTACCACCGGCGCATCAACGCATGGTTCGATCACTATGTCAAAGGCGAGCCCTCGCAGGAGTGGATCGATAAAGGGGTGCCGGTACTGGAGCGCGAGCGCGAGTTGAAGGGCAGCGGAGCGCGAGCGGCTACAACGGCCGGCGACGGCGGAAATTAGCCTGTGGGGCAGGCGGTTCCGCCCGCCAACATCGTTACTGCTTTGCCGCCAAAGGCGCAAGGATTTGCGACAGCACGTCGGGCGTGGCTTCGTTCCGCACCAGGTGCGGGTAGCGCTCGCCGCCATGATAGTCGATGCGATGCACCTGGTAGAAATCTCCCGATTTCACGAGTAGCTCAATGGGCGTGGAACTCTTGGCCGCCGCCTGAATAGTTTCGCGCAGCACCGTAGACGAATACTGCCGGTTATTCACCGCTATCAGCTTGGTTGCAGGGGCCATCCCCGCCTTGAAGGCCGGGCTGTCAATGGCAACATCGTCGACAGTCCCATCCTCTTCGCGCACTTTGATGCCGATAGAGTAGCTAAGATCCGCGAGCTTAGCTACCTCTTCGTAATCCCTCCAGAATTCGCTGCGCACGCTATCGTACGCGAGTTTCCAGCCGGAGCCTTCCACGCCTCCTAGCGGCGCGTGCGGTGCGGTGGAGTGCAGCCGCTGATTGAAAAAGCCGGCCCAATCGTAGGGTTGAACTGCATTGAGGGCCGCCATGACATCCTCAAAGGTGTAGGTTTTCATCTCCGGCTTGCCGCTCGCTCCGCCATGGAAGGAGCGGCAGAAATCGTTGAGAGACTTCGCGCCGCCACTGAGCTTGCGGATAGTGACATCGGCCTCCAGCCAGATCAGCGTGCCTTCGGGATAATAGTCCACGCCGCGGCGATAAGCCGCATAATCGGCGGTAGCGTCGTAAAGCAGTTGCGCGGCCACTGCGGTATCTTCGAGGGGCCGCCAGCGGCGTCCGTATTCGGTGTCTAGCGACGCGGCGGTTTCCGCCAGCGATTCGCGGTACTGTTCGGGCGTCCACAAACCGCTGCGCGGCGATAGGATCTCCCCCAGATATTCGGTGAGACCCTCATAAACCCACAGCAGATCGCCCTTCATGGGCGCATCGAAGCCGCCATCGTGACCGTGCTCGGTGAGGCCTAGCGGACGGCGGTACTTGCCGTTCCAGGAGTGCGTGAATTCGTGCGGCAGCAGAAAGCCATTAACGGCTTTCGGGGCCTCGTCGATAAGCGTACGCTCCGGAACGCGATCGTCGCTCGATTCGTGATGCTCGAGGCCGAAATGCGCTACGTGATCGCTGAGCGTCAAGAGGAAATGGTAATCCCGGTAATGGCGCGATTGAAACAGCGCGCCGGTTTCCGCCACCAGATTCTTGTAATCCTGAATCGTGTCGGCGCTTAACTCCAGGGCGCGGTCGCTATCGGCGGCCAGATGCAGGTAATGCGGCTCGCCGCGGTCCGAGCCAAGGTCGATCGTGCGGTAGTGCGCGGCGGCCGATAGCGGCGAATCCACCAGCGTGGTCAGCGAGGCGGGCTGAAATTCGATGTCCGCGCCGGATTCGCGCCGGATGGGAAGCGCCGTCCCATACTTCCACGCGTTCGGCAGGCGCAGGTTGGCTTGATACTGGAGTGAATCCGGGTCGGCGCCCTCGGGATAGAGCAGAAGCTGGTTCCAACTGACCACGGCCAGCTCGGTAGTGGCGGACGCGCCCGATGAGAAGCCAGAAGATTCCGGCGGCGAGATAAAGTCGAAAGCGATCTCGAGCGACGAAGCGCCCGCGGGCACCGTTACGTGGTACGCGAACATGTTGACGCTGTCGCGCCTCCAGGCCACGGTCTGACCGCCGCTTTTAATCTCCAGCCCAACCATATTGATGATGGGTCCGGTGGGACCGTGCTCTCCGGGAATCCATTCCGGATAAAGCAGCGTCATAGGGCCTGGCTTTGGCGGGCATGGTCATGCGTACATGGAACAGCCGGCGGGGCGCATCGCTGGCATCGACGCGGATGGGGATGGGCGCCTGCGCAAACAAGGGCGCGCAGACCAGGGATGCCGCGAGCGCGGCGAAGATTCGCATGTAGTTTAGCTTGCCTGAAGCGGCGCCCGGTTTCAACGTGGCGCGGCCGGAGGATAAGCCATCCCTGCGACAGCCTCTACTGCGGCAAGTGCGCCGCAATAAATACCGCCCGCCAGTCAAATAATTTTACCGCTTGAATCGTTATCTTAAGTGAGAAGGCCGCGCGAGAGATGGATCTCTACCTGATGGCAGACGGCGAAACCGCGAAGCTTCCGAAGACCGCGGCGGCGGATCGGGCGCACGATGAGGCGCTGCGCTGGTTCGACGAACTGCGCGATCCGCTGCGGCGTTACCTGCTGTGCGCGGGCGTGAGTCCGGCGGACGCGGATGAGGCCATTCAAGAGAGCTTTCTGCGGCTGTATCGCCATCTGAAAAAGAGCGGGGATCCGTCGAATCTGCGAGGGTGGGTGTTTCAAGTGGCCCGCAACTATGTGCGCGACGATCGAAAGAGCGCGCGCCGACAGCGAAGCGTGCCGTTGGACGACGCAATGGAACACGAAGGCGGCTTCGCCGATCCGCGGAGCAATCCGGAGCATTGCGCGCTGCGAGAGGAGCGCGCCCGGCGGCTGCGCGCCGCGATCGGGACGCTGCCGGAGCAGGAACGGGAATGCATGTTGCTGCGCGCGTCGGGTTTGCGGTATCGCGAAATCGCGGAAGTCTTAGGGATCGATATTTCCAGCGCCGGCGCGCTGGTGCGGCGCGCGATGGCGCGCTTGAGCGAGGATCTTGCATGAACGAAGGTTTGCACTTGTTCGAATCGGAATGCGCGCGCGCGCCCGGCTTGCTCTCGCAGTTGTTGGATGACGAACTGCCGCCTATCGAAGCCATGTGGCTGCGCGGGCATCTGGCAGGGTGCGCGGAATGCCGCGCCGCGCTGGCCGGGTTTTCTGAAATCGATAGCCAAATGACGGACTGGGGACAACGCGTGAACTTTGCAGAATCCGCCGCCTGCCGGCGCGCGGGAGCAGTTGGCGGTAAGGCTCGGATCACTTCGGTCCCGGCGCTGGGCCGATGCGGTGGATACCCGCCGCGGCAGCCGTAGTTGCCGCTACGCTGGCGCTCGTGGCGATCGCGCCGCACAAGAAGCCACAGCCGGTGAATCGCGAGCAATCGCCGTTTGTCGAGATCCCATATTTGCCGCCGCTCGATCCGCGCGAGAACGCCGCAATTGTAAGAATGAATATTCGCGTCGCGGCGCTGATTGCGGCAGGATACAGGGTGGCGGCCGACCCGGATACGATTGTGCCTGCCGATGTGCTGGTGGGCGAAGACGGACGCGCGCATGCGGTGCGCGTACTTGCCGATATCGATTGGAACGGAAGAGGAGACTGATTATGAATCGAACTTACTCATTACTGACTGCTGGGCTCATGTGCCATGCCGCATTGTTAGCTCAAACGCAGCCCGGCGCAATGTCATTCCAGCAGGCGGATTCGCTCGCCGCCGGGCGCGGTGGCCGCGGGCTTGCTCCAAATACAGTACCGATACCGCGCCAGGAGACCGGGAGACCGTTCTCCGCAAGGGCTGTTACCCAGTCCACCCGAACTCTTAGCGACGGAACCCATGTCAGTCAGACCATAAGTATGCTGCAATACCGCGATTCGGACGGCCGCGTGCGGATGGAGCCGAGAGAGTCCGGCGACTCTAATTTCGAGCCGCCGAAGAGCATCGTGATTTATGATCCCGTGGCAGGGGTGACCTATCACCTCGACCCGGCTAAGAAGATCGCTGAGAAGGTCGCGATGGCGGTAATACCGATGCGACCAATAGCGGGGATGCAGAACGTGCCGATGGCGTGGACTCCGATAGCGGCCGGAGGGGGGCGAGAGGCGGCAGCCGTGGCGACTCGACCGCATTCAAGCGGAGCGTCGAGGCAGCCAGGAATAAGCAGAGTCAGGATAATACTGTCGTCGAAGATCTCGGGACACTGACCGTCAACGGCGTCGCGGCGCGCGGCACTCGAATCACCACTGTAGTTCCAGTGGGAGCGATTGGCAACGATAAGGAATTCCGCAGCGTCAGCGAGCGCTGGTTCTCGCCCGATCTAAATCTGTTAATTAAAAGCGTCAGCACCGACCCGCGTTTCGGCACGACCACTTACGAGCTGACGAACATCAGCCGTCAGCCGCCGGATGCTTCGTTATTTCAGCCGCCGGCCGACTATAGCATCGTGTCCGCGCAACCCACAGTGCCCGCCACCAAAACGATCGACGCGATTGAAGTTAGGGGTGCGAGCCACGTTTCGCCGGATACCTTAAAAGCGATTATCCTCAGCAAAGTAGGCGACGTTTACAGCGAAGAGGCGCTGCGCCGCGATGTCACGGCGCTCTGGAAGACGAACCGCTTTGAAGACGTCCAGGTGAAGACCGAGCCGGGCGCGCGAGGAGGCGTCATTGTACGTTTCATCGTGACCGAGCGCCCTTGAAGACGTGGGGCAGGCGCTTGCGCCAGCGCTTTCGCCCGCCAACCCTACTCCCCCACCTCCCGCGCATAAATCATAAACGACGCGGCCGGCGGCGTTGCACCCTGATGAAAACTGCGGACCCGGTCGCGGATGCCGCGATCCGACGTGGTCATGCGCTCGCGCTCGCGCAGGAATTCGAGCCACGATTCCACCACGAAAGTTTCGACGATGCGCTCGGGCAGGGCGGTATCGCGGAAAACTCCCCAGCGGATGGCGCCATCGCGCATACGGACGGCGCGAAGCTGGTGGATGGCGTGGGTGAATTCGGCATAGTCCTCGTCGCGGATGCGATATTCGATGCTCACCAGCACCGGTCCATCCTCGGGATTTGGCTCGATCGCAACTTGCGGGGCGGGGCGGTTGAGCTGAAACGGACTCAGGTCGGGCGGTGCGCCGCGTAGCATGTGAAAGCGGCTGGCGAACGGCAACGTGAGCAGCATGCCGGCTGCGGCGGCGAGCAGCGATCGCGGCGTGGATACGCGGTCCGCGATCAATCCCCACAGCGCGCTGCCCAGCGCCATGCCGCCCCAGAAGATTGTCTGGTAAGCGCCCAACGCCCGTGCCTGAACCCAAGCCGGAACCGAGAGCTGCACCGCGACATTAAAGGTCGAAGTGGTGCTGGTCCAGGCAAAGCCGGCGGCCACCAGCCAGAACACGATCAGCGCCGTTGAGCGCGATAACGCCAGGATCGCGAGCGAGCAGACAAATACCAGCGCCGCGCCGGCGGTGATGGCGTCGGCCGAGACCGTTCGGCGCAATTTCGGCAAAGTGACTGCGCCCAGAACCGCACCCAGGCCCAGGCATGCGTTCAAGACCCCGTAACCCATCGCGCCTTTGTGAAGGTCCTGGCGAGCGACCACGGCCAGCAAGGCCCATACCGCGCTGGCGAAGGTGGTGAATACGAACGCGCGCACGAAAACCGCCTGCAACGCGGGAGCGTGGCGCAGGTAGCGCGCGCCCGAGCGCATAGAGCCGAACAGACGCTCGGCGGGCAGCGCGCTTTTAAAGGGCGGAGTCCGCTGCCATGCCGCCAGGACGGCGATTACGGCTATAAACGAAGCCGCGTTGAGCGAAAAGACCACCCCCGCCCCACGCGCGGCGCTGGCAAATGCCGCCACCGCCAGCCCCCCGAGCGCGGGTCCGGTAGCGCGCGCCAGGTTGAAGCCGGCGCTATTCATAGCGATGGCGTCCGGCAGCTCGGCGCGCGGAACCAACTCCGGCACGATCGATTGCCATGCCGGGTTATTGAGGGCCGATCCGATATTGAGCAGGAAAGTCAGCACGAGCAGCGTGGCGGGAGAGACAATTCCGGCCAGCGTAAGCGCCGCGAGAATGGCGACGCTGACCAGCATCCACGATTGCCAGAAGAGCAGTAGCCGGCGCCGATCGAAGATATCGGCCGCGGCGCCCGCCGGGAACGCCAGGAAGAGCGCGGGCATGCTGGCCGCGGTCTGCATCAGCGCGATCAGCAGCGGCGACGTGGTGAGCGCGGTCATCAGCCACGCGCCCGCGGTATCCTGCATCCATCCGCCGACGTTCGAAACGATGGCGGCCATCCACAGTCGGCGGAAGATCGGGCGGCGCAGCGCGGCCCATCCGGAAGCGGGAGGCGGAGCGGCGGCGATCACAGACCTGACGCCCGAGTGGCGGGGGTATGGGTAATGGCCGCGTGGCGGCGCTCGTACTCGGCCCGCGTGCAGAAGCTGTCGCGGTCTACGGCGCGGTCCACCGCCAGGATTCCATCCAGGTGATCGATTTCGTGTTGGAGCAGTTCGGCGAGAGCACCCGCTGCTCGGAGAGTTTGCGTCCCTCCATCTTCTGCTTCATAACGGATGCGCACGATTTGCGCGCGCTCCAGCCAGACCAGGAGGTCCGGGAAAGAAAAACAATCGTCCCAGAGATGGAACTTCTCGCCGCTTTGCCATTCGTAGACGGGATTACGCAGCGAAAAGGCGCGGCCGTCGATCTCAATATAGATCAGGCGCTTGGGATCGCCGATCTGCACGGCGCTGATGCCGCGTCCGAAGCCGCGTGTGCGCTGGAATTCGTGCAGCGTGTCGCGAAGGTCGGCAAATAGATCGGTCGCCGCCTCGGGGGTTTCCACCGGCATCGAAATGGCGCGCAGCAGCGGGTCGCCAAGCTGGAGAATGCGTCGTGCGGGCATATCTACACAAATGGTAAGTTAAGCCGATGCCCGCCCGCAAAGACCAGATGCGAAAAATGGCGAACAGCGGCAATGAGCCGGTGCATGCGAAAGTTCCGCCGCTGCATCTTCCTGCACAGTGCGCGCGAGATTGCGATCGCCGCGTGAATTGTGAGGCGAAGTCGCCTGGAATTGGGGGATGTTATGGCTTTCTTCGTTGAGCGTCTTCGTCCAGCAGAAACTGAATCAGTGCCGGATCGGCGTAGAACGTTGTCTTCCGGAGCCGGGCGAGCGCGGATGGAAGGCTGATCAGGTTGCGTTCTGCGGCTTCGCGCAGAATTCCAAGAGTGCCGATGAAAGACAATTTCCGACGTGCGGCTTCTTTGCGAGCGTCAGTTTCATCCAGCAGGAGATGATCGGCTTTTAGTTCTTCCGCGAGAGTGATTGCTTCCCGCTCGCCGTCGTCGAGATAATCCAGTCCAGGGTCCGGTTGCGATTGCAACGGCCGAACCTGCAGCCAAGACGAGGCATTTGCAAGCCATGTCCGGACCGAATCTGGCGTGAGCGGGTCATTCAGCTCATCAAAAACGGCAGGAGGGATTAACACCTGACCGAAAAGTTGTGGAAGGAGATCGATCTCCCGAATACCGGTGTCGGCGATCACAATCATGCAGCTGGTGGCACTCGCAGGCTAGCGGCAGCATGACGGTCGTGCTCCAGATCTGCGAATCCGTAACGAAAATAGATCCCGTGTACCTTCAGGAAGGCATGTACCTGCATTTTTGTGCGGTAGCCGAGCAGGCGACGTAACTGGCCCGTGGAGAGTTTGTCTTCACGGTAAAGTTCGAGCGCCGTGGCCTCAAGGATGGCGCGGGGCAGGTCTGGGCCGGACGCCCCCAAAGCGGCTGAAAGATCGGCTGGCAAATCAATAGTGATCTGCATGGGAGTAAGTATCAATATACCCTGCGGGCATATCTACACAAATGGTAAGTTAAGCCGAGGCCCGCCCGCAAAGACCCGATGCGCGTAGTATCACGGAGTCTCGCTCGGATTAAATTCTGGAGGCGGTGTTGGTGCTATAGTGCCTTCGCCGCCGCGTGCGGCATTCTCAGGCTCGCATGTCCCGGCTACTCTGGCTGGCTGAGGGATCGCCTGCTGCCGCCGAAAGATCGCGCACAATCGGCTCCGCGAATGGCAGCGCTTCGTGGACGGTGCGACAGATCGACTCGAATCGCCCATCGGATCAGATCTACGGATTGCGGAAAGTCGGAGTAGGTGAGCCGCGGAGCAGTTTCCGGAGGCGGTCCGGCAAATGACTTCAAACGGCTGCGCTAGATGCACGACGAAGAGATTGACTATTCCGACTTTCCCAAGCTGTTCAAGCGGTTCTGAAAGGCCGCCAAGCTCGCCATGCCGGCGCCAAAAGACCGCCTGACAATCAGGCGAGATTACGACCTTGTGGAATGGCTCCAGCGGCAACGGAGCGGTTATCAGACGCGCATTAATGCTATTCCCCGCTCCTATATGAACGCCCAATCCGGGGATCGGCCACAGTCCGCTGCGTGACGCGTTTGAAGATTCCGCGCGATGCGAACAGAGCCAAGATGCCAGCCAAAACCAAAATCGCAGAAGTTGGTTCCGGTGTTGCGACAGCGCTTCCCTTGAGGGCCAGCGAATTCAAAATCAGGATGTTGTCGTTACTATCCGAGGCTCCGCCGCCGCCAAGGTTGTTGCCGTCGGCGAAAAACACAACCGCGCCGCTTCCAGGTGCGAGCGCTCCAGGCAGCAGAACCGCCAAATCAGGTTCATTGTTCGCGGTCAGCTTCGCAATTTCCAAGGCGCTGCCCAGCGAGGAGAACCAACCCGGGTAATTTGTGTCAAAGCCGGTGGCTGTTCCCGCGGGTCCGGTGACAACAGGGTTCGAGCTATTCACAATCGTGCTGGAATTAACCCCGTTCAGCGTTCCAGCAGCCGAGAGGCCGAACGGCGACAGGAAACTATTGTTTACCGTTGGCGCCGTGGAGTCGAAGGTGCTGTTATCGGTAAAGAGCAGGGCGGTCCCGCCGGCATCGACAAAATTCACTAGCGCCGTCTGCTCCGATGCAGACAGAGGAGTGATTGCAACATTGTCAGCGGCCGCGACGCTGATGATGAGATCGCTAATCGTGCTCAGATACGACGAAGTCAGCGTGGCTGTGCTGCTGAACGTACTGCCGGGAAACTGGCCTAGGATCAAACTCTGGAGGCCGGTGTCGGTGGCAATGCTTCCCCCGCCGCCGCGTGCGGCATTAAAGCCGCCAACCGCGAGCGAAGAGGCTTCGGCAGAGGGCGAAACGACGAGTGCGACGCCCAAAATACACCAAGGTATTGGGAGCAAAGTTGCGTTTTTTCGAATGGTCATTGGAGATGATTTCCTTCCCTTTAACTAACTATTTATAGTCTGCGTAAACCGATCACTTTTGCGCCAAAAGAATTTACTTCGCGGGTTTTCTCGGAAGAGACCGAAATCACCGGCCTGAGCTTGCGGCAGGTCCGGCATCGCTGGAAAAAAGGCCGGATTGCTTCAACGATCGCCTGCTGCCGCCGAAAGATCGCGCACAATCGGCTCCGCGAATGGCAGCGCGCTTTGCGGGCGGCGCGACGGGTCGAACTCCAGCGCCGCTCCGATCAGCTCTACGGATTGCGCGGAGAGCGGAACAGGCAGGCCCCGCGCCAGCTCGCGCACACGATTGGGCAAATCCATATGCGCATTCGGCAGCAGGGTGGAAAGCCGCTGGCCCGTCAACATTTCGAGCAGGATTTTCGCCAGGCTGTATACGTCGCTCGCCGGGGTGGCGAAGCCGACGGTCTGCTCCGGGGCCATGTAGTAGAGGGTGCCTGCAGCGCGCGACAATCCGTGCATAGTCTGATCGGGTTCTTTCACGATGGCGATAGAAAAATCGATGAGCACCAGCTCGCCGGTCGAAGCGCCCTTGCGAAGCATCAGGTTTTCCGGTTTCAGGTCCCGGTGATAAATCCCGCGCGCGTGGATCTGATCGAGCGCGCCGGCCGCTTGTTGAAGCAGGCTGGCAGCGCGGCGCGGCGGCAGCGGACCCGCACGGAGCAGGTCCCGCAGCGTGCCGCCCTCGATAAACTCCATCACCAGGTACGGCGCTCCGGCCGGGGTGATGCCATGGCCGTAAATCGAAACCACCGACGGATGCCGGATCTGCTCCAGCGCCGAAACCTCCTGTTGAAATCTGTGGGTCAGCCACTGCTCGTCGATCGCATCGCGGCGGAAAATCTTGACTGCGCACCACCTGCGGCCGATGGCGGAGATCGCGGCCTTTAAGCACGGTAGCGAAGCCGCCGCGCGCCACCAGTTCGAGTAGTTTGTAACGCCCGTCGAGAGTTGCGCCTGCCCACTGCGATTCGTGTGAAAGCGCGGCCAACCGCCAATCCGCCAGATCGGGCAGGCTGGTGTTGGCTCTGGCGCGTTGTTTTCGGCGCCACACGGCTCCGCTCGCCGCCCCGCCCAGACCGATCCCGGCGAAGCCGAGTATGGCCGGCCAGGAAAACCACCACGGCCGCAGCACCGGGAAGGACCGCCGCAGCGTTCCCGACCACGGACCCATACTGAATCGGCTTTGAATTTCGAGCGTGTGCCCTCCCCAGGAAGGCGTTCCCAAATTCAAATCGAGCGTATTGGACTCGCGCCAGCTTGCTGTTCGGGAAGCAGGCGATAGCGCAGGCGCAACGCGCTGCGTCGTTCGAATTGCAGCGATCCGATGTGGGCCGTCAGTTTTCCCCCGTTGGGAAACTCATGGAGGGTTTCCGCGAGTCTTGGCGCCGCTCCATTCACCGAGAAAGCGGACAGAAAAATCGGAGGCGGATCGGCTGGGTCGACAAGATTCCGCCGGCGGCATGAAATGCACGATGCTGGCATCGGCGCCCCACCAGACGGAGCCATCCGCATCGTTGAAAAACGAGTCGCGGTTGGCGTCTACGTCGATCAAACTGTCGATCTCGTTCAGGTGCAACCAACCGCCCGCCTCCGCCTGGGCGGGATTGGCGACGAATATACCGTCCCCAGCTCCTCTCCATACCCAACCGCGATTGTCCACGCCTAAGAAGAAGCTCCCGCCTTTATAGAACTGCCGGACGGTCGCCCCGTTTCCAGCGGCTGGATGAACAAGAAAGATCCCATTTGCGCCACCGTAGCCGAGCCATACACTGGCGTCGGCTTGAGAAGCGAGCGATAAACATGCCCTTTCCGGCAGATCGCCGCGCCTGGTGATCCGCCGCCAATTCCCTGCCTCCTTCCGCACCAAGCCGCCAGCATCGCAGGCCCAAAGATCGCCCGTGACTTTGTCGAGCGCGATGTGGGCCTCGGAGGGCGGATTGCTCGCTACATTTTGCGGTTCCAGCAACAGGTCGCGCCCTCTCTTCATGAGCCGGTAAACACTTGCTCCGGAGAGCCAGATCTGTCCGTCGGGAGTTCGCACGAGCTTACGGGCTTGGCCGCCTTGTCCCGGCGGAGTGCGCGCCGTCAGGCTTCCATCCGGCGAAAGCTGGATGACGCCTTCCCCAAGGACGGCGGCGTAGACATTGCCCCGCGGATCGGCAACCACTGAGCTGACGGATCCAAATTCCCGGGATCCCTTCAAGACGTTCCATTCACCGCCGTCACTCAAATACACTACGCCGGCGCTGGTACCGGCGACAATGCGATTGCCCGATCTCGCCAACGACGAAACCAGCCCGTGCGTGCTCTTCCAGTACTGCATCCGGAATGGATAGGGAAAGCGGTAAAGGCCGCTGATGCTGCCAACCCAAATCGAACCATCGCGCGCGTGTAGCGCGCATGTCACCGCCACGGGAGGCAGGCCGTTAGCGGTTGTCACTACCTGAAACGATCCCGGGCGGCCATAGGTGAGCGATGCCACATTAGCGAATAACATTGAACCATTAGCGTCTTCTTCCTCGCTGGCCCAGGTATTCCGCCCGGCAACAGCGGCCGGCAATCGGACCGGCTCGGCATTGCCGGGGCACTGATAGGCCCCCGATTCCCCTACCCGGAACCATACGCATCCGAATCGGTCCCGGGCTACGCGCAACGCCGCTACGGTTGACGGGATGCAAAAGAGGCCTCGTGGGGTGGCTCGGATTCCATTGCGACAATTGGATTGGCCGGCATTTCGCACCATCCGCCGGGACAGGTGGTCAGGATGGCGCCGCTGTTATCGCGGGTCAGGTTGCCGCCGCTTTGCCAACCGGTAAGTTGCTCCGATTTCCACATGCCATCGATCTTCCGTATCCTGTAAAGCTGTGTGTTCTCAGCGTTGGAAGTAGCGGACACCGCGGCCAATATCATCCCTGGCGCGACGGTGCTGGCGTCTGTAGCCGCACGTGCAAAGACCTGCTCTAAACGTCCGTCGGAAAAGCGATACACTCCGTTGCCGCCGCTCAGCAGAACTCCGCCTTCCAGATCGTCGGATAGGACGCTCAGGACTGCCGGCAGGCCAAGTTCGTGCAGCGAGAAAAAATCGCGAGCCATCGAAGCACAGCACATCGTCATGCGTTGCGACCCAGATGCGGCCTTGCCTGTCCTGGAGAATATGCTCAATGTTCCGCGGCGAATTCGCCACGGGTATGAACGGATACTGCTGTGCAAACAGAGCGCGGCGCCAGCAGGAACACGATCCATGCCACCCGGCCGCGCATACGCACCATTATCGTTGAGGGCTCAAACCAATGTCGGCGGGCTGCCATTGGCGAGGAATCGTATGCTATCCGCGCCGATTCCTCCCGCGCGCCACTTCGGGCGCCCGGAAACCAGGCCGATTAGACCTCCCAAGGTCTGAAAATCGCCCGGCCTGGCGCGTCACTTAAGCGCCTATCCACCGGAAAATTTCCAAAAGCACCAAATCCTTAAGATTCTTTACGATTACGGCACAACTCTTGCAGGGGGTAAAGCGTCGGATGGAGTGTAGAGGCAAAATTATGAAAGTACTGATAGAAAGCCATACCAGAGGTCAAGTGCTGTGCCCGATTTGCACACACACCGTGCCGGCCGAGGTCGATCTGAAGGGAAGAACTAAGATCGCGCGCGTTTCACCGGGCCAGCGATGCCCACGTTGCGGATCGTCGCTCGATGTCGCAGTAGTGGTGGAAGTTCCACAAGCGGCTTGAAATCTGTGAATTATGGTTGTCTCGTGGCGTAGTTTCTGCCATAGTGAAGACGGGAGGGGGATCGCATGAAGCCGAAGCCGAAAGTTCCAGTAGCGCCCAAACGCGCCCAAGCTCTGAAAGCCGAGATCGCGACTCCGGTACCTCCAGAGCTTCTCGAATTAGCCAAGCGTGCGGTTTCCGCCGACCGGCTGAAGAAAGCTACGAAATGTTCCGTCTGCGGCGCTGAGACTATGAGTGGAAGCGACGAACCGCTTTGCTGGGTATGCCGCCGCCTCAAGATCAGCGCCTGGCGCGAGATTGAGCAACAGGTTCCGATTCAGGAATAAAGACGCAGTCGGCGCTGCTACGCCACGCCGGCTACCTTACTGTCCCGCGCCGGCCGGCGGCAGCGGCTCATAAATCACATAAGCAAAGCGAGTAGAATCGGGCGACCAGGAGTTCACATTTATGGTTCCCTGGCCGCCGAAGAATGTACTCAATACCTGAATCTGCGCCGCCTTGGTAAGCCTCCCTCCCGGCATCGGCATTATGCGCAACTGGACACCCGGCAGTTTGTCGTTATGAGTGGCAGTGCCTTTCGGAAACGAGAGGAACAGGAGCCATTGGCCGTCGGGCGAAGGATGTGGGAACCAGTCTTCCAGTTCGTCGCTGGTCACCTGCTCGGCCTTTTGGTCTCCAGGACCGGCGCCCTCGGCCGGTATCCGCCAGATATCCCAACCGCCGGACCGGTCGGAGTTGAAGTAGATCCACTTGCCGTCGGGGGAATAGTCCGGTCCATCGTCGTAGCCGGGATTGGAATCGAGCTGCTCCGATTCGCCGCCAGCCGCTGGAATGCGGAAAATATCATAGTTCGCTGGGACGCCATTGTCAGCCGGATGCTGGTAGACGTACGCGAGATACTTTCCGTCCGGCGACCATCCGTGGAAATAACTGGGAGTGGCGGTCACCATAACGTGAGCGTTGGAACCGTCGGCATTGGCCAGATAAACCTGCGACTGGCGGGACGTTGGAGATGAAGCTGAAAACGCGATTCGCTTACCATCCGGCGAGGGCGCGTGGTCGTTGTTCAGGCGCAGCAATGGGTCGATACTGATCGCTTCTGGCGTGGCGCTTGCAGAGTGATCCACTGCGGTGTCCACCGCGATGCGGAAAAGGCGTCCCGCGGAGTTCGCCAACAGGTACTTGCCATCGGGAGACCAGTTGGGCGCTTCGAAAATCTGATCGGCCTGGTAGACCGTGCGGATGGATTTGTCGCGCAAATCGTAAATTGAAATCCTGCTGCGGTAGGCGGGCTGCGGCGCACGCGCTCGGGGCAAGCTCTCGACGCTGACATTGGAAAACACGGCCGCCTCGAGCACATTCGCATCGTGCGAGCAGACAGCCAGCCCGACATAGACCGGATCGTGCATCGTCACGCTGGCGGGCCCGGTGGTAGTCAACTGCTCGCCGGGTTTTCCGGCCAGCATGGTGAAACGATCGCCGCGGCGTTCGATGCGAATGTGAACTGGAGCGCTCAGGTCCGATTTGGCAGGCTGCTGAGTCTCCAGCGTCATGGCGGCTGCGGTGGGCCGGTATTGCAGCGAAGTCAAACCATCGCCATGCAAAGCCACGTCGGCGTACGCGGAGTCCGCGTCCAGGCTCTGGCGAATCATGAGCGCCGCTTTGCGATGGGCCACCGCGCCCACGCCGATGAAATGCACGTCGGCGGTGAGCGCCACATCTCCGGACATCTTCTTCCATACGAACTGGAACGCGTCGGCGGCCGCCCACATATTAGCGCCGCCGCCGGTCACGCGGTATTCGCGTGCGCCGTCGAATTCGACCTTACCTTTTTGAGGCGCGACGCCCACATCGGTATTTGCCTCGAATGTCCCGAGATTCCCGGCGCCGTATGTAGCCGCCAGACAGCAGATGGCTACTACGCCGAATGAGCGTTTGGCCTCCATAAAGCGGCTCCTACTTGGATCCCCAGTACGCCGGGTGACCAACGTAAGTTTCGTTTTCCAGGTTCGCCAGGATAGCGCGGCGCATGGCGAGCACGTCTACCGAGCCCTGTTCCTGATAGATCACCCTTCCGCCAGGAGCGAGCACGACTGTGTATGGCACGCCGGCATCCCACTTGCGGTCGAAGGCCGCTTGCAAGCCGTAGGTATCGTCGGAGCCGAACTGCAGATTGCGGCTGGAGGCATGCTGCGCCTGGAGAGTCTTTAGGACGCCGGTCTTCTCATCCGGGTAGTTGGTGGAGACGGTGACCAGGTCGAAATCGCGGTGGCGGAACATGCGCCAGGTCTCTTCGAGAGCCGGCAATTCTTCGAGACACGGGCCGCACCAGGTGGCCCAGAAATCTATCACCAGCACTTTGCCGGTCGGATTCGAGCGCAGCTTTTTGAGATCGTCGGCAGTGACCATTTCGACGTTTACAGGCTCGGCCTCGATCTTCTTCAGCTCGGCCAGTTGGCTGTCGATTTTGGACTTCCACTTGGTGGAGCAGCCAAACGCCGGAGTATGGGCAACCGCGACGGGTTTGCCGGCCAGCATGGCGTCAAGGGCCAGGCGCGCGTCCTGGACTTTCACTAGCGACTCGCGTTGAGCGTTATCGATGCGGCCTTCATATCGCAGCTTGCGCTCTCGATCGAAGATGAAGACGTGCGGAGTGGCCTGCGCCCCATACGCTTGCGTCACGGACTGTGTCTCTCCATCCCATAGGTACGGAAAATTGAAGTGGCGGTACTCGGCGCGTATCTTCATCTCATCCAGGCTGTCGCTGACGTCGGTATAGCCTAGCTCGGAGAGCGTAACAGCCTTCGGGTCATTGGGGTTGATAGCCACAAATCCTACGCCTTTTCCCGAGTAGTCCGACACGAGCCTTCTCATGCGGCCTTCGTAGAGTTGCGAGGTCGGGCAGTGGTTGCAGATGAACATCACCACAAGAATTGGGTCCTTATATTCGGCCAAAGTGTGGGTCTTACCATCGATGCCAGGAAGTGAAAAATCCGGCGCCGGCGAACCGATCGCCAATATGGGATGCCGGTCGGTGATGCTGGGCGTAAGGCGCGGCTCCTGGCCGTAGCAGTTCAGGCAGACAGCCGAAAGGACAAACAGGGCGGTACGTGGAATTGGCATAGCTATCCAAAAGTTTGGCGCATTGCGACAGCGGTGGCAAGCGCGAATTCCATGCTGTTAACTGCATGGACATCCGGTATACTGAACCACTATGGGACAGAGTCTGTTCCGCTGCGTGCTGCTGGGTTGTCTGGCAGGCGCGGCCGCCGCTCAGGGCGCTCCCGACGCGCGACCCTTTTTCAATGTGCTCGATTACGGCGCTAAACGCGACGGCTCATCTTCTTCGACGGCCGCATTCCGGGCCGCTATTCAAGCTTGCGCCAAGGCGGGCGGCGGAACTGTGTTCGTCCCCAGGGTCACTATCTCTCGGGTGCGATCGAGTTGGCCAGCAATCTGACTTTTTTCGTCGATAGCGGCGCCGTGATCCGGTTTGCAGCCAATCGCGAAGAGTACCCGATGGTTCAAGGGCGGTTTGAGGGCACGGAAATGCGTACTCCGGCGGCGTTGATCGGCGGGCATAATCTGGAAAATGTCACTATCACCGGGCGTGGAACGCTGGTGGCCGATAATGCCGAGTGGCGGCAGCTTATGGGGCAGCCCGCGTACCGGACCGCGCTAAACGAAGTACTGGCGCTGATCGAGCATAAGCAACCGGTACCCGAAGACAAACGGCGCGAGGCGGAAATGGGTCTGCGGCCCGACTTCATACGCCCGGTGGAGAGCAAGAACGTGCTCATCCAGGGCATCCACATCCTGAGCTCGCCCATGTGGGTGCTGCACATTCTGTATTGCGAAAACGTGGTGATCAGCAATGTTATCGTGGAGAGCTTTCCCGGTGCGAATACCGATGGCGTCGATATCGATTCCTCCCGGCATGTGCGCATCTCGGATTCCTACTTCGATACCGGCGACGACGCCATCTGCCTGAAATCCGGCAAAGACGCGGACGGGCTGCGCGTGAACCGCGTGACGGAAGATGTCACCATCACGAATTGCACGATCCATCGCGGGCATGGGGCCGTGGTGCTGGGTAGCGAGACATCGGGGGGTATCCGCAACGTGGTGGCGAGCAACATTGTCGCGCAGGGGACAGATCGCGGCATTCGCATCAAGAGCACGCGCGGACGCGGCGGTCTTCTGGAGAATATCCGCTTCGATAACTGGGTGATCGAAGACACTCCCAACCCGGCTATTGAGGTCACAAACTACTACACGCGCGCGCCGGAAGAGCCGGTCTCGGCGCGCACGCCGGTCTTCCGCAATCTCGCGATCAGTCACGTCACCATTAACCGGTGCAAGACTGCTGTCAGTATCGAAGGGCTGCCCGAGATGCCGATACAAGGACTGCGGCTCACCGACATCGTAGCCACTGCGAAGGAAGGCTTGCGCGCGTTCAACACCAAAGGACTGGAGCTGCACAATGTGCGTATCGATGCCGAGAACGGCGTGGCGTTTCTGATTCGCGACGCAGCCAACCTGGATCTGGACGGCGTGCAGACACGCGCTCCGAAAGCGGATGCGCCAGTGGTGCGGCTCGACCGGATCAAGGGCGCCGAGCTGCGCAACAGCATCGCATGGCCGGGCACGGGAGTGTTCCTGTCATTGTCGCCCGAGACCAAAGTAACTTCATTGGCAAACGATCTGAGCGCCGCGGCTACGGCCTCTAAGACGGAAACGCCGGACTATTGGAAATCGATCGATACGCCGGACAAGCCGAAAAGTCCGGCGCGGTAGCTTACTTCTTGCCGACCCACGATACGCGCCAGATCGATCGCGACCCATCGTCGCTGACCAATAACGATCCGTCAGGCGCTACCGCGACTCCTACCGGGCGGCCCCATACGCCGCCTTCGGGCGTGACGAAGCCCGTCAGGAAATCCTCGAACTCGCCGGTTGCGTGGCCGTTTTTGAGGGGGACGCGGACGACCTCGTAACCGGTGCGGATGGCGCGGTTCCACGAACCGTGCTCGGCCGCGAAGATATCGCCCACATACTCCTTGGGGAATTGCTTGCCTTCATAGAACAGCATTTCCAGCGAGGCGTTGTGCGGCTGCAGCAGCACATCGGGCACGGTTACTTTATCCTTCAGCTCGGGGTGCTTGCCCGCGTGGCGCGGATCCTGGTGGCCGCCGATGTAATACCACGGCCAACCGTAAAATCCGCCTTCCTGTACGTGAGTGATGTAATCGGGAACCAGATTGTCGCCCAATTCATCGCGCTCATTGACGCTGCACCAGAGCTCGCCGGTGGTGGGGTTGATGGCCAGACCCACCGGGTTGCGTATGCCGGAGCCATAGATTTTAACGAACTCTCCACCGGGAGTGTACTGGAGGATATCGGCGCGATGAAATTCACGCGGGGTGGTATCGGGATCGTCCACGTTCGAAGCGGAACCTACGGACACGAACATCTTCTTGCCATCAGGGGAAAATACGACATCGCGCGTGGTGTGATTGCCGCCGCTAGGTAAATCGGGGACGATGGTTTGTGGCTCGCCGGTCGCCTTGAGGTCGCCGTTCTTGTAGGGGAACCGAACCACTGAAGCGGTGTTGCCGATATAAACCCAGTTCGGGTTCGGGCCGGGCGGATAGAAGGCAATGCCGAAAGGCTGCCGTCAGTCCGGTGGCGAAGGTGGAGGTTTCCTGCGGTTTGCTATCCGGGGTAACGCCGCGAAAAATTTTGATCTCGCCGCGGCCGGTTTCCGCAAGGAAGATATCGCCGTTGGGAGCGGTGCGCAACTCGCGCGGATTGCCCAATCCGGTGGCATAGAGATCGACTTTGAATCCCTCCGGCGCCTGCGGTAATGCGTTCTCCGGGCGAGGGATCACGCGAGCGCCGTTGCTGGCGGACTTGGTTGCGAAGGGCGCCGGTAAATCAGCCGCGGTGATCTTGCGGAACTGCCCTGGCTTGATCTCTTTATAATCCTGGAACGCGGCTCGGCCAGTGGTGATGGAGCCTTCATTGCCGCCGGCGGCTAAGAATAACGAGCGGCGCCAGTGCGGCAACGGCGCCAAGCACGCAGTAAATCGTTTTGCGGTTCGTCATTCGATTATCCTCCGGTAATTCCAGTGTAGGCGAGATTGCCGGCGCCGTTAGAGGCGGGACTGTGGGAGCGCGAACGAAAATCCGCCACAGCCGTGCCGGATCGAGTTTTGCACGCAGGGCGATCGGAAGATTTCAGCCGAATTCAGCACAGTGCTCCGGGCGCCGGAAGCCCGGCGGGGAATAAATACCAGCCGCTGCATTTGGGCTGTGTCTGAAAACCCCGTAGCTTTGCAGGCCAGGCAGTCACTTCTGCCCGTAATAAGCCTTCGGCCCGTGCTTGCGCGAGTGGTGCTTGTGATGCAAAGCGTCCGAGATCGGCGCGGCCTGCGGATTGATTGTCAGCGTCTGCCACGCCATGGCCGCCAGTTCCTCCACCACTACCGCGTTATGCGCCGCCTTAGTCACGGTTTCGCCCCAACAGAAGGGCGCATGTCCCGCCACGAGAATTCCCGGATATTCCAGCGGGGAGAGACCCTCCATGCGGCGGATAATCGCGAGGCCGGTATTGAGCTCGTAATCGGATTCGATCTCATCGCGCGTAAGATGCGGCGTCACCGGAACCGGGCCCGCGAAGTAATCCGCGTGGGTGGTGCCGAAGCAGGGGATCTCGCGCGCCGCTTGCGCCCACGCGGTGGCATGGCGCGAATGCGTATGGACCACGCCGCCGATTTGCGGAAACGCGCGGTAGAGCGCCGCGTGCGTCGGCAGGTCGGACGACGGGCGCAGCGAGCCTTCCACGATGGCGCCATTAAGATCTGTGATTACCATATCGGCCGGCGTCATCCTTTCATAGGGAACGCCGCTGGGCTTGATGACGATCAGACCCTTCTTCGCGCGCGACAGCGCTGGCGTTGCCGAATGTGTAGAGCACCAGACCGCGGCGCACCAGCTCCAGATTGGCTTCGAGCACTTCAGCTCGCAGCGCGTCCAGCACCTTGGCCTCCTCGCGACTGCGCGGCGATGCGCCGCAGCTCAGGCAGTACGCCGCCGATCTCCAGCGCGGCCGAGCTGCGCTCGCCGAATCCGAAATAGAGTTTGCCGATAGATGGGATATAGCTCCCCATACACTGACGCTTCGTCCGGCTGCGGTTCAACAGTAGAGTAACCGGGGCACAGCGCCTCCTGAGCCTCTTCGACGGTCTGGAATGTCCCCGCGGCCAAGAAGGCGAAAATGGCCGATCCGAGACTGGTGATATCGGCCTTGGGTACGAGTATGGGCTTGCCCATCACGTTGGCGTAGACCCGATTGAGCGCCGGATTCTTTTGCGGAATGCCGCCGCCGTTAATAATGCGGTTCACGGGAACCCCGTGTTGCTCCATGCGTTCGAGAATGACGCGCGTGTGGAACGCGGCGCCCTCGATAGCGGCGAACAACTCGTCCTGCGCGGTGTGAGTAAGGCGCCAGCCGAGCGTTATGCCGCTCAACTCGGGATTCACCAGCACGGTGCGGTCGCCGTTGTCCCAGGTCATGCGCAGCAGACCGGTCTCGCCCGCGCGGTATTGATCGAGTCCTTGCGAGAGAGCGGCGACGCTGGTTCCGGCGCGGCGCGCGATGGCTTCGAAGATATCGCCGGTGGCGGAGAGTCCGGCTTCGATTCCGGTGAAGCGCGGATGCACCGAGCCGGGAACTACGCCGCAAACTCCCGGCACCAGATTCGGCTTTTCGCCGATCGCGATGATGCAAGTGGATGTGCCGACCACGTTGACCACGTCGCCGAGGCGCACGCCGGCGCCGACGGCGTCCCAGTGCGCGTCGAAGGCGCCGACGGGAATGGGAATGCCGGCGCGCAAGCCGAGCCGGGCGGCCCAGTGGGGCGACAGATGGCCGGCGATTTGATCCGACGTCGCGTAGCGGCCGGCCAGCCGATCGCGCACGCCCGCGAGCGCGGGATCGAGCGCGGCGAGAAACTCTTCGGGCGGCAGCCCGCCGAGCGCATCGCTCCACATCCATTTATGACCCATGGCGCAGATGCTGCGCGGAGCTTTGGCTGGGTCGTCGATGCCGCAGAGCACGGCAGCGACCATGTCGCAGTGTTCGAGCGCGCTGGCGAACTGGGCGCGTTTATCCGGATTGGTGCGCAGCCAATGCAGTAGCTTGGCCCAGCCCCATTCGGATGAGTAGATGCCGCCGCACCATTCGATGGCGGGAAGCTTGGCGGCGCGCGCAGCCGCGGTGATTTCAGCGGCCTCTTTCCAGGCGCGGTGGTCGCACCAGAGGTAGTAATCGCCGATCGGGTTGAGCCGGCTATCGACAGGGATTACGCTGGAGCCGGTGGTATCGAGCGCGAGGGCTTCGATCTTATCGCCTGGGATGCGCGCCGCTTCGATGGCGTCGCGCATAGCCTGGGCCAGGGCGCGTCATGTGATCGGCATGGCTTTGAGTGGCGTAGTCGGGGTCGTCTTTCTTGCGGTGCAAGGGGATACTCGGCGACGGCGCCGCCGAGCCGTCCTTGAGCGCTATCGAAGATGGAAACGCGAACGCTGAGAGTTCCGAAATCGACGCCGGCTACGATGGACATTTTCGCCTCAAAAAAATCTAACCGGATTGCCGCTAATGAAAGTCGATGGTATCAGTTCGTAGAGGTTATTTCGGGGCATAGGCTCCGCGCCTATTGTGGCGGAAAACTCAATCGGGCATCAAGAGCGGGATTACTTTGTTGCCATGGCGGCGATAAACGCGAAAATGGGAATCCAGCGTGAAGACCTCTCCATTCGCGTGGCGTTCCGATAACCGAACCAGACAAGCGTCGGCCAGCGACATGGGCATGTTGCGATAGCGATGCATGAGGGCACGCAGGTCCGCCCGCTCTTGCTGTATATCGAATCCAATCCGGATCACTCCCCGCTCGAGCAAATCAAATATAGGATCGGCTTCACGTCCTTCCCGGTGCAGGAGAAAGGCCGCCTCGGTAACGACGGCTTCGCACGTAAACATCGGCGGACGAAGCAACTTAAATTGATCGCAGGTCCAGGAATGATATCGCAGGTCCGGAGCCAGGAAGCTAATCAGCGGGCCGGTGTCGATCAGCGCGGGGCCTCTTCTCACTGGCCGAAGCCTTGCATATACTTTGGATTCTCCGCGAGATCTTCAGGCAGTCCTTTAACTGATCCAGCCAGATCGCGGGCCAGATCGTAACAGGACGCCGCGCCAGCCGACGGCTGCCGGCGCAGTTCTTTTTCGAGGCTCTCCCGGACAAGTGCGATTTGGTCACACGTCTCTTACCAGCTTCGTCGGTGAGATGCTCCAGAAGATCATCAGGCAGTTTCAGCGAGATCGTTTCCATAGCCTATATGGTAATACACGCCGCTCTCGAGCGCAATACCCGGTTCTCCTTACCGCTTTCTTCCATCAAGCCGTGCGGCCGCCCAGCAGAGCCGCCGCTGTGGGCGCGCTCGCGCCGGCCAATCGCGGATTATCCTGCGATTCCGGAGCCTTGTCGCCCTCGCCGGGCGCCAGGAACAGGTTCGCATCGATACCATGCTGGCGGGTGTAGAGATCGTAATAGCGGCCGTGCAGATCGTATAGAGATTGGTGGGTGCCGCGCTCGACGATGCGGCCGTCTTCCACGACGAGGATTGTGTCGGCGCGGCGAATGGTGGAGAGGCGATGCGCGATGACGAAGGTGGTGCGGCCCTTCATCAGGTAAGCCAATCCTTCTTGAATGGCGGCCTCGGATTCCGAATCCAGGCTGGATGTGGCTTCATCGAGAATCAGAATGCGCGGATCGGCCAGGATGGCGCGCGCGATCGAAACGCGCTGGCGCTGTCCGCCCGAAAGTTTCACGCCGCGCTCGCCCACGATGGTGTCGTACTTCTTGTCGAAGCGTTCGGCGAATTCGTCCACGCGCGCGATGCGGCAGGCCTCGAGAATCTGTTCCTCTGTGGCGTTCAGCCGGGCGAAACCGACGTTTTCGCGTATGGTTCCATCGAAGAGAAACGTATCCTGCAAGACCACGCCGAGCTGCGTGCGGTATGAATCCAGGCGAACCGTAGATAGATCGGCGCCATCCACGTAAATTGCGCCTTCGCCCGGTTCGTGAAACGCCGCGATCAGACTGATGATGGTGGATTTGCCCGATCCCGAGGGGCCGACCAGCGCGGTGACGGTTCCCGGTTCGGATTCAAAGCTGACGTCGTGCAGCACCGGTTTGCCCGGATCGTAGTCGAAGTCTACGTGGTCGAAAGTTACGTGGCCTTCGATCGGCCCGATGGCGTAGGTGCGGCGCGCGTCTTCATCCTCGGGATTTTCATGCAATACTTCCTGCGTGCGGTCCAGGCCGGCAAGGGCTTCAGTGACCTGCGTTCCGATGGAGACCACCTGGAAAATCGGCGCGACCAAAAACGCCATGTACATGACGAACATGATCAGGTCGCCCGTGGTGAGGTGGCCAGCCAGAATCTGCCGCGCGCCCACGTACCATACAGTAGCTCCTACCAACCCGGTAAGCACGGTTGCCGAGAGACTCATCAGCGACATCGCCGTGAGGCTGCGCAGCACATTATCGAGCAGGCGTTGCACTCCCGTTGAAAAGACGCGCGCCTCTTCGGCTTCGGCGTGGTAACCCTTGACGACGCGCACGCCGGCGAGAGATTCGGTCAAGCGGCCGGCGACTTCGGCGTTGATTTTGCCACGTTCCCGGAAAATGGGCCGAATGCGGGTGAATGCTTTTTGCAGCCAGAAGGAGAAGACCGAGATATAGAAGAGGGCCAGGCACGTGAGCAGCGGGCTGATCCACAGCAGCACCGCCATTGAGAAAATGGCCGTGAGGATACCGCCCGCGAAATCCACCAGGCCAGTACCGATAAGGTTGCGTATCCCCTCCACATCGTTCATGATGCGCGATACCAGAGCGCCGCTCTTATTGGCGTCATAGTAGGCAATCGGAAGGCGGCCAACGTGCTCCTGCACCCGGCGGCGCAGCTCCGCGATCAGCCGCTGTCCCTCCTTGGAAAGCAACTGCGTGAGCGTGAAAGAAGTCACGCCCTGAATGGTAGTGGCCAGCAGTACGGCAAGCACCAGCGGCTCGAGCAGAGCGGTGTTGTGCTTGCCGAGCACGTTATCGAATAGCACCTTGCTGGAGGCGGGCAGGACCATGCCGCATACGCGATTGATCACCATCAGCAGGAAGCCCAGCGCCAACAGTTTGCGCCGCGGGCGGACCAATTCCCGTAGCAGCGGCCACACGTTGCGGAGATGCTCGCTGGTTTTCTTCTTAGGAGCGGGAGACACTGACTTATAGGTTAACCGATGCGCGGGCGGGCCATGACGATGCAGCCCTGCGCCAATCACAATGCCCGCCAGGCAATTTCATATAGCTCTTCGGCCGTTAGCTCGATAGGATTGCTCTTCATGCTGGTAGCGCGGGAGGCGTTCATCGCGAGCGTGTCGAGATCGGCCTCGGTAATGCCGTAGCTCCGCAGCGGTGGAATTTCCAGCCGCCCGCAGAGATCGGTAATCCAAAGCACGGCATCGTCCACAATGGCATGGGGCTCCCGCGTGAGGAGTCGCGCGATCTCATCGTACCGGCGCAGCGCGAGGCTGGCCGGAGCGCGGCGGCGCAGAGCTTCCACATTCACCTCGATAGCATGGGGCAGCAGCGCCGCGCAGACCGCTCCATGCGGCGCCGGCCACATGCCGCCAATGGGGGCCGCGAAAGCGTGGACCGCGCCCAGCCCGGCATTCGCCAGCGACAGGCCGCCCAGAAGACTGGCGAACGCCATGTCGGTGCGCGCCTCGCGATCCTGTCCATGCTCCCAAGCGCGCGGCAGCGCCGCGGCGGCACGCCGGATGCCATCGACGCAGTAGAGATCGGTCAGGCAATTGGCGCGCGTGCAAACATAGGGCTCAATCAATTGCGTCAACGCGTCAAGACCGGTGGAGGCGGTAACAGCGCGCGGTAAGTTGAGGGTAAGCTCGGGGTCGACGAGGGCCAGCCGCGGCAGCAGCAACGGGCTCCGCAGGCTCGCCTTTACGCGATGCGCCGGCGATGCCAACACCGCGTTGCGCGTCACTTCCGCGCCCGAGCCGGCCGTAGTGGGGACCGCGATCAACGGCGCCGAGGCGTGCTGTAGCGGCTGCCCGCGTCCAATTACCTCGAGATAGTCGAGCGGCGCGCCGGGATTTCTCAGCAGCGCAGCCAATGCCTTGCCGGTATCGATGACGCTGCCGCCGCCGATCGCGAGCACCATATCGCAGCGCTCGTCGCGCGCATATTCCGCGCCCGCCCGGATCGCGTCTACCGCCGGTTCCGATGCCATCGAGAGCGGCGCGGAAAAGACGCCCAGCGTCGCCAGACTCGCCGTGAGCGGCCGGCAACGCTCGGGCGACGATCCGGTGACCACCAGCGCTCGGCTGCCCATCTGCGCCGCCGCCGCGGCGAGCTGGCGCGACTCGCCCCACCCGAAAACAATGCGCGCGGCGGTAGCGAATTCAAAGTGCGGCATCTTCAAAGCGCGCCGCCTTCAAAACCGATCATCCCCGGGATGCACGTTGCGGTACGCAGTGCGCGTGCGCGGCTCAGCCAGAATGTCAGTCACCCGATCGATCCACGCGTGATAGTGCGGTGTTTCGCGGTGGGCGGCCAGCGATTGCTCGTCGCGGTAAGCTTCCTCCAGCACGAAACGGGTCGGGTCGTCGAGTTGTTGCATGACATCGAAACGCGTGCAGCCTGGCTCCTGACGGCTCGCCGTGGCATTTTCAATTGTGGCGCGCTGGAAATCGTCGAGGCGATCGGGTTTCACATGGATATACACGTGCAAAATGTGCATGAAGAATATTATCGCGTGACGGCGAGGTTGCGACCGCGGCGCGGTTCAACGGGTTTGATCACGCCGCCGCTCTCCGGCTCGCGGTCTCCGCGAACGCCTCTTCGAGAGCGGATACGCTATCCACAATGGCGGCTTCATGAATCACCAACGGCGGTGAGATCTTGATGGTTGCGCCGCCCGGACCGACCGGGCTGAACATCAGGACTCCCTTCTCCACGCAGCGCTCCACCACTTGCCATGCCAAGTCGCCGTCCAACTCAGCCTCGCCCGAACCGACGCACGCAATCCCGGCTACCAAGCCTTTGCCCTCAATCCTCCCGATCTGCGGAAACCGCGATTGTAGTGCGCCGAGCCGGGTGTGCAATATCGCGCCCATACGCGCGGCGTTGCCGGCGAGGTCCTCGTTTAGGACCAGATCGATGGACGCCAGCGCCGCCGCGCAGCAGACCGGATTGCCGGTGTGAGTCGAGGTCATGCTGCCCGCCGCGTGCAAATCCATAACATCCGGCCGCCCTGCTACCGCCGAGATGGGCAGCGAACTGGCCATGCCTTTGCCGAACAGCGCCAGGTCGGGCACGATGCCGTAGTGCTCGAAGCCCCAGAGCTTTCCGGTACGGCCAAAGCCGGCCTGGACTTCATCGCAGACCAGCAGCGCGTTGTGCCGCGTACACCATTGGCGCAGCGCGCGCATGTAATCGACCGGGGCGAATGCCGCAGTCCCGCCTTGATAGGTTTCGAGAATCACTCCCGCCACATTCTCCGGCTTGAGGTGCCGCTCGCTCAAGGCGCGCTCGAACACGCCGAACGCGGCGCTGTCGGTTCGATGGGTATCCGGAAACGGAACCTGCACAAAGCCGGGGTCGAGATTGCCGATCCAGTCCTTCAGAGCGGGAATGCCACCGGCCTGCTGCGATCCCAGCGTGCGGCCGTGAAACGACTGGTCGTAGGAGAGGATGACGTGCTTTGCGCGTCCGCCCGCCTGCATGCCAAAAGTGCGGCACAGCTTGATGGCGCATTCCACCGTCTCGGAACCGGTCGTGAGTAGAAAAATCTTCTTGAGCGGCTCCGGAAGCAGATCCGCCATTCGCTCCACCAGCCGTGCGCGGATTTCGCTGGGGAAACAGTAGTTGGTCAGCAGCTTAGCGGCCTGGCGCGCGATAGCATCGGCAATCTCTTTACGCCCATGGCCGGCGTTGGCGATCAGCACGCCGCTCGACCAATCGATCCACTGATTGCCCCAGGCGTCGAAGACCTGGAACCCCTCGGCGCGGTCCCAGACCACCGGCGGTTGACCGCGCATAGCTGCCGGCTCGTAGGCTTGCAGTTTGCGCAAAATCGGGAGGGACTCGGGGACGGGAAACTCCGTTACTATGCGGCGGAATGGCGTCTCTACCCGGGGGACGCGCCGGGCAGTAAGATCGAATTCTTTAGCCATATTCGTGTGCGCGCCTGTGTCTCGCGCGCAAGTAGCTTTGCATTCCCGCGCAAAACTGCGGAATGCCGACTAGCTTTTGGCTTGCGGCACTGAGGTTACACGGCCAAGAGCTGGAGGCGCGGGTCGGGATCGAACCGACGAATAAAGGTTTTGCAGACCTTTGCCTTACCACTTGGCTACCGCGCCGGCTTAGGAGCCTATTTGCAAGATAACGCGCGGCGGAGAGCGAAGTCAAACCACCGGCATGGCCACCGTCACGGCCGCCGCTCGCAGCCACAGTTTCGACATAGGCGTTGACGGCTGCATCCCGGGCCGAGAGGTCTTTTGCATCGGAACGGGGGATCTTCCCGGATTCTCCCTCTGATAGCTGATGTGGGGTCACCGGCGACGTTCCCGAAAGCTGAATTCCAGTTTCCACACATCAGCCAGCGCAAGAGACTGCGCCTTCGATTTACTCCCCCTTAGGGCCACCGCTCACCTCCCTATGGATAGAGCGTTGGCTCCCCTCGGCTCAAGATGCTGGCGATCACGGGTCGATCAGGGAATTCTCCAGGCCTTGCCAGTTATCTTGACACCCCGCCATTTTCTGAACTGCGCAACTGCGGTGTCCTCGGCAGCGTCGTTGGAGCGGGGCCGCCCTCTTGCAAGCGAGTCCCCGAAAGAAGGCGCCGCGTTTGCGGTGCTGGAAATTTACGCGACTCCAAACGCGGTAATAATTAACAGTACCGTTCCCGTGGACAAGAACGGAACGCGTCGCCAGTCAGGGGCAGGAAACCGTCAGACAGATGATTAGTCTATGTCCCTATACTTATTTCCGGCTATCTGGGACACAGTCCTCGCCCTTTGACCAGACAGTCTGCTGCTTGCTGGTGACCAACCCTGAAAACGGGAGCGCCTTCAGGCTGGTAATCACTGGCGGCGGCTGGAACCAGTCAACGCGCTTTTGCGTCGGCTTGCCAGAGCGTAGCTCACGGGAACTGCCGCCCTGCGGAATGGCCCTTCCATCTTTAACGATGAACAACTGCTGTTCACTCGTGTCTTCGGGAATTATATTTATCATTCGTTTGAGAGCCCGAATATTGCCGCGGCCATCGAGCGCATAGTCATCATTAACCGCCCAGTCCCCCGTTTCGTCCGCCTCGGTGATGTGCAGCGCCGAGGCATGGCCATTTGTATAGTCCACTTGGCCGACGATCATGGCCCTCAAGGACTGCACTTGGGCTTTGAATCTGGTTTCACTGGCGTACGCGCACCACTGTGCATGCATATCGTCCTTGAGAAAATAGATGGGTCTTCCAGCGGGTGGCCCCGCTCCGTTTTGCGCGAGGGCGCAGCTCGCGAGCACGATGCCTACAGCAGCTGGGCATTTTGACCGCATTCCGCGCCTCACGGATGTTCCTTTGCACATGCAGCCACCTGGGCTGGGTCCGGTGATGTGCCGGCGTGCGCGTTCTGAAAATGGACTGGATCCTTGTGCTTGAACGTGCCGCCCCAAGTGAGCCCTGCCGCTGTCATTGCGGCTACTATCGCCTGCTCTGTCGAGCTTGGGACCTGACTGTTAATGTCAATCGCTTCGCCGACCTGGTGCCAGGATACCTGCGCGGCACCATACGGGGAGCCCTGCTGCGCCGCTTGGCCGGCCGCAGTTCTGAACCCGGACGTTATCATGGGCACGATCCCTTCCTGGTTCAAGACGGCAAACGCGGCATCAACCTTTGCCACCATGTCTGGAGCGAATAAGGCAACTGCCCCGGCCGCCACACTGAAGTTTCCGGTCGGCGCCTCTAACGGACACTGCGGTTTTCGGTCTGGCGGTGGTGGCGGCGCACGTACGCGAAACACAACGGATCCGGCGCGGGACTAACCGAACTTTCGCACTTCGCGAGTTTCCAATAGGCTAAGCTGTTGAATTTAGGTCAAACCGAGGCCAAGGTCTTCACCACACGACGGGCTGCGCCGCCGGGGATTGGGTCGACGGCAGTGCGGCTGCAGATGCTTTGATACGCGGCGGGGGTTGGGAGGGAAGAGCCAATCGGAGGTGATCCAGCACCGCCTGGACGTCGCGCTCAGGTTGGGTATGACGCGGCAACATCAGCCAGCGCCCATCCATCATCGGAATCCACACCTCCACCATCTGAATTGTGGCGAGTTTTTCCAACACTGCCGCCGGCGTTAATCCGGGCGCGTGAATCATCACCCGATTCTTCAGTGTCACTTGCAGACAGTAAGCCAGAAATGCGATCAAGACATGCGCGTCGGCGCGGCGCTCGAGTTGGTGATAGATCGGCCGGATTCCCAGCTCGCTCTTCAGCGAACGAAACACACCCTCGATCTGTGTCAGTTGCACGTACCGCGTCCACAGTACAGCGGGATCCTCGCCGGTGAGATTGCTGCGCAGCAGATAGTGACCATCGCGTTGTTGCGCCGCCTTTAGCTTGGTCTTGTCCACGCCAAACGAGAACGTATCGCAAGTGACTTCCTCGTCCGCTTTCGGAATCCGAATCTTCACGAACCCGAACGCGCGCCCGGCCTCTTTCTTGGCCGCGCCAATGCGCAGCAGCAACGGATCGCGCTTGGGGAGACTCTTGCGCATCGCGCGCAGCTTGCGCAGAAGGCGCGCCAGGCGCTTGCGGCGCATGGCGATTTCCTTCGCCTGCCGTCCGCTGCTTTTGGCCAGCACGTAGAGTTCGCCCTCGTGCTGGTACAGCTTCACCTCCACCGAGTCGCGCACCTTTTGCCACGGCAAATCGAGCCACTTCTTCTCGTGTTGGTTGATCCGGCCTTTGGGCGTCCCCACCAGATAAAACGTCTGCCGCTCCGGCTCGCGCATCTCCTTCAGCACCGCCTCGCTCGGAATGCCACGATCCATCACCCACACACGTCGCGCCTTGCCGTACGTGCTCTCGATCTTCTTCAGAAAATCGCGCAGCGTGGAACGGTCCGACGTGTTGCCATTCATCACTTCATAAGCCAGCGGAAAGCCGTCCGGCGTTACTACCAGCGCGATCACCAGCTGTAGACAGTCCGGCCTGCCGTCGCGGCTATATCCACGCTTGGCCTTCGGATTCTGCTCCATCTCACCTTCAAAGTACGTGCTCGTCAGATCGTAGAGCAGCACTTCGAAATCCGCCTGGAACAGGTCGGCCCATTTCTGCTTCAGGAATACGAACAGTTCCTGTTTGTGTTCCAACAGCCGGTCCAGGCAACGATATAGCCGGTCCTTTTCCGCCACCGCAAAGTCCGTCTCCAGCAGTTCATCCATCGCGCTGTCCACGAACCACTGCCGATGCACGCGGAACTCGCTGCCGGGATCCAATAATCGATTCACCACCAACAGCCGCACGACCTTCTCCCAACTCACCGCTTCGCGTAACTCTGGCAACCGCTCCCGCCAGAACTCATCCAGGCCCAGCTGATGCCACAACTCGCAGGCTAGCCAGCAATTGCCAAACACGCGCGGCCGCCGCAACTCCAGCCCGCTCAGCTTCACTTGTATGCTGTCCACCGCGTCGGCCGGAATCTCCCGGTCGTCGGGAAACAAGCTCATGCTGGCGTACGTCTGCCGGTCTTCATCGAAGACCTCCAGTGTCTTACGCCACGCGGCTTGCTGTTGATCGTTGATCTCGCCCAGATACAGAACCGTCCGTTGCACGCTTTTATTGCCCGGCACCCGGCGATTCTCGACGACGCTGAAGTAGCGGTGGTCCTTGCCGTCTTTTTTTCGATTCGTGCTGCGCAAAAACATTCGAAGCAGCAGAATGACAGATTTCGATCGCGAAAAACAGAGAGTAGGTCTTCACTCAGCAATTTTCCGCAAACCCGCGTTGCAGGCAAACCGGTTCTGCTTCGCCGGTCCTGGAAAGGCCCCTTCAAGTGCGAAAGTCAGGCTAAGCTCATTCCCTCCACAGTATCCGCCTCCGCCGCCACCCTCGCCATCATCATCGCACCCGGGCGGTGGCCCCCAGAACGACGCGCCCGGCAAGCACTGTGAACAGAGATCGGGGTTGTCGCTACAGTCTTGCGCGTCGACCAGCAGCTCAGACTGGTCAGTATTACTGACAAGATCGGCGTTCACGTAGGCATACCGGTTCCAGGTGCTCGGATTGCTCGGGTCCGCCGTCCTGATCCCGCCCGGATCCGGCGTCCAAAACGCCCCTGCATTGGCGCTAAGGTACCGTGCCCCCGCATAATCCTGCCCAACCCCATCTCTCGTGTAAGTCCCAAACTTCTGCCGCCCATCCGGCGTGCTGGTCCGCTCTTCGCCAAACGGATAGTAACTCATTCGCTCGCCATTCGAGTTCGCTCTCACACTGCCTAACCGATCCGTCGCCACCCACACTCCTTTCGATTGCAGCAGCTTCCCCCGAAATAAATGTTGATCCCATCCAGCCCGTAGCCGAAGCTCGTCCCAGTGGTGAAGCTATACGTTTCCAGCTTCTGTCCCGGCGCCAGAAGTAAATCTCGCCGGTGTATGACAAGGGATTGTTATTCGAGTCGCGACCTCCATACACATCCTTCCACATCCGGCGGCCCCAAGGATCATACGCGTAATTAATGGCCTGATTTGTGGCCGCCCCCGTCGTCACCGGGCGCTCCCGTCGTTGGGTTCCCATTCGCATCGTAACTTCCGCCCACTGGCCGGTTCGTAGCCGGGTCCATCGGCATGCTCATCGATGGCGCTGATCCGGCCGTGGGCGTTTTCCCCGTCAGGTTTCCAAACCCATCATAGGTGAATTGCTCGCCCAGTTTCCATTCGTTGCCGTCGCGTTCGTAAGCCCGCGCCGCAGGGACCTACCGTGGAAGCGGTACGATTACCTCTATCATCTCGCGCAGCACGCGGCGATATTTCTGTGTATTCCGGTCGCCTTGCCAATAGCTCAGGTTCGCTACGAGGAGACGGCCTGATATCTCAAAGTACCAACTGACCGTGTCAGGCCCCTCTATGGCCTCGTAGACGACCTCCGAAATGTGTAAGGGCCCGTTCGAGTCTGTCCTCTGCAGGATGAGTGTGTCCCTGGACCGCACCTTGCTCACGGCGTTGGCGATCCACTGCTCAACATCAGTGATCCCCTGAGGCGGAGGAGCAATGCCAATGCTCGCGCCATCTTGGTAGGGTACAATCACGGCCCTGACGGTCCGGGAAGGCGGAAAACTGCAAATATAAAGTATCGGTAGGCTTGGCGGAAGTACATGCCAGGATTTTGGAAAGTATGCAATATAGCCCCCTTTCACACTGACGAACTCACGCCACCCCTTCGGAATTTGGCTTCCGGAAGCACCGGCGGCGAGCGGAGCCATGAACAGCACCCAACTCCACCCGTTAGTGCACATCGCCCGGATTATGTTAGTGCTCATTGGTGCCGGCGACCCAGACTATTCCCGTTGCATGGATTCGTTACGTTGTTCTGATTTCCCTGCATCTGCCCAAGGGTCTTGTTTAGGTTCGCTAAACCTGTTGCAAAGCAGGGTCCCTGTGCCCCCGCGGCACACTGGGTCCGATCACGGATTCGGCTCTAACTCCAGTGGCATTGCGCCGAAATCAATCTTAAACGCGCGCCCTTGTTTGAGCAGGTCCATGCCGAAATTACCGGCGCAACACTTGGCGCCAATCTGCTTCAGAAGCACGTGAGCCGGCCGGAGTATCGCATCCAAATCTGCTATGCGGAGCTTCACTTCCGGTAACGTGATCGAGTCGAAGCTTTCCGCGTGACCCACTCCGCGTACCTCTGTCGTATCTTTTCTGCCGGACTCACTCAGTAAATCGGCGAACTGTTGGGCAAACGCCTCGTAGAGATCCGTAGTCTCAGCGCCAGTATCGAGTGTGGCGAGAATCTTACGGTGCCCGAGACCGGCTGCAATTACCAAGTGATCGTCGTCGAAAAAGAGATTCGATACGCGATGGTCCGCGGACGCCGACTTCATTCCGATTTCGACCCTGCCGTCCTGGGTCCATCGCAACGAACCAAGGCCGAGAATGATCGGAATCCCGATCAGCCCCCGTCGCCCGGCCGGCAACTCAGACCAGGGCTCCTGGTCATCCCGGAAGACCGCAAATGAAACATTCCTGAATCGAATATTGCCCACCACGAGTTCTGGCGCCACCGCAGTGCGGAATCCGACCCTGACGCCCGTGCCGGTTCCAAGCGTGCCGGCTCCGTCGTGAATCGCGAGACCGAGGCGCGTGGCCTCCGATTCGCTCATGCAGTTCACCCACGCCCCCGTGTCGAAGAAATATGTTGCCGGCTGTCTATTTATGGAGATCGGGATGAAGATCTCGCCGGGGTCGTGGCGCAGCGTTGAAGGCTGCGCGCGCTCGACGATCTGATCCGGCAAGTCCTGGAAACCGGCAACCGCGGCCTGCTCGTTTTTCAATTCGCTCTTGTTTGGGAAGGCCGCCCAGCGCGGCTTGCATGTCCGCCATGAACTGCCGATACCGGCCGGTGCGCAAATAGATATGCTACAGCCATTCGTATGCTTGGTACGCCGCATCGGAAGTTGGCGCCGCTGCAATCACTGATTGCAAAAGCTTCTCTGCCCGGCGGTCGTCATTGAACACCGCCACCACTACGGCGCGATATAGCTCCGCGCCTTTTCCTGGAAGGGCTTCGTAGAGTTCGGTCCATCGCCGCGCTTCATAGAGCGACTTGAGATCGGAATCAGCGGGTTCGGCTGCAATCGCAGGTGCAACGATCAGCAGAACGATAGTAGCGATGAGTCCTCGCATACCTGAGGCTTTACTTTAACCCATCTTGCTACGCGCTTATGACCTGAGCTTCTGCCACCACCGCTTGGTATCGATCTCCGCTCTGGGATTGCTCACTACCGGCTTCGTAAGGATCGGAGGCTCCGCTTCCACAAAAGGCTTGAGTGCCAGCTTGGTCTGGTGAACCGAGCCAGCCTCGCCCAGGTATCCTTGCCCGCGAATGTAATGACCTTGCACGCCGCGCCGTTCGCCACTGTTGGATTCCATCCGTTCTTTCTCGCGCGTCACGCGCTGCTGGTGCCATGTTGTGTACCCAGCGAGCAGCTCGGGGTCGGATTGGAGATTGCGGATCTCGCCCTTGAATTGATTCAGCTCGCCGCGTGCAACCGGCGTCAACATGCAAATGGGTTCGCCGCTACCGAAGCGGATGCGCCGCAGGGCGCGCGTGATCTTCCAGTTCATGGTAAATGTGTACGGCGTCCAATCGGCTTCCACCAGACCTTCAAGCGGCGCCGCGCCGTCTTTAAAACAATTGGCCGGTCCGCGAACCATCAGGTTGTGCAGCGGCGGCATGCGAAACAGGAACGGAATACTGATAGTCAGGATTCCGTAACCGAACATGCTGATGGCGAAAATCGGTTCGCGCCGCTTGTCGTGCGGCAAAATCTTTAAACTCTCCAAATCGTTCTTGCCGCCCCAGATCACGTCGAAATCCGCATCGTTGAGGATGCACCATCCGGCCTGGTTCGCGATGCGCAGAGGCAGGCAGCGATTGGCCCAGCCCTGAGTTCCGGCATCCATCCATTCGCGATCCGCCGGCGCGGGAACGATTTCCGGATAGCGGCTCCAGCCGGGAATTCGATATGCAACCATGGAGCGTTCCGCGGCGGGGCTCATAAGCGGCCACCAAAAAGAACGCCATGCTTCACCGCCCATTCCACGCCGCGATCCGCCTCGGCGCCAATATGCTTCTGCAACGTCTTCAGCTCCTTGCGGCGGCTGCGTGCGTCATAGCTCCGCGATGGATCTTTGGCGTGCCTGCCTGCCGTCGTATCGGAAAACATGCTTTTTGGCAACCCTTGACTTATGGGCAGGCCAAAGTGAATCGCTACGGCTCGGACCGCGCTCTCCGGCTCATCCGCAATCTGTTCGCCGGGCAGGGTCAGCACGCGCGACTCACCCAGCGCGCACAATCTCGCACGCAAACCCTCATTGAGCGCCCATAAGTATGCTCCGCCTTCGGCATCGCTCATCTTAGCTGGATCGATCTCCGCCAATTCAGGAACCATGGCGGAATCGTTGCGCGCTCTCACCAGCCTGCCGCGCAGCCACTGCCGCCGATTCGCATCTTTCAGGAGAACCAGCAGGAAATCCTTCAAACCGATGGTCACGAACACAGCGTGTGAGGTCGGGTCGCGCGCCAGCAGCATCTCGCCCAAGCTGTTGCAGATGTCGTTCACTTTGATGGCGACAATGTCCTCCGCCGCATATCCGCGGCCGAGAAGGCGCACGCACAAATCGAGCTGGCAGATCCATTCCGCCGGCTCCAGCTCGCCATCGTTGTGGGTGAGAATGGAGCGCGGCCTCACTACGGCCAATTGTGTCAGATAGAGCGGTTCTTTCAGGACAAAGCAACGTGGAATCATCTCCAGATAACGCGCCAGCAAAGTGGAGCAACAGAATGCGGCATGAAAGATGTAATGCACCAGGTTCGGGGCCGTTGGAAGCTGGCCGTTGGCGTGTATCAGTTCTTCAAGCGTTGTCTCATAGCGCTCCCCGCCGGCCGCCAGGGTGCGGAGATCTAAAAAACTGGAGCTTTTGTAGGCCGCTCTCGACATTGGAACAAAAGAAAGCCGACCGTGATCGAAGTCCATCTTCAGCGGATAGAAATCGGGTGAACCGTACAATTCCAGAGCGGACTTCATGAGTTAATCCAGGTGGCACAGAGTAGCAGTACGCCTAGCCCGCTGGTAGTTTAGCATATAGCGGCTGGACGTTCACTCTTTTGAGCCATGATGGAACGTAGCCAGGGGTGGTGGTTTTCAGCCAGTCGCGCGCTCAGCGAAAACATTTCAAGTTAAAGAAAATGCAATAGTTACTGTTTGGCATCGGCCGTGCCTAATAGCAGGCGTATGCAACGCAATAGAATCCGGCTTATGGGGTTAGCCGGCGCGGTTCTCATGATGGCCGGGGTGGCCACTCCGGTTCGCGCCCAAGATCAGGATGATATGCAGCACGGTGTCGCGCGCATCAGTTTAATGGATGGCCAGGTATCCGTGCGACGGGGCGATGCCGGCGAGTGGGTGGCAGGCGTTATCAATGCGCCGTTGTTGGCTGACGATAGCATCTCGACAGCCCCGAATTCCCGCGCGGAAGTGCAGTTCGATGCCGCCAATATTCTGCGTATCGGCGGGAACGCCGAGGTCCATCTAACCACCCTGGAGAATAACCGGTATCAGATGGAACTGGCGCGTGGAACTATAACCTTTCGCGTTCTAAGGGCATCCAGTGCTAATGTTGAAGTAGATACTCCAAGTATATCCGTAAGGCCATCTAAAATAGGTGTTTATAGAATTTCAGTAAACGACTCCGGTGAAACGGAGTTGACGGTTCGCGCTGGCAGTGTCGAGGTCTTTTCTCCGAAGGGCTCGCAGTGGGTGAACGCGGGTCAAACCATGCGGGCGCGTGGCGCTTCCTCCGATCCGGAATTTCAAATGGTCGCTGCTATTCCGGCCGACGATTGGGATCGCTGGTCGGATTCGCGAGACCAAACGCTCATGCAGGCGTCTGCCGCCTACCAAAATGTCCCTCCGGGCGTATACGGCGTAGAGGATATGCAGAACAACGGGACGTGGACCGATGTACCGAATTACGGGCAAGTCTGGCGTCCCACGGTAGCCGCCGGATGGGCTCCCTATAGCTGCGGCCGATGGGTTTGGGAGGATTGGTATGGCTGGACCTGGGTTAGCTGCGATTCATGGGGCTGGGCGCCCTATCATTACGGCCGCTGGTTCTTTGAAGCCAATTACGGTGGATGGCTCTGGTATCCGGGCGTGCTGGGCGTGCGGCATTATTGGTCGCCGGCGTTGGTAGGATTCTTCGGTTGGGGCGGGGGAGTGGGGTTCGGTTTTGGATTCGGCAACATCGGTTGGGTACCGCTGGCGCCGTTTGAAGTATTCCATCCCTGGTGGGGCCGCGGTTTTTACGGCGCGGGTTTCGCCGGTCGGGTGAATATCAGCCAATGTAAATATCTACAATACGTTCCGCAACGCGCGGGCGTTGAACGGAGTATCGGGAGTGTCCGCGGCGAATTTCCGCGGCGGACAGTTCGGCAACAATATTATGCATGCGTCGGGCGAACAGATCCGCTCAGCCGGGCTGGTGCGCGGCCAGATGCCGATCGGGCCTTCGAGCGCCAACTTGCGCTATTCGGATCGTGCCGCGGCTTTTACTCCCAGAGCGGGGGGCGCTACCAGCTTCTTCACACATCAGCAGCCCGCCGCCGTGCAACACATGGCTGTGACGCAAGGGTTGCGCGGGGCGGGGCAGCAGGGCAGGGAAGCCGCCGCAATCGCGCCCAACCGGAGCGGCGGTGGAACCCAATTCGGAACCGGCCGCTCTGGCGCTCCTGCGGCGGCGCGTCCCGGGCAGAATGGCGCCAGCGGAGGCTGGAGCCGCTTTGGAACGCCAACCGCGCCCGGCGGCCAGTCCGGAGCGCGCGGTAACCAGAGTCCCGCAATGCAGAATTCCCGGCCGGCCCAATCTCCCGGCGGTAATGGATGGCGGGGCTTCGGCGAACCGTCGAACGGCGGCCATGCGGCGGCGCCGGGCGGCGGCCAACGATTCGGCGGCCAGGGCTACAACAGCGCCCCTAGCTACAGCGCGCCCTCCAATTCCAGGCCGGAGCAGATGCGCATCGCGCCACAGGTGATGCACGAGCGGCAAAGCGCCCCATCATACAGCGCGCCGCGTTCGGCCCCCAGTTACAGCGCTCCGCGGCCTTCCGGCGGCGGAGGCGGCGGTGGCGCACGCCCGTCCGGTGGCGGAGGCAGCCATTCCGGGGGCGGTGGACACTCCGGCGGCGGCGGACACCACCGCTAGAGCAAGTTTCTCGCGTGAGCGGGAAGGCATCAGGTTTCTTCCCATTGGCCCGGTTCCATTCAGCGTGGACCGGGCCGTTTTTTGTCTTTGATGATCGCGAGCGGCCCCAACCTCGTGGAGATAATGTGGTCGCAGCCCAGCTGTCTGCCTTAAGTTCCGATTCCAAACTTTTCTTCGAGGTGCTTCAGGCGGGCCATCCAGTACCTCTTCAAGCGGCGTAGCTCGGCGCGCCATAGCTTGCGCATGTCGTCGATGCGCTTATTCGGAGGATGAAGCCTATGCCATTGAATACGATTGGTATACCGATGGCGAGGAATAGCTGGGAATTAGTCACGACGTGTCTTCCTCTTCAGTGTAGTTCGGGTCTGTTGTGCCAGGACAGCCTGAAAACTCGGTGCAGTCACTCAGGTAGATCTCGCAGTGCTTCCGATAACGAATATTATGTCAACTTTGAGAGCGTCGTTCCGGTAAGGCCAGTCTCCCCTAGTTCAGATCGTTCGTAATCACATCGCTCAGGGCATTCGATGTCAGCAACGACCGCCGCACCGAAGCCGCGATTTGGTCCGACATGGCGGCCATTCCGTCGCCATCGAATGCCTGCATATTGAAGGTCTGATGAAAGGTGTGGCCCGAGGACCCGCTTTGGGCGGAGTCGCCGCTGGAATCGCTCTGCGGCGGCGCGACCACGCCGGCGCCCGAACCACCAGCCAGCGGCGCCGAAGCCGTGACCAGGTCGCGCGGATCGCCAAATTGATTGGTGTCGCTCAAATCCAGACCGCCGCTCGAATTCACCGCGCCCTGAAAGGCGATCGATGCCGGCAGTTCGTATTTGGGAACACCGGCGCGGAATCAGTCCCTCCGCCCCCGAAGATACCAGCGATATCGGAAATGATCGACGGAATCGGCCCGAGCAAGCCCTCCGCCAGTCCCGCGGCTTCCGACAGAACCGACGAACCGCCCGTAGACTGGCTTTGCGGAGAGCCTTGGCCGGAATTGGAGGGTGCGTTCGACGCATTGCGGCTGGCGCCGCCGGCAACGCCGCTGATATCATCGGCCGACGCCCGCGCTTCATCGGCCCCCGAAATCCCCGCAAACGCTGAAACCGAATCGGCATGAGCCGTGGAAGCGCCCGCGAACAGCGAAGCAAACTCCCTGGAAATCAAATCGCTAGAAGTAGACAAGATAAATACCTCAATTCCCACCCTAGCAGACCCAATCTACCAATCCTTGTATCCAAAATCCAGCTTACGACCCTTAAATTATTCTTCAGGCGCGACTTACGTCCACTTGAAGAATCTGACGAAATCGTGTGACTGGATTTTCCCTTTCAGACGCCGTGCCGGATCGATACCCTTTTCCCCACGCTCCGGTAGGCCTCAAGAAGCGCCCCCTCCACCGGCCCGTGCCGCGGCGCGATGCACCGGTTTCCCTCCTCCAATTCCACCAGCATCCGGAAACGCTCCAGCAGCGCCCGGCTGTGGAATACGCCGCCGACGTAAGCGACTTCCACCGCTTCGTTGAGATTTCCAAAGCCGGCTCCGCACCGCTGCGGCCAGCATCGCCAATTGCGCCGCCGCATTGGTCAGAATCTCCCGCGCCACTGCGTCGCCTTCCGTCGGCCGCGGCGTCCACCAGCGGCGCCAATGTTGCCACGCGCTGCCGTGGCCACTCCGCCGTATACAACCGATGCAGCGCCTCATTGGCATCGCGCGCCTCGGTCGCCGCCACAATGGCATCGCGAAGCGCCGTCGCCGGTCCCCAGCCTTCATCCATGCGCAACGCCGCGCGCAACGCTTGGCGGACAATATCGAACGCGCCGCCCTCATCGCCAAATATGTAGCCCCATCCGCCGGCGCGCGCGGCTGTCCCCTCGCTATTCCGTCCGAAGGCAATCGACCCGGTGCCGGCGATCACCACAATTCCCTCGCCCGGATTCGGTCGCTCCGGCCAGCGCGATGACCGCGTCGTTAGTAACGGTCAAGTGGTTCACGCGCAAAATCGAACCCAAAATCGCTTCTTTATCTTCCGGCCCTCCGCTCATTCCGAAACAAGCCGCCTCGAAATTGCACCGCCGCCGGATCGAGCCCGGCCTTGCTCACATGCCTCCGCGACGCTCTCCGTAATGGCGCGCTCCAGCTTGGCGCGGCCTTCATGCGCGCCGGCATGGTTGCACGGACCGGCTTGGCCTATGCCCAACAACACGGCCCGCTTTCCTCGCCAATCACCGCGGTGGTGCCCGATTGTCCGCCATCCACTCCCAGAAAATAGGTCATTGCAGCTCGTACAGCCTCGCTCCATTCGATTGGCCCACTTCGCGCACGCCCCAAAGCGCCGGCATTCTTCCGGAAATCCGCGGCCGCTACATCCGCCTCGAACAGCAACACGTATCCGATGCCTCTCCGCTTCAGCTCCTGCACGGCCGCGCGGCGCAGATCCGGCGCGCGGAACTTCGGAAGTCTCCGGCTCGCCCGCCAGCGGCTTCCATCGCCCGGAAGCATCCTGTCCCAACAATTGAAGATGAAGCTCCGGCTGATTGGGCGAAGATTCAATGATCACCGAATCCACCTGCCGGACGCCGCTGAAATCGGCTTCCACGTACATACCTGCGCGCAGCGCATCCCCGCATTCCCAAAATGTCACCGGATTATTATCAAATGCCTTCTCAATTCCCCAGGGAAACGGCTCGGCCGCGACCTGCCAGCCGTTCCTCGAAATCGGCGCCGCGCCATCAAACGCGCGCAGCTCATGGATGCGCCACTGTCCATGGCCATCGGCCGTTTGCACCACGCGGATGGCGCGCAGCGGCTGCGCATCGAACGTGAAGCTCGCGCTCCATGCGTGGGCGCCAGCCGTCCCAGAAGCCAGTCCACAGCGTCAGCCCGTCGTAATGATTTTCCGCCGACTCGTAATCGATCAGAATGCGCCGCGAGGTGTAAGCCTCAGGAATCACTTGATATGTGAAGACGGTTGCTCGCGGCGCTGGGTACGCGCTCGATCATCCGGTCGATGCCAAAGCCCGGCAGATGTGCTTTCAGATATTCCTCCTGCAGATTCCAGGCGCAGCGCCGCCCGGAACGGGAATATTCCGTCTTTAGCGCCCAGATTCCCGGCAAGCGCGTATTTCGGGACCATCGAAGGCCATGAGATCGCCGCATGCAGACAGCGCCAAGCCCAGCGCCACGGTACGCCCGAAGGCTCCCGTTCCCAGCGCCAGCATCATGGCCAGCGCCAAAAAAGGCAGCGGCGGAATCAGAAATCGCGCGCCGATGTTGCTGAAGTAAGTCGCCCCGAAAACCGCCGCCGCTAGCAGCAATTGCCGGCCTTCCCTCCTTCGCAGCGCCAACAGCGCCAGCGGCGACAAAAGAAAAATCGGACCCAATACGCCCGCCAATCTGCCCGAAGTGGTCACATCCCACGGGATGATCCAGCGGTTTGGCAGATCGTAGGTAGCTAAATCCTGCCTAAATCCGCTTTCAAACGCTAGTGGTTACATATGGATTGTGAAAGACTCGCGTTGAAGAATGGCGACGACCGGGTTTTGGACCCATAGCCAGTTCTTAACCATCCAAGGCAGAACCATAATCAGCCGCGCAGGCGGCTCACAATTCCCGCATCCCTCAATTCCCTGCCCCGGCGGCTCTTCCAGGCCACGAATCCGACCGCATAAAGCACTCCGACGAACGCCGTATACTTCACGGCATACCCAAATCCGGCAACCAATCCGATCAGGATCAGCAGCCGCGCGGATTGCCCGCGCGCTGCCGTTCCGCATCCCAAAGCTGCAGCAGACAGAACAGCGTGAACGCGACACAGGCCAGCGCCACATCGTTATACGCGCTCGAAGCGTCGATTCCCACCACCGGGCTCGCGAATACCAGCAGCGCCGCGCATATCCCAGGCAGCGGAAATCCGGCGCGGCGCGAGTAGGCGATCATCTGCCACACTAGCGCCAGCAGGAACGCAAAATGGACCATGGCCGCAGCCGAATGCTTTCCGAACGCGAAGGCAAACAGGAACAACATCTCCAGCGCCCTCGGACAGGCTGGCATAGATGTTCCAGGTAATCGGATGGAAACCGTGTTCGCGCAAATAGCGTGCTACGAGACCGAGATGATAAGCCAGCGCCATCCGGGCTGGCTTCGGGGGCCATGGCATTAAAGAAGTACAGTACAAAATATATGCTAAACACAAGAATTAGCAAGTATTTTGCAGTCACTAGCGGGAGACCCGACACGCTTTCCTGTGGCGCCTTGATGCGAGCCGCCATTTCTCGCTCGACCGCGAGCTAGCGGTCGTGCACACGCAATGAGCGTTGCCCCCATCACCCCAAAAACCAGCGGGTACGCCAACTGTACGCAGCACAAAGCGAACACCGCCAGATTCAAAATGGCCGCGCCCACCACGAATCGCACCGGCCACTCCTGCGCCGCCTTGCCGCAGGCCAGACTTCCCAGTGCCAATGAAACCGCAACTGTGAACGACGCGCCGAAGAGGATCAGAAACCACACGAGTGACGATTGTAGCAGCGGCGGAAATAAGAAAGGCGGCCGGTTATCAAGCCGGCCGCCTGGAGTGGAAGGATGTCTGGAGATCTAACTCTTCTTCGCCGGATGTTCTACTTGAAGATTATTGACGATGGGACCAAAGCTCAACCCGGCGCTCGAGGCCCGGATGCCGGCCAGATTCTTCTCAAAATCGGTTGCCACTACACCTTTGAGCGTCACGTGGCCGTTATCCACAATGATGTGGATCGCCGGTACGGGCTCCATAGCATAACTCGTGAATACCGGGTCCCGGTAGATGGCGGCCGCAACCTGACGCCGCAGCAGATTGTCGTTCGGGGAGAGCGGCAGAACTTCGATTTTATCGGCCACGCTGGTGACGCCCGGCACTTTGGCACGATGTGTTCGATATCGGACTTTTTGACGGGCTGGGTCACTGCGCCCATCAAGTCTACCTGTCCATTGTTGACTCTAAAACTGATGTCGTCCCACAGCGTGTAGTACGGATACATGCGGATTTCGTGCAGTACGCTCTTGCTAATTTCCGCATCCGTCTTTGGAATCGCGGTATTGCTCTTATCAGCAGCGGCGGCGAACGATACGCCGCCAAATAAGAGTGCGGCCGTCATAAGGAACCCTGCGATCGTCCTGGTCTTCATTTTTCTGAATGGTCTCCACTTATATAAATGCCCCGGAACCGGGTCACGCTTTTAAGGAATTGTAAAGAGTCGCGTGCGGTCAGCGGCCGGTCGGTATCGGGCAAATCCAACGTCATCAGCCTGATCAGGGCATTTCACGAATCAGGCGACAGCCGCTTCACGTGGACGGCGCCAATCGTTCCACGGATCGCCTGCATTCACACTCGCGCAAGCACGGGAATTCAGCCGGTGCGGCCGGCGATGCAGCGAAGCCGTTGACAACCTAGTTGACAACCCAGTTGACAACCGTCGTGCAGGATGCCATCCTGCCCCACATCGGACCCTTGATTATCAATGCGGCATTCCATTTGGCGGGTGCCATCGCTTTCGGTATTTTCCTGACCTTGGCGCTGCGCGGAGCGACCCAACGGCGCCAGCGCGAGAACTGGCTCGCCATCGCCGCCGCGGGCCTCGCCTGGACATGGAACGCCGGCTCGTTTTCGGTCCTGCTTTTGCATCCGGGCAGCTTGCGCTGGGCGGTCGAAGCGATCGGTTTCTCAGCCCTGAGCCTTCTCCCCGCGGTTCTTCTGCAGTTCTCACTAGGCGGAAAAATGCGGCCGGTAGCGGTTGCCGGCTATGTGATCGCAGCAATCGCAATATCGATGCACTCCCTGGAGGACGCCTGGCCGGGAGGGGACTTGCACCGGCGCGGACTCTTTACGATCACCGCCGGCTTTGCCACACTGACCGCCATCTCAGTGATCGGCGTCCTGCTGGAAGGCGGCAAAGGCACCCGCGGGCGGATGTCGCGCACTTTGGCATCCATGTGCCTGATGCTATTCGCCATCACTTTTTCCCATCTCGGCAAGGAGCCTGCGGAAGGCTGGTCCAAAGAGCTGTTGCTACATCACGCCGGCATCCCTCTCGCGCTGCTGATTCTGCTCCAGGATTACCGGTTCGTTTTTCTGGATGCCTTCATCCGTTTCCTGGCAAACGTCATCCTGGCGGCTGCGATGGCGTTTGCCGCCGTACGCCTTGCCATGCGGCTGATGCCGGCGGATGGATTAGCCCACCCCTTGGCCGACATCGTGACGGGCGCCGGGCTTTGCGCGGTGATGATCGCGTTCGCCTGGCTGCGCGGCCTCGTGCAGCAGTGGCTGACCACCGTGGTCTTCCGCCGGAGCGATCTGGGCGCCGCGGCGCACGGACTCCGGAGCAATGCCGGCCGGTTCGGCAACGACGAAGAATACCTGCACTGGGCTGCCGAACGGATCGCCGCGTGGATCGGCACTCCCCGCTGCGATATCGTGGAACGGCGGAGCATTCCGAAGAGCGCGGGCGATCTCGACTACCCGACGATCACGGCCGACGTTCCGTGGCTGCGCAACGATCCCCGCTGGAACTGGGTGGAAGTGGCCGCGCCGGTGCGGCTGTCGCAAAGCGATGTCAGGACTTTGCTGCTAGGATCGAGACGCGGCGGCAGACGCTATTTGAGCGAAGAATTGCGCGCGCTCAACCACCTCACGACCATCGCCGCCGAGGAGACGGAGCGCTTCCGCACGGCCGAAATGCAGCGGCTGGTGTCCGAAGCCGAATTGCAGGCGCTGCAGTCGCAGATCAATCCGCATTTCCTGTTCAATGCGCTCAACACTCTTTATGGGATTATTCCCCGCCAGGCGTCCGGCGCCCGGAGCACTGTGCTGAATTTGGCTGAAATCTTCCGGTATTTTCTGCAATCCGGAAAATCCCTCATCCCTCTTTCCGAGGAGATCAACATCGTGATTGCCTATCTGAATATTGAGCGGCTTCGCCTCGGAACTCGTTTGCAAACGGATATCCGCATCGACGACGATTGCCGGGAGGCCTTGATTCCCATCCTCTCCATCCAGCCCTTGGTGGAAAACTCGATCCGGCATGGGCTGTCGAATTGCGCCGGCGAAGGTTGGCTTAGAGTGACCGCCTCGGCGGCAGGCGGAAAAGTTATCATCGCGGTGGAAGACTCCGGCGCGGGCCCCATGCCAAACCAGGGCCGCGCCGCCTCGAAGGGCGCCGGCGTTGGGCTTGTGAACGTCACCCGCCGCCTGCAGCTTTGTTTTGGGCCGGAAGCCGGCATTAGCATGCGGCAAAACGACTTCGGGACCCACGTTCAGTTTTCCGTGCCCTCCAGCCGGAACGTCGCGCGGGTCGGTTAGAAGCGCGCAGAGCCGATAGCCCGCCGATCCGAGATTTCAGATCGTTTACGGCTAAATCAGCCCGTCCGGAAGTTTCGGCTGGCGGATTCTCCCCAAAGCGAGACAATCGTCTGAAGGGTGAGGCAACGTCGCGTGAGGACACTGATCGTAGACGATGAACCGATTGCACGCCGCGTTCTGAAGGAGGAGTTGGAATTATTTCCGGAAGTGGAAATCGCCGGCGAGGCGGTGAACGGCAAGGAGGCGCTGGTCAAAATCGCGCAACTCCGGCCGGATCTGGTGTTCCTCGATCTCCAGATGCCGGGCATGAGCGGCTTCGAAGTGATTCAGAATCTCGACAGCGTACCGCCGCCCGTCATCGTGATCGTCACTGCGTTCGACCAGCATGCAATCAGAGCTTTCGATGCGGGCGCGATCGATTATCTATTGAAACCGGTTCACTCAGCCAGGCTGGGCAAGTCCGTCGAACGGGCCAAGACGCTGCTATCCAAGCCCGGCGAGATAGCCGGCGATCTCGCCAAAATCGCGCTGTCCGCCGAATCGCTGAGTTCGGTGAAGACGCGTAAGATTGTGGGGAGAAATGGCGAAGAATACCACGTGATAAACGCCCGCGACGTGCTTGCGTTCCAGGCGGAGAGGGAGCTGGTTTGGATTATCACCGCCCGCCAGCGGTTCCTGGCCACGCAATCCCTGGGCGCGATTGAGGAACGCCTGGGTGATTCCGAGTTCCAACGCGTTCATCGCAACGCCATCGTCAATGTGAATCATATCCGCAAAATGAGCGCCCTCAGCAGTCAGCGCTGGCTGATCACTTTGAGTAACTCGCTGCAGGTGATTGTGAGCAAGCGCCAGGCTCACAATGTTCGACGGATTCTGCAGTGGTAAATGCTAGTTTCGACGCAGAGGCGCTGAGGCGCGGAGATCGGCTGCGGACACTGGCTGGCTTGCGCTGACCACAATTCTTCAGTTCCTAAAAAGAATCTACGGTTGCGGCTAGCAAGTAGAATACAGCTCGCGGATTCGATTCCATGGAACCTAAGGAGAGCTTTCCGCACACCGTTACGGCAGTTCTTTCGATCAGCCGGACCTTCTCGCCATCCCTAAGGCGAACGTCCATCACTTCGCCCGGATGAAAGTGCGGCGGATTGAGCCAGTCTCCCGGATCGGGAACCAGTAAGAATCGTCCGACCCTCTCTTTTGACTCAGACGGCTCAATAGGAATCATATACCCCGCAATTTCAACCTCCGGACCAAACCCCCCGGGGTAGGTTGCCGCCTCGTTTACGGGGCGGGTCAACAGAATATTCAAAGTCTGCCAATCCAGCACTGCGATGCCGGCTTTGACAGGTCGTGGCTTTACCCCGTAGAGGTCGGGACGGCTGCTCAGGGCGACAAGCAATATGGGCAGTGAAACTGCGCAGGTCATGAACAGCGCAATAGCCGCAAAGGCGAGTTCCCGCTCTCGCCGGACTGTTCTTGACTCCCGTGCTCGCGCCCGCATAAGAGCGACTCCGGAGGCAACTAAAAGTGAAAAGCGATGGTTCCGGTCACGGCACGCGGAGTAACGTAATGCGTCCCGCTAAAAGTCGAAAGGAAGTTGTAAAGCGCTTCTTTGTTCATCAGGTTCACGATCGTTACGCGCGCGCTCCACTTTTTCTTTTCGCCATGAAATAGGTTGTCGTCTCCCACGGAGATATCGAAAAGATTGCGGGATGCGACGCGCGGCGGGTTGTGGTCGTCATTTTCCGTGCCTGCGGCGGGGATCTTGATGTATTTCGACCCGTATTGCGAAGCCGGGCAGAGGCCGCTCGCGCTGATCGGAGTGGTAGGGGTGGCAAACACGCTGCCGCAGAAGAGTCCCGCCTGGAATTGCTGATCCGGCGTCAAGCCGGAGACGTCCACGATTGTGTCGTTCCCATTCGGTCCATTGTTGCAATTGCCTCCCGCGCAGGGTACCGGGCCGGCTACCAAGCCGCTATCGTAGCGCCAGTTGAAGCCGATCCACGGCCCCGTCTTTCCATGGCTGATATTGCAAGTGCGTGGTCTGGTTGAAAACTTCGTCATGGTCGATGCGGAACACGCGAGCTTCCCCCCGGCACCGCGCCGATTCCGCTGACCTGCGGAGTGAAAAAGCGCGCCGCCACGCTGGACATCACGATAAACGCCGTGAAGCCATGGAAATTCGGAACGCTGGCGCGAATCGCGTAGCCGGGGATCTTCGAACTGTGCCACTCGATCGGAAAGAAGATCGGCGTGTTGCCAAGCACGCTGAAGTCGTAAGCCCGGTGCGTGTACTTCCAGATATATTCGGCATCCACCACCAAGTATCGTCCGAAAGCCTGCTGGAGACCGGCGTGGAACTCGTTGCGCCAACCGGGGCCCAATGGCGTCGTGGTTACGCAGGGGGAAGTGCTCGACGATATCAGCGCATTGATCACCGGATCGTTGCACCCGTGCTCGAAAGCACCAGGTTCTCGTTGAACGGTGTTTCCATGCTACGCGCATAGGAGGCCCGTATCACGGTGTTGGTACGCTTGACGTTGTAGGCGACGCCCAGTCGAGGCTCGATCTGTTTCGCGCTGGAGAGGCCATTGTAAATGTCGGCGCGGAGCCCCAGGTTGAAGTTCCAGTTGTGTATCGTGATCGTGTCCTGGATGTAGAGAGCCAATTCCTTAATGTCGGCGTGCCCATAGAAATTGATAAAGGCCGCTGGTGGAACTCGGGCAACCGTCGGAGGCAGGGAGTGATCCCGTTCTGGTCAAGTCGTAACAGCCGAGCAGCGGCACAAATCCGGGATTCTGAGTTCAGCGCGCCTTTACAATCCGCCGGATTGGTAAGCGACGGCGACGTGTAGGGGCTTCCATCGGCGTTTAAGCAGGGGGCGTTCAACGTCGGATCGACAATCCCCAAAGCGTCTTTTTCCGTGAGAAACGTGTGCTGATACGTGATGCCGGCCTTCAAATTGTGAATGCCCTTAACGTAGGCGAGGCTCGTGCGCCCGCCGATATTCGTCAACGTGCGATTCTGACCGACCGTCTGAAGCTGAAGATCGGGCGAGAGATCGGCGAAGGGATCGCGGCTGGGATAGTAGTTGTATTGATCCTGGCGCACGTAGCCGCCGAACGTGAAGATTGTGTTCGCGCCGATCAAATGCGTCCACACAGGCGCAATATTAAAGGTCCGGATTTTCGAACGCTGATCTTGCGAGCCGACCGGTTTCCCGTCCGGGCCGAGGCCATCATTGTCGACCGTTAGTCCGGACCACCCGGTCGCGTTCTGCGCGTCAAACGAATTCGGCGTCTGGAACCACGAGCGCGTAAAGCCGAGGTTCACGTTGATGCTGTCCGCTGGAGAAATTTGAAGTCGATGCGGTCGAACAGATTCTGCTCATTGCCGTGATCGTGCATGACCGCGAACTCGGGCCCGTCGAGAAATCGGTTGGTGTTCATCCCGTTAAGCGAGATGAAGTTGCCCCACGTCTTTCCGCCGTTAGCAAGATCGAACCCACCGTTGTACGTGCCAAAGCTGCCAAAGGATGCTGTTACGTCTCCGTGGGGCTCGGTCACACCGAGTCCCGAACGCGTAGTGACTACGATCACCAGGCTGGTTTTGCCTCCATATTCGGCCGGAGGCGCTCCCTCGATCACCTCCATCGACTGCACGGAATCGACCGGGATCTGATTCGAGAATACTTTGCTCTGTTGGTCCGTAATGGGTTGACCGTCGACGGAGAAAGAATTGGAAGCGTGATCGCCGAGTCCGTGAAAGAGACCGTTCGAATCGGCGCTGACCCCTGGCGTGGCCAGAGTAACGAGGGAACTAAGCGAAGATGTCGAACTTTCGAGAGGTAGCTTGTCGAACAGCAAGCGATCCACATCGGTATGGGTGACGGGGTCGGTTTCCACCAGATCCCCCGCGCCGGTAACCGTGACGCTAGTCTTCTCGGTTCCGATCTTCAGCGTGAACGTCAACTCCACCGGCACCGGCGACCGCACGTTGACATCCTGCTCGCTTCCATCAAATCCAGGCGAGGTGGCGCTGGCATGGTAGTTATTGTAGGGAATATTGTCGAACTCAAAATTTCCCTGAGCATCGGTCTGAGCGGACCGGTTATAGTGAGAGACAGGATTCTGAATCTGCACCGTCGCTGCCGGGACTGGCGGCTCCCGAAGGATCCTGCACCGAACCGCGCAATGTTCCCGAGCCGGCGCTGATCGATTGGGCGTAACCGCGAGACAACGCAACCGAGAGAGACAGCCAAGCCGGCGGCTGCCGCCAAGAATTTCCTCATTATTTCAGTGTTGATGATGCCGTGTGGCCGGCTAGAGTATTCTCATGGGCGGCTAAAACCCTGCCGTGAGCGGGCTAAGTATTTCCACCAGCGGATGCCGCCCGCTACTTCGTGATCGGGTTTCCGTCCGTGGCATTGATGACCGCCACGAAGCCCGATTTGGAACTGCCAAAGAGTATGACCCAGACCGGCGCTGGAAATCGCGCAGCCGCGCCCAGCGAGAGCGAAACCGGCTTTTCCGCGTTGTCTTTTTCCTTGAGCCACGCCGCAGCTTTGGCCGCCGCCGTTTTGTACGCCGCATCGGAATCGATGGCGAAATCGCCGGTCTGAAATGTCATGACATCCCGCGTAGGACCCGCCCAGGATTGCGCCAGTTTCGCCGTGACGCCCTTCGTAATTTCCGGCAACTGATCGGCAACCGAATATGTGTAGGTGCGCGCCGAGTGTTGCGACGCGGAACCGAAGACCGCGGTCCACAAGCCCGCCTTTCCATCGGCATTTTTCACCCCCGCAACATCGCCGCTCTTCAGGCTGATGGGCTGCAGGTCGGCGGCCCAGCCGTGCGCCGGCGTATACATTTCCCAAAAAGCTGCCTTGGCGGCAACCGGCACGGGAGGTCCCGCAGGCGCCTTGGCGGTTTCCGCATCGGTCTTCGCCTCAGTGGTCTTGGCAGGCTCCGAAGAGCATGCCGTCAGACCAATCGCGGCGGCAAAGAGAACCAGCTTCCAGAGACCTTGATTCATGACTTTTCACTCCCGAAACATTCTATGCCCGCGGCGTGGCCAATTCAAGTGCGGCATTGGATGGGCCGCATGGATGGTCAGCCGCCAAATCGAAATGATAACGTTATTTCTAGCGATAATAAGCGAGTGATGATGCAACACAGCACGCGGCGGTCTTTCCTTATCGGCGCGGCCGCCGTGCCGGCGCTCGCCCAGTCAACGCTGGCGCTATCCGCCGCACAAGACGAGTTTCTCGACGATCTCTCCCGCCGCTGCTTCCGCTACTTCTGGGAGCAATCCGACCCGCATACCGGAATAACTCGCGGACGAGCCCGCTTCGACGGCGGCATGTATGCGGAAGATCGCCGCGATGTGGGTAGCACCGGCGATACCGGTTTCGGCATCACCGCTATGTGCATCGGCGCCGAGCGCAAATGGATCCCTCGCGATCAGGCGCGTCAGCGCGTCGCGGCTACGCTGCAAGCCTATGCCGATGGCCCGGTGGCCAACGAACACGGCTGGTTCTATCACTGGGTCAACGTGAAATCCGGCGCGCGCACCGGCGCGACTTTCGACAGCGCGGAGATCGCCGTACCCGTAGGCAAGAATCTGCGCCGCCCCAAAAGCGAAATCTCCACCAGCGATTCCACCTGGCTGGTGGCCGGAGCGCTCACCGCCCGGCAGTACTTTCACGATGATGCGGAGATTCCCAAACTCGCAACTAAGATTTACGAGCGTATAGATTATCGGTGGATGCGCAACGGCCATCCCACCCTGCTGGCGCATGGATGGATGCCCGAGACCGGGTTCATTGCGGCGCGTTACGACAAGTATTGCCAGTTAGCCGCCATGTATCTGCTGGGCATCGCCTCCCCGACTTATGCGCTGCCCGCGGAGGCCTGGTATGCATGGGAGCGCGACCCCTATGAGTACGATGGCTATAAGTACATCGGTAAGTCGCTGCTCTGGACTTATCAATATCCTTTCGCGTGGTTCGATTTGAGGAACCGCCGCGAGATTCGCGGCTCCAAAGTGAATTACTTCGAAAATTCCGCCACGGCCACCCGCGCGCACAAGGCCTTTTGCCTCGATCTGGCGAAAGAGTTTCCCGGTTACTCGGAAAATATCTGGGGCATCACCAGCTCCTTGAGCAAGACCGGATACAAAGCCTGGGGCGGTCCGCCGCGGCGCAGCGGAATCGACGGCACGGTTGTGCCCTGCGCGCCGGGAGGGTCGCTGATGTTTACGCCGGATATCGCGCTGCCTGCGTTGCGCGCCATGAAGGACCGCTTCGGGGACAAGATTTACGGCAAGTATGGCTTCGCCGATGCTTTTCATCCAACCACCGGTTGGGTGCCGAGGACGTGATCGCGCTCGATACCGGCATCACGCTGCTGGCCGCGGAGAACCTGCGATCCGGCAATGTCTGGAAGTGGTTTATGGCCAATCCGGAAGCCAAGCGCGCTTTGGAATTGGCTGAGTTGAAGTCCTAGAGGGAGAATAACGATGAATAACTTGACACGGCGCTCGATGCTGGCGCTTTCCTGCGCGGGTGTTTCCGCGCTGCGCGCGCGGCCCGCAATTGCGCCCGCGGACGACCAGTTCCTGGAGGATCTTTCGCGCCGCTCCTTCCAGTTCTTTTGGGAATATTCCGATCCCGATACCGGCCTCACGCGCGACCGCGCGCACGCCGATGGCTCGCCATATGCCGAAAATCGCCGCGATATCGCCAGCATCGCCGCCACCGGATTCGGGCTGGCTGGACTGTGCATCGCCGCTGAGCGCCGCTGGGTGAAGCCGGAGGAGGCGCAAACGCGCGTGCGCAATTCGCTGCGCTTTTTCGCCGATCGCGCGATTCACGAGCACGGCTGGTTCTACCATTGGATGCACGCCCGGACAGGCGCCCGCACCGGCGTGCTGGAAACCAGCGAGAAGAAGGCCGAGCTTTCCTCCATCGATTCGGCGCTGCTGATGGGCGGCATTCTGACCGCGCGCGGCTATTTCAAGAAGGACCCCGAGATACAACGCGCCGCCGCCAAGATTTACGAGCGCATGGATTTCCAGTGGATGCTCAATGGCGACCCGCTGTTGCTCTCGCACGGCTGGACGCCCGAGGATGGTTTTCTCAAATCGCGATGGGCCAAGTACAGCGAGTTCACCATCATCTATCTCATGGGAATCGGCTCCACGACTCACCCGATCAATCCGGAATCCTGGTACGCGTGGGAGCGGCCGGAGAATGTTTACGGATCCTACAAATTCATCGGACAGGCGCCGCTGTTTACGCATCAGTATTCGCACGCCTTCGTGGACTACCGCAACCATCGCGAAACCCGCGGCACGCATGTGGATTGGTTTGAGAATTCCGTGATCGCCACGCGCGCGCACCGCCAGTTCTGCATCGACCTGAGCAGCGGCCCCGATGCCAAATTTCCCGGCTGCTACTCGGATAAACATCTGGGGCATCACCGCTTCGAATAGCGCCAAAGGCTACAAGGCCTGGGGCGGACCGCCGTTCCGCAGCTCCATCGATGGCACGGTCGTACCCTGCGCGCCCGGCGGCTCGCTGATGCTGGCGCCGGATATCTGCGTACCCGCGCTTCGGGCCATGAAGGAGCAGTTCGGCGACAAGATCTATGGCCGATACGGCTTCACCGACGCGTTCCATCCCACCACCGGCTGGGTATCGCCCGATATCCTCGGACTCGACGTAGGAATCACGCTGCTCAGCGCGGAGAACCTGCGCACCGGGAATCTATGGAAATGGTTCATGCAGAATCCGGAGATTCCACGCGCCATGAAGCTGGCGGGAATGTAAACACGGAAATGGCCGTGTGCGTCTGCCGGCCACACCTACAATCTCCGGAGCTTGACGCACATCGTCGCGAAGTGCCGGTCGATGGCTCACAGGGCTCATGCCTACGTGGATACGCCGCGCTGACTCCACGCGCGCGATCCAGTCTCAACTCCACTCCGAGAACTGCCCGATACTGGTGCATCCGATTATCCGACTGCTGCGCTCTGCGCGCCAAGTCGGTAGGCCTAAACTGCATTTGACGCGCTAACCGGTATAGCCGTCGCCGCACACCAGGGGCCGAAAACCAATTCGAAAGCCTGCCGAACCAAGTACCTTGTATTGTAGTATACTGGGCAATGTGCAGTACTCGGACGAAGGCAGGGACCGTCGAATCACGCAGTTGCGGAAGGGCATCTTGGAACTGGCTATTATGGGGGTCCTGTACCATGACATGCATTATGGCTACTCGTTGGTCCGGGTTCTCTGCGAACGCGGACTGGTCTCGCTCAAGGAAGGCACGATTTACCCCATTCTGGCTCGATTGGATCGGGACGGATTAGTCCGTGCAGAATGGGCGGAATCCGACCAAGGGCCTCCCCGCAAGTACTACACGCTAACGGCGTCAGGCCGACAGCTCTTCGATGAGTTAAGCGAGGACTTTGATTTATTGGTTTCCCTGGTCCGGCAGAAGCGGAAGGCTCCCGAGCAGTCCTATCGTGCGGGGAAGAGACTTGTCGTTCGAAAGGGGTAAGACAAATGAGCAGCTACCCGGAAGTCGCCGCGAAGATCGCCAATGATTATTTGGAGCGCGTTAAGTCACAGCTTCGACTGGCGCCGGTCCGTGAGCGGAATGAGTTCCTGGCGGAGATCGAGTCGCACCTATATGAGGCATACCAGCAGACGCCGGGGGAGGACGAAGTTGGCAGAATTCTCGCCGTGTTGCGCAGCCTCGGTGAACCTGCCGAAGTGGTGTCCGACCGGTTGCCGCGTACGCTGGCGCGTTCCGGCACGATGCGCAACCTGCCGCTGTACGTTGTGGGTGGGATACTCATCGCATTGTTCGGGATTCCGTTAGGATTTGGCGGTTTTGGGGTGCTGGTGGGCATCCTCGCCGCGATTGCAGGCATCGTGGTGGCGTTCTATGCGACTGCGGGAAGCATCGTTCTGGTGGGCGCGTTCTTTATGTTGCTGGGACTGACGCGAGTGGTTTTGCCGCAATGGTTTGACAGGCTAGTCACGCTCGGCTTCGTTAACATTAGCGGACCAACGGCCGAGTTCCTGGATCACTTCTCTCGTGTCGAACAGAATCTCTTGATTCTCCTATTTGGTAGTGTCTGGCTTGCCAGCGGGTTAGGCTTGTTGTGGTTGGGCAGATATCTTTTCCGTGGGCTACGTTTCGTCTTTGGCCTGTTCTTTGACCGGGTGCGGCGGTTCGCTCAAGGCTTTCGGGTGAAGCTGCAGCAGGGGAGTCGCGACGCCTCACGTGAGCCTAGTCCCGCTTGGCCCCGGTAATCCGTTCATCGTGGAGGGCTACGGCTGGTTGGCGTGCCGTTGCTCATTTGGGAGGTCTCCCCGCAGGCCGTTCACACGAGTGAACGCGCGACGCATGGTATCCTGAATTCCGGATGTTCAGCAAGCTGCGTAAAGTCCGTATTTTGTTTGCAATATCCGATGTTTTGCTGCTTGCGCTAGCGTTTGCTCTGGCGTACCGGACGCGCGCGATTTTGCACCTGGAGCACGCCTTCTTTCTGACCCCTGAGCGGCAGGCACTGGTGCTTGGATCGGCCATGCTGGCATGGGCCGCGATCGCCTGGTGGCTGGAAATCTACGACAAACTGAATTCAGCGCACCCGCGCGTCATTCTGCGCGACTCCGCTAAGCAGTGCGTCTATGGCGCGCTGTGCCTGGTGGTAGTGGAGTATGCCTTACGGCTCGATTTAAGCCGCTTCTTTGTGCTGCTGTTCGCAGGCGTCGCATGGGTGCTGCTGCTAATCTTCCGGCTCACTGCCGCCCGCGTCGGGGGCGCCATCCGCCGCGGTTTCACGCGCCCGCACTATTTGATGGTGGTGGGAACCGGAGAGCGCGCGCGGCAATTGGCGAAGGCGCTGGAGGATTCCGTTGAGTACGGCATCCGGCTACGCGGATTCTTCAGTGAAGGGCCGGAAGCGCCGGCGGAGATCGCGCTGGGCGCGATATATCCGGTTTATCCGATCCGCGAATTGGCGGCTCTGCTGCGCGAGCACGTGATCGACGAGATCGTGTTCGCGGTGGGTAGCGATCGCATCGCCGGCCTGGAAGAGGTATTTCTGCTCTGCGATGAAGAGGGCGTGCGCACGCGCATCGCGGTGGATTTCTTTCCACATGTCAATAGCACGGTCTCGCTCGACCGCCTGGGCGCTACGCCGCTGCTGACATTCTCCGCCGCGCCTTACGATGAGATCCGCCTGCTCGCGAAGCGGATCATCGACATGACTATTGCCGCCGCGGGCGTGATCGCGCTATCGCCGCTGATGGCGCTGATTGCCGTCCTCATTCGCCTGACTTCGCCCGGGCCGGTCATCTTCCGGCAGGTTCGCTGCGGCTTGAATGGACGCCAGTTTGTGTTCTACAAATTCCGTTCGATGGTGGAGAATGCGGAGGAATTGAAGCCCGCGCTGGCGCACCTGAACACGCGCGAAACGGCATTCAAGATTCCCAGCGATCCGCGCGAGACGCGCGTGGGGCATTACCTGCGCAAGTTTTCTATCGACGAGTGGCCGCAGCTATGGAACGTGCTGCGAGGCGATATGTCGCTGGTGGGCCCGCGGCCGGCGGTACCGGACGAGGTGGAACGGTACAAGCGGTGGCAGCGGCGCCGCTTGCGCATGCGCCCCGGTCTAACATGCTTGTGGGCCGTATGCGGGCGCGACAACGTGGATTTCGAGACCTGGATGAAAATGGATATGCAGTACATTGATAACTGGTCGCTGGCGCTCGATTGGAATATTTTGCTGCGCACTATTCCACGGGTACTGATGGGCCACGGAGCCAACTGAACATGCACCTGCTTCCCACTCCAGACGAAGTCGTCGGCGTGCTGCGCGAAAGCGGCGCGTTGCGCGAAGGGCATTTTGAAGATCCCAGGGGACTGCATTCCAACGAATATCTGCAGGTCCCTCTGGCCCTACGCCACTACCAATACCAGCGGCTGTTATCGGTAGGTTTGGCGCGATTGCTGCGCGCCAACCCGGAGATCCGCGCGATTACGCAAGAGCTTTCCATCGTCACGCCGATCACCGGCGGCCTGCCGGTGGCGTTCGGCGTGTGCGAGGCTTTGCGCGCGCGCCAGGTTTACTGGGCGGAGCGCGAGAATGTTAACGAGCCGCTGCACTTCCGCCAGTTTCTCGATCCGCAGCCGGGCGAGCCGGTGGTTCTGGTGGACGACATTCTGCGTACCGGAAGCAAGCTTTCGGAGCTGAAGAAGCTGCTGGAATCGCGTGGCGCGATCGTCGTGGGACTCGCGGTGGTGATCTATCAGCCGCATCCCGGGTGCGCCGATTTCGACAATCTGCCGCTTTACTACCTGGCGAAGTTGAACGCCAGCTATGCGGTGGATAGCACGCATTGCGAGTGGTGCAAGAGTGGCGTGCCGCTGGTAAAGGTGTGGATCTAGCGATGCGCGTCGCAGTGTTCCTGGTCGCATTGGCCTTGGAGACTCTGGTTATCGACCGCATTACGAAGGCGTCTGAGAATTGAGTCGGCGGGAGCGCCGAACTGCCTGGCACAATCCAACCAATCCGAGCCCAAGCGGAAGCGCCGGCGATTCTGGCGCCGGTGTGGCCAGGAAGTCATGCTGTTGATCAAGGCCGTCGAGGTACCACCCAACCACCTGGCCCTCATCGTTGATGCCCTGTGGGTAAGTTCCGTTCACCGCGTTGGGATCGTTGAGCGTTGTGAAAATGCCGTTTGCATACACGAAGCCATAGCTTAGGGGTTCGACGATGTACATCCCCGCAATCTGCCCTAAGTTATCGATGCTGAATGGACGACCGCCGTTCGGAATCAAACTGAAGACACCTCCTGAACTTACAAAGCCTCCCGATGACAGGAGCCCAACAATCTGTCCTGCGTCGTTGATTCCAGTCAGTTCCGTTGGTGAACCGAAATCGATAGTAGTAAACACGCCATTGTCGTCCAGAAATCCATGCCGCGCGGTGCCGTCGAAATAATTCCCGACGAGCTCGCCATAATCGTTAATGGCGGAAAACGAGAAATCAAGATAGCTCGAAGGAACATCGACTGTTGTGAAAACACCATTGCTCTCCACGAATCCGTAATACTGAGATAGCAGTAAATAGTCCCCAACGATTTGTCCCCGGTTATTGATGCCATTCACATACGTTGCATCGCTACCTGGTACGTCGATGGTTGTGAGGGCGCCGTTACTCTCGAGGAAGCCATTGGTTGTGCCGCCGTTGGTATAAGTTCCAACGATCTGACCGGCATCATCGATACCGGTAACCGGACCGGGAAGGTTCAGCGCGGTGATCGTGAACGAGTCGGCGCGAGCTGTTTGGATCGACCCAAGGAATCCAGAAAACAGAAGAATCGTCCATATACCGGGCTGTTTCATCCAACCACCCTCCTCGCTACGCGGCTTTCGAAAGGCAGGCCTGGTAGGCGCGGCTGGACTCGAACCAGCGACCACCTGCTTAGAAGGCAGGTGCTCTATCCACCTGAGCTACGCGCCCGCGTGGCTTCCTTTCAAAGTTTAGCCTACGCCAGTCCGGCGCGCAGCCGTGTTGTACTATAAGTGTTTACTTCATGAAGGCCCTTTTGGAAACGCTCCGGCCTGGCGACAAGGATTCGGAGCTGGCCCGCGCAATCGACCTCGGCCGCCTGCCCGAGCACATCGCCATAATTATGGATGGTAACGGCCGCTGGGCCGGCCGCCGTTTTCTGCCGCGCGTGGCGGGACATAAAGCCGGCGTTGGCCCGGTGCGCATCACGGCGGAAACTTGCGCGCGGCTGGGGATTAAGGTCCTTACGTTGTACGCCTTCTCGGTAGAGAATTGGAAGCGGCCGCGACATGAAGTGGAGACGCTGTGGCGGCTGCTCCGCTATTACCTGAATCAGGAGCTCTCCACGCTGCAGAAGAACGATATCAGGCTGCAGGTGATCGGCCGAGCCGACGCGCTGCCGCCGGAAGTCCGGCGCGAGCTCGATGCGACAGTGGACGCCACTTCGAGTAACCGCGGCATGGTATTAAACCTGGCGATCAACTACGGTGGCCGCGCGGAGATTGTGGACGCGGTGAATTCCATTCTGGACATGGCGCGGCTCGACGGCAGCATTCATTCGCTGAAGCTCGACGAAGATCTCATCGCCACCAGCCTTTACACCGCTTCGTGCCCCGATCCCGATCTGCTCATTCGTACCTCGGGCGAAATGCGCATCAGCAATTTCCTGCTCTGGCAGATCGCCTACGCCGAGTTGTACGTGACCGAAACGCTCTGGCCGGATTTTACGCGCACCGATCTCTTGCTGGCCGTGCTCGAATACCAGAAGCGCGAGCGGCGCTATGGCGGGCTGAGCGCATCCAAAGACTCGCCGGAATGCGCGGCGGCCGATGAGGAATCGTTACAGCCCGCGCTGCGCGGATCATGAAGCGCGTCCTCACCGCGGCGGCGCTCATTCCCATTGTTGTGTACGTAGCGCTCGCGGCGGGCGATTGGGTCTTCATGGCCGTGGTGACGACGGTGGCGTTCATCAGCTTTCACGAGTATCGTTCCATCGCCGAGGCTTACGGCTTCGGCGCCCCGGATAGATGGGGCTACGCGGCCGGCCTGGCGATACTGTTCTGGCGCGGCGATGTGTGGCTGATTGCGCTGGCGGCGGCCCTGATTGCTTTTACCCTTTCGATGCGCAGCGCCGATCTCGCAAAGGCGTTCCCCCGCTCGGCGCTTCTGGTCACCGGTTTGATCTACATTTTCGGCGCCTGGAGGTGCGCGGTTGGCCTGCGCGCGGTGGGCCGGCATTGGCTGATGTATGCGCTGCTGGTGAGCTGGGTGGGCGATATCGGGGCGTACTATTTCGGCCGAAAGTTCGGCAAGCACCGATTGGCGCCGCGCGTCAGCCCGAAGAAGTCGTGGGAGGGAGCGGCCGCATCGGTAGCGACCGCGACGGTTATCGGCGGCGCATATCTGATCTACTTCGTACCGGAGGTAAGCGTAGTCGAAGCTATCGTGCTCACCGCGGCAGCCAATGCCGCCGGCCAATTGGGCGACCTGTGCGAATCGGCGATGAAGCGCGGCGCGGGAGTCAAGGATAGCGGCGCGATCTTGCCCGGCCACGGCGGATTCCTGGACCGCGTCGATAGCACGCTCTTTGCTATGCCATTGATTTACGGCTGGGCGCTGCTGCGAACGAAGGGCTTGTGAGACGCCAACAGCGCTGCGGCCGGGCAACCTGTTGGGCATGGCTCAGAAGCTGATTCGCAGCGCCAACTCGATGACGCGCTGATCGACGCCTTCGCGGCCATTACCAGTAGTGGCGCTAATGACTGTGAAGCCACCCAAATTGGCAATGGTTCCGTTGGAGTTCAACACCAGACTCCCGGCATTGGCGGCGGGGTTGGCGAAGTGCGGAGTGTTGGCGACGTTGAAGACCTGCGCGCGGAATTGCGCGTGTACGCGCTCATTCACGCGGAAGGTCCGGAATAGCGCGGCATCCAGGTTTACCTGACCTGGGCCTCTGAGCACGTCGAAACCGGAGGTCCCGAAACGGACCTGGGTGACGGAGGCGTACGCGAGCGGATCGAACCAGGATTGACCGGGGCCGACGCCGCCCAGCATGGCTACGTTGGGCTTAATCTGGTCCGCGGTTTGCGTGTTGCCAGGAGCGTTTAGCGAAGTACTCGAGCCGGTGACCGTGAAGGGCAGTCCGGTGTAGGCGTTGAACAGGCCGTTGATCTGCCAGCCGGAAACAATCGCCGTCGCGACGCCGCCGCGGCTTAACCATCGCTTGCCGCGGCCGAATGGCACTTCCGCAATCGCCGAAAAAGTGAAGATCTGCTTACGGTCGAACGGCTCGACGGCCCGGTTCAGCTCGGCGTCAGCCGGAATCTGGATCTGGGGTCCGGCATCCTCGGAATCGGCGCAGCAGAGGTTGATCGCCTTGGACCATGAATAGCTCGCGGCGAGTTGATAGCCGCCCTGGAACCGCCGGTTGAGCGTAGCTTGCAGCGCGTCGTAATGAGCGTGCCCGAAGGGTTCAAAGAAGTTAGTGGTGGCGGTCCGGCCGAAGGCTTTATTCAACGCCTCTCCCGCCGTCCCCGCGCCCAGGACGTTGCCGTTGTTGATATTGATCTCATACTGCTGATGCACCTGCCGTGTGCCCACATATCCGGCTTGCGCTACCAAGCCATACTTGAGTTGCTTCTGGAGCATGAAGTTCCAGCTCTGAATATAGGAGCGGGTGTAACTATTGCCCATCGAATTGAGCGAGATTGCAGGCGGCATGGGAATGATACCGTCGCCGATCGCCGGAAAGACCAGCGGCGGAATCCCCTGGCTAAGTGTAGTTACGGGCTGATAGGAATTGGCTCCAGTCAGCGAATAGGAAATCTGGTTGGGATAGATTCTCAAAATCTGCTGGCCGATGAAGAATGGATCGTAACTGATTCCATAACCGGCGCGGACGACAAAGCTTTCGCTGGGGCGCCACGCAATGCCCAAGCGCGGCGCAAAGAGCCGCTTGCTGAAGTTAGTCCCGCAATCGCGGCTGGGAACGGCGGTAGAGCCGCAGATGGACATCGTGTTGGCGACCGGATCGTAGCGCTGCATGTCACCCACGGGCGGTGCGAAGTACTCCCAGCGAAGACCATAAGATAGAGTCAGCTTGCGCGTGGCTTGCCACTTATCCTGCGCGTACACGGAGTAAAACCACTCCGTGTTGACGTTGTTGCCATTCTCCTCGCCCTTGGCGATGGTGGAAGGGAGTCCCAGAAGGAAGGCGGCGTAACTGTTGTATTGATTCTGCGCGGGGCCGCCCGACAGACCGGTGGTTCCGCCGGAGAAGCTGAAGCTGCCCGACGCCTGGTTCAGCTCCTGAAACATATTCAGTTCCTTGCGGAGCGTATCCACGCCAAATCGAATGGTGTGGGCGCCATTGGTCCAGTTGCCATTGGCGACGTACTGATAATTGCCGTTGTGGAAGTAGAAAGGCACCGTACTTTGATTGCCCAGAGCACTGTAGCTGCTGATGGAAAATGCGGGCCAGCCGCCCTCGGCGCCGTTGGTTCCATTCGTGCCAGGAATGCCGAGAACGGTCAACCCGATGTTTTGATTGAGACCCGGCGGTACTTGATTCGAATCGAGCAGGGTGTACCCGAAGTAGCCGTCAATCACGAAGTGCGGCGAGACTAGATAGTTGCCGGTGATGGTATTGCTGAAGACGTTACCGTGTCCGATGCCTTCCGCTCCGCCGGTGGAACCCAATTGAGATCCACCCAGGGCGCCGAAGATGGGCGGATCGTCCATATAGAAATGAAGCCAGCCGAAGCGAACGCCAAAATTTAGCTTGTCACTCGGGGTGTATGTCACTTTGGCATCGGTGGTATCGCGGTTCTGTACGTACGGACCGTCGGCGAAATAGTTGTTTGCCAGAAGGTTTCCGGGGACGTTGGGCAGCGGGGTGAGGCTCGCGATCTGCTGCGCAATGGAGCTGATTCGAGACGCCGGAACGATATTGCCGGGGAACGGAGTCCTGCCCGTGCCATTAGCCGCGCCGGTGGAGGGATCGTAAATTGGGGTGGGCGATCCGGATTCGTCTCCCGATTTTATGGCTGCGGTGGGAACGGTTGCATAGCCGGAGGCATTCTGGCGCGTCAGGTCGCCATCATAGCTGGCGAAGTAGAAAAGCTTATTCTTGCGGATGGGCCCGCCGAGGGTTCCCCCGAAATCGTTGAGGATGGACTTGGGGTTGGGTTGACCGGCGGGCAGAAAGAAGGGCCTGGCGATCATGCCGTTATTGAAGTTGTACTCGAAGGCGGACCCGTGGATCTGGTTGGTTCCACTCTTGACCTGTACGTTGACGGCGGCCCCGCCGGCGAAGCCCTGCGCGGCATCGTAGCTATTGGCCTCCACGTTTACCACTTCGATGGATTCCAGACTGGGAACGTAGGACGAGATCTGTTGCAGCCACGTGCTCTCGACGGATGCGCCATCGATGGTCATCACATTGCCGCTGCGCTCAATACCATTGGCCATGTAGGTGAGCGATCGGGCAGGATTGGATGAAACGGAGTTCGCGTTCACAGGCGGGGTCAAGCCGGGTACGGTGATCAATAGATTTTGAAAGTTTCGACCCGGAGGCAGGGGCATGTCTTGCAGCGTCTTAGCGGGAATTTCCGCGCGCACATCGGCGCCGTCGGTCTGGAGCGCCGCGGCCGCGGCCGTCACCTGAACGTTTTCGGTGACCGTCCCCACCTGCAGCGCCATATCGACCCGTACCGCGGTGTTGATCCGCACTACAACTTCACGCTCGATAGCCGTCTGGAAGCCGCTCTTGCGAATCTCGACCGTATAGGTTCCTGCGGGAATCGCGGGGAAGCTATACACTCCGGTGTCATTGGTCGCGGTCTCCCGGGATTCGTTGGTCTCTACCTGAGTGATCTTGACGGCGGCTCCGGGCACTCCGGCGCCGCTTGGGTCGGTCACATTACCTACCAGGGAGCCATAGAGAATCTGAGAACGCGCGGGAGTGACAGCAGAAGATAAAACGAGAAACGATGCCGCGAGGACCATCCAGCGAGAACTATTTAGTTCAGTTAGTTTAGGCATACAGGGTTCCCCAGCATCCGAGATCGATGCCAAGCAGGGAGTCTCTCACATTGCAGAGGCGGCGCGCAAGCGGAGGGGAGCGTGAGAGGATTTTTGACGCAGAGACGCTGAGACGCGGAGATCGGCGGGAGTTTTTGAGGAGATTGGATTTTGCATCGGGTTAGTTGCGTTTGGATGCGGCCCAGGGGGTGTGGGGGCGTGAGAGGATTTTCGACGCGGAGACGCTGAGACGCGGAGATCGGCGGGAGTTTTTGAGGAGATTGGATTTTGCATCGGGTTAGTTGCGTTTGGATGCGGCCCAGGGGGAGTGGTTTTTGTTGGCGCGTGCGGTTTCGGCCTGATTTAAGCGGTTGGCACGGTCCATGAGGCGAGCGATTTCGGGGGTTGAATAAACAAAGCCACCGAAGTCGCCGGTGGGCGGGAAATCGGGGGCGGGATCGTAGAGTTCTCCTTTGGATTGCGCCAGTTCGGTGAGCAGCATGGCTTCGTGGAGAGCTTGGGCATGGGCGGTTTTGCGGGCGGATTGCATGGCTTGGAGCTGGCGCTTCGTTCTCCTGAAGAGGGAGCGTTTGATGCGCGGCGCTCGTAGGTTAGGTGAGCAGTTGGAGGCTTTGCCGGTTTGGAGCCAGGTGTGGGACTTGGGCGCAAGCGCGGTATCGACTTCGGCGTGGCCGGAATCCATGGCGTTGATGTGGTCGCGATGCCTTGGGCGAAGATGACCGTTTTCGAGGGCTGCGGGCAGCGCTTGAGGGCGCCAGCGGTCTTCGGCGATGTCCTGGACGGCTTCGATTTCGAGCACGCCGACGGGCGCGAGGGCTTCGCGATAGGTCTCGCAGTGCTTGCGGAAGGCGTCCATTTCCTCGGGAGTGGCGATGTGGATCTGGCCGTGAGGCCATGGCGAGAAGGCATTGAGGCGTGGCGACGCGGAGTTGGGGCCGACATGTCGGTTTTCCCGGACGCCGAGCACTGCGCAGTTGGGCTGGGGTGAGTCCGGGAAACTGCGAAAGCGCGGGCAAGCAGTTGAGCAGCCGAACCAAGAAGGGCAACAAGTATTTGCGGCGGATCCTGACGCAGTCGGCGTGGGCGGCTTCGCACTGCAAACAGGGATATCTGAGAGCGTTCTTCAACCGCGTCAAAGCCAGGCGCGGGTGGAGCCGCGCGGTGATTGCGGTTGCGCATAAGATTCTAGTGATCGCCTATTGCGTGCTTAAGACGGGAGCACCCTATCAGGATCTGGGGAACGATTACTTCGACAAACTGCATCCCGAGCGCACAGCGAAGAGATTAGTGCAAAGGCTGCAACGCCTGGGTCTGACGGTTTCTGTGGCGCCATCGGCAGACCTAATTCCCAGCATTTCAGAAAGCTAGCGGCTAAAGTTTTCTAGGGACTGAGAAATTGGGCCACGAATGAACACGAATTAACACGCATAATTAACACGAATCCTATCTTGAAATCGAGTTTTGGGGCGCGCCAACATAGCCCACTCACGCAACCGTATTCCGCAGCGATCCGATCCCATCGATGCCAATTTCGATTACGTCTCCGGAGTTGAGCGTGAAAGAATCGGGTGGAATAATTCCCGTACCGGTCAGAAGAAAGCAGCCATTGGGGAAGCTGGTCTCGCGGAATAAGATACTCCACCAGCTCGGCGGGACGGCGCTTCATCGCGGCCAGCGTGGTGGAATCGGAAAATATGCTGACGCCTTTCCGCGCAATATTTATGCGGATCTCCGTGGATGCGGGCAGCGGCTCCGGCGTCACCAGAATCGCGGGACCCAAGGCGCAGGACCCGTCATAGCTCTTCGCTTGCGGCAGATACAGGGGATTTTCGCCCTCGATGTCGCGCGAACTCATGTCGTTGCCGATCGTATAGCCGACGATCTTGCCGCCCGGGGAAATCAGTAGAGCTAACTCCGGCTCGGGCACGTTCCACTTGGAATCGCGCCGGATGCGGACCGCGCCATCGGGTCCGACCACGCGGTGCGGCAGAGCTTTAAAGAACAGCTCGGGGCGTTCGGCATTGTATACGCGGTCGTAGAAGCTACCGCCGCCGGCGACCTCCGATTCCGCCATGCGCGCCGTACGGCTGCGGAAGTAAGTGACTCCGGCCGCCCAGACTTCCTGCGATTCGATGGGCGCCAGAGGCTCGCCGGCGCCCGGCGCAGCGGGCGCATTCGGCGCTACACGGTGCAAGAAGCCGTGCAGATCTTCCTGTGTCGTCAGTCCGCTGCCGGTCAATTGTTTCCGGCCGGCGTCAGTTTCCACTTCCCAACCAGCTTGGGTTTTATAGACGAGCATATCGATCCTTTATTGGCCGTGGAAGCGCGTCCCCATGAGTGGGGACGCTGCACGCATGAGTGCGTGCGCCACGTTATTGCCCACAGCTATTTATTTTTCTGCCGGCAGAATCTCCACATAATCCAAAGCCGCCGTCTCCCGCCCGTCCGGCTTGCCTTCAATCCGTATCTCATCGCCCGGCCTCAGTGCAACTCCCGCAATCAGCCGGCGGGTAGAAGACGTAGAATCGATCGTCCGGGTGGGCAGCGTTTTGTCCGCTGCCCATTCGTCGATCGGTTGTCCATTAATCAGCAGCCGGTAGTGAGACACCCCGTCCATCTGGTCGAAGTACTCCACATGCAGCGTGTACCACCCGGCCGCACCATCGTACCTCAGCGTCGCCGCGCACTGCGCCGCGGCGCACGAGACAACCTTGCCGCCGGAAGCGTCTTCCGGCGGAGTGACATCGCGCACTGTGTAGCCTTCCAGCTTCATAGCCTCCGCTTCATAGCGTCCGGGATAATGGTCCACGCGTTTCTTCTCGTCGGGAATCCCGGACGCGCGGAAAAACCAGGTAGTCACCGCATCGCGCCAGACTTCCGCCTGCCCGGCCTGGTATTCAAGCTGCGCCAGCACGTCACTGTAACGCCGCTCGTCCACCCGCCCACGCAGCGATTTCCATTGCCGCACATAATCTTCCACCGCCTCTGCGCCTTCATAGTGCGAATCGTAGATATATTGAATCACCGTCTTGCCCGAATGCAGCTTGTAAGTGTACGGAACGTGGTGCATAAACAGTAACAGATCGTCGGGGCACGTAGCTTAGCGATTCATACATACTCGCCACCGGGGGCGAGTATTGCCCAATGAAGCCGGTCCCGGTCGCCACTGTCCGGTCCATGCCCACGCCCTTATCGTCGGCGCGATGCCACTGGCCCCACCCGTTTCGCTCCGAAGCCTCTACCTTGACGCCGTAGTGATTGCCGGTGATGTCGGTAAGATTTTGCAAGCCCAGCGGACCGGTATAGTTCTCGTAAGTGCGCCGCGAGCTCAGCTGCATGGCGGCAATGGTCGTATCCACCTTGGGATCGCTCCCGAAGGTGAGGCGCGTCCACTCATCGGCGATCTGGCGCGCCGAAAGATCCGGGTTCCACGCCAGCCGGCCGAAGCCATAGAGATTGGCTTGGGAGAGATGGTTTCCATACCAGTTTTCGTCGAGCCCCACGTTGGCCACTCCCACAACGGCATGCACCAGTGACTTCACAGGCGCGGGCGCCGCGCCGCGAGTGCGCATGTCGAAATCCAGCGTCTCTTTCCACATCGGAACCAGGAACACCATGTGACGCGCCTGACCCATATACTCCTGAGTGACTTGTAACTCGATCGCTTCGTGGGTTTTTGGAAGCGCGCCGAAAAGCGGCGACGCCGGCTCGCGGATCTGAAAATCGATGGGGCCGTTCTTGATCTGGACAATCGCGTTGTCGTCGAACTTGCCATCCAGATCGTGGAAATTATCGTAGGCCGCGCGGCCGCGGTCGTTTTTGAGATTGCGCCAGTCCATGTGATTGTCGTAGACAAAGCCGCGGTAAAACAGCAGGCCCCCATGCGGCTTGAGCGCCCGCGCCACGACGTTGGCCGCGTCGGCGTGCGTGCGTCCGTAGACGGAAGGCCCCACGCGACCTTCCGAATCGGCCTTCAGCACCATGCCGCCCAAATCCGGAACGGCGCGGTACAGATCGTCCGCCTTGGACGCCCACCAGGCCGCGACCTTGGGATCCAGCGGATCGAAAGTATCCAGTCCGCCCACGCTCTTAGGACTGCCGAAATCCACCGAGATCGCCACCTGCACGCCCCACGGCCGCAACGCATCGGCAATGCGCGCTATCTGCGGAACAAAGTCCGGCGCCAGCACGCGAATGTCGGCATTCACGTTATTGATGGCGCATCCATTGATTCCCAGCGAGGCTAGCATACGGCCGTAGTCCTTGACGCGGCTCATATCTTCACGCGCGTGCATGTTATCCCAGAAGATCGAGTTACCGCCGTAACCGCGCTCGATCGTGCCATTGAGCCTGTCCCACTGATTGACCCACCGCACCGGAACCGATGGCGCTTGCTTTTCGTCCAGATTGGCGATGGATTCGCCCAATGCGATTTTGCGCAGCAGCGCGAATGTTCCGTAGAGTACGCCGCGTGGATTGGCCGCGGCGATTACGGTGTAGTGCGACGGACCCGCGACGATAGTCTTCAGCCAATAGCCATCTGCGGGCTGATTGGAATCGAGATGGAATTGCGGCGCCTCGCGGCGCAGTTCGTCGAGCGTGCCGAGGACGATGGCGCTCTCTTTGGGGATGCTTGTTTCGGCCCGCAGCGTCTTACCCGTCATGCCGCGGAGGCCGCGAATTAACTCATCGCGCGCGCTGGCTTCCGGACCGGTGTCACTCACAGTTACGATGACCGCCGGCAGCGCGGGTGGGTTGTCAAGCGGCGCATATCGCAGCCACGCATTGTAACCAGTCTCGGCATGCAATCCGGCAATAGCAGCCATCGCGAGTAAGCTTGCGCTGAATGAGATCCGAGGCCGAAGAGGCGGATTAACAATCCGCCGCAGGATACCATCCTGCCCCACAAAAAATCGGGAGTTGTTAGGATAGCAGGATAGAAATTTCATAAGTTTCCTCAAGAGTTGACTCCGGAAGCCAACCGGCAATAGCAGCATCGCCAGTAAGCTTGCGGCCGATGAGCACGGCCACGCGGCCGGTCAGATCTATCACGCTCATGCAACTGCATTCGGCTCCGGATTGACGAAGATCGCCCCGTCCTCCACCGTCAGCTCAATTCCGGCCGCGGCCGCCGCCTCCCGCAGCGCCGCATCCAGCATCGCCACCGGATCGCGGCTCACGTCCAGCCGGCGCAGCAGGCCGTCGCCTTTCTTGCCGCCCGCTGTGAGCGTGATTCGCAGGCCTTTGCGCTTGCATTTGACCGCTGTCCCATCCGGCAGCTTGGCGTTCATCGGCTTGATGTACGCGTCTACATAATGCACGCCCACGCCCGATTTGTCGTCGGTGAATTGCGGCAGCTTCTCCAGCGCGCCTGCGTTCACATCGCAGATTTTGGTCTTCATTTTTGTTCCAGAAATTCGTCCATCGCCGTTCGGAAAGCGCGAATATGCTCCGGCGTGCTGCCGCAGCAGGCCCCGACAATGTTAGCGCCGCTTTTCAGCAAACCGGCCACGCCCCGCGCCATTTGCTCCGGCGTTTCGTCGTAAACCACTTTCATGTTGACCAGCTTGGGCTGGCCCGCGTTGGGTTGCGCCATCACCGGCAAGTCACTCACTCTGCGGTATCGCTCCACCGCCTGCCGCGCCCGCTCCATATCCATCCCGGTGCCGCAGTTGAGCGCGGCGATGTGCGCGCCGTGCTCCTGCATGAATTCGGCGGCGCGTTCCGGGTCAACGCCCATCATGGTGCGAAACGTGGAACCGTCGAGCGTCACATCGTAAGCCAGCGACCCGATGATGCAGGGCGCGCCCGCTTCTTGCGCCGCTTCGATTCCCAATCGCAATTCTTCCAGCGACGTTTGCGTTTCGATGATGATCGCATCCGCGCCCGCATCCACCAGCGCCTTCGCCTGTTCCTTGAAGGCTGCGCGCACCTGCGCCTCGGTAAAGTCGCCAAATGGCTCCATCAATCCGCCGAACGGGCCAATGTCGCCGATCACATAACCGGGCTTGCCGTCGAAAGCCTCGCGCGCGATTTCCACGCCGGCCTGGTTGATCTCCACCGCTTGGCCGGCATTGCGATGGCGATGCAGCATGATGCGCGAGCCGCCAAAAGTATTGGTGAGGATGCAATCGGAGCCGGCTTCCGCATAGCGCCGTTGGATGGCGAGCACTCTCTCCGGATGGGTCAGATTCCAAGCTTCTCCGCAGTTGCCTTGCTCCAGCCCCGCGAGCATGAGCTGCGTGCCCATGGCGCCATCGCCCAGCAGCGGGGCCTCGATGGCGGCATCGTGCAATCGCTTCTTAGGGCCGCCAGCGTTGCATAGAACATGGCTCTCACTCATGCGCTCTCTTTCATGAGTCAGTGCGTAATGAATCGTTTCCAGCACCAGGCCCCATTTATGCTCGCGGCCGGCCGGTTCGCAGTAGCATCCCGCCGCGCAATCCGGCCGCTCCCAGAACAGCACTTCATCGAGCGGTCTGCCGAGCAGCGGCTTTTCGCCATCGATGGCGGCCATCAGGCGGCCGCCATCGTACCGGCACATATAAGTGTGGCCGGTATCGCCCGGCGCGGGCACGCATGCTGCTCGCGGATGCGGATACCCGTCCCTGCGGCGGACCCAGTTTGACGTTGTAGTGAAACGTGAGCGGCCGGCCCATGTTGGAGCACGTGGTCCCGTCGTAGCGGAACACCGCGTCGATCGCGCCATCCTGCGCAGGCTTGCAGTGAAAGGCGCTCGCCCGCCCATCGCCGCAGCGCCTTGGATTACGCGTATTGGCACCGGTTCAGTGGCAACGGACTCGGGACCGGCTGCCCGACGATCGGGGCCCGCATACGGCGCGCGCCGGTATTGGCATGGAGCGAAGGAGCAGTTTTCGCACGGCGACAAGACCGGTCAGCGGCCGCACGCGCTCGGTGTGGCGCGTCAGGCCGAATACAGCCAGCAGCGATTTTCTTCGGGCGCAATGCCCCCGATTCGAGCACTTCCAGAGGCGAAGGCAGCGGCATCCGCCCGCGCTTGCGTCATCAGCTCGAGCAGGCGCGATTGCTCGCCGATGTCCCACTCCGGATAGCCCGGACTGTAGTGCGGCAGCACGGCCATTTCGCTGCTCCTCCGCCCATGCGCAAAGCCGCGCGCCGGTGATCGTGATCAGCCGCTCCACAACCGCCGAGCCGAACATTTCCAGGAAAAAATATTCGTCGGGCTTCTCGTCCTGCCACCGTCTCTGCGACTCCTGCTTCCAGCTCGGGACCCGCGCCCACCGCGACCAGCATCGCGCTGTGCGCTTCCGCGCGTTGCAAAGTGCTTTGCAGCCGCGGACTGGTGAATGCGACGCCGTCGATTTGAATCGATCCGTTAGCGATCTGCAGGCTTTCCGCCTGCCGCGCAGTAGACCCACGGCCGGCCGTTGCTTGGCGTACCAATCGGCAGCCAAATCCGCCAGTTCCCGCGCGCGGCCTTCCAGCATCCAGCCGCGCGGATAACCGAGCAGCCGCATATATTCCGCGGGCATGCGATCTCCACCGCCGGAGCGGTATCGGCGAGTTCGATCATGCGCTCACCCGCATGCGATCGATTCCACCGGTTTGAACTGGCATCCTTCCACGAAGAAATCGAAGAACGCGGATGCGTTTCCAGGCGGCAGTGCTCGACTCTTCGCACCAGCTCTTCCAATTCGTGCCGCTTGGCCTTGGAGAGCAGCGCGATGGACGCGCCTTCAATCGCGGCATTGCCGACCTGCACGATACGCGATGGCGTCGATGTTCGGGAATCAGCCCGATGCGCTGCGAGGCTTCCACGTTTAAGTGCCGCCCGAAGCCGCCGCCGAGATAGAAGACGCCGATGTCGTCGAAATCCATGCCGTACTCGTTGAAGACCACGTGCAGGCCCGCCACGTTGGCGCCCTTGGCCTGCGCCAGTTCATTGACATCGCTTTCCAGAAATGAAGATGCCGTGCTCCGCGTCCAGCACGATGCGGCGCTCACCATCCTCGAAGCGGCCCATATCGTTCATGCGGCCGGTGCGCAGCAATTCGCTCATCAGCGCCACCAGGCCGGAACCGCAGATGCCCTCGGGCGCGCCGCCGCCGATCACGCTGAGATGGAACGCGCCGTCGCTGTCGATGACCACGTCCTCGATGGCGCCGTCGAGGGCCGGCATGCCGCAGGCGATGGCGCCGCCTTCAAACGCCGGACCGGCCGGACACGATGCCGCCAAAATCCGCCGCCTGTTGCCGACGATCAGTTCGGTGTTGGTGCCGATGTCCATGATCGCGACCGGGCGCTCTTCATGCGCCATATCCACCGCCAGCATGCAGGCCGCGGCATCGGCGCCCACGTGGCCGCTGATGATCGGCGCGCCATAAACCCGCGCCTTGGGATGAATGGGCAGCAGGCAGCGCCGGCCCGTGCTTGCGAGGCTGGTGCTCGCGCGTTTGCCCTCGGCCATTTCGATTTCCGTGATGGAGCGATACGGGTTCTGGCCGATGGAATAGACACTGTGCCGGAAGAAGAGATCGCGCATGGTGGAGTTGCCCACGACGACCATTTCGTAAATGGTTTGGGGTCCACCGGGAAACTCCTCGATCGCGTGGCTCAGGTATCCCGCCAGCGTGCGCATCAGTAGCTTGCCGCGGTGATCGGTGTCGTACTGGATGCGCGCCATCACATCCGAGCCGCCGAAGCGCTGCGGATTTTCAAAGGAAGCTTCGGCGACGAGCTCTCCGCTTTCCAGATCGAAAAGGCGAAGCACGATGGTCGTGGTGCCCAGATCCATCGCGATACCGAGAATCGGCCGGCGCTGAGCGCCACTTCGGCGCCATCGATCAGGATCGTTGCCTTCGCGCGTGACTGCGGGTCGAGCCAGCGCGTCACTCGGGACAGTCCCGCGCGGCGCTCGATGCGCATGTTGCCGCGCCGCATGGTGTGGCAGCGAACGTGCGCCTTCGCCGGTTACGGTCGGTCTGGCAGGAGAGGCGGAAATCTGCCTTTGAGATGCGCTCTTCCTCGGTGAGTGCCGAGAGATACTCCATGCCTTCGACAACCTCCACCATGCATTCTTTGCACTTGCCTTGCTTTGGCAGGAAGTGGGGACATGGACGCCGAGCTCCTCGGCGTAGTCGAAGAGCGAGCGGGCCGGGAGCGGCCTGGATGGTTTGTCCGTTAATGGTGAGAGCGGTCACAGGTCATGAGTCGGAGCCGAAACATTCGCCGCAGGTGAACCTGCCCCATGAGTGCGTGCGCCACGTCCAGAGTTACCATAGTCGGCTTTGGCTTCCAATTCCGCCTTTACCGCCTCCGCTACCTCGGCCGCAGAGCCTGCCCGCTCTTCTTCCTCGCTCCATTGCCACTGCGCGAGATAGTCGTCCGCGCCCTGCAATCCGCGCTTGGCGGCCATCACGTCGATGCGCTCCATGAATTTGGCGGGCAGAGGCAGGGTGACATCCTCCGCATCGTCTTCGGCTTTAATCTGAGAGGGAATTTCCTGCCAGTACAGGATCTTGTAGGTCGCCATTGGTCCTCCTCTCTAGCCGCCAGCCGCAGGAACAGATCGACGGCCGCGGAGGCGTTCGCGCCATAGCCGTCGGCGCCGATCTCATCGGCGAACATCTGGCTGATGGGCGCGCCGCCCACCGCCATTTTGATCGTTCCCAAGCCGGCCGCCTCGAACCCGTCGATCACCGTCTTCATATAGGTCATCGTGGTGGTCAGCAGCGCGCTCATGCCGATGATGTCGGGTTTGCACTTTTCCGCCGCGGCCATGAACTTCTCCACGCTCTGATCCACGCCGATGTCATAGACTTCAAAGCCCGCGCCCTCGGCCATCATGCAGACCAGGTTCTTGCCGATATCGTGAAGATCGCCGCGCACCGTGCCCATCAGCAGCACGCCCATTCGCTTTGCTCACGCTATCTTTGGCGCTCAGTAGCGGCTTCAGTACGGCCATGCCGGCCTTCATGGCGCGCGCCGCGATCAGCACTTCCGGCACATACAGGATGTTATGTTTGAAATCCTCGCCCACCACGCTCATGCCCGCGATCAGCCCTTCGTTCAGCACTTCCTGAACCGATCGGCCTTCGGCCAGCGCGTCCTTGGTCATCTGCTCGACTTCCTCGGCTTTACCTTCGTATAGGTACTGATTCATCAGGGCGTAATCAACCATTCGCAAACTCCTTCGCCCTGCGCGCGCAAGCCGCGGCTGTTGTTAAATTCATCGAGCGCTTCCAGCATGGCGACGATATTCTCGCGCGGCATCCCCGGACTGGTACCGCCGCCCACGGAGAGTATGATGCCCTCGCCGCCGGAGCCTTCCAGCACGTCCAGAGTCTCCTCCTTCACTTCCTCGGGCGTGCCGCGGACCGCGATCTCCAGCGGGTTGACATTGCCCATGAGACACATGCGGTCGCCGACTCGCTGTTTCACTTCGCGGATGTTCTTCTGCTTGCCCCAATTGAGCACGTTGAAGCCCGCGTCGGGCAAGTGATCGAGACATGCGTCCACTTCGGCGTCGTTGTGATAGATCTTCACCCAGTCGGCTGGAAAGGCGTCGCAGATACGCTTCAGATAAGGGTGCGCGAACTCCAGATAGTGTTCCTCGTTGATGAATCCCACTATGTCGTCGAGGATGAAGATGCTCTCCACCTTATCGCCCATGACTTTGTGCTGCGCTTTGAGCCAATCGATGACTACGCGCGTGCATAAGTCGATCAGCTTGTGGGCGCCCTCGGGATCTTCCACCAGATCGATCATAAAGTGAGTCGTGCCGCGCACAAAGCCCGCCGTACATAGCGGACCGCGGGCCGTCACCATGGGCAGAATGTAGCCATGATCCAGAATGCGCTGCCGCGCCATGCCGATGCGGTGCAGCGTCAGCGCCGCGAAGGCGTCGGCATCCACTTCGTATTCGGGGAACTGGTCGATATCTTCCAGCCGGTACAGGGTGTGGTATTCGCTGGGCGTATTGTCCTGCCAGAACTTGATCTTGGCGCCCAGCACTGAAGGCTCCGCCGCCATGCCGTACTCCATCCACCAGGAAGGGACGAAGATGATGTCTGGGAACTCGCGCATGATCTTCAGGTTCGCCTCGAACCAGACTTCCGGGTCGAGATAGTAATCCAGGTGTTTGATTCCCAGATAGCCCGGAATCCAGGGGCTATCGACAATCAGCGCCATCGGGATCTTGTCCATCTTCTCGCGGCGCGCGGCTCGCTTAAATGTTTCCCACTGTTCCGGCAACATAGTCGACTCTCTTTCAGTAAGGTATCTCTACTTCACGGTCGTCGTTCGGGTCTGCCCAGCGGTCGTTCGGAATGATCGGCGTCCAACCCGGACGGCCGGGGTCACGGTCGTATGGATAGCCGCCCAGCCGCTGGTAGAGTTCATTGTACTCGCGCAGTTTTTCGCGGTCGAGTTTCACGCCCAGGCCCGGACTGTCGGGCACGCGCATCGCGCCATCCTGGTAGCGCATGGGGCCGCCTTCGATGATGTCGTCCGTCAGATGATGATAGTGCGCGTCGGCCGCGAAAGAGAGATTGGGAATCGCCGCTCCCAGATGCAGCATGGTGGCGAGCTGAATGCCCAGCTCGCCCGAAGAATGCACCGCCACCCCAAGCTGAAAGGTCTCGCACACCGCGGCCGCCTTGATACACGCGCGGATGCCGCCCCAGAAGGTAGTATCGAGCAGCGTCACATCCACGGCGGTATCGAGCGCATTGGCCGCGAGCTGCTCGAAATTCACCACCACGGTATTGGTTGCGAGCGGAACGCGGATTTGCTGGCGGACGCGGCGCATGCCGTTTAGACCGTAGACCGGATCTTCCAGATAGTCGTTGCGCAATCCTTCGATGGCGTGGCCGAAGCGAATGGCCTGCTCCGTGGACCAGCACGCCGTTCGGGTCGAAGCGCACGGAATCCCGCGGAAACGCCTCGGCGAGCGCGTGATACGCTTCCAATTCATAATCCGGATGGAAGACGCCGCCCTTCAGCTTGTGCGTGGTGAAGCCGAAGCGCCGCTTGAGCGAGCAGGCCAGCTCCAAGAGTTGATCGATGGTGCGTACTTCGCCGGCGCCGTTCCTCGGATTGGGATAGCGGAAAAAACAGTAGCTCGCGAAGGGCACGCGGTCGCGCAAGCGGCCGCCGAGAATCTCGCATACCGGCGCATTCCAGGCCTGGCCGAGAATATCCAGGCAGGCGAATTCCAGCGCGGCCAGCGCCTGCGTGCGGTTGTTATACAAGGAGGCGGTGGGGTTGGCGATGAGGAACCGCATCTCTTCGAGACGCGCCGGATCGTGACCAACCAGGTAGGCTTTCATGGCGCGGAACATCGCTTCGGCCGATTCGCCGCCGCCGCCCATTTCGCCCAAACCGATCAGGCCATTATCCGCCTCCACTTCCACAATGGTGCGGACAAAGCGGCCCCAATGGCAGCCGTTGGCGTGACGCAGGGGAGCTTCGAGCGGAACCGTCACGGTGGTCGCGCGAATATCCTGGATTTTCACAATTAGTTTTATGCTACAACAATTTCGGCTTAAGGCAGAGGATAAGCCACTGCCGGTTTCCTAGACTCGTGGTTGGAAGATGACCGCCGCCCCTCTGGATGCCGTTCTCAAGCTCTACGCGCTCACGAAGCCGAATTGCGGCGGTTCGGCGTATCCCATGCTTCGGTCTTCGGCCAGGTGGCCCGAGGAGAAGCCAGAGCGGACAGCCATATCGACGTGCTGGTGGAACTCGATCAGGACCGCGCGACGGGGATTTTCGAGTATGCCAGGCTAAAGCTCTACACTAACGAGATCCTCAACGGCGCGGGAGACGTAGTGAACCGCAGGACGCTTAAACCGCTACTCCGTGATAGCATCCTGCGCGATGCTGTCCGTGCCTTCTGAGTGTTCAGCCCAGCGGCTGCGTCACATCGTCGATAACATCGAAGCCATCGAAGTGTTCGCAAACGGGATGGATCTTGCCACATTCGGCGCAGATCGGACGACGCGGTATGCTGTCGTCCGGGCGCTGGAGGTCGTGTCGGAGGCTTCGCGGCGGCTGCCGCCGGAAATTAAGAACCGGCGCCCCGAAATTGACTGGCCGGTAGCCGCAGCCGGCAACGTCTACAGGCACGACTACGATGAGGTAGATGAGAAACTGATCTGGCACACCGTGCGGCACGATCTGAGTGCGTTGCGCGCCGCGGCCGCGGCCGAATTGAAACGTCTGCGCATCACACCGTAACCGGCATCATCAACTCCACAAATCCGCCACCACCTTGCCTTTCACCAACTCGCGCGGCTGATTCAGGTGATTGAGAACGGTCATGTCGGGATCGATGCCCAGGGCGTAGTAGGTGGTCGCCAGCAGATCGTTGGGGTGCATGGGCTTGTCTTTGGGCGAGATGCCGGTCTGGTCGGACTCGCCGTATTGCGCGCCGCGCGGCGATCCCGCAGCCGGCCACCACCGCGCTGTAGCAATAGGGCCAGTGGTCGCGGCCGTCGGGGGCGTTGGCGTTGCCGGAGGTGCTGACGCCGATGCGGGGCGAGCGGCCGAACTCGCCGATGGCCATGACCAGCGTTTCCTTGAGCAGCCCGCGATGGTCCATATCTTCGAGCAGCGCCGAGAGGCCGCGGTCGAGCTTCGGGCAATGCAGATTCTTGAGCGGTGCCGAAGTTCGCGGCGTGCGTGTCCCAGGAATCCGACTTCCGGGTTGCCGTTGGCGACCGCGGGCCAGTTCATCTGCACGAAGCGCGTGCCGGCCTCGATCAGCCGGCGCGACAGCAGCAGGCCTTGGCCAAACGTGGTGCGGCCGTAGCGCTCGCGCACCTTGTCCGGTTCCTTCGTCAGATCGAACGCGTCGCGCGCTTTGCCCGAGAGCACCAGGTCGAAGGCCTTGCCGTAATATTCGTCGATGGCGTAGCTCGTTCAGCGCCTTCTCGAGGTCGGGCATGGAACCGTTGATGCCCTTCAGCAGTTCGAAGCGCTCCTTCAGGCGTTCGGGCGGCACTTCCTTGCGCAGCGAAAGATCGTCGAGTCTTGATGGGCTTGGCGGGATCCTGATAGAGGCGGTACGGATCGTAGGCCTTGCCGAGGAAACCGGCCGCGCCGCCTTTGCCGATGACGCCCGATTCCTGCAGCGGCCGCGGCAGTTCACGAATGGCAGCACCGCCTCCTGGGCGGCTTGAGCTTCGAGACGTGGCTGCCCGCGGTGGGAAAGTCCGCGCCGTTGGGCGGCTCCAGCTGGCCCGAGGGCGAGACGCGATCCGGCGGATAGCCGGTCAGCATCTGATAGATCGCCGCGGTGTGGTTGAACAGCCCGTTCGGCGTGTAACTCATGGAGCGGATCAGCGTGGCCTTGTCGAGCGCGTTGGCCATCATGGGCATGTGTTCGCCGATGTGCGTGCCGGGGATCTTGGTCTTGATCGGCTTGAACTCACCGCGGATATTGGCGGGCGCGTCGGGCTTGGGGTCCCAGATGTCGATATGGCTGGGGCCGCCCTGCAGGAAGACCATGATGACCGACTTGGCGCTTCCGAAGCCGCGCGCGCCCTCATAGTTTGCGACGGCGGCCTTGCGCCGATTTCTGCCAGCGAAAGAAGTTGGCCAGATTGAGCCCGAGCATGCCGATGGAGCCGGCGCGCAGAAGCTCCCGCCGGGTGGGTCCTTCGCAGGTGTGAAGCGCGCGTCCTGGAATGACGAGCATATGGACTCTTTCGTCAGTAGTTGTAGAGAAATGGTTTGCTGTTGACCAGCGCCCAGAGCAGATCCTGCGCACGGGCCGCGCGTCCGCGGGCCCGGTTTGCAGATATTTGATGCCGCTCTCGAGTTCCGATCGGCGTCGGCGGACGGCTGAACGACGCCAGATACAGTTCTGCGATCAGTCGCGGTCCGGCCGGCCGCTGAGAATCGGCCTTGGCAACGCGGCCGTCGGCATCGGCGACGGCATCCGAGATGGTTTTGCCATTCACCAGATTCAGAGCTTGCGGCAGGCTCAGATCGCTGCGGCGCTCGCATTCGCAGGCGGATTCGCGCGGCGGGCCTGTCCAAACAGATCGAGGAAGCCATCTTTGCCGACGTGCGGATCGGTCAGCTGCTCGGCGCGGGTATCCGGCGGGACTTCGGGAAAGACCGGCCGCACGCCGGTGGCGAGCGCCAGCGCGTCCATCAATTCTTCGGCGCTGAGGCGCCGCGGCATGGCATGGGAAAAGTTCTCGGCATCCTTCTCGTTCCACTCGTTGCGTCGCGACTGAGGCCTGATAGGTCCGCGAGTTGGCGATGGTGCGCATCAGATGCCGCAGATCGAAGTCGTGATCGATGAAATCCTTGGTAAGCGCATCCAGCAGCGCTGGATTGCTGGGCGGATTCGAAGCGCGGATGTCGTCCACGGGATCGATGATGCCGCGTCCGAAGAAATAACTCCACACGCGATTGACGGTGGATTTCGCGAAGAAAGGGTTGTCGCTCGGCGGTGAGCCACTCCGCCAAGGCCTGCGGCGGCTGAGCATCGGTAGGCGGCCGGGCCCGGTGCCCGACCAGGTGGCCGGCACGATGAACTTGGGCTTCATCACGCGGCCATCCTTGGGATGCTTCATGTCGTAATCCTGCGCGCTGGTCGTAGAGGATCTCTTCGCCGACTTCATAACCCGGCCGGAGACCTACGGCCGAGAAGAACGCGGCCATCTCGTAATACTGGTTCTGCGTCCAGCGCTCGAAGGGATGGTCGTGGCACTGCGCGCACACCATGCGCACGCCCAGAAACACCTGGGTGGTCTTCTCCATGGTGGGCTTGGGATCGCGCGTCACGCGGTAGAAATTGGCGGCCGGGTTTTCGTAGGAGCTGCCGCTCGCGGAGAGCATTTCCCGCACCATGCGGTCGTAGGGCTTGTTGGCGCGCGATGGACTCGCGAATCCACTCGCGGAACTCGAATGCGCCTTTTTCGCCGAGATACTTGCGGTTGTTCTGCAGCAGATCGCCCCACTTCAGAGTCCAGTGGTCGACGTAGGCCGGGCTGGCGATCAGCTTGTCGATCAGGTTCGCCGCGCTTGGTGGCGAGAGGTGCTCGGCAACGAAGGCCGGACTTCTTCCGGCGTCGGCAACTGGCCTTTGAGATCGAGCGACACGCGGCGCAGAAAAGCGGCATCGTCTACGGCGGGCGAAGGCTGGATCTTCAGCCGCTGCAGCTTGGCGTCGATCAGGCGATCGATGTAGTTGTTCTGCGGGAGTTGCTTCCAGACGAAGCCGGGCTTGGGGTTGAGCACTGTCACCGGGAACGTGGTGAAGTTGCCCTGGTAGCGCACCAGCAGGGTGGCCTCGCCGATCCGCGCGCCTTTGACTGACGCGTCGCGTCACGGCGCGCAAGATCGGGCATATTGCTCTCGACCACGGCTTCCGCGTGACGTCGCGTTGGCCGCCATCGGCGATAGATGGCGCTAACCTTCACCGCCGCGGATTCGCCGGGCGCTTTCATGAGGATTTCTTTCGGCTCGACCTCCAGGCGACGCACGGAATCCTTGGCGGGATCGCCGAACGGGACGCCCTGAGCGATCCAGTTATAGATGGTCTTGTAATACGTCGAGCCGATGTCGAATGCGAAGTCCGCCGCCGTGGGCCACCTGCTGCGTGGGCTTGGCCAGCATCAGGCTGCGGCCGGGGTCGGCGCGATTGAAGCGGCGGCCCGAGAGATCGTAAAGCAGCGCTTCGTAATCGAATTGCGGATCGTAGCCGCGCAGCGAGAGCTTGAATCCGTTCTTGCCCTTGGCCGCGCCGTGGCAAGGGACCGGAAGTGCAGCCGGTTTTGTTAAGAATGGGGGCGACGTCGCGCAGGAAAGTCGACGCTTGGGCGCTCGGCCGCGGACGCGACGACGCGCCACACGGCCAGCAGAAGCAGAAGACAATGCAGGCTTCTATTGCTCGACACGGCATCGCCTCCGGTAACTTCGAACGGAATCGCGCGGGCGACAACCGTTTCGTCGCCATCGCATCGCCATGCGGACACGGCCGTTGACATACACATCGTAGCGGCCGGGGTCGGTGGCCTTGGTGGTGGTCACAGCAAAAGTCTGGTCTGTCATATCGATCGACGCGAATATCTTTGGCGCCGACGACGTCCACGCCGACCTGCTTGGGCGGAGTGTGCATCGCCGCGAACCGTCCATTTGTAGGCGAATTCGTAGCGAGCGCCCTCGGCCATGTTGTTTCAAGCCGGTCTGGTGTACTTCCAGAGTCGCGGCGGGCGCGATCGGTCAGCGCCGCGGGAAGGTCCCATCCCAGCCACGGCGCGGTAAGCGGGCGCTGGCGGTCTACCACGCCCTGCGTCGGTAGCGCCGGCCACATCCACCGCCATTCCGAGCCGCGCGCGCGCCGGCGCAGCACCGTTCCGTCCGCGAGTTTCGCCTTCTCCCCAGACCTCCAGTTGACCGGTGGCCAAGGCGATGCCAGGGTCGGCGGTAATAGTCAGGATGCCGCGCCGGTTGATGGTGCGGCGTTGGCGGCATCGACATACTCTCGGCGGAATTAGCCGCCATCCAGATGGATGCCTTCGGGCAGATCTGGAATCGTCGAGTTGGATGGGCCCATCGTATCCGCGACGGTCAGCCGAGACACGATAGCGGCCGTGCCGCCGGCGGGGATGTTAAGGAAGGGCGTGGAGACCGTCAGGGTGAAGTCCTGAGCTTGCGGCGCGCGCGATCAGCCGGTACGCCGTAAAGCGGGCCGCCCCGCTAGGCCAGATCTTCCACGGAGACCGACGAGCTCGTGGACATCCGGCGGACGGTGAAATTGAGAAACGGATCGTTGCTGGTCCGGCTGGTGCCCTGAACCGCGAATACATCCTCGGGCAGCGGCTGATCGCCCGCCGAAGCGAGCTTCTTGCCTGCGGCGTCGCGAACGGTGATGATGCCTTCGAGACGCGACGTGCCCAGCTCGCGCGCCTGCAATTCGAAGATCAACTTTTCGCCCGGTTCCACGCGGAAGCGGTAGTCGTCGATCTCCTAGGCTGGTCGCAGCCGGCCATTGACAACGCTTGGAATGGGCGCTGCGCCGGCGACCGGCTCCATCAATTCGGGCAGATCGCTGACCGCAAAAAGGAAGGGCAGTGCCGGGGAGCCGGGCAGCGCCACGTGGGTAAGCGCCTCGGTTTTTGGCGCGGCGCCGAGGTCTCAGATCGGATGTGAGCGACGCCGCGCCCAGATTGCCGCCGAAGAACGTCACTGGGACGCGTTCGCCGCGGTGGCCGCCCAGTGGGAAGATGCCTTCGGCGTAGCGGTACGCGCCCATTTTAAGCGGTAGAAATTCTGCGCCTGAGTGCTGAACCGTGCGTCGGTGACCTCGACGTAGTAGTTGCCTTCGGAGGGGAAGGTGAAGTCCAGGCGCGCGTCCAGACCGGCCCCGGGCGCATCGTCATTGCGCGCGAGTTGTTTGCCGGCGCCGTCGATAATGCGCAGCACGGGATCGATGGCCGATCCGCAGCGCCTGGCTTCCACTTCGAAGACGCGCCGTTCGCCGGCTTTGCCATAGCACGCGATAGACATCCCGCTCCGGGCCGCGGAGCGTGCCATTGACGACGACCGGTGACGATGCTACGGCTTCGGCGGTCTCGATGGTGTCATTGCGATTGGGGAGCGAGCCGGGCCTGCGATTCCTCTTCGGTCACTTCCGGATAGGTACCGAGAGTAAAGAGCAGGACATTCGAGATGCCGTGACGATTCGATGCGGATGGGATAGACTCCCGGCGCGGCATCGGGCTTCGGCTCCACCAGAAACGATGCCGATCGACCGGGGCGTTGCCATGGCTCCGGGCGTTTGCGGCGGCAGCACCAGCGTAAATGAGGCCGGCAAGGTCGAGATCACGCGGGCGCCTTCGCCGATGTTGCGGCCGACTAGCGGTCAAAATGAAGGCACGGCCGATCTCGGCGCCGCGCGGCTTCAATTCCGTGATCACCGGACGCCGCGGCCATGGCGGTTTGCGCCATCAGTGCGAGAGCGATGCGTAGCGGGTGTTGCCGAGATCATCGCAAACCTCCAGGCGCGGCGCTGATCGCTCCAATGGCACCGGCACAAAAGCCTTCTTCAACGCGCCTGTGGCGGCGTCGTAAAGACGCACCCAGCCATCGAAACCGCCGGTCGCGAGCGTGCCGCTATCGGGACTAAACGCCACCGAATAGATACCCGCCGAATGTCCTTTGCATGCGGCCACGCGCGCGCCGGTATCGGCGTCGTACACATTGACCTCCGGCGCCGCTCCCGCCACGGCGATGCGGCTTCCGTCGGGCGACCACGCGAGCGCCGCGATCGCGCCGTTCTGGCGCTCGAGTTTGCGAATCAGCGTGGTGTCGTCGGCGATCTTCATATTCTTGGGACGGTCCATCAGATACACGTAAGGATTCGGTCCTCCCCTCCGATGACGACGATATCCTTGGCGGGTGTCGCGCCACCGCCGCCAACTCGCCGCGCAGCAGGTTCATATTTTCCAGAAAGGCGCCGGACGCCGCATCGGTCAATTTGGCCGAGCGGTCGCGGCCCACGGACACCACGCGTTTGCCATCCACGCCAGAAGACGGTCCCCAGGACCCAGTTTTCGTGCGCGCCCATCTTCGTGAGCTCCTTGCCGGAGGCGGTATCGATGATGCGGACGGTGTTGTCGGTACAGCCCGCGGCGGCCCGGGCGCCGTCCGGAGAAATCGAAACGCCGAAGACGGTATCGCCGGTCAGTCATGACGGAGCGCCGCGAGTTTAGCCGCGGGCAGATCCCAAAACTGGATCTCGCCGAAACGGCCTGGCGTACCTCCGCCCGCCACCAGCAGAGAGCCGTCCTTGGAGAAGACCAGCGAAAGGATGCTGTCCGAAAGACCGGGCAGCCGTCTTGGGGGCGCGCTGCCATCGACCGTATGGAGCAGGATCTCGCGGTTGCCCGAAACAGCGAGCGATTTTCCATCGGGTGAAAACGCCAGGGCGGTCAGTACGGGCTGAAGGGTATAGACGGTAGGAGCGCCGGGCTGAGCGAGCTTCGGTGGCGCCTTTGCCAGATCCTGCCGGCGTGTCGTCCTTGCCACCGGCGGCCAGCCAGCTCCGTACCAGCTCAATTTGCTCCGGGGGGAGCGGCGACCGGCCGAACGGCATCTGCGGCTTGATTTCGCCCGTGAGAAACTGCACCAGCACGGTGAAGCCGGGGCCTCGCTTCCCGCCGGTCTTAAGGCCTTCGTAGGTGGTGAGATCGAGATTCGAAGACTTCAGACTGGGCTGGTGGCAACCCTGGCATTGACGCTGTAAGATTGGCCGAATCTCGCCAAAATAGCTGGGTTCCGCAGCCGAGAGCCCCAGCGCGATCCACAGCAGCGCCAGAGTGCGCATGTTGTCTCCTCCGTTCGAATCGGTGGATTGATTATATGGCGTTCAGGGGCTGAGCGCAATTGGCCCGGAGCATGATAGGGCTACGCGTACTGGATACTTCCAGTTGATATTCCCGGTGCGTTGCGTGGTTTGCCGTGAACCTCAACGCACTGGGGTGGCATACTGGTGGGCTGCGAATATGCCAACAGGAATTGAGAGGATAACGACTGAGCCCGGCAAGCCGTGCGTGCGAGGGCTGCGCATAACGGTGTGGCACATTCTCGGCTGGCTGTTGTCCGTTCATTTTAAGGCTTAGTATCCCGCTTAACAGATCGGCGTTGTGAGCTGGCCAACTTTGATTCGGCAATGATCCTCATACCGGCTCCGGCGTGAAAATCACAGCCTGTCGAGACGTCCCTACTCCCGTAAAGACTTGTAAAACCCGTGCATTGGCGGCCTCTTCGCGTAATAATAAACAAATACCCATGGTACCTATGGCGGCCGGGAGGCTCAGCCTTTGGCCCTTTCGGGCCATCGCTACGGAAATGGCCGTATCCTCAGGGGCGCCGCGCTTTCGCTTTACCTCTCAAAGACTTGTAACCTGTCTGGCGACCGCTACGCCTTTTCATTCGGAGCGACAAACGGGTCCGGATGCCAGCCTCGACGGTGAGGCGGCATAGATGCTAGTCGATTTCGCGGTAATCAAGAGCGCCCAATCCGGCGACAGTGTGGCTTTTAACGAAATCGTGCTGGCATACCGGAAACGGATTCTGGGTCATATCAGTCATTTGATTGCCCGGACGGAAGATGTCGAGGACGTCGCGCAGGAGGTTTTTGTGCGGATGTATTATTCTCTCGACCAGCTCCGGTCGGCGGAGGTTTTTGAGCCTTGGCTCTACACGCTGACTAAGAACGCGGCTTACGATTATCTGCGTAAGCAAAAGCGTCGCCAGGAGTTTCGCATGTCCGACCTGTCCGAGCAGCAGGTCACCATGGCCGACGCCGTGGCGGGCGGAAAGGCGGAGCGGGATGAGCGGTACCATAAGACGATCCGGGAATCCGTCGATGCCTTGTTGGGCGCGGTTTCCGAGGCCGACCGGATATTGCTCATGATGAAGGAAGTAGAAGGGCTTTCGTTGAAAGAGCTTGAAAGAATTTATAACGTCAACGAAAATGCTCTTAAGGTAAGGTTATTCCGGGCCAGGCAACGGGTCCTGAAAGCTTTTGGAGCGGCCGAAAAGAAGGAAGATGCCGGCTGAGGGCCGGTAAACTGAGGGGTCGAACAGACATGATTCCAATGCGCGGCAGTAACGATGAAAAGCTGGATGCCCTTTTCCGGGCGTTCGCTGCGTGCCCCACTCCGGAGCCCAGCGCGAACTTCATGCCCACCTTATGGCAGAAAATTGAAGCGCGGCAGACATTTACGTTCTCATTCCGCCGCATGGCGAATGCCTTCGCGGCAGCCGCCGTGGCGCTGACGGTCGCATTGAGCCTCTATATGTATGTACCCCATGCCAATGCGGTGCCCAGCCAGAATTACGTGGATGTTCTTGCGGAGGCCCATCCGATCGTAGCGCCGGACCTGGTCAGCCCCGCGCAAATGGAATTGACTGAATCCGGCCGGTGAGTCCCAGCGATGCCTAAATCGAAGGTCTCGGCGTTTCTTTCCGTTCTGCTCGTCTTTGCCAGCGGCGCCGCCATGGGGGCTGTGGGCTACCGTCTTTATGTTGTCAAGTCGGTGTCCAGTTCCGTAGGGCAGCCCGGCGGCAAAAAGAAAATGAGCCCCGAGGAAGCGCGCAAACGTCTCGTTTCCCATCTCAATGACGCCGTCAAGCTGAGTCCCCAGCAACTTGAGGAAGTGCAGAAAATCTACGATTGGCAGGGCGAGCAGTTCATGCAGATGAACAAGAAATACGAAGCCCAAATCGACCAGGAGAAGCATCAGTTCGATCAACAACTGCGTCAACTTCACGACGCATCCGTGGCCAAAATAAAAGCGATCCTCTCGCCCGATCAGCAGCCTATATACGACAAGTGGCTGGCCGATCGCGCCGCAGCCCGCGCCGCCGATCGGAAACGTCATCAGGAACAGCAAGGGCAAGGCCCGGGGCCGCACGGCGAAGGCCACCGGCCCCCGCCGTATCCGCCGCTTCCATGACCTCTGCCGCGCTCGCCGCGCTCGTGAACGCCGATTACTTCAACACCGTTCGCGCTGCCCAGTAGACCGTCTGCGGCCCGTTTGGGACCGCCGCTCCCCGGATCCGAATCTTCCACCCGGCCCCAAGGATGGCCGGCCCCGTGGCTCGGGCCCGCTCGAATACCGACGGCCCGGAAACGCTCAGGGCTCTGACCGCGCCGGTGTTGTCCAGGAGGTATAGATCCACATCGTTATGTTTGTCCGGATTCTCGGGCCACCATAACGACCCATCGAACAGTAACGCGGTCTCCGGATTTGCGGGCGAAGCGGCCAGGGGAATGTCTATCGTCTGTCCGTTCGCCACCGACACCTTGCCCCACCACACGATGCCGCCGGTGCCCATCACCGCCTGTCCCGCGCCCACCGTGTTCCCCGTGACAGCAAATCCCGGCCAAGGGTTCTGCCCAGAGAGGATTATTTGGGCGTAAACCTGTCCCGGGTCGATACTGAGATTGGTCCCGCGAAGCCAATTCCGGAACAGATTCGCAACGCCTCCGGCATAGGGAGTTGCGCCGCTGGTTCCGCTGAAATTCCTCAATGCCACGTCGCTCGCGTTGCTGGCCGTTTCGGTGTTGGTCGGCGTCTGAATGTCCGGTTTGTAGCGGCCCTGAGACGCCGGACCGCGGCTCTGGCTCGCGATTTGGGCCAATGTGTCTACATCGAAATCTCCGACGCCAATCACGCGATGCGCGTTGGCGGGCGAGTTTACCGTTCCGGCGCCGGGTCCATTGTTTCCGTTGGCCGCGATGACCACCGCGCCGGCGTCGAAAGCGTGGTTGGCGGCCATGGAAATGGCGCTGACTGAGTTACCGGTTCCTTGCATTTCGGCGACAATTACCCGATCGAAGATCGCGACTGAATATTGAAAGCCGCGGACGGCGGCACTTACGCTCAGTCCCTCGCATACGGCTCCCCTGGTTGGATAGACCCGGTAACTGCTCAAGTAGCTCGCGGTAACGCCCCGGTACGCATTGCCGAGCTGGTTGTTGCCGGTAATGATCGCGGCGCTCGAGGTCCCATGGTTCCAGCAGTCGTCGTTTGCGACAGCCGCGGGAGCGCAATTTATTCCGGCCACGTCGCAGTTGAAACGCAAAAGTATGTGGTTCGGATCGACGAACAGAGTATGGGTGGAGCGCAATCCGGTGTCGAGCAGCCCGATAAAGCCGCGCGTGTCTCCCAGGTTGAAATAGGGGTCGCTATTGATACGGGTCCGCCCGTCGGCCACCGAATCCGGAGGCGCGTCGCCCGCATTTTCCGGTTCCACATAGAGTACGTCGGGGCGCGCGGACACCGCCGGTACGGCTCCGAGTGGCATCGTTACAACCATTCCCTTAATGAGCCAGAACGTGTCTAGAATCTGCGCTCCATAAAGCGCCGTGAATTCCTGGCCGAGCGCCGCATAGATAGGCGCACGCTGCTGCTGAAGCGAGGCTACGAGTTGCGCGGACGCAGCGGCGGCTTGCGCCTGCGCCGCGGAGCCTGGCGTCTCATCCGCAGGGTCGGGAAAGCGCGGTATGGCTAAGTCATCGAGAAAAGTGATCGCCAAAGTCACGCTGGTATTGGCCGCTTGCTGTGCGACCCAAGTCCCCAGTAGCGGGTGAATCTTCTCCAGCGGTGTTGTCACGGCCGGATCCTGCACCACCTTCGAAGGAAATGAGGAGAAGGAGAACGCGTTACTCGGGACCGCGGTAACGGTATAGTTGGTCATCGTTGCGCCCGTCACCAGCGCCTGGTGAATCTGATTGAAGGGATCTTCCTGCGTTTGGCTGTACAAAAAGGAGGCATTGGCCGCCAAAATTGCAAAGGCGGCAAGCCGGTTAAATTTTTGCGCCATTTTCATGGTTTTTCTCCGATGTGAGATCGCCGGCCAAGTGCAGCCGGCGTCACATAGAAACGCGCGGAATCGCGCAAAGAGGGATCAGATCGGTTTTTCGGGCAAGGATCGTCGGATTGACCGGGTTCAGACGGATTCGCCGTTCCAGGCGTGCTCCGGATCAGGGTAGAAGGTCAACCCCGTGGCGCCGATCGCAACCAGCCACCCGCCGGGAACTTTGGCCCGCGCGATGGAATATGACCCGGCGGCGAGCGCCTCGAATTTCAGCTTCGCGGCGGGGACGCGGGTTTGCCGCCGGCCCGGGTTCCTGCATCGGCCTCGCGACGGGTTCGGTTTGCGATTCCGCGGTGGGGCGGTCGAGCGTCGGCTCCATGCGTAGTCCTGCGGTTAGTATACAACCCAGGTCGTTGGCAGGCGCAAGCGCGCAAGGGCCGAATACCCTACATAGAAATTTTGGATTGGACTGCCCCGCGTTTCCGGCATAAGTTGAAGTATATGGCGGTAAGAAATACGATGGATGCCTCCACGTCGCAGTTGACCATGCTGCACCGTATCAGCAGCATCGTGAACTCTAATCTAAACCTCGATGAAAAACTGGGAGAAGTGATCGGACTGGCGGTACAGGCAACGGCGTGCGATGCCTGCCTGGTTTACCTTATCGATCCAACCACGCACGAGATCGTATTGCGCGCGTCGCAAGCGCCGCACGTGGACGATGTCGGCATGTTGAAGGTGAAATCGGGCGAGGGCATTACGGGCTGGGTGGCGGAACACCGCTCAGTGGTGGCATTGGCATCCAATGCGTTTGCCGACCCGCGATTCAAGAAGTTTCCGCAGCTCTTCGAAGATACCTACGAAGCGCTGCTCTCGGTTCCATTGGTGGGAGGCGGGGATACGATCGGGGTGGTCAACGTACATCATCGCGAGCCGTACCGGCACTCGAGCGACGAGATTTCCATGATGGTCTTCATCGGCGAGCAGCTTGGCGGCGCGATTTCCAAATCGCTGTTGGAGGAGGAACGCGCGCGCCTGCTGGAAGAGACCATGGAAATGAAACGCGCTCTGGAAACGCGCAAAGTGATGGAGCGCGCCAAGGGCATTCTGCAACAGCGGCACCAGATCAGCGAAGAAGAGGCGTATTTGCGCCTGCGCAATCAGAGCCGGCGTTTGCGGCGGCCGATGAAAGACCTGGCCGAAGCCATCATTCTCGCCGAAGACCTGGGCCGCGCCGTGCCCGATTATCCGGCCGGTTCATAAATAAGCAGAGACAGTAGCAGAGCGCTTTCCGAATCGAACGGACGCTTTGGATCTCGACGACGTTCGGGTTTCCCTCAGCGAATAGGCGAGTCTGGCGCATATCGTGTACAAGAAGCCGATGCTTCATCGGTGAAGTGATACACTCATCGATAGCGGGATGCTTAAGGAGCGGGAGCCGTGAAGTGGAAAGCGTTGGCCAACATCCTTGGCGTAGCGTGCATTGCGACCCTTACCGCTGCCGGCTCGCAGGACGCTCGTGAGCCGACCTTCCGGTCCGATACTAATCTGGTCGTCATTCCGGTAACCGTGACAGATACGCTGAACCGGTTCGTTCTGGGTCTTCAGAAAGGAGACTTCCAGTTATTCGAAGATGGCGTGGAGCAGAATGTCGCCCATTTTTCCGACGAGGATGCGCCGCTTTCGGTTGGTCTGGTGTTCGACGAAAGCGGCAGCATGGATTACAAGCTGCGGAGCGCTCGCGACGCAGCCACACAGCTCCTGAAGGCCTTCAATAAAGACGATGAAGCGTTTCTGGTGGAGTTCGGCGACACGTCCAAACTTTCCGTCCCGTTTACCGGGCGCACGGATGAGATCAAGAAAGCGCTGTTAAACGCTCAACCGGGTGGGCTGACCGCGATGTTGGACGCGATCAACGCCGGGCTCCGCGAGATGAACAACGCGAAGAATCCCCGCAAGGCCATCGTGATCGTCTCCGACGGCGGCGATAATCATAGCCATTACACATCGGCGGAGATCGAGGCGCTGGTGCGCGCGGCGGATGTACAGATTTACGCGATGGGCGTCTTTGAGCCGGTTCTATCATTCGGGCTGACTCCCGAGGAGATTTCGGGGCCGCGCCTGCTATCCGAGATCGCTACACAAACCGGCGGCCGCGCCTTCTCCGCGGCGCTCAGCAGCGATCTGCCCAGCGTTGCCGCGAGGATTGCGGTTGAATTGCGCAATCAGTACGTGCTTGCTTACTACCCAAAGAACCAGGCAAGAGACGGAAAATACCGCCATGTAGAAGTAAAGATCGCGCAGCCAGGCGGAATGCCGGCGCTTAAAGGGCACTGGCGGCTTGGGTATTACGCGCCGGCTCAATGAATTCGAGACGGTATGTTTACGGCTTACGGATTGCGTTCTGGAGCGTTAAAGCAATCGACCGGGAGCCAGAGTCACTCTCACTCAGGGCAGAACGACCAAGCCACCGCCGGTCATATCGTTCCCAAGGTCCCAGGTAGCTTCATGCTGGAACGTTGCCGCATCGTACACGTCGATTTCAAAACCGGCGGCATAGATATATAGCTTCTTGCCGTTCGACGGACATTCCGAAACTATAGCGGGCGCGGCAGGGAAATTCGCCCGTTTTGGTGATCCGGCTCGTGGTCAGGTCCAGCCCCCAAAACTCGCAGCGGCGGTTCCCGCCCGTGCCATTCGTACTCACGGTGTAAGCCGACTTCTTATCCGGAGTAACATGCAAACCGGTCATTGCCATTGGCGCCGGACCGATCGGCGTGAAATCGAATTTGCGCGTGTTCAAGTCGAACCGTGCCAGGCCGAACACGCGGTTGTGTACGATCGGGTCCGAGTAATTGAAGATTGAGACACGCTGCCCCGGATCGCTGATCGCCTCCAGAACTCCTCCCAAACCCAGGTTTTCCATTGCCGGAGCATCGGGCTGCGCTAATGGAATCCGCTCCACCACGCTGAAATCCGCGGCATTCAAAACCGTAACCGTGGAACCGAATTGATAGAGATACTTGCCATCCGGCGAGACCTCGAACCCGCCTCCTCCCCGGCCTCCGCCACCGCCGCGGCCCCCCGCAGCCGCGCCGCCCTCGCCATCCGCGCTGCCAGCGACGCCGGCCTCGTCCACAGCCTTTACGATCTTCTGCTGCGTAAGGTCGACGATGGTGTACTTCGGCTTCGCCGATCTCGTACCGGTCCGCCAATTTAGTGATCTGGGTGGTCGTGGTGTAAAGCAGTTTTCCATCCGGATCGGGCGCGCCGCCATTGAGGCGGAATTTGTGAGTAGCGTCGTTCAACACGAAATGGTTCGTCACTTTGCGGGTCGCCACGTCGATCACTTCGACGCCGCTGTGGTCGTTGGTAGTGACAAAGATCGTCTTGTGGTCATGCGAGATGCGGATGCTGGTAGGCAGGCCCGTTTCCAGGTGGATTCTATCCGTCACCTTTCCCTGGGCTTCGTCGATTACCAGAACCAAATCCGGATAAGCCCCGCAAAATAACGTGCCGCCGCTGGCGGAGACACACCAGAGACTCAGTAGCGCGAGCGCGTGCTTCATACTGATCCTTATCTGAAGAGAGGCATTTGTACGCCTATGGGAAAACCAGGTCCAGGTTTCGCCAATCCTTAGTCGCCACCGCGCACTTGCTCGCCCAGTCCGGATAGTTATTCAGGTGGTCGGGCACCTGCGCCGGCCAGAAGCAGGTCACATAGCAGTCGTAGATATCGCGTTCGACCGGCTGGCAAAGTCCAGCCGTCCCGCCCGCCGAATCGACCTCCCACCCCGGCGAAAACGCCAGCGCGCATCCCATGGGTACGTGTGGACGCGGCTGAATGGGCGGATTCTGCAACGCAACCACATCTTCAGCTAAGGGCGTAACCAGATCTTCGATACGCCGGGCCTTCTTGTTAATCGCTTTCAAGTGTCTCAATTTAGCGCTTTCCTTTCGGCGAATTGTTCCAGGAAGCCGGGATTCTGCGCGCTGATCGCGCCATAAATCCGTAAACAAGTGTCGGTCCAATCCCGAATCCAGTCGCAATAATGCAGATTGGGATGGCCCGTGTCTCCATATCTAACAAATGCCTCATGGTGGCAACCGCCGGCGCATAGCGGGCGGGCCCAGCAGGTGTGGCAATCGTACTTGCTATTGATGTGGCCGCGATTCAGGAAATCGGCTTGCTTCTCGCGGTCCACGCCCGTGGCGATGTTGCCCAGCGAGTGCGTGTCCGAATCGACAAAGCGATGGCAAGGCGCGATATCGCCCGAGGGACCCACTCCCATCAGGCCCAAAGCGGCGCCGCAGGGATGAGATTTATTCACGCCCTGGTATAACTCGGCAATCGTGTCACTGACATTGGAAAACCCGTGCATCTCTCCACGCAGGGCATACTCCAGATACTCATCCGCCAGGACGTGAAACTCTTGCAGCACTCCATCCATACCCCGCTCGTTGATGGCGTACAGGCGATCGGGAGAGGTAGTTACAGGCGCGAATCCGACCTCATGAAATCCAAGATCCTGTTTTAAGTGGCGGAAAATCCTGACCACATCGGTTACGCCATTAGTCAGCGTCACCCGCGCCGTGATCGGACGCGTACGATGGCCCTGAATCAGAGCCCTGACTCGCGGCGCAATAATGTCGTAACTCCCCTTGCCATTGGCGAACACGCGCAGCTTATCGTGCAGTTCGGGCGGCCCGTCCATACTGACGGTCACTCCAATGCGGTTTTCCGATAGAAACTCAATAATCGCTGCCGTCAATAACGTCGCATTGGTGGTCAGGCTGAAATCGATGTGTCTTCCCTGCTCCGCCGCGCGCTGGTTTGCATATGTTACAACCTGCTTTAGCAGAGGGAAATTCATCAGCGTTTCGCCGCCGAAGAAAGTGATGTGAACGGCCTTGCGGCCGGAGGATTGCTCAAGCAGGAAGTCCACTGAAGCTTTCGCAGTGGCGAGATCCATGAACTTCGGCTTGCCTTCGGGCGTGGCTACTTTATCCTCGCCGAACTCATAGCAATACTGACAAGACAGGTTGCATTGATTGGTGAGATTCATCACCAGGCTTTGCAGCGGGAAATCCGCTGGAGGGGGTTCGAGAGCGTTTATCGAGTTACTGCCGACTGAGTCGCCGGCCACGATCACGCGCGCCAGAAACATTTCTCGAATTAACTCAGCGGCATCGGCGTAAGCGAAATCCCGCTGCGTCAGCCTGCCTGCCAGTTCCTCAGGCGTGGCGTCGCCCTCGGAAAGGAGGCTGATTACCGCGGCTGCCGCGGTGTCCAGTTCAAAAATCGCGCCGGCCGGAACCAGATAGAGAAATTGGCGGCCGCCGCCTTCAAATGCGTGAAACTCTCCCAGCCGGTAGGTACGGGTCTGAGTCGCCGTCATCTGGCAACCTCCGGCTGATCCCAACGGATATAAGTCGGAACGGTCACTACCAGATACGACCTTCCCACCAGCGGCTTGCCTTCCTTATCCTTTTCGTTCTTGGCGGTGCCGACCACCCACACATCTCCGTAATTGTTTCGGCTGAACTTACGCTGCGGATTCGGCCCATCGAGACTGGGCGTAAATAGGCCGTTACTGTTCAAGGTTCCCACAAACTCCTTATCATCGTCGCCGAACACGGAGTAGAATTCCTCCACAGACCAAGTCACGTCTACAGGACCCAGCTCCACATCGTCGGCCGTGTGCAGCTTGCCGTCCTCCCCGCGATTATATGCGACGGCTTCGAGCTGCTGATAACCTCGAGGATGCACGGAGTGTTCATCGCCGCCCAAACGCGCAATCGACGCCTCGGGCAGCACTTTGATATAGTCCACCTTGTCATACACGGCCAGTGCGCCTTCCAGGACCGCGTTGCCCAGCGCCACATCGCGCTTACCCGGCACGGCGTTCGCCGCCACATCTACGGTCGCGACAATTTCGCCGGGGCTATGCGAGACGATCGACTTGACTGTCAACCCCGAGCCGAAATCCAGATCGGCCGGCGTCACTTGCGCGGGCAGATTATTGCCGATCACGCGAACGCGCTGCGCTTGCGAGCCGGTCTTGAGAGAGTAGCGATCCAGCATCAGCAACGCGGGTTCGGGAGTGACCCGCTTCAGCTTCACATCCACGCCGAATTCCTGATACTCGCCCCAGAACCACCGCCCTTCGGCCCAGGTCTGATCCGGCGAAATCCATAGCGCTTCACGCATTTCGCGAGAGAGATCGTCCGGGGTGGCATTGGCTGCAGTGCTGCCGCCCTTCGACCGCCCGCGCCACGAATAGCCGGTATAAACTAACCCGGCGCCGGAGCGCGAGATTGCCGGGCCGCCGCCCACCGGCTGCAACTTTGCCGTGGTGGTGAACTCGTCCGGCGCGGCGCCTTGGGCAATCGTCAAATCGCCGTAATACTTACCGCGTCCGGGAATGTGTGCCGAAATGAGCCATCGTCCAACGATCTTGGGCGCGCGCATCCGCGCCCGCCAGGTCGCCCATTCGGGAGTGTGCAGGCCGTAATTCTTGCCCAGGAAATCAAGCGTCGCATCGAGCGATATCGTTTGGGCCGCCGCATTGGCTGCGGTAGCGCCCGCGCCGGCCCCATCGCCCGCTCCGCTCGCGGTCACGGCAGCGCCTCGCCCGCGGCCCGCGGCAGCAGCGGTCGCCGTTCCGCCCCCGCGCCGCCGCGCCGGAAGGCCGCCTCGGCCTGCGTATACAGCGCCGAGTGCATGTCCGCCAGCAGCGACCACTCCTCCCTGGTCCGATGCCACTGGAACACTCGACCCAGCGCATGGCAGGTGTTGCACGTGGCGCGCACCGATTCGTTCGGGAATCGCTTCATCCTGAATGCGATGCTCGGTCATATACATCACCGGCTTGGCTTCTTCCGGCGCCAGTCCGTGCGATGTGCTGAGATACTTGACAATCAACCGCGCTTCGGCCGGTTCCAGGGCGACGCCATTCAGTCGCACCATGCGCTTAATAGCTTCTTCCCAGCCTTCCGGCGTGGTGCGAATCCATGAGATCCGGCTGAGATTGCCTTTATCATCTTTCGCATGGCAGCTCGCGCATTTATCGATCGTCAGGGCGTCGGTAACCGGTATCCCATCTTCGGTAATCTGCGAACCCGCTCCGCGGCCTGCCCCTCCACGGCCGCCGCCTCGACCCTGCGCTTGCGCCTGCGCCGTCGTGGCGGGAGCGATGCAAAGCATGGCGGCTATAGCCGCGGTGGCGATTCGTTTCGCGCTGCCGACTTTCCCGATTACTCGCATACCGTCACCGTGAGTGCATTGTAATTGCTGTGGGCGGCGCTGGTCAAATACATAATCTGGCGATGTGAGGGTGAGCCGAAAATCTTGACACCGGCAGCCCGCCAAGCTGACAATACAAGCGACAAGGCGATTTGATGAACGCGATTCGGTTCCTAGCTTATATCTTGGGCTCGTGTTTCGCCGCGAGCCTGTTCGGTCAGGCATCCGCGCCGTCTCCAGTAGCATCCGCACAGCCTTGGAGCGGCAAAGCGGCTGCGTATCTTGATCAGCGCATTGCCTGGTGGATGGATTGGCCATCGGCAGCCCGCGATCATGAGACCTTTTGCGTTTCCTGCCATACGGCCGCCCCTTACGCCATGGCGCGGCCAGTCCTTCGGCCGGCTCTCGGCGAGCAAGCCCCTTCCGCCCTGGAACGCAGGCTTCTGGATAATGTTGCCCGCCGCGTCAGAATGTGGAAAGAGGTGGAACCTTTCTATCCCACCAAGAAGGAGAGCGACCCCAAGTCGCTCGAATCCCGCGGAACGGAATCCATTCTCAATGCCATGGTCCTCGTTTCCAATGACGCTTCCGCCGGCAAGTTGAGCGCGGACGCCAAACTGGCCCTGGAGAACATGTGGGGCGAGCAGTTGAAGACCGGCGATGCCGCCGGCGCGTGGTCCTGGCTGCAGTTTCACAACTCTCCCTGGGAGGGCGACTCGCAGTATTACGGAGCGACTCTCGCCGCCATCGCCATCGGAACGGCCCCGGAAAACTATCGCGCTTTGCCCGATATTCAGAACCGTATGAAGCTGCTTGCCGATTACCTGGTGCGCGAGCGGGCGTCGCAGGTTCCCCTTAATCGCGTGATGTTGCTTTGGGCTTCGGCGAAACTTCCAGGCTTGCTCACGCACGCGCAGCAAGAGTCCATCGTTGAAGAGGCCATTGGCAAGCAACAGGAGGACGGAGGCTTCAGTTTATCTTCCCTAGTGGGCGCGTGGAAACGTAAAGACAACACGCCGCTCGATCCGAGAAGCGACGGTTACGCTACTGGCGTGGTGGTGTTGGCCTTGCAGCAGGCGGACCCATCGAAGGTGCAGTCCCTGACGCGCGCGCGGCAGTGGCTGGTCTCGAACCAAGGCCAAGACGGCGCGTGGCCGGCATGGTCGCTAAACAAGCAGCGCGATCCGTCTTCCGACGTGGGCCGCTTCATGAGCGACGCCGCTACCGCTTACGCCGCTTTAGCGCTCACCGCGGCGCGCTAACTTTTATGGCGCCCAGAGGGGCGCCAGATACGCGTAGAACATCGCAATCAATCCAATCACCGATGCCAGAAAAATGCTGTGGCGCAGCGTGAAGCGGAAGAGCAGCGATTCCTCAGAGCGCTTCATGGATGTGGCGGCGGCTGCGACCGCGATGCTGGTGAGGCTGATCATTTTCCCCATCACGCCGCCCGCCGAATTTGCCGAAGCCATCAGCACAGCGTTCATACCCAGCTTGTGGGCCGTCACCACTTGCAGCGTGCCGAAAAGCGCGTTGGCCGAGGTGTCGCTGCCGGTCAGGAAGACGCCCAGCCAACCGAGCAGGGCGCTAAAGAACGGAAACAGGAATCCCGTCGCGGCAAAGGCGATGCCCAAGGTGGCCGTCGCGCCGGAGTAGTTCATCAGAAATGCCAATCCCAGCACGGCCGCCAGCGTGAGTTCGGCCAGCGCCAATTGCCGCCCGGTGTGCGCCACAGCGCGCGCGAATTGACGCGGCTTCAGCCCCGCGACCGCGGCGCCGAAAATCGCGGCGATCAGGCACGCGGTCCCCGAGGCCGAGAGCCAACTGAAGGTATAAACCGCGGCATAAGCGGAGGGCTTGGCAACCGCCGGCGGCATTCGTTGGATCGCGTTATCGAGCAAGGGCCAATGAACGACCAGATTGAAGCTGTTGAGGTACGGTTGCAGCTTGGGCCATCCCCAGAGCAGCACGAAGACGACCAGCATTGCATAAGGCGCCCACGCCAACGCCACTTCGCGCGCGGACCGGCCCACGCGTCCGGCCGCTTCCGGGCGCCATATTCGAATCAGCAGAATCAGCGACCCCATCGCGGCCATCGACGACAGGATATCGGTGAGTTGCGGGCCGATGAAATTGGAAACGGCAAATTGCGTACCGGCGAATGCGATGCCGCACACCGCGGTGGCGGGCCACACGTCCCGTAAACCGCGCCTGCCGGACATCACCAGAATCAGATAGGCGGGGATGAACAGCGAGACCGGCGCGCACAGCCGTCCCACGCCGGCGCTGAGGCGATCCAGCGGAAGTCCCGTGGTCACGGCGAGCGTGGTGATGGGTATCGCGATCGATCCGAACGCGACCGGCGCCGTGTTGGCCAGCAGGCAAATTGCCGCCGCATAGAAAGGCGTGAATCCGAGACCGGCTAGCATCGCGCCGGCTACCGCCACGGGCGTTCCAAAACCTGCCGCGCCTTCGATGAACGCGCCGAACGCAAAGGCGATGAGAAGCGCCTGCAGGCGTCGATCGCCGGTCAGTTGCGCGATGGAATCCTTCAATATTTCGAACTTGCCGCTCTCCACGGTTACGCGATATAGCAGAATGGCGGAAAAAACCACCCAGCCGATCGGGAACAGGCCGAACGCCGCGCCGTAGAAAATCGATGAAACCAGTTGGCCGGCCGGCATGCCGTAAATCGTCGCGGCCACGATAGCGCCGGCGCCCAGACCAGCGAGCGCAGCTATCCACGCGGGCTTGCGGGCCACTGCCAGCAGCGCCAGCAACACCAGAATCGGAACTGCCGCGGCCATCGCCGAAAGCGGCAAGCTGCCGGCCAGCGGCGCGTAGTTCTGTTGCCACATATCATGGTGATTGTACGCCGATAGCGGCAATAACGCCGTAGACCCTGCCGCGTTAAATCTCGGAAAGGATCTTTTTTGAAACAAAAGTTACCTACGCGCCGCATGCGCGAGGATGCGGATCTCCAGCAACTCATGCTTCAGGCGAACGAGTTGCTGCGAGGCTTTACCGGCGGCGAGCCGGCGGCCATCGCGGAGGTCAATGCCCACTACAATGCGGCCGACGCATCGAAATTCGCGCTGCACGACGCACAACTCGTGGTCGCCAGAAGCTACGGCTTTGAAAGCTGGCCCAAGCTCAACGCATACCTGGATGGAGTAACCGTCGAGCGGTTGGCGGATGCCATACGCGCCGACGATCCGGCGAAGGCCCGGGCAATGCTCCAGGCTCGGCCGGAACTGGCCGATACGGCGATGTCATATGGCGACGAGCGGCGGCCCATCCACTATGCCGTGATGAACCGGTCGCCGGAGATGGTGCGGCTGCTGATGCGGCACGGAGCGGATGCGCGGCAAGGTATTTATCCGCACCGCGACGCGACCGCGGCTTGGACAATGGCCACGGAGCGCGGCTACACCGAGATCGTAGCGATTATAGAGGAGGAAGAGCAGGGGCGCGGCGTCGCGGAGGTCGCGCCCAAAGCGGAAACAGCCGGCGACCAAGCAGCTCGTGACGCCGTAGCCTTCGGCGACATCGAGTGGCTTCGCGCGCGATACGCCGAAGGGAGCTTCGTGAACCCGATCCGCTGGGACAGCGGCGGGTTGCTGACGGTTGCGGTGCGCCACAACCGGCCGGAGATGCTATCGCTGCTGCTCGATTTTGGCATCGACCCAAATGAGCGCGTGCTCGGGCAAGGTGATTGGGCGGCGTACTCGCAGGGATATCCGCTATGGGAATGCGCGGCTCTCGGCAGCCGCGAGATGGCGGAGATGCTGCTGCGGTGCGGCGCGGATCCGAACGTACACGTGGACCTCGGCGGCTCGGCGGTCTACAGCGCATATAGCCATAAACATTGGGACATGGTCGAACTGTTGCGGCGGCATGGTGGGGTGGTGAGCGCCGACACCGCGGCAATCTACCGCCAGACGGATCTGGCGCGCCGGATGTTAGCGGATCAGGACCGCGGTATGCATCGGAGAAAATTGTTTCCCCAGGTAAGTCTCTGGCGGAGGAACTGTTGCGTTTTGGAGCGAGCGGCGGCGATCAGCGATCGTGCGGATGGCCTTGGAGCGATCGAGTGGCCGCGGAATGACGCGCGATGGTTCGGAATCCTGACGGAGCCGCTTTACTTTTGGCATCAAATTCCCTGGCTGTATGCCGGAAATCGCGAGCTGGATCGAGTCACATATCTGACGTGCTTCCGGCGCATACTGGAGCGGTGCGACGCGAACCTGATCGGAAGTCTGGGCCGCACCGCGTTGCATGAGGTCGCGGCGATGCGTGAGCACGTGACCGAAGACGAGGCGGTATCGTCGCGCGAGCGCTCCTGGACTCCGGCGCCGGATCGATTCGCGCGACGGCATTTTGACAGCCCAGTTCCACTACACCTGGAGCCATGCCGCTGGGCACGGTCGGATGGTACAACCCGTTCAACATCGCCACTGGCTACGGCAGCCTGAATTTCGACAACCGCCATCAGGTGGCCGGCGACTTCGTGTGGACACAGCCGCACCGATTCCAGAACAGGGCGGCGCAGGTATCTGGCGCGGCGGCTGGACGCTGGGCGGCAAAGTTTACGTTTATAGCGGCGCGCCATTCAGCGTGACCGACAGCAAGATCCCCTCGCAGATCAATTCTGCCGGCGGCATCGGAACGGTGCTGGCCGACCAGGTCGCATCAAGCGCCGCCAACACTTCCTGCGGCAGCTCCGCGGTGAACACTGCATGCCTCTCGAAGACGCAATTCGCCACCTACGCCTCCAACTCCGGCGTTTCGGCTCCCATTCAGACCGATTGGGGCAACATCGCGCCCGATAGCTTCCGCGGTCCCGGATACTTCGATATCGACGCGCAGCTTACGCGCACCTTCAAAATCAAGGAGCGCGCGGGGCTGGCGCTCGGGTTGAGCTCCTACAACCTGCTCAACCATCCCAATTTCGCCAATCCCTCTGGCAGCATCACCTCCGGAGCCTTCGGCAAGATCACGTCCACAGTGACTCCCCCGACCAGCATCTACGGATCGTTCCAGAGCGGCACGGTTTCCGGCCGCGTCCTGGTGCTCACGGGACGATTTACGTTCTAAGGCGCTTCGTTCGCATACGCCCGCCCTCGCGCTCGCGGCGCCGGGTTCGCATGGGGAAGCAGGAATGTGTATAATTGAGTTAGGGTACACACTCATGCGAACGAACATTGTGATTGATGACAGACTGATGTCGGAGACCCTTCGCGCGACCGGCCTAAAGACCAAGCGCGAAGCCGTGGAGCGTGGTCTCCGCACGTTGCTGAATCTGAGCAAACAGGGGCAGATCCGCCGGCTCCGCGGCAAATTGGAGTGGAAGGGCGATCTCAGCGCGATGAGGGCGGACAATTGATTCTGGTCGATTCCAGCGTATGGATCGATTACTTTAGGGGAATCGTCACGGTTGAGACCGAGGAGCTGGACCGGCTTCTCGGCCGCCAACCTTTAGCCATCGGCGATTTAATTTTGACCGAGGTCCTGCAAGGATTCTCCCACGATGGAGACTTTGATCGCGCCAGGGACCTACTGAGTTCGTTAACGGTCGTGGAACTGTGCGGCCGCGACTTGGCGATTCAAGCCGCCAAGAATTTCAGGACGCTGCGCAACCACGGCGTAACCGTCCGCAAGACCATCGATACGGTGATCGCAACCCGATGCATCGAGAGCGGGTACGTCTTGCTGCATAGCGATCGGGACTTTGATCCGTTCGTGAAGCACCTGGGCCTGCGCGTAGTAGTCTGACGCCCACGCCAATGGGAAAAGGCTACTCGGTTAGACAGCCCTGAAGCCAAAGTGTGCCAGAAACCATATCTCCCGCCGTAGGCGTCATGCCAGGCTGGAAGCGGGCGCGATCCATGTAGATATCCACCAGGAAATCCCCCGGTTGCAGATCCACTACCGCGGTACGGAAGACCAGGAATGGCCGATCGAGAAAGTCGGTTTTGCGAATGGTCCGCACCGGGCCTTCGAAGCAGTAGTAGTCCGGAGCGTCCTTTGCCGCGCCCATGAGAATTTTTGCGCGGCTCGTATCGATCTCGACCGGCTCTGCGGGCCCATACGCCCGTCCCGACGCAGCGGCGGTTTCGCGGAAGTGGGCCGCCGTCTCGGGATTCGTAATCCGTACCGGCTCCGGAGTCGCCAACTTCAGGTCCAGGGAGAATGCGCCGAGTGAGAAGAGGTACTCCGTTCCGATCTTGTACCTTCCTTTATTCAGCAAAGTTTGCGGTTTTTGCGCCTTGTACCTTCCTTTATTCAGCGCAAACAACGGATCGAAAAATCTCGCGGAGGGGCCGTCCGCCAAGTCCACACTGAGGAAACCTTCCAGGCCGAAATGGTCTGTATCGATCCGCTTTAAGTTAAGCCGGACGGGCGCCCCGGATGCAAGCCATGGAAAGGCGCTATGCAGATAATTGCCTTGGCCCCGAGGTTTCACGACGTGGGCGATTGCCCGCAGATCTCCGGTCGTGAATCCCAGGCAGAAAAACTCCGCGCCACCCTCGTCTTCGCCATCCGGCTCGAATCTCCATACGGGAAACTCTTGCCGGCTTAAGACGCTGCTCTCCGCGATAATCCGCTGCAACGGCGTGTCTTCTCCCGGAGGCGTGACGCACTCCCAATAATTCCCGATCGCCATCTGCTTAAGGTTCCTTTACCGCCCTTCTACTGCGCCAGCACCACCCGCCCCGGTCCCGGCTCGGGCGCAGCCGCCGGCGTCCAGCGGACCCGCGCCAGTACTCCCAGCGCCGCCAGATAGAACAGGCCGCCGATGATCAGCGTCTGCATCAGTCCCAGATAGATGGCGCACATCAGCGCGCCTACCGATCCGAGTACGCTCGACGCGGCGTTTAGCGACCATGCCCAGCGCACCGATGGCGCGTGCCACTCTTCCAGCCGCCGCAGCGCCGTCGGGAACGGCATGCCCATCGCGAAGCCCAGCGGCGCGATGGTGGCCACGGTCAGAGCGATCTTTAGCGGCAGCGGTAGCCACACCAGCGCGGTGAGCGCCCAGGAAACCAGCAGCGCCAGCAGCGCCGTCGCCAGCGCCACGCATCCCAGCGCCTTGATCAAGCGGCCTTCGCTCCTGCCAAGTAATCGCTTGCTGAAGGCGCTGCCTAAGCCGCTTGAAACCAGCATCGAAAAGATCACCACTGTTAGCGCGAACACCGGCTCCCCCAGGAACAGCACGAATTTCTGAATCAGCGCGACTTCGATCAGGATGTATCCCGCGCCGATGAACAGAAAGTAAAGCAGGAATCCGCGCACGCCCGGTTGGGTCGGCAGCCGCGCGCCCAATACCAGGGGCGGCAGCGCCAGGATGAGTAGCGTCGCGGCCAGGCTGATGCCCATCAATGCGAATAGCAGCGGGATCGCTTTGTTGACCGCATTGTAATCGGCGGCGTGGGTCGAGCCTCGCCGCACAAATGCCAGCAGGTCGCGCGGCTGCACCGTGTAGAAGAAGAATGGCCGGTTGTCGGTCACCGGAGTGATATCGAAGGCATAGCTGCGCTCGTATGCCTCCGGGTCCGGACTGAGCAGCAGATCGTGGAACGGATTGCGCGCCTCGCTGCCTGGATAGTAAACGGCATCCATTTTAGAGGCGGCGAAAAGCGCCCGCGCGCGCGCGATGTCGCCCGCCGAAAAAGGCTTGCGCGAGATCAGCACCGTATCCTGCGCGCCCCATCCCTGCACCGAGCCTTGACGCCCCACGATAACGCGCAGCGCCGCGCCGCCCTCGCCAATCTGGTTTAGCGCCCGTATCGCGAGCGAAACCAGGCGCAGCGATTCGCGCGGCGGGTCGAAGCCCCAGCGCGTGAAGGCCACCAGGCCATCGTCGGTCAGGTGCAGCAGGTAGTCGCGGACGGCGTCGCTGGTGTAGAGATTGTTCTCGGTCAGCGCGAACGCGCCCGCGGCGGTGGAAGCCCACGTATCCACCAGCGTGGCTTGGATCACCTGATAGCGGTCTTCAGTCCGGCGCACAAAACTACGCCCGTCTTCCACCTGCACATGCACGTCGGGGCGAAGATAGATCCCGTTACTGAGCGCCACGAATTTCTTCCGCATGATAGTGGTGGCGATGATAGGGTTGATCTCGACGGCAGTGATGTCGCGGCTGCCCGTAGCCAGCGCGCGCGCCACATCGAAGCCCCCGCCCGGCCCGATAATCAGCGCCTTGGCGCCGGGCCGGACCGCATACGGGAGCGCCGGACCGTCTTCCAGCAGTTGATGCCGCTGGTCCTCTCGCAGATGCGCGAAATCGAAATTGGCGATGCCGGTCTGCGCATCGGCGTCGATCCGGATAGAGTTTGAACCGTTTGCGGGGTCGTGCTCGATGGCGATACGCGAGAAGCTGTTCCACATTTGGAACGTCTCGTTAGCGAGCGTGCGTTCCTTGGCGTGGCGGATGCCCACCAGATCGTGCCGCTTGTTGTAAGTGAGGAACGCCACTAACGTGAGCGCCAGCGCTACCGACGCCACGCGCCCGCGAAGCGATCCCGCCATGCTGTACCAGATGGCCGCCGCCGCCGCGAATACCGCCGCGGCCGTAAGCGCGGCGCCGGGTCCATCGAGTATCTCGAGCAGCGGCCAGAGTAACATGCATCCTACGGCCGCGCCCAGCAAGTCATAGAAGTAAACTCTGTTGACGCGTTCGATGGTCTCCGATACCGCCAGTGAGATGATAGCTCCGGAGGCCACAAAGGGAAGCGATGTCGTGAAGTAAATCAGTGCATAATCCCAGACATGCACTTGATTGCCTTGCAAAAGAATCGCGCTCAGGGCGACTGCGGTGAGCAGCGTGTTGGCTAGACTGAGACTGCCAAGCTTGTACGCCAGCGGCGCTTTCCATCCCGCTACCAGGTACGAGAGCACTCCGCCCACGCCCAGACCGAAAAGCGCGATCGAGATCGCCAGAAACGCAAAGTGGTAATAGAACACTACCGAGAAGATGCGCGTCAGCGATAGCTCCAGCAACAGCGTAGCCAGCGTAGTGAGCGCCACGCATAGATAGATCTGGGACCAGTGACTGGGATGACTCTTCACGTTGATGCTACTGTATCGCGATTTGAACCGTGTTACTCACTGAATCTGGAAATACCAGCCGCAGATCCACATATCCCGTGCGCACTCCGGGCGGAATAGTGACATTGATCTGGTAGAGCCCTGCGAAACCCGGACTCAGCCCGGCATAGAGCGGCGCCACGGAGATGGCCGCGATGCTATCGCCGAAAGATACCGCCGGCGTCACCGTCAATTGCGGCAGCGGAGAACTCGGCGCCAATACTCCCGTAGCTACCACCGGACTGGTCGTCCCCAATCCGATGGCGTAGAGGGTCAATGTATCACCCACGCTGGCCGGATGTGTGGCCACGCCGGGGATAGAGCCGACGGGCATCGGAATACTGTAATCGGTGTTTTCAATAGCGCCGTAACTACCCACGCCAATCAGCAGCAGACGCGCGGCCCGATCGGCGACGCTCAGAGAGACGATATTGCTCGCGACGCCGTCGCGCATTACTTGGACGGTCGCCAGGCCTCCAGGCGTATTGACCGGAACTTGCAGATTAATCTGCCCATACGACGCGTAATACAGCGGGGCCGCTTGACCGTTGACCAGCACTTGCGTTGTTCCAATCGTCGTGCCGAGTGGCGAGCCTTGCCCCAGCGCGGGCGCGTTGAATGAAAGCTGATCGCCAAACAGCGCCACAATGTCGCCCGGCGCCACCGGGTCGCCGGAACCAAAAATGGCATCGTCCACCACTCCTTGATAAAGTATCGAGGGCGCTCCTTTGGCTTCCACCGTGAAATTCACGGGAATGACAACCGGTCCATTAACTGCATTTGATGCGATGGTTACCGAACCGGCGTAACTGCCGGCCGCCATACTTCCGGGGTCGAACGTCAATGCAACGCCGCCGGAAATACCCGCCGTGGTGAAGCCCTGGCCGGTGGAAGTTATGCTCTGCACGGTCAGTGTCCCCTGCCCCGCGTTCGTCAGCGCCACTCCCTGCCGTCAGCGGCGGCGCGCCCTGGGCCAAAGTAACATTGACGGCGGCGGTAGATGCCTGGGCGATCGGCTGTGATGTAACATTCATAGTTACATTGACCGTTTTATTATCGGGCGCGAAGTTAGATCCGCTGATAGCTATACTTCCGGTATAAGTTCCGGGATTTTGATTCGCTTGTGGCGCAATGTGGATGTTATACGGCAGTACAAAGCGGAAACTTCCGGCGCCTTGCAGCGCCAGACTCAGCCATGCGTTCCCGTCATCCGTCCTGACTTGGCCATTAATATAACCGTTGGTTGTGAACTGCACATCCTGCGATGCGCCGGGCGCCACATAAACCGAAACGTTGGAAGGAACGCTGCCGCCCACCTGCGCCAGGACCATAATAGTTTGCGGAGAGTCCACCGCATTCGGCGCCACGATGGTCACAGCGCCGGCATAAGGCGTAGCGGATGCCGCCAGACCGGCCGCGTTCAATTGGAGTTGAATCGGGTAGCATGTCGACGCCAGCGTGGTGGTTTTGCAAGGCCCCGCCGCGCCCACCGTGGCGGTGACCCACGGCACGGAAATTTGCAACGGCGCCAGCGTAAGATTACCGTCGCCCGCGTTGTAGGCCTCGATCAACGGAGCCGCGAGCGAACCGCCCACCGCAATGGAAGCAGGCCCTACCGTACTGTTCGTCAGGCGCAACGCGGGCGCGGCGTTACCCAGCGCCGTCAGAGTGAATAAAACGATTGATAGCGGTTTCGTAATGCAACACTATAGCATGCGCGAAAGCGCGCCAATTTTGAAACACTGGATCGAGCGCCAAGTACGCCGCGCGTAACTGTACGTATACGATAGCCGTATACTGAAGATGTGGCGGATCCGCTTGGCAATTGCATCGGGTTTGATTGGGACGATGCCAATACAAACAAGAGCTGCGAACGCCACCGGGTGACCCCGCAGGAAGCCGAGGATCTCTTTTTTTATGAGCCGCTCGTGGTACGCAGCGATCATCGCCACTCGAATGAGGAGAAGCGATACTACGCACTTGGGCAGACTGGCGCCCGCCGGCGGCTATTTGCCGTCTTTACGACGCGCCGGAGGCTCATACGAGTGATTTCAGTGCGGGACATGAATCGGAAAGAAACAGAAGCTTATGAGAGATATGAAAAAGAAACTTCCTGAATTCAAGAGCGAAGACCAGGAGAGGAGATTCTGGGCAACCGCGGATTCGAGCCAGTACGTGGATTGGGCATCGGGTAGGCGCAAGAAACTCGTTCGCCTCAAACCCTCTCTAAAGACGATCTCACTCCGGCTCCCTGTCTCCATGATCGAGGATCTCAAAGTACAAGCGAATCGACGCGACGTTCCCTATCAGTCTCTGCTTAAGGTGTTCCTGGCTGAACGCTTGCAGCGGGAGCGCGAGTCGCGGCCAGAGTAGCGCTTTGCCGGGCGAACCTCGAACCGCGGGCTTGACCGCGCGGATACGACTACAATGAAGGACGGCCGTTCACTGAGACCCCCCTGGGAACGGGAAACGAAAACGATAACATGTACGCCATAATTGCGAAATGGTATATAAAAGCCAATGAAAGCGCGGTGATCCAAGCGCTCCGGAACCTTGCCGCCCAGGTAGAGGCTCAGGAGCCCGACACATGGATGTACCTGGTACACACCGGCAGCCAGGCAGGATCGACGCCGCCGCCCGCGCCCGGCGAGGTGGTTTTTCTCGAAGCGTACAAGGACTTCAACGCTCTGCTCCAACACGTCAACGGAAAACTGTTCCAGGCATTCCTCACCCAATACGGGGCCGATTTCGTGCCGTTGACCCCTCCTAATAAAGGCCCCCTCATGCTGGTGGAGAACCTGGCGCGGATCGCCGGATTTGTGCGGCCGCAAGCCGCCGAGACTGCAACTGAGGGAATCGCCCATTGAAAGCACTCGCATGCAACCGATCCATCCGTTGGAACAATTTCTGAATCTGTCCATCGTCCTCACCGGATTCAATAAAGTCGAATTGCAGTCTACCGGCGTGGCGCGCGAGTACCTGAACCTGTTGATGGAGATGGCCGGCGAGGGGCTGTGTTTCGAGCTATGGGCCGAGACCCAGGGCCTCTATGCGAAGCATGATGGCGACCTCATTCGGTTGGAGCGTGAAGTATGCCGCGGGATACTAAACGACGAAAAATACGGGCCTCTGGCGCGCAACATTATCCTGCTCTGGTATAACGCCATCTGGTATCAATTGCCTCCCGATTGGACGGCGCGGCACGGAGCCAATGCGCTCGACCAGGACCATGTGGTTTCGGCCAGGGCCTATCCCGAGGCGCTGATCTGGCCGGCTATCGGCGCTCATCCGCCGGCCGCCAAGCCGCAAGGTTTCGGCGCCTGGTCGCTTCCGCCGGAAGGAGCGGAAGATCCGGCCATTGGCGCGAAAGTGAGGCGGGCCAAGCCATGAGCCAGGCGAATCTGATTCCGCTATCCACGCCGCTGCGGGACCATTACGACGTAGTCATCGTCGGCGCCGGAATCGCCGGCGCGCTGATTGCCAAACGCTTGGCCGAAAAAGGCCACCAGGTACTGATCCTGGAAGCTGGGCGGTCCACCAGCATCACGCCCGACGGTTACCAATCTTATGTGTCGAATTACTACTCCGCGCTAGGCAAGTCTCCCAACTCTCCGTACCCGGAGAACGCCAACGCGCCCACGCCCCTGAGTGAGATCGGGCCGCTGCCCTTCGACAGCAACTACGTTCGCGCCAAGGGTGGAACCACGCTCCACTGGCTCGGGATCGCGCTGCGCATGTGTCCTAACGATTTCCGGCTGAAATCGCAGTACGGCGTGGGGGTGGATTGGCCCATCGGATACGACGATCTCATCGATTACTACGCGCAGGCCGAGCGGGATATCGGCGTATCGGCCGATGTCGAGGACCAGGCGTATCACGGCATCCGCTTCCCTAAGGGCTATGTTTATCCAATGCACAAAGTGCCGCAGAGCTACCTCGATCGGGTGGCCTCGCGCAGCCTCGACGGGATGCGATTTAAGGCCGGGCGAACGTCTTACGACATATCGCTCACCAGTGTGCCCGCGGGTCGTAACTCCATCCCAAATCCGAAATACGATGGCGGTAGAGGCTATCGGCCGGTCGGCGCCGCCGGCAATCTCGAACACGGCAAACGCTGCGAGGGCAACTCGAGCTGCATTCCGATTTGCCCGGTGCAGGCCAAGTATTCCGCGCTAAAGACGCTGGCGGCCATTCCCGCCAGTCACTGCCATATTTTGAGTCAGGCGGTAGCTTCGCAAGTGACGCTCGATGGCAACGGCCGCGTCTCTGGAATTCAGTACAAGCTCTATCAGGACGCGGGCTCCGGCCGGCACACGCTTCACACCGCGCGCGGCTCTCTCTACGTGATCGCGGCGCACGCCATCGAAACTCCGCGGCTGCTGCTCTCCTCGCCGAATGTGTGCCGCAAAAGCGGCCAACTGGGGCGCAACCTGATGGACCATCCTATGCCCGTAGCTTGGGGTTTAATGCCGCGGAATATCGGCGCGTGCCGCGGGCCGGGCACGACCTCAGGGGTCGAATCGCTGCGCGATGGCGAGTTCCGCAGCCAATTCGCGGCCTTCCGTATGGACTTTGGCAATTGGGGTTGGGAGTTCGCCACCGGCTCGCCTTATTCGGATGTTACCTCTGCGGTCGCAAAGGGCGCGTTCGGCCGAGCGCTGCGCGAGCGCCTCGCATCCACGCTGCCGCGCCAGGTGCGCGTGGATTTCCTGATGGAGCAACTGCCCGATCCGGGCAACTGCGTGACTGTCAATCCGAGTCAGCTTGACCCGCTCGGAAATATGCTGCCGCTGGTCTGCTACGACATCGATGAGTATACGCGCAAGGGATTCGTGAACGCATTCAAATTCAAGGACGCGTTTTTCAAACGCCTGGGCATGACAGATTGCACTTCGGGCCAGCCGCTCTTTTCCACGCCCATCGACTGCGATGGACAACCGTTCTATTACTACGGCGCCGGGCACGTCGTGGGCACGCATCGCATGGGAAATTCCGCCGCCGATTCGGTGGTCAACCTCAAGCAGCGAACTTGGGAGCACGACAATCTGTACCTGGCCGGGTGCGGCAATATGCGGACCATCGCCACCTCCAACCCGACGCTCACCATGGCCGCGCTCACGCTGTGGGCGGCCGATAACATCGAGCGCGATTTGGAGAACCGGAGACGCGCATGATTGGCCGCCTGCTCAAGCCCGATGGCGGCATCCGGACTGTCGAGGGATTGCGGACCCACCTGCAGACAGCGATCGAGCTGGAGCACTCGGTTATTCCGCCGTACCTGTGCGCGCTGTATTCCATCGAGGACGGCGCCAACACCGCCGCCGCGGCCTCGCTGCACGACGTGGTCTTGGAGGAGATGCTTCATTTGACGTTGGCCGCTAATGTGCTGAACGCCATCGGCGGCGCGCCCGACCTGATCCACCCGGATTTCGTGCCCCGGTATCCTTCTTACCTGCCGCACGGCAACGATAGCATTGTGCTGAACCTGGCGCCGTTTTCGCGTGAGACTCTCGCGGAGTTCCTGAAAATCGAGCACCCCAGCGCGCCGCATTCTCCGCCAGAGGCCAACCAATACGCCAGCATCGGGCAATTCTACGCCGCCATCGTCGATGGATTGGAGATGCTGGCCAAAACGGTTCCCAACCTATTCCGCGGTAAGCGATCCCGGCAGATTGCGCCCGAATATTACTACAACAGCGGCGGCGAGGTGGTTGAGGTCACGGACCTCCAATCCGCCCGGCGGGCATTGGAAATCATCGTGCTTCAGGGCGAAGGCCACCGCGCTATCTACGATCGCGAGCGTCCGCCCCGGAAAGAAGACACCGAAGACTCTGGCGCACTACTATCGCTTCATGCAAATCTATGCAGGCCGCTTCTACCGCAAGGGCGATACCGCCAAATCGGGTCCCACTGGCGGCCCGTTCCCGGTGGATTGGAATGCGGGCATCTACCCCATGCGCACAAATCCCAAGTCGGGCGATTATCCGCCGAACAGCGATTTGTGGCGCGCCTCACAAGCCTTCAACGTGACCTATAGACAGCTTCTCCACACCTTGCACCAAAGCTTCAACGGCGAGCCTCGCAAGCTGCTGGAATCCGTGCCCCTGATGTTCCGTCTCAAAACGCAGGCCCAGGGGCTGATGAAGACGCCGTCCGGTTATTTCGAAACCACCGCGGGGCCGCCGTTTGAATATGTGAAGATCGGAGCTGCGCAGGTCACATGAAGCCGCTCTCCTGCCCTATCGAGAACCGCCTCTAGGTTCGAGGCGCTTGGCGTTGTCCGCCGCGGCTGCGGAGCTATTAAAAGAATCCTAGGTTGTCGATTTCTTAGCCGTGAATTCCACCGGCTGCCCGCCCCCCTGTCCGCCTTCCATGGTGCGGGTGAACTTGATTTCGCTTCCGGAAACCGTGCCCTTATATGTCTGTTTGAACTCGTTGCCGTTGAAATTGCGCACGATTGTGAAGGAGACGGTATCGCCCTCGACTTTGCCGTCCGTGATCTCCACGGGACCACCCCGTCCGCCATCCAGGGTACCGGTGAGCTTCGTTCCGTCCTGCTTCAGAACGATTGTGTTGGTTTGCGTATTGCCGCCGCGCCCCGGGACCTCAGCGGTCCATTTGCCGGTAACGTCCGCGGCGAAACCTGCGATTGCGAAAATGCCCAAAAGGGCGGGTAGATAGAGTTTTGTCATGCTGGAACAATATCATATCCACTTTCCGGCAGCCGTCCGGTAAGCATGAGCATTGTCCGATTTCTTACGTGCAGATCCCCGGAATTGTTAAGAGCAGGGCACAGACGCGCGGCTGTCGCCGCGGCCTCGAGGCGCGGTGGCGCCGGTGCCGGGCCCGCTGCCGAGATAGGCGATCCGTGTTACGATCCTTTGGCGAGCGGGTTCACTGCCGTTTTACTTTACTTCGACAGTCGCGCCGGCGTCGGTGAATTTCTTGGCAATGGCGGCGGCTTCGTCCTTGCTAACGCCTTCCTTCACAGGCTTGGGGGCGCCATCCACCAGGTCCTTGGCTTCTTTCAGGCCGAGGCTCGTAACTTCGCGCACCGCCTTAATTACATTAATCTTGTTCGCGCCGGCGCCCGTCAGCACCACGGTGAACTCGGTTTTCTCTTCCGCGGCTGGAGCGGCCGCCGCCGCAGCTCCGCCAGCTGCCGCCGCTACCGGCGCCGCAGCCGCCGCCGATACTCCGAGCTTCTCTTCGAGCGTTTTGACCAGCTGCGACGCCTCAAGCAGCGTCAAGCCTTGAATCTGTTCCGCAATTGCGTTTATGTCCGCCATTTCCAAACTCCCTTTTCTTAAAAATTGCCAGGCTTACGCCTGAAACTTGTTTTCCTTAACGCCTTGGTCGACGACCACCGCCAGGTTGCGTCCCACGGCATTTACAACCGTTGCCAAACGCTGCGCCGGCGCGTTGATCAGGTACAGCAGCTTGGCGTAGATCTCTTCCTTGGGAGGCATCAAAGCCAATTCGTTGATCGTCTTAACGTCGATCACGCGGCCTTCGACTATGCCCGCCCGAAATTTGAACGTCGGGTTCGTTTTTGCGTACGCCGTGAGCGCCTTGGCCAGAGCCACGGGATCGTTGGAGGTGTAGGCCACCGACGTCATGCCGCGGAGATCGTTGAGAACGGCCTCCGAAGCTGTCCCTTGCGAAGCCAACGCCGCCAGGTTGTTCTTGACCACGCGATACTTGGCGCCGGCGTTGCGAACCACCTTGCGCAATTCGAAATCCTGAGTGACGCGCAGCTTCTCGTAGCCCGTCACGAACAGGTTGCCGGTCTGCTCCAAGTCGCGGCGCAGGGCTTCGAGGTCTTTTATCTTGTCTTCCTTCTTTTTCATGGAAACACCCGTCGTTTGATTCGATGCGCGGCTGATTTTGCCGCGCTAAACCGCCGCCTTTACGCTGAATGGAGTGGTGTCGACGGCCACGCCCGGACCCATGGTGGAGCACAAAGTCGCGCTGCGCACGTACTTGCCCTTGGCCACGGCCGGCTTCGCCTTGATCACCGCCGTGATAAGACTCGCCGCATTTTCGACGAGCTTGTCGGCGGAGAAGCTAACCTTACCCACAGGAGCATGGATAATGCCGGTTTTGTCCACGCGGAATTCCACCTTACCGGCCTTGATTTCCTTGATGGCCTTGGCAACATCGGTCGTGACGGTGCCGGTTTTCGGATTGGGCATCAGGCCGCGCGGCCCCAGCACTTTGCCGAGCTTACCGACGGAGCGCATCATGTCCGGCGTGGCAATCACGGCATCGAAAGCGGTCCAGCTTTCGGATTGAATCTTATTTACCATATCCTCGCCGCCCACCAGATCCGCACCGGCCTCGGTGGCTTCGCGCTGCTTGTCGCCGCTGGCGATGACCAGAACGATTTTGGATTTTCCCAAACCGTTGGGCATGACTACGGTGCCGCGCACCATTTGATCGGCGTGCTTGGGATCGACGCCGAGGCGCATATGGACTTCCACGGTCTCGTCGAATTTAGCGAATTTTATTTTTTGGAGAAGCGGAATAGCGTCTTCGAGCCGATACTCTTTGGTCTCGACCTGCTTCCGCGCGGATTCGTATTTTTTTCCGGACTTACGTGCCATTTTTCCTCATTGGTGCAAGCGGCCGGCATGAACATCAGCAAGCCTCCCACTGAGCGTTAATTTCCAGGGACAACACAGAGTGTAGCAAATGGGCGGGCGTGAAGCAAATTGGGGTTGAAAATTGGGGTTGAAAATCAGGGAAGGTAAGATCGATGGACACGGAGGTGCCTGGCTTGAGCGAGGATCAGCGACAATACGGATACAAGTCGCCGTGTCGCGATAGTTCCTGGATGCCAGCCGTGGCCCAACTGCCGAGTCGCCGACGCACTTGACGGGCGCAGCTATTGGCCGGCGAAGAGCTTAAGGGTACCCGCGTAGAGAGGATTTCCGAAAGCGTCGATGAACCGGTTGCCGTTCTCATCCAGTAATCCGGGGCCGAGGAGCACATCGTATGACCCTGGATTTAGATTCGGGACGCGGAAATTGATTTGAAAGACGCCCGCGACTTGGCCGGGGGGCAGGTCCGGCATAGAGAACGTCGGCGCCACCGGCGACAGTCCCGAAGCTCACGTCGATCGGGCCGGTCATCGGCGTTGCCGCGCCAGCGACGTTCACCTGTCCATCCGTGCCCGGCGGATCGGTTTGCCCGAAGCCGAAGCATAAACTGTGACGGTCGAGCCCTGCACGGCGGGATGCGTTTGCGAATTCTGCGTGCCGTCCTGGTTCAACTCCACGAAAATCTCGACCTGCGCCCGCTGAGTCCCTACCAGCACGCTGTTTGAAGTCGTTCCGCCGCTCGCGATTTGCAACGTGGTTGCACGGACCGAGCCGGCCGCAAACGGAACCACGCAGACAATCTGGTTGGCCTGAACCGAAATCAATGGCGCCGGAGCGCCGTCGAAAGTGACCGTCGTCCCTGCGAGGGTGGTTGGAATACGGCCGTTGCTCACTTGCGCTCCAACCGCCTGCGACGGCCCCAACCCACTACCGGTAATCAAGATTAATTCGCCCGGAGCGATGCCCTGCTGGGAGTCGTCAAGGGGATCGGCGACACCAATCGGCGCCAGTGTAGCGATCATAACTGCGGCAGGAACTGACGCGTTGATTCGCGTGAGCACGGCGGCGCTTAGAGCTTCGGTCGAGCGCCGGGCCGGCAACAACGGTTTCCCCGGAATTATTCGAGGCGGCTGAGGCCTGCGACAGGCTATATTTGGGCGTGGCGCCCGTGAAGTAAGCGTTTCCAGCGTCCAAGGCCACGTTACCGTACGCGTCAGAATTACTGGAGAAGAGGAGCGAGCCGTCATCGGCTGAGAGTGCGGCGACGAAACCATTCGAGGTCCAGGCCGCGAATGGCTGGGCGAGCGGAAATGGATCGCTAGCCGGTTGATCGGCCTGCTCGAAGCCTGAGATCCAGGCGTGGCCGCTTCCATCCAGGGCAATAGCAGATCCGTCGCCATACGCGCCCCCTAAATAGGTCAGATAGTTGCGCGATGTCCCCGAAGCGGAAAGCTTGAGGACGTACGCCGCTCCTGAGCAATATGAGGTCACTCCGGGTGCGGCGAACGGACGAGACCCGAGTAACCCAACCAAGAAGATCCCGTCAAAAGGCGTTATGAATCGCTGGCCGTCGAAGCCCTGGCTGCACCCCGTAAGGTATGGATGCCCGCTGGAATCGACCGCCACTGCCATCGGCCGTGCTGCCGAATGCCCCCCCAATCAAGGTGGAGTAGAGAAGGCTGCCTTGCGGAGATAGTTTGATGAAAGGTGAAGTGGGCTCGTTATCGCCTGGAGCGCGTTCGGCGAGACGGGAAAGTCTGTAGAGAGAGTTGTTCCCGCGATGTACGCGTTGCCGGCGGAATCGACGGCGATGCTCTCGCCCTGTTCGCCGCAGTTGCCCGCGGCCAAGCCAGAGTAAATGAGGCGGCTGCCGTCCGTGGCCAACTTTGTCGCGAAGACGGCATAGTTGCTACGAGTGCTCTCGGGGGCGCCGGCGCTGGCTGGCGTACACTGAGCGCCGCCGTGGAGGTCAATGGCCCCGCTCGTGACTGGAAAATCGGCCGAACCGGTGACCGGAGAAGTCGATATCGACGCTCAAGTGATCCTAGACACCGCGAACGTAGACGCTTCGTCTGGTAAGCCCCGGAGGTAACGGGAAGTCGGCCGATACCCGCGGATCGGCGGCGATCCCGAGGATCCAGATAACTTCCGCCGAGGTAAGTGGAGAATAACATCTGTTTTCCGTCGCCGCTCCACTTAGAGAGGAACAGGTTCTGGCTAGTGGCTGAGGATATAAAAACGCGGAAGGCGGACCCGGCAAAACCGCGATGGAGTTAATGCTCTGGCGATCTGGCGATAGGACGGTCCAATGGACGCCGTTGTCCGTGCTCATGTGCACTTGAGTGTCCGACGCATAGACATACCCGGGGTTGTTCGTGTCCGTTGACACCTGGGTCACGGGCGCCGTGAGCGTGGTTGCGGCCCAGGAGGCGCCGCCATCGCGGCTGACGATGAGACCCTGCGCGATGGCGAAGATTGCGTTGGCGCCGACCGCGAGAGCGGTGACGTCGGCCTCAGTCGTCCGGATCCACGTGAGTCCGTTATCGATGGACTTGTAGATGCCACCTGAGTTCGGAGGCAAATTATGGTAAGGAACCGATGCGTACCAGTAATTTGCGTTGACGGGATCACGTTCCAAAGTCTCGACGGAGGCTTGACCTGGAACCAGTTAAACAAGCGTTCCCCTCAACGTCTTCGCGTTGGCGGCCGACCCGCACCACCGGACTGTAGGGTGAAATATTCATCTGAGCAGGAACATAGAAATAGGACCGGGTACGTAGCTACCTTCGGTGTTTTTCAGATACCAGCTATTCGCCACACCGGAAAAAAACTGATAACTCGAGACTCGTGTCGGCGCCAATGGCGCCGGAAACGGGTTTGCCTGCTCTTCCGCGATACGATAGGGCAAAATCACAGCCTTTGGGTTCAATCGCCGCAACCGGCGTATCGAATCCGGCGATTGGGTTTTGGGCATCGGCATCGATCCCTAGGATACATCCGCAAACGCCAGAGCATACAATTTGATCCTCGGAAACCCGCAAGGGCGGACCCTCCGCCTGCGCCCCGCTCGATCACTTCCGCCACCGCCTCCACCCTTGGCTGCAGTCGACCGGCAACGCCACTAGCCGCCGCCACACGCCCGCCGTTGTGAACGTGCTCGACAAAACGGAATGCCCGATGTGATGGCGCGTGTGGCTGCCTTCATGGAGTCGCCGATCCGCACGCGCGACGTCTTTATCCACGCATCGCGCGTCCGTTCGGTGACCCAAAACAATTTTATGCGTCTTAGGAAACCGTATCCCTTG